>JACOUQ010000003.1 GCA_016177775.1 Geobacter sp.
GCCTTTTTCTGCTCGTCCACGGCGGTGGTCATGTCTATGCCGTGGGCGATGCAATGGGCATAGGCGATGATGAGGGACGGGCCGTCGAATGCTTCGGCTTCCAGGAACGCCTTGATGCACTGGGCGGGGTTGCCCAGGGAAACGCGTGCAACGAACACGGTGCCGTAAGCCATGGCGATCATGCCCAGGTCCTTCTTCGGCATCCCTTTCCCGCCTGCGGCGAATTGGGCTACGGCGCCGAGCGGGGTGGACTTGGAGGCCTGGCCGCCGGTGTTGGAGTAAACCTCGGTGTCGAGGACCAGGAGGTTGATGTTTTTGCCGGAAGCGATGACGTGGTCAAGGCCGCCGTAGCCGATATCATAGGCCCAGCCATCGCCGCCGACACACCAGACCGACTTCTTCACGAGGTAATCGGCCAGGGTGATGAGCCGCTTGGCGGCAGGCTCCGTGCAGGACGGGAGCCCCTTCTTCAGCTTCTCAACGCGCTCCCGCTGAAGTTCGATCCCTTCCTGCGTGGACTGGTCGGCGTCCTTGATTTCGGCCATGAGCCCCTTCATCTCCTCGCACACCTTGCAGCCGCAACCCATGAGGTCGGTGAGGATCTCAAGGGCCTGCTCGCTGAACTTGTCGACGGTGAGCCGCATGCCGAAGCCGAACTCGGCATTGTCCTCGAACAGCGAGTTGGACCATGCCGGGCCGCGGCCGTCTTTCCTGGTCGCCCAAGGTGTGGTCGGGAGATTTCCGCCGTAGATGGAGGTACAGCCGGTTGCGTTGGCAATGAGAGCACGGTCGCCGAAGAGCTGGGAGAGGAGCTGGAGGTACGGGGTCTCGCCGCAGCCGGCGCAGGCGCCGGAGAACTCGAACATGGAGGGGATGAGCTGGCTCCCCTTCAGGGTGTCCCGCTTGATCAGTTTCGGATCGGTGTCGGGGATGTCGAGGAAGAACTTCCAGTTGGCCGCCTCGCTCTCGCGCAGCGGCGTCTGGAATGCCATGTTGATTGCCTTGTGGTTCGGGTCTTCCTTGGACTTGGCCGGACAGTTGTGAACGCAGGCGCCGCAGCCGGTGCAGTCCTCGGGGGCGACCTGGAGGGTGAACTTGTTGCCGCTGAAATCCTTGCCGGTGGCGTCCACCGATTTGAAGGTGGCGGGTGCGCCGGAGAGGCTGGCCGGGTCGTAGATCTTCATCCTGATGGTGGAGTGCGGGCAGACGAAGGAGCAGATGCCGCACTGGATGCAGATCTTCTCGTCCCATACCGGGATGTCGACGGCGATGTTGCGCTTCTCGTAGCGGGAGGTGGCGGTGATGAAGGTGCCGTCGGCCGGCATCTTGGAAACCGGCACGTCGTCGCCATTGCCGGCGATGATGGTGGCGGTCACGTCCTGGACGAATGCCGGGGCGTCGGCGGAGACAACGGGCGGCTTTTTGAGGGCGCTGGTAGCCGCGGCCGGCACCGTGACCTCGTGTATGTTCTCAAGGGCGGTGTCCACCGACTTGTAGTTCATCTCCACGACCTTCTCGCCAGCCTTGCCATAGGTCTTCTTGATGGCGTCCTTGATGGAGTCGATGGCGGTTTCCAGCGGGATGATGCCGGAGATCTTGAAGAAGGCGGTCTGCATGATGACGTTGATGCGGGCGCCAAGACCCAGTTCCTCGGCCAGCTTGATGGCGTTGATCACGTAGAACTTGAGTTTCTTGGCGAGGATCTGCTTCTGCACCTCCACCGGCATGCTGTCCCATATCTCGTTCTTGTCGAACGGGGAGCAGAGGAGGAAGGTCGCCCCGTCCTTTGCCTTCCCGAGCATGTCGTACTTCTCCAGGAACGAGAAGTTGTGGCAGGCGACGAAGTCGGCCTGGTCGATCAGGTAAGGGGAGCGGATGGCCTTCTTGCCGAAGCGCAGGTGCGAGGTGGTGATGCTCCCCGCCTTCTTAGAGTCATAGACGAAGTAGGCCTGGGCGTTGTTGTCGGTCCGCTCGCCGATGATCTTGATGGAGTTCTTGTTGGCGCCTACGGTGCCGTCGGAGCCGAGGCCGTAGAACATGGCGGAGTAGATCCCCTCGGCGGGGTTTTTGTATGCGGCATCGAGGGGGAGGCTGCAGTTGGTGACGTCCTCGGTGATCCCGACTACGAAGTGGTTCTTCGGGCGGTCGTCCTTCAGGTTGTCGAAGACCGCCTTCACCATGGCCGGTGTGAACTCCTTGGAGCCGAGGCCGTAGCGGCCGCCGACGATGGCGGGATAAATGGTGAAGGGGACCTTCCCGTCGGCCATTGCTTCGCCGATGGCGGTGCGCACGTCGAGGTAGAGGGGCTCGCCGATGGAGCCGGGCTCCTTGGTCCTGTCGAGGACGGCGATCTTCTTTACCGAAGCGGGGAGCGCAGCAGCAAAGGCGTCCAGCGGGAACGGCCGGTACAGGCGGATCTTGACCACGCCGACTTTCTCTCCCTTGGCGACCAGGTTCTCGATGGTTTCTTCAATCGTGTCAACGGCGGAGCCCATGACGACGATGACGCGCTCGGCATCGGGTGCGCCGACGTAATCGACGAGGTTGTACTTGCGGCCGGCGAGCTTGGCGAACTTGTCCATCTCTTCCTGGACGATTTCGATGCAGGCAGGATAATATGGGTTGACGGTCTCGCGCCCCTGGAAATAGACGTCCGGATTCTGGGCGGTGCCGCGCATCACCGGGCGGTCCGGGGAGAGTGCGCGGCCCTTGTGGGCAGCCACCAGGTCGTCGTCGATCATGGCGCGCATGTCATCGTAGGTCAGTTCCTCGACCTTCTGGACCTCATGGGAGGTGCGGAAGCCGTCGAAGAAGTGGAGGAAAGGCACCCGGCTGCGCAGTGTGGCGGCCTGGGAGATGAGAGCGAAGTCCATGACCTCCTGGACATTGTTGGAGCAGAGCATGGCAAAGCCGGTGGAGCGGCAGGACATGACGTCGGAGTGGTCGCCGAAGATGGAGAGCGCCTGTGCCTGAAGCGCGCCGTGGACGGCCCCGGCAGCTCCGCCTTCGGATTGCATTTCTGCAACGGAGGGGATGGTTCCCCAGATGTTCTTCTCCCCGGCAGCGCTCTTGGCGTCGGAGATCTCCCCCATGACCGACGACGGAGTGATCGGGTAGATGGCGATCACCTCGTTCGTGGCGTGGGCCACGTGGGCGGCTGCGGTGTTGCCGTCGATGGTTACAAGTTTCCGCGACATAATATATCTCCTGATATTCACGTTATGTGTAAAAAAAGCCGGGGCGTCCCCCGGCTCCGAAAGGAGCACACATGGCAGTATGTGCCCTTCAAACTATCTGACAACCAGTTGATTCCAAACATCCGGAATATGGTGACCTGCTGATCGAAATTCCTTACCTGCACCTCTCCAGCTTTTGTACGCACCCTGATTGCAGCGAATAAAGTTCCAGCGCATCCCTCAGGATATCTGACACACTTTTCCGGGTACGGCGCTTGACCTCTTCCAGTTCAGCCATTTCTTCGTCGCTTATCCGCAAGGAAACCACATTGTAACGCGGATTATCCTTCAGGTTGGGCATGGTAAGCTCCTACGCCATGGTCATCCGTACCGCTCAAGGCTTGTATATCTTCAGCAGCGCCTGGGCCATCTCGGCGGGGCTCGCCGCAACGCTGATGCCGCATTCCTCCAGTACCGCAACCTTCTCCGCCGCCGTACCCTTGCCGCCGGAGATGATGGCGCCGGCATGGCCCATTCTTTTGCCTGGAGGGGCGGTGCGACCGGCGATGTAAGCGGCCACCGGCTTGGCCATCTGCTCTTTGACGAAGTATGCAGCCTCTTCTTCGGCGCTTCCTCCGATTTCACCGATCATGATGACGGCTTCGGTGTCAGGGTCTTCCTCGAACATTTTAAGGCAGTCGAGGTGGCTGGTGCCGTTGACCGGGTCGCCGCCGATGCCTACGCAGGTGGATTGTCCGAGGCCGTAGCCGGTAAGCTGCCAGACCGCCTCATAGGTGAGGGTGCCGGAGCGGGAAACGACCCCGACTTTGCCCGGTTTGTGGATGTAGCCGGGCATTATGCCGATCTTGCACTCGCCGGGGGTAATCACGCCGGGGCAGTTTGGACCGATCAGACGGGTCCGCTTGCCGGCCATGTACTGCTTTACCTTGACCATGTCCAGCACAGGTATCCCCTCAGTTATGCAGCAAACCAGCTCGATGCCAGCATCCACCGCCTCCATGATGGAATCGGCGGCAAACGGCGGCGGCACATAGATGACCGAGGCGGTGGCCCCGGTCTTCTCCACCGCCTCACGGACCGTATTGAAGACCGGGAAGCCGTCGACGGTGGTTCCCCCCTTGCCGGGGGTCACCCCCCCAACCATCTGTGTGCCGTAGTCGCGGGCGCCCTGGGCGTGAAAGAGCCCGGTGGCGCCGGTGATCCCCTGGGTGATGACTTTGGTGTCCTTGTTTACCAGAATGCTCATTGGTTGACTCCTTTCACGGCCTGGACGATTTTCTGCGCCGCATCGGCCATACCGTCGGCGGCCACGATGTTCAGACCGCTCTCGGCCAGGAGCTGCTTGCCCAGCGCTACATTGGTCCCCTCCAGACGGACCACCAGCGGCACCTGGATGCCGACCTGCCGGGCCGCCTCGATGACCCCGGTGGCGATTACGTCGCACTTCATGATGCCGCCGAAAATGTTGACCAGGATACCCTTTACATTCTTGTCGGAGAGGATGATCTTGAACGCCTCGGTTACTCGCTCGATGGTTGCCCCGCCCCCAACGTCCAGGAAGTTGGCCGGGTCGCCGCCGTAATGCTTGATAATGTCCATGGTGGCCATGGCAAGGCCGGCGCCATTTACCAGACATCCGATATTGCCTGTAAGCGAGATGTAGGAAAGGTCGTGCTGGGAGGCCTCCACCTCGTTGGGGTCCTCTTCATCGTAGTCGCGCATGTCGCCGATCTTGGGGTGCCTGAAGACGGCGTTGTCGTCAAAGCCGAACTTGGCGTCCAGGGCCAGGAGATCGTTCTCGGCGGTCACCACCAGCGGGTTGATCTCCAGCAGCGAGCAATCGCAGGCCATGAAGGTGGCATAGAGAGCCTCGAACATCCTGACCGCCTTTGGGAGGAGCTTACCGCCAAGTCCCAGGCTGAAGGCCAGGTTGCGGCACTGGAACGGGGTGAGCCCGGCCAGCGGATCGACCGCCTCCCGGAAGATCTTCTCCGGTGTGGTGGCAGCCACCTCCTCGATATCCATCCCCCCCTCGGTGGAGGCCATCACCGTCACCTTGGAGGTGGAACGGTCAACAAGCAGGCTGACGTACAGCTCCCTGGCGATATTGCAGCCGTTCTCCACCAGGACCCGCGTGACCACCTTCCCTTCCGGGCCGGTCTGGTGAGTGCGCAGAATCATGCCGAGCATGTCCCGGGCGATATTGCGCACCTCGTCGGGGGTCCGGGCCAGTTTCACCCCGCCCCCCTTGCCGCGGCCACCGGCGTGGATCTGGGCCTTGACTACCCACGGGCCTTCACCCAGCCGCTTGGCCCACTCGCGGGCGCTGGCGCCGTTGTAGCAGACATGTCCGTCGGGGACCGGCACTCCGAAACTTCTCAGTATCCCCTTTGCTTGATACTCATGAATGTTCATGCTCAACCTCGTTTTAGTGATGATAAAGATTTTTTAGCCTTATCATAATCGTATACAAATTGCAAATCCAATTGCGCCTTGTGTTTTTTGATTAATCTTCATCCGGCAACTCAACAGGATTCGCATTGAGGATTACGGTATCATCCACTGCAGCACATACGCCTGCAGGTAGACGATGGTCCCTACTACTATGGTCAGGAAGATGGAGTGCTTCAGGGTGAAGCGGAACAGGCTCCCCTCCTCCCCCACCATCCCGGTGGCGGCGCAGGCGACGGCCAAGGACTGGGGGGAGATCATCTTGCCCATGACGCCGCCACTGGTGTTGGCCGCGCCGGTCAGGATCGGGTTGAGGCCGAGCTGTTCGGCGGTCGCCTTCTGCAGGCCTCCGAACAGAACATTGCTGGAGGTATCGGAGCCGGTCAGGAAGACCCCTAGCCAGCCGAGGAACGGGGCAATGAACGGGAACCAGTGACCGGTCTTGGTGAAGACCAAGCCGAGGCAATTGGTCATGCCGGCGGCGTTCATGACGTAGGCGAGGCCGAGCACCGAGGCAACGGTGACCGCCGGATAGCGCATGTCATAGAGGGTTTTCCACAGAATCCTGAAAGTGTCGCCTAAGCCGACCCCGCAGATGAGGGCGGAGAAGAAGGCGGCGATGAGGATGGCGGTGCCGGCGGCCGACATGAAGTTGAAATTGTACTTGGCGGCCAGCTTGATCGGCAGCTGGTCGGCCACCGCCTTTTCGAGGGGCTTGAACTGCTCCTTGGGGACTACGTTGGTCTTGACCAGTTCAGCGCAGAGCTTCTTGGTCTCGGTCATATTCCTGGAAACGAGGTCGCATGCCTTGAGCCGCTCGTCGGTCAGGACTGGGCCTGTGCCCGCCAGACCCGTTTCAACCGGCAGGAATGCTTCCTCAAGCCCTTTCAGCTCCTTCAATTTCGCAGCCAGTTCGGCCTGCTTCGGATCGGCAGGGGATAGGAAGGCCAGTTGCTTATCGATCTCCTCGTTCACCTTGGCTATTTTCTTCAGGCCATCCTCGGGCTTGGAGACCTTCTTGACAATCATATTGTCAAGCCCGGTGACCGGGATGACCACCTTGCTCTTGTCCAGAGCTGTCTTGATGGAAGGGATGCCCCAGAGCAGAACCATGACGGTGAGGGCGAGATAGGGCGCCCAGGCGCGGAAGACTTCCCCGGCCGTGTAATGATGCTGTTCCTTCCCTGCTGATTCCGGTTCGTGATCAAAGGTCCAGATCTCTTTCGGATGCCAGACGCGGAGCAGAAGGACCAGGGCGACCATGGCCGCCAGTGAAGAGATGATGTCGGGGAGATAGGGGCCGAGATAACTGGCGGTGGCCCACTGGCAGACGGCAAAGGTAACGCCGCAGACGATGATGGCCGGGAGAACCTCGATGGTCTTTTTCCAGCCGACCATGATCATAATCACGTAGAACGGGATGATCACGGAGATGAAGGGGAGTTGACGGCCGACCATGGTGGAGAGCTTCATCATCCCGTCATCGCCGTAGCCCATGACTCCGGCCAGGGCAACCACCGGGATACCGATGGCGCCGAAGGCGACCGGCGCGGTATTCGCCACCAGACAGACCCCGGCAGCATAGAGTGGACGGAAACCGAGACCGACCAGGGTCGCACCGGCAATGGCCACCGGCGTCCCAAAACCTGCCGCACCCTCGATGAAAGCGCCGAAGCAGAAGGCGATAAGCAGGGCCTGAAGACGGCGGTCGTTGGTCACCCCTGCCAGCGATGCCCGGATGATCTCGAACTGCCCCCCCTTGACGGTTATGTTGTAGAGAAAGAGAGTCGTGACCACGATGTAGAAGACCGGAAAGAGGCCGAAGGCCGCGCCCTGCGTAAAGGCGAGTCCGGCCAGCTTGGCCGGCATCCCCCAGACGGCGACGGCAATGGCGAGCGCCGAGGCGACAGCGAGAAGGCCAGCCCTATGGGCCTTCATTTTGAGACCGGCGAGACAAACACCAATGACAATGAGTGGGATGGCTGCGACCAGGGCCGACATCCCGAGACTTCCTGCTACGGGGGTGTAACTTTGAATCCACGGCATACGCTACTCTCCTTTGAACTTTTGTTAACTACCGAAAGCCGTATGAACTACTTCTCCAACTTCCTGCAAATCGCTTCGACCACGTGAAAAGCGTCGTTGATGGCTGTGTGGATCAGGTTCGGATGTCTTTCCTCCTTGATCCGGATGAAGAGGCGGTCCACCCCCACATCCCTTAACTCTTCCATTCTGTGTAGCCGCCTTTTTTTCGCGTAAATAAAATCCAGTTTCGAGTACTTGTATTACCAAATATCCAATTTTCGTCTACGTGTCAATAAAAAAATGTTTTACCTTTTAAATGCTCTTGACATCACGCTTTATAATTCATATGATTGATTTAGTAATTGGTTTGACAACTTATATTTGGAGGAGAATATGGTCGAACAATTTAAGGCTGCTGCGGAAGCCGTGGGGGCGGCAGTAAAACTGTGTACCACCCTTGATGAAGCCATCGCCTCACTGAAGGAGCTTGCGGCCGGAAAGATGGCGATGACATCCGCTCTTCCCGGAAACATTCACGCCCTCCTCGACGACCTCACATTCGCACCACCGGACAGGACTGACCTGGCCGACATCGGCATAAGCTTTGCCATGGCAGGAGCGGCCCAGACCGGAAGCCTGCTCCTGGACCTGACCGACCCGGCCGAGAGAAGCGCGACGGCCCTGCCGCAGATACACGCGGTGTTTCTCAAGGCATCCACCATAGTTTCCGACCTTTACGCGCTCCATGACATTCTTGCCCGTACCCTCTCATCGTCCGGCAGCAGCTATCTGTCCGTCATCACCGGGCCAAGCCGTACTGCGGATATCGAGCGGGTCCTCACCATCGGCGTGCATGGGCCTAAAGAGCTCCACGTGCTAATTCTGGAAGGAGAATAGAAAGATGGGCAAAGAGATCATCAAGGACAAAATTAACAACGCCTTCCTGCGCAAGGCGCTGAAGAACTTCGCCACCGCCTATCCGGTGGCCCGTGCAAAGGCATTCGAGGGGATAGATTTCGAGGCACTGCGTGGCCGCATTTCTGAATTCAAGAAGGAAGGGCTTAAAGACCTCCCCGCCCTGGTGACAAGATTCAAGTCATCCGCGGAACAGGCCGGGGCAGTGGTCCACGTCTGCTCGACCCCGGAGGACGCCAACAGGGCGATCCTCGGCATCATCCAGTCGAGGGGGGCCGATTTCCTCGTCAAATCCAAGGCCATGACCTCGGAGGAGATCGAACTCAACCACTACCTGGAGAGGTACGGCATCCGCTGCCTGGAGACTGACCTGGGGGAGTGGATCATCCAGCTGGCCGGCGAGCGCCCTTCCCACATGGTGATGCCCGCTATCCACAAGAATAAGGAGGAAGTCGCCGAACTTTTCTCGAAGGAGACTGGCAAAGAGTGTTCGCCGGACATACCGAACCTGGTCAAGGTAGCCAGGGAGACCCTGCGAAGCGGCTTCCTCAGCGGCCAAGTGGGGCTGTCCGGGGCCAACGTGGCCTTAGCGGACAACGGAACAATCGGGATCATAACAAACGAAGGGAACGACCGGCTCGTCACCACCCTCCCCAACACCCACATCGCCCTCATCGGGGTGGAAAAGATCGTTCCCTCACTCACAGAGGCGCTGGACGTCATCAACATCCTTCCCAAGAACGCCACCGGTCAGAAGATCACCTCCTACGTCTCCTTCATCAAGGGGCCTACCGGCGGGAACGGCCGCGAGCTGCACATCGTACTACTGGACAACGGGCGCCTCAAGCTGGCAGCCGACCCCGACTTCTCCGAAGCCCTCAAGTGCGTCAAGTGCGGTGCCTGTGCAAATGTCTGCCCGATATACGAGATCGTTGGGGGCCATGTCTTCGGCCACATCTACGTTGGTGGAATCGGGCTGGTGCTGACCCCTTTCTTCCACGGCTTCGACAAGGCGGAAGAAATCCTCAAGCTCTGCATCGGCTGCAAGAAGTGCAACGAGGTCTGCGCCTCGAAGATCGATATCGAGGGGTTGATAGTTGACCTCAGGGACAAGATCAGGAAGCCGCTGGGTCAGAAATTCCTGTTCGGAACCATGATGAAGAACCGCAAACTCTTCCACGCCGCGCTGCGCACCGCCTACCTGGCCCAGAAACCATTCCAGGGCGAAGGTGGCCGCATCCGCCACCTGCCACTGATCCTCAACAAGGAAACCGCCAACCGCTCCCTGCCGCCCATCGCGGAGAAGCCGTTCCGGGACCTGGTCGCTGAAAAGCCGGGAATCGGCAATCGGACCCAAGCGGGCCTAAAGGAATCGGGAATCGGAGAGAAGGTCCTCTTCTACACAGGTTGTCTTGCGGATTTCGTCTATCCCGAGATGTGCATGGATACCAAGGAGAGCCTGGAGAAGCTGGGGTATGAAGTAGTATTCCCACAGAAGCAGACCTGCTGCGGCATACCGGCCCGCTATTCCGGGGAGATAGACATTGCACGGGACATGGCGCGCATCAATACCGATGTGCTGCTGGAGGAAGATGCGGACTACGTGGTCACCATCTGCCCAACCTGCACCATGTCGTTGAAGCATGACTTCCCCAAGCTTTTGGAGGGAGACCCGGTTTATAAAGCGAAAGCCGCGAAGCTGGCGGAAAAGGTGTTCAATTTTTCGGAGCTGGCTGCCAGAAAGGGGGGGATCGGGGACCACGGACCAGGGACCGGTAAAGGCGTGAAGCAAACCGTGACATATCACGATGCCTGCCACCTGAAGCGGGGCTGTGGCGTTTACGAGGAGCCGAGGAAGGTGCTGCGGGAGCTGGCGGGGGTGGAGATCACCGAGATGGCTGACTGCGACAAGTGTTGCGGATTCGGCGGTTCCTACTCCATAAAGTATCCCGAGATATCGCAGGAAGTCTTGAAGAACAAGCTGGACAACATCGCGGCGACCGGCGTCACCACCGTGGCAGTCGACTGCCCCGGCTGCAAGTTGCAGATCGAGGGGGGGCTGGAGGCGGCGGGAAGTTCAATCAATGTGGAGCACACGGCAACGCTGGTGAGGAAAAGGCTCGGGTAAGACTTAAAAAAGGGCGGACTTTCGTGTCCGCCCTTCGCTTTCGCTTCCTGATTGGAGCTAATTTCCCGCCAGAAGTTACTACTCTAGGGTGATTAATCGTTCCGTCTCCCCGGTAATTTCCAAAAAGATATCAGACAGCGGATGCACTTCGGGAAAATGTTGTCCGGGGTCACACCGGACCGTACATTTCAACTCTCGCGCCGCTTGTCTGGCACAGTCAACATCGGTCTCCCAAGGGCTACGGGAGGTGTTGAACCATACACCCACAAAACCATCCTGGACCGGAGTGACAATTACCGGGCCGATTGGGCCAGGGTAGATGATGCTTTCTCCAGCCTCTTCCGGTTTTCCCAGTGGACCAATGACCATTTCAATCCAAGTGAGCAGTCGCTCCATCGGGCAACCACGGAGGAAAATTTCGATCTCCGGTTGCCGTTTCATCCGAGCCCCCTTACCTCTCCTGCAAATTCACGCAGCGAGCCCCTGTAGTACCAGAGAATTCCACAGATAAAGTACAGTGCAAACGACACCTTGAAATTCTCCCACCTGAGCATTCTGTTGCCAAAACCGGTATGATAGAGCCAATATACCCAGTCCACGGCAAACATTGCCGGCAGCAAGGCAACGAGAGTCTGCAGAGGCCATCCCGGCGGCCTCGATCTGACGGCATTGAACATGACATGCACGGACCACGGAGCGCACAGATAGGTAAGCCCACCCATTATCAGACTGATTCCTATATCCCAATCAGAGATGTCATAGCACACTGCCCCGTATAGAAGCCAGGCCATCCCTGAAGCGAAGGTCGCAAGTTTCCACGGACGTCGCAGTTCGAGAAAATAATTTCTATCGGGAAGGAATCTGTATTGGCTGTTATTGGGGGTCATTTTTTCTCTGTCCCAACGGTTTAATACGGCCGCACTTGGCCGTCTCCGATGCGCGACCGGATGTCGTTGAGGGTTTCGTTGATACGCCTGATTTCGTCGTGCAGACGACGGATTTCATCCGCCATCCTTTCGCGTTCCTTCTCCAGGGACCGAATTTTGAGCTGCTGTTGTTCATGGTCAGGGTTTGTTGCCGCAAGATTTATGTCGGCTCCGTTTTCCAGAAGCACCAGGAGCGTCTTGTTGCGGTCGCCTTCGTGGCCATGATTGAAGGGAGAGCCGGAGAGGGCCACCGACAATGGAGTAAGGCCGGAAGCGGTCTTCCGATTTACTTCCGCGCCGTGCGCCAGAAGATACCCGACGACATCCGCATGCCGACTCTGCGCGGCGTGAAGCAAAGGCGTCCATCCAATACGAGCGTAGGTCGCGTCCACATCCGCGTTCGCTTCGACCAGCAGAGTCACGACGTCCATACAGCCTTTTTGCGCCGCGTAAGCGAGTGGCGTGTAACCCTCGCGGTCGATCCGGTTGATTTCCCTGGCTTTCTCAGTTGCAGGGATTGCGTCCAGTACGGCGCGCTCTTTTTCAACGTCGCATGCTTCGGCCGCTTTATGAAGGTCGGTGTTGTCAATGTCCGGGGGAAGTATAACCGACAGCGCCTGGGCGGGCCCCGCGATGGCACAGGCGAAGATCAGCGACAGCGCAAATATTTTCATGACAGAAGCTCCTGATATATTCGCGGACTCATTTTTTCTCCTGCTGATCCGCGGGTGATTGCGCGGGAACTTTCGCTGACCGGGCTTTTACGCGGTTTCTGTAATCCGCCATCTCCTTGTCAAATGCCGAGTACCCTTGGTACGCGAGTGCAAGAGAGATTGCCAGTATCACTCCGCCTACAACACGTAGCATCCTGGAACCGAATAGTGTCGGGACCAGCGCAAGAACAACCGCGACAAGGAAAGAGATGAACCGACCCGCAGGCGACATGATCATGAAGCCGAGGAAGGTTGCGGCTGCCGCGGCCCAGGCCAGCGTGGATGCGGATTTAGAATTCATTTTCATAGGCGCTGCTCCCACAAGTAAGGGTTGTTTTTATCAAGCGCTTTTCCTTTAAGGCCCTCCTGCCCATTTAACACGCTCGTGAACAGACAAAGTCTGCAAGAAGAGCGCCATAGCTGCGCGGAACTATCTTTTGTCCCTTGGATCTCCAGTCCGGATATTTCTGCGGTTCTTTAAAACTGAGCGTGTATGAAATGCGTTCTTGGCAATTGACAGCTCTATCATACAGTCCCATAGGGTTCTTCTCTGTGAAATATACGAGACCGTCATCACCTTTTCGAATGCTGTCCACGTCGACCGCATGATCCTTCATGGCTGCGCCGGGCGTATCCACAAAATTCACGGCATGCGCCACTGGGACAATCCCAAAGAGACAAATACCTACCTTTATTCCTAGTACTCGTATTTTTGATTTCATCTGTTTCCCTTTCGTTTGGGTTATATCGTGCTCTGCGAGCGCTACGGCGCGGCACCAAGGCGCTTCAGGCCGTCTTTCGCCTCTTTCATCTTGGGGTCTAGCTTCAGTGCCGCGCGGTAGTCAGAGATGGCCCGATCGTAGTCACCTTTGCCATTGTAAACAAGGCCGCGGTTGTTGTAGGCTTTGGCATACTTCGGGTCCAGCTCGATGGCCCTGGTATAGTCAGAGATGGCCCGATCGTAGTCACCTTTGTCCTTATAAACAACGCCGCGGTTGTTGTAGGCTTTAGCATACTTCGGGTCCAGCTCAATGGCCCTGGTACAGTCAGCGATGGCCCGATCGTAGTCGCCTTTGTCCTTGTAAGCAACGCCGCGGTTGTTGTAGGCATTGGCATACTTCGGGTCCAGCTCAATGGCCCTGGTATAGTCAGAGATGGCCCGATCGTAGTCACCTTTGCCATTGTAAGCATTGCCGCGATTTATGTAGGCGTCGGCATACTTCGGGTCCAGCTCGATGGCCCTGGTATAGTCAGAGATGGCCCGATCGTAGTCGCCTTTGCCCTTATAGGCAAGGCCGCGGTTGTTGTAGGCTTTGGCATACTTCGGGTCCAGCTCAATGGCCCTGGTACAGTCGGAGATGGCCCGATCGTAGTCGCCTTTGCCCTTGTAAGCAATGCCGCGGTTGTTGTAGGTAACAGCTAAATCTCCTCCATCGTACTTCCCTGAATCGATGTCACTTGAGCATGCCTCAATCGCCCGGTCATAATCTTTCCTCTGGGCATATTCGTAGCACCAATCTGTATCGGCAATAGCTTCCGACAAAGGGATAACCAGGATAAACGCTACAACAATCGTCTTGATGCTCATACCTTCCTCCTTTTCGCACTCTTCATGGCTTCCGGGTAGTAATTACCAAAATAGTTGTTGTCTCGCGCATAAAGGCAATTCAGTACTTTTGTATCGGCCGCGGGAACATCCCAGTTACCATCTTCGTTTATCACGGCCAGAGCTTCAGATATTTCGAGGTATCGATATTCTTCCGGCGATTCGTAGCAACGCCCCGTCTCCAAGCTGTAGACTCCTGCCTTACCCTCCAAAACTAGTTCAGTCAGTCGTGTCTTTAGATGGCACAAAGCCTCGGGCGCTGACACGCCTGGATACTCCTTCTCATACTCAGCAAACACTTCCCAAAGAAACGAATCCTCGTGGGCGTTTGTCATGATGATGTAATCTATGTCGCCAATCGGGATCATTTCAGTGCCTGTTTCTCAAGCAGCTCGTTGATTATTCTTTCCGCGTCAATCAGGTCTATGCAGGTTCGATAGAGCGCCCCAAAGTATTTCTTGGGGTCTTCGGATGACGGCAGGGATTGCAGGTGTCTTGGCAAGTCCAGGAATGGCGCGGTATTGAGGGCGCCGTAGTGGTTGAGGTTGGAGTCCTCCAGTCTTTGGCGCCAGAGGGTCACGAAGTCGCCCGCCTTGAATCGGGCGGCATCAACGACCTTCTGCGCTTCATTCTGGCTGGTTTCATCCTGAATCAAGCGGACGGTTTTCTGGGCCCCGGCCACGTCGCCCCTTTTGACTTGCAACTCTGCCACGATGCGCAGGGCGTAAGCCTTGTTGTAAGTGCTATGGATCAAGCGAGCAGTGCGCAGCGCCCCGGCGAACTTACCAGCCTTCGCCTGGATTTCTGCGACACGGACGAGCACGGCGCCCTTATCCCAGTCCTCTGAGAATTTAATCAGGTCAACCGTCTTGAGGGCGCCCGCGACATCACCGCGCTTGGCCTGGGCAACGGCAATTTCGCTTTGGGTCTTCACCTTCCAAGAGGCGGATTCAATCTGTCCGGCAAGGGCCAGGGCACCGGCCACGTCGCCGCTCTCGGCCAGGATGAGAGCAATCTGGGTCAGGACCGTCTCCTTGCGGCCGGCGTCCGTAACCAGCTTGGCCGATTGGCGCGCCGACGCTAGCGTTTTCCGGACGCCACCGGCGATGCCTCGGGTCATTTGCCAGCGGGCAAACCCCACCTGAACCATGCCTCTGATGTAGTGATCCTTCTCACCCTTCTCGATCAAAGCGACGGTATTGAGTGCGCCGGCCAAGTCGCCGCCTTCGGCCTGAACCTTGGCGATGCGTAACGGCAACTCGGCGCCATTATTGTATAAGGCTGCGGTCTTGAGAGCCCCGTCGATGTCGCCTTTTCTGGCCTGGGTAATACTGATGTGCTGTAGCACAGCGTTTCCGTCCCACACCGCGGGTATCAGTATAGCCGTGTTGAGCGCACCGGCAAGATCACCGGCATCGACTTGCACGTGGGAGATGTCATTCCACGCCGAGGCCTGGATATCCGCATCCTGGATGGCTTCGACGGTATTGAGCGCGCCTGGGACGTCGTCGGTCCTGGCTTGAAAATAAGAGACGACCCGCTTCGCTCGGTCCTTGTTCCTGGGATCCTGAATGCGTGCGATGGTCTCCAGTGCACCGACCCGGTCGCTCGCAATCTGCGAACCGACAATGCGAAGCAACGTGTCATCCTTCGCGGGCTGGCCGTCGGCACTCAAACTGGCGGTCTTCAGGGCTCCGGCGATATCCGAATTCGCGAGCTGGACTTGGGCAATCCAACCGTAGGCCTCGGCCTGTGACTCCGGGAGATCCGCCAGGTTGGCTGCGATCTGCAGCGCCGAGGTGAAGTCACCGATCTCGGCCAGTTTGCGGGCAACATCGCGCAAGCTCGGCCCCTTGTCATTTCGTTCCGCCAATTGGGCGGCCTTCTCCACGTCCTTGAGTATGTTCAACAGTGCTATCCGATGCGCGATCTTTAACTTGCCGATGTTGTCTTTTACCTTCGCTGCGCCGGGACCATCGGCTCGTAGCGATAGGTACGCCCCGAGCCAGGCGACGGAACGCAGTTCGCGCCCCGAGACTTTTGATTCTTCGACGCCAAGATAGAACAACACCTCGGGAGCATTCGGCGCTATGCGGAGAGCTTTCTGAAAATGCTCGATGGCGGCAAGGTAGTCATGTTGCCGATCAGCACTTTTGCCTTTGTTCACGGCCACCTGTGCGGCAGGCGGCAAGGATGACGAAGTTGCAGCAAGTGCCGGTGAGCCTGATACGATCAGCAGCCCGAAAAGCATCAAGCAAACCAGTTTGCAGAAATTATTTGGGATCCAGACCGGGCCAGGGTATGCGGCGGCAGGGGCGGGGTGAACCATTTGCTTGCTCCTTATTTCATCGTAGTCGGGGTGTCGGATGTTGGGGTGTCGGATGGCAGCGTCTCATTCCATGCAAGCCCCTTGTCCAAAACCCGCTTCTTGATCACTGCCACCTGCGCTTTGACCGTTTCCATCGCCTGACCCTGATTGTCTTTCAATCGCTTTACATCGTTGGCAAGTGTGGCGATTTTCTTGGCCAGTAAAGGATCCTTGCTGGTCTTTTGCTGTTTCTTGATCTCGGCAATCTTCCGCTCTTTCTCGGCCTTCTGGATCTCGAGCGAGCGGTACCAAATCTGCATCTCCTTGATCTGTTGATCGTCTTTCGCGCCATCGGGGATCTGCTTGTCCAGCGCCGACAGCGGCCGCTGCCGGTGGTTGTTTTTATCCGGATAGACCAGGGTTCCCTGTTCCTCTCCGGGCGTGTCGAACCCCTCTCCCGCTATCTCCTTACTCGCACCTTTACCTTGCGATTTGGCCTGGCGACCATAGTGTTCGACTTTCTTCAACTGAGCACCCGGATCGGTTACGCGGCCCCCTCTTTTTTGCGCCACGCGGTGGTTGAGTGTAGGGTTTGACTTCTTGGTGCCGAAAGCATCGTCCGTGGTATCGAAATCGTTGAAATCCAGATCGGTCGCGGGTTTCGAATTCTTCAGGTCCGCCGCGATCTTGTTGACACTCGACTGGACTTCTACAACTACCGCCCTGTTCTGTTGTTTCTGAACCTCTTTTTCATAATCTGCAATGAACTGGCGATATCTAGAAGTAGGATTCGGATAAGTTGCGAGTGCCTGCTTGTAAAGTTCAAGCGCCAGTTCGAAATCTCCGTTGGCTTTCGCACGGGCAGCTTGCTGGTCGTAATTGTCTCCCAACTCTTTTTTTGCCAGGTCGTCAAAGTATTTTTCCAGCTTTGCAATATCGTCTCTGACACCTGGCTCGTCACGCAGTATCTGAAGCATGCGGAGAAGCCGTAATGCCTCTCGATAATCACCCCTCTCCCACGCAGCGGTTGCCTGACGGTCCAGCTTGTAAGCCTCACGCAGCGCTTGCCGCTTTTCCTCGGCAGCAGCCGCAAGGCGCTGGAACTCCTGGGAATCAGGCTGGTGATAGAGCAGACTCTGGAACGTGTTTGCGGCGTGCTCCCAATCGCCTTTCTCCATCGCGGCAAGGCCAACTTTGTGTCGGGCGTTGATGAGATTATTGAAGATGACTTTGGAATCAGGGTTCCACGCATAGGCCTGCTGAAATTGCTCGGCGGCAATGCCCCATTCGCCGCGATTCCAGGCGGAGATGCCTGCATCATTAAAAGCGTTGGCTTTGGCGATTCGCTCGGCCTTCTCCCAATCGTGCGGCGAAGGGTCGGAGTTGCCGCCGCCTGGACTGGTGGTCGATCCACAATCCACGCATACCCCGTCTGGAATCCAAATTCCATCCGAGTAATGACCGCCCGCCATCGCAGGCGCGGACGCAAAACAAATAATACCTGCGGCAGCGCAAAGCCCGGCGCGTAACAGACCGCCAACCGGTATCCGGATCAGGCTGTTTTTCATAGTGGATTACTCCTTTGGCGTACTCTATCCCATATGCACATGTTTCCTACGCAAGTTCCCTCAATCGCGCCCGCACTTCGTTGCGTTCCTTGACGTGCTTCACCATCAATTCATTAATTTTTGCAAGAGCCCGCAACTGGTTTTCCGTCATGGTTGTAAGCCGCTCAACCTCGTTGAGCGCCACTCGACGCGCGGCATTATTGTAAAGCGACGCCACTGTGACGTTTGCGGTTGCCTTGAACGCCTTGCACTGCTTCGCGAGCGTCGGATCCGGAACCCCGTCGCAGACGATATCGAGCAATACAGGCAGCCCGTCCGTCCAGCCGCTCACCTTCGAGCTCTTTGCCACGTTCTTGATGAGCTTCGCCAGGTGTTTTGCATCGTCAGCGAGCTTCTGGCGCACGCCATCTTTCTCAATGACTGATGCCATGCCACGGAGCACAGCAATGATTTCAGTTGGCGGAGGATCCTGTTTCATCAGCACTGCAATCCACCCCTCTACTTTCGCCTTGTTGAGGTTTTTAAAGCCAGTGAGAAGTCTGTCCTCCACATTGGAGGCGAACAGGCTGGTCGCCTCCGCCTTCACCTTGTGCTCGAATTCGCGCTTGGCGTCCGTGGCCAGCTTCTCCCATTCCTCGAAGTCTTCGGCGCGACGGTCGAAACCAAGTCCGCGCACCGCAGTGACATCTTTTGCGATCGCTTGCGTCAAGCTCTTTTCTTGCGCCTCCAGGCGCTTGCGCTCGATAGCCACGGCGGCCGAGATTGCCGTCGCCAGGTCGTTCGTGTCTTTGACATGGAGAGCGACTTCCGTTGTGAGCTGGGCAAGCCGCTCGGTGCAATCCTTTTCCGCCGGTGTTCCCTCTTCCACCGCGCTGCAGCTATCATATTGCTGTTTGCTTTTTGTGCGCAGGGCATCACGTTCCGTCACAAGTATGCCCCTCTTTTTTACAAGTGCCGGATTGGCGGCTGCAATCGCCGGATGAATCACTGGCAACGCCGGAATGTCCACGGCGTGGGCGGCCTCCACGCTCCCCATGACAAACAGGCCAAGCAAGACCGCGAGGACAAAAGAACCTATCCAGGGACGTCCAACAACCTGTGCGGACGAATATCGGTTGGATGCCGCATGACTATTTTTTCGTAATGGGATATTCATGATTTATCAGTCTCCTGTGTTGTGCAGATCATTCTTCCAGGCGCGCAGCCATAGCACCCATCCAGAGAACCACGGCATGAGCGGCCAACTGGGCCGGCAACTGTTCTGGTTTATCCTTCGCAGTCTTCTCGGCGTCAACCGGTAAGAGCCCGTATTGTTTCTCGTCGTTCAGTACAATTGCATGTCTGAGATGCAGCCATACTTTTCTGGCATGGTTCGCACCGACGGGTCGCCATCCACCGCTCATCGACGCCGCATAACGGTTGACGCGCTCTCGAACGGAGTCACTGGCCCCAGGGTTTGCGGCAAGCCTGTTCAGATGAAACAAAGTGTCCAAGTCACAGGGCAGTTTTTTACTCAGTTCAAACGCAAGCTGGGTGCGGCCGGTAGCAACCGCAAAGCGCAAGGCCCGCCATATTCTCACCTGATATTCGTTGCTCGACGGGTCATCTCCCCGCTCTAAATATTTCAGCGCCCCCTTGGAATCTCCTTTTGCAATGGCAAGCGCGAAATACGCCTCTGGAAACAATTGCGGCCAGCTAGTCTCGGGAAAGTTTGTTCCTGCGGATAGGGCGTTAACCCACAATCGAACCATATCCATGATTGTCGCTTCCGCATCTGCCGGCGCCATGCTTGCGACCGCATACAAGGCGGCGACTTCAATAATGGAGTCTTGAATAAAATGGCCAAACTTTGGAGCTTTCCACCGCTCCATTTCCTGCGTGATGGCTTTGCGATCGCCTAACAAAGCATTCGGGATAAGGTAACTCGTATAGTCCCAGCGCGGATACTTACTGCCACCCGGATTGAGCTTCCGGTAGTGCTCCACGGCGCGACGCGCAAGCCTTTGTGCGATGTCGGGCCGACCATTCCAGAAAAGTTCGTGGAGATCAGACAGCAGAGTTCCTACATACAATTCCTTCGCCGCATCCAGCTTGAGACCGTGCATGATTTCCAGTATCTCGTAGGCACCAGGCTGTCTAATCCAGAATTTTTTGTTATCGAAGTCCTCATCGGACAGAAGGCCTGACGGGTATCCATCCACGATATTCCGTACATCGCCCCAATCTCCCCTTCTACCCCGTGCATAGATTCGATAATTGAAAATACTGTCTTTAGTGTACTCGTTGCCAAATCTTGCGACAATGTCTTCGACGCGCTTGGCATCCCATGAATAAGCAGCTGAGTAAAGGCCGCGCTTGTCCGGGTACTCATTTTTCCCGGTAGCGTTGTTTACGCTTGGCAGAGCCGTGGCCTTCCGAACCAGCGCATCGCCCCGGTCTGTTAGTCCTCCCATGTAGGCGTACGCCGCCATTTTCTCCAGCGCAACCTGACGCAGGCTCTTTGCTCCGGCGGAGGGTGGCGTGTC
This sequence comes from Geobacter sp., assembly GCA_016177775.1. Classification (GTDB taxonomy): domain Bacteria; phylum Desulfobacterota; class Desulfuromonadia; order Geobacterales; family Geobacteraceae; genus JACOUQ01. Next base: position 20,363 of record JACOUQ010000003.1, read on the forward strand.
CGAGAGCATGTCGGCCAGACGTTCCGCTTCATCGAACTCTCGCAGCGAGCGTGCTTCGGCCTCGGCAACCAGCTTCCGGATTTCGGCGCGAACCTCTGCCGCGTTGGGTGCATCGGGAAGCGCTGCAAGATAGGCACGGTAATACATCACCGCCTGCACCGGCCAGCCGCCACGTTGATACGCCAGCCCGAGATTGAACATCAGCGGCGGCGAGCAATGAGCAAAATTATTCGCCTCCTTGAAGGCGGCGACCGCGCCTGGCCAGTCGCCGCGGCTGGCTGCCTTCAGCCCGAGTTGACGCGCTTCCTCGGCGCGGGGTAACAGATCGGCTTTTGTCGAGGGCCCCGGTTCCGGGAGCCAGAGCGGATATGGTGCTTGCGGTTCGACAAACGCGCCAAGAACCATCGACGCTGAACTGCGATTGATGTCCGGCAGGGGAGGATTCTCCGCAGCGTCGATAGCGGCCATAGCTGCTTTGTACGTGGCAGAATCGCGCGCTTCATCGACGATGAAGCGCGCGAGCATGCCGGCGACATCGTTGCGCGTGGCGGCATCCTTCTCCACTTCGGATGGAACGACGCTTCTGAGAGAGTTTTTTTTGCCCTGGGTGAATACAACGCACTTGCTCCCGTCCTCGTAGGTCTCGACGGTCGCGCTGCGGGCCGCATTGAGAATCTCCTCGCGGGCCTGGAACACCGCCTGGGCTTCAGGAAGCTTTGTCCACTCATCGCCGTGCTTGGCCTTGTTGTTCTCATACCGAGAATCGAGGCGGGTATATTCGGGGGACTCGGCCAATCGCTTGAGCACGGCTTCCGCCAGCGGGTTCGTCGGCGGATTCTTGACATCCTGCGCCACGCTTAGTCCCGGCCACAGTATTCCCATAGCCAGAAACAGTGTTGCCGTGACTACTCGGTGGAGCATGGTTTTCACCTTGGTTGCGAATAAATTCGAGGCGATTATCGGAAAAGTATGAACGAATTGCATGATGATCCCCGGATTAAACAAGATCACTTGATAAAATCAAGTGTGGGCTGCGCTTGTGCCTCGGCCGGTGGAGAGTTTGCTCCTTTGCCTGCCGGAGTCTTTGGTGTCTCTGGTGTGGCGCTCTCAGTCCATGCAAGGCCAAGGTTCTTCAACTGCTTCTTGACGGCCTCTGTGGCCTTGATCTGATTGATGCCGATCTGCTTCATCCGATTATTAAGGGTCCCGAGATGTGCAGTTAGCACGGCGGCATCACCGGTGCCATTTTTCAGTTGTTCCTTGACCGCGGCGATTTTCTGAGTGGTTTCAGCCTTCTGGCTATCGAGATGCCGATACCACGCGAAAGACTTCTGGATCTGCTTATTGCTTTTAGCTTCTTTGGGGACATGCGCTTCCAGTGACGAGGTCAATTCCGGCTTTTGTCCGTTTTTATCCGGATAAACCAAGTCCCCCCTGTACTCTCCGGGTGTGTCGAATACCTCTCCTGCCATCTTTCTGTCCGCGCTGCCCGCCGTCAGGAAACTTTTCTCTGCAACAGAACTTGATAGCGCTTCTTCGCTACTATGTTTGATGCTCTTCAACTGAGCGCCCGGCTCGATTACACCGGAAGAAGCTGCGAGTCGCCTGCGCACATCGCCGAAGGCGTTTTGAACATTTGCGCCCTGGCGCTCACGTTCGTCTTTAACGCGGCTATTCCACCTGGCAACTTCCGCGGCATCCAGACCATATCCTTCGGTTTTTTGCAGGGCTTCGAACGCGGCATCATACCTCGCCTCATGCAGGGCAAGGCTGGCTTGCGCGAGCCACCAGTCCCCCGTTGTCTTTGAATCATCTGGCAAAAGCTTGAGCGCCGCATCGAGTTTCGCCAGCGCATCGGCTGGATTCATATCGATTATGACTTTGGCCTCGGCGCGCAGCCGTTCAACCTCGGGCCGGTGGCGACGTTCAAGTTCGGCGGCTTTCGCCTCTCTTTTCAGGCGCTCGTCGAGGTCCTTCGCCTTCTGCTCAACATATTTTTCATAATCTGCAATGAACTGGCGATACTCTGAAGTGGGATTCGGATAAGTTGCGAGTGCCTGCTTGTAAAGTTTAAGCGCCAGATTGAAATCCCCGTTGGCTTTCGCACTGTCAGCTTGCTGGTTGTATTTATCTCCCAGTTCAATATTCGCCTGCTCGGCCAAGTATTGTTCAAGTTTCGCGATATCAGCTCTGACATTTGGCCCGTCACGGAGTGCCTGCTGCTCGCGGAGGAGTCGTAACTCCTCTCGATAATCGCCCCTCTCCCACGCATCGGATACTTGTTTAAGGATGGCATCGTAGCGGGCATTGCGCTCGGCGCGTTCCTCACTCTCGCGGATATCGCTCTGCGAAGGGCCATTGTAACCGCCTCCTCCAGAAGGTGTCCCTTCTACAGCCTCCCTCTGGGAGCCAGGCCTCCGCCAATCCGTCGCGAAAGCCGATGGTACGTGCGAGGTCAACTCCGCGACGAGGAAAACCATGCTTAACACGATGCACATACTGATGCTGTAGATATGTCTCATTTTTTCTCCTGCCGATCCGCATCCGCCCCTTCCTTCACACGGTCTTGAATCGCCTTTGCCATGCCATACCCGATGGAGCTCTTCGCGTCCGTTTCGATGCTCATTGCGAAATACTCCGCTGCACCCTTTTTGTCGCCGGTGACAAGCCGCCTGATCCCGAGGTAGTAGTATGTCTCGCAGAGCCTCTGCCTCATGCCGTCGTCATCGTTTCCCTTGTTCGCCTCCACCAGAACCGACAACTCGTCCGTAGTGCCTGTGCCGAGGTAGAAGTTCGAAATGGTGCGCACCCATTCTTTGGAGTCGGTCGAGGCAACGTGCTGCTGAAGTCTGGCCATTGCTTCCGTGTCGTCACCTGCTGCAAGCCACTGGTCGATCAACAGATGCAGGTATGCGTAATCATCCGCCGGATTCAGTAAAATAGCTTCATTGTGATCGGCGACGGCCCGGTCAAACTCACCCTTGCCGGCATAGGCATTGCCGCGTTCGAAGTATGGTTCGGAGTTATTCGGACTCAACTCGATGGAGTGGGTGTAATCGGCTATGGCCAGGTCAAGTTGGCCATTGTTCTGGTAGGCAAGCCCGCGATTGGTGAATGAAAGGGCATAATCCGGGTTGAGCGCGATGGATTTGTCGTAGTCTGCAATGGCCTGGTCAAGCTGGCCCTTGGCGAAGTAAGTGACCCCCCGGTTGTTGTATGTCATGGCGTCATTCGGATTGAGCTCGATCGCCCTGCTGTAATCGGCGATGGCTTGGACAGACTCGCCTTTGAGACTGAAGGCATACCCTCGGTTGGCGTATGCAAGGGCAAAATCCGGATTAAGGGCAATGGCCTTGCTGTAATCGGCTACGGCCTGGTCAAGTCCCCCACTGTTGGAGTATGCAACGCCGCGATTATTGTATGCCAGTGGAAAATTCGGATTCAGCTCGATCGCCTTGCTGTAATTGGTGATGGCCTTATCGTAAAGGCCTTTGTCAGCATAGGCAAGCCCGCGATAGTTGTATGCATCGGCATATTCCGGCTTCAGAAGAATCGCCATGTCGTAGTTGGCAATGGCACGGTCGAGCTGCCCCTTGTTCTTATAGGCAAGGCCGCGGTTGGAGTATGCTACGACCATAGACGGTTTGAGCTCAAGCGCCTTGTTGAAGTCAGCGATCGCCTGGTCAAACTGGCCCTTGTAATAATAGGCAAGCCCGCGGTTGTTGTATGCATCTGCATGATCCGGATTTATTTCGATAGCCTTGCTGAAATCGTCGATGGCCAGATCGAACTGGCCCTTCGAATTGTATGCGAGACCTCGGTTGTTGTATGTCAGGTCATCACCCAATTGCAATTCAATCGTCTTGTTGTAATCGATGATGGCCTGATCCTGCTGGCCCTTGCCATAATAGGCAAGCCCACGGTTGGAGTATGCTACCGCGAATTTCGGATCCAGCTCGATCGCCTTGTTGTAGTCTGCAATGGCCTCGTCGAACTTCCCCTTGTAATAATAGGCGAGCCCCCGCGTGTTGTATGGCATTGCGGAATTTTCGACTTTCGCCTCACCGGCAATTTCTCCGGTGCATTCAGCTATGGCTTCATCATAGTACCCTTGCTCAAGATATTCAGTGCATAAATTTGTCTCTGCATAGCTGAATGTGACAGCAAAAAAATATCCCGCTGCAAGAATCGAAACGATCAACCCTGATTTCATATCTCCCCCAATGACATTTAGTATCTGTCCATGCGTTAATTCCGGAGCGCCTATTTCGTGCGACGCCCGAGTATGAAAGCGGCAACCACTCCGCCGGCGACAAGAAGCCACGGAGTTTTAGAGCTCGAATGTTCCGTCGCCGGCACCGGGGCCGCCGTTTCAACAGGCGCAGGTGCCGGGGTCACTTCCTTGACAGCGGGAGGCGTCGATTGGGGAGCTGTTTCTGTCACGGACTCGGAATTACCATCCCCTCCCCCGACTGCGGAGCCCCCCTGACCGTTACCTGTATTCACATGCGGTGCCGTCGGAACATTCTTCAGTGTCGGTTCGAGATAATGGGGCGGAAGTGGCTGGGGCGGCTGGGGCGGCTGTGGCTCAAATCGCGGCTGCTGTGGAATCACGATCGGGGGTGTCCAATTGGCGCAAGCGACCGGTACCTTGCCGCACGCCAGGGTTACTGCGCCTGTTACTGCAAAAAACATCAGAATTCGCTTCAACATCGGTCAATCCTCCAATATATCGATCAGAAAGGGTAATTTTCGGTTTCAGCTATTTGCTTCCAAATATCACTGCTCTATTTACTCATCTCCCCTATTTTTTCAATCGAGACCACCTCCACAATCACACCCCACATATGGAAAGAAATCTGGCCGGGGCTCAGCCTGGCTGCAAACTTGACCCTGAGCCCATGTTTTCGGAATTCCTTCGGCAGATTGGGAACGTCATACTGCTTTCCGTCATCACCGACAACGCCCCAGAACCCTCCTTCGAGGTCGACATGCACGACCGTCCCGGTAATGCTGATCTCATCCTTGGAGCGGGCCTTGTCGGCTTTTTCCGGCTTATCGCCGGTGGCAGCAGCTCTATCAAGGCCGAAGGCCGACCCCGCCAGTGCCATCACCATTATCAACACGGGTATCCAATTCCGCATTCTTGCCATCTCCCTCATTTTACCCTCCCTGCCGCTGACGGCATGATGTCACTTGTACGCCATCTCAGTTCCTTGTCGGCGGTGGCGGGGCATAGCCGTCATCGTCCCACATCCGGTTGGGCGGCAGTGACCCTCTGCAGGCGATAATCCCCTTGCGGCAGAGGGTTTCACGCCACTCGTACTTTACGTAGACATTCTCAATTGCGGCACTTTCCGGCTCGAACTCAACGGTCCGCACCGGGGAATACTCCTCCCGGCCGTAGCCGGTGCCTGCGCTTTCGCTGCTCCTGTCGTAGGCAAGGACTCTTTTCGCCGTTTTCGGTGCGGGTAAAGGCGACATTGAAGCTCCCCGGCACATTTCCTCAGGCTCCTCGTAGCGCTGCACCTCGGGGTAGACGGCGACGGCGATCACCCCCATGGCTGACTCGTCGTTGAAGGCCGCGGCATAGGAGTCGGCGGCAGTTGTGAAGTAAAAGCGGTTGATCCGGTCGTCGCCGGTGCGCCACCCCTTGACCTCCCCCACGCCGAAAGGTTCGAGGATATACATCCGCTCGTCGTTCCTGAGCCACGATTTCTTCCCCGAGATGATGTTCCTGCCGTCGACGGCAATCACGATTCCGACCCGCCTGTTCAGCCGGTTGCGCACCACGATGCCGTAATTATCCCCCTTGGTCGCCTCCGCGTAAAACTTGCGGTTGGGAGCCTGTGCCGGCACCGGATGGAATGGGATCTCGTTCCCGTTGTCACTCCTGATCCGAACCTCCACGGCATTGCCGATACCACCTCCCCAAGCCGTAGAGACAACTCCCAGTAAAACCATCAACAGCAGCATCGTTCTCATATTACCCTCCTTGTCGCCTTCGGCATTTCGCCTCTTTGCATGGTTAGACAAGGGGGATGGGGAAAAAGTTCCCGGCTTGCTGTTTTTTTTATGAATCCGTGAGAAAGGTGCTATCTACCACCTGATGGACAGCTCGACTATACCCTCCTCCGGCGCGGCTCCCGGCAGCGGTTTCTGAAGCCTCCCCAACCGTTCGAGGCGGGCAAAGAGATCCGGAAGATTTTGCGCCCCGACCTGCACAACCAGATAATGGCTTGCCTCTCCGTAGGAGCGACGAACGATCCTCCCCCCCGAACGGGTCGCTGCGTCCTCGATTGTCCCAACAGCGCCAGCCGGATCGTTCACCCTGAGTGAGACCTCGACCTGCGTCGGCGGCTCCGCCTGATACTTGCGTGCCGCGCGATCTTCCCAGGTTTCCCGCTCCGACCGATATGACCATGATTCCCCGGAAGAGCCAGAACCAGGCAAGGCACGGGCTGCATCGGGCATGTTGCGGCGGCCCCCCCACTCCATTTCCCTCTCTGCCTCGACCCATTCTCCCCCCCCGTGTATATACGCCTCCGGCGCGGTGGGGGCTGATGCCGGCGCCGATGCAGCTGGCATCGGCGGACGATCAGGCGATTTTGGTGGCGGCGGAGGGGCATAAGGACGCGCCTCATTCTTGGCAGGCAGAACTGGTGCTGCATGCGGCGCAGAAGGAAGGGACTTGGAAGGGGCCTCCGTTGAGGGTTGCCGCTGCGCTGGCTCAGCCGGAAGCTGGGCTTCCTGCCGGGTCGCGGGAAGAGAGGTGATTATTGGCGCCTGCGGGGTGCTGATCCGGGCAATGTAATATCCGGTGACGCATACGAATACGATGGCGAGCGCTTCGGCCGGGAGCTTCAGATGGAGCGGCATGAAAAACCGTCGCCAGAGAGACGGCTTCGGCGCGGCCGCGTCACGCACATGGGCCATGATCCGCGCGGTCAGCCAGGGAGGGGGCTCCACTTCAGGGATGCTCTTCAGGTGCCCGACAGTCTGCTCAAGGTCGCCGAGCGCCCTGCGACAATTATCGCACTGCGCCAGGTGGGCCTCGATCCGGGCCTTCTCCGTGGCGTTGACGGCATTGTCCAGGTAGGCCGAAAGCTTGCGGCGTATCTCGGTATGCTCCATCACAGCTCTCCCACCGCCCGTTTCAGGCAGTCCTTCACCATCTCCCTGGCCCGGAACAACCGGGACTTGACCGTCCCTTGCCGGACCTTGAGGATGACGCACATCTCATCGTATGAATAATCGTGCATATCACGCAATACGATAGCCTCCCGGAACTCTGCCACAAGCGTCTTTATGCACGTCTGGAGCTTTTCGCGCAGGTCGAGCCGCTCCAGCTGTTCCAGCGCCGACGGGGCTGGACAGGGGAACTCGCGCATCGGGGCGCAATCCTCACCTGCATGTGGAGCATCAACGGAATACGCCTCGTTTCGCCGCTTTGTCTGGACTTGCTGGAGCCGGTTCCGCGAGATGTTCACGGTAATGCTCGTCAGCCAGGTGGAGAACAGGGCGGTCCCGCGGAAGGAATCTATCCCCTTGTACGCGGCCACAAAGGCATCTTGCGCCACCTCGCAGGCATCCTCGTAATCGCCCGTGATCCGGAAAGCGATATTGAGCATCCTCTTCTGGTGCTTGCGCACCAGCGTCTCGAACGAGGAAATATCCCCCCGCCGCCAGGATGTTACCAGAGCGGAATCCTCATCGGTGCATGTATGCCGGTCATCACCCATTAAATTAGACATCCCCGCAACGGTATTTGTTCCCAACCTGGACAATTTCGTCATTTATAAACTCATTAAATCAACAAATCAACCTACTCCCGCCAAGTGACGATAGTTCATGCTTCAAAGGGTTACCACTAAATTCGCTTCCACGGATTTTGGATAAAAAAAGGGCGGACTTGCGTGTCCGCCCTTCACTTTCCGTATCTAAATCTTCATTAGTCCTTGAGAAGCGTAACCAGCCCGTCGTCAAGGTCGTACTTCGCTGTAACGATCTTGACCTTACCCTTCTTCACCAGCTCCTTGATAACCGCGGACTGCTTGGTGATGTTCCCCGCCACCAGCTTCACGTTCTCGTCGATGGCACATTCCACGAGCTTGGCCTTTTCGTCCCCGGTGCACTCCTTTTTCTTGCAATCCTTGCACTGGCTCTTCGCCTTCTTGACCGCGGGGGCGATGGACTTCACGATCGCGCCGATGTTCCCCTCGGGCTTACCCTTGGCATCGACAGCGGCAGTGACGGCCCCGCAACGCTCATGCCCCAGCACCACGATCAGCGGTGAGCCGAGGTGCTCGGCGGCGTACTCGATGCTGCCGAGGGTCACCGGGTCGACAACATTGCCGGCCACGCGGACGACGAAAATTTCCCCCAACCCCTTGTCGAAGATGATCTCGGGCGGGACGCGGGAATCGGAGCAGGAAAGGACAATGGCGTACGGTTTCTGGGTCTTTGCCAGAGACTCGCGGGTCGACGCGCTACAGAGCGCCCCGGACGTCATCTTGTTCTCGACATAGTGCTTGTTGCCTTCCATGAGCTTGTTCAATGCTTCGTCCGCCGTGATGGAGGACCCGCCGGATGCCAGCGAAATCCCGGCACTGATTGCCAGCCCCGCTACAATTACAAGAATTTTCTTCACAACCCATACCTCCTATTAAATTGAATTTATGACCGTGATGAATTATCACGCCCGAAACCCCATGTCAATTCCAATTCAGCAGCACCCAGAGCCGCTGCGGCGGCGTCGTTGATCATCCCCGAGACGCAGCCGACCCCATCATCCACTTGCTCTCATGCCTTGCCAGCCGGGGCTCTGCCTTCCTTCAGGGGGCACTCCCGATCCCAGGCAATATAACCGTCCCCGGTGATTGCCCAGAACGATTCTATGCGCCCTTCGTAATAAGAGATGTCGTCGCACTCCTTTTCGATATTCTCCAGGTATCCGGCCGAGATCAGCCCGAGGCCGCGCAAATAGCGGTAAAATGCCTTTATCCCCTTCAGGTTCCCGTCAAGCTGTCTGATGTCGGGATCAACCGTGCCGAGGATGTACCAGTTGCCGGCAAACTGCCGGACTATGCCGGGCTTTTCTTCGAACAGGTTCAGCGACTTGTAGTCGACCACGAAATCGCGGATGAAGTAGTCGGCGCCATTGGCGAAAGCGGTCGCCTCCTGTGGAGCCATCCCGTCATCCAGGAGCCGCTGGTAGAAATGCTGCAGCAGATGCTTGCACAGGAGATCCACGCGCAGATCGTCCTCCATGGCCCCTGGAGTGAAATCCTCCTTGTTGATCTTGAGCGCGTGCTCCGTACTTTTCTCTTTTTTCTCTTTTTCCGTCATTTTCATCCTGCCTCTTTGTATTTTTGACATCTCACCGGTTCAACCTTGGGTCCAGCGCGTCCCTGATCCCCTCCCCCACCAGATAATATGAAAGGACCGTTACCATGATGGCCAGTCCAGGAAAGAGCGAGAGCCACCAGGCGAATTCGATGAATTCCTTGCCTGCGGAGAGAATATTCCCCCAGCTCGGAGTCGGTGGCTGGACGCCGATGCCGAGAAACGAAAGCGCTGACTCTGTCAGTATTGCTCCGGCCACGCCGAGGGTCGCCGAAACCAGCACCGGCCCCATAACGTTCGGCAGGATATGCCGGAAAATGATGCGCAGGTCCGAAGCACCTATGGATCGGGCGGCAAGCACATAATCCCGCTCCCGGATAGAGAGCACCTCGGCCCTTACCAGCCGCGCCACCCCCATCCAGCCGGTCAGGCCGATGATTATCATGATGTACCAGATGGACGGCTCCAGCAGGGCGATCACCGCCAGGATCAGGAAAAGCGTCGGGAAGCAGAGCATGATGTCGACGAAGCGCATGAGAACCGCATCGGCCCAACCGCTGTAATATCCGGCCAGAAGCCCCACCACTGTCCCGATGACTATGGCGATGCCGATGGCCACGAAACCCACCATCAGTGAAATCCCGGCCCCGTGCATCATACGCGACAGGACGTCGCGGCCCAGATCGTCCGTCCCCATCCAGTGGTCTAAAGATGGCGGAAGAAGGATGTGATAGGCGTCGATGGCCGCCGGGTCATGGGGAGAGATAAGTGGCGCCAGTAACGCCACCATAAACATGAGAATTACAACCACGGCACCGGCAAGTGCAAATCTGTTTACCCGGAAGCGACTCCAGATAACGTCATAAAAATAAGATGTTTGCCCTTTATTGCTCATGTTCTGCACTAACCTTTGCCGTGCCGGATGCGGGGGTCGGCAACCGCGTACAGCAGGTCCGCCAGAAGATTGCCGACCAGGGTCAACCCCGCACCGATCACAAGTATCCCCATTATGAGCGGATAATCCCGCATCATCACTCCATCAAAGAAAAGCTTCCCCATACCCGGAATAGAAAAGATCGATTCCATGATGACGCTTCCGCCGATAAGTCCCGGGACCGAGAAACCAAGAAGTGTTATTGCCGGGAGCAAGGCATTGCGCAGGGCATGGCGATATATCACCACCCTCTCCGAAAGCCCCTTTGCCCTGGCGGTAACGATGTAGTCCTGGCCGAGCACCTCCAGCATGGAAGAGCGCATGTAGCGCGACAAACCGGCTATGGCCCCGAAGGTGACTATGCCGATGGGAAGAATAACGTGCTTCGCCAGGTCCCAGAGCCGCGCCAGAAGTGGCAATGACTCGCTGCCAAGGGAATGAAGGCCGGAAAGGGGGAGCCATCCCAGGACTACCCCGAAGAAATAGATGCCGAAAATGGCCAGGGCGAACGACGGGGCAGAGAATCCGATGAAAACGAAGATCGTCATCCCCTTGTCGAAGAGCCTGTCACGGTAACGCGCGGCAAGCACCCCGATGGGGACTGCCAGTCCGAATTCCAGGATCAGGGCGACTATGTTCAATGACAAGGTGACCGGGATCCGCTCTTTGATCTTGTCCAGCACCGGCCGGTTGTCTGAGGCGAAGGAGCGGCCGAAATCGAGCTTTGCCAGGCGGGTGACCCAGGTAACGTACTGCACGTGCAGCGGCTTGTCGAGGCCGTAAAATTTCCTGATCCGCTCCCGGGTCTCCTTGGTAACCTTGGGACTGAGCGCGGTCTGCATCTCTACGGGTTCCCCCGGAGCCAGATGGATCACAGCGAAGGTGATGATGGTGATCCCAAGAAGGAGGGGGATCATCATTATGAGTCGTTTCAAAAGATAGTTAAGCATCGGCTTTCACGCTCTTCCTAGCCCCTTGTTCCCAGTCCCCAGTCCCTGCCTTAGTACACCTGCTCCATCTTCGGAACATACCATTTGTGAAAGTTATGCATTATCCCGGCCGGTGCCGGTTCGATTCCTCGAAACCTTGCGCTGACAGCCGGGAGGGCGTCGGGAACATAGAGGAACGTGTAGGGCTGGTCCGCGGCCATGATCTCCTGGATGCGCCAGTAGCATCGCCGACGCTTTTCCTGGTCGAATGTCCCCCTCCCCTCCTCGATCAGCCGATCGACCTCAGGATTGGAATATCCGATGAAATTGAGTTCCTTCGGGCCGGTCTTGCTGGAGTGCCAGACGTCGAACAGGTCGGGGTCCTGGGATATGGTCCACCCCATGATTATGGCATCGAAGTTCCGCTTGTCGATGAAATTGGATATCAACGAGGCGAACTCGACCACCCTGATCTTGACCGTAATTCCTACTGCACGCAATCGCTGCTGGATTATCTGCGCGGTTTTGATCCGCAGGTCGTTCCCCTGATTGGTGAGGATAGTGAACTGAAATGGCTTGCCGTTCTTCGCCAGGACCCCGTCCGGCCCCGGCTGCCATCCCGCCTCTGCCAGAAGTTGCCGCGCGACCTTCGGATCATAGCCGACATCCTTGATGCCGGGATTATATGCCCAGGTCCCCGGCTTGTAAGGGCCGTGGGCCTTCTGACCCATCCCAAGCAGTACGCCGTGGATGATCTCCTCCTTGTTGATGGCCATGGTGATCGCCCGCCGGACCCTTTTGTCGGAGAACAAGGGATTGCGTAGGTTGTAGCCAAGGTAGACATACATCGAAGCTGGATAGCGGTACTTGCTGTAGCGGGTGGTAAACTCCGGCGTTGCGGTCTGGCGCTGGAATTGAATCGGCGTGAGGTTCATCAGGTCGATGGCGCCGGCCTTCAACTCCAGGTACATTGTCGAAAGGTCCGAGATAAGGCGCGATACATAGCGCCCCACATACGGCTTGCCCTCGAAATACTCAGGATTGGCCTCCAGGATGATCTTCTGCCCCGCAAGCCACTCCTTGAAACGATAGGGGCCGGTGCCGAGCGGTTTGCGGGTGAGGGGACTTTTGGTTATGTCCTTACCTTCAAGAAGGTGAGCAGGAAGCACTGCCATCCCCCAGGAGGCAAGGGCAGGAGCGAACGGCTTGTCATAGGTGATCCGCACGGTATAGGAGTCAAGGGCTTCGGCATTCCTGACCTGCTTGAAATCCTCGGCATAGGCTGTCGGCGTGTTCGGGTCGACGGTCACCCGATAGGTGTAGATCACATCGCGGGATGTGAACTCCTCTCCGTCGTGCCACTTCACCCCCTTGCGGAGATGGAAGGTGATGACCAGCCCGTCCTGGGAAACGTCCCACGATTCGGCCAGGTCCCCCACGATGTTCAGGTTCTTGTCGTACTTGACCAGGCCGTTGTACACCAGGCCCGCTATGTCATGGGAAGCTGCGTCGCTTGCAAGGATGGGGATGAGATTGGAGGCATCGCCGATGGTTCCTATGACGAGGGCATCACCAGATGCCGGTGGGCCGGCGGAGCGTGCCGAGCTCTTTACCGGCGGAGTTTCGCGGGAGCAAGAGAAAATGAACAGGCATAGCGCCGCGAGAATGAGGCGGAGAACTGGCGCAAGCCTCATTTCTCGCCGATCTCCGCCTTCAGTTTCCTGACGATCTCAGCGATCTCCTTGCGCTCCGGCTCCAGCTTCAAAACGAGCCGATAAGCATGCAGGGCCTTGCGGTACTCCTTTTTCGCCTGGTAGGCCTGGGCGAGGTGCTCCAGAATGACCGGATCGTTGTCCACCAGCTTCACGGCCATTTCCAACTGGGCCACGGCATCGTCGTAACGCTTCAGCTTGAAATAGACCCAACCCAGGCTGTCGAGCATAAAGCCGTCGTCCGGGCGGAGCGAAACCGCTTTCTTCAGATATTGCAGGGCCTCGTCGAGATTGGTGCCCAGCTCCGCATAGGTGTAGCCAAGGTAGTTCAGTGCCTGGGGATCGTCCGGGGCAAGTTCGATAACCCTCTTCATCACTGCAATGGAGTCGTCCTTTTTCCCCATCTTGTCGTATAGTACCCCGATACGGAACAACAGCGCAGGATTTGGCGGAATATCCTTCCCGATCAGTTGCAGAACCGCAAGGCCGTCTTCGTACCGCTCCATGGATTCGTAGAGCGCGGCAAGGTAGACATACAGCTCCACTTTCTTTGGATCGGCCGTGATTGCCTCCTTGAGGAGATTGAGCCCCCTCTCCCCCTCCCCTTTTTCCTTGTAGAGAAAGGCAAGATGGCTGAGCGCATTGTGATAATTGAAAGCCGTGGACGGTATCCGGGCAAACTCCTCTATGGCCCGGTCGATCTCCCCTTTTTCCTCATAGGCAGATGCCAGATAGAACCGAACCTGGTGGGCCTCGGGCTCTACCTTGAGTATTTCCGTGAATTCCATTATGGCATTGTCGTACTGCTCGAGTTCAAGATAGATGAGCCCAAGCTTTCGGTGCACCTCAAGCCCGGAGAATCCCCGGTCGGCAAGGTGCTTCAGTATTTCCAGGGCCTCCTCCAGCCTCCCCTGCTGGATATAGAGCTGCGCCAGGTGCTGAACCACGTTGATGTTGGCGGGGTTCAGCTTCAAAACCTCGCGAAAGGCGTCGATGGCCTCATCATGCAGGCCCTGGGCCTCAAGGGCCAGCCCCAGGTCGATCTGCGCCTGCTCGAAGTCCGGTTTGTTTTCCAGGGTCTTCCGGTAATAAACCACGGCGTCGCGCAGTAACTTCATCTGCTCGTAGGTCTTGGCGAGGTAGTAATAACCTATGTACGAGTCCGGAACGACCTTCAGAAGGTCCTTCAGGCTGTTGACGGCTTTTTCATAATCGTATACCCGGACATAGGTCGCAGCCAGGTGCAAATAGGCGTCCTCGCGCGAAGGGTCGATCTCGACAGCCTTCTGGAGGTGCGGAATGGCCTCCGATTCCCTCCGCAGGACCGAAAGAATTGACCAGATGAGCATGCGGGGCTCGCGATTTTTCGGGTCGTTGCTGATCGCCTCTTCACAGGCGACCAGCGCCTCCTGTGGACGGTTGAGCTTGAAGTAGATATTCGCCAGGAATGTTTTCAGGTAGGAGGAGTTCGGATCGCGGGTAACCGCTTCCTTCATCAGGGCCAGCGCCCCTTCCGTGTCCCCTTCGATGAAATGGATCCGTGCCTGGGCGAACAGGTACATGTTGCGGGATTCCGCAACGTTCACGGTAACGGCCATGGGAAGTGGGGTTTCGGCCTGGACCTGCGCCCGGTCTGCCGCGCATGATGGCAAGCCGACCGAACAGAGGAGTAGTAAAAGGAAGCTGGCTAATCTCATGCAAAAAAGCTAACACAAATATGCAGACCGGTCAAACGAATTGAAACGGCAGCCGCGCCACCGGCAAGGCTTGCGGCATTAGACCTTTGTGGTATTCTGAATAGGCAAGTACGCAGTCAATGCACGCCCGGTCCGTTAGCTGTCCGCGACAGTTTCTCAGCGGCCTGTAGAGGGAAATTGATGGAAGAGCGCATCATCACATCCCTGTCCGACCCTCGGGCCTATCCAGAGGCTACGACCAGCGTGGCGCTCATCCAGACCCATGTCTCCTTCATATTCCTGACAGACGGTTATGTCTACAAGGTAAAGAAGCCGGTTGATTTCGGCTTTCTCAATTTTTCCACCATAGACCGCCGCCGCTTTTACTGCGAAGAGGAAGTACGCCTGAACCGCCGCCTCTGCCCCGATCTTTACCTGGGGGTGGTCGAGCTGCGTGAGACCGAAACCGGCCTTTCCTTTATGGGCACCGGCCGCGTTGTCGACTATGCGGTAAAGATGAAGCGCCTACCCGAAGAACGGATGCTTTCGCGGCTCCTTACCACACACAGCGTTGGCGAGAGGGAATTCCGGGAAATCGCCAGGATTGTCGGCACCTTCCACCTTGCTGCCGATCAAGGAAATGAGATTTCGACCTGTGGCACGGCCGAGGCCATTGCCAGAAACTGGAATGAGAATCTGGACCAGGTCAGGGAATTTGTCGGCACATCCCTCTCAGAACATGACTATCAAATCATCAGGAAATGGGCCTTGGAGTTCCTCACCGAGCATGCCGACCTCTTCGCCCAGAGGGTCGAGCAGGGCTTCATCCGCGACTGCGACGGAGACATCCATTCCGGCAACATATGTCTTGCAGATAAGATTTACATCTTCGACTGCATCGAGTTCAACAGCCGCTACCGCTATTCCGACACCACGGCCGACATAGCGTTCCTGCTGATGGATCTCGACTATCACCAGACCCGCGGATTAGGGCAGGTGTTTCTGGATGAGTACATCACAGTGACAAACGACAGTGGGGTGCTGCCGCTTCTGGAGTTTTACAAAGCCTACCGGGCCGTGGTCCGGGGGAAGGTCGAGAGCCTGCGCCTGAAGGACCAACAGATCCCGGAATGCGAGAGAGAGGCAGCGCTTGAACGGAGCCGGCGCTATTTCAGGCTTGCCTGCGGTTACGCGGTCCGCGGCCGCCTCCCCAAGACCCTGTTCATCATGTCTGGCATCACTGGCACCGGTAAAAGCGCCATTGCCGCCGAGCTGGCATTCCAGCTCGGCATCGAGACCGCGAGATCAGATGTCGTCAGAAAGGAGATGGCCGGCATCCCGGTGCAGGAACACAGGTTCGAACAGCATGCAGAGGGGATTTATGCCCCGGCCTTCGACGCCGGTACCTATAAGAGACTTCTCGATCTCGCCGACAATGCGCTCGCGAACGGACAGAGCGTCATTGCCGACGCCACCTTCCGCAGGAAAATTGAGCGCGATGACTTCCGCTCTCTTGCCGCAAGGCACGGCGCCCGGTTCCGGATCATCTGCACCTCCTGTCCCGAGGAGATCGTGCGGGAGCGCCTTGAGCAGAGATTGGCAAACCCCGCGGAGCCGTCGGACGGCAGGTGGGAGATTTACCTGAAACAGAAAGAGGAATTCGACCCGCTGGATGACGATAGCGAAACGATTTTTTTGGACACTTCCCGTTCCATACCTGATAATATCGACGAAATCCTGAAACGGATGGGGATCTTCTAGATGCCGCTGAAATCGCAACTCATAGATCGGATCTGCAAGATGCTGAAGCATCTGTGCCTCAACGAATCGTGGATAATACTGTTCGTTCTGGGCATCATAATGACGAACTTTCCCTTCCTGGCCATCTTCAACAAGCATGAAACCGTCTCCGGCATCCCCCTCCTCTTCCTTTACCTCATGATCGGCTGGCCGATTTCCATATTCGTCATATACCTCTTCAACAAGGCCGTCGGCATGTGCGAGGATGAGAATGAGAAGGGCGAGAAGAAGGTGCGTCGCTGATGCTGAGTGCCGAACTGGTCATCGGGGTCTCCCTCGCCTACATCCTCTTCCTGTTCGCCATAGCCTACTATGCCGACTGGAAACAGGAGAAGGGCGAGAGCATCATCTCCAATCCCCATGTCTATTCCCTCTCTATTGCCGTATATGCCACAACCTGGACATTTTACGGGAGCGTAGGCAAGGCCGCCACCACCGGCCTCGATTTTCTCCTGGTCTATCTCGGCCCGACCCTCACCGCCTTTTCCTGGTGGTTTCTGCTCCGCAAAATCGTGAGGATCGCCAAGGAAAACAACATCACCTCCATCGCCGACTTTATCAGCTCCCGCTACGGGAAATCGGAGTGGCTCGGGGCACTGGTCACCATAATCATCATGATCGGCATTACCCCCTATCTGGCCGTGCAGTTGAAGGCGGTTTCCACGACCTTCGACATCATCTGCGGATACCCCAGGATGCAGCTCCCTTTCATGCATTACACCTCCCCGCTTCCCATGGAGACAAGCTTCTACCTCGCTCTCATACTCAGCGTTTTCGGCGTCATTTTCGGCGCCAGGCACCTGGTCGCTACCGAGCGGCATGCCGGGCTGGTGGCCGCAATTGCCGTTGAATCGATCGTGAAACTCTTCACCTTTCTCAGCGTCGGCGTCTTCGTCACCTATTTCCTCTTCAACGGCTTCACCGACATCTTTTCGCGCCTGGACAGGAACACCCTGTTCTCCCTCACCTCTTTCGGTCAATCTGGTCAGATAGGCTACCCAACATGGTTCGCCACCCTCTATCTCTCCATGGGTGCCATCATCCTCCTCCCCCGCCAGTTTCACATCCTGGTGATCGAGAATACCGACGAGGAGCACATAAAGGAGGCGATGTGGCGCTTCCCGGTCTACATGTTCCTCATAAACCTCTTTGTGGTGCCGATAGCCATGGGGGGGATCATCTTGACCGGCGGAAACGCCGGAGCGGATTACTTCGTCCTTACCGTGCCGATGAAAAGCGGCCATCCCTGGCTCTCGCTGCTCGCCTTCCTGGGGGGCTTCTCGGCCGCCGCCGGCATGGTCATGGTCGAGTCGGTGGCTGTTTCCACCATGTTTCTCAATCATCTGGTAATGCCTGTGGTGGTCAGGCTGAAGGCAAGAGCCTGGTTTCCGAAGCTCCTGATCAACATGAAGAGATTGGGCATCTTTCTGGTGGTTTTTCTCGGCTACATCTACCAGCACATTATCGGTGAGACGTATATCCTGGTCCACATCGGGCTCATATCCTTCGCCGCCGTGGCCCAGTTCGGGCCGGCGCTCATCGGCGGCCTCTACTGGCGCAGGGGGAACCGGGCCGGTGCCATGACCGGGATAACTCTCGGATTTCTCGCCTGGTTCTATACGCTCCTTCTCCCCTCACTGGTGAAAGCCGGCTGGTGGCAGACCGACATCATCGAGAGAGGGCCGTTCGGCATCACGTTTCTCAAGCCGACAGCGCTTTTCGGTCTCACAGGGTTCGATATCTGGAGCCATTCCCTTTTCTGGTCCCTTTTTCTGAACATCGGCGTCTACCTGATCTGCTCCATAATGCTCCACCAGGACGAAAAGGAACGGGAGCAGGTGAGGAAATTCGTCGACGTGTTCGAGGCGCCGAAAGAGGAAGTGCCGTGGGAGACCAAAAGGCTCACCAAGCCGGTCACGGTCATGCAGTTTGTCAACCTCATGTCCAAGTTCATTGGCGAGAAGCTCGCCCATGAAGCGATTAGCAACTATATGGGAAACAGGAACATCGACGAGTCCGGCGGGGTATCGGAGTTCGAGCTCCCCAAGCTCAAGCGTTTCGTGGAAAAAACCATCGCGGGTTCTGTTGGCGCAGCCGCCGCGGGAGCAATCGTGGAAAGCTACCTTTCTGACCTTGGTTCCAGGATGGAGTCGGTTTACGACGTTTTCGGAACGGTCCGGGCCTCCCTGGAGGAGAGCCGTGAGTCGCTCAGCATGCGGCTCACCGCTTCGCAGATCATGAGCAGGACCCTTGATCTGCAGATCATCATGGACGACCTTCTGGAGCTCTTGCGCAAGGAGTTCGGCTTCGATCTAACACTCATCCGCCTCATCAACGAGGAGGGAAAGCTCACCATAATGAGTTACAAGGGGGTGTCGATCAAGCCGCTCACCGAAAACGAACGGATACCGGAGATCGACACCTACTTGGGAGACGCCTACCTTTCCAACGAGGTCCGCTTCATCAACGACACGCAGCACATGACAAAGCCAAGATCAAAGGAATTGCTAGAGCATGAAGGGATAAAGTCCTTCGCCCATATCCCGGTTGCCCGTGTGGGAGAACCGCCGGCAGGAGTTCTCTCGGTCTACTCCAGATCGATAATCGGCCTTTTTACAGAACCCCTCATCAAGCTTCTCGAAAGCCTCGCGGGGCAGCTGGCACAGGCCGTCGCCATTGCCACGGAAATGGAAGCCAAGGAGCGGGAGCGCAAGGACAAGGAAAAGGCGCTGCTGGAGCGGGCCAAGGTAGTAAAGGAAATGGAGATCGCCAAGGAAATCCAGATGTCGCTCCTGCCTCTGGCGCCGCCGGAAATCAGGGGGGTGCAACTGGAAGGGCGCTGCATAAGCGCAGCCCATGTGGGCGGGGATTACTTCGACTATATACCCAGGGACGAGAACAGTGTCGATATCGTCATCGCCGACGTTTCGGGTCACAGCATCGGCGCCGCCCTAATCATGTCCGAGGCCCGGACGGTCCTGCGCGCGGAGGCAATCATGACCACAGGGGCCATGGAGATTGTAAAGTCGCTCAACCAGAGACTTTACGATGATTTGTCCCGCGCGGAGCTTTTCATCACGATGTTTTATGCCAAATACAATGCGGACACCCGCCTTTTGACCTATGCCAATGCTGGGCATAACCGCCCCCTCCTCATCAGAAAGGGGGAGGAATCATGCCAGGAACTTGATGCCGAAGGATTGATACTGGGAGTGAAATACGATCCGGAATATGAGGAAAAAAGTGTTATCCTTTGGAAAGGTGATACCGTGCTCTTTTATACGGACGGGATCACAGAGGCCGAGAGCGAAGCCGAAGAACAGTTCGGCACGGAGCGGCTCTGCAAAACAATATGCACGAACCGCGAGCTTTTTCCTGGTGAAATCATGGACGCCGTGCTGGCAGAGGTGAGCAGGTTCAGCAACGGCAAACCGTTGCGGGACGACGTTTCCATGGTGGTCTTGAAGATCGTCTGAGCGTACTTCAGCTTTTTTTGGCACTTGCGCGGCATTTTTTGATAAAATATCTGAAAATGCAGAGTAACACCCCATTTAATACAGGAGATGTTATGGAACTTTTCATCGAAGAACGTGACACGGTAACTCTTGTCCATGTCAAGGAAGAAAGGCTTGATGCGCACAATTCGGTAGACTTGAAAGTCAAAATCCAGGAACTGTTCGATACCGGCAAAAAAAATGTCCTGATCAATCTGCAGGACGTGCGGTTCATCGACAGCTCCGGCCTGGGGGCACTTGTCTCGGGGTTCAAGAACGCCAGTTCCCACCACGGGAACCTCAAGCTCGCATCATTACAGCCCCAGGTGAAATCCATGTTCGAGCTGACCCGTCTCCACAGGGTTTTCGAAATCTTCTCCACCACTGCGGAAGCAATCGACAATTTCTGACTCGCGAGGGTACGATGAAAAGGGAAATCGAGGTGGATATCAAGGTCCCCAACCAGACCCGCTATCTGAGCCTGATCGGCAGAATAGGAGAGGACCTGGCAAGGGAACTGGACAAGTATCAGGGAGACCGGGAAACCCTGGCGTACCATATCAACCTGGTCCTGACCGAGGCAATGGCCAACGCCATCAAGCACGCCAATGTCAATGATCCGGAAAAGTACGTCCACATCTGCATCAATATCACGGACGACGATCTTTTCATCAAGGTCTACGATTCAGGACAAGGGTTCGACATCAGCAACATCCCCAAACCCGACTTCGAGAAGCTCGATGATAGCGGCAGGGGGGTATTCATCATCAAGTCACTGATGGACAAGGTCACCTACCACAGGATCAACGGCGAAAACGTACTGGAAATGTCCAAAAACCTGAAATGACAGCTGTCATCGCCCTGCCGCCCGCTTCAGCGTCAACCAGACCATGACCCCTCCGGCCACCGCCATCGGCAGACTCAGCACCTGCCCCATGGAGAACGAGCCCGCCACAAAGCCGAGATGCAGATCCGGCTCACGAAAGAATTCGACCAGAAATCTGAACAAGCCGTACAATGTTATAAACAGCCAGAACAGGACCCCGTCCGGGAGCTTCCTGCGGTCGCAGAGCCAGAGCAGAAAAAAGAGTACCGGCCCTTCCAGCACGGCTTCATAGAGCTGGGACGGATGGCGCGGCAAGTCGCCCCCTCCCGGGAACACCATCCCCCATGGGACATCGGTCACCCTGCCATAAAGTTCACCGTTGATGAAATTCCCCAACCGCCCCAATCCGAGCCCGATGGGAACTGTGATAATGCTCAGATCTGCCAGCGCAAAGAACCTGAGTTTTTTCTCTCGGGTAAAGTAGAGCGCCGCCAGGACAACCCCCAGCAACCCGCCGTGAAAGGACATTCCTCCTTCCCAGACAAAAAATAAATGCAACGGATTGGCGATATAGTAAGAAAGGTTGTAAAACAGCACATAGCCAAGCCTCCCCCCGAGAACGACTCCGACCGCCAGGGCAAAGATCAGGTCCGCCACGTCATCCTTCGACAACGGAAAACCCTTCTGTCTGACCCTGCGGCTGATCAGAAGATAGGCAGAGATAAATGCCAGGATGTACATAAGGCCATACCAGCGGAATTCCAGCGGCCCGATGCGGAGAAAAACCGGATCAATATCGGGAAATTTCATGGTTCCTCCCTTAATGCCAGCTACCCTACCAGCAACGAAAGCGGCCGTCAACCCCGGAAACCTTGGCAATCTTCCTGCACAGGCACGTCGGGGTTGACAAAAGGGTGTGGTGATACTATAAAATCTGAAAGTAGTTTCCTCGTTAGGCCGAGGCGTTTGCACAAACAAAGGCTACTGCCCAGAAACGTCGAAAGACGCCAATGCGGTATACCAGGTTCGGTCGGATTAAGGCCATACCTAAGGTAGCTGGACCAATCCTACGTTGTGCACTGCCGAAACTCAACCAGGGGGGAAATGCGGCTTAGTCATGCCCAGAGCCCTTCCCCGGAAGGGCTTTTTTCGTGAGGTTTCGATGAACATGCCATTGAGCGAACTTTTCCTGAGCGCGGTGCTCGGCAAGACCGTCATCGATCAGGCCGGCAGAGAGATAGGCTCATTGCAGGACCTCATCATGACCCGCGGCGAGGTCTTCCCGGAGGTTTCCCACCTGGTGGTCAAGGGGAGGCGCTCCACCTCTCTCGTCGCATGGAAGGACATCGCCCTGTTCAACCCCTATGTGATATCGCTTGTCAGAGACAATCACCTGCACGATTACGCTCACAGGGAAGGAGAAATCCTAGTCAAGAGGGACATTCTGGACAAGCAGATAGTGGACGTCAACGGCGCCAAGGTAGTACGGGTCAATGACCTCAAGCTCGGCAGCTACAAGGACGTGCTCTGCATATTTTCCGTTGATGTCGGGTTCCGCGGACTATTGCGGCGTCTCGGCTACGAGCGGATTGGAGACCGGATTGCGACCCTGTTCAACAAAGAGCTGACCGAACAGTTGATCAGCTGGCAGTACGTGCAGCCCTTGGAGCTGAACGCATCCCGCCTGACCCTGACCATGGCGCAGGACCAGATGGCGGATATGCACCCTGCCGACATCGCCCACATCATCGCCAAGATCCCGAGCAGGAACATCCAGACGGTCCTCAACTCCCTTGACACCGAAACAGCCGGGGAAGCGATCCACGAACTGGAGCCGGAGCTGCGCAGCCGGATCATCAGCCAGCTGGACAGCGAGCAGGCATCCGACATCCTGGAGGAAATGGCGCCCGACGAGGCGGCCGACGTCCTCGGCGACCTCCCCGAGGAAAAGGCCCAGGAACTGCTGGGGCTGATGGATGCCGAAGAGGCCGAGGACATCCAGGAACTCATGGAACACGAGGAGGACACCGCGGGTGGCCTCATGAACAGCGAGTTTCTTGCCGTCTCTCCTGACCTGACCGTAGACGAAGCTTTAAAGGAAGTCCGACTCCTGGCGCCCGAAGTCGAAACGGTCTACTATACATATATCATTGACGACAACGACAAATTGCAGGGGGTCGTGACGTTGAAGTATCTCCTGACCACCCCCCCGGATACACCGCTTGCCGAGATCATGACCACGAACCTGAAAACCGTCACTGTAGGCGCGGCACCGGAGGATATCCTGGAGATCATCGCCAAATACGACCTTGTCGCCGTACCGGTCATGGACGATGAAGGGAAGATGGCCGGGATCGTGACCGTCGAGGACATCCTGGAGCTCTTCCTCCCCTATGCGCTTAAGCGCAAGCGCCACCATCACCATTAATTTCAGGGATTCAGACGCCAATGTTCACCGGCATCAGCATAACAAGACTATTCAAGCCGATCCGCAAGGTCAATCCCAGGAACATCGTCCTGTTCCTCGCCATCCTTGGCCCCGGCATCATCACCGCCAACGTGGACAACGATGCCGGCGGGATAACCACCTACTCCCTCGCGGGAGCCCATTTCGGCTATACGCTCCTCTGGACCATGATCCCCACCACCATAGCACTCGTGGTCATCCAGGAAATGTGCGCCCGGATGGGGGCCGTGACCGGCAAGGGCCTCTCGGACCTGATCCGCGAGTCGTTCGGGGTGAAGGTGACCTTTTACGTAATGATCGCCCTATTCTTTACGAACATGGGGAACTCGGTCTCGGAATTTGCCGGCATAGCCGCAAGCCTGGAGATCTTCGGCATCAGCAGGTATGTCTCGGTGCCGGTCAGCGCCATACTGGTCTGGCTCCTGGTGGTGAAGGGGTCGTACAAGGTGGTGGAGAAGGTCTTCCTGGTTGCCTGCATGGTTTATATCGCCTACCCAATCGCCGCTTTCATGGCGGGGCCGAAATGGGACGTTGTGCTCAAAGCCACAGTAGTGCCGACATTCAAGGCGGACAGTTCCTACCTGATCATGATGATAGGGCTCGTGGGAACCACGATTGCCCCCTGGATGCAGTTTTATCAGCAGTCAGCCGTGGTGGAGAAAGGGATCACAATCGACCAGTACAGCTTTTCCCGGCTCGACGTGATCGTCGGTTGCATCATGGCCATCGTGGTCGCCTTTTTCATTGTTGTTGCCTGCGCCTCATCCATCCACATGCAGGGGCTCAAGATCGAAACCGCGACCGATGCCGCCCTGGCCCTCCAGCCTCTGGTCGGCAAGCACGCTTCCACTCTCTTCGCCTTCGGCCTGTTCAACGCCTCGCTCTTCGCGGCATGCATTCTCCCCCTATCGACCTCCTTCTACATCTGCGAGGGGATGGGGTGGGAATCGGGGATCGACAAGGATTTCCGCACCGCGCCGCAGTTTTTCTGGCTCTTTACCATCATCATCGTTCTGAGCGCTTTGACCATCCTGATGCCGGACGTCCCGCTCATCACGATCATGTTCATTTCGCAAGTCATCAACGGGGCGGTCCTCCCATTCGTCCTAATCTTCATGCTGCTCCTGGTCAACAACCGCCACCTCATGGGGAGCCACGTCAACGGCCCGGTATTCAACCTGATCGCATGGGGCACGGTTATCGGGATGATTGCCCTGACCCTCATGATGCTGGCCGACCTCCTCGCACCGGGCATTCTGGGAAGATTGTTCGTTTTGTGAAAAATTTTATTCCGCAGTTTGACAATATTCGGCAAAGGAGTAAAATGTAATCAGAAGGAAAAAGATCTTTGAAAATAGCTCTGGGATGTGCGTAATCAACCAGTTAAAGACGTGACGACCAGAAATTTATAAACCTTGAGCCTTGTCGTGTTGAGCCTGCCTGCGAAATTTGAGCAGGACGCCTTAAGCGGCATTTCGAGGGATATTGTGAAAAAGAGGTCAGTGTCTTAAAAGGTCATACGGCATTCTGGAGCACATAATGGGCGTTGACGGGGATTTATTTGAAGGTGTACTTCCCATCCTGCCAGGCGCGTCTAACCCGCCAAAAACAGGAGGATATGAAAGGGCCACCCGCCATATGCGGTCCCAAAAGAGCGCATCTGTCGGAACCGAGTAAGTTTCCACCTACGGATTGGAAGAAAGCATCCCGCAGTCAACGCCCATTTTGTATAAAAAAAGCCCGGCAAAAATTGCCGGGCTTTTTTTTATTGGAAAGCAAGCAAAACAAGGGAAACATGATAGATTAAATTGTGCCGCTAATGCTTTACGGAATACGAAATCAAAACTGACCCAAAAAGGAGTAAATTGACATGATCAGACCATTACAAAGAAGAACAGCAAAAAAAGTAATGCACCTTCTGGCAGTCGCTGCAAGCGCGGCAATATTGTTCAGCGCCGGTAGCGTCTGGGCTCAGAACCCCCACTTTGTTGGCACGGTCACAGCCAAGATTCAGCCAAATGGAAGTGTGAACGTCAAGTTCAAGGAGGCAGGACTGGGGAGTAACGTTAACATCGATTATGTTGCCAGCGCCGATGTTACGGCCGTCTGTGTCTGTGTGACCAACAGTGGACAATGCCCCAATGCCGAGAACAAGAAAACAACTACTACACATATTGATGTCCCGGCCACTATCTCCAGCGGTAAAAATGGCACAGTGTCCGCAACACTCAATATCCCTGCGCCAGGTTGCGGTTCATCTGCTCCTCCAACTTGTGGAGGAGGCCAGAGCTTAATATTATCTGAAATCACCTGGACGAACATCAAGATTACGGATACAACCAATGTTGTAAGCGCGTTCGCCACCCCCGCCACTCTCAGCAAGACACTTTTCACATGTCCCTGAAGACATTCCGATACGAGAATGTAGATAAAGCGGCAGCGGCACTTAATTCGCCAAGTCAAAGGGGGGCGGACAAATCCACCCCCCTTTTTCTCGAGACTCTGCAGGACAAACAGGGACATTCTATTTGTCTATCAGCGAAGTGAAACCAATGGGGTCTGGTTAGAGTTTCGGACATTCGCCCAACTCTGTACGTAATTTCCCGATCAACGTCAAGGCAAACTAAGCAAAAGGCTGAAGACCCGGTATCGTCTCAGGAAGATCAGGCTACCTCACCTTGAGGTGTCCTGTCCACTGTTGACAGGACACCTCATGCACCGTGAAAACTTCCACCCCCCTGCAGAGAGGGCTTGTTGACACTGGGGCGAAAACGCAAATGGCCCCTGACTTTGCGAAAGTCAGGGGCCACCCATCTGTAGGTACTTGAAAGTACGGAGTATTTATGGAGCGGGAAACGGGATTCGAACCCGCGACTTCAACCTTGGCAATTTTGCTGTTCTTGTTCTCATTGTGTTTCAGCGAGTATCCAGCCGTCTCTTTCACTATTTCTAACTCATTGACTTTACAATTTAATTGTGTCATTGTTGCACCTCGATGTTTCACAATTTTTCTGTTATTGCCACTTGCAAAACGGATGCAAAACGGATGCAATCGACTTGCGGGGCGGGTAAAACGGATGCAAAACGGATGCAAAAAATGAAACAGTTTACTGAAAGATATCTTGCCTCTCTCAAGCCCCAAGAAAAGAAATATATCGTCAGGGAAGGACGAGGCTTCGCCCTTCAGGTACTGCCTTCTGGATCGAAATCGTTTCTCTACATCTTCGAATTGAACAAGCAAAAGGGATATTTCCCCCTTGGCAATTACCCCACCACATCCTTGGCCGATGCAAGAATAGCATACAATGACGCATACAAGCTCGTCAAAAAAGGCATCGATCCACGAGACGAAAAAAAATCTGCTTACGAAGAACTCGATCGAGCCAAAAAGCAAGCCGAAGAAATCGCCAGCGCAGCCGCGCTCCTTGAGGAGTACACGTTCCAGTCTCTAATTGACGAAGGTTTACCCGAGGGTTACACCCCTTCAACTGTTGAGCAACTATCCGCCGTTTACTATATCAAATACTCCAAACAGAATCATGGGCTCCAGACACAGAAGAATCTGCTCTATACGTTACAGAGTGGCATAGTAGCAAATATCGGCAAAAACCTGATCATTGAAGTGCGTCGCAAAGATGCCATCAATCTTGTTCAATCTATTGCATCCCGTGCACCAGGGCAGGCGGCGAATGTGCTGAAAGCGGGAAGACAGATATATGAGTACGCCCTTCTGCATGAATGGGCAGAAAACCAGCCATTCCTAAAAATCACAAAGGCAGTGCCGAAGGCGCTGGACAAAGTATGTGATCGAGCCCTTGATGATGATGAAGTTTTTCAGGCATGGCAGGAAATCTCCAAATCTCCTTCTTCTGATTCTGTGAAGCGTGCCATCAAGCTGATTCTTGTTACGGCCCAACGGCCTGGCGAAGTGTCGCAAATGCACAGCAACCAAATAAAGGAGCGGTGGTGGACTATTCCCGCAGAAGTTGCAAAAAATGGGAGAGAGCACCGAGTGTACCTTACCGATAAAGCTCTTTCACTTATCGGAAACAGAAAAGGATATATCTTTCCGTCAGGAAAAGGGAAGACTGGCCATGTAGCTGTCAACACTCTCTCGCAAGCAATCAACCGCGGATACTTGTCGGATGAAATAGTGAAGACTGTTGTAACCCGGAAAATAAGGGCCAGAAAGGAACCATATTTCGGCATGGTTCCCTGGAGCCCGCATGACCTCAGACGAACTGCTCGAACAAATATGCCACGTGTAGGCATTTCAGATGAACATGCCGAAGAAGTCTTGAACCACGTAAAGCCGGGTATCATTGGAGTTTACAACAAATACCGCTACGACAAGGAAAAAAAGGATGCCCTCCTCAAATGGGAAACCCTTCTCCTTGAAATACTGAAAACCAAACCTGGCACTACAGAAGATATTGCTCAAGCTGTGTGAGGGAATCGCAATATAAGCACAGCACTAACATTTTTCGGCGAAATAACATCAGGCAGTTGCCGCCTCTTGTGGACGGGCGATGGTCATCATTTTGCTCTTTTCACCACATTATTCATCGTCAATCCCCGGCCATCAAACAGGAGCCCCGTTTCCGCCCCGTTTTTCCGTGCGTCAATGTGCAAATGTGGTTCCAGGGTATTGCCGGAATTACCTACCCTGCCAAGAAGCTGACCGAGCCGCACTTTTTCCCCAGTAGTCACTGCTGCGCTTCTCTGCATCAAATGAGCGATGAGAATCTCCGTCTCAGCGTACTTCACTACGATGAAATTCCCCTCCGGGTGCTCCGTATCAGCCTTGCCGGGTGCGTGGTCCGGCAGGTCGTCCCGAACCGCCAGGACGGTTCCCGCACAGGGACTATAAATCCGGTCGCCAAAGATCTCATAGTCGTCAAGCGTGCGAGGGGTGATCCTTTTTGCCCGGTTGCCGAAGGAATTCAGCCTGACAATGTCCAATGCCAGCTTGCTCCCGCTCAGTGCGTGGAACGGGTTGGTGACCGCACTGTTCCCCCCTTGCAGCACATAGTAGGTACCTGCCGCCAGCGGGAACGACAGATCCAAGGATTCTTGGGATCGAAGATGTGCTACGACGGCCGACCCGTTGAGTGGGGTAAACAGAGAAAGAACCGCGACAGAAAGCGCAAGCCGTCCCGCAGTCTGACCCTTGCCCATGGTGCTGGCGAGATTCATGCGCCGATAGGAGTAAAAAACGGCAAGAGTGAATAAAACAAGCAAGGCAAAGCGCAGGTAGTAACTTGTGAAAGCCCAAGGCCCGGCGAGGAACGCGAACACCGCGATGCTTCCGCTCGCCGCGACCTCGGCAAGCCAACGGGATATCTTTCCAGGCTGCGCCCTCAGCGCCCAAACAAGAGCCACGCCCGCCAGACACAGCGGGTAAAGGGCGAAAGCGATTTGAAGGATCATGTTAAAGAACCTCTGCTCAAGACCTTTTCAGCGCGGTTTGGCAGGTTGCTTGAAGCCCTACCCTTCTTTTCCCGACAATGTCACTCCGATCCTGTTCCAGCGCACCCCCTCCGATCCGGACGACCAGTAGACCTGGCGGGCCTTGCCGTCCAGGTCCCGCAGCGGCACGAAGCCGAAGGTGCGGCTGTCAATGATTTTATCAGATTTAGTCCCAAGGAGATAAGCCTGTCCGTGGGGGACGATCTCTTCCCTGCCGCCAGCCAGCTTTACCGTGTCTCCTGGCAGCCCGGCAATCTGCCTGATGAAAACTTTGCTCCGGTCGTCGGGGTAGACGAAGACCACAATGTCGCCGAACCTAGGGGGGATGCGCCGGTAGGCGCTCTTGTCGACGAGAATTCTGTCCCCCTTTGTAATGTTCGGTTCCATGCTGGTGGTGACGATTTTAAGCGGCTCGACGACGTTCCTCTTCACATAGGCAACGGCCAAACCCATGATCACTACCGATTCGACCATCCAGACGGCCAGGTACGCGTACCAGCGGTTAAATCCTTTCCCCCGGTACACGGCCCCATCCCTACGCGCCTTCCGGTAACCGTCGATGATCGCAAGGCAATAAACCGCCAGCACAACCGCAGTAGCCAAGGCCGCACCGGCCACCAGCAATCTGTCCGGCAGGAGTACGGCAAGGCGCATGCCTGCCAGATAGGTCATGATGAAGATGACGAACACGCAGACCCCCTTCAGCGCCTCGCCGTTGTATATCTGCCCCATCCCCGGCATG
Organism: Geobacter sp.; assembly: GCA_016177775.1. Taxonomy (GTDB): domain Bacteria; phylum Desulfobacterota; class Desulfuromonadia; order Geobacterales; family Geobacteraceae; genus JACOUQ01. The sequence continues at coordinate 49,757 of JACOUQ010000003.1, forward strand.
GTCAGACCGAGCAGCGCGGCAACCCATCCCTTTCTTTCCATGATCTCCCTTTCCGTATCCATGGCTTCCTCCGATTCTGGTTTTACCTATGAATACGCTCTCCGTGGCGCAAGGTTCCCGGTTATCTGCACACGACCGGAGACAATACTGAAAAGTAGAGCCTGATCAGGTTGAATATCCCCAGGAATGCCGCGCCGGAAGAAAAAACGAAGCGAAGCATCCGGGAAGAAAGGAGCCTCTGGCTAAGCGGCTCCGCCATCGTTCTTGTCCCATCAAAGGCGCGAACATCCTGCATGACCCTCGCTACGAAATCGCGGGAAGGTTCAAACTCCTTCATACTTTTTCCCTCCGAAATATTCCCTGACAAGAACTCTCATCCTTTCCTTCGCCCTGAACAGACGGGACTTGACCGTGCCGGTCGAAATTCCTTCCGCCGTTGCGATCTGATCCAGCGATTCCCCTTCCAGACTCCGCAGCAAGGTCATCCTGAACGGTTCCGGTATCTGCCGAAGGCAGGCGTCAAGGGCCACCATCCGTTCCTGTTCCAGCAGCATGTCTTCCGCGTTTTTCGCGCCATCCGGAAGGGCGGCTATCTCCTCCAGGCCGACCCGCTTTCTCCCGCGGCGCTCCCTGAAAACGCTTGCGCACCGATTTCTGGCGGCAATGAAGAGCCAGGCCGAAAACGGAGTCCCTTTCCTTTCGTCGAAATCCTTCAGTGACTTGTAGACATTGAAGAAAACCTCTTGGCCGATGTCTTCCACCCTACTCTCATCATCTACGATCCTGAAGATGAATGTGAGGAGAGGCCGGTGATACTTCTCCACCAGAAGGGCGTAAGCGTCCGCATTGCCGTTCCTGATTTTCGCGATGATTTCCAGGTCGTCCATTTACTCCTCTGGAGAGCCGTATTTCATATGTGAATACGCCGAACGGTGGAAAAGGTTCCCGGAAAATGAAAAAGGGGGTGTTCCCCCCCTTCGTCATGCATCAGCCTTTTCCGGTCGACATTTTCACCTGCCAGAGATAGTCAGAGAGCGGGGCCAGCATTCCGAACCCCTTTCCTCAGTCCTTTCTATTCAGAAGGACTTCATAGGCCCACCGGCATGTCGTAAGGATGCGGACGGCCTTTGCCCGTCTCGACAAATTCCTTGAGGCTAAGCAGGAAAAGCACCCAGTGCATTGAGGTCCGAGGGAACATTTTGGCATCCTCGCGCCATTTTGAGTGGCGAAGGTGAAGAAACGTTTTGTCGCCTTCGCGGAAAATTTTCCATTCAATTTCGGTGTTGACCCAATCAGGATCGCTCCGCTCAGTTGCGCGCCAACGCACGAGTTCATCAACCTTCAGAGTGGTTACAACCATCTCCTTCAAAATTTTTCCATAAAACCAGAATTCCAATTTCTTCCCGACGACAGATTCCCCCTGCGTCTCGGTGGTCCACCAATGGGCTAGCTTTTTCACATCGGTCAACGCTTGGTAAAGCTCGCTTGGGGAAGCTTTGATGATCATTTCATGCCAGATTTCACGATATGCCATTGGAAAACACCTCCTCTTCTAATGGAATATGTCAAGCATATAGTCTCAGTCTCTGTCCGTTAAGACCGTTTGTGTTGTGGCGGCTTCCAGCCTTTTTGACCCCCTTATCTAACCGCTTTTGTTCTCCTGGCCTTATGCCCAACGTGTTGGCGGGTGAGCTGTGAAAACAGTTTACGTTGGCAATGTAAAAGTGTACCAATTCCTGCAATTGAAAAGTGTACGACCCTGTTAGGTTAGGGAAGAGAATCACTCAGATGGAACGGGAAGATACGACACCTGCCAATTCAAATGTGCCCATCGGCTTGATGAGCCCGTTCAGCACGACATCCACTTTGTGCGTTCCCGCATAGTGTTTACGCGTTGTCATCTCGGCTAACGAAACGGACTTTTCCAGTTGCACGGTTTCTCGGGGGGCAAGATCGATAGTTTTTAACTTGAAAACCTTCGGGCTGGTTTTACCATTGGCTTTCATGAAATGGATGCGAAAATCCACCAACACACGTTGGCGATGTGAATTTGTGTTTGTGACCTCAAGAGCGATTTCCACGGAGCCTCCAATCATGGCGCGTTGGGGCGTGATGCGTGTATTTCCAATCGATACTTTTGCCTCTTCACCAAAGCCCATCACCTCAAGAGCCCCAAACTCGGCACGCTTCACAGCTGAGCGTAGCGCATGGCTAACAAGCCGGCGTCTTTCATCCGTAGCATCGTTCATCCACCGGCGGGCCGTCTCAACAAGCAGCGCCGGATGATCTTTGCCGATGTCATTCAGGTTGTTCGCAACGGAACGCCTTACATAAAGTTCTGGATCGTCCTTTAACAATTCAAGCAATGCCAAAACCGGTCGAGGATCTTCTTGGAACTCACGTATGCGCGGTGCCCACGGCAAACGCGGGCGCGTTCCCTCCGATACAAGACGGCGTACATGTGGGTTTGGGTCTCTCGCCCAATCTTTGAGGCGAGCGATTGTAGCTTCAGTGTGATGCACCAAGAATGGCCGGATACTGAACTCGGCGGAAAATCGTTGAGTTATTTCATATAGGGCACGCATCGAAACATCGAAGTGATCGAGCCCATATTCCGCAACAAAGCAATCGTGCGGGAGATACAGGAAGGGAGCCATCCCATGGCCATCGGTCTTCTCGAGCTTCGGGCCGAGCGACTCAATCAGAATTTCGACCGCCTCAGGGTAGTTGACAGGCAAGTAGCCGCGCAGTGTTCGCGCAATCTTCCAGCCTCGCGGCATCAGATCAAGAGCCTCATATCCGTCAAGAGCATCTTTGACGAAGGCCTCTTGTTCAAATGCGGGAAATACTCGGGAGATCATTCTGGCTATATTGTTGGGAATCTCGACCCCAAACTGGTTTTTGAGCGGTTCAGCCATACTGTTACTCCTGTGTTCAACACCATAAGGCTGACCGGCTGTTTTTGGCCGGTCTTGGCGCTAGTTGGACATTGCCATTTCGCTCAAACTTACCGGCGTCCTCACCAGCCTTCCTCGTAAGTTATCAGCGGCTTCTTAAGTATTCTCTAAAAACGCCGTGAGGCCTCGACATAAAGGCTTCACGGCGTTTTGGGTTAGTTCAAGAACACTATCCAGCAGTTAAAGTTGTCGGCGTGACTGCCGCAATCGTATCTAGTACCGGGCATCTCGAATGCAGCTCTTCAAGAAAGCTCTTTCGCTCCACCTCAGACATTTCAGAATCAAGCGCCAAGTTGACATTGATGCCGGTGACTCCTGGCCTGCTGTCTCCGCTTTTGCCGTATATGACATCCAGATCCAGTGAACCATCGATTTTGATATCCATGCCGTTTAAGCTGAGTTTTTTCTGAGTGGCAATAATCCTGGCCGTTGTCGCAATGCAACCTGCCAGTGAAGAATAAAGATATTCCATTGGGCTGGCTCCGGCATCAGTCCCACCGGCAAAAAGCGGCTGGTCGACATAAAATGTACGATCTCCCGACGTTACTGTAACTTTGTACTTGTCGTCCGATTTTGCTTCAATGCGGTATGTTCTCATTTTTGCCATGGTATGTTCTCCTTAATTGTCCGAGATGATAAGGGCTACAGGGTAGCCGCTATCTTCTGGGCAACGGTGCGGGCAAGCACCTGAATTTCTTCCTGCGGCATCTCATCAACCCCGAACAGTTTCTGATTAAAATCACAGAGTCGGTCGGTGCGAACAATTTCCGGAGAAAGACCTTCAATCACTCCACTCATCATGCGTGATGAACAGTTGACGGGACACCCTTCCAGGGCGAGCAATCGTGTAGTGTCCCGTACCAAGCCTCGTTGCCCGGTATTCTTGGTAAATGCACCGCCGAGACATATCCGGACGGTTTTCTCCGGGGCAAGCGTGTGACAGAGGATGTTGGCGGCCTGTCGGGAAATCTCCCCCCGTAGACAGGCTCCGTCGCAGCTCATAACGGCAACCGGCTTGTTCTGCTGCCGCTCTGCGTACTCTTCACAGAGATTGCAGTTGCCTTTTGCCTTCTCAATGCGCACCACTTCATAATCTTCGTTCTCTACTGCCTTGCTTCCTGCTTCACAACAACCTGTGGTTTTCATCATACGTTCCTCCAACGGTAAAGTGGACTGCCTGTTACCGTAGACGAGGAACTATCGGAAAGGATACGCTTGAAGGGAATTTTATTTCCGGTCACACATGATTTCACTCCGTTCGTCATGATAAAGGTTGCACTGGGATTCCATGGCCTTCCTTAAGGCGGTGCGAGCACGATGGAGTCTGATCTTGACGGTGTCGATGCTTATGTCGAGTATTGCGGCAATTGCAGAGTTCGTAAACTCTTCGAACTCACTGAGAAGCAGGACAGTCCGGTAGTTTTCGGGCAGTTGATCGATTACGCCTCGAATACAGGAGTTCATCTCCTTTCGAATATAATCTCGCTCGGTCCCCGGAAAACCGGTATCGGGAAGATCGTCAATCGAACCGTCATCGTCGAATAACTGCTCCGCCCCTTTTTGCTTGGACAATGATGACAAGGCATGATCATGGGCAGTATTCGTTGCAATGCGGTATATCCATGTGGAAAGAGAGGATTCACCTCGGAAACTATCCAGTGACTGGCTCACCTTTAGAAAAACCGTCTGGGTAAGATCCAGTGCATCGTTCTCGCATATAAGATTGCTGAGATAACGATGTATCTTCGGCTGGAATTCCTTGTAAATGCTGTCAAAGTCTCTCAAATGTGCTCTCCCTCCCCCTTAATTCTGGGTGTGAACATCCGTACACGCAAAAAAATCCTATCCATTTAAATACACTTTTGCCCATTCACACATCTGGTCAATGATGGGGAAGATACTTCTCCCCTTATCAGTCAGCGAATACTCCACCTTTGGAGGCACCTGGGGGTAAACTTCCCGGTGCACAAGACCATCGGTTTCCAGTTCACGCAGCTGCTGGGTCAGCATCTTGCGGGTGGTGTCGCTAAACTGTCGCTGCAGGTCGGAAAAACGCATGGTCTCCTGTGCCAGGTGCCAGATGATCGAGGCCTTCCATTTTCCGCCGACTACCGCCAAGGTGACGTCAATGCCGCACTTATACTCTTTTTCCCGGTAGACCAATAAGTCTCTCGCTGTCTCTTCCTGTCCCATACCAACTCCAATTAATTCTTATGTTACTAAATAGGTACTAAGTACCGTAAAAGGTGCTACGTTCCAAAAAAGTACGTTATTGACTACATGAATCCTATGGGTAAATATAACTCAAATGATTGAAAAAGAGAAGGGGCAACTACAGACAACAGGAGGAAAAATGAAGGTAGTGGCATTTAACGGCAGTCCCAACAGAGAGGGCAACACCTGGCACGCCCTGAAGATGGTTACGGAGGAGCTGGAACAGGAGGGAATTGAGACGGAAATCGTCCATGTCGGTAACAAAGTGATCAGAGGCTGTGCAGCGTGTGGCATGTGCATGAAAAACAAAAATGAACAGTGCGTTCTCCCCGGTGACGAGGTCAATGGCTGGATACAGAAAATGAAGGGGGCTGACGGGATCATCCTCGGCTCACCGGTTCATTACGCGGCCATAGGGGGGACAATGAAGTCCTTCCTAGACCGGGCCTTTTATGTCACCAGCGTCAATGACGGCATGCTCCGCCACAAGGTCGGTGCATCGGTGGTGGCGGTGAGGCGTTCCGGCGGCCTGCCGACCTTCGACCAGCTGAATAATTTCCTCATGTATGCCGAGATGCTGATCCCGACGTCCAATTACTGGAATGTGATTCACGGCAGAAGTCCGGGAGAGGTGACCCAAGACACGGAGGGTGTGCAGATTATGCGAGTGATGGGGAAGAACATGGCGTGGCTGCTGAAACTGGTGGAACACGGCAAGGGAACGGTTGTCCCGCCGGACCGAGAGGTCAAAACGTACCTGAACTTTATTCACTGAAGCGGTTCCACGGCCACACCTGCCGGCTTGGGGCAAGAGTAGATAATAGACTGAAGACCACAAGCCAACCATTCTGAAAGGAAAAAACAATGGAAAAGATAGTTACTTTGATCGGACTTATCCTTTTATGCGCAACCGTAATCCCTGAATTGGTTCATGCTGAGTCAAAGCAGGTTCTGATTGTTGTCACCAGCGCCAACCAGATTCGCGAGGGAAAACCGACTGGGCTATGGCTGGAGGAGTTTGCCGTGCCATATCTGAAGCTAAAGGAAGCAGGCTTCAGGGTTACTATCGCCAGCCCCAAAGGCGGTGAGGCTCCAATTGACCCGCGCAGTCTCACGGACAGCAAAAAGGTGCAGCAGTGGCAACAGGCTGTCACCGCGCTGAAAAAGACAGCGGCGCTCACACAGGTGGATTCCAAACAGTTCGACGCCATCTTTCTGCCCGGCGGTCATGGCACTATGTTTGATCTGCCCAACGATCAGAACCTCAAGCGCCTCCTGAACCAGTTTGCCAAGGCGGACAAGGTGATTGCTGCCGTCTGTCACGGGCCGGCTGGTTTTGTGGGGGCAAAGAAAGCGGACGGCTCGCCCATGGTGGCAGGCAAGACCATTACCTCCTTGACCGATGAAGAAGAAAAGGCCATGAATCTTGACCGTGAAATGCCGTTCCTTCTCGAGTCCAAACTCAGGGAAGAGGGTGCCAAGTTTGTTGCCGGCGCAAAATGGGCTTCCCATGCCGAGGTAGACGGGAAAATGGTTACAGGACAGAATCCGGCTTCCAGCGAAGCAGTGGCGAACGAAGTCATCAATATTTTGAAGTAGCCCTTATAGGCGCTACACTCAAGGAGAGAGCACTAATGTCAAAATTATCAATCGTGGCAATAATCAGAGCAAAGAAGGAATCGGCAGAATGTGTCAGAAGTGAACTCAGTAAACTCGTTACCCCAACAAGGAAAGAAGACGGGTGTATAGAGTACAATCTGCATCAGGACAATGATGCACCCGAGGTCTTTGTCTTCTACGAAATATGGGAAGGTGCGGCTGATCTCGAAAAGCACTTGAACAGCGATCATTACCGGAAGTGCAATGCCATAGATGGCATGATCGAAGAGAAGTCTGTGCACAAGCTGACGTGCATCGCGTAACAGACGGATTGAGCAGCACGGCATGACGAGTCTGGGTGAGCATGGTAGTGTCACGCTTGAGCAGAGCCGCACTGTGCTGGAATCGAGTCTCTAACAAGGTACCCTGGAGGTTGACATTATGAAATATTGAGAAGAAACAAGGGTGTCAGGGCTACACAATTCGAAGTAACAAGGGTGTCAGACGAGACAATGCTTTGCAACTAATTTACGAATGAACCGAAAGATACTCCTCACGGGCTTTGTCCAAGTTCTCTTTCTTTTGCCAAAATGCCTTGTGAAGGAGTTCATATTCTTCTATTGTGCAGATACTTTTCCATGTTTCTGAGATCGACGGAATAAGATCAAATCTAGATTTAAGATTTTCACATGGATAATCAGGACATTCTCCACAATGACTTACGCCTTTTTCCGAAGCACACTGTGCAATGCCAAATTGACATACTTTGGTGGGAAAGCATCCGTGACATATCATTTCCTCAGGTGTCAATATCTTCGGTCGCGCGCCAGCTTTATACCATAGGATCGCAACTTCTTTCAGTTTGCTCTTATCTCCGCTTTGAGTTGCAATAAATCGAGGGCAATAGTCACATACGTCGCCACAGTATCCCATTTTTGTTTTCATTTTTGGTTTATTCTCCTGGTCCAACGGACCTGGCACTCAGCCGCCCGGCCCGCACGCGCAGCATTCTAAACCTACGGGAATGATGGTGCGGGCCGGGTCGGCTGCAGTGCCGAGTTAGGCGGCGCGCCGTGGGCTCCGGGGTCAGGCCGCGAATCACAACGATTGGTATGGCGTATAGATGCGCACGGGGCTGCCTTCAAGCGCCTTCCTCAACAGGGAGCTTGGTGTGCCCAGGATCTCGCCAGAGCCGGAACAAACTTGGAACATCGCGGTCATCAAATCCCCAAGATTTGAGAAATGCTCGAGCAATGCTTCCGAGTCGCGATAGCGCTCATAAACGATGCACTCTGACGAGTCATCGTTGAAGAACACCTCATACTGCAATGTGCCGGTGTCCTTGGCCCGAACCACCGCCATACACTGAGCCTGGAGATCCTTGAACTCTTGGAGCTTGCCGGGATGAATCTTCAGCCTCGCAAATCCCTTGATTTCGTGCATTAGTGCCTCCGTGAACCCTCTGTGCGCGCAGTGGTAGCAACTGAAGGGACGCCGCCTAACACCATAAGCCTGACCGGTTGTTTTTGGGCCGGTCTTGGCGCTGTACTTCATCAGTTTGAATGTACCAACGAATCAACAAGATTCATCGCAATCTGTAATGTGTCACCAGTTTCATAATCAATTACCACTGGTAGAACATAATTAAGCGGTTCAGGCATATTCTTAGCTGTTACTCTGCATTTGACTGATGCTCTTTGTATCTCAATGTCAGGTGTAACATAAATTGTCGCGTTAAATTCTTCAGGTTCGACTTTGTGTCTAAATTCTTCACATTCGTATGCCCAGTGAGGGAAACACTTTGGTGGTCGCTCAGGCTTCCAGTAGAAGGTATGCTTGTCTCTTTGCTGTTTCCTGAGGATTGATGGAAGGTTTAGGTAATGATTTTCTGGAACTATTCTCGCGTAAGCGCTGGTCTGATCTAGTATGCTTCGGAAATTATGAAAATCGACCCATTTACCTTTTGGAGGCAGTGGCGGGCTCGGAAGTAGATGTTGCTCATTGTCTTCGGTTTGTTCTTCGTCATCTGAATATTTGAGAAAAAGTCCACTCGTTGCATCAAATTCAACCACTAAGTTCTCAGCCGGGACGCCACCTTCGTTTGCGATCAATAACGAAATTTCTACATTGCGAGAAGGTGTCTCAAGTCTTGCGGCTAAGTCTTGTAGCAGTTTCTGCATTGACTGCACCCATTTTGGGTATTCTTTTTCTTGGTATTTTTTAATTGCACTTTCAGTTGGCGGCTCATAGCGTTGGTTTATGATCATTGCTTTATGCCCTAAAGGCAGCGCTGAATTCCGTTTTGGTTCTGTTGTGAAATCAGTTGCCATAGGAAATTTAGCTTTAACAATATTTAATAGATCGTCAATTTGGTCGTCTGTCAACGCAGGGTATCTGGTGATTTTAACAGCCAGATTCTGAATTTGTTGGTCCTTATTCTTGACAACATTTACAGTTATAGATGGAAAATTCCTCTCAAGTTCTGCCAGTCTTTTTTCTAATGCAGCTAGTTTTTTGTCTTTCTGATCTGGTTCTGGTTCAAGAAGCCAATCATCAGGAATTACAATTACAGGCAAGTTGCACCGCTTAGCAGTCAGTATAGGGTTTGTATCGTGCGTAATTAGCGACACATACATTGATGGATTGGATTTTTTATATAAGATGGCCTCGGCTATAATGCGATCATCTGATCTCGTCAAATCGAGCACATTATGAGGTGGTTTTTTTAAATTTACCGATGGAGGGAATGATACTTCAACATAAGGGTTGGTTGCGCACAGAACTAATTTTGTATCATCTTTCAAAACAATTTCCCGAATCAGCGCATTAGCTTTCTTCGCTCTACGTGCTCTCCTGCTGTTACCGTCATGTTTCAATCGATCAATTTCCTCTTGAACAGCTCTGGGGACAAGCAAAAGAAGATCGTCTCCGCCAGTAATCTCATCCCAAGGCAATTCTTTAATGTCTCGGCATTGGAGGAATAGATTTGTATCGGCAAATAATACTTTCATTGGTACCTCAGGCTTTCTTTGTATAACGGGGTGCCCCCAGGACCCGCCCGCCCAGGTTTTTCAGGCGGTCGGCGTCCATGGGGCTGGTTGGAACTTCACAGAGCCTTTGGACGAAGATTTCGGCGATAGCGGATGAGTTCAGGCGCACTCACATCTCGGCGAGCCACCAGCTGTTGCGCGGCACAGCCGTTGACAATCCGCCGGATGCCCCAGCTGCTCCTCATCACCGCGTCATCAGCGAGAACACACCCCAGCCTAGGTATTCACGCGTGTAAGCTGCGTAGCGCTCGGGTTCCGAGGTCAGTTTGGCTCGAACATCTTTCGCGAACTCGTCGTCGGGATTGGCTTCAAGCCATCGGCGCATGGTGAGCCACTTGGCCGCCTCGTATCTGTCCCAGCTGTCTTTGTCTGCCAAAACCATTTCCACGACGTCGTAGCCGAGGTGGCCGAAAGACGCGAGAAGTTCTGGAAGCATGAGAAAGTCGGAGATTGAGCGGGCAAGACACCCCTTGGCAACATCTTCCGTCGGCGGTAACTGCCGCCAGTAGGGCTCGCCGATGAGGATGATCCCTCCGGTGCGGAGGCTCTGCACCAGAAGCTCGATGGTGCCGACGAATCCCCCAGCGATCCACGTGGCACCGAGACAGGCTGCCACACCGGCCTTCTCGTCAGAGACGTAGCCGGCAGCATCGCCATGGATGAACTTGACTTGATCGGCGACACCGAGTTCTTCAGCGCGGAGTTTCGCTTGCTCGGTGAACAACTGGCTCATGTCGATGCCGGTGCCGATGACTCCGTAATCGCGTGCCCAGGTGCACAGCATCTCCCCCGAACCGCTGCCGAGGTCGAGCACTCGGGTCCCCGTTTCCAGACGCAGCGCCGCGCCGAGAGTGGCGAGCTTTTCGGGTGTGAACGGGTTATGGATGCGGTGAGCACTTTCGGTGATGTTGAATATCCGTGGAATGTCCATTGCAGAAAATCTCCTTACGGGTGTGAATAGATTCGGTCACGGCACTAATCGGGTAGGAGGCGGGGTCTCCCCCGCCGTCCTCCCACACCACCGTACGTACGGTTCCGTATACGGCGGTTCAGGATACGCGCTGGAGTCGGAGGTACTGATTCTGAAGTGAAATCAGTCCCAGTTTCTCGAAGTATGAGATATTGAGCATTCGATTCATGACGTTTGTCCCGGCGACAGCCCAAGGGCCGCGTTGTTTCCGGACGAATCGCCACGCTGCATTGCTCGACAATCCCAGTTTAATCAGGTTCTTTGCTCGGGTATAGGTTCGCTTCCACTGCTTCCATAAGATTACGCGCAGTTTCCGCCGGAGCCAGCCGTCAAGCTCTTTGAAGAGGTAGTCCGATTCGACGTAACGGAAGTAGTTCAACCACCCCCGCAGCTTCGGATTCAGCTCTTCAATCACTTGCTGCATGCTCCGCCCTCTCCCCCGGCGACAGACTTCCCGCACGTTGGCTTTTAGTTTCACCACCGTCTTTGATCCCGCTCTCAGACGGGGTCGTGGATACCAGTTCATGCTGTATCCCAGAAAGATTCTGCGCCATGGCCGATCAACCGCACTTTTGGCTTGGTTGACCGTGAGGTGAAGTTGTTCCGACAGAAAGCGGGTGATTGATGCCATGACCCGTTCACCGCTGGCCTTGGTGGCAACATAGATGTTGCAATCATCGGCATAGCGGCAGAAGGCATGCCCTCGTCTCTCCAGCTCTTTGTCCAGTTCATCCAGCAGGATATTTGACAGCAACGGCGAAAGGGGACTCCCTTGCGGGGTCCCTTCATGCCGTGGTGACACCATCCCTCCGATGAACATCCCGGCCTTCAGGTAGCTGTCGATCAGTTTCAGCACCTGCCGGTCTTTGACCTTGCGTTTCACCAGCGACATGAGGATGTCGTGGTTTACCCGGTCGAAGAATTTCTCCAAATCGATATCAACCTCCCACCGCAGCCCTTCGGCTACGTGCTTTCGTGCGGCTTGTATCGCCTGATGGGTGCTCCGTCCGGGAATATACCCGTAGGAGTGTTTGGAGAACTCCGGAATGAACAACCTTCCCAAAACCTGACTTATCCCTTGCTGGATGAGTCGGTCGAGAACGGTGGGTATCCCCAGCATTCTCGTGCCCCCGTCCGGTTTGGGTATTTCTGCTTTCCGCACCGGTTGGGGAACGTACCTTCCCGCCAACAGTTCTTCTTTGATGCGCGGCCAATGTTCCTGTAAGTAGCCCTTCAGTTCCGTGACCGGCATGTTATCGACGCCGGGCGCTCCCTTGTTGGTTACTACTTTTGAATAGGCCGCCATCATGTTTCCGCGGCTGACAATTTCTTCTATCAACCGCTCCGCTTCCGGAATGAAGTGGTCCATCCTTCCCGTGATGCTTGCCGCACCATTCCCTGCCACCGATGGCTTCCGACCATCTACTGCCGGGGTGGCGCCGGGCATCTCAGCCCGACCTTCTGCTGCTCCTATCATCATCGAAATTCCGGGCTCCTTTCCGTCGTTTCCTGTTCCACCCTTCATCGACTGGTCAGGCCGACTACTATGGCTTCTGCTGCATTCTGCCGAACATCAGGAAGCTGTGATTTCAGTTTCCCTGCGTCGGATTTCGCCCAATGCAGGACGGCAGAACTTCCCTGGGTAATTCGCGCGACCTTCCTCCCATATACCCGCCGCATCTACTGCCACGCCCTCTGGATGGATATTGGGCTTTATCAGACACGTGCCTGCTTGCCCGGTTGTGGCTGCCTTATATGCGATTTCTGTTCGTCGGGCCGGGATTTTGCCTTCGGCTTCCTTCAGATTCCGCCTCGCGACGGACACCCTTGCCGCTTGGCTAATGGTTCCCTCCATCAGGGTCCATAGAGGACTTACACCTCCAAGTCACTGCTTGACCACCACAGTCAAGCTGATGGCGCTTACGCGCCACGCGCCATGCCAGGCGCACACGGGGCTGAGGCACCAGCGGCTTGACCGCTGTTGCCGATTGTTGGGCCTGGCCTCAAGCACCCGCACTTTTCTCCGACGGGGTATTCATGCTATTACGAGCATTCCAGAAGGTGTTGAATGCAAGTTTCAAGCAAAGCCACCATGCGTAGGCAGAGTATGTAGAGCAGCACTCATCATGTGTCAGAAGTCCGTGTGCGACTTCATTTCTCAAGTTTGGCCCTAACGAATCACAATATAACGCTTTTAATTCAAAAGCTATGTCGTCTCCAAAAATCTCTTTAGCCTCCGGTAGGTCAATCAGTGTGCTCAAACCATTCTCATTTTCGATACCGTTTATGTCTAGGTTTGTTGTTTTTATTCCTCTTGCTTTCAGGTGGTATCTAACCAAATTTTCAATCTGAGGGACTAATAGATGTATTGCAGTTGCAAAGTCTTTATCATAGCCTGTGAATAAGCCTTTACCATAAAGTGATTCGCGACCCGGTGGTACAATTGGCGAGTGGTTGCAGATACTTATGAAATCCGATTCTCGTAGCCTCTGCTCAAGATGCAATATTTCAAGCGCGGGCCATATGTCTCCTTGTACGATAAGCCCCAATTCCATGCCATATTCCTTTACCATCTCCGCCCATAAGACAATTTCGTTCTCATCAGAATCTCCAAGCCCCATTCCAGGGCGCTTGGCTATAACACGTCCATCGCGGGACATATGCGTCGAAGAAAAAAGTGCTTGCAAAGGATGCTCTCGAAGCATTTTCTGAGCACTATCACGTATCTTCGCAACACGTACACCCTTGTAGATGTTAGCAAAAGCAAGGAGCGCATCAATTGCACTTTTCCCACGGACTGCGTTCCTTGCATTTTCAACTATCTCGCTTATATCAATAGCCGGTGAGGAAATTACGCCCATCTCGCCCAGCGACCTTTCGCCTGATTCCGCCATTAGTTTGTTTAGTTCCAAGATTCGTTCATCAACTCTGTAGCCAGCCCTTTGGGACTTTGATATGGTTCTGTATTTCTGGATTGCATTTTCGTAGAAACTCGCGGCAACCATATGACTCGGGTTTTCAGAAGAAAGTCTAGTCTCTGCCTCTTTACCGCCTAGTTCAGGCGGCGGTGGTGGAAATTCTCCTTTAGCATCGAGGATTCGGGATGTCTCTTCAACCACTCCTCTGAGCGGGCTTGATTTAATTCGCATTGCTGTCGGCGAACAAGTGGCGATATATGCGACAAACCCAGCGATGGCATAGATGCATTCAACATCAAGGCAGTTTGCTCTTAATTTCTCTAATGCGCTGTTGTAATTCGGCTCAATGCCTTTCAGAAACTCCTCAACAGCACGCTCATCTTCAAGATACTCGTTTGTACTACCATTTTCGATTCGACATACATCATCAGATTTTGGCGTGAATTCTTTTAGATCAGATTTTCTAATTGCATACATTCGCTTCCCGAGATCCGGAGAGTAGAAATTCCTTAGATGGACCTGCGAAACATAATGATCTAGCGCCATGTTCTATTCATCCTTTGTCCATATGCAACTCGTCATTGACCGGTTCACGCGCGCGTGCGCGTGAACCGGTGATCTACCCAAACGGAATATTTAGTCTGTACACATAAAAATATCAGGAAACCAGAAACTTCCACCCGGATTACCCGCGTCACTATCGGGCGGCACAAGACTCGCCCCCCTACTGTTTGTATGACTCGAAACTTTCAACCATTGCGCCTCGTAAAGTGTTTCCGGCGCAATGTCCACGCCGTCCGGCCGGCAGAGCCCCATTATACGCAGCTAATCCCGATATGCAAGGCCGAATTTCGCACGCAAAAAGGCCGATTCCAGCGAAATCAGCCTTCAAACGTCGTACGGCTCCACCCGCCCCCACTCCCCTACCCCCACGAGGTACACGCGGTTGATGGCAAGTTCCACCAGCCCATCCCCCTCGGCTTGACGGACGAAGGCGGCCTCATTCATGCTGGCCTCTTTACCTGCCAGAGATAGTCATTAGAACGAAGCCAGCATCCCGAACCCGCTGCGCAGGTCATCCGCGAGGCCGCGTGTGAAGAGGGACTTGTCCGGCTGCCGGTTGCAGACCAGGTAGAGGTTTTTCCTCTGGTGCCAGCACTGCAGATCCTCGGGCAGATCGGGCCTGAACGCCCTTCGGTACCGCTCCCCCTCCAACACAAACGTATCCTGCTCCCCCAGAAAAGCTACCGCCTGCCGGAACTGCGCCGGCTTGCGCTCGATCACCTCCCGCAGCCGGTCCATGGTCTCCTTTGAGGCACTGTAAAACCCCATGCCGTAGCGGTAGGAATCGGCGGTGATCTCTAAAAACCAGCACGGCGCGTCCCGCCATTCCATGACCTGCCGTTTGAATGTGATCCACATGGTGGTCTTGTAAGGGGACTTGTCGCGGGAAAAGCGGGTGTCGCGATAAATCCGGGAGACCGCCCTCCCCGGAGCGGTCACCAGGTCGTGGTCAATGGAAAGCATGAATCCGGCAAGCTCCACGGCCAGGGCCTTCAGCGGCTCAAGAAGGTGTTCTTCGTACTCATGCCGGTGTGCCTCGAACCATGCCTTGCTGTTATTGGCGGCGAGATTATGGAGAAACGTCAGGCATTCCGGTGTAAAGCCGGAAAATGGGCCGTGAGACTGGTCTTTCATTGTTCCTCCCTTACAAAGATGTTCTCACCCTGAGCATTTCATTGCCACCCTTCTGAAACTCATAGGAGACCCGCTCGATGCTTACTTGATAACCCTCGGCATCAAGCTCAGATACCACGCTATCGACATGCCGGGACCTTACGGAACCGAGTTCCATTACCGGGAACACACGCACCTCACGGGCGACACGGCAAAGCTCCCGCAGGGACTGCAAATGGAATACGCAGTCGTAGTGCGCGCTGTAGAGGAACAGGAAGTGGGAACAGAGCGCGAGATCGAACGCACCGTCAGGGAAGGGAAGCTTCGGCAGTTCGCCGGGTATGTACCTCCCTGCATTCTTTCCCAGTGGATAGTCGGCCAGAAAGTCACGCATCGCGCCCATGCGAACGTGCCCAAGCTCTTCAATTGAGCGGATGTGGGACCAGACGAATTCGTCGGCATTCTGCCGTGCCTGCTCCATGACGATCTCGCAGGTTTCATCTATGCGACCGGCGATTTCCTCTGCCGTGAACTGATAGAGCGGGTCGATGGATACGACCGAGCCGCCGCGACTGGTAAGCGTAGCGTTATAGCTGGCAGGCCCGTCGCCACAACCAAGGATTCTTTTGGCCAGGTCCTCGCTGTCGAGGGCGAACATGGCGACGTACTCATCGAACGTCCGTCCCCACGGCACAACTTTTTCAAGGCTGAAAGACATCTGTTCTCCGATTTTCCTCCTTCCCCTTGCCGGCGCCTGCCGACAATTTGCGGATGAGCAGCGCCTCAGTCTCGTTAATGCCGAGAGAGATCAGGAAGCGGTGATGGGCTTCCGGGGCGCGCCGCTCGAACTCCACATGCCAACGCTCCATGGCTGCGTCATCCATCCCCGCGGCGCGCAGCATGGCGATCCAGGTCTCCTTGTCCATGTCGGCATGTGGCCCGCCGGCGGCTGTGATCCTGAGCATCCCCGCCAGCAGGCGTTGCTTCACCTGAAGGTCGCGGATATCTTCCCCCAGCTCCTTGAGCCGCCGCCGTAGCACCTCGCTGGTGTCGTCCCCCTCCATGGCCAGCAGGGAGCGAATGTCCTCGATGGTCAGCCCGGCCTTGCGGTAGGCGCAGATCGTCTCCAGGCGTGCGCGGTCGGCCGGGGAGTAGAGCCGGTAGTCGGCCCCGCTTCTCCCCGACGGGGAAAGGAGGCCGACCCGGTCATAGTAGAGAAGGGTGCTGCGCGACAGCCCAAACTGTCGCGCAAGCTCGGTTATGCGGTACACTGGTGCCTCGCGCGTATCTCCGCTATCCGTTCGTCCGAAAGCCCCAGCCACTCCAGAAAAGCCTGGTGGCCGGCCGGGTTCTCCCGTTCGAACAACTCGTGCCAGCGCTTCATCGACGCATCGTCAAGCCCGATGGCCCGGAAACGCGCAACCCATTCATCGATCGTTACCGTCTGTTTCATTGTTGCCTCCTTTCGCTTCGTAGGTTAGTGTCACGGCCATGACAAACTATGACGCTAAACCGTGAAGCGGTAGTCGGGTCAACAAGAAAATTGCTTCTGTCTCACAGCCGCAGATGGTCCCCGTTCGCGAGAACCGCGTTTTCGATCTCCCTCCACTCGTGGCCGACCCGCTTGCGAACCGAGCGCAGCACGAAAGGGACGAGGTTCTCGAACAGCGGAAAGGGGTCCTCGTTCGACATGATCTGAAAGTGCAGATGGGGCTGGATCGACGAGCCGGAGTTGCCGACCTCGCCAATCTGCTCGCCCGCGCGAACAGTGTCTCCCGGCCGCACGCGCACCGACCCGTTCCGGAGGTGCGCAAAAAGCGGATATACATCACCGCACTTGAGGATAACATAATTGCCGCCGTAAGCCGAGAAAGGGGAACCCGGTTTCGGGCGATGCAGCAACAGCCGGACCAGGTCATAGATCATGCCGGTACGCTCACGGTCAGGGTTGCCGTCGCTGCACGCGACCACTATTCCGTCAAGTGGTGCGTAGATGGGCTGTGACCATGCATAGGTGGCTGTAACCGGGATGGTGGCGAGAAAGTGGAGCAGCATTTCTCGCCCCCGATACGGCAGCTTCCTGTCGTTGACCGCCAGGAAATCAAATGCCAGCTCCGCGTGGCCCGGCGGGTTCATGATGGCCCACTGGCCCTTGACCGGTGGGTCGATAACAATATTCCCATTGATCATTTTTTCTCCTCGCCTGTCTTCTGCCAGCGTTATCCGTTTTTATTTTCAAAGGCTTTTGGCAGATCCAGCCACAGCTCTCTCCTGCTGGTATGCTTTTTCAGCCTGTTGACCACATTGCTTACCGACGCGGCGAAGATCGTATCGTAGATTAATTCACCGGCCGAAGGTTCCATGGCAAAGGCGAGCTGCTCTTTGTCGGTACTGAACTGGGCGTTGACACCTTTCGTATTGCCCCGGGCATCCAGCCGAATCCATTTCCCGAGGCCGGAGAGATAGATGCCATTCAAGCCGTGCAGCACCAGCTCGTTGTTGACCGGCGGATCCAACCGCAACACTTGGTAGCAAAGGCCGGCCGGGATGTTGACGGCCCGCAGAAGTGCGGCCAGGAGGTGGCTTTTCGAAAAACAGGTGCCGGTGCCGTGTTGCAACACTTCACTCGCAGTGCAGGTCACGATGTCGAGGCCGGCGTCGTTGGTATGGGGGATGGCGTCTCTCACCCATTCGTACAGACAGCGGGCCTTGTCCACTTCGTCAGGTATCGGCCGGGTAAGATCGAGGGCCTTCTCCCGGACAGCCGGGGTCTGCCAGTCAACGATTGCGTCGGAAACGAGATAATCATCCAAGCTTTCAGATTCAGGTTTCATGTTCACCTCATACATAGCTCTTACTCCCGCGGCGTTTGAGGGCCATCTCCGACTCTCCGATTGCCAGTTTTGCATTTGAGAAAACCTACAGCCTTATGAAAAAATCGCACACGTCATCACCCCTGCCAATCGAACGTCTGATCTCCACATCGACCGGCTTTTCAGCCACGCGCGAAAAAATCGTTTCCATCAAACCCTGAGAGCAATGGCACTGAACCGGATGAAGCTCGATCAATCCGGAACAAACGAGTGGACAACCGCATTCACCGAATATGCCCCTGACACCATTCCCTTCGAATTCCCATGTGCCCTTCAGGTTGCGTTTTTCACGCAGAATATTCCATCCCGTTACAAGATCAGTTACGGAGCTCACCTTCTTCCCCAGATACTTCTCGCAAAGCGACATCAAGTCCGAAGCGCATGCTTCTCCGGCTGGCTTCATGATGGTCTGTTGCTGGGTTTGATCAAGCTGATCGATACTTTCGTGCAGACGGGCCATCCAACTTCTGCTCTTGTTGACTGGAATGTTCATTATCTCTCCTCAATAAGAAGAATATCCCCCTGCGTCGTCCGCGAGCCCGCGCCTGGTTAAACCCCACGGTTGCTGCGAATTGTATTCTCCCTCTCCTGTAACCGCCTCGTGGCTTCGGCAAGGGTGCCCAACCCCATTTCCCTTCGCAAATCGTCAATCTCTGAGGGATTCTCTATCGGTAACGGAAAAACTGTCCCATTTTCATCGACATTATGCTGAGTACCATAGATTTGCGGCCTGCCGGACATGGTCAGCACTCTGTCCTGCAGATAGGCAAAGTGCCATCCTTCCGCATCCCTGTTTCTGACGGCCGCTCCGAGAAGTGCCAGGCATGACTCCATAAATGCAGTATCAAGCACGGCATGTTGGACAATCAGCCATGCAGACTCGGCACCTTCTTTGCCTACCAGAGCTATCCCCGGCCATCCATGTTGTTCGATGATTTCCTTTATACGCGCATTATTCCGCTCGTGGACTTCCCTGATTCTCGGATGGTATTCGACCATCCCCAATTCGCCGTTATCGATCAGCACCTGCAATATTTTCTGGTCTTCTTGCCGCATCAAGAGCAGCTCATTACGAAGATTTTCGTTCAAGGCTCAAACCTCTTTCGGTTCATGACCGCCTCCTTTGCAGTACACTGGCCCAGGCCATAAACCTGGTAGAAGGCATTTTGCCGTAACTGCATCGCCTTATTTCGATTACCTCAAAAAATGACTCGAAGGCCTCTGCCAACTGTGACAGCGCGAGCCGGGGATAGCCACACCTTGCCGCTACAACCGGGTCATCGTCATTGTCTGCGCTCCCCGATATATTGATCCACAGCCCGCCTGGTTTCAGTATTTCATGCACCTTCCCCGCAAAATGTAGGCGACCGTCATCCGTGGCAAACGAGTGTAGACATCCTTTGTCAAAGACGACATCGTATTTTCTTTCGGGGGGATCGTCGTTAACCACGTCGAATTGAAAGCCAGTCAGCGACAGACCTTTCCGTTTGGCCGACTCCAACGTCATCCTGACTGCCTCGGGCGACACATCGGAGGCAGTGACATCGTATCCCATTGCTGACAATTGCAGAGCATTAACGCCTGTCCCACAGCCAATTTCAAAGACAGTTAAGCCTTCGGCAACATAAGCTGTAAAGAGCTCTTGCATCGTATCCGAGGGTTCGACATCCTCCCAAGGAGTATCTCCCTCACGGAATTTGGCGTCCCAGTCAAGTATCCACTGTTTGATGTCTGAGCCCTCCAATCATTCAGTTCAAATAGAAGCGTTAGACGCCTCGTTGCGCAAGAAGATCAAGATAGGCCCCTTCAATCAGCTGCGATGGTTCGACGCCGAGTTTTGCCATGAGCTCATGAGCTTCCCGTACGCCGACTTCGGTCGGCTCCCCCTCTTCGAGAACAACCTCCAACTCCAGGAAGTGCCCCAGATTTTCAACTCGGTCAAGATGAATGCGCGTTCTTCCGACGAGAAACAATGTGCGGTGCTTCTTGACCCGGCCTGCCTGCCCGTAGGCCAGGGACAAGGAATCACGCAGCGTCTCGGGCGCGGACGTCGGCGAACGGAGATAGAACGACTCCTTCGGACCTTGCCGGTCCGCGCGACGGTAGAAGATAAGTTCGCCTTCCTCCTGAGAAAATGCGCGCAACTTCAGTCTTCCCGACTCGCACCGGAAGAATGTGTCGTCCTGGATGATCTCGAATGGGCCTTTGTCCGCGACAGCGGCGGCCTTGGGCGCAAGGGCCTCGACGCTCGGGATGCGTGCTTTGATTTCGATGTTTCTCGCCATTCTGCACCTCTTACACGTACATTTCAGGCTCTTTCCGTTCACGACAGTTCTTACTCAGCTGTTCCGCCGCCTGCAGTATGCGCGGATCCTCCATGGTTCTCGCCCCGACGGAACAGGTCTTGACGCACGCGCAGCATTTGATGCACACAGTTGCGTCGGTTGCCACCGCATCTTGCACCGTGATCGCTGCGGTCGGGCAGACGGAGGCACATCTTCCACACCTTGTGCACAACGCCTCCTGGACAACCGGAGATATGCCTGACAGTCCCGCCCATTCCTTATAGGGAGAGTTCCCTGGCACCTGCAGCGGGGACATGCCTTCAAGTGACCGCGTATTCTTCATCTTTTCCCGGATCATCCTTCCGAACTCATTAGCGCTTCTCAGATCTTCAGCGTCAAGCCGTCCGGCGGCGATCGGCGTGGCGTCAGTGGAATAAGAATGCTCCCCGATAAAGGCCCCGGCTGCGACGGGTCTGAACCCAGCCTCCAGGACCAGGTCTCTCAGCTCCAGAAGGGCGTCTTCGTAAGCCCTATTGCCGTACACGACGACGATGACCGCAGGCGAATCGTTTCCCTTGAGCCGTCGCAACCTGGCGACCGCCTCAACAGGGAGCCGACCACCGTACACGGGAGCACCAATGATGGCCAACCCATCATTCAGCTCCGCTTGCTTCTGCACTGTTGTAGCGGGTCGCGTCAGATCAACGTGTTCAATCTCGGCAATCAGAAGGCCGTGCGCAATCGTCTCTATAATTTTCCTTGTTGTCTGCGTCGGTGAAAAGTAGATCAGTCTTGCTGAGTTGATATCCATGCTTCTCCTCCTTGAACGTGCCAATCAACCAGCCGGCTTGCCAGCGATTATGGTGATCAGTCCGTTTATATTGTCACACAGGTCAATGGTGAAGCCCGCTTCTTTCAACCACTCAACAGCCCGCTCCGCAGAAATCCGCAGTTTCCGATACCAGCTCTTGCACAGCACCCACCTGTCCCCGCTCCTCGAGTAGACCAGATCATGCACCCGGACATGCGTCGTCTCATATTCGAGGAAACAGGTAAAAATCGTGTCCGCGTCGCTCCGCACCGGAATGAAGCGGTCCAGCCCCGTAAGCTCGCAGGTGAGGTCACGAAAAGTGAGGATGAACCTGCCGCCGCATTCAAGCGACCGGTAAACCCTTTCGAGCAGGAGTCGGACCTGGTCGAAGGTTTCCAGGTGCGGCAGGGTATCGCCCATGCAGACACAGACCTCGGCGGGACCTTCACAGTGGGCCGGGAAATTCAGCAGGTCGTCATGGATGAGAGTGATGGGGAAGCCTTGGCGGTTGCTCTCCAGTTCATCCAGGAGCTTCCGGGAAAGGTCAACTGCCAGAACCTTGAAGCCGAGTTGTGCCAGGGGGATAGACTGAAACCCGGGGCCGGCCCCCAGGTCGACCGCACCCCCCGATCCTCGCGGGGTGATCCCCTGCGTCGTGAAGAACTCCAGGTTGCTCCTCACCTTGGCGTCGAAACCGCCGCACATCCAGGAATAGTGGTCCGCCAGAAGGTTTTTATAATGCTCCGCTGCCGTTGCCATAGCATGCTCCCCCTTCCCGAACTTTATGCGAATATAATGCTGATTTTTGCATATTCCAATATAATTCTAATCCAGGAGACCGGCATAGTATTTTTTTCTTGATATATGTCATAAACATATATATGCTTATGACATATAAAGGAGGTACGGATGAGTTTCCGTCATGGCCGTCATGCCGCTGCTTACATTCTGCTAGCCCTCACCCAGGGACCGTCCTACGGGCTGGAAATCCTGGCATTTCTCGGGCGCTCCCTCCCTTTCTGCAATTTCGACACGGCGTCGGTTTACCGTACGTTACAGGCACTGGAAAAGCAGAAAGCGGTTGAATCCTACTGGGAGGGGGACCGGGGGGGTGCGCCGCGCAAGTGGTATCGTCTGACCGAGGAGGGAGAGCGGATGCTCGACGAGTTCGAGGCCGACATCAGGCTCAGACACGCGAATCTTTCTTTCTTCCTGGAATTTCGGGGGCGTCAGAGAAAGGAGGGAAAGCCATGAGCGGGATCTGGCTCTATCTGGTTGCCGGCATACTTTTTCTCTGTTCCCTCTACGCCGATCGGGCGAAAACCCGCAAGGCGCTGGCTAAAGCCCTAGATTCCTTCCGGCAGATCCTCCCGACGGTGCTCGGCATGATGGTCTTGGTCGGCCTGGTAACCACCTTCGTGCCGCCAACGACCATTGCGCGGTTGATCGGCCCGCAGTCGGGCGCCTTGGGAATCGTCACCGCGCTGGCCATCGGGTCCGCCGCGATGCTCCCCAGTTTCGTGGCGATCCCCCTGGCCGGTTCCCTGTTGAAGGCGGGGGCCGGCTATCCGCAGGTGGCCGCCTTTATCAGTACCATCATGGCGGTGGGGGTGGTAAGCCTGCCGCTTGAGGCCCGGCTCTTCGGCTGGAAGGCTGCCGCGCTCCGAAATGGCGCCGCCTTTGTCACCGCTATGGTCTTTACCCTGGCGGTAAAGGAGATTCTCGTATGAGGCCCTTGCAAAACTACTGCGGGGCCGGTCTGCGGTGTTGCCGCTCGCTCGAAAGCTCAACGTACCTCTGGGTACGCCTCGCTTCCTCACTCACTTGCGCCTTGCATCCCGGCCTCCTCATGACGTTTTGCAAGGGCCTCATATGAAAGCTGTCATGCGCCAATATCGCTTTCTCCTCCTCATGCTCTCCCTGCTGCTTCTGACCTGGCTCGTCTCTCCCCAAAGCGGGAGGGGGGCGGCCGTTGCGACGTTGAAAAGCATCAGCGATATGCTGGCGCTCCTCCCCCCCGTCTTTCTGCTGATCGGTCTGATAGACGTCTGGGTCCCGAAAGAGACCATCCTGAAGCAGCTCGGAGATGGGGCCGGGATCTGGGGCATCCTGACCGTGCTCTTTCTCGGGACACTGTCGGCCGGTCCTCTCTACGCCGCCTTCCCACTGGCGGTCATTCTGCTGGAAAAGGGGGCGCGTCCTGCCAACGTCTACTTCTTCCTCGGCGTCTGGTCGAGCGCCAAGCTCCCTGTCATCATGTATGAAACCGGGGTCATGGGGACGACCTTCACCGTGCTCCACCTGGGGATAAGCCTCACCTTGTACTATTTCTTTTCCCTTCTCACAGAAAGGCTGGCCCACTCCCTGCAACTTCAGCCTGAGGGTTAAGGTGTGAGATGGCCTGGCGGTTACTATTTCATCCACGCCGCTTAGTCTCGCAGAGGATCCCGCCCGGATCACCGAGGTAGCCTACGCGGTCGGCTTCAACAGCCTGAGCGCCTTTGCCAAGAGCTTTTTTCTCTTCACCGCCGAGACCCCCAGTGAATACCGGGAACGGATAAGGATAGCCTGACCGCACTCCTCCGCACCTTGCAACCCGCCGATTTGCGCATGCCTTTACGGCTTTCCTCCTTCGCATGGTACCCCTGTCTGGCAAAGGCCGCACCCGCTCTGGGGAACCCCGTAAGACTCCCCTACTGCTCCGGGAACTGCTTTGTAAACATATTCATAACATCTCGCCTTATCGTGCCCATTACTGGAGATCGCCCCGACCGGGCAGCGCGTGATGCAGGCTCCGCAGCTTCCCTTGCGGCAATAAAGGCAGTTTTCCTGATAATGAACGTACCTGCGCGGCGTCGGCGGCAGGACCAGTTCGGTAATGACGCTGCCGAGACGGTGGGCGATTCCAAGTTCAGTTATGAGTCCATCATTGAGACTGAAGGTGCCGAGTCCGGCCGCGTAGGCTGCGTGGCGCTCGGACCAGGACGAGGCTATGCCAACCGAAGTATCCGGGAAAGATTGCCACCCCGGCGCGAGTTGGGGCGCAACCGTCCGGTGGCCGAGCCCTTCAAGCCAGGCAACCAAATGCCGTCGGAGAGACGAATTGAAGTTTTCGCCATGGTTACGGGTTAGCGCCCATTCCCGTGAAGGCCAACGGTTCTCCAACCGGTTTGCCTCACGCGCTTCACGAGTGATCGGCAGTACCCAACATACAACTGTGGCAGCCCGGACCCCTTCACCACATGCACTTTCCATCACCTGCTGCGGCGTCTGATGAAATTCACCTACAATTTGCTTGTATTCGACAAAAAGCGGATCAGCAGCAGCCGCGAACCCCACGAGCGGCTCCTCGAAGTACGGGTGTCCGTTGCCCGGAAAGCGGTTCTCCGGGCACTCCCGGACGAAACGCCGGATTTCGCTGCAAATGGTCTCTATCATAGCTCCTCCTTGAAGTCACCGCCGGATTGGGAAGAGACACCCTGATCCGTGCCCAGCTCCAACCTCCGCCGCGCGTCTCGACATCCCGCAAGGCCAGGCGCCGTCAGCTCTCTGCATGCTGCCGTGCGCGCCGGTTCGAGCCATGGATCGTATCACGCTCCGGCTCTCCCCCTGTTGCCAGGAGGGAGATCCACTCCCCGGTGCTCATGACCGCGGCAAAGCGCGATTGCAGTACGACCGTGACGACGCGGTGAATCTCCTCCGCGCTGGCCGCCCCGGCGCGGTTTGCGTACGGGACCGAGCCGGTCGCATCGGCCAGGAGCTCGACCGCAAACCCGGCGTGGAGCGCCTGCACCGCGGTCGATAAATCGCAGTTGTGCGTCATGTAGCCGACGATGACGACCGTATCGACCCGCCGCTCCCGCAGCCACTCTTCCAGACCGGTGCCGGCAAAGGCGCTGGGAAGGTTTTTCAGGACGTGGCGGTCCGAAGCTCGGGAGCTGACGGTGTCATGCAGCTCCGCCCCTTCCGTTCCGCTGGCCATGAAGGGGGCTCCTTCCGGCAGAACGTTCTGCACCACGACCACGGGGACGCCGGCACCCTTGGCCGCATCCATCGCCCTGCCGATGTTGGCGAGCGACTGCTCCACCGGCGGAAACTCAATCGGCAGGTTGCCGCCGACGTAATCGTTCTGCACGTCGATCACGAGCAGTGCCCTGCGTGGTGTCCGTGACATGCTTGACTCCTTCCCATCAGGTTGCCCTGCATTTCTCATGACGTGCATTCGCGTGAATTCCTCACGGCTAATCTCCATCAGCCGGAAATCTACCGGGACGCCCTGAATTTCCCTGTGGCATTCGCCACGGTCAGTGAATCCGATCCGCTGATAGAGCCTGATCCCCCGGCTGTTATTCTTCCGGACGATCAGGTGAATGCGGGAAAACCTGTGCTCCCCGAAACCGATTTGCAGCGTCCGGAGGGTGCTGTCTTCCCCGAGCCCCAGGCCGGTCCTGTCGGGCCGCAAAGCGATGCGGAACTCGGCTTCCGCCGTGTCTGTCTTCTCCAGGATCGTGAAGCCGATCAGGTCGTCACCATCCTCGACGGCATAGATGAAGGCGTCCGGCCGCGACCGGCATTCATCGAGCCACCCCTTGTCCCGCAGCGCGTAGTCCATCTGTGCCATGTCGCCCGCATAGGGGGGCCACTCCTTAATCCGCACGACATCATCCTCTCGCAGCTCTCTTAAACCCAGCATGGTCATTTCTCCTGTCCCATTCGTTCCGTTTCCGCTACAGGAGAGTATCCGTCAAAATGTGCTTGTAAAAAAGTGGCCCGGATGCCAATAATCGTAATAATCAGGCCATTTGAGGGAGATCGACATGACCGTCAAATCCATTGCCATCATTGCGTTCAACAATATCAGCCCTTTTCAGCTTTCCGTGCCCTGTATGGTATTCGGCGAGAATCGTCCGGATATCGATGGGCCGCGCTTCAACCTCATGATCTGTGCCGCGGAAGATGGCGAGCTGAAGACCAATGCCGGCTTCACGATCCGCACCCCGTATGCACTCCAGGATATGGCCAGAGCGGACATGGTGATCGTTCCCAGTTGGCGTGATGCCGGGGAAGCCCCTCCTCCCGAGTTGCTCACGGCCCTGAATGCCGCTTATCTGCGCGGGGCTACGATAGTCGGCTTATGCATGGGGGCATTTGTCCTGGCAGCGGCTGGTTTGCTGGACAATCGGCCGGCAACCACCCACTGGCTGTTGACGGACGAACTGGCGCGGCGTTACCCGCAGATCGCGGTCAGGCCGGATGTGCTCTACGTGGACGATGGCGACGTAATCACTTCGGCCGGCGTGGCCGCCGGAATCGACTGCTGCCTGCATATCCTGCGCAGGCTGCATGGCGCCGAGGCGGCCGGCCGTGTGGCGCGGCGCATGGTAGTGCCGCCCCATCGGCAGGGAGGGCAGGCCCAGTATATTGAAAAGCCGATCAGGGGAAGTGCCGCGGAAGACAGATTTTCACAAAGCCTGGAGTGGGTGCAGAGACATCTGGGCGAGCCTCATTCGATAGACAGCCTCGCCGAACGTTTCATGATGAGCCGGCGGACGTTCACCCGCCGATTCCGCCAGGTCACAGGCACAACTGTCGGCGCCTGGCTGCTCAATCAGCGCCTCGCATTGGCGCAACGCATGCTGGAAAACACCGCCAAGCCGATTGACCTGATAGCCCAGGAGGCCGGTTTCGGCTCGGAGGTGTCGCTACGGCTCCATTTCAACAAAGTGCTTAAAACAACTCCCTCACGCTACCGCCGAGAGTTTCGGGGGAGCCCCGAGTAGCAAAACCTGCTGCAGAAGCCAGGGTTTTGCCGCAGTTGTGTCGATATCGGTCGGTGTGCCCAAGATCATAGGCATCCCAGCTTACAGCCTTCCCAATGCCTTCAGACACTCCCTGGCGACAGATACCCGCTTCGGGGCATCCTGGCTGTTCGCCATATCGATGTTGAGCGCAAACGAATATATCCTGTCGCCCCGGACAATCCATCCGACGTACCACCCTATCTGGGGTTTGGCGGACATAAGCCATCCTGTCTTGGCATGAAGGCGGTAATCTTTCGTCTGTTCCTGCAGGGTGATTTCTTTGACCGCCGCGATGGCCTTGGGATCAATCGGCAATTTCCCCTGTGCAAGCCTGGCCAGGAACTCCGCCTGTTCGACCGCTGAAATGGCGAGAGGGCCATCCAGCCAGAAGCGATCCACGATGCCACCGATCTCCATATTCCCATAACCAAGCCTTTTCACCCCGTGCGCCATTCGTTCAAGCCCGATCCTCCGGGCAAGTTCCTGGAAGATGGGAACGTTGGAAAGTCGGATGGCATCGCGCAAACCCATGTCCTTCTCCCATTCCTTGACCGGTTGCGGCTTGCTCCCGTACGGCAGCACCTCATCAACACTCTTGACGGCACCCATGTCCAGACCGATCAACGAATTGACGATCTTGAAGGTGGAGGCGGGAGGAAATAGTTTCCCGGATCGCTCCCTGTCGTACACATACATGGTGTCGGCGGAGAGATCGTACAGCACAAATGTTCCTGTCAGGCCGTATTTCCTGAAATGTTCACCCAATTCAGGCACTTCCGTCACTGTTGCCGCAAATGCCACCTGCGACAGCGAAAAGAGCATGAACAGGACAGAAAAAATGCGTCTCGGATAAAGTGATCGCGATATACTCATAGAATTTTTCATCCTTTCGTCAGGAAATAACAAACATCACCCTATCGGCCCAGAGAGCGATCCTTTCGCCCTCTCTGTGCCCTTCCAGGAAATCGGTTATCGCCTCCAGGTACTCGGGTGGTTTCGTGCCATGACCGGGAAGAAGACTGGACATGAAATCATCCCTGTCGGCAAAATGAAAGAGCGTACGGAAACGAATCGGCGCAGAGGAGTTCAATTCCGCCATCGAGACCACTGCCTTGCGAGCCGCCGACTTGGCGGCCCGCTCGTTGCCGCAGCCTACGCCGAACCGTTCCTCGGCCTCGATGAGCGTCCCCTCCCCACCCGGTTCGATGACAATGATCTTCCCTCCATCCCGAAGAAGCCGTGCGGCCTGTTCAAGACTCTTCTGCATCCAATCGACAGGGAGATGGTGCAGGGAAAGGGAATATATAACCAGGTCAAAAGAGCTTTCAGGGAACAACATTGCCTCTCCACCGCAGCGGACAAACTCCACATTGTCGGCCGCAACCTGCGACCGCGCAGCCTGCAACGCCCCCTCATCAGGATCGATTGCCACGACCTTCCAAGCAAGACGGGCAAGGTCGCAGGTGATCCTCCCCCGTCCGCATCCCACTTCAAGAATCGTCTTGCCGTCGACGTAGCAATGTGCGGTGATGTGCCTGATGAACTGGTCCGTCGGGTCAAGGATCATTCTCAAGATTCCTTCTCTTCATCAATTCATGGCTGGACGGAGTCGCGCGAGAAGCCGCCTACCCGTCCGCCTGCAAGACTCACGAGATCGGCAGGCGCCATCTCCAGTGTCCGGTCGGGACGGCCGATGCCGCAGTAAATGGTCGGCAGAATCGTCAGCACGTCGTCATCGATGAGAATGGTGGTGTCCTCTCGGAGTGGCAACGGCGAGACGCTTCCAGGCTCTATCCGCAGTTGCTCCCGCACCTCCTCCGGCGAGAGGGACGCAAGATCGCGGCGGTTAACGCCGACGAGGGCCGCCAGGCGGGGATAATCAACTCTCCTGGTTCCCCGCAATGCCGCCAGGACAAGCCCGTCGTATCGAGTACGGAAGGCCACGGTCTTGACGATCCGCGCCACGTCAAACGACAGGTTTTGCGCCGCATCCTCCATTGTCCGCGTCGCCGCATGCGCATGGATTACGAACGGGAGACCGCTCCGCTCGACGATCTCCGCCAGGGTGCGGAAGGCCGTCATATCATTGCCTGAATCAAGAGTGTAAGTTTCCATCAGTCCGTCTGAGGTCACGGCCGCTTCCCCTCATCTCCGCCAGAGATCCTGCTCAGTTCCTGCTGGTATTCCGCATGGTTCAGCGGCGCCCCCTGGTTCAGGTGGTTGTAAGTCGCTTCGGTAAATCCCTTCGTTACGCTGCATCCCGAGCAGATCAGCAGCAGAGCTACCGCCGCCGATTTCCCGAGCCACTGTATTCTCATGTTCTTTCTCCGCAACTTCATCGAACAAGTTCCTGACGATTTATCAATAAGACCTGAGCGCTATGGCCCAACGTCCGTCTACCCGGGTAACGATCCACACGTTGTCATGGGTGGAAACGACCGATCCATCCCCGCGGCGGCGCGTATATATGACCCGGAAGTGGACCTTATCCGAACTGACAAGAATCGGCGTTTTGGATTCGTATACTGTACGTTCCCACCCCTTGGCTATCAGCTTTGCGAAGAAATCAGGGGGGAGTTGCCCGGGGGCTTCCCAGACAATAAGCTCCCCACCTAAATACATCACATGCGGGAAATGCAGAAGTGAGTCCATGCCGATGGTATCCCGGGCATTGAAGCTCTCTGTAAAAGCTTCGAGCACCGCATCTGCAGCAGTTACGGACTGCTCATCGTTTTGTACCGATTTTGCAGGTATGAAGAACTTGTTGTAATCGCTCACATGCCTCGCTCCTTTGAGATCGGAAAAAACTACAGTAGTATCTCCTCGACGCTCCGCCTCTTCCGCGGCGGCGGCGTCTCGGCCGGGTAGCCGAGCGGCAGGAGCGCCACCACGTATAGGTTGTCGTCCCAGCCGAAGATACCTTTCACC
The DNA here is from genome assembly GCA_016177775.1 of Geobacter sp. Classification (GTDB taxonomy): domain Bacteria; phylum Desulfobacterota; class Desulfuromonadia; order Geobacterales; family Geobacteraceae; genus JACOUQ01. Next base: position 79,840 of record JACOUQ010000003.1, read on the forward strand.
ATCTGCTCGTTGATCAGCCTGATCCAGCAGCTTCCGAGCCCGAAGTCGAGGGCCCGCAACGCAATGTGCTCCACCGAGATCGCCACGTTCAGCGCGATGCGGGGGCCGATATCCGCGATGGGCATGGCTTTCATGCCGTCCGCCGCGCGATGGATGATCTTAACGACCCGTTCTTCCACCGCCCCTATCTTCCCCAGGTCCTCGGTGCCGGAAACCATCCCTTCAAGGTATGCGCCGACATCCGCGCAGCAGACCAGCACCACCGGCGCCTCGGCGATGAACGGCTGGTCGTAGGCCGCTTCCGCAAGCTTCCGCTTCGTCTCTTCGTCCCGCACGATCTTGAACCGCCACGGCTGGGCGTTGCACCCGGACGGCGCCAGCCTGGCGGCGTCCAGAAGCGCGTCCATCACATCAACCGGGATGGGGTCCAGTTTGAACTTCCGGATGCTGCGCCTTGTTTCTATCGCTTCCCTAGTCCTCAGCATTGCTTCTCCTCCTGCACGCCATGCGTCTCTCCCGGCGCAAAGCAGACCGTTTCTCTCCATGGCAACTCCTTCACATCTTGTTATTGTTTCAACTCTTGACCCAGTAGTGACTGCCGTCAGGATACCGGTCAAGGAACCCATACTCTATCAGATTCCTCCTCATGGCCACATAATCGTGAAAGGCATTACCGAGAATCCCGTTCACTTCTTTTTCAGTGTAGTTTCGCTGCGGGTCGAACCTACCGACCAACTGCCGCAGGATCGCAATCTTCCTCTTTTCCTTGGTGGGGAAGCTGCTGAGGGGGCCGTCCTCCCCTTCTCTGAAGTAGGCCTTTATGAACTTTACGCTCTCTTCCTCGGTAATGGCGAATTTTTCAGCGACCATAACTTTTTCCTCCTCTATTTCTCTCGTCATCCTTCCGTTATTCTTGCTTACCGACATGCGCCCGTATGAAGGTGCAGATTTCCTCCATAGCCTGCGTAGCCTCCGGAAAGAGGGGAGCGCATGCCGGATAACAATGACACATCCCCTCCCCGACCTTCAGCGAAACGGCCACGCCCGCATCCTTCGCCTTCCGTGCAAAACGCGTCGAATCGTCGCGCATGGTCTCGTCTCCGCCGACATGGATGAGGAGCGGTGGCAGCCCGCGCAGATCCCCATACAGGGGGGAAGCGTACGGCTGGCCGGGGTCCTGGTCTCCCAGGTAATGGTTGGCGCAGGCGATCCAGGAGTTCGTCGGTGCCATGCACTTCGCGGCGTTGGTCCGGAGAGACTCCCCCGTGTTCTTCAGGTCGGTCCAGGGAGAGAGCGCCACCGCCGCCGCCGGGAGGGGAATCTCCCGGTCGCGAAGAGCGAGGAGTGTCGCCAGGCAGAGCCCTCCGCCGGCGGAATCTCCGGCAAATACAATCTTGGACGCAGAAATCCCTTCTGAAAGGAGCCAGCCGTATGCGGCAACCGCATCGTCGAGCGCAGCAGGGAATCGATGCTCCGGGGCCAGACGGTAGCCGAACAACAGTGCGCGTACGCCGCTCCCTCTTACGAACTTGGCAACAATTCCGCGGTGGGCCTCAATGCTGCCGAGGATATACCCGCCACCGTGGAAGTAAAGGATAACCTCATCTGTGGCGGTCTGAGCAGAATACACCCATTCCACCGGCATCTCCCCTATGGCAAAGGGGGCGGACTCGATTCCCTTCGGCAGCCTCCCGAGCATCTTCGTCGTCTTGGCGGCCGACGCGCGGACTTCCGGCAACGAGGTCTCCCAGTCGAGGGCGGTCTCCTTTTTCAGCTTGAACTTCAGCAGATGACGGTTCCTGAGTAAGAAAAGAAAAAAACGGCTTCGAAGGCTCTGCATTTTTCACTCCTCCTTCTGAATAGATGCAGTTATCATCATAACGGAGCTCGCCAGCCGCTGTATTGTAAAAAACCGACAATTTCGCAGGCTGTCTAAGGCCGATACCTGTGCACGATTCGTGTCCGCGGCGGTCCAGCCACCCACCGCATGTCCCCCGCACCCTTTTCACCGGGAAGGCGCCCGGTCAGTTCCTTGAAGTCCCTGATCATGTGGGATTGGTCAGTATAGCCGAAGGAGTGAGCGAGGTCGGCAAGGCTTGTGTAACCGCCGCTACGCAAGGCAGCGGACAGGGCGCCGAGACGAACGAGACGGGCTTGCTGCTTCGGCGTCATCCCCAGGTGGTCGAGGAACAGCCGCTCCAGGCTCCGCACGTGGAGACCGACTTCAGCGGCGAGGTCTTTCACCTTGAGCCCACCCCGATGGAAGGCGAGGAGGGATGCAGCCTCCCGGCATCGCTCGTCGCGCACAAGTGGCGCAGCCCCACGCACCAATCCCTCCATGACGGCTTGGCGTGATGCCGGACTCAGGGAATGGAGACGGTCGGCAAGGGAGTCGACCCGTTCTCCGCAGAGTTTGGGAATCTCTACGAAGGTGTCGATCAATTCCGCCGGATGGGCGTCCACAATCCGCATTGCCTGACCGGGACGGAAGCTGATGCAGAAGTAGTCCGCCTCCTCGTCTATTTCGACAGAGGCCGTCTCTGTACGCGGTCCGAGGAGGGTCATGCGGCAACGGGAAGGGGAGAACCGGAAAATCAGGTTCGAGTTTCCGGCGGGAGGGATCTCGTAGAACGCTCTGCCGCTCCCCCCTGTGCTGGTCGCACACCAGCACAGGTCGATCTGTCGGGCCAGATCAGGTGCAGGTTTTCCAAAAAACACACTCTCCATCCAACCATCTCCTGTCGCTCAAAGGTTCGCCAACTGCCACAGCCTACTTTCACCTCAGCCTGACTCGAAGCCAGAGGGTATATGAGATGGTATAAGAATATTCTTTGCCTCCCTAGGGTTGCCCCGTGGCTCCATGCCCCTTTATGATTCGATCAGGCAGGATAATTCGGGCAAAGACATGCTGGGGGTGAATTCCAGAACCTCGTAATCTGCCATGCCATGCTGATAAAAAGGGTCCTGCCGCAATATTTCCATCAGCATCTCACGGTTTGCAGCTCGTGCGAAAATGATCCCGCCGGTTCTCGGGACGCGCCGTCCGGAGGCGATGAACACCTCTTTCTCATATTGCTTCTTCAGATATTCCACATGGGCAGGGAGATGGGCATCGATAACATCGAGTGACTTGGTGTATGTCAACACAACAATGAACATATTTCCTCCGCGTATCAGCCAATCAAGTAATTCCAGGACACGGCAACATTATTCTTCAACATCGCCCAAACGGGACAGTAGGTTTCTTCCGACAACCTGATCGCCCTCTCGACGGAAGGTGTATCAAGCCCATTCCCTTTCAGCTCGAACTGCAATTCGATAGCGGTGATTACGGTGGGATGCGCGTCCATTTGGCGATCCCCGACCGCGTTCACCGTTACATCCTCCACAGTCTTTCCCATCTTCCTCAAGATGGAAAGGACGGTGTGAGCACTACAGCTGGCCAGGCTGATCATAAGCAGCTCCAGGGACATCAAGCCCTTATCTTCGCCCAGAGGTGGTATGTAGTCGATTTGAACCTCATGGCCGGTATGCCCCTTTCCCGTCAACTGCATCTTGCCCCAAAGCCCGCCCACAGTTACCTTCATCTCTGTTCCCATGATATCTCCTCTAATCTGCCTGACCTTTTCCCATAGCGAATTTGCATCCAAAGTATTTCTTCCGCATTTGTCCGGCTTCTTCCTCGATCCAGCGATCAAGCCCGACTTTCTTGATGCGGCAGAGATTGTATGATTTTATGTTGTGTGGGTAATGATCAGCCATATCAGCTATTGGAGCCAGGTAAGCACACGGGAACTCATTACAATCAGAGCACAATTGCACGCCTTTGGCCTTGGCACAATCCAGCGTTGCACACCCCTGCGGCAGATGATAATGCTTTCCGTCCTGTTGGCGACACCCCTTGCACGCTATCTCTTCCTTCGGCACCCCCCTCTGGGTATGAATCAGTTCGGCAAGCCCGTCCGTCAGATTGCTTTCGTGAATGTCGCAGTTGAAGCAATCCAGGCCGCATGGCGCCGTCAGAGCCTTTTTGTCTTTCATACCTTATTCCTCCCATGACAGTGTAGTTACGCGGTAAACCCGCTCGTATCTATTCGGTTAGACTGTCAAAGGAGCAAAAGGTTACAAAAAAAATCAGGTAAAAGTGGCCCACCTCTTTTTCTCGAACCCTTCCTTGAGCACTTCCGCCATTTCCTCATCGCTTCGTGCCCCATAGACGTTGTGGTAAATATCGCGCAAGTCCCGCATGTAGATTTTCACCTTGTCCGGAACCATGATGGTAGCCGTAGGGCTGGTTATGCAATCCTTTGTTATCTTGTTGTGCGACAGGCAGGCCTCGACCCACTGCTCACAGCGGCAGGGGTTCGATTTTCTTACCAAGGAGCACCTGCTCTCCATGTAGCGGGCCAGGCTCCCCTTGGCCCGGTGGAGCATTGTTTTGAGCGACCCCACAGAACACTCCAGTATTTCAGCGACGAGTGTATATGGGAGCTCAAATCCCACAACCAGCAGGAAGGCCTTTTTCTGTTTGAGCGGCAGGCATTCCGTAAAACCGTACATGCAGACGCGCATCACTTCGTTGGAGAGCAATCTCGTTTCAGGGTCATTGGCTGGGTTCGGGTCCATCAGTTCCTCTTCGGAACAGCCCAGCTCTTCGAGAGTTTCATAAATGCGCAGTTTGCTCCGCTGCCTCATGTAATCATTGGCGACGTTCATGGTGATCCGGCATATCCAGGTAAAGAAAGAGCTCTCCTTCCTGAATGTGCGAAAGGAACGATAAGCCCTCAAAAAAGCTTCCTGAGTTATATCCTCGGCGTCATTATCGCGCTCGGCGACCGAAGAATTCCTGTTGGCGAGCCCGTAGGCGAGCCTGTATACCTTGACATAGTTGTCGCGGTAATATCGGTCAAAACTTTCTGTAAAATTGGCAGCCTCTGGCAATCGTATTCCCCTCCCATCTATCGGACCGGATTATCTCCCCAGCTCAGTACCCCCATCGAGCGGGGAAGGCCTCATAAATGCGGATCGGCGAGCGGGTCTCAATGACGCAATGCAGACAGAAGCCCGCCCTGTCCAAGAGAACGCGGAACTCTTCCTCCGTCCGCTCCCTACCGCCGAGAAGCGACAGCATCAGCAGATCGGCGTGAAAACGGACAAACTCGTTCTCTTCCCGCCCGATGCCGAATTCTAGGAGAATCAGGCGGCCGTTGGAGGGCATTACGCGCCGGCAGTTGGCAAGGAGCTGAATTGCTTGCTCGTCGTCCCAGTCGTGGAGGACCCGCTGCATCATATAGGCGTCACCACCGGCCGGCACTTCCTCGAACATGTCCCCCGCCACCAGGCGGCAACGGGATAGAAGTCCGGCGTCCGGCTTTCCACGTTCGATGACCGACGGCTGGTCGAACAAAGTCCCCTCCAGCCGCGGATAGCGTGCGAGAATCCCCTTGAGAAGCGTTCCTGTCCCTCCCCCCACGTCGATCAGGTGCCCGATGGAAGAAAAATCGTACTCCGCCAGGATTGCCGGCAGGCAGGCCCGCGATATCTCAGCCATGCTGTCGGCGAAGTGAACGCCCGAGTCCTCGTAATGCTCCAGTCGGCTGAAAAAATCGGTGCCGTAGAGGGAGGGAAAGGTTGCCTTTCCGTGCCGTACGCTCTCGGTGAGGCCGGCCATGCCGCCGTATTGCTCACGGCCTGTGGCGATGACGGTCGCCCGAAGGGAATCGGGGCGGTCGCTCCGGAGATATTCGCCGAGGGCTCCAAGGACGAAGGTTTCGCGACGCTCACCCTTCCGGCAAAGATCCAGGCTACAGAGGGCGCGCATAAGGCGCGACAGGGCCTCTTCATCGGCGCCGCAAACCACTGCCAGCTCCGGCACGCTTTTCGGCCCGGCGACCAGGTGGTCGGCGATCCCCAACTCCGCCGCTGCACGGACGATCTGGGTCGGCGCATACCCGCCGATCATCTCCAGCAGCCGCAGGGGAGGCGGGGTGAGCTTGCCGCGCAACCGGTCGAGACCTCTCATGAAGGCGAAAAGGGACTTGAAGGCAAACCAGGGGGGGAGGAAGGTGTTATTCACGGCAGGCTCCTTTCAAAGAAATGCAGACAAGCTCTAAGTTGATACTATTTCTACGACGCCTCGCGCCCAGCCTCTATCACCCTCCGTTCTTACCAGCTTCGCCTAAGTGCCAAGTGCATCCGCCGGGCGGCGTGGAGAGCCCCAAAGGGGCCTCTCTCCGAGCCGTAGGGGAGTTCGCCGCCAAGGGTCAGCTTCCAGAGGTCGGTAAGATTATAGGCAATCTCTCCCTTGAGGAGGCCGTCGCCTCGCTTGAGCCCTGCGGTCCAGACCAGCTTCCACCCTCCCCACTCCTCGGTCCGGTTCCATGCAGTTATGAGAGCTGGGAGTATCGCCCGATCGAAAAGAAGCTGCTCGTCAACGGGAGGGGTTATAGCGTTACCCGCCAGGGTGACGAGGAGGGTGCCGTCGCCGAATCCCTTTTCAACGCTCAGGGCTCCGATGAGGGCGTTCCCGAGGTCTCTATCCCTTGAGAAAAGGGCGGCAGTTTCGCCGCGCACGATCCATGAGCCGACGATTCGGGAGAGCTCGACCCCTACCCCCTCTTCCCTGGCGTAGTGACGCTCAACTGGGACGCTGAGGCCGGAGGGAGTGGCTGTTGCCTGGTCGAAACGGAACTCCAGAAGCGGTGCAGGACGTACCCCAAATCTCCCCCACGCCCCCAGATCCCACTCTCCATAGGTGGCAAGGAGGCGCAAGGCAGCAAAGCCAGTCCATGGAGGGGGGGTATCGACTTCCGTGAATACGGTCCCCTCCGGAACTCCATCCACCTCAAGCGGGGCGTTCCGCTGGCCAAGCACAGGAAGACGCCAGGGGGTGGTCACCGGACAGACGACCGCCTCGTAGCGAAGCGCCCTCGCCTCTCCGCTCAGACGAATGGCCCACAGGGGGATCTTCTCGTCCGAGAACGGGTCGGTGAGATCGCGGGGGAGGAAGGCATCGGCCGGGGAGTAACCGTCGGTCTTCCCCCAACCGAGCTGGAAGCGGCCAAGCTGCAAGTCGAGGGAGGGAGAGATGGGGAATCGCGCCCAGAGATCCTGCATCGAAACCGGAGAGCGCCTGATCCTTCGGTCAGCCGGGTCGAAAGCGAGCGGACCCTGCTCGTCGGATGTGAGCCATTCTCCGCGCACCGACGCGGTGAGTTGGGCCTCGCAGACCTTTTCCTCCCACTTGGTGGAGAGGGTCCCCCATCCGATCCCCCAAGGGTCCCGGCTGTTGGAGCGCTCGGCAAAGGCGAACCCCTTGGCCTCGACATAGCCGGAAATTCCCTGTGCCAAAGCGGATGAGGGAATAACGAACAGCAGGAAGGAGCAGACCGGGAGATAGCGCCCGATCAATCTCCCCCCTCGCGATTCAGGTTCTGGAGCGTGAAGCGATTGGCCGTCTGGGGCTTGTCGAAGGCGATCTCCTTGAGGAGCACGGTGGTCCTGCTCCCCTTCCTCATGTCGCTCATCTCCATCTTCCGCGCTACCCAGTGCCCGTCAATGTTCTGGATATCGGAGAGGATGAGCCTTTTGGTCGGCTCCTTGTCCCCCTTGCGGTAGAGATCTTCACGAATAAGGTAAAGGATGTCCTTGCGCAGGTAGAGGATCTTCTTCTCGTAGATCGACTTTCCTCCCTTTTCCAGGGGTATCGCCGATATGGTGTGGCAAGGGTATCCTTCGACGGTCTGTTCCCCTTGCAGCGCCACCTTGTACTTTTCGTGGTCGAACTCCTCCATATCCTCGTAGTTGAAGTCAGTCCCGACGAACGAGGCATCCCTGTCCTGTGCCGCAATTCTCCGTTCCCGCTTCATCGAGGGGAGATAGAGCCACTGGTCGGGATTTTGTCCCCCCGAACGCGAAAGAGACAGGAATCCCACCCCCTTCACCTCTGGCGGATCGGTGAAACGGATCAGGTTCCTGGCGTCCCCGGCATACCCTTCCCGGAAGCTCTTCCATCCTTTCCTGCGGATTTTCCCCTCCCTGTTTACCACCGTCAGTTCTCCCGCATACTGTTGCGTCTTCGTCCGGTGCCGGCTTTCCGACTCTTTCAGAAGTGCCCTGGCATCGGGGGCCGCGAAACCGCTTTCACAGAAGAGGAGGATGGAGAGCGTCAGAAACGGGCCAAGAAGAGATTTCCTGATCAAACGGTTATCAAGCATTTGCACCTCCGAAATAAACTGAAAAGGAGACTTTCACTCGTAGGTTATCGCTTCCGTCCCCTTCAAGCGCACCCCCTGACGGGCCGGAACCCACGCAGCCAGTGCCGATATGACAGGAAGCGAAACGAGGAGCTGTCCCAGAATATCCCAAGGATACTGATGCGGCATCCCCCAGCCGGTAAAGGTTTTTGCCACCGGCCCCTCCATGAACGAGGCGAAGAGATCTCCCGCCGGAAGCGCTATCACCAGCCCGACCAGGGCAAGAACGAGCGCCTCCCCTACAATGCTTAGCCCGATCTGTTGCGGTACCGCGCCAAGCGCCTTCAGTATCCCGATCTCACGGGACCGCTCCGCCACTGAAATGAGGAGCGATGTGACGATCCCGAGAAACGCCACGCCGACAGCGAGGAAAACGGTTATCCTCATAAGGGCGTAGAAGGCGTCGATAGCCTTGCCGATTTCATCCTTGAATTCCTGCCGCGTCGAGACGAGGGCGGGGAATTCCCCTGCAAGTTTTCGCCTGATGAGGTCGCGCACCTTCCCCGGATCTGTGCCGCTCTTGATCGAGACGTCATAGACGTCGACACGGTCGTCGTGCCAGAGGCGGAGGAAGGTCGAGCGGTCGATGAAGACGCTACCCTGGTCGGAGCTGAAATCGCGGATCACCGCGACAATCGGGAATCGGACCGTGCCGCTCGGGGTGTCAAGCTCCACCTGCTGTCCGACTCCGAGACCGAACCGACCGAAGAAGTTCTCGGACACGGCACACTTCCCTTCGAGAGTCAAGCCGCTGCGCATCGCCTGCTCGTTCCCCTGGAGGAACTCATATTTCGTCCTGTCCAGCACCCCTCCCATCTCAATCGAGCCGACAAGGATCTGCTGGCCGCGGTAGATCGGCCTGATCCCGCGATAGCTCTCAACCGCCTTCACCCCCGGCACACTGAGCAGCTCCTCGCGCAACGCCCCCGGGAAAAGGAAGTCGGGACGCGTGAAGTTGGCGGAGGCCCGAACGAAGAGGTCGCAGGTAAGGACATCGTCCATCCACCGCACCATGGTGCTCTTGGTGGAGCCCATGTAACCGCCGAGTCCAAGGACGAAGGTAAGGGAGAGCGCCATTGCCATGATCGTTCCGGAACTTCTACGGGGATTGCCGAGGAGGGCGTCGGAAGAAAGCCGTCCCGCCACCGGGGCGGCTTTGGATACGAGCGGAACAGCCATGATGAGCAGGGCGCGGGAGAGAGGAGTGACCAGAAGCACAAGCCCGATCGCACCCGTAATGACGACCGAAAGAATGAAAACATTCCCGGCAAAAGGTGGATGCAGGGCGAGCAGCACGGAGACGCCGAACAGGACCAGGCCCGCGAGTATCCTTGGCGCGGCGTGACCGGGAGCACGAGTCTGGAAAACTCCTTTGGCAAACGCCTCCGTAGGGGAAATGCGGGATGCGACGAGGGCCGGCCCCCATGCCCCGACAAGCGAAGCGAGCACGCCGAGCAGCATGGACTGAAGCGCTACCCCTGGCGGGAGCGTGACGACGCCGGAGCCGCTTATCCCGTAGACCGTCTCGGTCGTCTGACCCATCATCCGGAGAAGCCCCTGCGAAAATGCCGTTCCGGCGAGGCAGCCGATGGCCCCGCCGAGAATGCCGATAATGAGCGCCTCCGACAGGAAGAGTGTCCGCACCTGACGCGGCGTGGCCCCGAGCGCCCGAAGAGTTCCGATGTCCCGTCTGCGGCGGTTGACTGCGACGTTGAATGCGTTGAAGATCAGAAAGGTGCCGATGGCAAGCGCGAAGCCGCTGGAAATATTGAACCCGCTGATGAAGTTCCCGACAAGCCGCTCCATCTGCTCCCCCCGGCGCGAGGGTGTTTCGACGCGGTAGGCGGGACCGAGAGCTTTCTGCAGCGTAGCGGTCCCCTGCCCGATACTGACTCCCTCCTCCAGCCTGACATCGATCCGGTCGAAACGCCGTCCCCGGCCGAAAAGGTCTTGAGCCGCATAGACATCCATCACCATCAGGTTCCCGCCGAATGCCTCGGCAAAACCCTTCGGCGTCAGGAGCCCGCGCGCCGCCACTTTTTTTACCCCCGCCGGGAGCCGGAGCGAGAGGGTATCGCCGGTTTTCAGCCCCACCCGGGCCGCAAAGTCGCGGGTGAAGATGGCGGAGTCGGGCTGCGACAGAAAGAGGAGCGGATCATCCAGGTCCGCATCCTCCCCTTCGAAACCATACTCCCGCATCTCCCTGTCCCCGAGGAGGTCGATGCCGATCACCATCAGACTTCCGAGCTCCCCCTTTTCGGTAACCACGATCTGCTCGATAACCGGAGAGGTGGCCCTGACGCCGGAAAGCGAGCGTACCTTTTCCTGCATCTCTTCCGGCACCCCTCCCACCATCGTTATCTGGAGGTGCGCCTTTCCCGCCACCCGATCGACGGTCGAACGGATCCCCTTCACGAGGGTTTCCTGCGCGCTCCTGATCGAACTGAAGGTGGTTACCCCCACCACAACCCCGAGAAGGGTGAGCGTTGTTTTCGCAAGATGTCTCCTCACGTAGGAGAGGGAAAGGGTGCGGAGGAGAAACCTCATCTCCCACCTCCGGCGACGGCGCCATCATCCTCCACCTTGCCGTCCCTGAGCCTGATGAGCCGTTCGCAGGCGGAGGCGGCATGATGGTCGTGAGTAATCATGACGATGGTGGTTCCGCGCTCCCTGTGGATGGAGCGCAGCAGGCTCAGGATTTCCTCTCCCCGGGCCGTGTCGAGATTGCCGGTCGGCTCGTCGGCCAGGAGCAGCGGCGCGTCGGTCACGAGCGCCCGGGCGATGGCGACCCGCTGGCGCTCTCCGCCGGAGAGTTCGTCGGGGAGATGGTTTGTCCTCCCGTCGAGTCCGACCTCCCGGAGCACCCGGGCGACCTTCTGCGCGATCTCCCCGGCCGGGACCCCCGCCAGGTGCAGCGGCAGGGCCACGTTCTGGCTCACTCTCAGTGTCGGCATCAGGTGATAGGCCTGAAAAATATAGGAAACCTTGGAGCGGCGGAACAGGGAACGCCCCTTCTCACTCTCCTTGGCAAGATCCTTCCCACCTACCATCACCTGCCCGGAGGTGGGGACATCGAGCCCCCCCATAAGGTTAAGCAGCGTCGATTTGCCGGAGCCGGAGGGACCCATGATTGCAACCATTTCTCCTGCCCCGATGGTCAGGTTGATCCCCGAAAGGGCCGTCACCTCGGCTTTCCCTTCGTAGGTCTTGAATACATCTTGGAGTTTCAGCATTGTATGTGATCTCCTTTCCGAAGGTCCGTAAATTGCCGTATCCTGCCTAAAGACAGGCGTCCGATTCTTGCTCATAAATTTTTCTGAAATCGCAGCGCCCCTTCAATCGGAAGGTAATGCCCCTTGCCCCTAGGACGAAGCGATTGGTCCAGAGATAGAGCGGCTTGCCGCGGTCGTAGCGTCTGCGCATGACATCCAGGAAGGTGTCGATGCCGCGGCGGAAGAACTCCTCGTCGCCGAAATCGAACAGCCCCTCCGTCTTCCACGGTTCCATCTGCCAAAGTGCCCCCCGCCCAACGACCGCCAACCGCTCCGGCTCCATCTCTTCCGGATCGTTATACAGGCATGCCCTGGCTATGGCCCTGTTGATCCCCGCTTCGTCCCGATTAATAACCGCCCTCTCGAACTCCCGCTGGAGACGCCATTCCTCATCGGTGATGACCCGCGTGCAGCCGAAGTCGATGAGCCCCAGGCGGCCGTCATCCATGAAGATGTAGTTGCCCGGATTCGGGTCCGCCAGGAGCCAGTGCGAGCGATAGAGGAGGCGCATGGTGGCCGCCGTGATCAGATGGGTGAAATGGTCCCTCAGTTCCTGGTCCGGATCGGCAGCGAGGAACTGGTCCAAGTGCACCCCACACAGGTATTCGGTGGTAAGGACCCGCCTGGTGGAGTATTCCTCGTAAATCCGGGGTACCACTATCCTGTCTTCGGAAGTGAAATTGTTTCTGATCTCCCTGCCGAAGCGGGCCTCCTGCTGGTAATCAGTTTCCATCATTAACATCTCTTCGATGTCCGCCAGCTTTTCCAGGTGGTTGTGCCAGTCGGCGGTCATGCACATCGGTTGCAGCAGTATCCGCAGGTTGCGCAGATCGCTCTTGATGGTCCGGGCAATGTCGGGGTACTGGACCTTCACCGCCACCTCCTCGCCGGAGTGGAGGCGGGCACGGTGCACCTGGCCGAGGGAGGCGGCAGCAAAGGCCCGGCGCTCGAAGGAGGCAAAGAGCTCCTCCGGCTCCCGTCCGAATTCGTCCAGGAAGACTTCCCTGACCACCGAGTAGTGCATGGGAGGCGCCTGGAAATGGAGGGAGGCAAGCGTCCTGGCGAACTCCTCCGGCACCACCAGGGGAAGGCTTGCCAGCAACTGGCCCAGCTTCATCACCGCGCCGCGCATATACCCCATGGTGCCCAGCAGTTGCAGGGCCGCAGTCAGGTGGGCCTCGTTCCTGAGCCGCTCCTTTTCGCCGGCTTCAGCAAAGCGGCTGCGGAGCCAGCAGGTGAGATAGCCGAGGGCCACCTTGGCGTGAAGAGAACCGAGTATCCAAAGGCGGGAAAAGGAACTGACCGGCACTTTTCTGGCCGGGACCTGGTTGAGGATAGCCGCGAGCTTCTCGCCGGCCGGGTCCTTGTCGTTCTCCCCGGGGAGAGCCATCATCAGCTGTTTCAGGCACGGGAGCTCGTTTACCGTTCCTTCTTCAATCTGCATGTTCTTCTCCTCTGTCGGCCCCGTTGCCGGAGATCACCTGCACGAACATTCGTATCGAATAATCCATCAACGCCTGGGTTGCTTGCTGGTTGGGAGAATCATCACCGGCCCAGAAGGCCAGAATTCCCAGGTAGAGGGACCAGTACATGGTCACTGCCACGTAATCGGGGGCTTTGGTGAAACCGTGCATGGCGAGGATTTCATGTACGGCGTCGAGGTGTTCCTGGCGAGCCGCCTCCCCTTCCGGGCAGACGGTTTTCCGGGGAAATGGGCTCAGGGAGCGCTCCAGAACCGGACCGATGAAGGGGCGCAAAGGGCGGAGACGCCGAAGGCCCGAGGCAATGAACAGGAAGAGGTCCTCGTCCAGACCCTCTTCCCCGGTGCGGCGCCGTCTAAAGTCCTCCCGCCCACGGTTAAGAGCCTCGGAGACCATGGTCATCGCCAGAGTCTCCTTGCTGGGAAAGTAATTGAAGAGCGTGCCGGTGGCCAGACCCGACGACACGGCAATATCCCGCGTGGTGCACTCCTCGAACCCCTTGGCTATGAACAGCTCCGCACCCTTCTCCAGGATGCGGGCTCGGTTTTCCTGTTTTGCCTGCGCGCTGATGCGCATTGAGCCTCCTCATTATTATGAGCAGACTCACTTTAACACCGCTCAAACATAAAAATCAAGCAAAATGAGCGTGCTCACAATAAATGCAAGAGACTCAGCTTATGGAGTAGTTCCCCTCCTCGGCCCTGGCAGTCGCCGTCGGATACCCCGGACATATGTTCAGCAGTATTTCGTGAATGAAGGCTCAAATATTATTTATCACAGAGCCTTTTCTCCATAAAGGCCAGGGAAAGGCCAGCACCCACTGCTTCAGTGCGAAAAATGCGATAGCCCAGTTTCTCGTAGAGTCTGATGTTTCTCTCGCTCCGATGTCCTGTGAAAAGTTCGAAGCGTTGCACACCAGGGAAAGCCATCTCAATCGACGCCATAAGGAGCGTTCCAATCCCGACCCCCTGAAACCTAGGATGAACCACCAGCCGACCTATGTGGCACGAGCCGTTATGGAGATGTCCCCTGACTGAGCCTACTATCCGCGCGTCGATCACTGCCTTCAGGAACAGATGGTTTCCAAAATCACTCTTCAGCTCGGCAAGAGTTTGGTTCATAGGTGGAATGGTGAAGTCCTGGTACGCCTCCGCCTCACTCCGAAAGGCCAGTCTTTGAACAGCCAGGATATCCTCAGCGTCGGCCACATCGGCTCTTTTGACAATCATATCCCGTCCTTGTTCATAACCTGCTGTTTTCAGTCTTTGCAACCCGCAGCATGACCTCCATGCTCCGCTCAACGTCAGCATCTGTCGTTGCCCAGGAAGAAACACTGATGCGCATGGCGGTTTGTCCCTGCCAGACCGTTCCACCGCACCAGCAGGTTCCATCCGCCTGAACTCCAGCAATTACCCGGTTGGTTGTGGTGTCATCGCCGAAAGATACGAGAACCTGATTGAGAACCACTTCGTTCAGTATCCGGTAGCCAGCGTTTTCCAGTCCCTCTGCAAACCGTCTCGCTTGGCGACAGGTACGCTCGATCATGTCCGCGACACCGCTGCGTCCCAGTGAACGTAAAACCGCCCACACATCAACTCCCCGTGCCCGCCGAGAGAGTTCCGGGGTGTAATCAGAAGGGTTGCGCTCTGTTGTCTCAGTTGGTAGATATTCGGCAGTTATCGCCATCGCTTTCAGCAAGGCATGAGGGTCGCGAACAAAGGCCAAACCGCTGTCATAAGGGACATTGAGCCACTTGTGAGCATCCGTGGCCCATGAATCCGCATTCTGCAGGCCGGCTGCCAGGTGCGCCCGCGAGGGCGCAACCGATGCCCAGAGCCCGAACGCCCCATCCACATGAACCCATGCACCCGCATCATGCGCCCGTTCACAGATTTCCACTATCGGGTCGAATGCCCCCGTATTGACATTTCCCGCCTGTACGCAGACAATCGTCTGCCCCGATAAAGGTGGAAGCGCATCTGGGCACATCCTTCCCTGACTGTCAACTGGGACGGTGATTACACGCCTGCGGCCCAGACCGAGGAGGCCAAGTGACTTGAACAGGGTTGGATGCGCTTCCGCGCCGACAGCCACCGTAAGCGGGGGCGCTCCGAACAGACCGTCCCCCTCAACATCCCACCCCTCCCTGGTTAAAAGTGCGTGGCGCGCTGCAGCCAAAGCGGTGAAATTTGCCATGGTTCCGCCCGTTACGAATGCGCCGCCGCATGTAGGAGGGAGCCCTAGCAGGTCCAGAAGCCAACTTAAGGCAATCTGCTCCACAACAGCCGTTGCAGGGGTAACCCGGTGAAATGTGCTGCACTGGTCCCAGGCACCGGCCAGCCAATTGGCCGCAAGGGCCACGGGGAGCGACCCTCCGACTACAAACCCGAAAAAGCGCGGCCCCGCCATTGCCGGTGTCGCAGGCGAACCGATATCCGAAAGCAGCCGCAGAACACTTTCAGGATCGACCGGCCCGTCGGGCAGAGGCTCATCGAACTTCTTAAGCCCGGCCAACGCTTCGGCATCAGGAGCGACCCTCCTGGATTCAAGCCCCTCCAGATAGGCAATCGCACGTTGCGCAGTTTCTTTCAGCAAATTCCGCATGACTCCACCTTATATCATTTATTCAGCCAATGTTTTCCGGCAACTCATGCCGAACAACGCCGTGCGGCATCGGATGAGATGGGCGCTTAACGCACCCGTCAGCCGTGACAGGAACAACGCTAAACCGTGAAGCAGTAGTCGTATCAACAGAAAAAACGGTCAATACCCATAATCCAGGCTCTCGATCCTGGTCACTCTTCCGTTTTCCAGGAGCACTTGGTGCTGGAACTGATCCGGGCCGAAATTGAAAGTCCAGTCATCAATGGTGACGACAGTAACCGTTCGTTCACGGGTGCCCTTCGGTCCTTCCTCTATCTTTTTCTGCTCGCGTTGAGTCGCGAACGCAGGCTGGCCGCATTTGCTTATCACCTCGCCTGCCGTGTCCCCGATGGAAACAATGCCTTCATTGCACCTCATGGTGCCGGTTTCGCTTGCGAACCCAGAGGACTGTATTGCAAGCAGGAGCAAGACCATCGGAACGATACGCAACATTGTTTTCATATTTCCCCCTGTTGATAGACGGCTTCCCTTTCTTTGCATCCACAAAACACCACAAAACTCTTGTCCTGGAAAACGCAATCAACTCGTGCGAAGCCCGCTGCCGTATGGCCGGCAAGCTGGACCTCCAGGGTAGACATCCGGTCTTCCCGCATCCGCTCCAGTGCCCCTGCCAGGTCAGTTTCGGACACGCCGCGCTCCTTCACTTCCCGGAGCCACGATTCCCGAAAGACGCGCTCCTCTTCCGCTGTTTTACCAAGGACCTGGTCGGCATTCACGAACATACCCCCGGGGATCAGGACCGTGAGAACCTCCCTGAACAGCCGGAGCTTCTCCGCCTTTTCAAGATGATGTATCGACAAGGCTGAGACCACGGCATGAAACGGACCCTTCGGAAGCTCCCGTGCGTAATCGCCCACGACATACCTGAACTGCACGGGAAAGGCACTGAAGCGGTCCTTGGCAACATCGAGCATCTCGCCTGATGCATCTACGAGGGTGAATCTCGCATCAGGGAAGGCATCCAGGATAAAGGCAGATAAAAGGCCTGTTCCGGCCCCAAGGTCCAGCACCTCGATCTGATTCGTTCCAGCAAAGGAGAGCGTCTTGACCGCCGCGGAGTAAAATTCATCGAAGCACGGGATGAGCTGGCGGCGGGAACGGTCATAGTGACTTGCCCATTTGCTGAACGCTGATGGTGCAATCATCGTAAGCCCCTTTACTTTCCTGTCGTTAGCATTGCCTTACGCTGCGCATCCTCCATGCAGATTCCTCCTTAGAAGTCGGTATATGAGTCGCCCTGTACCGGAAGATGCTCATCGATCAGCATTTTTACCCGTTCTCCATTCATCAGCAGACAAACATTGATCAACATATTTGCCCGGATACCTTGCCCAGCAGTCCTTTTTCTTCTCGGCAGACACAAGGTTGGAGATTCCTGCCACAGCCCCTTCCAGGATCAGCATATACCACCCGTTTTCCGATGCCTTGTTATCACCCTTTTTCCGCTCGGCAGGCAGTGGAGTCGAGAAGTAGTCTGGGTTCCGAGACAATAAGCGTTGAGGAAGCTGCGACATTATCGCCGGAAGGGCTTTATCCGCATCCTGTGCGAAACAGATCGGCAAAGGCAGAAAACACATGACAATACTGAAAAGAGTGATTTTTCTGGTTTTTGTCCGTTTGTGCATTCAATTCTCTCGTTTTTCCCGCAAAAATGAGTTGACTTCACATCCAGAGTTTCTGTATGGAAGTCCCTTCTTTCCCGTTGCTCCTCCGTCGGTAGAGCCTGAATTTCTGAAATCATTGACTCTCCCTTGTTGTGGATAACGACATGAAATAAATGCGAATCCTCCAACGGACATTGGCTGCCCATGTTTGCACATATCTTACAAAGGGCTCAGACTGTGCCATTTGCGGCTTAACAATCTGCCAATATCTGGTGAAATCTCTGGTTGATGGCTTGCATATAACTCTCAAGCGGTAAAAGTTCACGGCTGACGGTCTTCAAGGTCTCGGGAGAAATCTTTCCATCCATAATGAGTTGGCGACCAGATTCTCTCGCTGCCTCGAATACATCCTCTATTGGCATGCCCAGCTCAATGCCACTCTTAAGTGCACCTCCATGAGGCCGCAGCAGTGCCCCAGCAAATGTTCTAGCCGCATGCCTGCATACTCCCTGGATGTGTGCAAGCAACGGGTCAAAATTGTCCATCTCCCATAAGCCGCAAGTGGAAACCAGCACGAGTTGACCGCTCTTGATCCCTTCGCGTATGGGATGGCGACAATGACCATCACGTAACTCGATAAATGGGTGCACCAGCGGGATTATGCGGTCGAGCAGATTTTTCAACGGTCCTGAGACACCGTCCACATAAACCGGAGTGGCGAGCACCCATATGTCCGCCTCAGAAAGTCTGGAAAGGAGCATATGCATGTCGTCCTCCAGGTAACAGCAGCCTGGTGTCTTGAACCAACAGTTAAAATCACTCAGACAGGGATGAATATTCAGCTTGTTCGTGTATACAAGTTCGACTTGTGCCCCACACTCTTTCATCCCTTCCAGAAAATGTTCGAGCATTAAAGCTGTGTTGCCCTCGCCCATTCTAGGGCTGCCATTGATGGCCACAACTTTCATCAAAATGTTCCTCCCTGATTAACTTGCATTGTCCCTGCTGTCCCAATCTGTCGCGCCAGATCCGGCATTTGCTCATTTGGGGTCGGACCAAGCTAAGCACTTGATATTGTAGTAAATAGTCGAAAAAGGGCCGAATCTTCCGCTTAGAACCATGTTTTTGACGCAAAAAATGGGCATTTAAGAATGGGGTGAGTAGCAATAAATAGATCTGTCCCGGATTCTGCGGGAACTCGCGAGTAAAAAAAACCGTGTTCGCACATGGCCTTTCTCTGCGATTACACCTCCATCTCTCCTACCACTCCTCATTTTCCTTCTGCTTCTTCACGTTGTAGTCAAAATAGATCGCGGGGCTTGTCAGTTTGGCGGTTTCCTCGTCTGTGTAGCCGAGTGCCTTGAGGTTCAGCACGCCGTTCGGCGCATGGCAGTTCTCGCAGGAGAGCGCCTTTGCCTTGGTGACCAGGTGGCTGCTGGCGAAGTAGATGGTCTGCCACCCGGGGACCGGCTGATAGCTTTTGATGCCAAGAGTTTTAGCGGCCGAGGCCACACCGGCCAAGGTGTCGCCGGTAGCCATCGGCTGGGCGAAGTCCATCGACAGGAGCTTGCCGCCCAACTTGTTGTAGAACGCCTTCGCCTGGTAGATCTTGAACGGGTAGATCTTGCTCTTCTTGTCCTTCCTGTCCCCCTTGGGCCCTATGAAGTGGGGTGTGTTGGCGACGGTTCCGTTGAACCAGGCATAGACGGGCATCGTCTCGTTGGCTTCTTTATTGAGGGTGGTCGGCTCATAGAAGCCGTCGGCACCCTTGGACCATACGGTGAAGTCCTTGGAGAAAGCGCCGCCGGTCCGAGGTATGTGGCAGGTCTGGCAGGCGATCCGCGCCGTATGCTTGTTAAGGGAGGCATCCTTGTGGGGCTTCTGGCCGTGGCAATCCAGGCAGGAGACCCGCACCCCGTCGTTGGCCCAGTTGTTCGGGTCGAAGCCGGTCGGGATCTTGTGGTCCTTCGCCTTGTGGCAGTCGGCGCAGACCATCCCTTTGGCGGCATGGACATCGTTTTCCTTGGAGAAGACGAAGCCCCGCTTGATGTAGGCCCCTCCCCCTGCCGTCTCATGGCAGGTCATGCAGTTCTTTACCGACGGCTTGCCGACCGCCAGGGCCGCCTTCACGCTTCTGTCCTGCCCCATGACGACTGCGTCCTTGTCGTTCTTCATCGGTTTGCGCTTGCTGTAGTCATATTCGGAGGAGTGGCAGACAAGGCAATCGATGGAGGCTTCGGCAGCGGGGCCGGTGCTTCCCACGCCGTGGAGCTGGTCACCGGGATCGCCGGGATGACAGGTATTGCAGCCGGTGAGCTTCGTCTTGCCGGCAGCGTTTTTGGGGGTCTCCTTCAGGTTGTTCACGATGTCGTTGCCGTTGCAGAAGGTGTAGATCCGGTTCTTCATTCCGTATTCCGCGGCGGGGTCCACGTTGTCCACGTTGGTCACCTTGGAAGCATGCTTCCAGTGCACGGTGTCGAGGAATTTTTTCGCCGTACCGGGATGGCACTCCTCGCAGGTGGAAGGGCCGTTGTAGCCGTTTTTTTCCATGTACTCCTTTCCCGGATGCTCTGCTGCGACTGCGGCAGAGGCCAGGAGCGCGACGGTGGGGACCAGCAGGGTGAAGCGTTTAGTTCTCATGAAGCGGCACCTCATCATTCTTCTCATTCAAGATCATTTTTTGGTTTCAAATATCCATTCGCAGTACTGATCACCTCGGTGCATCTGCTTTCCGTGTTTCATTGTGACGTTTGGATTGAGGCTTTTCACAAATTCATTCCAGAAAGCGGTATCGCATGCAGACAAAAGATCATGGGATATTCCAAATTCGTTCATTCTATTTTTCCATGGGCACTCGATAACCTTCATGACAGTTCTATTCTCACTTGCTTCAACCTCTTCAATCTTGTACTCCGGACCCATGGCGCACATACATAGTGTTACACCGGCTTCGCCGACCAACTTGGCATTATCCAGCTTCATGTCCATCGATTGAACTACGCTCGCAGACCCTTGTCCAATTAGCGTCCAAATTTGGTGAATTATCTCGACATATTTCTCTTTCCCGACAGCTCTGTATAATGCATCGAGATGGGCAGATAATGCACCCGTCAAAGCCTGCGTTGCCAGTGCCCATTTTGTTTCTAAAGGAATTTGGTTGACTTCGATCATCGTGTTTTCCTCCCTTTAATTTTTATGTGCTCACTCCAACCACAGGGAAAAGCTATTGACAGTGAGGTGGCCGGGGTTGGAACTGAAAACAAAAATACGTTATCAAATATTTTGCGTCAAACGATACTTTTTGATAGGATAAATCGAAAATATTGAACGGAGAAGGCCTAATGGAATTACGACAACTTAAAACTTTTCAAATGGTGGCTAAATTGATGAGTTTTAAACGGGCTGCTGAAGCTCTGAATTATGCTCAATCTACGGTTTCAACTCAGATCAAACTCCTTGAGGAAGAATTCGGTGTGCCGCTTTTTAATCGATTGGGCACACGTATTTGTCTTACCGAAACGGGGCAGATGTTGATGCGTTATTCTCAGAAAATGCTCGATTTCGAGAAAGAAACACTGGCAAGAGTATCGGGATGGGAAGAACCCCAGGGCTCAATATCAATTCGTATCCCGCAAAGCATTAGCACTTACGTTTTGCCATCCGTTTTGAGTAAATTCCAGTCCAGCTTTCCAAAGGTCGGATTTGACATCAGCACCTGCGCCTACGACACTTTAGTATACGAACTGCAAACCGGAATTACAGATGTAGCATTTTTGCTCACTGACTCTATTCCTTATTTAGAACTAGAAGCGGAAGTATTAAGGATTGAACCCCTTGTTATCATTTCAAGTCCGGATCACCCTTTGGCCAAAAAATCTGCTATAGATTTGCGAGATTTGATTGGTCAGTCAATCCTTCTACCGAAACACGATTGCATGTATAAAATGGTATTTGAGAATACATTAAATGAGGAAAAAGTTGACCCTGTAGTGTTCCTGGAAATAAATAGCATAGAAGCCATCAAGCAATGCGTTTTAAAAGGAGTTGGCGTGGCAATGATTCCTATGATGGCGATCAGGCAAGAAATAGAAGAAAAAAAGTTGGCGATTTTACCATGGCCGCAAGGAAAATTGGAAACAGCAATATTGATGATCTGGCACAAGAGTAAGTGGCTTTCTCCGGCGTTGCAATCTTTTATGGATACGGTCAGGGTGGAATTCAAATCCACGAGCCGCAGCCCATCGGCAGCGCTCGTCCCGAACGAGCGGCCAACCCCTCCGCACCAGGTTCTCCATGATGAGTTGCCGTGACGCCAGGTCGGGACATGAGTGGAAGCGCTCCCCCAGGGAGGCAACTCTTTTTCCCCTCCGTTAATCACACTTTCGCCAGAAACCGCGCAACCGCCTCCCCGTGCCTGGCAACATACCCACAGCTCGGCTCCGCGCCGCACTTCCGACATTTCAGGTCATAGGCGGAGTTTATGGTTCCGCACCGGGAACAGCTGTAGCGCTCCCGGACTTCCCGGAGCCACTGGTCATGGCCGACCGCATTGATCCGCTCTAGGTCGTCCCACAACTCGATCCGATGGGGCATTTCCGTCTGAAACTCCTTCAGGTGCCCGCAGGGATACTCAGCACACTCGCTGCAGAAGTCGATGCCCCGTCCGGCGGCGCAGGCAGACATCTTGCAGTTCTCGCAGTGCGGAAACCTCTTCTCCGACCGGCATCCGTAACATTTGGCGGCCTCCTCCGAAAACCCGAATCGCGCCGCGAGTCTCGTGAGCCGTTCAGGGTCTTCCGTGGTGCCGATGTACAAGGAGCATGCCCCACAGTAAAGGCCGCATACTGCTGCGTGTTTCTTGTCCATCCGGCCGGTTTGCTTTTCTTCCTTCTTCATGGTGCCTCCTCGCTGTCATTATGGTTCTCTCGGTTAGACTGCGTTCGAGGCAAAAGGTTACAACGGCTCAGAAAAAAATTTTCCACTCCCTGTCCTGTATCCCTTCCCTGACCCTTTGCGCAAAGGATTCGTCAGCCGTTTCCCGGTGAAGGTCCTGATAGATATCCCGCAGCGCTTTCAGTTCGGTGACTTCTTCCTTGGACTGAACGGTTGTCTTCGGGGAGGGGTTGGTTAACGCATCTCTCAATATCCACCCTTGCGCCAAGCCGAATCGGACCCATTGCTTGCAGTTGCACGGATTTGATTCCTTGATCAACTGACATCTGTCTTCCATGTATCCGAACCATCTCTGTTTGGCACGGTGGAGGGTGGTCTTGACCGAGCCAACGGAGCAGTCAAGTATTTCGGCGACGAGTTTGTGGGGAAGGCCCAGGGTGATCGCCAGACAGAAAACCTTGCGCTGTTCTACCGGCAGGCATTCGGTCATGGCATGCAGGCACTTGACCCGTGCCTGGCTGGCGAAGAGTTCGGTTTCCGGGTCGTTTGCGGGATCGGGGTCGATGATGTCGTCAAGAGAATAGCCCAGATCCTCGGTAAGCGCCTGGACCGGAAACTTGGCTCTCTGCTTCAAGTAATCATTGGCCACGTTGAGGGTAATTCGGTATATCCAGGTGAAAAAGGAGCTCTCTTCGCGAAACGCATCGTAGGAACGAAAAGCCCGGAAGAATGTCTCCTGGGTTATCTCTTCGGCGTCTTGCCCATTGCCGGTGAGCCCCAGAGCAAGTTTGTACACCTTTTCATGGTTGTCGCGGTACAGTTGGTCAAATAGTTCCGTAAGTTTATCGGACATGGGCATCACCTTATGGAGCGATAATCATAGGTTCGTTACAAGGAAGGAAAATGGCGCGCAAGGTTAAGCAATACTCATAAAACCAACAAGCGTCATTGTCAAGGAATATATTCATGTTTTTGAATATTTAAACCGAAACGTCATTTTCCTCAGTTGAATCCCGGTTGCGCGGGTCTTTACTCGACCACCGCGCATGCAAAGTGCGCGTGCTCACAGGCACGGTAGTGGTCTGTCCTTCCCAGGAAGAAGCGCGCATGGATGTCGAACGGGCTCAAGTCATCGCGGAGGCGCAGGCCGAGAGGAGCGAGCTCCGCTTCGATGGTTAAAGGGTCGAAGCCTGTCTGCATCGGCTCCCCAAGCTCACGCACGGAGCGGAGCATCAAAAGGACACGGGGGGCTGCCTTCCAGGGTAGAAATGCGTCGCAATCGAGATAGTCGAAGACGACCATACTCCCTGAAGGGGCGATAGCGGCGATCTCCCGCAGGGTGGCGAGCACCGTGTCGCGAGGGAGGTAATAGGTGACCCCCAGCCAACTGAAGAAGGTGAGCGCGTGGGGATCATACGATGAGGCGGCAAGTGCCGCTCCCAGACTTTGCCGGGTGAAATCGACCGGGACGAACTTCAGTCCCGGCGGCATGTCCCACCCGAGATCGGCAAGCCTGCGGAGCTTGTGGGCTTGGGTTGCGGGGTGGTCCACCTCGAACAGCCGCAGTCTTCTGGCCAGATCGGGGCGGCGGAAGGGGCAGGTATCCATACCCGCCCCGAGGATCACGTACTGCCTGACCCCCTCCCCTGCCGCTTCTTCAAGAGACTCCTCCGCATAGCGCGCCCTGGCGAGGACGATGGGAGGGGCGGCTCCCGTCTGCATCATCCACGCGAGGGCGGCCCCAGTATCTGGGAATGACGCGGCGCCTACCGGGTTGAACCGGCGCAGGAAGGTCATCATCAAATCCTCGACGGCGCTTCGCTCCTCCCCGCTCAGGAGATGATGGGCAAGAAAATCGTCAAAGATCGTCGGTCTGTCGTGCGCGGCATGGTAGCCGCGGGTATAGGCGGTCATCAATGCGGTGCGGCTCGCCCGGTTCTCTTCCATCACGCGCCCCCTCTCTCTGTCGCTGGTATTGACGGGAAGAGCGGGCCGCGTGCACACGGCCCGCTCTTCACATTGAACAATCTCCTACTCTCCACCTCCGCCCTGCAGGATGACCTCCTGCTCCCAGGGGGAGAGGTCCTTGAACTCGACCCTCTGCTTGAAAGCGCCGTCGCCGCTGCTCTCCGGTGCGGTCCGGCTGTCGGGTGCAGCACCTATTGTGGCGCAACCGGTCAGCAACGCAAACGTTCCTCCCAGGACAATGCTCGCAATCTTCTTCATTTCCGTTCCTCCTTGGGCTGTATTACCTTCAGGAGCGGCGGCGCCTGCCACTCGGAAAGGTCCTGCTGAATATTATTGATCCGTGTCGATCAGCTTTGGCGGATTCGCTTCGCTTAATCCTCCCTACAAATCTTTAACGAAAGTTGGAAAGTGACAGGCCACTTTATGCCCGGGCGCGATCTCCCGCAGCTCCGGGCATTCCATGGCGCAAAGGGCTTCGGCACGGCGGCAGCGGGTCCGGAAGCGACAGCCACTTGGGGGATCGATGGCCGAGGGAAGCTCGCCGGGGAGCATTCCGGTCGCCGGAAGCAGGTGGCGAGGGTCGGGCCGGGGAACGGCATCAAGGAGCGCCATGGAGTAAGGATGGGCCGGCGCCCGGTAGAAATCTTCGCACTGGGCTACTTCACAGAGCCGGCCCAGGTACATCACCGCCACCCGGTCGGCGATGTTCTTCACCACCGCCAGGTCGTGGGCGATAAACAGCATGGAGAGCCCGTATTCCCCCCTAACCTCGCGCAGAAGGTTCAAGATCTGCGCCTGCACCGAGACGTCGAGCGAAGAGACCGGCTCGTCGCAAACCAGGAGTCGCGGGTTAGTCATAAGCGCCCGGGCTATGGCCACCCGCTGGCACTGACCGCCGGAGAGCTGATGGGGGCGGCGCCCGTAGTGCCGCTCAGGGTCGAGGCCGACCGCTGCCATCATCACCTTCGCCTGACGGGTTCGCTCTTCTCGCCCGTGATGTCCCATGGCTAGGAGCGGCGCCTCGATGCTTGCCCCCACGGTGCGGGAAGGGTTGAGGGATGAGGCCGGGTCCTGGAAGATCATCTGGAAGCGGCTTCGCAGGATGCGCAGCCGCACCGGATCGCAGGCCGCCAGGTCGTCTCCGTCGAGGATCACCTTTCCCGCGGTTGGCTTGGGGAGCTGCATGATCGCCCGGGCCAGGGACGACTTGCCGCATCCCGACTCCCCCACCAGCCCGAGGGTCTCCCTCCTGGCCAGGTCGAAACTTACTCCGGAAACGGCATGGACCTTTCGTCCCCTGCAGGCTGGGTATTCGACCGTCAGGTCCTTGACCCGCAGGAGGGGTTCCTGATTTTTGGGGTTATTTCCGTTCATGACATTATCCGTTTAGGTAAGAGGGGGCCAGGAGGAGTTACAGATATCCCCGGTTCACACGGAAACCAGCAGGCGAAGCGATGATCCTCCAGACCATCGGCAACCAGCGGCGGCTCCTCGGCAAAACAGCGGTCCTCGGCCCGCCGGCAGCGGGGGGCAAAACGACACCCTTGAAGCTCCGCGGCAAGGTCGGGCAACTGCCCGCCAATGGAGGCAAGGGGCTGGCCGGACGGGGCATCGAGGCGGGGGATCGAGTCGAACAGCGCCCGGGTGTAACGCATCCGCATCTGGTCGAACAATATTACCGTCGGGGCCTGCTCGACGATCCGCCCGGCGTACATCACCGCCGTCTCGTGCGCCCTTCCCGCCACCACTCCCAAGTCGTGGCTCACCAGGATCATCGCCATCCGCCGCTCCATCTGGAGGCGCCCGAGGAGATTTAGAATCTCGGCCTGTACGGTCACGTCGAGCGCCGTGGTCGGCTCGTCGGCGATCAGGAGCTGCGGGTCGCAGGCCAAGGCGATGGCAATGGCCACCCGCTGGCGCATCCCTCCGGAAAGCTGGTGGGGATAACAGTCAACCCGTTCCGCGGGCCGGGGGATGCCGACCGCGCCGAGTAACTCGACGGCGCGCTCTCTCGCCTTCAGCAGGGAAATCCCCAAATGCCGGAGCATCGGTTCGGCAATCTGCCAGCCGACCTTGAGCACCGGGTTCAAGGACGACATGGGGTTCTGCAGAACCACGCCGATCTCCCTACCCCGGATGGCATTCAACTCCTTTTCCGGGAGTTGTGCCAGGTCGCGTTCGCCGAAGATGATCCGTCCCCGGGTGGCGGCTCGGCCGGGCGGAATGCCGAGAATGGCCCGACAGAGCATGCTCTTGCCGCTACCCGACTCCCCGACCAAGGCCAGGGTCTTGCCCCGTTCCAGAGAGAGGGAGACCCGGTCCACCGCCCGCACCGTCCCCCCTCCCGAAGGGATATGGACGGAGATATCCTCGGCCACAAGCAGATGTCGATCGAAAGCGGCCGTCATAGCTGACCCTCCCTTCTGTCAAGACGGCCGCGCACCGCATCGCCGATCAGGTTGACCGAGAGGACGGTCAGAAACATTACAGCGGTTGGGATCAGGCTGACGTGGGGGGCTTGGTCGAGGATGTCGCGCCCTCCGGCGATCATTCCACCCCAACTCGGCGCCGGCGAGGGGACGC
The DNA here is from genome assembly GCA_016177775.1 of Geobacter sp. Classification (GTDB taxonomy): domain Bacteria; phylum Desulfobacterota; class Desulfuromonadia; order Geobacterales; family Geobacteraceae; genus JACOUQ01. The sequence goes on from JACOUQ010000003.1 coordinate 106,560, forward strand.
TCAGGCCGAGAAAGCCGAGCCCTCCTTCGGCGACGATGACGAAACCGATCACCAGCAGCATGTAGATCAGCATCGGCGCAAGCACGTTGGGGAGTATCTCCCGCAGAATTATGGAGAAATCCCCCGCCCCCACTCCCCGGGCAGCCAGCACGAACTCGCGCTCCGCGAACCTGATGGTGTTGGCGCGGGCCACTCGGGCAAAACGGGGGGCGGTCAGGACGCCGAGGGCAACGGTGATGGTGGTGAGGCTTGCACCAAAGACAAAGGTGAAGACCAGCAGGAACACCAGCCCGGGAAAGGCGAGCAGAGTGTCGAGGATGAAGAGGATGAGTCGCTCCGGGCGGCCCCGGTAGAACCCGGCCGGCACCCCGAGCAGCGAGCCGAGGACCATGCCGACAAGCGGCGCGCAGAACCCTACGATGATCGAGACCCGGGCGCCGAAAAGGAGCCGCGCCGCGATATCCCGCCCCATGGTGTCGGTGCCGAGCGGGTGCCCCACGCAAGGGGGGGTCGCCAGGAGATCGGGATCGATCAGGTCCGGCGCAGGAACCGGCCACCAGGGCGCGGTGATGGCGCAAACAATGACGACGGCGATCCACCCAATGGCCAGCCAGAAAGTTATGCTTCCCCTCTTACCCATTAGCGCCCTCCCTTCAGGACACGCGGGTCGAGCAACCCGTAGCAGACGTCCACCAGGAAGTTCATCCCGACGTATGCCATTGCGATCAGGAGCACGCACCCCTGCACCACGGGGTAATCCTGGGCGAAGATCCCGGTCACCAGAAGCCGGCCGATCCCCGGCAGGGAAAAGATGAGCTCGATCAGCACAGCGCCGCCGATCAGGCTGGCGGCCTGCATGCCGAAGACGGTGACGAGGGTGAAGCAGGAGGGGCGCAGGGCGTGGCCGATGAGGATTTGCCGGGTCGGCAGTCCCTTGCAGCGCGCGAGCAGGATAAAGTCCTCCTTGAGGGTGGAGATCATGTCGCCGCGGAGCACGCGCATCAGCGGCACCCACTCCACTAGGGCGATGGAGAGCGCGGGGAGGAGGAATCCCTTCAGGTTGGCCGCAATCCCACCGGTGAGCGGCGTATAGCCGGTGGCGGGGAGCCACTTGAGGCGCAGGGCGAAGACGAGGATCAGGCCGATGGCCAGGGCGAAGGCGGGGAGCGAGGCGAAACCGAAGGCAACGGTGCCGAGCGTCCGGTCGAGGGGGGAGCCGGCCCGCCAGGCGGTCACGACCCCTGCCGGAATGGCCAGGAGCAAGGCAAAGAGCTGGGCCAAGACGATCAGCTCGACGGTGACCGGCAGATGGGAGCGGATTGCCTCTACCACCGGCTGTCCGGAGGCGAACGAGTTCCCCAGGTCCCCCCGGACTGCTGCGGCTATCCAGCGGCCATAGCGGACCGGGAGCGGATCGTTCAGCCCGAGCCGCTCCCGCACGGCGGCGATGTCCTCGCTGGTCGCGCCCTGGCCGGCGACCTCGGAGGCGATGTCGGCCGGCACGTGGTCGAGCATCAAGAAGGTGAGGGCCGTCACGGCAACGACGACTAATGACAGATGAACTAGTTTTCCCCAGAGAAACCGCATAACCTTCTCCTCCGGTATTATCAAGACCTCCGAGGTCTAAACCTCGGTCTTCACGCTTGGATTGTCAAACTGTAGCAGGTTTTCCTATCTCTCTACCGCCAGACAATGTCAGACGGATTACGCTTCGGCGCCCGCTGGTAGTGGATTGCCGGATAGCCGAGCATCATGCAATGGATCGGCACATGTTCAGGAGGAAGACCGAGCGCCGCCCTCAACGGCTCACAGCCCTGCACGGCAAATATGAATATCCCCCCCCAGCAGGCACCGAGGCCAAAGGCGGGCGCGATGATGTCCAGATGCGCCAGAGCGATGACGGCATTCGTCCCAGCGACGGGATTATCCTCACGTGCGCAGGCTATCACCAGGTGCGGCGCATGCTGGCAGAGGGGATCGCGCCCCTCCTCCCAGGCACGCACCATTCCCTGCACGTTGAAGCGCGCCGCCAGCGATGAGCCGGCGGCGCTGCTTTCGCGCATCCAGTCAATCGCCATTTCCGTCAACCGCCGCAACTCCCGGGTGTCTTGAATAATGAACCAGTGCACATCCTGCCTGTTTCTGCCTGTCGGGGCGAAACGGACGATGTCCATGAGCTGTTCGATAGTGGTGCGCTCCACCGGCTCCTCCCGGTAGCGCCGGATCGAGCGGCGCATCCGCAGATAGGCACCGAGACGCGCGGGTTCGATCTCCGCCACGCCAGAAGCATAGGGCATCGGGACGAGTCGCGCATCATTCACGACAATGGCACCCGATGGACAGGCCGCCTCGCAGTGACCACAGGCGATGCAGCGCTCGGAAGCGCCCTGCACATGACACGGTAAACCACCATCAGGAAGCACGACTATCCTGTACGGGCAGAGTGACACACAGATGCCGCAGCGTGTGCAATTTTGTTCGTTTATGAAAATCTGAGGCATGACCTTTTCCCGTGTTCAGTCAACACCTCCGAGGTTTTCAGACCCCGGAGGTCTCTTCGCACGGCTGACATTGATTATCGAGCAGCCACCTTCTTCCCGCCCGCCTGCAACCAGGCGTCGGTGACGCGGATGATCCCGTAATCGGCCCGCATGATCCCCTGTACACCCGCCTTAGAGAGGATGTGGTAGCGGCGCCCCCCACCGTAGAGATAGATCGCGTCCTCGTTTATCAGATTAGCCACCCCGCATAGCGCTTTCTTCCTCACGCGGGGATCGAGGCTCGTCTGCTGGGCGGTCAACAGCTCGTCCATCTGTACGCTGCGGTACTTGGCGAAGTTGTGCCCGCCGCCGGAATGGAGGTTGACGTAGAAGTAAGGCCCCATGTCGGGGAAGTCCTGAAAGCGCCATCCGGAGAGCTGGAAGTCGCCGCTCATCACCCGCTTGACCAGTTGCCCTTCCGCCACTGGCACAAGTTTCAGCGTGACGCCGACTTCCTTGAAGAGCCGCTGCATGATCTCACCCGCCTCCTTGCCGCGCGGGGTGTTGGAGTGCAGGAGCTCCAGCTCGACTGGCTTGCCGTACTCGGCGAGCAGCTTTCGCGCCTTGGCCGGGTCATGATTGCGGTAGCCGACGTCGCCGCAGGAGAGGGTGCCGCCGAAAGGGTCCTTCGCCACCGGCAGGGTGTCCTTGTAATCCGCCTTCACGAAGAACTCCTGATTCCAGGCGTGGGCCAGTGCTCGGCGGACCCGCGCATCGTCCAGTGGGGGCTTCGCGGTGTTGAAGATGAAGGTCATCGCTCCGGTGGAATCGCTCGCATAGACCTTGAGCGAGTTGTCCTCCCTCGCCTGCACTATGCTCGACCCCCGGTCAGTCATGATCAGGTCACTCTCACCCGATTGCAACCCTGCGAAGCGGGCCTGCATGTCGGGGACCGGCCGGAAGACGACGCTATCAAGGTACGGCTTTCCCTTCCGCCAGTAGTTAGGGTTTTTGACCACCACCAACCGATCAGTGGCGATCCACTCTTTGAAGATGAAGGGGCCTGTGCCGACCGGCGCGCGGTTCTGGCTATCCTCCCGCACCGCCTTGGGGGACGGGATGTACGCGCCAATGGAGACGGGGGACGACAGCACCTGCCCGAACGGCATCCACGGATACTTCAGGGTGAAGCAGACTGTGAAGTCGTCGACCTTCCGGATTTTCTGGATCGGCTGGAGGTAGGGAAGACCGAAGAATCGGTTCTTCGGGTCGAGGAGCCGCTCCCAGTGGGCGACCACCGCATCGGCATTGAACGGGGTGCCGTCGTGGAAGTTGACCCCTTTGCGGAGCTTAATTGTCCAGCTTTTCCCGTCCTTGGACTTGGTAGCCGAAAGGGCGAGTTCGGGGACCAGCTTGCCCTTCCTGTCCATGTCGAACAGCCGCTCCTCTACCGCCATGGCGACGCTCCGATCTGCAAGGCCGAGAAACCCCGCCTTGAGCGGGTCGAAACCGCGGAATTCTATGTCCACCCCCACGGTCAGGGTCCCACCGTACGCCGGCACGGCGGCCGAAGCCTCCTTCCAGAGGCCGGAAAGTATGACTCCCGACAGCACCAGCAATCCCGTAAGAACCGTGTAACGCTTCAATCCGTCCATCCATCCCTTGCCAATGCTTCTGCGCATGGTCCCCTCCTTTGATCGTAAATTTCAGTTATCGGCCTGTTTTGTTCACTTCCTCCTCTGCCCGAAATTGCAGCATGAACCCATCGTACAGAGCCATGCTCGTCCTGCGAATGAAATCTTCAGTTTCGATCCCCCTGTTCCTGAGGTAGTCGGGGTCCTTGTTCAGCCAGTAGGCCAGTTTCTGGGCGAAGAGACGGCGGGAAAGGGTGATCATGGCGACTTCTTCCCTACTCAGTTTGGCAAAGAGCGGATAATCCGCCAGTTCCCCTGAGATGAAGCCGCTGATCTCCTCCCCACATTTCATGCACAGCTCCACATTTCTCCCGTCCCACAGAGAGCTGTACAGGTGCTTCTCGTCCACGGCGAACTTCACCCAGCTTATGGCGTGGTCGATCCACTTATCCCCTGACCTTACCTCCACCATCCGCTCCTTGAGAAGCTCAAGCGCCTTCAGACAGACCGCGTCCTCAAGCTCCCGGACATTGCTGAACTGGGAATAGATCGGCATGGTGGAGCCCCCGATCGCCTTGGCCACCGCCTGCACTGAGAAGCCGGTCCATCCCGCTTCCCGCACCAGCGCGAACGCCGCTTCGATGATCTCCTCCCGGCTGAACTGTGTGTTTCTTGGCGACATGCTTACCTCCGCATATATGAGTTATGTGTATTATTATTTTATATAACGTCTTTATATAATATCGTTATGCTTTGTCAAGGCATTTTTTCTATCGCTGAAATTTTTCTCCAACACTGGCAAAAAAACCTGCCCCCCTCATAGATTATATATACGGAGGGATTATGCGCGTGCTCTTCCTGACGTTGCTACTCGGGATCACATTCTGGAAACTGAACCGGAAAGTCGTCCATCGGAGCATTAGATTGGGGAGGCTGTCTTCACGAAACAACCTGCTTGATACAATCGGGAGAATCGTTGCGGGGAGAGTTGACCAGCGGAGAAACCGGCCACACTTCCATCAGGTCGGCTGGGTACGGTTGGTAAAGAGGCTTCAGCTTCTCCGGATCGGTGATCGTCCTGTCGAGCCAGAGCGTGTATTCCTGCGGATGAAGTATGACCGGCATTCGATCGTGAAGAGGTTCGATGAGTCTGTTCGAGGAAGTTGTCAGGATGCTGCACGATTCCACGACCTCCCCCTCCGGGGATTTCCAGTGGTCCCAGATGCCGGCGAAGCACATAGGCGACCCATCCTTGAGACGGACATAGAGCGGATACTTCTTGCCCCCCTTTTCTTCCCACTCGAAAAACCCTGAACTGGGAATGATGCAGCGGTGATAGCGGATAGCCTGACGAAAAGCTGGTTTTTCGTGAACCGATTCCGACCGGGCATTTATCATCTTGTGACCGAGGGAAGGGTCTTTTGTCCAGGAAGGGATGAACCCCCATTTCAACATGACAATCTCTCGATGCTCGTTGTCTGCAAGGGTTCGGATTGCGGCAACCTGCTGCGAAGGGGCGATGTTGTACCGGGGTTCGATCCGCGGCAGCTCGACAATGCCGAAGATTTCAGCGACAAGTTCCGGAGGTAAATTGAGGGTAAAGCGTCCACACACAGGATTACTCCGAGCCAAGAAGAAAACGTAGGAACGCCTTTGCCTGCTCGTACAGTCCTGGGCACTTGGATTCGCGCGGGCCGGCTACGTTTATGACTTTGATATCGTACATCTCAATCCAGCGAAGCACGGCATCATGCTTCGGTTCATCGTCCAACTGAACGACAAGGTACGGCTTGTCGTGTTTCTTGGCGCAATCCAGGGTAAATTTCGTCCCTCCGGTCAACTTGCCGACATTTAGGATCAACGTGCCGTCCGACTCGACCACGTTCTTCTCGGTACGAACCGGGTATCCGCCTTTGGCCAACTCCACCAATGGGTAATGATCGGGCACACGCCCGTCTTCAGCCAGGCGCCCCTTGGGACAGAACCCGCCCACTGGGATGCCGGCCTCCATCGCAGCATCCAGTCCTGCCCGATCAGCGCCGGTCTGTCCGCCTGAGATGATTTTTGCCAGCTTCACGTCTGCCTCATTTTTTTGATCTCTTCTATGATCTCTTCTTTCGTCAAGAGTCCCTTCCGCTCAAGCACCGCCACCAGCGCGGCAATCTCGAAGCTGTTGCTGAGGGCAAGTTCTTCCACGGTCACCGTCTCTTTCCGTTCAAGCTTCTCCGCCATAATTACCGCCCATTTCGACTTTGCCGACCCTTTTTAAGTAACTTGCGGAACTCCCATGGCGGTTGTGGATTGGTCTGCTGCCACAACCCTTTCTTTGCCTTGCGTGCCTGTTCCTCAGCATCTATGTACTCACTCGCATGCGGGCGATCCAGATACTGCCGGTACGCCCAGGCCCACCCATCGGCTACCATCTCCCGGTTCACGTTCCGCTCCCCTACCCTGACCACCGAAACGGTCCTGCCGTAACGGTCCACGTCCATCACATCAAGTCGGACTTGCTTGCGCAATAATTTTGCCTCCAAGGCATGCCATGCTTCATCGCCGTAAGGTTGGCCCGGCTTGCTGACCTTGCCGGTCCTTTTATTGCCCTTCTCGGTTTCAGGCGCGTCGATCCCATACAAACGGACTTTTACCTTGGTGCCTCCAGACATGACATGGATGGTGTCGCCGTCACTCACCTTGCTGGTAATGCCCTCGATAATACGAATCGGTTCCTTGGCATAAACTGGCAATGCCAGGGCTAATGCCAGGATTACATTAAATATCGTTTTCAAGTCTCACCTCGCTACCCACGAGTATTTGAAATGCGCCTGCAAGTCGTTCACGACTTCACTTGAAGCTTATCTTCCAGATCCTTGACGATCTTTGCGTATTTATTTGGATTGGACTTGGCGAGTTTGCCCAGATTCAGCAATTTCCACTTGATGGCCGGCAACCTTTCTATCCACGGCAAGCCGAGGATTTCCCAATCGGGTTCACGACGATTCACCGAAAGCAGAAATCTGCACTCTGCTTCGTCAAGGGATGCGGGCAGTTCCTGAAACAACCTCTCCCGAACCTCTTCAAGCTGTTCGACCGAAACATCCCTGCTGGTCATTCCCGCGAAATCACTCACAAACTCCGACCGGATGTCTTTGGGACGGGGTGCGAGAAGTTCGTGCATCGGGCGGTTGTGCCCGGCAAGATAGACCGTAAAGGCGCGCCGTATCCGGGGAGTGATGCCGCCACCTTCAAGCATCAGCATCACATCGAACAGATCTCGCGGATGCTGGCGATCCAGGGCCGCAACGAGTTTGCTCGCATAGATTTCGTCCGGATCGAGCATCGGGACGGAAAGCGCCCTGGAAAAACGTGCCTGCGCCTGCGGCGAAAGAGTGCCCGTTACCAGTGGATACACCGCCCCACGGAACACGTGATTGACCTCCACCTTGAGCAGCACAGGCCCCCTTGAGATGAAGAGCTTCGATTCGTGCTCGCTGCCCGATGTTGTCGGTCGTACCGTGACCCCCAGTTTGCTTTCGAGAAGAGTGGTAACGTCACGCAATGCACTCTCAATTGCTTCCAGCGCGGAATCCCGACCCGTATGCTCCAGATTCGTATAGACCAGATCGATGTCGACCGACAGCCTTGGCAGATCGTGCAGGAACAGATTGATTGCCGTGCCACCTTTCAGGGCAAAACAGCCCTGGGTAAAGACGAACGGTGCAACATCGACGAGGAGCCTTACTGTTTCAATAAAACGACTATCCATTGCTTGCCATCCGGGGATGCTTCAAGATCAGAGACCCTCCCTTTCTTGACAGTATGTAGACGGAAGGTGCGCCGAAATCCATTCGGGACAGATCCAGCTGCTTCAGTACCGGCAGTTTCAATTCATCAGCCACGGAGAAAAAGAGCCGCTTGACTTTTATTCTAGTACACGCTTCAAGGAGTGTCTGCAGTGCTTCGGGACGAAGCGTATACAGTGGTTCCATTATTTTCCTGGCTTCGTCAAGGCTCTGTTTCTGCGGCACGTCATCCAGCATCTCAAGCAGTGCCCTTTCCGGCTCTGCTATGAAAGGTGAACAGGGTTCATTTTCCTCCAAACGCCTTACATAGAGCCTTTTCCCCAGTTCATCTTCTTCCTTGAACAGGTGGCTTATGCGCACTTCACAGGAAAACTGCCGTGTGAACCAGGCTGGGAGGACTTTCCTCGCAGTGCCGTAGAGGAACAGCTTTTCCTTACCCAGAGGCAGGTAGTGAGCGACTCCCATAAATGATAGAGCCGCTTTACCACCTATATGAAGCGCCATTCCCTGCGTCTCCAGGGCCGCCACGGCGCCTGTTTGCGTGAGCGTGTCTCCCGGGCGAAGGAAATAACCGTAGCCGAGTGGTTCAAGCCAACCACTTTGGACATAGCGGTGCGCCAACTGCCGCGATATGCCCCATTGCTCCAATAGGCTGCTCGTGACCGGCATTCCCTTCGGCAGGGCAAATAACGCCTTTTTTAGATTTTGTCTTGAATGTAAACTTTGAGTTGACATTTAAGCATATTCCCCAAATTTACTGACATGACTTCAAGAGAAATATATAATATTAAGACATAAATGTAAACTACAAGTTGACATTTAATCTATTTTTTATATAAATTTCACCGTACGTCCACATTCCTGATACCGCTCGGACGCCACGCGGGGGAAATGACATGAGACCCCTTTTCCTCGGTGTCCAGAATACTTCCATACGTTACGGTAAAATCCCCGAATTTGTTATTCACCATGTCCATCGCCCCGGTGGCCAGGGCCTTCTTTCTTTCCTCGGCGAAGAGCGGCAGTTGTTCCCGCTGGTAAGAGAGGTTGGTGATCCTCACCCCCAGGAGCCGGACCGGTTGCGTGAGGACGAAGGTGTCCAGAATGCTGACTGCCTCCGCGAAGATTTCTTCACTGTTGTTGGTAGGCATCTTCCGTGTCTGCTGCCGGCCGAAGGTGGTAAAATCGGCATAGCGGACCGTCAGGTGGACGGTCTTTCCCGCCACCCCGTAGCGCCTTGCCCGCCTCCCCACCATCTCGGAGAGCTGGAGTAAGTATTTGTTTATGTCTTTACGTACTGATATATCCTTCTCTAAGGTCATGCTGTGGCCGACACTCTTGACCTCCTCCGCCTCCTCCACCGGCACCACCGGTGAGTCGTCGATGCCGAGCCCCATGTAATGCAACCGCTCCCCGATGATGCCGAACTTCCGTCGGAGGATGTCCACCGGGAATCTCCCCAGGTCTCCGCAGGTTTGGATGCCGAACAGGGACAGTTGCCGGTGCGTCCGGGAGCCGATGCCGCACAGGTCCTCAATCGGAACCCTCTCCAATACACGGGAGACCTCTACGGGACGGATGACCGTCAGGCCGTCCGGCTTTTTCATCTCCGATGCAAGCTTGGCCAAGAGCTTGTTCGGGGCGATCCCGATGGAACAGGTAAGGCCGAAGCGGTGCCGGATACGGGCCTTGATGAGGTAGGCAATCCGTTCGGGACTGCCGAACATGCGCAAGCTGCCGGTAATGTCCATGAACGATTCGTCAATGGAGAAGACTTCCACCAACGGGGTGTAGTCGAGGAGTATCTTGACGATTTCCGCCGACGTGTAGGTATACTTTCGGTTGTCGCCGACAACGAAGATGATGTGCGGACACTTTTGCCTTGCCTCCCAGGTATTCATCCCGGTCTTCACGCCGAAGGCCCGGGCTTCATAGGAAGCGGTGGTGATCACGGTCCTTCCGTTGCCGATGACGGCAATCGGTTTGCCCTTCAGTTCGGGGTTGGTCTGCTGCTCCACCGAGGCGAAATAGCTGTTCATGTCCATATGCATTATTACCCGATCGGACATGGTCACTGTGCCTCCACCCCGGCCAGAGTCCATGTCTGGTCGGCGGTATTGTAGGTCAATTCAAACAGGTTGGCCTCGTCGGTTACGGCGAAGTGGATGAGCTTCGCATCCCCCTTCATCCCCTTCCAGACGTAAGTGGTCTCCTTTATCAAGTGCCGCTGCCGGTTCCACTCGAACCAGACAGGACGGACTTTGCCGCCCGGCTCGAAGACGGTAGCCACCCGGATGTTTGCGCTCAATCTGTGGCTCATGGCTTAAGTCAGTTGCCGGTAGATGCCGACCACCTTGCCGACGATGGCGACTTCCCCCTCCCCCGGCCGTACGACGATCGGGTTAAGGTTGGGGTTCTCCGGCTGGAGGCGAATGTTGTCCCGCTCCCGATAGAAACGCTTCAGGGTCGCCTCGCCATTCACGAGGGCCACCACGATGTCCCGGTTCTGGGCAGTGGACTGAGGCCGGACTAGGGCAAGGTCCCCCTCCTGGATGCAGGCGTTGATCATGGAATCACCCCGGACCCGCAGGAAGAATCTACCTCCCGAGCGGAGCTGGGAGCGGTCGATGGCAAAGTAGTCTTCGATGTCCTCGAACGGAATCTCGGGAGATCCGGCCCTGACTGTACCCACCACTGGGAGACGCTCGGAAAACTGCTCCTCGTCCCCCATGATAATGCGTTCCTGGGTAATGGGGTATTCAACTCCCCGTGATACCGGAGCAGTAAGAGTTATTCCCCGTGAACTCCCCTCGTGCCGGCGGATGTAACCTTTCTTCTCCAAGGCTTCGAGGTGACTCATCACGCCGGCATTGCCGCTTATCCCTATATGCAGGGCGATCTCACGCAAGGTGGGGGGATAACCCTGCTCTTTCACTTGTTTAGTGATGAAGGCAAGAACCTGCTGCTGTCGTGGGGTAAGGTCTTCCATTTGCGCTCCGTATAATACCATCTGGTATACTTACCATACGATATACTACCGGACGAAATGGATGTCAAGGGAGGAGTGGTCAGGTTATGATTTTCAGGAGTTCCAGGGCGTTCTTCATTGCGTGGCCGGCCCGGCAGTTGTTGAACATCATGAAGACCGTCTTGGCCTTCGATGAGACCTTCTTCGCCGTCACTGCGAAATCTTTCAGCTCCCCGGTGGAATAGAGGTAGTCGTACCTCTCCGAGGTCTCCACCCTTTTCTTGAGCCAGGCTTCCCTGTTCCGGCCATGCAGGCGGAAATAGGCGATATCGGTGGTTACCTCGGGCAGGAACGGAATGGTCGCCAGCGTCCCATACTGCGGTTCGTCGACAGTGACGTAGGTGATGCCGTTGTCGCGCAGAAATTTGAGGACCACTCCCCTGTGGCGCTCGGTGAGCCAGCTCCCATGGCGAAACTCGACGGCGATTGGAAGGTCGCCCATCAGTTCCCTGCATTTGTGGATGAAGTCCAGGTCTGCCGCCTTGTACCAGAACCAAGGTGGGAACTGGAAGACGATGAGCCCCAGTTTGCCGGCGGCCCGGAGAGGTGAAAGAGAGGTGACAAAGGCGTCAGCAACGGCCTTCAGGAGTTCCGGCTCCTTGATGTAGATGTTGCGTTTTTCTTTATCGGCAGCGGGGAGAAGTTCCCGGAGATCTTTGGGGAGCGTCCGCGGATCGATGCCGTGGCCGGTCAAGGCGCCGTAGACCTTGACGTGAAAGAGGAAGTTACCGGGAGTACGCTCGGCCCACAGCTCGGTTGTATGGGAAGCGGGGATGGCATAGTAGGTGGAGTCCACCTCGACGGTGTCGAAGTGGGAAGCGTAGTATTTCAGCCGATCCTCGGCGGAGGAAACTCCCTTCGGGTAGAATTCCCCGCTCTCGATGAGTGATTTTTCGGCCCAGGAACAGGTGCCGACATGGATGATCGACATTAATTCTCGCGCTCAAGAGTGCGTCATTCCATTGAATTTGCACCACTGGTTTTCATTATACACTCTGGTGAATCGTTTGACGAACAGGCTGTTCCATCTCTATTTTTCAATTTGCCAAAATTTTTCTCCAAACGAGGCAAGAATACCTTCCCCCCCTCGTGATTATATAAATGGGGGGATTATGCGTAGAGTCATCTTGGCGGTACTACTGGGGACTATTGTAAGTTCCAATGGTACGGCAAATGCCTTCTGCTATGAGGAGGCGGGCGCCATGTACGGCATCGCCCCCAGGCTCCTCTGGACTATCTCCAAGGGAGAGAGCAACTTCAACCCTGCTGCCGTTAACTACAACACCAACGGGAGCTACGACTTCGGTCTCATGCAGATCAACTCATCTTGGGCGCCGACCCTGCGGAAGATGGGCATCCCCTGGGAAGCGCTCGCCGATCCATGCATGAATGTCAAGGTCGGGGCCTGGGTACTTGCCCAGTGCGTCAGCGACTATGGCTACACGTGGGCTGCGGTCGGCTGCTACAACTCGCGCACCCCGTCGAAACGGAACCGGTACGCTTCCAGGATCGCCCGGCTGATGAGTCAAAAGCCGGTGGCGTTACAACAGCCCCGGCAGGAACAAAGGCAGGTGGCAATTGCCACCAGTTCTCTGGTGGACTCGCCCTGGGATGCGGTTTTCGGCCATGCTCCCCGCTGACCTCCTGACAAAATACGGGTTTCAGGAAGCAGAAGCACTGGAGATCATCGAGTTCGCGATTGCCAGGGCACTGACCGTTGCCTTGCGAAAGAGCCTCGCCGTCAGGATCGACGACATACTGGAGATAACCGTCTTCCCGGACCAGGGTGAACCAATCGAGCTTTCCCTGGCGATTATCAAACGCAAGCTGCGCCGTCACATCATCCACCAGGTCGAACTGGAACTGCAAAAACGGCAAGTCATCCGCGAAGCCGAGGAGCTGAAGGAACTGCGCGGGAAGACTTTACCCGGAGAGATTTCCCGGATCACCGACGACGGCACGCTGTACGTTGCTTTGGAGATCGCCGATGTTTTCAGTCACCTGATCCTGGCCGGCGAATGCCCGGTGCGCTACCAGCCTTCCCATGAAAGAGGCCGCTACCGTATCGGCGAAGTACGGGAATTCTTCATATCGAGCGTCCTCCCGATCGTCGCCAACGGCAGATCGGCCCATGTCCGCATTCGTCTAAGCAGGATCACCAAGGAGCTTCCCGCGCTGCTATTAACGGAGCGGACCGCGGTGGCGGGAATCGTATGCCGGCGCCGGATCGCCGGAGGATTCAGCGACATCGTAACCCCCGTCCGCATTCCCAAGGAAGCGATCAATTCAGTCGGAAAAGAACTGGGAGAACACCTGAATGTTTTCATTTCGCAAGCACACAAGAGATGAACCCCTGACCCATATCGGAACCGGAGTCAACATGGAGCACCCGACGAAGATCGTCCCCCTCTCCATCCCCGACTCCTACCGGAAGCGGCACATGTTTGTGTTCGGCACGACTGGCGTCGGCAAGACGAGGCTCTGCGAGAACCTTATCGAACAGGACATCAACAAGGGATATTCGGTCGTCTACTTTGACCCCAAGGGGGACCAGCAGATATTCACGAAGATCTTCGAGGTGGCGCGGAACGCGGGGCGTCTCGACGAACTGATGCTCGTGACCCCCATCTTTCCGGAATACTCGTCTGTCGTTGACCCGATGGCCTTCTATTTCATGATCGACGAGCTGGTCGGCCACATCATCTCCGGCATCCAGGGAGGGAAGGAGCCGTTCTACCGGAACATAGCGAAGGAGATCACCACCGCCGTCATCACCGCCAACATCCTCCTGGCCACGGAGGAGGGGCGCCTGCCGGTAATGAACATCGATACCATACGGCAAAGCATCCGCCGGGACGCCCTGGAGGAGACGATGAACGCCCTGCGGCGTATCGGCTCTCGTGAGGCGGACCTGACGGCTGGGATGCTGGAGGACATCCTCAAGTCCCCCATGGAATACTACGCCAAGGTCTCATCTACGCTCCGCACGGCCCTAATGGAACTCTCCTCGGGCAACATCGGCAAGATCATCGGCCAGGCCGACTCTAACCGTTTCATCAAGCGACTGGAGGAAGGGAAGCGAGTGATTCTCGTGGTCCACACCGGGACGATGATAACCCGCGAGGCAGCGGCCACCCTCGGCAAGGTCCTCCTCTCGATGATCCAGTCCTTCATCGGCCGGGTCTATCTTTCGAACAAACAGAAGGTTGACCCCCCTCTCTCCGTCTACATAGACGAAGCCCAAAGCCTGTTTTACCAAGGCGTAGAGGACCTTTTCGCGAAGGCGGGGTCCGCGGACGTGATGGTGACGGCGTTCGCCCAGTCTGTTAACCAGGTCTACGCGGTCGTAGGCGAGGAGTTCGGCAAGAGCATTCTCGACAACACCAATACGAAGATCTTCATGCGCTGTTCCGATGCGGAGACGAGCGAATACGTCGTCAAGCACTTCGGGGTGCGAAACGTGTTGACGGGGATCTTCGGCTCGAACCAGGTGACGACCCGGGAGGTGGAGCAGGACATCCTCAAAGTCCAGGATATTCTGGGTCTCCAGCCCCGGGAGTTCTACATGCTTACCTATTCGGGAAGGTTCAAGGGAACCACGCTCAATGCCCCAAACCCCAAACTGAAGATCATCTTCCCGGAAGCGCCGGCTGTCGTCTCCTCGTTCAATGACTGCCGTTCCCAGGAAGAAACGGACAATCCATGAAAGTGTTGTTCCTCGCAACTGCCGTCATCGGGACCGGACTCGTGGCCTTTGCCGCCAGGAACCTTTTCCGTCAGGTTGGGGACGGCGAAGTCATGGGGGAGCCCATACACGAAAAGGTCGAGAAAAAAACCCTGGCCGAGGTGAGCCGAACTTGGAACAAAACGTTGAGCGGAAATATTGTCGAATTCCGGGAGATCGCAAAACTCTGGCGAGAGTCGGAACAGGAGCAGGTTGCTGCCCCTCTACCCCGCCCGACATTCAAATACATGGAGATCGAGCGGTTTTTCTCCGAAATGATAGAGAAGCGCCGCGCCATTAAAGGCAGCCGGCGAACGGTAATCGTCAAGCTTCTCAAGTTGCTTGACGATGAAGGGGATTGCCCATCTGTCGTAAAGAAGAACCCGAAGGAAGCGGAAGCAAAATATTCTGAGGATACCTTTTCCATGCTGGCCACTATCCCGCTATACCTGCATACCCTCCAGGTGGCAAGGAAGTTTGCGGCTAAGGTCAACCAGGATGTCATGCTGCCGGACATCTTTATCGTCTCCCTCGGTCATGACATCGGCAAGATACCATCCTACCACGACAAGATGTACTCCACCGTGGACCACCCTCTCATTTCGGCGATCGTCCTCAATGGGATCACGGAATACGCCTCTCTGTCGAACCGGGACGAGCTCGACAAAATCATCCGGGAGCACCACCTGCGCAAGGCGGATTATCCTTTGACGAAGATGCTCAAGCAGTGCGACCAAGCCGTACGCAAGGAGGAGCTGGCCGTGCTCCTCGGCGAGGCGGTTGAACGGGAAAAGACGTCGGCAAAAACCCAAGACACCCCACCCCGGAAACCTGAACATCAAGCGGTAATAGAGAAGCCAGTCCCTAAGAATAGTACGCCTCCCGAGGATGAACAGGACCACCCTCTGGGAGAGTTGGAAACGCAGGAGCTCCCCGACCTGGAAGCACTGGAACTGCCGTCATGGTTTGATGCCGATGCGATCCTCTCAGCGGTCAATAAAAGAATCAATCAGTTGGAAGCAACATCCAAGGGTCTGCGATGGTCCGCGGTATCGACAACGTCTGGTCTCGTTTTCGCAAATCCCGAAGGGCTGTGGGCGGCCGTCAAGGAGGTGAGCGGAAAGGACCCGGATATGCTTGCTGCCGATGCTGATGAAGCAACGAAAAGGAACCTGCTCTACACCTTTGTGCGGGAACTCAGCAGGGTTAAAGACGCCATCGCCACGGAGTACGTATCTGAAAAGCACTATACGACAAAAGTAACTATCGTGACCGGTGCAGGGAAAGGGATCAATTCGCTCCTCGTACCTTTCAGAACGAGAGCCTTCGGGATAAGCAGCGCAACTCTGGAGATGCAGAAATCTCCCCTGCTGAAAAAGATGGTCAAGGATATTAAACCGAAACAGGAGGAGGTCGAAACGTGCGTCTTTTGATTGCAGCCCTGATGCTCGTGTCCCTTGCTGCCACGGCCGGAGCCGGTTACTACACCGATTCAGGGAAGGGTTGGTGGTGGTATCAAAAGGAGCCTAACAGAAAAGATGAGAAGCAACCTAAAAAGGCAAAGGCGAAGAAGCTGCCGGCGCTTTCGGACTACTCCTACGACGAGATCTGGAACATGCACCCGGACGACTTCGAGAAGTTCGCCGAAGGCCTGAAAAGGAAGGCGGTTCAGAACCCGTCCGAGGAGAACGTCAAGGACTATTACGAGGTCCAGGAAATCGCCCGGAAGAAGGCTCTGGCTTTCACGAACGTCGCCCAGTACGTCTGGCAGAAATACCCCGAGCTGACCACTGCCAAGGATTACCCGATTGCCACCCCCGGCAATCTCAGCCGGGTCAACCAGATCCAGGACGAAAAGAACCGGAAGCTCCGAGACAACCGGGAGGAGTTCGCCCTCATCTATTTCTACAAGAGCGACTGCGGGTACTGCCAGCAGCAACAGCCGATCATTGACTGGTTCACCAACTCCACCGGCTGGCAGGTGAAAAGGATAAACATCGAGGAGAATCCCGGTCTGGCCGGGAGGTTCGCTGTCGATGTTACACCGGCGATGATCCTGATCCAGAAGGGCAATCAGAATTCCTTCCCGGTCTCAAGCGGACTGATAACTGCCGAGGAGATCGAGGACAAGACCTACCGGGCGGTGCGTCTTCTGAAAGGCGAGATTACCCCGGAGGAATTCAGCCTCTATGACTTTCAAAAAGGAGGTGGCTTCGATGTCAGAAAGAGGCCGTCGAACCTCGACAGACAGTGAAGGATCTGGAACCGGAGAGTTCAAGCAACAGTTGAAAGGAGGTGAATCAGCCATGAAAAGAAAAAGAACAAAAAAGATCATCGCGGCGACAACGGCGCTAGCCATCGCCACGATGCCCGCCCTGTCATGGAGCGGCTGGGTCGATGACTGGATGACCCAGAAAACCTCGACATCCCCCAGCTACTATGAGGGGGCGAAGCGCGGCTACTATACCGGCGGCAGCTTTTCCGCCCGTTGGCCCAATGGCACGGACTATCCAGTCACGGTCACAATGCCCTCGATCAAGAGCGGCTGCGGCGGGATCGACGCCTTTCTGGGCGGGTTCAGCTTTATGAATGTCGATTACCTCGTCCAGAAGCTGCAACGGATTCTGTCGGCTGCGCCGGCGGCAGCCTTCGACATTGCCATGAAGACGCTGGCGCCCCAGGTATCGGACACCATCAAGTCCCTGGAGGCGATCGCGGACCGCCTGAACAATATCCAGTTGAACGACTGCAAGGCGGCAAAGGCCCTCGTGGCAGTCGCGTCCGAACCCTTCTCGCCGATCATGAGCCAAAGCGTCAAAAATGAGATGAGCAATTCCATGAACGACTTCATGGTGTCGAGCGGCGTCAATGATCTCTATCAGACCTCGAAAACAAACCTTACGGCGGTGATGAATTCCGCCATGGGGAACGCGCCGCCGGTCGGCAATGTCGTCTCCCAGGCATCCCAGGGGGGTACGGCCGGTTGTCCCAGTGACATTACCGATATCTTCGGTGGCGGCTCAGTCCTCGACAACCTTGCCGCCAAGAAGGGAATGGACGCCAACTATGTGAAGCTCATACGGGGCTTCATCGGCGACGTGGTGGTGCAGTCTCCCACCACGACGAACAGCACCTTTGTCGCCAGTTACATCCCCCCCTGCGACAAGAATACCGATTTCGATACCTTCATCGACGGTTCTGCCCAAGGAAAAGATTCAGCCGGAGTATGCAGCACCATAACGGACGCCAATGCGAATCTCATGCAATACGTCTCAACCCGGATGCAGACGATATCGACGAAGATGAAGGCAAAGCAGACCCTCGACGCGACGAACGACGTGCCGTTTCTCAACGCGACTCCCCTCTCAATCAGCCTCGTGTTGAAAACCGCCATCGCCACCAACACCGAGGGAGAGGTGATCGGGAAACTTTCCGCGGTAACCGCCAGGGCATTCGCCTACTACATGCTGCTCGATCTCCTGCAGGAGGCGACGCAGCTGCAAAACCTCTCCGCACAGATCCAGTCGCAGAACAAAGACAATAAGGCGGGTGCCAGCCCCAGCAGCTGTCAGCTCGCATTGCTGTTCGACGGGATGAAAAACGTCGATCAGTTGACCAACAGGACCCGGGTCCTTTTGACCACGGCGCAACAGGGATACGCCAACGTCGTAAATGAAATGAACGCAATCGAGATGCTGGTTCTGACCATGAAGAGATTTGACGATACCGTCTTCTCGGAACTGGCAGGCCGTTTTGGAACGGGAGTGGCCCGCAGGGCTACCGGCAGAACATAACGACTGCACCTTGATCTGACAGCTTTTTGGTCAGGTCTGAGGCGTGGCTATATTTGCAAAGGGGAATGCTGATGTCTAAGCCCAACAAATTTGAACGAAGCTATCGAGATACTCCGCCGCCGATTGATGGGGTGGTAAGGCATATCTCTGCTAAAACCCCACTGTCCCGCACTCATGGGAAAGTAGGTATGAACTGCGATTTCTGCGGCATGCCATACGAAACTTACGCATGTTGGGCCGCTCGAACTAACGCGCATTACTGTTCTAAGGCATGTTCAAATGAGGCAAAGAAAATACCGGTTCGCAAGAACTGTGTCGTCTGTGGATCTGAATTTATCACGAACCCGACAACGGCAGTAAGAATCTCTACATGTTCTCGGAAGTGCTTAAAACAAAATCGACAGGCATTTTTGTTTGCCCAAGCAGCCGACATGGGGAACTCACCAATATTCAACTATGGCAACCATGAGCGAGGCGAGGAAATCGTAGGGCACAAACTTGATGCTGATAAGGTTCTATCCATTCGTGCTGATTGCAGGCCGCAAAAACTAATTGCTGTCGATTTCAGCATAACTCAATCACTCGTCAGTCTCATAAAACGGCGGCTCGTATGGCGCCATGTTGCAGCAGAGCAAATATAACCTTGAAAGGAGTGAACATGGCAGACGAAAAGAACAATGGCAAAGGGAGCCAAGGCAATGATCGCGTTTCAAAACACGATGCCTGGCAGGAAAGAAAGGTGGAGAAAGCAAAACGGGACGACATCGATGTCATCTCCAAGCGCACCTTAGATCAGGGAGATTTCATCAACGTCCTCAACTCGCTCGACTATTATCTATATCAACTCCGGATGAACATGGGGCGGATCAAGGTGATCACGTTTGATAAGGCCCAGGAATTTATCGAGCGCAGCCAGAGGATCAAGGAGGATATCAACCTCCTGAATGCGGAGATGTGCGGTTTGATGGGGTACACGTACAAGCCGCCAAAAGGTTTCAGCAATCCTCTGGCAAAGGAACCGCGTGAAGAAGGACAGAAAAAGCAGACCGAAAAGAAGACTACGAGCCGCTCTGAACAGACGACTGTTGTTGAAGAAGCTATCGCCTGAACAGTTCACGAGGGGGCAGCCAGGCTGCCCTCTTTCCTTTTGAGAGGTATTTTATAACTTTTTAGAACTATAAAAAGTGGATGGTTGCGGCAATTATTGGGGATAAATTGTCTGACAAAGTCACAATGAAACAGCATGAAACAACAGCAACTACAGTGAGTTAGCCAATATAAATAGTTGACGGGAATGCATAAATCTGATAAAAAAGAGTCATATTTTAGACTCTTTCACCGAAAGAGACTCCGCGAGGGCATCATCGCCCCCGGATAAACTCTTCTGGATAGCCCAGAGGAGAAAATACCCAGGCATGGGGATAACATTCAGGGAGAGCCCGGCGCGCTTTTCGCACCTTTCCCGGTGAAACGTAATAATATGTCGACCTTGGGCAAAGGCGACAGTAAATAATCTAACCATAGGTGCACCCTGAACAAGGTCTGCGCCTTTTTTATTTCTTGAAACCTCTTATAGACCTGTTTCGACAATTGCGCTGAAACGGGTTTTTTTGTACCCCAAACCCGCGACAAGCCTTATCAGCGGCGGGCATTTTACCAATCCCGACTGGGAGACCAAACCTCTCCCCATACGGGATCGGTGGCCGTCTCCATGTTCGGGAAAAATCCAGCAAGGAGGCAGTCATGGCAAGTTTGAACAAGGTTCTCTTGATAGGGAACCTGGGAAAAGACCCGGAGGTCCGATACACGGCATCCGGCACTGCGGTCGCAAGTTTCTCTCTTGCGACATCGGAGAAGTTCAAGAACAAGGAAGGAGAATGGGAGGAACGGACCGAGTGGCACAATGTCACCCTATGGGGACGCCTGGCGGAAATTGCCGGCGAATACCTCTCAAAGGGAAAGACGGTGTACATCGAAGGCCGCCTTCAGACCAGGAAATGGCAGGACAAGGACGGCAAGGATCGTTACACCACGGAAATCGTCGGTGAGAAGATGCAGATGCTGTCACGCAAAGATGGTTCGAATCACGAGGAAGCCGGACAGTCCCATGAAGGACCTGGCTTTCCCGAAGGAGACGACCCGTTCTGATCCGATTACCTGACGCGTAACATCACAAGTTAACCAGCCTGACAGGGGAGAGACAACTGACCCCTGCGGGGTGGTCCGTCTCCTCTGTCAGGCAAAACCAACAGAAAGGAGATAGACCATGTTCCAGAAAGCAGTAAGAAAAAGAGCGAAAGCCCGTATCGGTATGTGTGGCCCCGCAGGTTCCGGCAAAACGATGTCCGCCCTCAAGCTGGCATTCGGCATTGTCGGTCCAAATGGGAAAATAGCTGTGCTCGACACGGAAAACGAGAGCGCGTCGTTGTATGCTCACCTGGGCGACTACGACGTGTCGGTAATCAAGCCCCCCTTCACCGTTGAGAAATACATCAGCGGCATCAGGGAAGCGGAAAAGCTCGGCTACGATCTCCTTATCATCGACTCCCTTTCCCACGCATGGGCGGGGACCGGCGGTATCCTGGAGTTCGTTGACGCCAAAAGCGAATCGGCCAAAGGGAACAAGTTTGCCGGGTGGCGAGAAGCGACCCCCAAGCACAATTCTCTTGTCGATGCCATGCTGCAATCGTCGATGCACATCATCGGAACAATGCGCAGCAAGACCGAGTACGTTCTCGTAGAGGATGAAAAAGGGAAAAAAGTTCCGAAAAAGATTGGCATGGCGCCGGTGCAACGGGAAGGCCTCGACTACGAGTTCACGCTCGTGTTCGACGTCGACCAGGAACGGCACATTGCCTGCTCCAGCAAAGACCGGACAGAGATTTTCGATGGTTTCTTCGGGAAACTGACGGAGGAGCACGGGATATCAATCCGGGAATGGCTGGATTCGGGAGTGGCAGTGCAGGAATCTGCCGGAAAATCGGAAAAACAGCAACCTGCAGAGCCAAAATTCATCACAAAAGATCAAGTGAAGGAGCTGGAGGAAATCATCACTAACGCGGGAGCCGATCGAGACAAATTCCTCGCCTATCTGGGGGTTAAGAGACTCGAGGAGATTCCCGCCGAAAAGATGACCGCCGCAGTCAAGGCCCTCGAAGCAAAAACGAAAAAAGGCGATACGGCTGCATGCAACGTGACGGACATCACTTCCGCACTGAATGCACGTCGCATCCCGTTCGAGATGAATGAGGAAGCCGGCGAGGTTCATGCCAAACCGTCGTATCAGGATACGGCCTCCAAGGAGTTCCTGAAACAGAAAGGCTTCCGCTGGCAACCCTCCGAAAAGGCATGGGTCTACAAGAAAGCAGCTTGATACAAGCCTTTCAACCCATGCGAAAAGGAGGAAGCCATGCAACCAACCATATCCCTGCTGGGCCTACGCGCCTCGGCGTCAATTTTCTGCAGCAACCTGGTCCTGGTTGACGACAGACTTATCGTCCTGTTGTCCGCCTACGGCCCCTCTCAGGAGATAAGGGCGTTCGCCCAAATCCTCCATGACAGGGATGCCCCTCTTCTGGAAGTCCCCGGCAAGAAAAGCAACCGTGTCGCAGTGGGAGGTCTCGTGAGCCTTATAGCCAAGATGGATAACGGCTACTCGGGGTTGTACATCCTTCCCGACCGGCACCGTCGCCTCATCGTCGGTAACAACCGGGAGGAATGCTTCGCAATCTACTCCCGCATTCTGGACCAACAGCAATTCGTGCACCGGGACTGGTACCTGCCTCTGTTCGACATGGCGGAGTTACTGGTCCCCTTGATCGGAAACAAGATGTGTTATCGCCTTAAGGAGAACGTTCCCGAGGAAGTCAGGAACCGTATCAGATACGGCGGCTTTGCATTCCCTGAGCCTACGGCCAATATCTCCATTGAGGTAAAGGAGCCAACAGCACAACACTGACATCATCCACCCCAGCGGGGCAGGCGGTACACACCACCACCTCCCCGACCAGGGGAGTATCGTGTCCGCCTGCTCCCTTTCACGAGGAGCAGACATGGAATTCATTGACAAGGTCAATCAGCATTCCCGCGTGAAAGGCAACGAACTGGCGAAGGGTTTTTATCCCACCTTCCCGCGCGACGTGGAACTGGTCAAGAAGGTCGTAAGCGTAAACTTCGGCTGGGACCAGAAAAGCGTTCACGAGAAGCAGGTAACCATCTTCGACCCGTGCGCCGGCGAAGGGGTGTTCCTGTCAAACATGGTCCGCCATGCGAAACAGGCCGCCAACCAATCGTGCGCCAAGAACACATGCGTTGCCTCATTTGCCGTGGAACTGGACGGTGACCGCTTCAAGAAGATCCGCGGCGCCGACCAGAAACTCAACACTTCGTTCTTCGATACAACCAACACCGGATCGTTCGACATCCTCCTGCTCAATCCCCCTTACAACAGAAACGGCGGAGAACTCATAGACTGGGTCGAAAAGGCCACCCCCATGGTTTCACACAGGGGGGTCATGGTCCTGATCATCCCAGAGTATGAGCTCAAGGGGAAAATGATCAAACTCCTGCGGGGGAGCTTCACCTACCGATATGCCTACAAATCGGAGGAATACGGAGCTTTCAAGCAGCTGGTCATTTTTCTCAGGAAGAATGTCGGCAACGAAACAACTTCATACCGTTCACCCCACTTTCACAACTACGACAATCTGGACAACAGGGACAAGGACCTGATCCTGACCCATGCCGAAAACCCGACCGTCAGCATCGAGGTCGAAGTAAGCAGGGCAAAGATCAGGCCCATGCTCCAGAGCAAGGACCTCACAGGGTTCTACCAGGACTGCGAGGAGCGGCTGGATAAGGCGATAACGGTGATGCTGGAAAAGGATTATCCTGCCAGCTACGACACCAGCATTCAGCCGGTATCCACTCTCCGCACGGCCCATGCCGTCCAGCTTGCCGCGATGAACAGCCAGATCGAGAGCGTCACCATAAATGGCGTCTACTACCTGGCCAAGTACATGCTCGTCGAAAAGCCGGAAACGTTCGAGGATTACAGCGACGGCACCAAGACGACAACCGTTCTGCACAAACCGACAGTAGAGACCTTCCTCATGGACAAGACGGGCGAAGTGAAACCTGCCCGTGAATTGGGCTTCGATTACGTCGAGCTCAATTCCCAGTTGTCCACCATCCTTCTGCGCAAACTCACCACCATGTACAAACCCCTTCACGAAATCGGCCGGGATGAAGAATACCTGGCCGCCGAACTGAAGGAGATCGGCCTGAAAGCCCCCCAAAGGGAGGCGGTGAAGGCGGTGATGAAGGCGTTTGCGTCGGGGAGAAAGGGTATCGGCATACGGGCGAACACCGGCACCGGAAAAACCTGGATGGCCAAGGCGGTTAAGTACATCGCCGGAGCCAAAAGGTCGATCATGGTGACGGAACCGCAACTCGTTCCCCAGATGGTTAAGGAGTACGAAAACGAGGGCTTCGATGTCCACGTGATCGACTCCTGGGAACAGCTGCGGGAGCTTGCCCGAACCCGTCCGAAAGGGCTCTACCTGATCGCGTACACCCGTCTCCGCATGCACCCGGACTTCGTGCCCGTCACGAAGACTGCCCGGGTGAAAACGAAAGAAGGGATCAAATATACAGAAGCCTGCCTCAACTGCTCTGCCGCGGTGAAGAGAATCTCCAAAGGGAGCAAGGAACACTGCCCCGTCTGCGGCGATGTCCTCTACACCTACATCCCGGAGAACAAGCGGCCGTACATGCGCTACAAGCGCTGGATTGCCGACATCGAACGGAACGGCGCGTCAGTGGAGGTGAAATCACAAAACAAACAACTCCCCTACATCCGCTTCCTGAAGCGGATACCCTTCGACCTCGCCATATTCGATGAGGCACACAACGCGGCCAACCTGATGTCCAATCAGGGAACCGCATTCATCCGCCTGGCGGCTTCCGCCAACCGGGTGCTCTGTCTCACCGCAACCGTCACGAACGGCATGGCGAAGAGCCTCTACAACCTGCTCTGGGGGATCAATCCCGTGCAGATGAGGGAGGGGGGATGGGACATGAAGTCCGCCACCGACTTCCAGGCGAAGTACGGGGCATTCAAGGAGGTCAGGAAAACCGATACGAGAAACCGCCACCGTGAATCGGAAAAGGTGCAAACCTACGACACGGCGGGGATCTCACCGGCTGCCCTGGTCTACACGCTGCCGAACTTCGTGAACGTCGACTCGGAGGATTTCGATGATCTTCCTCCGGTCGAGCGGGAGGTAATCAAATGCATGCCTCATGCGGAAGTAGAAGAGTGCATGAGGACCATCGACAAGATCATTGATGACGCAGACCTACCGATAGAAGACAAAATGCCTGCCGCAAGCGTCAGAACAGCGGCGTTCCTGCGGGTGTCCGACACCTTCAGGCATGCCAACGACGAAATCCGCTTGCGTGGCGATCTCCTCGGAACATTGTGGAGACGGCCGGTCAATGAACTGCTCGAGAAGGAAGTCGAGCTGGTCAACATCGTCCGGATGGTCGAGAAATGGGGAGAGCGGTTGCTGGTCTATACGGGCAACACGCAGAAGATAGATATGCGCGGGCCTCTGCAGCGGATTATTGCAAGCAGCGTCCCCGGCGTATCCATCGACGTTCTCCCCGATTCGGTAGCTCCCGACAGACTGGTCGCATGGTTCGAGAAGACCATCGCCCAGGTCGTCATCGCCTCATACCACCGGGTAGCGACGGGATTAAATCTCTCCCAGTTCAACAACCTCGCCTGGTTCGATTATTCCGACAACACCAGGATGGCCGAACAGGGGGAAGGACGGATCCGCCGCGTCAATACCGCTGACATACACCGAATGATCTATGGGGAAGTCCGTCCATGCCGTTACTGGTATCTCACCTCTTCGCCGATACAGGAGGCGCAGTTGGCCTACACGTTGGAGAAGCGGATGATCGCCAAACTCGCGGAAGGGGAAACCCCGGACATCGACCCCGCTGAATGCACGAGCGGCAACCAATCGTTTTCCGCCCTCATCACCAAGGCGCTCAAGGAAGGGAACATCGATTATCAGGACCCGAGTGCCCTGCTCAAGAAGATGACCCGAACCGACAATGCCAGGGTGAGGGACGAAAACAAGATTGCTGCACCGGTAACGGCCAAGGTCATACCTTTCCCGCATCCGGAACCTTCATCATCGCCTGCTGCCGCAACCATCCCGGTCATAGTTTTCGAAGATGGCCTGGAGGTCGTGAAGCCATTCCCGGAAGACAAGTACCAAGAGTACCATGCCGAAGGGATGCTGGAAGTTACCCTTTTCGGCACGTACCTGCTGGATGGGAGGCCGAGCAAGCGCAGACGGGCCTGAACAATTTACCACCAACCACCCCAACGGGGAGATTTCGTCTCCCTGCAAAGGGGTACGTGTCTCCTCTTTGGGGCAACCCAAACAAGGAGATATATCATGAATAACCTGGTCACTATCAGATGCGCAGATGGGAAAACGATCTACATGAAGAGCGAAACATCGCCTTCCATGGTCAGCTGCAAGAATGTCATTGCCGGGATCATGCTTGGCGTATCGGCCATGGCCTCTGCCATGATCGCTTTCATTTACATGTAGCCTCAACCCCATCCCCGGCAGGGAGACGAACTCTCCCTCGCGGGGGTTGTTTCGTCTCCCCCGGGCAACAATCCTCTTATAGGAGACGAAAGAGATGGCACGCATCGATGAATTTCTCAAAAGAGCAATTCCAGCTCACCAGAAAAAAGCTTCAGCACATCTTGGCGATCGCACCAAGTACGCCGGGGCCTCCGACATTGCCGGATGTTCCCGCAAGGCTGTACTCGGCAAGCGCTCGTTAGTTGAACACACGATCAAGCAGATGCTCGTCTTCGACAGAGGTCATGCAGCACAGGCCATGTTCAGGGGTTATTTCCTGGCTGGCGGGGCCACTTTCGAGGAGGAAGTCGAAATTGCTCACCCCCTTTACGACATCATTTGCCATATAGACTTCCTTTTCCGGGGGAAAAAGCGCCTTCATGTGGTCGAAATGAAATCCACGGACGGCATCCCCGACGAACCCTACGGCTCCTGGGTGGACCAGCTTCACGTACAAATGGGCCTTCTCAGGTTGCAGGAAGGGCCGGAAATCGAAATCGGCGGCTCGATCCTGGCGGTGGATCTCAATAAGGGCGTCTACAGGGAGTTCAACTCCTACGTTCCGCACCCGGAGGTCTTCGCCCCCTTGATCGAACGAGGCAAACACATCCTCTCCGCAATGCGCGGCGAGTGTGAACCGAAAACATGTCCAAGTATTCTGTGCGGCTTCTGTTCCTACCGGACAGGGTGCCCTGCACACGTCGCTATGGAAATACCGGATGAGGTCACGGATCGCGTCGCCGAGTACGAAAGTCTCGACCGGCAGAAAAAAGACCTCGAAAAGCGGATGGACCCAATGAAGAACGAGCTGATTACGTTCTTCGGAGGATCGTTTCATGGAATCACGGAAGACGGAATCGCAGTAGCGACAACAACGGTTGCCGCATCCGAGACCGTCGATGCCAAGAAATTGAAAAAAGACCATCCAGACGTGTTCAAGGCATGTTCAAAACCGAAGGCCGGCTATACGAAACTGGAAATCAAAAAACTCCCTCCGGCGCCGCTTGCGATAGCCGCCTGAGAGGCCAACCCCACAGGGGGCGAAACACGCGCTCCCGATAGGGGATTACTCCTTTCATGGGAGGCGTGAGTCTGCCCCCGGAAAGGACCTGTCATGAAACATCGTACGGGCACCCTGCCCAAAGATTACAAACACCTCTCCCAGTCGAAGATGAACAGCGAGGACCTCAAGGAACTCGCCCGGACCATCCTGGCGGCAATCGTCATGGTGATCACGGTCAGCATCTGCTTCCTTGCCGCAGCCACCGCTCCGGAGCCCCAGGCTCAGGAACCGGTTACACGGAAAGGAGGTGGTCAGCTTGTCAGTTCTCACCCTGTCGCTGCACGGCGCCAATCGAATCCTTGAGCGGTCTGTTCCGCTTGAGGCTCTGGAAGGCGTCAAATTCGCCACTCCCCTACTCACCGAGAAACCCCTTCGGTTTCGCTATAAGGGGGTCACGGTGGTGGCAAGAATGGCGTCGGGATGCCCGAAAATCATCTCCGCCTGGAAGGAGGCCATATGAAACCATGCACCTGCGGCGCGATTTCAGCGCTGATAGAACTGTATAAGACGTACAGCAAGCTCCACGACATGCTGTCAGACTGCATTGAAGGAGGTAGATTATCTGCCGCAGAATTGCCGGATGACTATGCAGCCATCGTTGAGCAGATCACCAGATGTGTCGCGATAGATCACGTGATATCGGCACTGTTCAAACTCTACGGGGAAGACCTCGGGAATGAGAAAGTCTTCCTGTTTTCCATCGACCCGCAAATCTTCAAGAAACAGCGGTCGTTGCTTACCCAGCTACTCGATGGAGATGTGAAGGATGCTTCCATAGATTTTGAACCACTGGAAGGTATCCGGAATCTCCTCGATGCCATTGCCGACCAGGCACACGACTGGTACGGCATGGATACGCTGTTCACCGTGGAGGACGACCATGAATCTTGAGAGCTACACCACCAATGAACTGCTGGTCCTCAACGAATATCTTGCATTCCTGCAGCGTTACCGAGTGGGTATTCAGAAGGCATTGCAGAATATCTCCAAACTGCTCGAACTGAGAACGAAGGAGAGAAAAGCCGACATCGAGCGTCTGGTTTCATTGATCGAAAGCCATGACACAGGCGATGCCGGCCTGGACGAATTCGTCCATGACATGGCCTCAGACACTGCCGGCGACATCAATAACTCCGGTCTGGAACATCAGCTCAACTGGCTGCTTGACCAGGGCTGCTCGCCGAATTACATCCTGAGGCGGTTAGTCATCAATGTGCCGAAGATGGGCTTGCGAGGCCACCGTGTCGGCATAGGACACTTACACCTATAAAAACTTCAACCCCATGGGGGGCGGACTAACTCCCCCCGGGGGAGTGGTCTGCCTCACAAAAGGAGACAGGCCATCATGAAGAAATCAATCACTGAAGTTTTCGCCATCCAGGCCCCTGCCACGATCACCGTCGATGTCCGCGATAACGCGAAGCACGCGATGATCCCCCGTACCAATCCCGACTATGTGTTCCGCAGAGAAATTCTCTCGGACATCCTGGCGTGGATGAAAGGGGCGGCGGGGACCGATCCGCTCTACGTCGTGGGCCCCACCGGCTCCGGAAAATCGTCCATCATCACCCAGATCGCCGCCCGGCTCAACATCCCTCTCTACGTGGTCTCGTGCCATGAACGGATGGAGATGCCGGAACTATTCGGACGCTTCGTCGTCAGAAGCGGCAACATGGAATGGGCGGACGGTCCCTTTATCCAGGGCCTCAAGGACCCGGCTGGAGCATGGATCCTGCTGGACGAGGCCGACACCCTCGACCCCGGTACTTTCGTTGGGCTGAATGCCGTCAATGAAGGCCGGTCCATCATGATCCCGGAAACGGGCGAAACCATCGATCCCTTGCGCTTTGGCGCGAGGATAATCTTCGCAGGAAACACCGCCGGCAACGGCGATGCTACCGGCCTCTACCAGGCGACCAAACGCCAGAACCTCGCCTCCATGGGAAGGTTCATGATGCTGGAGGTCGGCTATGCCGACCCTGTGGAGGAAAACCAGGCCCTTGAAAAAGCGGTCCCGGAAGTCCCCTCCCCGATCCGGCAGAAAATGGTGGAAGTGGCCAACAAGGTACGCGATCTCTTCATAAACGGCGAGATCGAAGTAACCTTCTGCACCCGCACACTCATACGGTGGGCGCAGCTGGCCACCTTTTACAAAGCGAAACCGGGAATAAACCCCATCGTCTATGCCCTCGACCGGGCGCTCGGCTTCCGGGCCGAAGTGCAGTCACGCCAGGCTCTTCACGAGCTGGTACAGCGGATCATCGCATAGGGGGTGGATCATGTTCGTTCCCGGCAATACCCAATACGGCATCTGGATGAGGGCTCCCTCTTCCAGCGGCGGCAAGGACTGGCTCGGGTTTCTCACCGACAGGGAAGTGATCAGTCAATGGGGAAAGACCGGACAGGTGAATCAAAACAAGGTCATCGGCCCGGCCCCATCCCGGATTTTCCTCGATCAGAAAATCGAGGAGAAAAAGGGAAAGGGCTACCGGATGGTCGGGGAATGGTTTCCCGGCTCCGGCTGGTCACACAAGCGTCAGGCCCCGCCAGTAACGCCGCCTGACCCGCCACAACGAAACAGGCCGACAAACAGCACTCCGCCCTTGGCTAGCCAAGTCATGAGCGAGTGGCTGTCCGACCAGAACAGCGATCAATGGTTCTAATACCCAAACGGGGGAGACGAAGACATCCCCCGGGATGGCGCGTCTTCCCTCCGTCATCAAAGGAGACGCAATGAACATACTCGAAAACATATCCATTCTTGTACTGTCGGTTTCCCTCTGGACAGGGCGGAAACAACTCCGCGAGGAGGATCTGAAACTCGCGGACGGCAGCGAACTACCACCCCAGAAGCTCGCTTCTCTGGGAAGCAAACGGGTCATGGACCCGGCGGCGCTTGCGCCGTTTGCGACCTTCAAGAGGCGGGCGGAACGGACCGTTCTTTCCGTGGGGACCAGGTTTCTCGGCGGGTATGCAGTTCCCGTGGAGAAGCTCGATGGTCTCATGGCGGAACTCGACGTCATCAAGGGCGAATACAATGCGGCCAGGATTGAATTCCTGTCGGAGTATGACCAGGCGGTTCAGGACTGGAAAGCGCAGAACCCCGGCTGGGAGGAAGTCATCGCCCGGGCGGTGGAAAGCCTGGAATATGTCAAGGGGCAGCTTGCCTTCAGAGTACAGACATTCAACATCAACCCAGTCGAAGGGCATGAGACGGGTCTTGAGACGGAGATAAACGGCCTGGCCGATCAACTCCGTCACGAGGTTCGGCAGCAGGCCCGATTGACCTGGGACGGTTCCTTCCGTGGCAAACTGGAGGTTGGCCAGAAGACGGTGCGGCCGATCAGGGCAATGCTGGACAAGATCGAAGGTCTGGTCTTTCTCGAGCCCGCCCTGAACGAGTTGGTCAGCGGAATCAGGTCAACCCTCATCAGCCTTCCGAAAACCGGACCGATCAAAGGGGGGGATTTCGCTGCATTGTGCGGAGTGATCCACCTCCTCGGCAACATTCCGGAGGCCAGGGAGATCGCTGAAAACCTCCCTGTCGAGGAAGAACCGGCCGAAGAACCGATCGACGAATCGGTGGAGGAACTGGAAGCCACCGAGGAGCACAACGAGATCAAGGTCATACCGGACCTTTCCTACCTGCCTCAATTCGAGGAGGCGCCATCGGAATGGTTCTAGTACGCAGTAACATCAATATTTTTGCATGTATGTAGGGTTGATGAAGCGAAGCGCATCCACCATCTGCCGGTGGAACCGCTTCGCTTGTTCCACCCTACGAAGAAATACGTGTTACAAGGTACTAGTCCTGGAAAGGACACTCCCACCCTGCTGGGGAAGCATCTACCGACGCTCCCTGCAGGGGGGAGCGTCGTTTCAGGAGAGACCATGACACCAAGAATATCCACCGTCATCGGCGGGCTGCGGATCGCGATGCAGGCCCTCGGCGCAAAAATGGGCGTGACCCTCCGGATCGAGGGGGATCAAGCCTACACCAACGGCACCGAAATCATCATTCCTACCCTTCCACCCGATGACCACAAGGCTGCACTCCTCGCCCGTGGCTACGTCGATCATGAGGCAGCCCACGTCCGCCACTCCGATTTCGGAAGAGACATGGGGACCTGGGGTGAACTCATCGAGGAAGTCTATATCGAGAAGAAACAGTGCGCGGATTACCCTGGTTGCGCGGTAAACCTGCGGGACATGATTGCCATCCTCAAGCACGAGAACGGCAGTTTCAGGGGAACGAAAAGCCAGCCCATGTCGCTTCTGACGAGCTGGCTGATCTGCCGCGGGCGGGCGGCTGTCCTTGGACAACCGCTCGGAGACTTTGCCTCCGAAATGGAGACATGGAGCAGGCAAACCTTCGGCGATCCCTTCTGTGATCGATTCGCAGATTGTGTCGCCAGAATCGACACATGCAATACGCTGAACGATTGCGTAAATCTTGGAAACGAAATTGAAGCACTCATCACAAACCCGCCACCGCCCCGGCAGAAGGATAAGCGTCAGGAGAGCGGCAAGAACAATCAAAGTACCGATGCCGGAAACGGCGACAATCCATCTCCCGGTAGAAGCGAGTCCGGGGACTCGTCCGTGGACAGTCCAGGGACAACTGCTAACACGAAGCAAAAGGACAACCTGGAGAAGCTTCGGACTACCGATTTCGGCAAGGCCACCCAGAATGTAGACCTGGGGAAGATCGTCGCTCAGATACTCGGCAAAGAACACAACAAGGGAGAGCGGACAGGAAACCTGGAAGAGATCCCCGACACGCATTATCCAAGCGTTGGGGCAAGCAGCGGCGCCGGAGATCAGAGAAGGATCGAAGGCGAAATGGGTTTTGACGATGCGCGTCGCAAGACAAGCAGAATGCGAAGCCAGCTTGCCGGACTCCTTCAGGCTGTCCGACTGCAACAGTGCAATGCAAAGAGGGCAGGCCACCGAATCGACAGCCGGTCGATATATCGCGTGGCATGCCAGACTCCGGACAACCGGATATTCGCTGCGCGGAGGGACAAGCAGGACGACAACACGGCAATCGTGCTGCTTACAGACCGCTCCGGATCAATGAACCCCGAGAAAATGTCCGTGGCGTTGCAGGCCACATTCGTCACTGCGGAGGCGCTTGAGCTCCTCCCGGGGGTGACCTGCGTCGCGGGTGCCTTCCCTTGGGGCAGAGGCATGGTGGAGTTGAAAGCCTTTGGAGCGAAACCAAGGGCAGGATTCTTCAACATCGGCTCCAGCGGGGGTACCCCGATGGCAGAGGCCCTTTTGTGGGCCGGAATGCTCCTCACCCATCGTCCGGAACGCCGGAAGATCGTCATTCCGATGACCGATGGGAGCCCGGACGATATCGGAAAAACGAGAAAGGCGGTGGAACGGCTTAAGGAATGCGGGATCGAGGTATATGGAATCGGCATCCTCGACTCCTCCATTTTGAACTGGCTGAGAGAATCCTCCGTCATCAAACAGATCGATGAGCTGCCCGCCGCACTGATCGGCCTTCTCAAAGAGGCCCTCATCACGAAGCGCAAGGTAGCCTGACCTCCACAAAGGAGGCCCCGCCCATACCGGGAGTATCAACCGACACTCCCGTAGGGGGGTGTGTCTTCAGGAGGAGGATACACTGATGCAACAAGAAACTCTTTTCAGTACTTCAAGAGCGCCTGCCATTACTATCATGCCCGCCGTTAACCAGATCCAGCCACCCCGACCACTTGTGCACCCTTATCGGGCCGCTGGTGAGAAGGTAAGCATCTTTGAAATCTGGAGCTACTTCCGAAACGGGCATGTTTCCTCAACCCCGAAGACTGAGTGGTATCAGAACCAGACCGAATACTGGTTCTGGGACCGCACTATTGAGGCTGGAAAATCGTACATGGTGGGCGACAAGATAAGCATGACGAAATTCCTCAAGTCGCATTCTTCACCACTCTGCGCATGGCAGAAATTGGCTTACCAATGGGCCATCGAGAACCCCGATCAGATACTCCACGTAGAGAACAGGACCCACGAATGGCGGGTCTTCCTTCATGGAGAGTATGTCGAGTTCGAGCTGCCTTACCATGAAAAGGGCGGAGAGCGGAACTATGTCACCAGGTCCGGCAAGACGAAGGTCCTGGTGAACGTGGACTGACCTTACGCGACAAACAACCATTACCCTTCGGGGGGCCGAGTCCCCCATGGGGACATCCGCCCTCCGGAAAGGAGCCAACGAATGTCCACCTATCTCAGAAATCTCTTCGGAGATGAAATCCCCCCGGAGAAAAAGAAAATAACAATCCTCTCAATCGAAGCCAAATACCGGAAAGAGGTGGTGCGGGAAGACGCACCTGCATGGGTGTCCAAGCGCTTCACGTCGGCAAGTCAGGTCTTTGAGATGTTCTATGACCTCCGGCTGGAAGCGAAGGAGCATTTCATTGTGTTGCACCTGGACGGCAAGAACAGGATCGCCTGTCTCGACAGGGTATCGGTGGGCTCTTTGAACCAGTCCATCGTTCACCCGAGGGAGGTTTTCAAAACAGCCTGTCTGTCCAGTGCTGCAGCTATCCTGCTCCTCCACAACCACCCCACCGGCGATACTGCACCGTCCCGTGAGGACTTGGAGATTACCCGGCGCATCAAAGAAGCGGGCGATCTCCTCGGCATCAAGGTACTCGACCACATCATCATCGGCGACAGTTACCTGAGCTTCGCCGAACAAGGCCTTATCTGACAACCCGTCAGGGGCATGATCTCCCTGCGGGGGCCTTGTTCCCTGTCCAGCAAAAACAGAGGAGACAAGCATGAACATCGAAAATGACTGCGCACTCACGCCTTCCACAAAGAAACTTATCATTCCAATATCCGACAACAGCGACTTCTTCGAAGCAGCCGATTTTGCCGTAATCGAACTGGATGCGGCCAGGATCAACCGCATCAGGAAGCTCTCGGCAGTTGTGAGGGGCCTGGAGGTGTACAGGATCTCCGAGTTCAGCAACGACTGCGAGTTCATGGTCGCCGATTATGAAGCTGACCTGGAAAACGGGAAGTTTGCCATGAAGGAATTCGAGGGGCGGTCGGAATGCAACACACTCAACGTCACCGATAACGACTTCTTCTGGTCGGGATACTACAAGCACACCTCCGTCCGGTGGGAATCCGCATCGGTGCCGCTTACTGCCCTCGATGAAGACGGCGACTACGACGTACGGGAAGAGGTCGGCGATGAACAGGAGGCTGTCTAATGGCTGACCTGCAAATCGCCCAAACAATTCTTGCCCAACTCGGCGGCCGGAGATTTATTACCATGACCGGCGCCGGGGATTTTATCGGTGGCGACAACTTCCTCATGTTCAGCCTGCCGGCAGGGTTTGCCAAGGAAGGTATCAACAAAATCAGGATTACACTGGACTGGACTGATACCTACATCTTTGAGGCCTTGAAGGTCTATCGTGGACCTGAATTGAAATCCGAGAGCATCGAGAAACTGGATTATGTCTACGCCGATGACCTGGAAGAGATTTTCACCAGGGTCACCGGCCTGGACACCCACCTCTGAACAGTTTCAATCCCAACGGGGAGACTAACTCCCCGACAAGGGGGTCCGTCTCCCCGAGAAAAAAAGGAGACAGACCAAATGACAGACTACCTGAGCCAATCAATTTTCCAACCATCCATTCCCAAGCAGTTGATAACCGATGAGGACAGGCGATTCTTCGATGCCTTCAGCATCAGCATTGAACACGATGGAGACGACAAGGTCTACCTCTATGCGGAAGACTGGTGTACTGCCGGTGTTCTTGCTGGTGAAGATCCCAAGGATGACATCGAACTCAGTGAGGATGATCTTTACGCCAGATTTCAGGAAATCATTCGCCGCTCCAACGGCGAACTTCCCTGGATCCTCAAGGAAAGCTCCTATTCGTGTTCCAGGATGCGGCCGGACGGTTTCGGCGGCAGTGCGGTTTTCATAACCGCTGATGACGTGCAGTTTTGCAATACGTCATCCTGGCTGGAACAACGGAAACATGAGGCCGAAACCGGGGATATCGGCCCGGAAACGGATGACTCGTACCTTCCTCTACTCAGGGAGGTATTCCAGGCGCTCACGACTGACGACGCCGGGAATGCTCTCGACATCGAAACCCTGCGCCGCTGTGCGGCCGACACAACGTCTTCAGGAAAGCTCGCCAGCATTGCCTGGAAGATCCATCGGGTAATCGGTTCAAAAGAGCAGGACGGACCACGTTGCCGGGCATGTGACGGCAATCTGGAATTGTCCCGCACCGACACTCTGTTAGGTATCGACAGGGAAATCTACTGCTGCATGGATTGTGAAGAGAGCTACATCCGGGAGCTGACGGAAGCGGACAGCCCACTCGAGAGAGCCGTCAAATGCGTCGGCTGCGGCAATCTGATTATCCAAAGCAGCGCCCGCATCTTCTACCAGAGCGACGACTTCGCCCATTTCATCGGTGAGTGCTGCTGGGATGAGCGGCTGCGAGCCTGATATCAAATCAACCATCAAGGGGAGAGTCCCCTGACCAACAGGAGATGAACTATGTACACGAAAGGACCATTGGAAATAAGAAGGGTTGATGGCGCAGGCTTCATCGCCATAGCCCGTGTCGGCTTCATGCCCCATGCCTCTGTATATGCATGCGGGGCAAACAATCAGCCGATCAACGAGACCGTAGAAGCTGATGCACGGCTTTACGCGACCTCACCGAAACTGCTGGAAGCCGCCGAACA
This sequence comes from Geobacter sp., assembly GCA_016177775.1. Taxonomy (GTDB): domain Bacteria; phylum Desulfobacterota; class Desulfuromonadia; order Geobacterales; family Geobacteraceae; genus JACOUQ01. The sequence continues at coordinate 142,501 of JACOUQ010000003.1, forward strand.
ATTGATCGAGACCTGGAATCACGGCGACATTAGCGAAGCGGTCAAACGCCTGGCGGATGTCGTTGCCGAGGCAAAAGGTTAACCAACAATGCCAACCCAAAAGGGGGCGGAACATTTCCCCTCGAAGGGAGTTCTGCCCCCTAACAATCAAAGGAGTCAGAACATGGCAAGAGATCTTCTTCTGGAAATAATCGAGGCCTTTCCCCAGGCCGATCCCGCAAGCGAATTCTACAACGAGGAAATCAACGGCTGTGAGGCCGTGAACTTCCTCTCCCAGCTCATTCCCCAGATTCGGGAATACCTCGACGCACCGCCACCCAAGGTGGCAGTCGTTATGGATGGCGGGCTGGTACAGTGCGTGACCGCCGATCGTCCGAACGACATCCCGCCGATTATCTTCATGGTTATCGACTATGACACGGACGGCTCAACTCCGGAAGAAACGGTAAAGGTTCCGCAAGGGGATGGGGATATATCGGAGGCTTTTGCACGAGTAGAGGAACTCGGCCAGGCTAAAATCGACCTTGACGCTGTTCTCGAACAACTCAAGGAGGAATAACCTGGATGATCGTCATACGGGGAGAGACAACTGCGCTCCCCGCATGGGGAAAGCGTCAATTACAGGAGGACAGATATGAGCCTGAAAACACCACGCCCGGCCGCCGCACCGGGTTACACCATTCAACGACGATCACACTGCGGCAAGATTTTCGTGACCGTCACCTCCCAGGAAGGGAAACCTTTCGAGGTCTTCATCCGATTCGGCAAAGCAGGCGGCTGCGGTTCGGCAATGGCCGACGGCATCGCCCGGCTGGTCTCCTACGGACTTCGGTCCGGACTGGAGGCGCAGGATGCGGTCAAGGCCCTGTCGGGCATTTCATGCCACCAGGGGCCGAAGACATGTCTCAACGAAGTGGCATCGGCGATCAGGCTGGTATTGAAGCATCTGGAAACGGGTGCGGACTTGAACAGCCTGATCGAGGATGAGGAGTTTGCCACCGCGAACTCCATGGAGGTTGCTTCCCCATGAAAATGATACCTGACAATATAAAGAGGGAGATCCTCGCCTACGGAGCGGAAAATATCGTCTCCATAATCGGGGAATACGTCCCTCTAAGGAAAACAGCGCGGGCCTATGTAGCATGCTGTCCCTTTCATGCGGAGAAGACGCCATCTTTTACCGCCGATCCCGGCCGGAAAACATGGCACTGTTTCGGTTCCTGCGGAGAAGGAGGAGATGTCGCCAAGTTTCTGATGAAGATTGACGGCATCTCTTTCCCTGTCGCCCTCGAACGCCTCGCCATAAGAGGAGGCATCACCATTCCTAATTATGACAGCGGGGAGGAAAGGGAACGGAGGGGCATGCTGAATGTCCTGGCAAAGGTACAGCGGTTCTACCACAACAGCCTGCTGAAAAATCAGAATGGCGCAAAGGCATACGTCGGGACCCGGATGACCGATACAATGGTCAGACAGTTCGGGATCGGCTTCGCACCTGTCGGCGGGAAAGTCCTCGTGGATTATCTCGACAAGGAAAGACTCCCGCTCAGTGTCGCGGAGAAGGCCGGGCTGATACGGAAAGACGCCGCGGGCAACTACCGCGACACCTTCCGGGGGCGCGTGATGTTCCCCATCAAGGATAAAGCGGGATACATCATCGCCTTTGCCGGACGAACGATCAGTGCGACAAAATCACGATGCAAATACATCAACAGCCCGGAAACGCCTCTTTTCAGGAAGTCGGCAACTCTCTTCGGGTTGGACGGCGCCATCGAGGCAATGAAGCTAAAAGGTGAGGTCTACGTGGTCGAAGGCTACATCGACCTCATGCAGATGTGGTCTGCCGGCATCAACAACGTCGTTGCCACCTGCGGGACGGCGTTTACCAGGGAGCACGCAGCCCTTCTGAAGCGCTACGTCCGGCGCCTGAACCTGATGTTCGATGGTGACGACGCCGGTAGAAAGGCTCTCCAGAAAAGCATCCTGCTGGCTGTAAAGGAAGAGATGAAGGCCAGTGTCTTCATCTTCCCGGAAGGCCAGGACCCTGATTCTTTCTACAGGAATGCCGGCAAAACAGAAACCCTCATCACCATGTCCGGATTCGACTTCCTGAAGCAGTCCGGCGTTGAAATGAATGCCACGATGCAGAACCTCCACCGCCTTGAGCGGTTGGAGACTGGGTTCGCGTACATGGCAAAAACAATACCCGGTGTCGCCAGGCTGCTGGCCAAGCGGGGGAACCTGGGCGAGCTTTTCTGCCCGGAGATCCTCCCGATCATCGAGGAAACCATTAACCATCATGGAGGACTACGAAAATGAGAAAGACAAATGCAATTCTGATGATAGTTGCGGCGATGTTTCTGGGCGGCTGCAGTCACAGCCAGTGGGCCAGCGTAGAACTTGCGACCCAAGGGGCTTCCTGGTTGAACCCCGTCGCCACGGTCGTTCATATGACCGCCAGCGCCGGCAGGGCCATGACCGATCCTCAAGAAGAGCTGCGGGAAAAGGTGCAGCAACGCGAAGAGGAAAAGAAAAAGGAGTCATCTCCGGATCAGTCGCAGCCGGGCCCGCCTCGAACTGAGATGAAGTAACGGGTTAAGAGGGTGGCCAGTCTGCCCTTTTAGATAAGGGGGAGCGGCGCTTCGTGCGCCCTCCCCTACCCTCTCCCCTCGCCCAAGAGGGTTCCCCGGAGCCTCCGTAATCACGGTGGTTGCGGGGAGCCCTTTTGGGCGCCAATCACACTGATAAGGGGGAGATGGCCATGACGGTAAAAGCACGGATAAACGGCAGGGAGTATTCACTTTCGTGGGAGGAATTCGAGAAGGCCTTACTGAGGAATGATCTTTCAGGCGGTCAGATCGAGGTTATTTCCATTTTCACGGGAATGAGACCCTGCTAGAGTCTTCAGGTTGGATGATGCCCGTCCGGCCTGGATAGAGGCGGCCCTTGTGGCCGCCTTTTTCTATTTGTTCGCTGACGGTATGGATATCTCAGGAAACAGGAAAAAGAACAGTTTATCATAACGCCGGTTTTGCCTGAACTCAATGGAATTGCCATCAATTCCTCGCTTGATAGTCATGCCCTTCTTTGTCCAGCTTTCGTGATCCTTGCCGCGAGATTTCTTTTTCCGCTCCGCGTCCCTATCCTGGGCGAGCAGTTTCTCCCAATTACCGTAATGCTGCAAGACCCTTCCAAAGTGCCACAGAAACTGTTTGCCATGGATGTATGAGTGATTAGCCACTTCAAGGAGAGTCTTGTAACCCGTCAGAACACCTTCGCCGGCCTTGGCGCTCAAAACCATCTGGGTAAAACGGGCAATCTCACGATCTTGGCGTTCCGGGATCAAGATGTCATGGTTCGACAAGTTGTTCCTGATCTGCCTATATTCTCTTTCAGGATCTTCACACTCGCCATTATGAAACTTAATCCAGAATTCCACATACCGTTCTCGGAGTTTATCTTCTTCTCGCTCCCAGGCAACCTTCCCAGCAGTTTCAAGTAACCTTGCTTTTTCCCCCTTGTAGTCATACCAGTATACCCTTTGATTGCAAATATCGGTTGTCAGCTCGTCGAAGCCAACTAAACGTTCACGCCAGACATCCGTAACGCTTACACATTCCAGTACTGGTTCGTAATAGCAGCATCGGAAAACAAGTTTACCCTGTTCACGGGAAAGGCGCAGCGTTTCTTCATCGACCACGAACAGATTGGAATTGTTATTGTAAAAAAGATCGTCTTGATACTGTCGGGGGTCTGTGCCGCTTGCATCCTTGAATATCCAGAAAAGAAGGGCATTTTCTTTAAGATAGAACTCGCGTCGGGCTGCAATAACCTTGAGATACGTTGACGAGAGCTGGATCTCAAAAGCAATTTTCAGGCTGTTTCCGGCGTCACTCTTACGAACTGCTGCTATGTCAGGTCTGCGCCATTTTTTTTCATCTGTCGCACCATACCAATTTTTTTCTTCTCTGGTCAGTTGCGGATCGAAATCTGGATCCACGTCAACGCTCGATCGCAAAAGACTTTTTACCAATTTGTGGTCCGGACCCTCTTTCTGGCCATTATATCGCATACTGTCAATGCGGCCGGTGTCCAGTCTCCTTCTTTTCTCGTTGTACGGGCAGTCCTTGTCACTATCCTCTGAAACATGAACAAAATGGAACCTTCCGGTGTCGAGGTGCTTTCGGGGATACGCGGGGGTATGGCAGGCAGCGCAGATAATGTTGGGCTCCCCTCTCTTTATTGCATCAAAAACTCTCAGCCGGATCTGAGCTATGTCTCGTGCGGAAGCGAACACATATTCACCGGCTCGATACTCGCGTCCATCGGCCTGGTCGATGACATACTCAATGAGCGGCTCATCAACTAGAACGAACCCTTTACTCACTATTCCCCCCTCATGGCAAGAGATGAAAGTACTTTGCTTTCTCTGTTAAGGAGCCTTTGATTTCCATATTCCGCACACTCATGCCAAACGGGGGTTTGAGTAGTGGTCTGGCTCAGCTACCCATGGTTCAATGCCTGAGTTGCTGCACCAATGAACTCGCCCATCCTTTATCCAAAAATGACTGCAACACCCCTTGTTTTGCCAAACCGATGGATGAAGCGATGGCCGGCCTGATTTTGTTTTTTCCACGGTCCAACTTGGTTTGTGGATTTTTTGGAGGGACAGGGAAATGACAGTGCCACAACCACAGGGACATTTGAACATGGCCCAGTAAGGGTTGTTCTCGTGAACCACTGTAATGAACTCATCATCACCAATGGAGGCATTCTTCGGGGTCTTGTTTGCTACCAGAAGCGACTTAAAGTGCAACCGAGGTTCTGTGGTACACCGATTTATGTCTTCATGACGAGGAGTCCGAGTTCTTGATGAAAAGATGAATTTATATATTTTCCGAAACAAATCATAGAGTTGCATTTATCTCACCTAATCTTGGAATTTCTAGTCGAAATTTACCTTCATCTCTAAGAAGAAGAAAGCCTGAGCGACAACAGATGCATTCTGGATCATTTACTGGCTCATTGCTATGAATTGTCATGTGGATAAAATCTATCCAAATGTTATCCTGTCTAAGCTCTTCTGAAATACTTCTGTAGGGTCTGACCAGATTCATGAACGTCGCGACCACGTTATCTGCGGTTGCGCTAGTAAATGGGCCTACCCCAGGAGCTTGCTCACCTCCACCGACCAGATAATAGTCCCGCTTCAAAGTAACTGGATCAAGTTTTGCCAACTCAGGGTTATCTTTGATAGCCTGCTCATATCTTAATTTTTCATCTGTTACCACACGTTGGCAGCGCAGGCAGGCACCAGACTCGGGCAAAATGCAGCTAACCCTACCACGATGATCTCGAAGATATGGGTAACCATCCTCATGAACATCAACACGGCCAGTCAATCCGCAGTCAATATAGACCTGAGCATGGTAATAGAGCGCTTGGTTCATCAGGTTCCTGCCGGAAATATCATCTGTACAGCCGAATATAACATCCGCACTGGAAAGAGCATCTACGGCTTCAAATGATTCGTTCAAGTATCCATTAATCGCTGATACGGAAACATTTAATCCAAGGCTATCAATAAATTCTTTCAGCGACTGAGCTTTATTCTTACCGATGTCTTGGGCGCGATAACCACGAACGCGGTTCATATTAGACTTGTCCAGATCGTCGCCATCAATGATTATCAACTCGCCAACCCCGCCACGCGCTAACAGTGTAGCAACCGGCGAACCGGTCCCGCCTGCACCAACCACCACAGCGCGGAGAGACTGTAGCTTTGAATTGAACGGCATTCCAAACGCTGATTCCTGGCGCAATAGTATATCCGATGATTCTTCTGGCAGAGAAATCCCATGGATTTCAATCTTGTCAGAAAGTACGCAAATATGCCGAACCAACAACGGAGTTTCGAGAGAGCGCCCCTGGCGAATCCTGGCGAACCAATTGCCATCGGATAAGGTCATTGCAATAAGGTAGGAATCCTGACTGTTGCACCCGGAAAGGCCATGAAGGATGTTCAGCTCGTTGATCTCATCTTGTGCAGAAAAGCCCACGTAGCCGTCGGGATGATTGTGAACAAACCCGAGCTCAAGCCGTTCGGTCTCGCATCTTAAAAATACATCTGGCAGCATGCGCATGTTGATCTTGAGATGAGTTGAGGAACTGTCTAGAATCCACTCATCTGTCAGTCTAATCACATCTATTGCCAAGAAGCGATCTGAGGCCGGTTGATGATTCACTACTCGCGCGAGTCGACGAAACAAAACTATTGCACCGCGCTCATGGCCTTCTGGGTGTCCGCAAAGCCACTCTTTCAGAGCACGGTCCTGACTTCCTAACAAAGTAATACGGTGACCAGTCATCGTTTCGTATCCGGATTTCTTAATGCCCACTCAATCCGATCAAGAACTTTTTGGATGTTGTCGACTTTCGGCTTCCAGGCAGTAGCATTCCAGTGGCGCGACCACCGGCAGTATTCCTTGCTCTTGAAATGGCGCGCATCGCCACCACCAAAACCAAAAGCGGCAGGGATCTCCTTCCCGTCTACTCTTGACAACGCCGGATGAACCCAGAACATATCGCCACCACTTGTGTTGTAGTCAGACGGGACAACCCAAAGAACCTCCACCTGATCAAGTGCTTCCCCTCCATGCCCATACAAGCCAGGCGGGAGAGGAAAGTTCTTGATCAGGAGAAACCTTTGAGTTTCGTCTTCATCATGTTCTAAGCCGGATTCTTCGATGATCCGGTAATCCTCGTCAAATAGAAGACCCATTAATTATCACCTGCGCTTGAACTGGATTCTTGGGAATAGAACTTCTCGATCCCGTTATCATCCAGATCAATCACTTCGTCATTAGCCACCAATCTTCCAGGCTTTCCCTTTACCTTGATGAACAAGTCCATACTTTCGGGGATTCCGGGACCAACGCTCCTTATTTCCGCCCCAGTAATATACCGCTGGTCCCATTTGTATGGCGTGTTATCAACCTTGAAATGATATTGTTTTTTCTCCTGCTCAGGCTGATCGGGTTTCTTTTCGCTGCTCATGTCATTTCTCCTTTTTTCTTGAAGTTTTCCGACAAGACGGGTATATAAACTGTACGCGTAATTTATATGCGAATAGTTAATATGTCAATATAGTTTTTATTCCCATCTTGAAATTGAGGAGATTAATTTGGAAGAACAAGTAGTTACGCTCCCATGGAGCACACGAAAACGGCTTCATTATCTTGAGTTCAAGCTTTTTTGGGAAGGGAGGGTTAATCGCGGAGACCTGACCGCAGAATTCGGGATTTCCATACCGCAGGCCTCGGTAGATTTCACTAAATACCAGGAACTGGCATCCAACAACATCGCCTATAATCCAAGTGCGAAACACTACGTACCGACTGAAGCTTTTCATCCTATATTCATTAAACTATCTGCTGACGCATATTTTTCAAGAGCTCTTTCTTCAGCATCAGTTGAGAATAGTAGCTCATTTGATATCAACTACATAGATACAGTACCAAGCCCTACTCGTATTGTTAACATGACCATTTTGAAATCTATTATTCAAGCAATCAAGTTCAAACAAAAAATTACCGTTGATTACAGGTCGTTTAAAAATCCTCAGGCTGGAAATAATCGTTTTATTTCACCTCATGCTTTCGGGTATGACGGCTTCAGGTGGCACGTTAGGGCGTATTGTCATTCAGATAATAAATTTAAGGACTATGTTTTGGGTAGGATTGTAAGTGTATCGAATCCATCTGATTCGGATGTCGATTCAACTACTGATAAACAATGGTTTAACTTTATAGATGTTATAATTGGGCCTAACCCTAAGCTGACCGATGACCAAAAACATATTGTGGCCATGGATTATGGAATGATCGATTACAAATTGAACATAAATTGCAGAATTGCACTTCTTTGGTATTTACTCAAGAAACTTGGTATTGACGTCAACGAAAGCACGCGTTCTGGTGAGGAACAGCAAATTGTGGCGATAAATAGAGACGAGATTATTGTCGCTATGAACCAATGATCTTCTCAGAGTCGAAGGAAACGGCAATTTATCAACGATTGTAGATGCAGCATTAGCCCCGTCAGGCTCGGAGAGAAGCGATCCTTGTGATTACCTTTTTCTTTGGAAATTTCGTGCAAATTATGGTATTTACAGGCCACACGAATTTGACGAGAGGGCCGGGAAATGACAAAAGCTGATTTAGCCGAAAAAATTTATGAAAGGCTCTCTTGCCAGAAGAAAGAAGCCGTTGAATTGGTGGACCTCGTCATGGAAATTCTCAAGGAAGCCATAGAGACTGAAGGGCATGTGAAGGTTAGCGGATTCGGGAATTTTGTAGTTCGACAGAAGGCCGATCGGAATGGAAGGAACCCGCAGACCGGGGAGACTATAACCATTTCATCACGGAAGGTTCTGACGTTTAAACCTAGTACTGTTCTGAAGAGCCGGATCAACGGGTAAATTTAACCCCTATCTTGGTACTATATAATTCTTTTCCTTTTCCACTCCCTCGTGATAATTTTCAACTGGTGGTTAGAGAGGCAAACATCCCTGCTAGAACAGTCCTTTGTTTCTCATTCAAAAAGACAACCTCTGACTCGATAACTCCTCTTATCGGGATCGTGAAGTCGGCAACAACTATCCCTTCGGCTGACCTCTGGAGATAGAGGATTGTTGCCTTGCCGCCGGTATTCGTTCTGGAGAAATTTTGACGGGCGACACAGAACCCGGCTTTTCCTTGCCAGAGCAGCTCACCTTTCTTGACGTCCTGCTGCCGGATAACAGACTTGATTTCCAACGGAGTCTTGTTGGCCAAAGAGTCTTCAAGAAGCTTCAGCGCATACCCTTGGCGGATCAAATCATTCCATCGGCCCTCTACCTCCTGCAAGAAATCAACAGAAAGATCATTGCTGGTAATGCTGAGAACTTCTTTCAATTCATTGGCGACCTCTTCACGTGCCCCATGTTCCCATAGCCATGGCAACCGGGACACTGACAACACTTGCGAAAGCCTGAATCTCACCTGCTCCGGTGTCCCACCGCAATTGGGGATAGCGAATGCCCATGCTGCAAGGGCAGCGGTAAGTTTAGGGGATACCAACCGCTCTATGAATAGCACCGGGTCTTCTTCATTGCGATATCGGTACTCAAGCCAGCCAATACCGGGATCGGCAGGGCAGGAAAAGAATAACGTGCTCCAGATTTTCTGGGTACAGGCAAAGAACTCATCTGGGGAGATCCACTTCTCGTGAAGCCCGGCCCGTAAAAGCACCGAAGTAAACTGGATGTCCACCGATAATGTTTCCGGTTGTCTTTGCGTCAGATACTCTTCCGACGTTATTGCCTCTGTTATCAGCTGCAGCATCTGCAGAGCACGGCGGCGATCACTCTCCTTGATCTCGGCAACGGTGCGTACCGGGGGCGATCCCGATTTGAGGATTGGCACGATCTCTTCAGGCGGTATCACTCCACCTGTTGGTCCGGGGTGATCCGCTGGCGAATCATCGCCCTCCCGGTTCTCTTTTAATCCAAACCAGCGGAGCAATAATTGGCGCAGACTGGTCACCCTGTCATCAAAGCCGTCAGCCAGCTGCGTAAAGTGCCGGGTAAATCTGGGCAGGCCGTAGCTGTCACTGAATACATCCTCGGCGCTGTATACCCGATTCGTTTCGGTGGATCTATCGCCTCTGGCAACCAGCCTTGGCTGGAACGCGGCCCGTGAAGGCATGTATTGCAGGTTGCGGAGAAATACATTGGAGATATCCGACCAAGTGCCGATACTCCAGCCCTGCGAGTTTACCCCCTTGCGAACGGCGTCGATGACTGATCGACTCCTGGCGGTGGTGCTCAGATCCTGCTCACGATCAATCCACATCAAGTTTGAGCATAGTTCACCATCGCATGACGTCCCTTTGAGTGACACCTGCCTGCTGTCCGCTGGTATCCCGAACGAGACCATCACTCCGGGTTCGGCAATGGAATATTCAGCACTGGTTCCATCAATACAGAGTTGAGTAACCGTTACCCCTTCACTGTGGCTGTACGCTATCTGGATAACATCCTGATCAAGTCTGGCCGCCATGATCCGGATCGCAGGCAATGATGCCTTGTCGGTCTCTTCACCGGCAGTGATGGGCTGAAGTTGCGGGTCAGCATCGATGAACTCAAGCTCGTCTGACAGCAGTGAAGCAAACTCTTCCTTCGATATAGTTGCATAGGTCATCAACTCCGCATTACCGGCACTTCCCGGAACGATCAGTGCTGCATTTGAACAATTTGCACTGCCAAGAAAGACCGTAACCGTATCCTCATGCTCAAAGCCATACCATTTGGCATGGATAAACGCTTCTCGGGAGTTCTCTTCATGGTCCAAGTGATGGAAATTGACCGTGGAGAGTTCGATAGCAGTTCCCAACTGCTCGGCGGCTTCAGCTTTTAACCCGCTGCGGCAGCGCTGCACAGCAACCTTTGGACTTACCCCGAATGATGTCGCAATGCTCTGCAGTGCGTTTCCCGAGTCATCAAAATACGGCGAACAGATCAGGGCGCTGGTCACGTTTTGCGGGGTTACTGCTCTCATCTGGTCGATGAGGGCCACTTTGGCAAGAGGCCGGCCAACAAGGAGATCCGGAGGGAGCATGTCGATTGCCCAAAAGCGGCTCTGCCCCTCGAAGCATTCATCAACTTCTGCCCGCAGAGTCTCCTGCAACGGCGTCAGGGAGAGAACGGAGTCAAGATATCCCTTGAATGCAGAGAAGGGAGACGTCCCGTCAACATCAGTATCAAATCTGCACCAGATCTCGGCATTTTCCCGCCAGCCGCCAAAAGTGAGATTGCCGCTGCCAATCAGCAACGTTGCCTTTTTCTGTCCGGAAAGCAGAATTGCCTTCGGATGGAAGCGATAGCCCGGATGCATGGCGACTGGAACAACCCGAAAACGCCGCCCCAATGAGTTGAGTACCAGGTGCTGGTGCTGATAACTCTCATTCGCACATTGGGCGTCGGCAAAGACCGTCAGCGAGGGATGGCCACAGCGCCGGAGGGCTGGAATAACGACCGACTGGACGAAGACAAAATCGATGTTATGGGTGAGGACAATAACATTGGTGACATCCTTCTCCGCTTCAATGATTCTGACGATATCATTTCTCATGCGGATGCCCCCAAGGTGTTCAACAAAGAGCTGCCATCGGGTGCCAGGCTGAAGCGAGAACTTTCAATGCGGTGCAGATAGCCGGTGTCGGCAAAAAATCCCAGGACATTGCCCAACCTGTCACCGCTGCTGCTGGCAACTACTCGCTTGCCGGTAGGCCGCAAGATATTGCCTTCAGGAAAGAAACGGAGCGAGCATTTCTGTCCCTGACCGAGTTTTCGCAAGGATGTTTTCAAATGCGGTTCGATAACCGCAGCTATCAGAAGCTCGCGCAGGGTATCGCTTACCGACTGGCTGCCCCGGCTGATAATCGAGAATGCCCGCTCCAGGTAATGGTGCCGGTCGGGTAGCAAACCAGCCGTGCGGAGGCATTCTGTCTGCTCCTTGCAGGCAATCAGGACAGTCAAAGCATACAGAGCCTTCTGGCCTGACGAAAGATCCCTGGCCGCACTCATATTCGGGCCTTGGCCGAGGAAAGCATCCAGTGGCACCTTGTCAGCAAACTCCTGCAAGCTCAACGTGAATGGATTAGCGGCTAATGGTAACAGCTCGTCCAGCAGTGGCGGTTTATCCCACTCGGTCTCCCATAATGACAGCACCTGCTCGACGGTTGCTTCCACGAGATCGATGACCGTATGGGTCATCGCCCCCAGAAGCAGCTCAAGGGCGAAATGCACACGCCTCCGCAACTCGTATTCGCCCCAGCTCAATTCGACCTTGTCAGGCGTGGCATCAGCAGAGACCATTTTGCGATAATTCAACTTGAGAATTTCCTCTGAATTCATACCGGAGGATGTGTCTGACAGGATCGACATGAACCAGCGTGCCGAATCGGTAAAATGGGCGTATCGCAGGTTTATTTCGGCGTGATCAACATACGGCTTCACCAATGCTTCTTTAAGCAGCTCCATTTCTTCCGGGTTTGCATGCAGACCGTTAAGAGAAAAATGCACGCCTTCCTGTTCCAGCAGATCGGTTGTCAGGGTTCCCCCCTCCAGAACCAGCCGGGTCAATCCGGTTGGCGATAAAACCTTCCTGCGGGCTTCATGAAGCTCTTGCCCTCTTCTCGTCACACTGACAGGAGCGGCCTGGCCTCCGACCGTGAAATCCAGTAGTCCGAAACCTCGACAGGGCATTACATAGGTGCCGTAAACTGCGCCGCCTCGCCCCGCCGGCTCCAGATCAATAGATCCATCCTGTTCAAGGGCGGTTATGTCTTCATGGTAGAGTTCAGGCCCGATCCCGCCGTAGGTGGTGCCGGATTCACCCCATTTCTTGCCATATCTGGTGGCAGCAAGAACGATTATCTCCATCCGCGCAGCAGCGAGCTTGAATTGCTCAAGATCAAAAGTCGCCTGTCCCGAATCCGACTGCAATTGCCACGAATAGAATTCGGTAAACAGCCATGGCAGTAACGACAGGTATCTGGCCCTGATCGAGATCGTCGTCACATTGGCAACCCAGTCCTGCTCAATCTGCTGATCCAGCTGCCGTAAGGCGAGGATATCAAGACCCTGAATGGTCTCTCTCTCGCCGTTATTCCAAAATATATTCATTATCGTTTCTCCCCTGACGGAACATTGCAGTCCTCATCACAAGTCTCTTTCTTCATGATTCCAAGTATCCAGCCTTCAACCTGGGCGAGAGTCCGTTCGGCTCTCGACAGAGACGGGTTCAGATATGATAACAGTTTGCCGACCAGATCGGTTTGCCGTAGCCAGCTTGCAACCGATTAGGCATCATGCTGACCTGAGGTGCGATTTCCTGACGGGATCTTCCCCGGCTTTTTAAAATAATCTCTGTTGCGCCTCTTTTGCAGCGTCATACTCTTCATACAGTCTGAGGATAGGCATTTTCTTCTTCACGATCTTTACAAACTCTGGATCGTTGAGTGTTTCATAGGTGACCCCTTTGAAAATAAGAGAGATGTCTATCTTTTTCAGGTTTGCTTCGGCAGACCCGAATTGTTCCGCGAGTTCGCAGTCCAATACTTGACGGATATCATCTTCGGAAGGGTTTGTTGGCAGGAATTTCTGCCACCGGTCAGGAGTTTGGGCAATTACAGCAGGGGCAAGAGCATTCACCAATGAAGCTCTGTTCTTATCGATTGCTTGTTGCAGCTTAGCCTCAAGTTCCTTTTGAAAAGCCTCTATTTGCTTTCTCAAAGTCTCAACGGCTGTTTCAAACTCTTCCTTTTTGCTCCTGAGTATGACGTTCCCAAAGTTTGGGAGATTGATCAGAAAATCCCTGGCAATTTTTTCCTTTTCATCGGTAATCTCTTTGCCCGATATTTTTGCATCTTCATCGTCAATCAACTGAAATGAACTATGCAGCAACTTCTTGGTTTTGTCGTCCTTTGCCAAGCCAAGCAGGTCGCTGGGGATATTGACCTTCCTCTTGCCAATCTGATGGCCTCTCAACTCGAATTCTACGAATTCAATTTGAGAATTGAAGACTCGCACCTTTCTGGCAATATCGAATTTCATGGGAGGATTACGTACCAAATCGTTGGTAGTCTCCAGTATTTTTTGAGGACTGATGGAGTTGGTTCCCACGGCGGCAACGCCACCAGTCTCTGTAAGTCCCATATCTTTGGCGATATCTGTGGGCACCAAGTTAAGTTTCACTGCGTTAGGGCGCACCTGGGTATCCGATCCAGTTTCTATCAAAAGTGGTGTCGGAGCATAAAACAGTGTCACATCGTCGGCAATAAGCAGAGCAATTCTGACTCCGGCCTGTTCATGTATGGCACTGTCGACCTTTTTGGCTTGGTCGTTTAATTTTTTTAGTGCTCCAATTGTTCCAAAACCCATTCGGCACACTTCAGGATCAACATCGACGATGATATTGACAGCCTCTGATGGTAACTCGAGCCACTTATTACAGACCGCTTCGGCCACCTGGTCAGACATCCCTGGTGTCATGAAAACAAGACGGCGTTCAACACTCCCGATAATCTGGCAGAGATAAGCATCATCAACAGTGGTTATTGCAGTTGGTGCAGACATCAGCGCCCCCATTTTCACGATATTGATAGAGTCTTACATGTTTCAGCGCTGGCAACAATTGTAAGTAATGATTTTGCCCGGCTCATGCCTACATACAGCAGCTCTGAGTGCTTTGAGATGTCAATTGAGTCTAGCCCCCAAATAAATACTACGGGAGATTCAAGACCCTTGAAGCGTTGTACCGTGTCAAGCAGAACTGTATTGCTACCTCGCAATCCTTCTTCAAGCAATATAGCTGACTTTGGTAGTGGCAGTCTATTTAACAGGCTGTAGTATTCTGTTTTATGTAACGCATCAGCAATTAATACAGTTATGTCTCCAGGCAAAACATTTTGCTTTGATATCAGATCAACTATTTTCGCGTTGATCCTTGAAGCCTGCTGAATACGGCTCCCTATAGCATCAAACTGGATTTCATCGCCTGGATTATCTGGTGGATTGACAGCAAGCCCCTTGTAATATTTATACGCTGCCATATGTATGGGAGTTGTGTTACGGCAATTGTCAGTTAGAGAAAAAGACTCGTCTTGAATTGGGAAAGTTCCGACACGGGAATACAGGTTCTGATTGTCATCATAAAAAACGTAAAGAGGGCTGTTCTCATAATCGGAAAGCAAGAATTCAAGCGGCACCCAGAATTCCTCACGAAAATCCTGGCCTTCATCACAAACGATTGCGTCATAACGATCTGGCAGTATCTCAAGAGCATACGCAAGGGCATTAGGTACCTGCACATCATAAAGATCTTTTCCCGGATATGTTACTTTTGCCTCAGCCACAAGGTCGCGGCTAGATGCCTTATTGGCTCTATCAATAAATCGGTGGCATAGTTGATGAAAGCTCATTACCTCTAGGTTTGGCAGGGAAGCACAGGTTTTTGCAAGACTGTCAGCAAGGTGCCTATTGTAACAAGTTAGTAATGTGCGAAATCCTTCCGTTGCCAATCTGCGAGCCTTTTCCACGGCAAGAACCGTTTTACCAGTTCCAGCCCCACCGCTTACAGCAACACGCCGTCGAGAGCGAAGGAAGTCGAGTACTCGAATTTGATCTTTTGTCAATAAAAGGCGACGTAACTCTTGATCAGCGAGTTGAACGGATACGAGTGGTGCCACATCAAAAGATCGGGCAAAAATATCTTTGAGAACTTCAACACCATTTCGACCTAATGGAGTGTTATTTGAAGCATCATTGCGCCAGTAGTCGAAAGCTCCCTTGACCCAGTTCCCAATATCAGCAATAGCTGTTGAGCTGCCGATAAGCTTCTCAGGCATATCAGGCCTGCTCAATGTTTCAGTGTTCCCGACATCGGGGAAAAATACAGCATGTCCCCGAACCACTCTGTTTAGCGAAAGAGTTTGCCAGCGTTTGCTTTCCTTGAGCTTTTTCAGAATTGAGTACTTTGCCTTCAGCGCCTGGCTAATCGGATTTTTTATCTCATTTTTGTTTTTATGTCGATCAATGGAGAACCATTCTCCTGATTGTGCATTAAAACCAACTCCACCGCCTTTCACTTCAATGCAAATGAATCCAGAGTCCGGATGACATACAAGAAAATCTGTTTCACCATCCTTTGCCTGTTCTTCTTCCTGCTGTAATATCCACGCAACTTGGAAAAAGACTACATAGTCATTGGATAAACTGTCGCGTAATGCTCTATAAACTTTGACTTCTGCTTTTGAAGGGACATCTGCCAACTGTGCTTCCGTTAACTCAGGGAGCATCTTCGCCATATTCGTCCTCCACTACTTCCATTTCACGAAGATTGAACGAAACTGTTTTCTTCCCATGCAGATCAAAAGCTATCGAAAATACACGCGTAGAACCTCTCAGAACCATAGACACAATTCGACCCAGACCGTAATGCTGATGTTTGACCCGGACACCCTCGATAAATGCAAGAGAAGGATCATCAGGTTCTTCAGAAACAGCCTCACGCCAATTGCCATCAAACATGAAGGAAGTCACCTGATTTGCTGGGCTACAGATTGGATGCACCCTGATGTTATCCGGGTCAGAGACAAATTCCACGGCATAGAGCCAATATTTTTCTCCCAAATCCTGTGCATTACTGAACTGTAACTTTGATAATCCAACACCGGTTTTATTCCATTCTCCACTAATTCCCTTGACCTCAATGTATCGTTCTTCTCCGGTCAACGGATTACGGCTGAATATGTCGTATCCAGGATGAGTTTGTGGCATCTGTTCAGCAATCCGGCCCCGCTTTCTTTCGTGATCACATACAGCCTTACGGGCAACTGCTTCTACCGCAAGGTTATGCTCAGATGGGCCGCTGTCTGATGTTTCATCGGATTCAGTTCTTTTTCGGACATAAGATCGAAGGCACCTGTCCCACTGTTCCTTGTGTTTTGCTCTTTTTTGTGGTTGCGGTTTCTTAGCAGAATTCCCTTCTTGAGCTCCCCTCCCATTTGGCTCACCAAATGGCAATTTTGCTGAAGTGCCTTGAGTCGAATCGTTGCCTCCAGTCGACTGCGCCTCAGCGGTTTGCGGTTTGTGCTTTGTGTCATGATCAGATAATCCGTCACTTTTCTGTTCGTCTTCTTTTTCATCTGATGTTGCAGACTGTTCACCCTCCAGTACTGCTTCTCCACCGATAACACCAAGTTCTGGTGAAGTAAGATCATCTGTTAACTCGATGATATTGGATGAAATAAACGGTATGCCAGCATCTGTCAGTTCCTGATGTGCATCTTCAAGCGACATCGACATAAGTGGCCTGATTCCTAGAGTAAGTTTTGAAATTTCGCTGCTCGACTCCTCAGGCATCAACTGATGGAAAAGAGCGTTTAGCACATGGGGCCAACTTCGATCACTGACAGGGCGGGCGAGGATCATATGACTATCATCAGCGTTGTAATAAGCGAATGCCGGAACAGGGGGGGTAGTTACTTTGTTGTCTCCAAAAGCAACTGTTGCCTGAATCCGGACAACATCATAGCTTGTTGCTTTCAAATCAAATAGTGCCTTCCGAATCTTATCCCTGAGAGATGCCGGCTTGTCATGGAGTAGACGCGTAATGATGTCCGCTCTCTCTGCTAATTTTTCTGCCTGTACGTCTTCTGACTTATTTTCTCCGTCAACATATTCGAGACTCACTTCAGCACAGTCGCTCAAGCGGTGAACGCCAATTTTTCCCAGTAGGGGCCAAAGTTCCAGTGCTGGTTTGCATAACGCACTGTCAAGCTCGCCATGGAAAAAACTAACATGCCACTCACTGTCTTGGAGAAAAATTTCATCTGGGAATATCAATTGATTTTTCAAATTCAGAATTACAGGGGATTCTTGCAATCTCTGCATGTCTGAATGGTCAAATTGATCTTGCGCATCCGCAGCAGCAATCCCTGACAAGCAGGTGTCATAGACAACGCGGGCTGCTCCAGTAACTGTTTTGGCCTGTTCATAATGTTCTTTTACAATGTCAAGCAGCAGGTCAACGTAGTCTTCAGCGGCTGGGGCATTTTTTACACCAATGGCTGTAAAGAGCGGCTTGAATGATTCAAGGTTTCCGGGAATTGTGAAGGCGTACTTCCCTAGCTGTTGAGGCATCCAGTATATCTGGTTTGGGCGTACAAATAGTTTCTGGCTCTCAACATACACACAGTGGGTACCCACAAGGTTTTTGATTATTGGGTCTGCATTTTGGGCCCGCTCATTTAGCATCTGGTATGAGGAAACATGGGGCTGAACGTCCCTCTCCACACAATACAGCAGATGATTGACAACCATCTCAGTTTCGGGATTGATCGTTACGCCAAGCTCTTCAATCAGTTCACGCTTCAGACGTGCAAAGTTCCTGAAGTCGAGAATATTGGCTTGCGACTCAAATGCTTCCGAACGATAAGGCGCATGCAGCGATTCAGGCGAGTACCAATTCTCTTTGTCACCTACAGCCGGAATACATTCTGCCCCCATGAGGTTCTCAATTGATCTCCGGAATGACTTCTTATCCTTCCACTCCTCATAGTTGTCACACAAAACATAGAAGGCTTCTGCGCTGGCTCTTCTGACATCTTCTGTGGGTAAATACTTCTCAGCTATAAAGATCATTCGTTCCACCAGATGCTTTGCAATTGGTGAGCGCCGGATGCCAAGGCTTTCAATAAAGCAATGAACAGATCTGGTATTCGGAATGCGGCTGAAATCGAGCCACAGGTGTTTTGAATCCCCCAATACCTTTCCCAAAGCATCGGTTTGACGGTATGTGAGGTGTGGACGGGACCATTTGCCGTCTTGTGTTGGCACAATCGGCAGCGACCCAAGAAGCTTCAGGATATTGTCGTCATTAACCAGAGATGGGTGTTCGGCAAGTTCGGTGATGAGGAGAGGATATTTATCTGTTTCAAGCGGGCCGTTTTCATCAAAGAGTCGGGGTAATACCGTCTGAACAAAAGCCTCAATCGACTGCGTTTGCACGCCAAGCTTTGTTGTAATGAAATCTCGCGCCGATTCAGTCAGGACACTGACATCAAATAAGTCTGCCCTTCCAGTCGGATCATGAAAATTCCCGGGGAGAAGAGCTTGATTTGCCTTGATCAAGCCTCTGCTTGAGAGCCAGATCGGCAAATTGACAAGGGTTGTGTAAACACTTTTATCAGTATCTCCCTGTCGATCAAGATCAGCAAATAATTGATATAATTCGCGCAGCTGATCATGCTCGACACCGATCACATCTTCTACTTCATCTGATGAAATTGAGGATTGTAGATGTGATGCCACACCTGCGAGTTCAAGCTCATTGATAAGTCTGGATATTCTTGGCAGGCCATGCAAATAGCGAGACGCAATCGCCTGTTTCGGAAGCAATTTTGCGATTTTTTCGGCATCTATCGAGAGTGGTGCTAAATAAGATTGATTGATTGTTACAACATATAAATCCTCTGTAATAATAAAGGGAATTGCAGACAATTTTTGAACAAACGGGGCGCTTGCTTGATTTTGTGTCCCACTCTCAGGAAGGAGATCATTCACAATGCTCCATACAGGGCGGAACAAGCTGTAGACTTGCTGTTCAGTCACCTGACTTTCTCCGGCTTCAAATTTACTCATCGATTGTCCCAGCAGATTTACCATTCGTTCCAGAGTAAGAATCTGAGAGCCCAGTTGATTTATTGCGTTTTGATGTGGCCGAAGATCCTCTGTCGCAACCCTACCTCCAATGCGCTGAAAAGCTATGACCTGCTCAGCATTCAATGGTGGACGTGTTATAAAGACGCCATTCGGACATTGCACGGAATCATCATGGGCAACTACGATGTGTGCTTGAGGAGCTGTAGTTTTGAACTCTTCCCAGAACATGTTGAAACATTCTGGGTGATTTTGCGGTTTTGATAATTCGTAAGAGCGAGTCAAAATCTGCCAAAACTGAATATGGCCCAGTTTCTGAAAAAGAGCTTCCGGATCACGGGCAAGCTCGGCTGCTGCGGCGCCGATAAGCATTTCATTCCATGCCTGCTCGTGTTGATATCCGGCGAAAATTACCGCCTTGCGATCTGATTCAGGGAAAAAATCAGCATTAATATGCAATGGCAAGCCTGTTGGCTGCTCAGTTGGAAGAAATGCATACAGCAATCCATCATTCAATGGTTCAGGATCGATACGCAATCCAATACTGATTTTTGTACCTCTTCCCAGCGCTTCAAGCCGGGGATGGCTCTCATAAAGTTCTTCCGCTATTTCTTCTGCATCGGTACGGAGTATGAGCCATTTTTCAACTTCTTCACCAGGACGGAAGCTGATCGTCAGATCAGCGCCATCTCCTCTGTCAAGGTCACACGCCAGCAGCAATTTCCCATCTTTACGGACTTCTGCTTTCGTCACATACCGTAGGAACAGCAAACTTTTCCGCAGTATTTTCTGAATGTCTTTTACCAACTGGTCAATATGAGCTGCACTGACATGCGAAACTCCTAGAGCTAAACGAGCTTCTGTATTGGGATTGCTTGCCCACGGCAAGAAGAATGTAGTCCCAACGGCCTGATTATCAGGCTCGACGAACCATTGTCCAGATTCAGGGTGCAGCGTGAGCTTGATGCCAGAAGAGTGGATCTGTGGATGGTCGGTAATCTGGTAGGTTGAGACAAAGCCGATACCGAAACGCCCGATGTTTTCGCTGTGAGTCAGTTTCCCGCCGCTTCCGACATCAACGATGCGGTGGTAATCGCAACTGTAGTCACTCTCGTTTTGGATAAATTTACATGGGCGCTTTTTTAGGTCGCCACAATAGGTAAACTGGCCGCTATTGGTTACAACAAGGCCTTTATCAGTTATATCAAAAATGATTTTCTCGGCTCTGGCATCATCAGCGTTCTGGATTAATTCCAACGCCATAACATCGAAGCCCTGTAATCCGGCAAGGTGACTTCTAATGTTTCCGAGTAGGTTTGCAGTGTATGAACCGCTTATTTGGTTTATTGGCTGGGGCGAAGTTGTCATATTTCGAATCCTGATTTAATAATATATTGATTCTATGGTATTGGGAGGCTTGATCTATGATGTGGTGTAACCTACCAAATCATTCATCATCATGATAACTCATTATTGTGAACTTCCCCCGCTCCCAAGTTACAGTTGATGAATAAACACCTTGTCTTTCAAGTTCAGGGATTGAGCCGCTTCCCGTATCTGACCATGGTGCGTAAACAGAATCACCTGGGTCTTTTCGGCAAGAGCTGCCAAGGACTGCAAGGTAGCGAGTGAACGTTCGTCATCGAAATTGATCAGGATGTCGTCAACAATGAACGGCATCGGTTCGCTGGTCTTAACGCGCCATTCAAGAGTAGCAAGTCGTAAGGCCAAGTAGAGCTGGTCACGCGTACCGGAACTCATACCTTCGACCTGTATCCATGCGCCATTAGGCCGGACACCGATCAGTATCGGTTGTTCATGATCGTCACTGTCGGTGCGTAAACTAGCAAATGAACCAAGTGTCAGTTCGTGAAAGTAGCGGGAGGCGATTTTGAGGACAGGGTCCTGGTTTTCAGCCCGATAACGTTCGATTTCTTCGCGAAGTATCTTCGTGGCCAGCTTTACTCGGATATAGTGCTCCGTGAGCCGGCGAATCTTCGCCAATGCCTGTTGAGAGGCATCAGCCAATTCCGCCGCTTTGCCACTGCCGTCCATTCGCGCCAGTTCGTTTTTCTCCCGGCCGATGGTTTCAGATAACTGTAAAATTTCAGGATCAATTCTCACATCGATTTCGTTTGCCAGGCTCTCTATTCGACCCGGCAGATCGTCCGGGTCTATTTCCTGGGCCTGTTCTTCGAGATCAGAGAGGGAAAGACCTTCTGATATACTGGCGAGGGTCTCTTCGATATCCTCCAGCTTTTCCTTGAATTTTAGTAATTCTCCAGAGCGCCGTTCCGCCTCATTGAGTTGCTCCTCCGTCTCGCTACCGGCCAGTTGTCGCAGAGCTGCAATTTGTTCATCAATCCCAGACAAACGGGTTCGAGCTGCGAGGATAGAAATGTTCAGCGCGTCGATCTCTGCTGTATACTGCTGTACTAACGCCTGATCCTGACTGGCCTTGCCTAGAAGGATTTTCAATTGCGAGACAACCTGAGGGGCATCTGTGTCTGAGATATCTGGAGCAACTTCTTTGACCAGTGCCAGGACTGACTCCTCAAACTTTAGGGAGTCTCGGTCGATACCTTCGATCCGCTTGCGGAAATCATCTGCCTCTTTAAGCTTATCAAAGCAACTTTGCAGCGTTTCGATGAAGTCAATAGCCTCGGCCGGGATGGTCTTGCTCTCAATTCCGAGCGGGGCTACAGCATTTTCCCACAGAGCCTGCCACTGTTTTAGTTCATCAGCAGCATCATCGCGGTCTTGACATGCGGCTTCCTGAGCGCTTTCCAGATCGCTTCGTTTGCCTTCCAGCGCTTCACACCGAGATTGTTCGTTTTGTAATCTGTGTAAAAGATCTTCGGCACACTGTAAGGGTGACGAGAGGTCCTCTCCTGGGAATTCACTCTGTTCTCCTAGCACAGCTAGCTCAGCAATAAGAATTGCACGAAGTTCGGATCGTTTAGTTCCTCGATCCGCAATATCCCTGGCAATCTTGTCTGCTTCCTCTACCTGAAAACGGAGTTTTTCAAAATTATTGAGCCATGCTTGCATCTCACGTGGGGGTAACGGAGTAATGGTGCAAGGTGTCCACAGCTCTTGCCAGCGTCGAGAGGCATCATGCAATGCTGAGTCGCTCTTCTCCTGTTGTGTATTCAACTCAAGCAGGCGATTTTCGATTGCTTTGGCTCGCGCTTTAAGTGATGCGTGTTTCTGGACCCGATCAGCCTCCCGATACATACGGTCTGCTGTCTGATCCGAGATGCCCACCATCTTTTCATAAGCATCAGGCAGTGGTTGTTCTGGATCGTAGTCACGGCTTTCAGTGGAGACATCTTCTCCCTTTTCCCATTGCCTCCGTAATAACTGCCAGCCATGCTCACGCCTCCCCCGATACTGGGTTAGCTCCTCTTCAGTGGGCACCTCAGCAGCAAATTCAATTTCATGAAGCTGCTCAGTAAGCTGGGTTAGCTCAATTTCCAGCTGCTCGCGATCAGATAGTAACTGCCGGTCATTATCAGTATAGGAACGAAATTCTTCTTCAAAGCGGTGCACAGTTTCTGGTAAGGGGATCGCCAGTTGCCCCACCATTTCCAATGGGCCACTCCAGAGCCCGAGACGTTGCAAAGCTTCGTTACAGCTCTTCTGCGCACGCTCAAAACTTTGTCGCTTCGTCGTTATCTCGCCATCCAGATCGCCAACCTTCTGAACGAGCATTACCGATTGAGATAGTTTTTTGATGTCAGCAACCTGAGTCAGTAGTTGGCACTCAGTCTGAATCTTTTCAAGCTCTTTAGAGGTAGACTGGACCTGGCGCTCTGCCTTATGCAGGCTCAGAATAAGGGCTTCTTGTTTGGTACCCAAGGTTTGAATGGTTTTTCTTTTCGCCAGGCTTGGGCGTAATACTTCAACATCGTTAATTGTCAGCTCCGGTCTAATCTGTTTCAGCAGATTAGCCGCTTCAGTGCGGAAACCGATCCTCCGTCCCTCCAGCTGAGGACGGTCAACTTTAGCTTTACGGTACTGACCGAGTTCCTGGTGTAGTGCCTCAACAGCATCGATATGATCAAGAAGACACTGATTAAATGAGATGGCGTTTCGTTTATCTTCGAGATCTTGCAACCGGCTGTTATCAGTTTCGAAATTGTTTCTGGTATCGTGCTCCTGTTGTTCCAGCTCTCTGCGACGGTCACCAAAATCGGCAGGGAGTACAACTACATCACCAAGCTCTGCCAGTTTATCAAGAATGTTCCTACGTTGACCCAGGTAAGGCAATGCCTGCTTCAAGCGCTCTAGTTGCCTTTTCTCCCTAGTCAGCTTACAACGCAACTCATTGACACCTCCCAGCTTCTTCACCGCATCGTCGAGTGCTCGCTGATGGTCCTGCCATTCGCGGCTCGAAAGCGTCACCTGTTTCAGTTGCGACTGTAAGTCTTTGTATTGGGTCACGAGCGCTGTTATTGCCTGACTTGACCCCCGCGGTCGGAAAAGATTATCTCCTTCAGCTTCCAACTCATCCACTATGGTTTTCAGAGAAGCCAGACCGGTTCCAGCAGCGAACAGAGCCTGTCCTACTTCACCTTGTTGATCCAGTATCCCTTGTCCACCCTTAATCAAAGTCTCATGGTTAATTCCGTACAAAGTCGTGAAGAGATCCTGTTCGAGGCCATGCAAAAAAGGATATAGAAGGGCGGGGTCAAGAGGGTTATCGTGTTCGTCAAAGAGGCTGTTCTTGTTTTTCTTGCGACGGGCGAAAGCAAGCTCACTGCCGTCAGATCCTTGGAGGCACCCCTTCACCAGGAGTTGATCATATGAATGCAGGAAATTATCACCGGAACGAGCGGGGAACCCGAAGAAAAGAGCTTGCAGCGCCCTCAAGGAACTACTCTTCCCGGCTTCATTGCAGCCGTACACTACATGCAGGCCAGGCAGGTCGGAAGAAAAATCGAGGATTCGATCTGTGAAATGTCCAAAAGCCTTCAGCTCCAGCCGTTTAATTCGCATGGCGACCTCCCTGCTGGATCTTGGCTGTGAGTAGATCTTTGACCTCATCACGTAAAAGAGCAATTTCCTCTTCACCTGGCGCGAAGGGATCATCCTCAATTAATAGATCAGGTGGCAGCTTACTGCGTAATTGTTCGAAATCCGGGAGCAGGTCAAGCAGGCGTGATGTGTTAAACTCAATTCCTTCAACTGACTTCTGGAGGGCGGCTAGTGGGGAGTCATCGGCAAACTTTTCGCTGATTTGCTGTTCCTTACGTGTATCGAATACAATTTTTTCGAGCCATACATCACCAAGGCTGGCAGCTACAGCTCGCAACTCTTCCTGCCAGTGAGCTGCATGATCATGCAGTTTACCGTGAAGAGTGGTAATCCCTTCCAGAGTAAGACGAACTACTAGCGGGCGTCCATCTGACTGCTCCCGTTCAGATTCGAAGGTTTCCCGAATCAGCTCAAGCAAGGACTCGGGCTTATCACATTCAGCGAGATCAACTCGACATCGGGACCAACGCAGGACATCTAACTCTCTCGACTCCACCGATATTACCTGGTTTTCCTCGACTGTCACCAAAGTACAGCCTTTTACACCAGTCTCGCGGATGTGCCTCCCTTGAATATTCCCTGGAAAAACAACCCAAGGATCAGTGGAAATCTCTTCCCGTTGATGTACATGCCCCAGAGCCCAATACTGGTACCCTTTAGAACGGAGTGCATCGAGAGAGCAGGGAGCGTAATTCTCATGACCAGGACGGCCGTTCAGGCTGGTGTGAAGCAGCCCTATGTTAAAGAGGCTGGCTTTACCTTGCGGATAATTCTGGGTCAGGTCCTCTGAAACAACCCGAGAAGAAAAACTTTGTCCATGAATGGCTACGCCAAGGTTCTCAAGAAAACGCGTTTCGGTTTTTTTGTGGGAAAATAGGGTGACGTTGTCGGGAAGGTTCAGGGCACGGGTGATTTGGCTGGCTGCATCATGGTTACCTGAGACCATGAAGACGGGTATGCCGGCATCTCTCAGACGACCCATACGGTTCACAAAATAGATGCCGGTGTTATAGTCCTTCCATTCACCATCATAGAGATCACCGGCTAAGAGAACGAAGGCCACTTCCTCATCAATGGCTAAGTCGATAAGGTTGTCAAATGCCCTCCTAGCAGCGTTTCTTATCTGCTCCACAGGTGCATCCGGGTAGACTTCGAGTCCCTTTAAAGGGCTGTCGAGGTGGATGTCGGCAGCATGTATAAACGTGAACATGAAGCTCCTCCTTAGAGAGGGCAATCTGATTAATTCACCCTCTACAACTCATTCCTAGTCCTTAGCTGCTTAGGAAGCATTTTATTCAATTCCTCATCGGTGAAATATAGTTCCTCATCCGCTTTTAATGCTTTTTGCGCTGCTTCATAAGCTTTGGAAGATGTTCGAGGTGCATTTTTATAGATATCCTCCAGTGCCTCGTTTACACGATCACGCTCGATACGGACTTCCTCGATTGGACGGCTGTCATTCATATCAACAAGAAGACTGAGAAGTTGCTCACGTATTCCCCATAACTTTGAAGCGACAACTGTATGCTTTTGGGCCTGTTCTCCCAAACTAGCCTCCTTGAAATACAAGGTTAAGCCGAGCAAAATAGTTGAAAGCAAAGCACCTGTGATGGTCGCAGGTTTTGAATCACCAAGTACAGCGAGTATCAAGCTACCTGTCGCCAGTGCAGAGAGTGAAATTTCGATTGTCTTAATAATTCGATATCTTTGCACGTAGCAGTCCGCCATCTTCTCATGTGTTTTATGAGTGTATGCAGCGCGGCCGTACATCTCTCTTAGCTGGCTTTCCAGTGTCTTTGTGTGTTCTTTAACTTCACGCTGGGTAGCTGTTTCCATAAATCTCCCGATATTTTTGCTTTGCCGACCACTCATGGCCGTTACTCTGAAAGGCAATAGCTTCGAGAGCACGAAGCTCAGCCTGACGGGCCTTGTATTCGAATGAACCGCCTCGATAAACGTACGAATTACTTCCAGGTGCAAGCCAATAGGTCTGTGTACTGCTTTGCCCTGCAAGAAAGTTAAAAAAGTCTCGCGTCAAATAATCGTAATAAAGATATGACTTGTCTCGATGCGCCCAGCTGGCTATGAACTGAAAAGCGAGGGTGTCTATAAGCATCCCGTTCATGGGCACGCTGTTTTGGTCGCGCCAAGCTCGCGCCATGCGCCCGAGTTGTACCAAATTGCCATTACATTCAGTATTACGTTTGGAGAATGCTTCTATTTCTTCTTTTGGCTTGCAAGCTTTCCACGAACCGCCATTATTTGAGTCTGCAAACGTGTAACCGCCACTATCGTTTAAAAATGCTGGCAATACTTCGAATCTGATATTATCCGTAAATGCGATAACAACTACTTGGCCGTCTCCCGCAACACTTGATGACGGATACGTTTTCTGAAGGGATGCTCGAACTGCACTCAGTAGTGATGACTGTTTATTACCGCTATAAGAGTTGTACTGCGCATAGGTCGAGTAAGGTAACACATAAAGTAAGTCGATATCACTGACGGTAGGTATCGCTGAGTTTCTTCCATACGACCCTGCATAGAATCTGTTCGCAGTTTTTGAGTCTAGCTCTCTGAAATCAGCGTTAAGCTGCCCAACAATGCGGCCAGTACGACTTGAAATTGACGAACGTAGGTCAGTGCTGATCCGTAACGCAGAGCAAAAGCTCGAAAACCAATCCCCTACACCCATAATACTTTTAACCTCTCATGTTGTTAACGATTACTCGTACTTAAAGCTATACCACCCCAAAGGTCGGATTATTCCTCCAACGCCTTGAACACCGCATCCGCAGAATCCCGATAGAACTCGATACTGATCTTCGTCCAGAGATCATCCGGCAGGTCATTCAGTTGCCGGCGGGAGGACACAGGCATCAATAGAGTCTGGGCCTGCTTGTCAATCGCCAGTTCCGCGATGCTGACTGCATTCGGAATCATCTCGGTCGATCCGCCGAGGTTGAGCGCACCGACGATGATCGTACCGCCACGAGTGTTCCTGCCAAGCAATGAGCCGCAGAGAGCAACAAGGATAGGTAGTCCCAGGCCTGTTCCACTCTTGTCGGCATCCATGGCCCGCATCTGGATAGAGAACTCCTCTTCACGGGGGTTACGGTCACCGACAAGTTCTTTTGATCTGGCATAGAGATTCTGCTCACCCACCCGGACGCTCTCCCGGAATGCAGGTGGTGTCGGCTGGTTGAGAATCTTCACCCCACTGCCGGGGCCGCAAGTAACTTCTATACGGTAAAGCCCGGCGCCAGTTTCGGGACTCCCCGGACTGACCGCCCAGACCTGCCCTGGTGGCAGTGGATCGCTTTCAAGTGCTTCATCGCTGTGCAATTCCGGCGTTGATACGAACTGCTCTATCCCTTCAGCCCCGAAAATGTAGCTGAAATGGGTATTGCGGAATTCGCTCTTGAATACCCTTTTCTGCTGCTCCTTCACCCGGCGGCGGGATTCCAGGGCCAGCCGGACGACCCATTCCAGGTCCTCATCGGATACCGGCATTTCTGGATCAGGGAAAAGGAGCTTAACCAGACCGCTTACCGTCTTGTTCACCGCTTCGATATCCCGGCCACTCAGAGCACCTCCAAGGTGGACACGCCCCTGCATAACCGATACGCGATTACTCATCCGCAGCCGGCTCCAGCACTCACTGATAAAATCACTTACCAGACCGAAGTGATCGGTCAGATGCTCGCCAGGATTCAATTTCGGGAAATCCCATCCAGGGACAAAAGCATGGAGCCGGTCCATAAACGCCGTGTCATTGCGCATTTCCGGCGGTAGCGGCCCGAGCAGGTGGCTGATTTTCTGCTGCTGCTCCACATCTACGTCAAAGTTGCCGACCATGACAAGACTGCCGTCGGCCCGGATGTTCTCCTTACCGCGGCTGAACTGCCCAGAGGCCATATACCCTTTCATGATGTTGACCCCGTCTTTCTGGTCGAAGGAAATCCCGGACACCTCATCAAAGCAGACGACATCGTACTGGCAGACCAAACCGCGCTGGCCGCTGGCATTGTTCACGAACATCTTGGCGACGGTTGCCTTGCCGCCGGAGATAAGATGGGCGTTCGGTGAAATCTGCTGAAACAGATGGCTCTTGCCGGTACCGCGGGGGCCAAGTTCCACCAGGTTATAATTGCGCTCCACAAAGGGGATCATCCGGAGCAGGATGACCTTTTTCGCCCGTTCAGTGAATGCAGCCGGCTCCAGACCGATTGACCGGATCATGAAGTCCATCCATTCTGCCGTGGTAAATGACCGCCGTGCCTTGGCAAAAATATCCAGCAGGTCGGACTTGGACATCTGGATAGGTCGCAGTCCGTCGATCTTGAAAGGACGTCCCCCCTGCTGCTGGGCAATGATCCCGTCATAGCTAAGGGTCACCTCGGCATAGAAGCCGTCGGTCAGCATCCGCTCGTTCTCCGTTACCATGGCGTCATCGATGCGGACATCTTTCAGGGTAAGGCTGGGCAACTCGGCCAGGTAACAATCGTTCTTTGCATCCAGGCGTGCTTTGACAATATCGATAATCTTGACCGATCCCTGCTCCTTGGCGCGGGCCTTGAACAGCTCCTCCTCGCCAGTGCGAACTGTCCTGTCCTTGAGCTGCTTCTCCACTATCTGCAGCCCCTCGGCAATCTCGCCTTCATCCACACTGGCGCAATACCGCCCCAGCAGGAATTCGACCACGTAAGTCGGCACCGGATACTGGCGGGAATACTGCCGCACCAGATCCTTGCGAACCAGAAAGCCGTCAAATACTGCCGCCGCCTGCTTATCGAGATTATCCATCTGTATAGTGTTCATAGCTCTTCTCCAACCGTTGTCGGTTTATAGTCAATGATCTGACCGGCTTTGTCATACACAACAACCATAGCTGCGGCCCCCTCGTAACTGTCATCCTTGACTGCAAGACTTCCTTCTCCGTTGCTGCTGATCTCCTTTGCCGACGCGGCAATGCTGCTGTCCGCCTGGCGCCAGTTAAGCCGCAGATCCACGCTAAGCCCGGTGGCATTAGTATCCACAGTCACCTTGCACCTCATGCCGCGCCACTGGATACCGGTGATGCTCGCCCGGACAGCCTGCATGCCGGCTTCAACCTGCATATCCGGGATCACGCATTCCTGGAGGCTTACACCACCGTGGGCATACTCGACCCCAGCGCGAAATGAGCCGATACCGGGCGGTGATGCTATCCGTAGGTGCGGATTCCAGTGCCAGGGAAATACCGGAACATCTGGCTGCGATTCCCCCAGCACAGTGGCGCAGCGTGCCCACTTGCTTGCCACCAGAGAGGGAGGCAGCTCGACTTTCGGCAAGCCACCAGGGACAAGCAGCCAGCCGTGATCTGTCACGATACGGACACGGGGCCACCCGGCAGCGATAAGGCCGGCAACCCGGCTGACTACATCCTCCACCTCACTATCTATGTGCTGCACCATGCGGCAATCCAGAGAATGCCCCAGCTCGTCAAGTTTGCCGGTTTCAGCCCATCCGGAATTTTCAAAGGATGAGGGCATGTAGACTTCCTGCTGATCCATCACATCGAAACCTTGCCGGGCCATCTCGTCGCGAAGGCGTTGTGCCGTTACCTGCTGTTTTCCCGTTTCCCAGACCGGGGTAAAGTCACTGACGTCGGTCCCACCTTTACAGGAATCGTGAACCGGAGCAGCCAACGGTTTGGCCGTGGCGGTTACCGTCGGCAGCGGTGCAAAGCGATGGCCCATCTGGACGCGGAACCCCCGGCCTTCAAGCCTCTCCTGGATCATGCCGGCAATGTCATACCTGATCCCATCCACGAAAAGAATACAGGTTCCGGACTCCCTGGATACCCCCACCGCCAGTTTCCCCCCTGCGGAGAGGGTCTGCTCTACCAGCGACTGGAAATGCCGGGCAGACTGATCCAGCCATGGTTCATAGAGTGCCCTAACCACTTTGGACACCAGCTGCCCTTCGGGTGTCGCCTTGGACATCATCAACGCATCAAGAACTGCCCGGTCACAGCGGAAGCCGTTGGCCGCGTAGTCGGCTGCCATGGCATGGGCTGACGCTCCACCGAGTTGTGTGCGGGCGGCCCTCCCGAGTAAGCTCAAGGGCTCCAGAGCAACTGCAAATGGACTCTCCCCCAGCTTTGCCCATACCCAATCACGCCTCTCTTTATTCTTTTCATTCAGAGCGATGACTTTGGCACACGCATCCTGGTGAGGGAGCGATAAAACCTGTTCCAACTCCTTGCGTAGCGCCGCTTCCTGCTCCTCGTTCGCGGCAGGCCGACGCGACTGATCGACAAACAGGTCCCGAGCCGGCCCGCGTAACAGTTGCGATACTCCAGGGTAAAGACGTGGCGATTCACAGAAACGGCTCCAAACGGAGTCCCACACCCCCCCACCATGCATCAAGGCATCGCCTGCGGCAACAGGGCCGTCCTTGTCCGGGTCAAAACCGAATTCCCGGATGCAGACATCTCCGAAAGTTTGCCATGCAGCCGGTTCACAGGATCGCTGGAACAGTTCGGGAGCGCTCATCCATTTCAACAGGTCACTGACTGGATCACCGATGATGATCCGATCGAAATCTTCCGCTTCAAGCCTGCGTCCCCGTAACGCTTCAATCGGATGTGTCGCCAATCGGGGCAGCGCCCGGAGCATCGCTTCACGGGTTCGGGTGTCCTGGGCCATGTCGAGTCCAAGTCCAATATCGGAAATCAGGAAGGCCTCCACGGTCCAATCACGCCCGTTACGCTGGTGCCAGACTGCACCCCGGTACTGCAGCTCGATAAGCGGCTGGAGGTCTCTCGGACAGTCCCCGCCGGCCCGTAGCTCTTGCCGGCTCACTCCCGGCAGGTAGAAGATCGGGATGACCCCATCCGGTGGAGATACTTCCGGTATTGTCCGATCCAGAATGCATTTGAGCCAGATAACCGGCCCTGTTCTTTTTTCCGGATTATAACCGCCAAGAATGAATAATTGCGGCAATGCCGCCGATAGCGCCGGCAACAATCCCTGCCACTGACCATCGGTATCAGTCCAGAGGAGCACCGCCGGTTCGGCGACCCCCTCGGGTGTCCTAAGAGAAACTGCAAGTGAGGCCTGTAGGGCTTCAATAAGCGTTTTCTGTTTTGTTTGCGATGCAGTTGTCATGGAGGAAAATCAGCTCCCTTGCCACTCTCGGGCAGTACGTTTTTGTTCATTCGTATAGTGCAGATTGTTCCAACGGTTGCCGTCAAATTCCTTGCCACCGGCAAAGTTCTCCATCTGGCCATCCCATCCCCAAAACCAGGGGAAATCTTCTTTTTTCCGTTCCGGCTCCTTGCCGCGATCCTTGTCCCACTTGATATTCTTGGGTGTTGTGCGCAAGATACAAGCGTTAGCAGCTTTAGAGCCGTAAGGCTTGGCGACCATAAAAGGGCGAATATTTAGGCGGACACCGTCGTTTATGTCTGGTTCCCAGCCAATCGGCTGCTGGTGGAGGGGCTTCCAGCGAATAAAAATGTCGTATGGAGACTCACCGTTACGGATTCTTTCCAGTTCAGTTTTTAAGTGTTCTGCCGCAACCAGCCGGGCATCGGCACCTTCCACCCCGGCAGCCTGATCGCGACGCTGTCCGTCGATCCAGTCCCCCAGATAGGTGTAGATCAATTTATCCAGAGTGCGCCGACCTTCGCCATTTGGTGCAG
This sequence comes from Geobacter sp., assembly GCA_016177775.1. Lineage (GTDB taxonomy): Bacteria > Desulfobacterota > Desulfuromonadia > Geobacterales > Geobacteraceae > JACOUQ01. Next base: position 174,495 of record JACOUQ010000003.1, read on the forward strand.
CCAGCAAGTGATAGTTGACTAGCGCATGGAAACCATCACGCCGGCCATCCCAGATGTGCCAAATAAAGGGGCGGTGTTGGAAGAGCTCACAGTGCTGGGCGAAGAAACCGTCCCGCAACCAGTCATCCAGAGATTTGCCGGCATATCCGACTTCAGTCAGCAGGGTGGCCTGCTTTGCCGCCGACCACTCTTCGCCATAGGCATCGGCAAGGAGGGCATTGAGCCGCTCATCAGCAGGAGGTTCGCCCTTCAACGGATTTAGGCAGACGATTCCGTCATCGTCGGGATGCGTTTCCAGACTGTCATTGCCGACTATTGGACATTCGGGGAAGCTGAATCCATTTTGCCGGGGCCAACGATAGCAAAGAAGACGGGCAACAGCAACCTGAAGGGGGTTGTCGGAGTCTTTAGGATGGCCGGCAAAAAGCCATTGGGGGGGGGCGTTTGAGTATGGTTTCGGAATGCCGTTGGGGAATAAGCTCTTAGCTTGGCTTTTCCAATGTTCCTGATCGAATGGCACGTCAGTCAAAACACTTGTGGCTGCTGAAACACGAGGATCTATTGTTCTAACCAGTTCCTCATACTCTTTTGAATTCAAAAAAGCATATACGGGCAGGAAGTTGGATTCATCATTTGGACAGATTAAAACCGCCCCTTTGGAAAAGCTGCCTGTCGGAAAAATAGAAGCCGTTATTCCTCTCACTCTTCCGACTAAGATCCCTTTGCGTTTCCAAAGCTCAGTATTTTGTATCCTTGCCTGTGGACTTTCAGCTAGCTCTCCTTCTCCTCCCTGCCAATACATTGCAGTTGCGCAATCACAATAGTCCCAATGCGGGAAACCAGGTCCACAATACGGAATCCAATCTTTAAACGATAACAACTCCCAAAACTGACGAAGAAATTTGTCTCCATCTCCAGTGGAACATCCCTCTCCAGAAGATACATACTTAGATAGTGGAGAAAATGAAGAAGCTTTTGCTATTGATATCCTTGATTGCTTAGCGTTTAGGAGTGATTTTTGAGAAATTGAGTAAAGTTCACATAAATCCTTTTCATCCCCATTGCTAAGCCCTGCAAGAGCCGCTACTTTCTTTTCTATAGTCACAACTGGATTCCCAGGTTTTGTTGAAACGTCAGCGGCTAGGAAAAGGTTTTCATCAAACGGCAAAGTTTTTGATTGTATCAGGAGGACGGTGTTAGGACCACGATTCCCAAAAGTCTGCCAAGCTTCTTCACCTAGTACAGCAGCGAATTTCCATGTTGTTTTTGCAAGGTTTCTTTTCCTAAAAGGCTCATATGCCTTTCCGACCCACCAATTCTGAGGGAGAACAACTGCAACAATTCCTTTTTCCCTTGCAACACTTAAACAACGTTGCAGCATCAATGTTGATAGATCAGCCGAAGCATAAGGAGCGAAAGATTGAGCATAATTCACCAGATCATCGCTATGCCCTTCACGGCCAAGATAAGGAACATTCGTTATTACCAACTCAAACTGCTCCGCGAGGATCTCGGTTGCTTTTGTCATTCCCTGTGCAGCAACTGCCATCTCTTCTATTTCATCTCCATTATGGCTGATAAGTAGGGGGGCAAGCAGAGGTTCTAGTTCATGAAAACCTGCCTCATACAAATCACCACCTGCTTGCCGAGGATCTATCAAGCTACCGAGATTTGGAGCTTTGGCAAAGAGATCATAAAGGCTCTCCAGACCGGCTTTTACCCGTGCAGAGAACAGATTATCCTTGCTGCCGAAAAGGTCCCGATCTGGAGACACCGGCAGGTTGGCAGACACCTGCTCGGCCAGCTTCAACCATTCAGACTTGCTTACTCCCAGCGATAAGCCGGAACAAGCAAGATGGAGCGGTGGCAGGGCTCGAAAACCGACCATCCGCCATGCTGCAAAGGCGAGATTGAACGCGGCAATCTGGGTACAACGTGGATCAATCTCCAGCCCGTAAATATTGTCGCGCAGCACCGCATCAACAGCGGCCTCACGGGATAAACCTTCTTCATACATCCGGAACTCTACTAGGGTCGGCAAAGCGAAAACGAGGAAATGGCCGCTCCCCATGCTCGGGTCCAGCAGCTTGATCTCCTTCGCCAATTTCGGCCAGCCATCAAAGATGCCAGCCGCCGGTCGCCATACACCATCATCATCCTGGACAAAACGGAGGTAATCCCAGTCAATCCCGCCAACAGCGCAGGCTACTCGAAGCTCAATCTCACTAGTTGCTGTCCTCGCCAATTCATGGTTCTGGGCCAGAACTTTTCCCGCCCACCACGCCCCCAGCGTATTGTGGAGGAGGAAATAGACCATGTAATCCTCGGTGAAAAGCTGGGTGACTGCTGGTAACTCGTCGGCGCCGATCTTGACACCGGAGTCATTCACTTCTTTTTTTCGAGCGGTCTGCCAAAACTGATACACCCACCCCAGGCTATCATCAGCCAGAAAGACCTCAGTCGGCAGAACCTTCAGCAGGTCCTCCAGTTCCGAACGGGTTTCCGGCGGCAAGCCAACCTCCAACACAGGATCACCTGACCGGAAAATCTGCGGCAGCATCCGTTCAGCGTAGGTACTGGCCAGTTCTAGCCAGTCCGTACCCTGTTCCCGCGCCAACTCCTGACATTCGTCCAGAGTTAAGGGCATTCCGGATTCCGGTTCGATCAACAGATCAGCCTCGGCCAGAAAACGGGCGAAGAGCATCCGGTGCCACTGCTCGTAGGCACATTCAGTCATCAAATGGTTGATTGTCTGGATGCCGCGCACAGAATCCCGCTGGTCACCGAGCTGCCGGCCATGCGCCCGGAGTCGGTTACGTAGAAACCGTTGTTCCGGTGTCATGCCCCCCCACGGTTCATGGTGATGAACGGCAAGCTGCTCCAGAACCTTGCGTGAGCCGGCCTCGGCGACCCGACGGGCCTTGGTGACAGTCTTTTCCAGATCCTTACGGATATTGCGAGCAAGAGTGGTCATAATGTCACATCCTTAATTGATCAGTACCGGCCCTTGCTTCACAGCCTCGGTTAGCTTCTCCCTCTGTCGCTCCAACCACCCGTTCACATCAGACTCATTCCGGAGAGTCGTCCGTTCCAGGGTAATGTGCTGCACCTTGGGCTCCAGAATCTTGGCGGCTCGCTCAATAGCCTGCTGGATACGTCCTGAAATAGCGTCTATTTCGGTACGGGTCGCATCAAGGGACTTAGTGCTCAGGTGGGCCAGCAGCGATTCATCCGAGGCGATATCATGCTTGGTAAGCGGCACCAAACCGACTGCGGTCTTAATTGTTTCCCGGTCAGCAGGGTTCAACTTCTGCCAAAGGTCGTTGGCGTCCAGACTTTTCAGGCCGGCGTCGAGTGCCGTCCCATACTCAGTAACGATAGTATTGACTGCATCCCGAAGTAACCCGGCAACAGCCAACCTAATCGGGGCTACCGGATCGGACGGTTCCAGAAGCAGGCGCTGGTCACGAATGGCGGCAATCTGATCAAGGTGGGATTCAGCGCCGGCTAACCCCTGGGCATGAGTGCTGAGGCTTACCACATTATCCCAAACCGGTTTCCGCTGTGTAACGAGTTCACTTATGGCCTTCCAGTCCTTGATTTTCGCCTCAAAATCAGCCGCCTTATCCTTAATGGCGACCAGCTGCTCATTGCCAACCAAGCGCTGGATATCCCCGATGTCGGTTACTGCCGGTGCCGCCGGCAAGGGTGCAGCCCCACCGGCAGACCGCCCGAGGGATAACAGTGTCGTAAGAAACTCCGGGGCCTTGGCCGCTTCCTCCCCGGCCTTGAACGGAATGGCAAGCTGAGTGAAGAGCTTGCGCAGTAACAGCCGGTCCTGCACTGACAGGGTGGTCTTTTCCACCCGGAACTCGGCCTTGGGGATCTTGTTCTGATCGATCTGACCGAGGGGGATCGGAACACCGTTAAGCAAGGCGGTAACGTGCTGGGAACGGTGCAGAGCGATCAAGGCGGCATCCACCGCATCCCGCGGCCAACCGAAGGGGGAGCCGCTAAGAGTCTTGCGGATGTCAGTGCCGGTTTTGCCGGCGCCGATGGTGGATAGTACCTGCTGGCAGACCGGGTGTTTCTCGGTGGCATCGGTGTGCCCGGTCGGCTGTAACGGGAGGTCAGCCCCATCCCGTGCCCGCTTGATGACAGTTTCCCAGGCGTTAGAATCGGCATCTTTGAAACGGGGAAACATTCTTACCAGAGCATCAAGTGCGGCGTTTTTCACCCGCTCGTCAAGGGTCAAATGGAGCAGTTCGCTACCGCCCCCCTGAAAGACCTTCGTCGCATTGGCGACAATGTCGCGCACCAGTCTATTGCGATCAGCAGCCGCCTTGAGCCGCCGGCTCTCCATGCTCTGCCGGGCCTCCCGCCCCTCATCTGTGGTCGGATTTCCCTTGGCGTCCAGCGTCTGTTGGGCGGCATCAGTTTCCACGATTGTCCGGCGCAAGTCTTCAGCATCCTTTCTGGCAATAAAGACATAGACGACAGGACTATCAGCTCCGGCGGTACGAGCAGCCTCCAGCACATCTTTTTCAGCGCATGACCAGCCATCGCGTACCCAGACCGGAATAGTGACACCATCGGGTATGGGCGGAGTCTGGTCCCGATGGACAGCAAGCTGCCGGGTCTCCTTGGCCAGTCCCTGTACCAGCTTTACGCTGCGGATAATCTTGTCCGTTTCCGCATAGAGCAGCTGGTCGCGGCGGAACTGGATAGCAGACTCATCGTTGGTCAGCTTGGTCTGGCGATTACGGAACTCACGATCCCAGTCAACCCCCTCGCGTGTCTGCAGGCGGTATTCATCGCCGACCGGCATCAGAATACCCTGGTCCGCCAACCGAATCAGGACCGCTTCCACATCAGAGCGAAGCTTCCCGTTATCGGCGGTCAAGTCGTCCACCATCAAGTCGGCAATATGATCCTTGTTGGCCCGGACACCGATATCAGCACCGGCCTCCCGCTTGAGCTTACCGATCAAGAAGACCAGACCGCAGATACGCTGGGCCAGCGCCCCCTCGTTCTTGCCCACCTGGATAATCCGCTCGCTGATTTCCCAAAGTAATACGCCGGTATTGAGCATTTCCGGGGCCAGGGCGTCGTAGAGCTCATCAGCCGGGACTACGGAACCGAGAGGCTTCTTGGCTATCTTGGCAACGGCATCATGGATAATCCGGAGCTGGGAACGGAGCTGGCTATGGGTACCGGCGGAATCGATCTGCCGGAAACAGTGCTCCCAGAAACGCCGGCGCACCGGCAGCAGGGGGTAGTCGTCAACGATAATATCCCGGTCTTCGGCGCTCTCGCCGATCTTGGTCCCCTGGAGCTGCCGGGAAACCTCGCCGGCATTGGCATCCATGACCGACTTCACCTCCGGAACCGCCGTCGGCTTTTTCTGGAGGAGAACCTTGCGAGTAACCGTTTCCACTTCGGCATCGGACAGCTGCACCGGTATCGTGAAACGATCCATCAGCTTATGGAGGAGCTGGACATCGGTAAGAGCGCTCTGCCCGGCGCCGACGATAATCACCTGGCTGTCGAACTGCTTGGAAACAGCCTCGGCAACCTCGGTAACGATTACCGACCGCTCGTTGGAGGTGCCAATGTACGCCTGCACCTCATCCAGCACCAACAGGGTGCATGGAGTCCGGCCATTACTGCCAACCAGTTTCAGCGCATCCTTGCAGGCGTGCAGGAATTCATCGGTGGTTATATCGGAGAGCGGTTTCGGGAACTGGGAGCGGAATGCCTGTTTGGCCTCGGCCTCACTGGTAGCAAAGTTCGGGTCGCACTTCATCACTGCCTGCGCCAGGGTGCCGCTGACGTAGAGGTTACGAAGCTCTTTCTCAAACTCTTTCCCGGCGGCCTGCACAGTAGCCTTGACTGAATCGTAGTAACCCTGTGAATGGAGCCAGAGGCAAAACATTGCCGGGGCGTATTCCGCCGGCAATCCCACGGCACGGAAGATAAATTTCAGGATGGTGATGCGTACATCATCCATGGTGCCGCTGGGCATGGCCCCGGAAGCAGCCAAGAGACCGCCGCCCCGTTTGCCGGCAGTGTCAAGCTCCCACAGGAGGGCTTTCAGATCTTCAGGGATAACCGGGACAAGACTTCTCGCCGTGCTGCCGTCGGGGAATTCGGTATCTTGCCAAAGGTGGCAAAGCATCTTCAGAAAATGCGACTTGCCGCTGCCGTAGAAGCCGCTGATCCAGCTCCCTTTCTGGCTGGTGCGGCTCTGGTTTTCCAGGTAGGACCGGATGACCCGTTGCAGGCCATCGGCATACTGACCTTCACAGACAAAGGTGGAAAGTTCGAACTGAAGCTCGCGGATGGTCTTCTCGTCCGTCAGATCGGCAATCCGGGCCTGCCCCTGGTTGGCAAGGGCATTTTCCGCCGGATCCCGCATGAGTACTTCATGGATATTCATATGGCTCCTCCTTCACCGTGAAGCGTTATGGGTACGGCCATGTAGTTCCAGCCGTCACGAGCGTCGAGCAGGCGGTAGTTATTGCGGTCGATGTGGCCTGGGAAGAATACGACCAGCCTGCCGCGAATGTCACCCTCGACGGCTTTCAAGAGGTTTGAGACGCTGGCGAATCCGAAGAGAGACCCGACACCGAATACCGCAACCACGGAGTTTTGAGTCACCTCCGGCTGGGCAAGAACAGCTTGAATTCGATCTGCGGTGAACCGTGTAAACTCTTCATCCAGCTTCAACTGTAGATCTTCGGGGGAGGAGAAATACTCTTCACGATACTCATCCTCAGCCATCCAGGCAGCAAACGCGGCGCTGACATCGATTTCGTGCCAGTCATGACCGGCCTGTCGCGTTGCGGTTTCAAACGCCAGCTTCCGCGCCCGAAGCGTCCGCTCCATCTCCTTATCGTAGATCACGACTATGACCCGCTGCGCCCCGGCGATGGTGCGTTGCCAGGGGGTCGCAATGTGGCGGCCATATAGCTCGGCAATATCCTCTATGCGGGACATATCAAATCCCTCCCTGACCAGGGTTAAGGCGACTGAGATTGATTTCGACAACATCACCAGACATCCGGAGGTCAATAAGGCCAAGCCGTTTGGCTTCAACAGCCATATCTCGTGCCTGTGGCGGTGCACAGTCCAGCAGCCGCATCCAGCCTGAAGCAAACAGATCAGCGCTGCGGAACCCGACCTGGTACCCAAGGTAGAGGGCAAATGCCGTAGTAGCCGGTGTCGGATTCACCAAGCGTCTCTTCTTGAAAGTGCGTCCCTCCAAGTGACCGGCCTGACTCCACGAGCTGGCAATGTTTCGCACCACTTTATCGAGAATTTCATCGTTCAGGCGGTCACCGACAACATCCCGCAGTGCGGCTTTCACCGGATCACGCAGAAACTCGGCGCCGTCGTTGAGGCTTAATATCGGAGATACGGTTGAAGCCAGAAGTGGATCGCGGGCTACAGCGCACAGAAGAGCAAGCTGCCTGCGTCCCGCATCATCCAGATCCCAGAGCCGGCGGAACACCCGGAAAAGAGGAATGGATGGGTCAAGCCCGTACAATTCCCCTAGCCGCTGATTAGTTAGTCTCCTGGTGGATGAAGTCGGTTTTGATAAGCAATTGTCATCGACAATAGCTGACGCATAGTCCTGCCTTCGTGACTCGCCCCCTACGGAAGCCAGCACAGTACTCAGCTCGTCAAACATCATGGTGCGACTGGTATGGGTCCCTTTTGCACCAAACCGGAAGCCGGCACGCTCGGCATCATCAACCGTGACCGTTGTTGGAAATAATTCGATAGTGCCCACTGGTTTCATCTTTTCACCTCGCCGGCAAACTTGCCGGCAAACTATATATCACAAAAATGTTAGCGTTGTCAAACCTCAAATTGAATTCCATCTTGGCAGCAAATGAAATTTACGAAGCCAAATTTAAAAATCCGCCTACCGATACATCATGCGGGCTCGTACCTGAAAGACTCACATCATTCTCGACAGTAAGTGGGTGAACAATAGTTTAATATCTAGAAATGAGGAGGAGGGAGATATGTCAGGAATTAAAGAATGTAAGAATGAGTACAGGAGCCGCCCATCGCCGAGCGGCTGATTTCATTTCAGACAGGAAATGCATTAGTTTGGTGACATCGAGATTTCCATCTTTTAGTGCTAATGCCACATAATTCAAGAAGAACCACTCAACAAATTGGGAGGGATCGAGATATCCCCTTCACGCCCTCACTCTGTCAGAAGCGCCGCTATTCGCCAGTTCAGCAGCATTGGCAAAGCCGTCGATGAAGGCCTTTACCTCCCGCGGCGATCCCCGATAAAGGTCAAGACAACGCGCCTGTCCTTCCTTGGGCCTTCGTACAAGGCGAAACATAGAGTATTCATTACCACGGCGTTCAACTTTCAGCCCGGAATCCCAATGCTTGAGTTGCTCGTTATTGATCCTACGGCACATATCGACCAGCGCCCGTTCGGTGACCTTCATGGACGCCCCCCGCCCGTCCCGGAGAATTGTTCCTTGCCAGTCGATGTCCAGCGTTCCATGGCTATGGCTCCCATGATGGTGGTAATAATGGCTTCCGATTTCTCTCCCTCGAAATAAAGCTCCGCTACCGCTCTCACCTCCTGGTAAATGAGATCCTGATTCGAGACACGCCTGCGATACGGGCGGTCCTCGAGGAAAGCTGCGATCTTGTCTGCAGCGGCAATGAGGCGTACCCGGTTATCCAGCACTTCAGACGCCAGGCCCTTCGGATATCCGGAACCGTCAGGAAGCTTATGATGATGAAGAATCACATCTCCGAAAGGTTCGAATATCGTCCCACGAACATAGTCATGACCCCAGGCCGGGTGTCTCTCCATTACCTCCCATTCCCTTTCATCCAGCGACCCTCGCTTGTCGAGGATACTGTCCTGGACGAAGAGCTTGCCGACATCATGGAGCATCCCCGCCAAGTAAGCCTGAGAAGCGGAGAAACCGAAATCATCGTTTGTGCCAACCACGATGTCCCATGCTATCTCGGCGGTCAGTACTGAATGCCGGTAGAGATGGAGGTTGCGGGCATAAAGGCACTTCTGAACCAGGATCAAAGAATTGTTTTCCAAGGCAATATTCAGGGCCTTTTTGTCGATCATATGCACTCCAGTTACCTCCAGAATAAAGCTGTCAAAGACTTCACCTTCACAAACTCCTCCATGGCATGACCGGTAGTGAAAAACCCTCGATCCCATGCGATCAGGAGGAAAAACCCGGCAACAAACATGACCAGAACGGCTTCCCCCAATGATCCGGTGACATACAGTCCGGCTCCCCTCCGGGCACAGTGCGGCGAACGGAATGGAATTCCCGTAACGCTCAGATAGTCCTCACCCAGATGGAGAAGCGCTCCGATGCAGATAAAGGAAAAGAGATACATCCAGACGTTCGGGGAAAGCCGGCATGCTCCGTAGGACACGAGGTCAAGAACGATCCACGGCGGTGGCCAGTGCGTGACGGTACGATGCCGGACGATCCCCATTTCCAGCAAATCCGGGATGATCGAGCCGACCATAGCCATGCAAGTTGGAAAGTAACCGCCAGTCACCGCGTAGACGGCGGCACCTGATGTCAATTTATGGAACTGCCACTGCATCTATGACCATGCTCCAGATTTCTCACTTGTAGCCCTCAACCCTCGAATATTTTTTCGTTGAATTGGAAAGAATTTCTGCACCAAACTGCCCCACTCTGTCCTACCAAGACAGAGTGACCGAACTATATGAAATAATTGCATTTAAACTCATTTTTCAGTGCTTTTTTTGTTGACAAAAAACTGTGGCTGCGCAAAATATAGATAAAGTTTTACAGAGACCAGATGGTCATAGAAAGGAGGGGGTCGGAACATGACCAGAAAAATTTACGCTTTCATTGTTTCGGCTCTGTTTACCGCTCTGCCCTGCTTTCTTGTCGGAAGCCTGGTCGGATCTTTCTTTCCAATGATCTTCTGGGGTTGTGTCGGCTACATATTCGCCTTCACCCTCTTTTTTATGATCTTCGATAGGGTACCGGTGCGCCTGTATAAAGGTTCTCTCAAAGGCATGAGGATTCTCCCACTTCTAATTTATGGATTCACAAGCACCGACCATTGGCCTAACGTTACTACCTGGAACCTTTTAGGCCCCGCTTGGCTGTACCGGAGGTACTATCGTTTCAAACGTTAATCTCACTCCTTGCCAAAGGGGCTCTTAAAGGGTTATCTCGGCATCGTCATAATAATCATTCAAACCTTTAGCCATCACGTCCCACACATTGATAACGGGATCGCTTCCAGATAAACTTCGTCGAAGTTCCGCTGTCATAATTGTTAACAACCGTTCTTTTTCATCATCTATTTGTATATTTCTTACTATTGCCCTTCCTTTATTGCGATCTACAGCTACATCTGCCATAAGTTCAATATAACTTATATCAATTAAAGACATAGTTTTTGCCTCATTGCCAATTTGATAGAGGCAATAAATGCCGTACTGATTAATAGCAGGGTTATTCATACTGTCTAACCGATATTTTGAATTCGGAGAAACTTGAATTATTGAATGAATATTCATTGTGTTTAATAATAAGCCGTCATCCGTAGAGTTGAAAAACTTAGTCATGTGTCACTCCTTATTGAATATTTTAAGACCTTTCTGAACTAGCCTGGTATTCCCAAGCGCCTTTTACTTTCAAGATTTCATCACGATTCAGGACTATGTTCCCACGATAAGGAGCGACAAGCGCATATGGATCAGATTCATAGAAGTAGATATTCGTTCCCTCCGCCTGCTCAAGATGTTCGAGAACGGAAACGGGCAGACAAATGGGAATACTTCGGACGATAAGCTCAGCTCCATAATCAGTGACGACTATGCTGACGTCTTTCAGCTCAGCTTCCGGAATTTCTAAAGCCGCATCGACAAGTACGATAATCCCATCAGATACAAAAAGAATATTTTTCACCCAGTCTACCTCCTTGGTCCTTTGAAGGGCTGTGGGCCTCCCCCCTTCGGTAAAGCGGATGTTTTGCTCTGGTTCTGAAGAATTTTTGCCGTCCTCTGAACGCTCTGATTGATGCGAGTTTCTGCTGCCCTTTCAGCATGCTCCGCTGTTCTTGCGGTGGCCGCTTCCATGCTTTTCCTGTTTTCAACAGCTGCTCGTGCGGGAGATGCAACGCTTGTCACATCGCTGAAAAGGCTGGCCGTTTCGCCCAGCGCGTTTCTGCCGATAGCTATTGTGGTCGCTGCTGTTCCTGCATCGGCAGAACGTCCTTCTTTAAAATCCTTGGAAGCAAAGCTGGCTGCATGATCACCAACGGCAGTGACTGAAACGCCCGATACCTGCCTCGATGTATAATCTGCCTTGACTCCCCCGTCTGCATGAATACTGGCCACCAATCCGCCACTGCCACGAGTGCTTACGACTGCAAGACCTTGACTCGATGATTGAACAAATTCCTGCTCCGTAATATCCGTCGTCTTGCCTGCTACGAGATTCCCTTTCCCGTCCAGCTTGCCTTCGACCTTCGAAAAGTGAAGGTTCCCGTCTCGGTCTTTGCTGTACATCAATACTGAACCGTCAACTCCGTTCGAGAAGGAGCCACCGACGAGCTCCATCTTCCCGGTCTTGTCGTTGCGGCCGTAATACCAGTCACCGTTAACCTTCATCTCCTTCCCGCCCACCGAGACATTGTAAGCACCGGACTTCCGCGAAAGATTGAAGTCCTGGTGTTCGTACCCAGTCTTGATAAAACTGCCAACGGTCTCCCTCAGCCCCTTATCAACGGTTCTTACATCCCTGCTTACGCTTTCCGAATCTCTGCCGGTGCGAAATGTTGCCATATCCTTTCTGCTGACATCGCCGCCACGGTTGATCGAAAACGATTCGACATTTCCGTTCCTGTCCTTGGCAAACTCATAAGAGAAGCCCTTGCCGCTCTTCATCATCCTGTCGACTTCCGCGACAGCATTCTTGCCGAAGCCGCCAGCCTTCAGTTCCTGCTTCAAGGTTTCAGCCCTGGCCTTGTCTCCGGAAGCCACAACCCCTTGCTCGGTGGAGTTCACAACGTTCCCGTCCATCCCAACGTTCATCGTTTGCCTGCCGTCCGGCGTCGTGAAAGTGATGTTCTGCCCCTCCATCGCCTTCTGCATCTGCGCGAATCCCTTGTCGGTCAGCTTTCCGCCCTGATACATCTCCGGATCGTTTTTCAGTTGAGGGGCGATCTTGCCGACCATCTGATCGGCCGCTCCTCTGACCAGGTCGTATCGGGCTCCCCTTCCCGACACGTCATGGGAAGCCATGGTCTGGTAGTGGTCGTACCCTCCGGACATATAGATCCCCTGAACTTTCCCGGCGCTTTCCGCAGCGATAACCTTCCCCATTTCGGCGCCGGCGTTGATCGGTCCACCCAGCTTGCCGGACATCTCGCTGGATTCGGAAAACTGCTTCGCATTCTGGAATTGCGCCTTCATCTGCAGCGCCTGGCCTGAGCTGAGCCCGTACTTCGACGCCACTTGGTTGACCGCTGCGGCATTCGTATAATCACCAAGAGACTGCATCTCTGAGCGAAACGAGTTGAACTGTCGCCAGTTCCCCTGGAATCCGAGCGCCTGAGCACCCTCGTAGGCTTTCACTTCGCCGTCAATCTGGCCAACGTTCTTGTCGAGGTTCTTCTCCAGGAAGTCCTTGTAATTGTCGGCATTCCCGAAAACCCGACCCAGCGCGGCGTCATTCGCCACTTTCATCTGTGCATGTTTATTCAAATCCCCGCCATAGTTCTTGTCGATAACGTCGCGGAGTGCCCCGGACTGCGCCATCCCTGCTTTTCCGTCAAAAATGCTGAGGCCATACGAACCGGCCAGACCAGCCTCCCGCATCGCGGCACCCTTTCCGCCAAAGCCAATCGACTTGCCGACGCTCCCATCGGCCATCATTCGAGATGCCCCGTCCATACCGAAACCGCCAATAAGGTCATTGGAGGCCATCGTCTTGGATGTCATGTCGAGGTAGGACTGATTCCCCCTGGCCCAGAAGCTGTGCTCGTTCCCCCATGCCTGGGTAGGCATTGCCGAGGAATTGCGCTGGATGGACGATGCCCTGCCGACAGGGTCCTCCACTTCATGCGCTGCCCGACTGCCGGCCGACTGGATCTGTCCCGAAAGGGAGCCAGCCATCATCGCCATGGCATGACCGCCGAACTTGACAAGCATCCCGGTCAGGACCGTCGCCAGCATCATCCCGCTCATCCGCAGCGTCCCGAACATGCCCAGTATTTTCGTAGTCTGGTCAGGGAAAAAGTAGAAGGCGTCCATCCCCAGGTTGTTCTGGCGCACGAGCTCGTAGGTGCTGTTGGCATAGTCGATGGCGAACTGGTGGATGATCGCGTCGACAACGCCCCATGCCGTCAACCAGACGAAGAACCCGAAGATGGCCCCGACCGCTTTGCCGATGATGGGAGTCGGGATGAAGAGGGCCAGGAACGGGATCAGACCGACCGCCACCGCCGTAAGGACTGCCCTCAGGACCGGCAGCCATTCGTTGGCGGCTTTCATCGAGCCCGAGGCGTTCAGCAGGAACTGATAGTTCGTGGCGCCCGTTGAGTTGCCACTGCGGAAGATTTCGTCCAGGCGCTGCGAGATATACGCCTGCTTCACGAAATCTTCAATGGAAGCTGCACCAAGACCTGCGCCGGCATTGATGTTATTCAATACCGTCTTGCATTGAGTGAGCGATGCCGCATCCGTAGGGTCATAACCGAGAGCAGAGCAGACTGCCGAAATGTTGTTCTTCAGGTTGTCCGGCGTGAGCTGGGCGCTGATATTCGTCCAGGCGTTGGTACAGGTCATGGACTGCCCGTTCGGCGTGGTCGAGTCGTAGTAGACGGTATAGATTGAAGGATTTTGCGCTTGGGCGAGGAGGGGTGTGAAGTCGGTGGAGGTCCTCCGTAGGGAATCGACGGTCAGCGTCGTCCCCGGGCGCATGATCTCATAGCCGACACAGTCCTTGATGTAATTACGCATGGAGGTATCGATGTTGCTGTTGACCGCGGACAGGGGGAGGCTCGTGATCTGGTAGAGCCCCAGAAAACCTTTCCCACCAGCCTGGCTCTGATAGCTCATGGGATCACCCGAGGTGGTAACGATATCCACCAGCCCCCGTTCCACGGCATTCAGAACGCCGGCAACGGCCACCACACCGGCGGGGATGCCCCCTATGGCCTGATTCTTGTTATAGACGGGATCGTAGATATGGAGGGTCCCCTTGGGAACCACCAGGGACAGATAGACGCCGATCCCCACTAGGGCGGGAATAATCCATGACATGGGGGAACCGTTCCCTCCCCCGAGGATTCTGGCGGCGATGGTGACACATCCGAAGAAGATCCCAGCGGCGATCGAGAAGGCATAGAAGGACATGTACCCGTTGTCCCCGAATACCAGCGCCAGCTTGTTGAAGGCGTTGACGACGGCATCGAACCCGCCGTACACGTAGTAGTCGAAGTCGACTGCCAGCGCCGCGGATGGGAGGAGAACGATCAGGAGTAGCGATGCAATAATGATGGATTTCTTTTTCATGGTGATATGGGTTCACATTTCATTTGTTTCAACGTTGATGAATCCCGCCGCGATCAGTTTCCTGTTCCGGAAGTGGGCATAAAGCATGGCAACCAGGGGGATAAGAATGAAGATCGCGGTCGTGACGAGGATGAAGTAGGCCGAGGTCAGAAAGACGGTCTTGAAGCCTTGCACCCAGCTGAAGATACCTGCGACGCTTCTCTCCGAGAGCCTCGCATGGTACAGTTTGGACATGACCCACACAACGTTGTCGTCGGTAAGAATCTTGAAGTAGATGAAGTGGAAGGCTATGAAAGCGACAATCGCTTTGAGGATCGCCCCGAACGCCATCCCCCCAAGGAGGTTCGCGATCATCGCCCGGGTGTATTTGCCGATGTAGCAGGTTGCCGTCTTCGCCATGAAGATCGCATAGCCGAGTGAGAAGCCGAGGGCCAGGAGAAACGCGCTGAACTTGTCGAAGAGGGACGGGTCCGCATCACCGAACATCGGGATGTACCGCTCAATCACCCCGATGGCCACCGGAGTCAGGAGCGCTGTAACGAGACCGGAGGCGAAGGCGCTCCGGAAACCAACTTCCATGAACTCCAGACGCTGCTTCGTCGTCAGAAACCGGGCGTTTATCATGCACCCCCCCAGCTCGTTCGCAAAGTTCTGGTCGATGTACGAAATCGCCTCCAGGAGCCCCCGCGGGTGAATCTCGCTCCCCTGGGGTATGGGCATCATATCCGGGGTGCTGTTGCTGCTGCCGCTACGTGACATTTAGTTTCTCCTCTCAGATCAGGGACCTGACCAGATTAAGTACGCCGCCGCCATAGGCCACTACCGCCGCCAGAAAGAGGCATATCGCGGCCACTGTCGGGTTTCTCTGTCGCACCCCGACCCAGAAGGCAAGAACGACGAGGGAGATGAAAAAGAGTCTCCCCCAGAAGCCATAAAGGGCCGTGGCAAACAGCTTCTGCCAGACACCGGTGTAGTCAGCAGAGTTCATGTAATGAAGCGGGTTGAGTTTCTCGATAGGCATGGTGCTTTCCCCTAAAAAATCGGATAGAGTCTGGCCCGTACCCGGCTCTTTTCCACGAAGCCGAAGTACCGGGAATCGTAACTGTCCCTGTGTTCTCCCATGACGAACATGAAGCCCTTGGGGATATTCCCGTTGAACGCGAAATACTGCATCTTCTCCCCCTTGCGTGAATAATCCTTCGCGCTCCCCAGGAATTCCCCGTTGCAGTAAAAGCTCTTCCCTGCATCAACGTACAGGTTATCCCCCTCGTCGCACCGGATAATTTTGAAGAAGTTGGGAACATCGGGCTTCCCGACCTTACGGGCGAGATCCGCGTCCACGAAAAAGACACAGTCTCCTCGACCGACTCTTTCCGGATTCCTGTTCATCCAGAAAATCCGATGATCGAGAGAAGGAGTCAACGTAATGCCGATCTTGCGTGGGATCACGGTACCTGCCAAGGCCGCAATAAGGATCATGAGCCAGAGCCGCCAGTTATTGATCCTGAGCGACAGGATTGCCTTGGAGAGCACGCCTGAGCAATTCTTCATACTGTTTCAACTCCTCCTCATGGCCAAGCTTGAAGACTTCGGCGTTGCGTATCGCCGTGTCCCCCATGATGACGACCCTGTTCTTCGGGATGGTGTTAATCAACTGCTCCAGCTTGTCGAACGCCTT
The DNA here is from genome assembly GCA_016177775.1 of Geobacter sp. GTDB lineage: Bacteria > Desulfobacterota > Desulfuromonadia > Geobacterales > Geobacteraceae > JACOUQ01. Next base: position 190,754 of record JACOUQ010000003.1, read on the forward strand.
GCGCAGGTCCTCGTCATTGACCTTTCCGTCTTTGTACTTGTAGCGCTGCAGTGTGATGTAACCCTTCATGTCCACAGCGACGATCTTCTGCACGTACCAGCGGTCGTAAACGAACAGTGTGACGACCGACGTAGTCAGGGATACGAGGAGACACAAGGCAATCCCGGAAAGCCGGCTCTTCAGATTTCTCCCCGGCTCAAGTGAGACCTGTGCCCCGGGAAATGGGGTTTCCGTTGGTTGAGCGCTTCGTTCAATGTCTTCCACAACAGCACCTCTTGTAATTGTCATTAAGGGAGAGTAGTCAGCTCCACCTGGTCAACTATCCCCACATCGCCTTTTCCAATGAGTTCTTCTCTTAAAGCAAGTAACTCTTCGTATATTAATTTTGGATCATCATATTTTTGGCTTGCCATCTCCAGACGGTCAATAAGCTGAACTATCATCATCTCATTAAGTGAATCAAGTTTGTTTAAAAGGCATATGGTTTCATCTTGTGTCTCATTAGTTCTTTTCAAACAAGCAATAGTTTCGGATTGTATTTCAATACAATCCTCAAGTGTCTTAATGGTTCTTGCTTGGGTTTCAAAGATCTCATCATATTTGGCAATCAATTGGTCATACCATGTATCTACTGTGGAAAGCGTAGCCAGTTTTTCGGTTTCTGGAGCTAAAAAAGCAAGCATGCGGGCTAGTCTATTCTTGATTTTGAATCCAGGTCCATTGTTACTTTTCATTCCAGATTCTTCACCGGTGTTTGTCACAAAATATCCTTTCAATCGTTCTCTTATGAGTTCCAACATCCAAGCTCTCCTTTAACCTGCTGAATAATGGTTCTAGTCTTTCCTGGCAACAAGTTCCTTGAGCGAAGAGACACCGGATTCGCGTCCGATCATCTCCAGGACATATTCAAGTGATGCGTCGCCAAAGACAGTATAACTACCAGTGACATTGGTGTTTTTCATATCCCCCTCGCTTTGCGCCGCATCGATGGACTTGATCCCCCGGACGTAGACTACCGCCGGCACTCTGTCAATACCGTAACGGCTGAAAAGGAGCGGATCGACAACCAGGCTCACCTGCCGCATCCGGCATTCCGTCTCGGATAATCTGCAGGAAGGATCATCCTTAAGGACGCTGCTCACGAAATCAATCGTCGGCTGGATCCTGGTCATCCCGTCAACGAACCCCCGCGTAACCATTATGACCTTGGGGTCATGCAACCGAGCGACGGATGCGGCATAGTTACGCACCGTCTGGAGCGGCATGGACGAGGAAATGAAGAGATATACCCGCTCAGAATCGGCAAGTCTCCCCCTCCCATCCCCTGCCATGCTGTCGGGGTAGAACCTGGCAAAACTGTTACCCAGGACTTCGGACCTGATTCTTTCCGTCTCGGCCTTGACCCGTCCCTGGAATTCCTCGGAACGGTAGTAAGTGTTGAGCTTCCCGGCTGCCGCCCTCATCTCTTCCTCGGCCAGGTTTTGCGGGACTGTCAGCGTCCCCGTAAGTTGGTCAGCTTTGGCAAGACTCTCGGAGACATCCGAGACATGCATCTGCTCAACCGGCACTTCCTTCCAGAACTTCCCTTCCGCAAAGACCTTCAGCATCTCCCGGTCTGTCTGGACGAATGCTCGGCCGGGCTTCCCGTTACAGACGCCAGCAGCTTTCAGGAAGACGGCTTCCCCTTCCACCTTCTCGGGAGCGTAGCAGGCGTCCGGAGTGACTATATACCCCTGCTTCCCTGCGGCAAAAGCAGTGAGAGGCACCATCAGCGACGCACAAACCATCAGTTGAGCCCGTAGCCTACGCAACACACCCTCCTTCTTGTCATCGACCAGAGAAAATTGTCCGGCGAATTCGCACCGGCTCCCCAAGGCGGGTTCTTTCCAGTCCCCCAGATCATGGCCGGCCTGCCGATGGGATTGCAGGCTGTCCCCCGCACCGGCTTGGCGATCTGCAGGCGATAATTGCTCTTCACGAGGATCGGTGTGATGACCCCTGCCGAAGAGCACTGGTTGATGCCGGTATCGAACAGAAGCGATTCGCGCCCCAGCTTGAAGAGCATCCGTGCGGCGAGGCCTGCATTGACGCTCAGGGGATCGCTTGAATTCACGCTCCCGGTGAGAGGATAGAACGACCCCCATGACCCCATGCACCAGAACAGGGGAACGATGGGATTGGTTACAGTGGCAGCCACGCTGTCCGCCACGCAGGCAACCTGGGAAATGGGATTGGCGAAGAGCAGCGCCTCCGGATTGATGATAAAGGAGAGGCTGTCGTCATTCCACATGGGGTCCACCTCGGTCATGTAGGCGAGATCGAATCCCCCCTGTTCGGCGCAGGGGAAATCCATGAAGAGTTTCAGAATCGACCACGCAGGAAAGGTGTAGTAGTGCACCTGCTGGAACGAATACTCGTTATCGTTGTGGCCGGGGCCCCTGGATGTCCCTGCTGAAAAGCCGGGCTTCGGGTTGTCCATCCCGGTACCGAGGATCGGGAAACAGTATGGGTCCTTCACCGTCTCGATCATCCGTGCGTGCTCCCAGAAGGCGACCGAGACCCCCGCTATGATCCCCTGCTTGCTGTCCGGGCAGACACAGGCAGGGGTGGTGACATTCCCCGGTGCCGCCTCCTGGCCCATGCCGAAGGAGACGCTGCCGATTTGCGCCGGGAACATGCACTGCCAGCATATATCCGTCACCGGATTTATTGGCGTCCCTTTGCACACGGCACCGGCATGGACAACGGCGGAAGTCAGCCAGAAGGTTGCCGCCATTGCAAACAGGGTAGTGATGCTGCGGGTTTTCATTATTATGATCCTCCCCGTTTCCCCGAAGCCTGCCGACTCGGCGTGGTTGCAGGTATCGCATATTCGTGGACCATCATGACCTTCCCTTCCTGCCTCACGACGGACGGCACGGCCAATAGTTGCAGCCGCTCAATGAGCATGCTGTCGACATAGAACAGGGGGACGTCGAGTTTCTTTCCCAGGCTCCGATAAAGGCCCTCCGTGAGGAGAAGCATCACATCGATGCGCCCCTTGTATTCCGATGAGGCAAACCATTTCACCTGCTCCGGATCGTTTCCGTTGAGAACGACGAGGGTCTTGGTGAAGGTGATGTAATCGAGAGGGTTGAAGGTGTAACCCCTCGGATAGAGGACCCCTCCCTTGCCGTCCGGGACATCCATCTCCAGGGTGTAGGTCATGTCCACGGAGAAGCTTCTGTCCCGTGCAGCGCGGGGAAGACTCACCCTATCCTGCGGGCCGTCATACTCCTCGATGGTCTTTCTCGTAATCACCCTGCTCCAGTCGATCCCCTTCGCCTTCTGCTCGATCTCGGCAAGTGCGTCCCTCTCGGCAATTCCGTAAGTCGCCCCGACCGTCCCCAGGTTTCTCGCATGAGCGGCAGAGGCGGCGAGCAGGGCCAGCATCGTGGCGAAAAGCCTTCTCATCAATTGGCCCCCGTCGTTGCCTGGAATTTCTGCTGCACCTTGTCATGGATCTTCGTCTGCGCTCCCTGGATCTTCGTATCGAGGTCCTTCTGGATGTCGCCAAAGTATTCCGAGAGGTCGATGCGGGAAAAATCCAGCGACTGGAATTCGTCAGGAGTGAAGCCGCGGCAGTTGGGGGAGATCGGGGTTCCCCAGCCGCCGTCCGCACTGAACGACTGAAGTTGCGGCCGTCCCTGCTCGTGGATGATACGCGCCATCTTGGTGTTGAAGCAGCAGTACCCTTTTGCCTTCTGAACACACCCAACGAGAGGCCACTTCTTTTCGCAGTAATCGCCTATGTAGTGGCAGTCCTTGGAAGCTGCCTGCATCCCGGTCTGGATGTCTCCCTGGTCGCAGCCGTTCCCCATGAGGACCTTCATCACCACCATAACGACGATAGCGACTGCGATTGTGGCCGGATTCAGCAATGCCCCCACGTATGCCTGCAATCCGGAACCGATGGCTGCAGCTCCCGTAGTCCCGCTGGCTGCGGCTGTCGACACGCCTGTAGCAACTGCGCCGCTTACCGTAGTGGTCCCTGTTGCTGTCACGATACCTACTGATGTTGTACCGACAAGGGGGGTTAACGTGGCTGCTCCACTCGTCACGAGATTCGAATAGTAGGCCACCTGGCCGATTTCGTAGGCGGTCTGGATACCGTTGGCAACCATGGAGATGTTGCTCCCCATGTCGTCCGAGCCGACACTGTCGCTTTCGCAACAGTTGTTGATATAGCCTACGGTGAGCCCGGGCGGGCGGCAGCGGGAACCCTTGCCGTTGAAAACGTACAGCTGGTCGAGGCAGTTCCCGTCCTGGTCCCGCTGGCCGTCATCCTGCATCATCGACTCGTCCATGGTGGCCGTTTCTTCAGTGCCGCTGGTCCCGACGGTGAAGCACTGGTTGGGAGAGCATTGCATCGTCCCGTTGTTGTTCATACAGGCGTACTGGGTTCCCAGAGGACAGGTGTTCATCCCGAGGAAGCAGCTGTGGACCGTCGTGTTGTATATCCCGTCTCCGGTGCAGATCGGGACCGCTTCGCATTTCTCGATGGGAAGACCATTGTATTCGGTCCCGGTAGTACAATCGTGCTGCGCTTCGGAAACGCACCTGTCGAGAGACGGGGAGAAAGCCACTGTTGATGCCTGTGAAAATCCGGCGGGGTTCGGACAGGAGACGGCCTGCAGGCATTTGAAGTCCACCTGGCTCCAGGCATACGATCCGCAGTCCCTCGTCAGGGCGCCGAGACAGGTATTGAGAGAAGCATCGTAGACCCCTGACGAGCAAACCGGCGCCGAATAGCAGATGTTGGCGCTGCTGTCAAAGGCGTAAGTGCCGCAATCCTTTGTCACCGCCCCTTCGCAGACATCCGTAACAGCGTTGAGGACGGCACCCGGGCATGATGGAGCCTTCACACAGATATTCACAGCGGTGTCGAGGCTGAAACCGTCGTCGCATAGCATGGCGGGCGGTGCGTAACAGACATGAGCTGTGTTATCGAAAGAACCTGATGGACAGGTCGGGTTCTGATAGCAGACGTTTCCCGCCAGCGTGTAACCGGCATTGCAGGCGTTAACCGGGGCGGAGCAGGTATAAAGACCGGCCTGTGTGCAGTCGGTGATTCCGGTCTGGTTCCCCCATTGGGTAGTTATCGTAGTGCATTGGGCAGTGGTGGGCGGAGCCGTAAGCGTATAGCCGGTAGGGCATGAAATGAATTCGGAGAGATCGGCGCTCGCCGCCGCGCCGGTCGTGTAGGACTTCGACGAGGGGTATCGCACCTCTCCGGAACATGAGTAATAGGTGTAATAATTGCCGCTTTCCCAGTCATAACCTTGAGTCGGACATCCCATGCAGTAGGGAGACCCTGATTCGGAATCGTAAAACAGGGTATAGCCGGGATCACAGTAGGGGGAGTAATAGTCATAGTTCAGGTCGAATATGGTGGCGATCACGGTAAGGGTGTTGCCGCTTCTTGTCTGGGTCAGGTCGGTACCGGAGCGGCACCAGCCGTTCCAGTGGGGCCTGTCGCAGCCGCAGTTCCCGGCTCCGCCCCAGGCGCATTCCTTCTTGAGGACGACCTGGCCGTTCTGCAGGATGAAATCGAAACTGAGACTGTCGAGAGCCGGCGGCGATGTAGAGTATTGGGTGATGCCGGTGGAGGTGTCCCCCCTTCTCTTGTACTTGATAATCTCGGTTTTGCCGGTGATTGGCTGGGTATAGCCGGTGATGACGGTAGCCGAGCTTTCGCAGCGGTTGGTGATTGCGTTGAATGAAGTCCCGCTGGGGCAGACTGGCTGCATCTCGCAACGGCCGGTTGAGGAGTTGTAGCTGTATCCGGACGGACAGGAGAACGCATACGGTTTCGTGCACAGGTCGTAGGCGGGATTGTAGGCGCCGGAGGAACAGATGGGAGAGCGTTGACACATTCCCGTTGCGGAGTTGTAGGAGTAGCCGTTGGCGGTGTCGCAGACCGGCATCCATGCCTGTTCGCAACGGTCTCGGCCGGCAACGAACGAACCACCGTCGTTGCAGGACACAGCCTTCACGCAACGGTCATAGGTGGGACTTGTGCTGTTGCCGTCGTAGGAATAACCCGAGGGGCATTCGTTCTGTACCAGCTTTTCGCAACGGTCGGCAGTGGGATTGAAGAGGCCGTTTTCCGGACAATCGACCGGTGTGACGCATTTGTCCAGGGAGGCGTCATAGTTGTAGCCGCTCCCGCAGGTGACCGAGGCATCTGCCTGGCACATGTCCCTCACGGTGTTCAATGCCGAACCGTTTGGGCAGACAGGAGCTGAATAGCTTTCCACGCAGTTTACCGCGCCCACGGGGCAGAAAAGCCCCTGTGCGGTCTGGAGGCAGTTGGCAACCTCTCCAGAGTCCCCCGCGTACCCGTTACCGTCGAGATCCTGGCCACAGACGGGCTTGGATAGGTCCGGGCCGCTCGAACCTGTCGTCGGTGTGGTCGTGTCAGTACCGGTGCCAGACGGTAGCGGAGAAAAATCAGTGGCGCAATCGAGCACGCCGTCGAACTGCACGATCTGCGCATTTTTGGCCCCGTCAAGCCCGCTCGCCCATTTGCCGTCGGCCCCCATGACAACCGCCTGCGGGTCCTGGCCGGTGTAAACGGCAGAAGCCCAATCGGTATAGGATAAAGCGGTCCCATCCATGGAGGTGAACCCGCCGGAACCATACTCCTTCCAGGCGTCGATGTAGGTGCTGTTGGAGGAAGCCGCGCTCCCCAGGTACTTGCCGAACTGGGTAAGGATGAATTGCCGGGTGTCGGCGCTGTCGATCCTCACCGGCTTGGTCGCACCGTACTTGCCGAGGGAGAGGAGGTTTTTCAGGGAACCGGTACTGTCGCCGGTCAGAGAATAGGCGCGAGTGATGTTGGCCGCAAAATCGAAAAAGGCTTCCGCCTCTGAAGCACCGCCGGTAGCCGCCGACTTGGCAACGGCGTAGGTCTTGCCGTTATATGCCTTGAAGGAAACGAGGGCGTCGCTGTAACGAATGCTCGTGTTCGGATTTATCGTGTCCTGACAGCTGACGACTGCGAGAGCCGCCTGCGGGACGCCGGTCAGGGCAACTACCAGAACCGGATAGATGAAGGCATAAAGGAGCCGGAAGATCATACTGTCTTACCTCGACCTACAAAGGTTTCTTGTTTCCCGTGGTGCAGATGGTATCTTTCCCCGCAACCCGGAGCGTCTGGATGATCGTCGCCGCCTCAGCGAAATCGTTGATGCACTGGCAGTCCTTGACAATCTCTTCATCTTGGCCTGCGGGGCAGTGGTTGTTCTGGTCGCACACCCTGTAGAAGAAGTCGTATGAGGTGGCGGGATTTCTCATCGCCGTCACGTCTCCTGAAACCGTCACCTGGGTGTCGTTCTTAGGAATTCTGGTCTTGCACGCCTGTTCGCAGGTGGAAGAAGGGTCGCGGCCGTGAAGGGCGATGCTTCCGTTTGCGGAGGTCCAGCCGCCGGCCGTAAGCATTTTGTCCTGAAAGTCGAGGCTGCTGCTGTTGTCGGTCATGGTCGTAACGACCGTGCCGAACCTGGTCCCGATCGCGGAAAAGTCATACGACTGGTTGCCGCAGACATAGGTCCGCTTCTTCTGCCACCAGTCGCGACAGATGGTGTTGACCCCAACCTGGCCGGTGAACTCCCGGCAGCCGGGAAGAGGCGTGAGGCCGGTCGAATTGAAGTTCGTGAAGGTCTGAACCCCGTCCACCGTCTCGCTCTGCAGCCGGCAGGAAGAGTCGTTTTCAAGATTGCTGCACTGATCATCCACCCCTTCGACATAGCGGTCTTCCTTGATCTGGAAATAGTAGCTCCAGTTGAACGTCGGAAACTGGGCGCCGGAAGCGGGACAGACCGTGCTGGTTTGGACAGAGTTGTCGAATCCGTTGACTATCCCGTCCACCGATCCTGAGCCGGGAGAGCACCCCGGGCCCGTGATGTTGGATAGGGAAAGGTTCGCCTGCATCATCTTTTCCAGCTTATTCGGGTCGGGCGGAGAGAGAACGACGTCCTTGATGGTATGCCAGCCATTGCCGCCTGGATTGTCACCGCAGTTGGAGTGGGCCGTGCCTAATCCGCCAGGACCGGTGTCGACGTACTGCAGCTGATACTCGGAATCGCTCACCTTGTGGACCTTGATGTAGACGAAGTGGTCGGTGCATAACTGACCGGTTCCCGAATCGTTGATCGTCCTGGTAGATGTCTGCACAGAACTATTTCGCGTCACGGTGCAGGCGCTCATCTTCCCGCTTGCCTGGGTGGCGGCGCCGGAATTGGAGACCAGGTAGTAAAGGCTTTGAGGATCGGTGGACTGGGCGATGGCAGCGTTGTCCCGGGCAGCGCTCAGTCCTCCCCAGTTGTTGTAGTAGCCGGTAAGAGTGCTGATCGTGGGCGATGATGCAAGGGAGGCAACCGAGCCGGTGGCAGTGGTTGCGCTTCCTGTCACCCGGCCGAAGTAGTCGATAGTCGTGAGATCGTAGTCGACGTTGGTAATGGTGAACGATGTGTTGCCGTTATGAACGGCGTTAACGATCCCGCCTCCCAGATCCTTGAGAATCACGGAACTGTTCGACCAGACGAGGTTGCTGCCGCAGCTCTGATTGATGCAGTAACAGCCGCCAAGGTCGGTGATCGACGTGGAAACGTCCGATATCTTCCCATCAGTGCCCGCCGACCATTTGAAATATTGACAGTGGGACCAGGTCCCGGCATCACAGGCGATGTACCCGTTGCCGCATACCCCGGAAACTAGCCTGGGGAGCGTGTAGACATAATCGAACGTCCCGTCCGTATTCAGATCCTGGCTGATCATCACCTGCTGCAGGTCGCCGGTCCCCCCGGGCTGAATGAACACCTCCAGGAACTTCGCCGACGCAGGTGACGTGATGTTCGCCGGAAAGCTCTGTGAGCCGTCCACCGTCTGCATCAGCTTCGTCGAGCTTGTCATCGGCTGAGAGATGTTCAGGTTGGACGTGTCCCGGCTGCCGAAACGGGTTACGGCAGTTTGCGCTGCTGACGTCCCGGACGTCTTGCCGTCTTCGTATGTCCCGGCTAAGACGCTCCCTGTCATTACGGCAATGGAGAGGCTAATTGCCGCGATATTTCCTGACCATTTCCCGAATTGCATCTTCATAGTTCATCCCTGTGAGTACCATCCGGTCGATTTCCGCGATCTCCTCGCCGTCCGAGGTGAAGGCGTAGTAGGAAAAGGGATCGACGGTGAGCCTGCCGACACCGATCCCCAGCGGCGTGTCCATGAAGATCTCGGAATATTTCGGCTTCAGGCTCTTCGTGGATTTCAGGATCTGCATGGTGAATTCGTCGTAGTCCAGTACCCCCTGGTTCTTCGCCTCCTCGAACGCCGGCGACTCCAGGAAGAACTTGAAGGCGGAATTCTCCCTGATGACGTTGCCCACCGCCCCGAACCGGAGAGTGTCGAGGATCGATTGGAGACAAATGGTGAACGAGCCATGGTATTTCCTCGCCCGCCGGTACCCCTCCTCGATCACCTGCTTGAGGGTCGAGCTCTCGCCCAGGAACTGCCACGCCTCATCGAAACAGACCAGGCGCCGGTCCGACCGGTCGGAAAGGTAGAGGTCCATGGTGACTGCATTGATCACCTGGAGGGTAACTACCCGGAAGAGAGACTTCTTCGGCAGGAGGTGCTCGAGTTCCAGGACAACGAAATCGTCGTTTGAGATGTCAAAGGAGCTCTTGCCGTTGAAAAACCTACCGAAGGCCCCGCCGCTGCGGAAGTCATCCATGTTGAAAGCAAGCCGCGTGGCTGCCTCCCTGATCTCACCGCCAGCGGACGAATAGCTGTCGAAGTTGGACAGATATTCGTGGACCGTATCGATGCTGGCATCGGGCCCCTCCTGGCTCCACGCCCACCGGACGGCCTGGGTTATCAGGGTCATCTCCGTTTCGCTGGGACTGTTGTTCCCGGAAGAAAAGATCATCTGCGCCACGATCGGCGCGATGGTGGGGATGTCATGCTCGACATCGACGATGTTGGAGAACGGGTTGAGGCAGACCTGGGACTCCTCGGAGAAGTCGAGGTAGCGGGCGCCGCAGAGGGTGGTCATCTTCTTGTAGCTTCCTCCGATGTCGATCACCCGGATCTTGGCGTTCATTGCGTAGTAGTTGAAGAGGAGGTAGTTGAGAAAGAAGCTCTTGCCGCCCCCGGAGGTCCCACAGATGAGGGCGTTATGGTTGTTGACCCCCTTTTTGTGGAAGATGTCGAGCCCGAAGAGCTGTCCTTTCCGGGCTGTGAAGAGCATGGCGGGGCGGCCTAGCCCCGCGAAGTCTCCCTGGATCGGCAGCGTCACGGCAATGGAGTCAACGGGCATCACATGGTCCCGGTCGAGGGTTTCGACATTCCCCTTCACGTCGTAAAGACCGAAGGGAAGCGACAGAAGGAAGAGGGGCATGAGAATCCCCTTGTCCTCCTGCATCACGAAATTCTGTCCCTCCCATACCCGCTTCGCCCGTGTGACAGACTCGTTCACCAGCTGCTCGTCGCTTCCGTAGACCCAGAGCGTCGGGATCACCTTCAGGAAAAGGGTTCCGCGTTCCAGCTCGTCGGCGGCCCACATGTGCTCTTCCTGTTTCCTGGCAAGAGACGGGGCAAAGGAGCCGACACCTTTCTGCTGCAGGATGACATTGCACTTGGTGTGGAGCTTCGACTTCTGGTTCTTCATCAGGATGTTTATGCTGTAAAGAAACGGAGTCCTGATCTGGTCTCCGTCGGTAACCTGCCCCATGATCCCGCCGAAGAGCTTGTTGGTCTGGATGATGCTCCCCCTTTTCGGGTAGATGCGGGGGGTGATGCAGCGGAAGTATTTCTTCCCGATCTCGATCCTGGAGAACTTCGTCTCTACGGGGGTCGAGAGAAAGACCTGCTTCCGGATCTCCTGCGTGTCGTCATAGGCATCGTTGTTCTGTGACACCTCGTCGTTTATGAGCCTGCGCAGCAGATCGAGGAGGTAAGGCGGGTCGACGTTTTCAGGATGAAGTCCCGCCCCGTGCAGGGTCTCCTGGATTGTCCCCCGGATTTCGCCCAGATTGAGCTTCTCCATCTCCGAGACCGGGAACTTGATCGTGATGAAGGCGCGGAAATTACGGACCGGTATACCGTTGAGGTTGGCGAGCCCTTCCGTTCCGCTTTCGTAGAAACGCGCGAGATTGCCGCTTACCTCTCCCACCAGGCTTGTCTGCCGGGACTTCATCGCCCTGAAGTCATCGAGGATCGGTTCGACGTGCGGATCAGCGAAAAGGATGAACTGGATGATCGTCCTTTCTGGAACGTTCAGACGGAAGAGCGCCTGCAGGGTCGTAATCGTAGTCTCACCCGCAAAGCAGAGAGGTGAGCACTCCCACATCATCCCCACTGTGTCGTCCGCGTTGAAGTAGAATCTTTCCTTTTCGTCATAGGCGATCCAGGGGAAGAAATTGCCGAGCCTGTCCCTTTCCGCCAATGAAACGATATCGTCGATTGCCGGCCCGACACCAGGGCCGCCCGCTATCCTTGCAAACAGACCCACGGCTATTCGTCCTCCCCATTGGCTGTAACTGAATCACCCAAGATCCACCGCGGCTTGTCCACGAAGAAGTAGACATACCGGAGCATGTAGAACTCATTCTCCTGACCGGTGTACGGCAAAAGAAGAACGCGCATGACCTTCGGAGGAGCTACTATCGGAGTCTGCGGCTCCTTAAGGAGGCCGTTGAACTTGTCGTAAAGAGCGGAACGATACCGGTTGTAGTTCGTGTCCTCAGTGTTACCCGTGAACGACGAAGCCAACGGGGAGGTTCCGGCCGCAATATTGTCCGCATCAGCAGGGAGAGGATCGGAGCATGTTGTAACCAGGTCTCCGTTCTCCATACCGCTGGAGGTGGTCGTGCAGCGAGGTTTTACCGCCGCGCTGTCCGCCCTGTCTTTCTGTCCTCCGGCCGCATCTTCCATGTAGACCTCGCGGACCGATGCGCATTTCCCCTTGAAGGTATCGGGACAACTGAATTCGCTTTGATACGGGTTGATGATGGAACAGCCGCACAGGTAACCAAGTGCTGCGATTAAACAGAGAGCTTTTTTCACTGCATGCCTCCCTTACGAATCTTCTTTATCTCCAGGTTGACCCCTTCGCTGATCACCAGCGTCACAGGCTTCGCCGCGGAAACCTCGATGACCGGCATGGTCTGGTGGGCCAGTTCCATGTAGAACTTCTCGATATCCTTGAACCCGTTGGCCAGGCCGTTGCCTACCCCTGCCTTGGCCAAGTCGGCGGCGCCGATCGTCTGTGTCGTTCCGAGCGGGCTTATGGCTGTGGTGGTGGCCGATGACCTGACAACATCACCCACCCCCCCGAAAAAGCCCGCGATCATCGACCTTGCAATCATGCTCCCCATCTTTGCCACCACGCGGCCCCGGAGACCGATTTTTGAGTCCTGGTCAACCACGAATCCCTTCACCTTCTGGTCGATGACCGCCCTTCCCTTCCGGTCGAGGCACGACAGAGAGACGAGCAGAAGCTCCGCACGTTCCGTGGCGAGGTTCCCCTTGCCGTCCGCAATCACGTAGCAACCCTTCAGGTCGGCCCTTACAGAGTTGGGGAGGAAGGCGGGAGTCTTCACCTTTAGAAGCGCCGGCACCGGGTTACCCTTCGCGTCCGACGAAGTGGGGGCGTCTAAGCCACTGAGAAGAATCGCCTCCATGAAAGAAGGGGGTAAATAGAGGGTCGCTGGCTCTTTTTTTTTATCTTCCGTAGCGGCCTTCGGCTGAACGGAACTAGAGACGAGCGCGATGTCGCCAATCTCCGTCTCCACAGGCGGCACCGACTGGCCGGTCGGATCGCCTCCAGGAAGCGGCGGTGGAGGGGGAGGAGGAAGGGCGCTTTTCGGGAGGGCCGGTGGCGGAGAAGATGCGGTCATTACTTTCATTCCTTTCCGACCGGAACTGACAGTTTCAGGGATGAGATGCGGCCCCTGTCCCTGTGCGACGGTGACAGGTTGCCCAGGAAGCGGCGGCTGGCCCTGGCCTTGAATTGCACCGGAGTGGGCAGCAGGAATCGGCTGGCCTGCCTTTATCGCCTCTATCTCCTGCTTGTACTTCTTCAGCTCCTCGTCCTTTTGCGACAGCTCTTTCTGGGTTTCGAGAAACTGGTTCTTCTCCAGGAGCTTCGGTTCAAGGGCGAGGGCTGACGGCTTCATCACTTCCGAAGGCTGGGTCATCTTTCCCCGTGTCACAAGGTAGCCCAGGAGACTGAGACAGATGAGCATGCACCCTACCCCGACGATTGCGAGGTCACGGCGCTGTTTGGAATTCAGCCTGCTCCAGAAGGCTTTGAGCTTATTTTTCATCGTCGCCCTCCACCCTATCGGCACTGATCTTCTCACCAGTCTTTGCGGGAGAAGCCTTGGCCGGCTGCCTGGCATCATCCATTACCGGCAAGTCTGATTCCAGTTTCCGGGAAAGGCCCTGCCGCTCTCCCCGCTGTTCTACGACGAAGGCCCTGGTCGTATCACCCGGTCGGAGGACATGCCGCTCAATGGAGACCGCGACCGGGTTTTCCGCCAACTCCGTCCGGAGGAACATCTTCTCGTTCATCCGGAATTCCTTGACGCCATCCTTCGGCGAGACCATGTATTCCTTGATGCGAAGCCCCTCCCCTTCAACATCTACGACTCTTTTCAGCACCATCCGGATTTCCCGGTACGCATCGAAGCGCCTGTCCGTTTTCGCGACGGTGTACGAGTCGGGGATCTGCTCCGTGTAGACGTCCTGGATCGCCTTCAGCATCATCTTCTCGAAGGGGAGCCCTGAGTAAAGTGCGGCATTGTCCTTGATCTTTCGCTCCTTGCCGGAAGAGAGCCTGATCGTCTGGGAGGGAATCCTTTGCGGAACGGCAACCATCGAGTAGGTTTCATCGCCGCAGACGACGTAGAGTTCCGTTGGAGTGGTGGAATAGACCAGCTTATCGCCCCGCTTCGTCACCCTGAACTTGACGAATGCGTCCTTCCCGGTGATCTTGATGACGACCCCCTTTTCGGTGGAGGTAAGCGCGTCCCTGATCTCGGAAGAACAGGAAATCCGGTTCAGGTCGGAACTGGAGAGACGGATTTTGGTGGCCACTTCCGGTGGGATTACCGTCGGCCACTCCCCTTCCGTGGCCAACTCGTCACCCTTTACATCGGTAACGGGTGCAGGCTTATGCCTGGCATTGTCCGGATCAGCCTGCTTCATCCTGTGGTCTGCTGCATTGGCAATCGCTGGCAGCATCAATGCTGCAACTATCAAAACCCTGTACATCTCGCCCCCTTTACTTGGCGTTCGTGTTGTTTATGACGGCCGGTTTTTCATAGAGCCGGGTAAGAACGAATCTGCCGTTATCGAACCGGTATTCGACGATGTAGGCGGTCTGGACGATATCGGCCTTCATCTCGCCGATATAGGTCATTTTCGACCCGACAACTTCAACCTGGTTCCTGTCCGCGCTGTTCGTCATGGACTGTATGTGAAAGGCGCTGGAGGCCCTGGTTGTCTCGATTCTGTCGGCCAGCTCGTACAGCTCCTTCCGGGCGTTCGGAAAACCTGCAGGATCATAGACGGCAAGAAGTTCACTGAACTGGTTCCTTGCGTTGGCGGAGTTGTATGTGAGAGCGAGGCTGATGATGTAGCGGGAGAACTCCCGGAGGTAATCATCGGATGCATGATCTCCGGTGATCATCACCTTCGAGTTGATGACCGGCGGGACCAGTATAACCCGCTCCCTATTCATGGCCGTCACGACACAGAACGAGAGAACGAGAACTGCCGCCAGAAGAACCAGGATGGTGAATTTCAGCATCCGGTTTTCGGCGAAAATGTTTGCGGCCTTGCCGGTAAAGAGCTTGAACTCCACTTTGTGCCTCCGTTCAGTCGATAAACCTGTTCTGGAAGAAGTGCGGGTACCCCTTGAGCGGGGCAATCCCGATGAAATAGAGCGTATGGCGCAGGAACCCCCTGGGATAGCTTTTCTTCAGGCGGCTGTAGCCCCAAGGGAGAAGGAACATCACGCTCCAGAAGAGCCCGCCGAACTTCTGCGCGAGGACATAGCCGATGACCATGAACGCCAGTTCGTCCGACTCGAACATGAGGATCTGGAACGGCTTGTTGAGGTACTGGGGAAAGCGGACTTCGTTCATGCGGCCATCTCCTGATAGTTGATAGGGCTGTCTGGAGCTTCGGAAAGCGGGGGAGATTCCTCCCCCCTTGTGGCATCAGTAGATTGCGCCGAGGGCGGTGACCATGTTCGATACGTTGATCAGCACTATTGCCGCAGTGAGACAGATAAGCCCCGCCACCATCTGTTGCTTCACGAGGAGCATGATCGTCACGAGGAAGAGGAGGATTGCGGATATGGCCCCGAACGGCCCCTTCAGAATGGTGTTGACCAGAAAGTTGTACGCTTCGTAACCGAAGGAACCTGCTGCCGGGGCGGTGATGGCCATGGCCTGGGTGGCTATGAAGGTGAAGAGGGCTGCAATGGCGGACACGGTGGAAAACTTCTTGAACTTGAAAAATTTCATCTCTTCTTACTCCTTTCTTGATCGTTGTGTCTGGTGTTGAAGTTCGATGCCTCTTGCCTCTGAATACAGGGACCCGTTATCGCTTCACCCCCTTCCCGTCAAGTAGTGCCGAGATGCGCGGTAAGTCCGCCCCGTTGACGGGTGTGCCGTCGATCCAGATAGCCGGTGTTCCCTGCACTCCGATACCCTGTGCGACTTTCTCCATTTCCTCCAGTTGTGTGCCCTTGTTTTCATCCTGCGGAATCGGCTTGCCGTCCAACGAGCCGCTGAAAACCTCACGGAATGCATTTTCCTTCTCCTTGTTTGACAGGATGTAGCGGGCCTTCTTTTCAGAGTCGGGATGGATTTTCCTGAGCGGGTAGAAGAAGACGTAACGGGTAATGTCCGTCCGTTTTGAGAGGTATTCGTCCACCTTCCGGCAGAAGGGACAGTCAGGGTCGGTGAACTCGATGACCTGGCGCGGACCGGAGCCGATCTTTAGGGCTTTGTCGAGGGGAACATTCTTCACCTTCTCCGCGAGGACCTTGTCGCGCACTTCTGCGGTCAGGTTCTTTCCTTCCTTGCTCCAGAGCTCTCCGAACATGAGGTATCCATCAGGGCTGAAGTAAAATACCTGGTTCCCAGCAACTACCTCATAGAGCCCTTTGACGGGTGATTCACTGACGCTGTCCACTCTCACGTTCGGAAAACTCTTCAACAGGTTGTCCTTCTCGGTTTTCAGATTCTCTTTCGCGACGGAGAGACCCGCCGTCGTGACGACGATCAGGACCAACCCGCTGATCTTCAGCTTCTTGTGCTTAGGTATTCTCACTTCTCCTCCTTTTTCTGCGTGCCTATCTCGACCCGTCTATTGAGCCGCCTGTCGTTGGACACCGGACTACACTTTCCCAGACCTTCCACTTTCCCCACGGTTACTCCTTTTCCTTTCAGGTACGAGGCAACCTCTCGCGCCCTTCTGAGCGACAGCCCCATGTTGTGGGAGAAGCTGCCGAGGTCGCAGGTATAGCCGTCAAGGTTGACGACGGTGCCGGCTGGAATCTCCCGGATGAGCCCATCGAGTTTTGATCGCTCCTTTTGAGACATCTCCGCATTGTCGAACTGGAAGTGAACCGTTCCTAACTGGCATGAAACACACTCATTCCCAAGGCTGGTCTTCCGCTTGACTTCAGTTTCCCTGACATGCGTCTGAACCGGCTGGAGTTCGCTCATGCTCAACCGCACCGCCAGTTTTGGGGGTACAGGAAGCGTCGTGAGATGATCGTCGGAGCATCCGGAGCAGACGACGAAGGTGTCGCTTTCCTGTGCCCGCGCGACCTCATGGGAATAACTGTATGGCCTTTGTTTTATCTCTGCGGCATTTGCTGCCAAAGGGACGAGAAGCATGAGCCCGGCAACGGATAGTTTCCCCAGCATGTGTCCTCCAAATTATTCGCTCATATAGATAATCACGAGGGGGGGAAGGTGATTCCGGTGGGATGGAGCAATAGTTCGCCTGGAAAATAAGGGCGAAATGTTGGGTCTGGCAGGAGGAGCAGGATGCAAATTACCGTTAATTTTCAATGCGTTAGATGAAGGATTGATTTTGGGATTGCAGCAGGGATATGAGAGGTTTGAGCACAAAATGAAAGATTAGTTAAAAATAATGCCCCATAAATTCAACATGTTATTGCCATATTTCCACGACAAGAGTGGTTTTCACCTTCCCCCCCTCGTGAATATTTAATTAGCAGGAAACATCCAGAACGGAGGCAAAACAATGAATGCTTTGTTGAGACAACGTGACCTCATGGAATTCATGAACATTTCGAGGGCGACACTCTGGAGGATGCAGAGACATGATGATTTTCCCAAACCGGTAATCCTGATGGGATGCAAACGTTGGCTCCGCGAGGAAATTGAGTCGTGGCTGGAGGCAAAGAAACAGGCGCCGTCAAGGGAGGTCCAGGTTGCATGACGAAAGTCGTGACAGTGCCGGAGCTTTCCTTTCCGCCACAGACAGTGCCGGAATGATGGGGACATTCGAGCAGATACTGGCAAGCCTTGCCTCAAGACCGAAATACCTTCCCGAGTGGCCGGAAGGGCAGCGGGCGATGCCGAACGAAATCCTGCGCTCGGCCCTCTTCAACTGCCGCAACCGCAAGCAGCCGCGAAAGTTCCTGAAGGATGTGGAAATAGCCGTGATCGGTGACGGTCAGGTGATCTACCGCGGCGAGGAACTGCGCCAGGACGATGAGCTTGTCTGGCTCCATCTCATGCACCTGGCAAAGAAACTCCCCCTCGGTGCTTGCGTGGATTTTACCCCTTATTCGTTTGTCAAGGCGCTTGGGTGGCCAATCAAGGGACAGAACTACGAACGACTCCGCATCTGTCTGAGCCGCATGCAGGCCACTGCGATCCGGATTCAATCAAAGCGTCTCGGTTGCTTCATCAGTGTCTCTCTGATTCATAAGTTCCGGTCGAAGAATGAGCAGAACGAGAACCTGTCCCGGTGGGAAGTCTGGGTTGGCGAAGAAATGAGGCTTTTGTTCGATGAGGATTTCCTGACAAGAGTGAACTGGGAGATCAGAAAGTCTCTCCCCGACGGCATCGCCTCGAAGCTCTTCGGCTATTGGGCCAGCCACCGGCAACCGTTCCCGGTGAAGATCGACACACTTCTGAAGCTTTGCGGTTCGGAGATGTCCCCGAAGCATTTCAAGGCTGAACTGAAGAAGTCTCTCGACCTGCTCGGCAAGAGCGGTTTCCTGGATTCTTGGGAGCTCAAGGAGGACTTGGTGATGGTCAAAAGGAGGTATTGACCTTTGACCGACCGACTATTGACCCATGACCGACCAGGTATTGACCTTTGACTTGCCGCTGCTGACTTTTGACCGACCAGATTATTGACCTTTGACCGACCTGAACATTGACCTATGACCGACCGGCACGAACCTGATTTACACAATTAATCAGTGCGTTACGGGGTTTTCCACAACCCCCTAACCTTTATCTAACCTTTTTTAACCAATAGAGAAGACCGGATTGGTAGGAAGGAGCAACCATGAACTGTGTGTTTCCGAATGAGGCAGTGAAAGCCGTGATCTCTTATCTGCGTCGTGTCAGACAGACTGTTGTCAACGTTGAAGGCGAGTATGCGCTGATCGAGGGAATCCCGAACATAAATGCAATCAGGCAGGCCTGCGAGGATGGCGCCGTTTCCATGACCAAGGATGGCTCGATTCTCTTGTGCGGAATCATGATCACCTCCAATTGGGACACGGTACGGATACGCCGCAGGATTGAGGATCATCTGAGGAAATCAGCTTCGAAGCAGGATATTATCCGCATCGCTGCCTGCCTTGGTGTAACCATAAATTAATATATATGTATACATTGTTTATTTTTGGCTAACCTTCGGTGTATAGCTACACATTAGGCGCTGGTCATCCTTCGCGTTCAGCGATTTGTTGAAATTCAAAATACATCCTGGCACGGCCAATCTCAGAACTTTGAGCGATGGCAAAGCCGGTCAACGGAAATCTCCGTGACCGGCTTTTTTTTATTTTCAAGGAGTGGATATGGATTTTCTGAGGGCGGTTGAATGGGTCAGGGACCATGAAGCGGTCATCAAAGGGAATATTTCGAGGTACCGCAACTTTTCGCCTTACGAAGAGTGCGACTATATGCAGGAAGCGTTCGAGGCAGCAATGATTGCCACCCTGCGCAGCAGGAACAAGGGAATACCATTTGAAGCCGCCTTCTGGAAAATCTTCCGCAGGCAGGTGTGTCTCTTCACGCCAAATCCCGACGACCTGTCAAATGGCTCGAATTCCGTGCCGTCGCACCTCTGCTCGGTTGACATCGATTCTGTAACCATAACGCAGCGACCAAAGAAAAAGAGCAAGAGGCCCTGCATCGAGGCGGTCTATGACGCGGTCTCCCATTTCCTCACCGAGAAGGAACAGCAAGCCATCTCCTTGTCCCTGGGGATCACGGAAGAAGGGAGGCTTTCCAATTACGAGATTGCCGAGCGACTCGGCTGCTCAGCCGCAAACGTCCGTGACATCCTCGGAAGGGCAAATAGGAGACTCAAATGCCTTGTCATGAAGGGGTCCATCGACCCCAGTAGGCTACGATAGCAAGTTTTCCATCAATGGCGCCATGAATGGCTCCATTTTGGTACGCCGGCAGCGAGTATCCATTATTGGTGCAGTATTGAATCCATAATCGTCGCCATTATTGGTTCTTTGTTACCTGCTCGCCAAAAAATGCACCATTTTGTTGCCCATTTACCTTCCCCCCATCGTGATTATATATGCAGGGGATAAAATCTCCCATACTCTGCACCAAAAAGGAGATACTCATGGACGTGCTGGTTTGTGATCTCGGATTTTCATCGGCGAAGTGGATTTACAGCGGGCGTAAAGGAAGGATAGTTTCCGCCTTCAGCTACAACGGGGAGAATCTGCTGATAGGGGAAGAAGCGCTGTTGACTTCCGGTTCTTCTTACCTGAAAACAATGGAAGAACTGGTAAGGTATTACCCAGTCTTCGTTGAACATTGTCAAAAGGTGGCAGCGACCGAAGGAGACTTACTCCTTGCCGTTGGACTCCCATATTCTTTCTGGCAAGAGCAGCACAGACCTGGCGGAGCGGTCCCCGCGCTGGCAAAGTCGTTGACCGGTGGCGCGGTCAAGGAAGTCGCCATATTCCCCCAGGGCCTCGGCGGACTCAGGGACTACCTGGACAAGCTGGAAGAACGCCCAACGGGGAACGTGCTCGGCATCGATATCGGATTCAACACCATAATCTTCACGTTATTCTCCCCCCAACGGAAACAGATCATCCACGGCAAGACCCTCAACAAACGCGGGGTCCATCAGATGGCAACGAGTTTCCTACTTCCACGCATAAAGAGCCTTGCTCCATCAGGGACCTTCACTCCGGTCGAGATCGCGTTTCTGATCGAGAAGGGCTATCTCCAATACGGCTTCGAGCGACATGATGTCACCAGAGAGATCCGCGAAGCCGGCGTCGCTTACATCGAGCATATCATCAGAGATGTTCAGGGGGAACTGCAGGCGCACGTTGGAATGCATGCGGATTTTGAGCGAGTGCTGCTGTTCGGTGGCGGCTCCGCCCTGGTCAAGGATGAATTCCCGGCCAAGAACATCGAGGTCGTTATCCTTCCCGAGCCTGAATTTGCCAATGCCAGGGGCTTCCTGTCACTTGCCGGTGGAAAGTGAGCTTGCCATGCCACAGTACACTATCAAGCTGAACACGTATGACCCGGACATCGTCGAGGCGTTCGAGCGGTTGCGCAAAAGCCGGAAGCAGGCCGCTTTCACCCATGAGGCGCTTAAGTATTTCCTCGCATCGGAGAAGGGGGTACAGGTGATTGACCTCATGAGCCATGACTATTTACAGCCTTCTCGTTCCGCTCACATCGATAACAAGGTTGAACTACCCCAGAACCGCGTACAGACAGAACAGACCGTTTTCCCAGAACCAGACTCCGACCTGTCAAAAGGCTATTGTAGTGACGTTATGGAAAAAATCCTGAAGTAGTGCAGGAAGTATCAGGAAGAGGGCTGGAAAATTTTTGAAAATCCAGGTTGATTGTTAACCCAAGCCGGCAAAAGCCGATGAACACGGGAGGATTGATGTTTGACGACAATATAGTGGTCGCTAAGTATAAAGAAGGAGCCAGACTTTGGGAGATCGCAGAATATACTGGCTTAGCTCCCGGCTATCGGTCTGGAGGAGATGGTAGAGAAGAAGTTGGAGCTGGGGGAAAGGTGAGCGATGGTGAATTAGAGGAATCCCTAGTAGAAAATCGTATTCACCATCCCAAGGAAAAAACGGATGCTCCCATTTTGTTCCCCAAAAAGGATTCCTAAAACAAGCACTAGAATAGATCCGGAAATGGACCAAATTAGAAGCGAAGATGCCGGGAATTTCTCTATATACATTTATGAAATAAATGTGATCTATTACAGACTTTAGGAAGGCTCGCCCCATGCCGTCAAAGACCGCCATCATTGCCTATCATTACCATGTCCTTTCCGGACACCAGCAACTCTTCGACCAGGTGGAGAGCCGAATATGCTCAGCTTATCGGAAAGGGTTCTCCGTGGTGGAGATCACGAGGATTATCGGTTCCAAAAAGGCTGATTATGCCCACGCTGTTCTCGTAAAACATAGGGTAATCAACCAGGGGAAACGGGGCCGCCCGGCAAAGGACTCAGTCCCTCCAGTTCTCGCCGCCTACCTGCAGAGGCGAGCGATCTCCTTTGCCAAATGGTGCGCCGGCTGGGGGTTCGATATTTGGGACGCGGGACACGCCATCAGAGAAAACGCCGATGGACCGGTGCTGGATGCCGTGAGGCGGGACTTTCCCGGCTGCTATGTAAGGATGCGCAAGCTGAAGGAATATCCTGACTACGTTCACCCGCCTCAATGCCCGTCGAAGAAGCTGGAAGCCAAGGTCATCTGGGATAACTGGGAGCACTGCTATCGTGCCGAACAGATTGAGAATGGCACGGTGCGGGGATATGGGTTAAACATGGAAGACGCGATCAGGAATCTCAAGGTGAGTCACAACTTTGGACTGATGCTGGTGCGACTTGAGATGGGATGCGGAGAATGATGTTTCTGAAGGCAAGTTCCCGCTTATGCGCTCAACTGTTGCAGATTGGTTGCTGGGGGGTTCGAATCCCCTCCTCCACACCAATTTCACTTATCTTGCCATCTTGCGACGCCAGTGCCTCATTCCTCCCCACGGGCTTTTTTTTCGGCGTGATACACCTTCTCTGGGTGATATCTATTGATTTCAGCATTGACTTTTTTATACCGGCCTATAACCTTTTCCAACTCAGGTCCGCGGCGCCCGGCCTTCCGCTCTGCTAAAATATGTTTTTCCAATTGAAGAGATTCTTGGCAGAGAGTGACCAACTCCTTGGACGGTTCAGAACTACATCCACACAATGCTCCAAAAAGAGTCATTAGGACGAGGTGCTTCATCTTTCCGCCTTTTCGTGTATTCTCCATGATATCTCGCATGCTACAGGCACACTGTCTCCACTGCGGGAAACCCTTATCTCCAAAAGCAAAGCTACTTCCCTGCCAGAAGCTCAATTCATTCCCGCTCGAATCGCTCTCCATATCTGATTTGTTTCAGATGTCCAGATCAACCCATAACGCGGCATGATCGGACGCGGCATCAACGTTTTTCTTAATGGTCGGTAGATGCGGGAAAAGAGTACCGTTCTCACCGCCCCATACGCCTCGGCGTTCAATTCCACCCTTCTTCACCTTCTTGGATAGCTTGGGTGACATAAGGATGTAATCCAGTTTGCTGGATTTGGTACCGTTGCCATGGGTACCCGGTCGCCCATCCCCCTCAAATTTCGAATGCGCCATAATGTCCGTCAACGTCGATCCTTCTCGGATCAATGGATCCATTGGACTTGCATCCGGAACTTCATTGAGGTCACCTATCACCACAACATGGTCGAAGCCGTCAGCAACACGCTCATCGTAGATCGCTCGTACTCGTTTCGCCTGACGAAGCCGTTTCGCTGCCGATTCCGCTGGCTTGCCGTATCCCTTGCTTTTGAAATGGTTAACAAGCAGCAGAAGCGTATTGCCTTGCGAGGTCTTGATTTCGTACTCAGCACAATCCCGACTGAAAATTGTGCCTTCATCGTCTTTATCATCTACATGACTGAGCATCCGGACAATTCTGTATTCCTCCTTGGACATGACCCCAACGTCAATTCCACGGTCATCGTTGCCATCGATCAGCATTACGTGTTCGAAAGACTCCACACCAACTTTCGACATCACATCCTCGTTGAAGCGCTTAAGGCCGATACGATTCTCCGCCTCAACCACACACAGCACATCTGCGTTCAGCAAACCTATTACCCGGGCAGTATTCTCGGTAGCGGATTCTTTGACGGGTTCCTTAATGAGTTCAAACCAGCCAATCCAGTCACCTCGTCCGCCAGCGGCGATTTCAACCGGCTTGTTCTTGGGTTTGTAAAGGAACTTGCCGCGAATGTCGCGAAGCTGGATGTATTTGTTCTTCCCTTGGGTCAGTAAACCTCTTTGCCGCTTCATGATCTCGAGCAATTCTGACTTTGTGTCGTCGGAGTACTCATCCTCCTGGATCAAATCGTTCAGACGCTTGAAATCCTCCAGTGCTGCCTTGCCGTCCGCCCAAGTAGCGAGATTCATAAGTTTGGCGCGTTCGAACATGTTCTCAACGTTGAATGTTGCCAATCGCATATCCATTCCCTCCTTGGAAAAATGGCCACCGGAAATTACCCAGGCGGCTTTAAATTAATCTTCAATAACATATTAATTCATGCTTATAAAGATGAATTTTTATACACACATCAAGGAAGACAAGGAGTAAGACTTGGAAATGCGAAGCTGAACGGAAGGACTTTGACCGCAGGGGCTCTCATTAGTAGAGAGAAGGACTGTGAATCCATCTCCAACCTCTGACAGCAGGGTAGACTTCAAAAATTCGGCTGCCGCAGAAACATCGCCAGCTTGACCAAAAATGTGCTCCAGAAACCTGTATATCTTCTCGTTTCGTTTGCTTCGGCTCCTAAATATCGCACGTTATCCATTTGTTTTTATTAGTCTTTTACGTAATACGGATGCATAAACGGATTCAACGGAGACAGATAAGAAAAAAACGAGGCCCAGCGGTTTCTCTTTGAGTCAACTGTTCACAGGCTTTTACCGGTGAATAGAAATAATTTCATCCGACGCGATCCTTACAGGGCCGACCTTTCTGTAGAATTCGGGTTTCAAAACTATTCAGGATGGCGCACATTTTTTCTGGGCAGTTTTCTCGCCAAACGGATGCAAAAACGGATGCAAAAGCCATCAAGACAACAAAAAAGGACTTAACCATGTCGGCTAAGTCCTTGATTTTTCTGGAGCGGGAAACGGGATTCGAACCCGCGACTTCAACCTTGGCAAGGTTGCACTCTACCACTGAGTTATTCCCGCTCAACGAGCTTCTTTATATAACAAAACCCGCTTTTTGAGTCAAGCACTTTTTTTCATCGCCGACAACCCTGCCGTCGCGCAGAATGATGGTGCGGTCGGTGTAGTCGCAGTTTGCCGGGTTGTGGGTGACCATGATGATGGTCTGGCCGCCATTGTTCAGCTCCCGGAACAGCGCCATCACCTCGTCGCTGGTGGCGGAATCCAGGTTGCCGGTCGGCTCGTCGGCCAGTAGTATGTGCGGGTTGTTGACGATGGCCCGGGCGATCGCAACCCGCTCCTGCTCGCCGCCGGAGAGCTGGTTCGGAAGCCGGTCAGTCTTGGCACCGAGGCCTACCCTGGCAAGTGCGCCACGGGCAGCGTCCAGCTTCTCCCCCTTCTTCTTTTTCGATATGGCCAAGGGGAGCATGACGTTTTCCAAGGCGGTCAGGTAGGGGATCAGATGGAACGACTGGAAGACGAACCCCAGATGCCGGGCGCGGAAGTCCGCCAATGCCTCGCCCGGCAAAGTGTAGAGCTTGACTCCGGCCATCTCCACGGTCCCGTCGCTGGGGTGGTTGATCCCCCCCAGAACGGACAGGAGCGTACTCTTCCCGGAGCCGGACTGTCCCATGATGGTGACGAACTCACCCTCGTCGATGCGGAAATCGACCCCGCGCAACGCCTCGACGGTCTCACCACCGCTTGTGTACTGTTTTTTCAGGTTGGAAATCTGTATCAATGACATGCATACCTCAGATTTATTGCCATGTAAGGCAGACCCGTGTGTCTGCCCGAATTTGGGCGAACACATAGGTTCGCCCCTACCATTCACGTCTCACATCTCACGCATTTAAAGCGCCCTCAGCGCCTCCGTCGGGTCCATCCTGCTGGCATGCAGCGCCGGATAGAGGCTTGCCAGCAAGCCTACCACCACGGCCAGGGCAATAGAGCCGCCGGCTATAGGCCCGCTCAGGACCAATGCGGCGTCCTTTGATTCGGCCATGAACGGCAGCGCCAGCTTCGCTCCGCCGAGACCCGCTGCATACCCCAGCAGACCGGCAAGAAGACTCACCAGCCCCGCTTCCAGGAGTATGATCCGCATTACGTGCATCCTGCGGAAACCTATGGCGCGGAAGACGCCGATCTCGGTGGTCCGCTCGTTAACGCTCCCCATCATGGTGACGAAGACGATCAACGAGCCGATGAAGACCACTACCCCGGCCATGGCGTAGGAAAAGCGCTTGAAGTGATCCAGGGCCTTTATGCGCCCCTCCACCACCTGTTGGATCGCGGAAACCTTGGCATCCGGGATCTTCTCCGCGATCTGGTTCACCATGTCGCTTATGGGGCAGCCGGCACAGAGGGCCGCCACCTCAACCAGGGTGATCTTGCCTTTCTTGCCCAAGAGCTCCTGTGCCTTGTCCAGGCGCGCGAAAATGAGGGAGTCGTCCTGCGAGCCGGTATGGTCCAGAACCCCGGCAACCTTGAATTGCTGGCCACTTATCTCCAGGCTGTCACCATCCGTGACATTCAGCAGATTCGCGGCCTCGCTGCCGAGAAGGACCTCGTCCGCGTTTTTCGGCTCTGCACCGAAGATCTTCCACCACTGCTTCATCTTCAGCTCTTTGTCGAACTGGACACCGACGAGCATGGCGTCCTTGCCGCCAACCTTCACCCCGCCCAGCACCTTGGGGGCTACTGCCGAGATGTTCCGGTTATTGGCTATTGTGCTGATCTTGGCAAGATCTGCCTCGTGGATTTCACGCTGATCAAAGGTCACCCCGCCGAGGCTGATGCCGCCGTAGCTCATGGAAAGGTCGTTGCTGCGCGGCGTGATAAGGATGTTGGCCCCGAACTCGTCCATCTTCCGGCCG
This sequence comes from Geobacter sp., assembly GCA_016177775.1. Lineage (GTDB taxonomy): Bacteria > Desulfobacterota > Desulfuromonadia > Geobacterales > Geobacteraceae > JACOUQ01. The sequence continues at coordinate 217,187 of JACOUQ010000003.1, forward strand.
ATGTCGCTGGACATGGACTCAGTGAGGGTCACCAGGGTGACGATGGTGGCAATCCCCACCATCAGCCCGACGGTGAGAAACGCCATCTTCGCCTTCCGCCGCCGCAGATTGTTGAGAGATATGTTATGCAGTTTCATTTAAAAGAACCTCGCCCCACTCTTCAGGTCCGCTACGCTGATAACCACTTTTCCGCCAACCTGGCTGCTCGGGAGGTAGGAGGGGTTGCAGCCGCCTATTGCGTGGGGGCCGATCCGGTCGATGGCGAACTTCTTACCGCAGTTCTTGCAGAGCATGGCGTCACCCTGCTGCTCGTACCCCTTCTTCTCCCGGAAGCAGACGTCGCAGGCGTCGAAGGCTGTCCTTACGGCACCATCGCTCCCCTTCACAATAAAGAAATCGAGATTCTTCCCACCATCCGCAAAGCGATAGAAATGCGCCTTGCCGTCGGCAACCGCGGAAAGTTGGATGCTTACCGCGCCGTTTTGCGGCTTCACCTTCTCATGCTTGCCGAAACCGGGGATGTTCAGGGCGAACACCCCACCGGCGAGAACCGCGATGACCGCGACGACGATAACTGCCAGCCTGATTTTTCCGTTCCCTGCCTTGCTCATCATTCTCTCCTTGCCTGCCGTGGATTATTTGTTGCAGCATGCACAGCCCGGCTTTTGCGCCGTTGCCGCCCCACCTGCGATTTTCTGATACTGCTCGGGGGAAAGTACCCCCATCACCCTGCTGCCATAACCGATGCCGGTCACCTGTTCCGCGAACACTTCCGGGCGCTGGGCCTTGGAATCATAGCCCACGACCACGACCCCCTGGTCCACATCCACCTTGACCGATGCTACACCCTTTTCCTTCTGCAGCACCCGGCTGATCTTGTACGAGCAGGAGCCGCAGGTCATGCCGCTGGTCTTCAGCACCGCATAGCTGTCGGCAGAGGCGCGCACCCGCACGGTGAATGCAAAGGCGACCAGGACGACCGCGATGCCCCCGATCAGCAAGATGTTAAGTATTTTTCTCTTTGTCATGACTTGAGCCCCCCTTTGGGCCGAATGAAACCGTTACCGTAACTATTCAATCTCCATACCAATGTCATCACCTCCGCAATCCCTTGATAATCCGGCATTTGCTGAATCGTGTTCAGCGTTTCGCAATTCGGATTGTTGAATATTGCCCGATTGGATGTGGAATATTCGACAAACCAGCGAGCAGATATTGCCCGAGGAACGGAAACCACCCGAAATTTATGGGAGTTTTAAACCGGCCCTCTTTGGCGTGCGGCTTGCAAAACTCCATTTCGTTGATTGGGCGCACTCTGCTACCCTCCTGGCGAGTGCGCCATTTTTTTCCATAAGGTCGTCAACATGAAGAAATCAATCCTGATAATCCTGCTATTGATCGGAGCCCTGACAGCAGAGTCCCATGCAGACCTCACCCTGCCGGTTGACGGCACCATCACATCCGGCGTGGGTTGGAGGCTCGACCCCTTCGGGAGCGGCAAATTCGCTTTCCACCGGGGGATAGACATCGCGACTCCGACCGGCACCCCTGTCCGCGCCACCCGCAATGGTCGAGTGGTCCATGCCGGGAATCGCAGCGGCTACGGCATAACGGTCATCATCCAGCACGACAACAGTGACAGGACCCTTTACGGTCATAACTCCTCCCTTGCCGTCAAGCAGGGAGAGCAGGTCGTGGCAGGGGCAATCATCGCATATTCCGGGAATACCGGCAGGTCCACAGGCCCGCATGTTCATTACGAGCTTCTGCCGGGAGGGAAGTCAACGGGGGATGGCATGCTCGTCAAAGCGATCAGGGAGCCGAAACCTTTGGCTGGCGCGAACATGCGCCGTAGCGAGGAGAAGGTACTGGATGATGCCGTGGGCTCGATCATGGAGAAAATCCGTGGTGGCGGGGTGCTTGCTGGAGGGGTCGGGCAAGGGGGATAAAGCATTCCGGCGACTTTTGTATTACGCGATAAGTGCGTTACAATTGGATCAGAACTGACAACCTTTCACAAATGTTGGTGACCGGATGATCTCTGAACGCTGGAAAAACCGCATCCTCGCCAGGGTGTTCACCGCATTCCCTTCCCTTGCCGCGCAGTGGGGGAAAAGGCTGGAGATGCACGGGGGGGGTATACCATGGGCTGTACCGGCCAAGCCGCTGCAGGAGGCGGTTATCGCCCTGGTGACCACCGGCGGGGTCCAACTGACCAGCCAGACTCCATTCGACATGACCGACCCAAACGGCGACCCCACCTTCCGTGAGGTGCCTGTCTACACGCCACGCGAGCGTCTCGCAATAACCCACGACTATTATGACCACCGTGACGCTGAAAAGGACCTGAACCTGGTTTTCCCTGTGGAGAGGTTAAAGGAGATGGTTGGAGCGAAAGCGCTGGGAACGCTCCACAGGACCGCCTTCAGCTTCATGGGGCACATCGACGGCCCGCACTTGAAGACTCTGCGTGAAAAGAGCGCACCGGAGGTGGCGAAGAAACTGGCCGAGGCCAAGGTGGACTATGCGCTGCTAGTCCCTGCCTGAGGGGGGTGCAATCGGTCCGTGGGACTGATAGCGCGGGAAATCGAAAGAGAGGGGATACCGACCGTCTCGCTCTCCATTGTTCGCGAGGTTACGGAAAAGGTACCGCCGCCGAGGGCGCTTTTTCTTCACTTCCCCTTCGGGCATGCCCTCGGCGAGCCTGGCGCCGTCAATCAGCAACTCACCGTCCTCTATCTCGCCTTTCGCCTCCTCTTCGAGGCAGACCGGCCGGGAACTATCCGGGATTCGCAGTTGCGCTGGAAAAGTGAGACCTATGCGCCTACCGATTGGGAGGCGTTCAGGAGGCTTGGGCCGGCGGAATAACTCGGCCTCATTTCCAGTTAATCCCTTCTCCCTAAGGACCCAACTGCGGGCCTAAAGGAGAAGGTGGCCGAAGGCCGGATGAGGGGGTAGCTGTCACGATCAATCAACTATATCCCCCTCACCCTGACCCTCTCCTTTAGGCCCGCTATTTGGGTCCTCAGGGAGAGGGAACTGTTGCGTCTTTTCCGCATATCGCTCCCGTATCCTCCCCCACTCGGCAGAATCAACCTTCCCGAAAACCTCGACAACAGCGGGGTCGAAATCGCTCCCGCTCTTCTCCCTTATGACACGCGCTGCCTCGTCGTAACCCTCCGCCGAATGGTACGGTCTGTTGGAAGTTAGGGCATCAAAGGCATCGGCCACTGCGAACAGACGCGCACCTATCGGTATTTCCTCCCCTTTGAGCCCGCGAGGGTAGCCGCTGCCGTCAAAACGCTCGTGGTGGTCGTGGACGATCTCCGCCGCCTCGCGCAGAAAGTCGATCCGCTGCAAAAGCCGGAACCCTTCGTCCGGATGCCTGCGCATCTCCTCCCATTCGGCATCCGAGAGCCCGGACGGCTTCAAGAGAATATGATCGGGAACAGCGATCTTCCCCACGTCGTGCAGAAGCGCACCCAAACCGATCACGCTCCTCGCCTCTTCCGGCACGCCGTACCTATCGGCCAGAAGAAGCGTATAGTCCCTTACCCGCTGGGAATGAAGACGGGTATTCCTCTCCCGCATGTCCAGTGCCGAAACCAGGGCTACAAGCGTTTCCTCGTTGGCCCTGGCGACCTTCGCCATGAGGGAGCGCTGCCGGTCGAAAAGCCAGCCGGGAACCAGCCCCACAACCCAGAAGCTCGCCAGCTCCCCCAACTGGTTCGCCTGCTCCATGTAGTTGCCGGGCCAGTCAAGAAACGCGTGAATGGTGAATGCGGCGCTGACAACGGCAGTCGTCCAGATGGCCCCGCGCAGCCCGAACCAGGCGGCCGCCATGACCGGGGGGAGAAAGTATAGCTTGCGCAGGATGATGTGTATCTTGTGGGAGGTGTGCGGCTCGGTGGGGATCAGGAAGTGGAATAAGGAGACAATGAGGATTAGAAACACCAGAACGGCTGCTTTGGCATTATTCCCTTTCAGAGCAGTATCCTTTCCCATGGCAAAAACCTTTCCGGACGATTCCCTTCAAGAATAGCACCCTTCAGGGATTTTTCCCGAATACGCGGTACAATTCAAACTGAAGAATATTCTACAGCCTGCTGTTGGATATTCCCATTTCTCCCTGTATCAGGAAACTTCCTGCACCAAAACCCATTGATATTTCAAACATTTCAAATTTGGCCTGCACCTTGCTGATATTCCGGCAAGATACAACTGGAGCCGTAGTGGTTCAATGTTATTCAGGAGGGAAACATGGAGATCGTAAGAGACACTGTCTGCGGTGAGTTGATTGCTTGGGAAAATGCCGCAGGGGTCCTCCCCTATCAGGGAAAACTCTACTATTTCTGTTGCAGGAAGTGCTACGAAAAGTTCCGCCGGTCCCCGGCTCGCTTTGCGGACAAATGACGAAACCTTGGGCGCACCCTGTTTTTGAATACTCCTTTGTTGGGGTGCGCCATTTTTTTAAATTGAATCCGATTTAAACATAACTACAGGAGGCAGCATGAAAAAGATGTTTTTGGCAATTCTTATCCTCGGGACCTTGTCCCTTTTCTCCGGATGCGCGGTTATCGACTTCCTGGACGGAAAACATCTGGACCATAACCGCGGTTATGACCAGCCGCAATATGGCGGTGGAAGCTCAGGCGGCCACAGCGGCCATTCCCATTAAACATGAAGCAAAGGAGGCGGTAATAAAGAGCAACTTCCAAAATATTACCACCCCCGACCCTTTAGGCCCTTGGGTCCTCCTAAAATAGGAGGGGAGCAAACTCCCCCTCCTTGGTTAGGAGGGGGCTGGGGGGTGGTCGAGAAAGCTGAAGTTACTCAGAAGTGAGGAAAGGAGGATTTATGAAAGGGCTTTTTACTCTGGTGCTCGTTATTGGCCTGCTTTCAACCCTGAACGGATGCATGGCGATGATGCACGGAGATCACATGGGGCACCATGCGCCCTCGGATGACGATAATAGCCATGATGCCGACGAGCAGAACGGCGGCCATTCCCATTAGGAATCATCGTAAAGCGTGATTACAGGCCCGGAAGGAGGTGAAAATTCAAAGGGACTTTGGTTTCAATTACTGACATTAAATTACAGAGGAGAGGAAAATGAAAAGGATTTTCAGAGTATTCGCAGAGAGCCTCCCTATTTAACCTTCCACGCCACAGTCCCCTCGGGATGCCGGTACCACCCCGGGTCCTCGTCGTAACTCTTCAGGTCGTCCCTCACCTTGACGACCGTGAACATCCCTCCCATTTCCATATTGCCGAATGGACCCGTGCCGGTCATCATCGGCAGGGTGTTAGCCGGCCCCTCCATGTGTGCGATGTGCTCTGAATGCTCCGCCATGCCGGTTTCACCCATGGCCATATAGCCGGGGAGCAGCGCCCTGATCCGCTCCTCCAGCCCCTTCTGGCTCGCACCGAGGAGGTTGGGGACGTTGTGACCCATGGCGTTCATGACATGGTGCGACTTGTGGCAGTGGAATGCCCAGTCGCCGGGGTTGTCGGCAATGAACTCGATGTCGCGCGTGGCCCCCACCGGGACGAGAACAGTGGTTTCGGGCCACCGGGCCGATCCGGGTATCCTGCCGCCGTCGGTGGCGGCGATCCAGAACCGGTGGCCGTGGATGTGGATCGGGTGCTCATCCATGCTCAGGTTGCCGAGCCGGATGCGGACCCGGTCGCCGGTTTTGACGACCAGGGGGGCGATGCCAGGGAAGACCCGGCTGTTGAAGGTGAACATGTTGAAATCGAGCATTACTGCCGGGTCTGGGCGGTAGGTGCCGGGATGCACCGCCCATTCGTGCAGCATTATGGCGAAGTCGCGGTCGACGGCGGACTCCTCCGGTTGCCGGGGGTGGACGATGAAGAGCCCCATCATGCCGACCGCAATCTGGACCATCTCGTCGGCGTGGGGGTGGTACATGAAGGTGCCGTGCTGACGTAGCGTGAACTCATAGGCGTAGGTTTCCCCCGGCTTGATGTGGGGCTGGTTCAGGCCGCCAACCCCGTCCATGCCGTTCGGGACGAAGATCCCGTGCCAGTGGATAGTGGTGTGCTCGGGCAGCCGGTTGGTGACGAGAATCCTGACCCGGTCTCCCTCCACAGCCTCTATGGTAGGACCAGGAGTGAGGCCGTTATAACCCCAGCACTTCACCGTCATGCCGGGGGCGAACTCCCGCTCCACCGGCTCGGCGATCAGGTGGAACTCCTTGACGCCGTTTTTCATGGCCCATGGCAGGGTCCCGCCGTTGGGGGTGACCACCGGAAGGTACGGCCTGGCGCGGTTCCCCTTCTTCCCCGGTTTCAATTCGCCGCGACGCTCGGCGGCCTCGCCTCGTTCCCCCGTCAGAAGGGCTGCTCCGCCGGCAAGGGCTGCGGCAGTGGAGATGAGCATGTCGCGGCGTGAGATCATGGCGCTGTTCCTCTCTCGTCAGTGGTGGATGTGCTCTTCATGCCGCGGCTCGACTTCCTTGCCGTCCTCAGCCGGAGCCGGAGCCGGAGTCGGAGGAGGCTCGTTATCCATCGTGTCGGGAAGCCTGCCGCCGACAGCCCGCTGAAGGTCGGCGCGGGCCGTCCAGTAGCCGGTGACAGCGGCGAGGTATTCCTCGTAGGCGTCGAACTCCTGCTGTTTCGCAGCCAACAGGCCGAAGGCCCCCACGAGCATGTAGTTGTACTCCCGCTGGGTAAGGTCGACGATCCGCTCCCTGAGGGGGATCACGGTGATCCGGTAATGCTCGGCGAGACGGCGGAAATGAATCAGCCGATCACGCCGCTCCCGGACCTCCGAACGGATGTCGATGGCCAGCGCGGTGATTTCGGCGATCTCCTTCCTGAGAAGGGCTTCCTCGCGGGCGATTCTCGCCTGGCGCTGGTCGAAGATGGGAAGCTCCAGTAAGAGGGACGGCCCCGCTACCCATTGCCCATCGGTATCCCGCTCGGCAGTAACGCCAATTTCTCCCTCCAGGAAATAACGCCACTCGCGGGTTATGCCGAGGGTACGCGCCGCGATATCCAGCTTTTTACGAGCCGCTGCCAGGTCGTAACGGTTGCTGACGGCGAGCGTTTCGAGTTGCTCGAAGGAGATTTCTTCCCCCGGCAGGTCGGGGAGCTTCTCCGGCAGCCGCCAGCCCACTCTTTCGCCCCATACCCCCATGAGACGGTTGAGACGCTCGCGCTTCTCCCGTAGCGCCGCCTCGCTCCGTGCCAGGGCAACCCTGGCCTGATCAAAAAGATTCAATTCACGCGCCAGCCCCAGGTCGCTCAGATTGCCGGCGGCGTGAATGCGTCGGGCAAGTTCCAACGACGCCTCGGCTGACTCGGCGATCAGCCTCCGGACCGACGACGCCTGGTGGGCGCCAAGGGCCTCGTAGTAGGCCTGGCGGGTCTCGGCCGCCAATTTCAGCACCTTCCCCGAAACGCGGAACTTGGCCCGCTCGAACTCGTCTTCCGCAAGTAGCTTGCGAGCAGGGAGGAGGAGGATGTCGACGAAGTCCTGCGCCGCCTCGAATTTCAAGCTGAGCCCGGATGGTGGCCGGTCCGGAAAGCGCACTGTAGAGAAGAGTACGGGGTTGTGCAGAAGCCCTGCCTGAACCAGCTCCGCCTGGGAAACTCCGAGCTCCTCATATTCGCCCTGAAGGGCGGGATTGGCAAGGAGCGCCACCTGTACCGCACCTTCGGCGGAAAGCTCTTCCTTCAGAAGCTCGTCGATCTCCCTGGAAACTTCCTCGTCTTCCTGGGTAGAGCGGTTCCAGTGGACACGCTGCTCTTCCCGCGCTGACACAAGGGTCTCCACGTCGCCAAACCCCGCCTCGCGCGGCACAGAAGCACAGCCGGACGCCATGAGCAGCAGCGCAAGAATAAGGTGCGCTTCGACCCGGCCTTTCATCGCCTCTCCCCCTCTTCCGTGGCTCCGCCCTCCCCGTGACTGCCATGATTCATCTCGCCCCCCTTCTCATCATCCATGCGCATGTCATCCATCCGCATATCCTCGTCCGTTTGGCCGGGTGGACGTTCATGCCGGTGTTCGTGGGGCTCCGCGGGGAGAGAAGGGACTGAAGAAACCGGAAGGGGCGCAAATGGGTCGGGAAAAGGAACGAAAGGCGCTTCTGCTGCCGATGGATTGGCCGGATGGCGGTCCGGCAGAACGACTCGTACGCTTTCGCCTGTACAGCCCGCAAGCAGGGCAAACAGGGCTGTAATGGCAATGGAAGGGCAACGACGTATCATTGCGGCCTCATACGAGAATTGAAGGGGCAAGACTTATTGCGACTGCATAAAGCATAGCACCCTCCATGGAATTTTCACGGATATGCGGTACAATCAGAATGGGCGACATTTTACAAGCACAGTAAATTTCCTCTTCATCAACAACAAACCTGATTAGCACTGATCTCCCGCTGAACCCTTCTCCCTGAGGGAGAAGGTGGCCGAAGGCCGGATGAGGGGGCAGCAGTCCAGATTATAATCCACCATATCCCCCTCACCCTAGCCCTCTCCCTCAGGGAGAGGGGACTGTTTGAAGACATAGCGGGAGATTGGTTCTTCTGAGTAACTTAACCTAAGTGCTTGATTTTACGTTTTATGGAATTATGTCGGCTGAACCTCAACTGGAACCAGATCGAAGCCAAGCTGTTTAGCTTTACGTTTCATGTTCTGTATAAGCCGTGATCGATAGC
>JACOUQ010000020.1 GCA_016177775.1 Geobacter sp.
GCTATCGATCACGGCTTATACAGAACATGAAACGTAAAGCTAAACAGCTTGGCTTCGATCTGGTTCCAGTTGAGGTTCAGCCGACATAATTCCATAAAACGTAAAATCAAGCACTTAGGTTAAGTTACTCAGAAGAACCAAACTCCCGCTATAGCGATACAGTTCCCTCTCCCTGAGGGAGAGGGCTAGGGTGAGGGGGGTATGGTGGATTAATCGGGACTGCTGTCCCCTCATCCGGCCTTCGGCCACCTTCTCCCTCAGGGAGAAGGGTTCAGCGGGAGATCAGTGCTAATCAGGGTTTCCCTAAGTGGCAACGATTTTGCAATTAAATATTGCCTCATGCGGGCAAATCGGCCGGTTGCCGCGCTGAAGTGGCTCCGGAAGGATGACCAGAGCCGTTTCGGAGACAAGGCTCGCTGTCATAACGCCAGACTGTTACGAAAAAGTAACAGTTGTTGAACTTGACCGGCGATCTGTGCAATAATTATTTCTGGCTGATTACCACGGACAAGCTGTTAGAAAGGTCTGCATGACAATCTTCGAATCGATCATCCTCGGCATTGTGGAGGGGTTAAGCGAATTTCTCCCCATATCCTCCACCGGCCACCTCATCCTCGCATCCGCCCTTCTCAAGATCAAACAGACCGATGCCCACAAGGTGTTCGAGGTCACGATCCAGTCAGGGGCAATACTGGCGGTCGTCTACATCTACCGCAAGGAGCTGGCGACCCGGTTCGACCTGCTCATGAAGCTTTGCGTTGCATTCATCCCCACCGGGGTACTGGGATTTCTGCTTTACAAGATCGTCAAATCGTTATTCCATCCTTCGATTGTGAGTTACATGCTGATCGCGGGAGGAGTGGCGCTGATCGGCATTGAGTGGTACCTGAAGAGCCGTCCCGGCGAACGGGAAGGCCTCGGTGAACTGTCATACCGGAAGGCCTTCACCATCGGCGTTATCCAGAGCCTTTCCATGGTGCCGGGGGTGTCCCGTTCCGGGGCCACCATCATGGGGGGGCTGTTGCTCGGCATGGACAGGAAGGCCGCGGCGGAGTTCTCTTTTCTCCTTGCCCTTCCCACCATGCTCGCAGCTACGGCATACGACATTTACAAGAACTACGGAGTCTTCAGCCTCGGAGACTGGCAGAACATCCTGGCCGGTTTCCTGACCTCCTTTCTTTTTGCGGTTATCGGCATAAAGGTGCTCCTGAAATTCATCACCAGCAATACCTTCATCCCCTTCGGGATATACAGGATCGCCGCCGGCGTGCTGTTGCTGCTGTTCCTGCCGTAGCATTTTATTCCCAGGAATGAGACTTTGAAGAACAAGATCGTAATTATTCCGTTAATCCTTCTGTGCAGTCTCCAGTTCTCCGCTAAAAACTCCCTTTCTGCAGAAAAGCCGGTGGTCCGCTTCGGCATCAACCTCCGCTACAACCCGATGGCCCTCTACAAGCGCTATCAGCCCCTCATGGAGTACCTCACCCAAAACACCCCGTACCGGTTCGAACTGAAGCCCAGCCGTGACTACCGGGAGGCGGTGAAGGACCTCGTGGAGGGGAGAGCCCAGATCAGCTCCCTGGGGGATGGGGCCTTTGTGGAGGCCATTTTGTTTTATGGCGCGGTGCCCCTGGTCAAGCCGCTCAACAAGGAAGGGAAACCTTTCTACCGCTGTGCGATCATCGTGCCGCGCAACTCAAGTCTCAATTCCGTCCGGAATCTTCGCGGGAAAAGCTTTGCGTTCGGTTCCCACCATTCCACCACCGGCAACCTTGTCCCCCGGTATATGCTGGCAGCAGGCGGCGTGGGATTGCGCGACCTTTCCTTGTTTGTGACCCTACGGAACCATAATGCGGTAACCAAGGCGATCCTGAAGGGGCAATACGACGCGGGCGCCGTCAAGGACGTGTTCGCCGAAAAATATCAGGATTACGGCCTGCGGGTACTGGCCTATTCCCCACCCATCCCTTCCGTGCCGCTCGTGGTGAGAAGGGACGCCCCCAAGGCCTTCACGAAGGCCGTCAGCGATGCACTGTTGAAGCTAGATCCGCGTAATCCTGCCCATCGCAGGATCATGGAGGAGTGGGACGAAGAATACCGGTACGGTTTTGCCCCTGCGAGCATCTCCGAATACGCGGAGATATTCAGGATGTTCAGATCCGTTCCTCATGGATGCGCAACGGGGTGCCATCGATGAAAGCGCCCCTTATCTTCAGCCTGAAAACCAAGTTCATCCTTATTGCCGCTATCATTGTGGCCCTCTCTTCCATCATGTGGGGGAGCTGGGTCTGGCATAACGAGAAGCGCCATCTCTTCGAAAAGCTCGAAGGAGACGGGAAACTCCTCCTCACAGCCCTCAAGGCCCCCATCATCAATGCAATGACATACGAAGAGATCGGGGTGATCGACGATGTGGACATGCTCGACAATTTTGTGGAGGAGATAGTCGGCAGCCACCAGTTGCCGACAACCTATGCCTTTATCATCGACAGGGACGGCAAGGTCCTGGCCCACAACGATTACGGTGAGTTCGGCAAGACATACCGTGATCCGCTGACCCTCGCCGCCCTAACCGGAGATGACTTCATGAGCAAGGTCGCGCCGGAGGGTCGCGAGAATGGGCCGGTTCTGGATCTGGCCTTGCCGCTGAAGGTTTCGGGGGAACGCTGGGGGGCGCTGCGCGTGGGGCTTTCCATGGCGCCCCTGGAAAGGCAACTGGCAAGCCTGAGGGTCCAGGTACTCACTTTCTCCGGCCTCTTCTTCCTGCTCGGCACCGCCATTTTTTATGTTGTCGGCCATGCCATCTCTAAACCTCTGCAGCAGCTGGCAAGCGCCATGGCAGATGTCAATCATGAAACCCTCGAGGCCAAACTTCTGCCGCAAAAGAGGCGCGACGAGATCGGGCTGTTGCAGGAGAGCTTCCTCGACATGCTTCGGCGTTTGCAGACGAGCGAGCAGGAGCGCCAGCGGGCGGTGGCGCAGATGATAAGGAACGAAAAGCTGGCGACAATCGGCAAGATCGTGGCTGGGGTCGCCCATGAGGTGAACAACCCCCTGGCCGCGATATCGGCTTGTATCTATAACCTGGAAGGGAATGTGCCGCATGAGCTCAGAAGATATACTGAGATCCTCAAGAGTGGGGTGCAGAGGATCGAGACCATTGTCCGCCAGTTGACCGATTTCAGCCAGGCCAGGGCACTCGACCTGCAGCCGGTATCCAGCAGCGTTTTCTTCAAGGAAGCGGCCGGCTTTGCTGCCATGGCGCTCAAAAAGCTTGATGTGACGCTCGTCAGTATCGACTCCTGCCCGCCGATGGTCTTGCAGATCGACAAGGGTAAGCTGCACCAGGTTGTTCTCAACCTGATCCTCAACGCGGCGGATGCAGCTCCGTCGGACAGCGCCATCGAGTTCCTGGCGTACTGTCATGATGATTTTTACTTTCTGGCCGTCCGGGACAAGGGCGCCGGAATCCCACCCGAGGAGAAGGAAAAGATTTTCGAAATCTTCTACACGACCAAGCCTGCCGGGGAGGGGAGCGGCATCGGCCTGGCGATCTGCAGGAGCATAGTGGAGATGCACAGGGGAGAAATCTTCTTTGAAAGCAGTCCCGGAGAAACGACCTTTATCGTAAAAATCCCTGTGGACGGAGGTGATGTCAATGGACAGGCTTAAACTCCTTATCGTCGAAGACGACCCCCTGTTCGGCGGGGCGGTCCAGGAGGCCCTGCAAGGCGCGGGATACCAGGCCAACCTGTCAAACACAGGTGCGAAGGCCCTGGAAGCTGTCGCAGAGGAGAGTTTCGACCTGGTTCTTCAGGACATAAAGCTTCCCGATGCCAATGGGCTGGATATCCTGCGCCAGGTCCTCCAGAAGCAGCCCCATGCCCAGGCACTGGTGATGACCGGATACGCGACCATAGACAAGGCCGTCGAAGCAATGAAGATCGGGGCCTTCGACTTTCTTGCCAAACCTTTCCCCATGGAAATGCTCTTCATGAAGCTCCAGAAGGTCCTGGAGTTCGGGAAGATGGAAAAGGAGATTGACTCCCTCAAAAGAAAAGACGGGGAATGCTGCGGCATTGTCAGCCGCGCGCCGGCCATGAAGGGCCTTCTGGATATGGCGCGGGCTGTTGCCAATACCGACGCCACCGTGCTTCTCTTGGGGGAAAGCGGGACCGGAAAGGAGTTGCTGGCGGAGGCAATTCACAAGGGGGGCCAGAGACGAAACAAGCCCTGCATCAAGGTGAACTGCGCTGCCATACCTGAAACCCTTCTGGAAAGCGAGCTGTTCGGCGTGGAACGGGGCGCTTTCACAGGGGCGGACAAAAGCCGGCCGGGATATCTGGAGCAGGCCCATGATTCCACCCTTTTCCTGGACGAGATCGGCGACATCCCCCTCCATTTGCAGGCCAAGCTGCTGCGGGTCCTGGAGGATAAAAGGGTCTTCAGGCTGGGAGGGGGCCATGCCTTCAACTCCAATTTCCGCCTCGTAGCTGCCACCAACTGCAACCTCAAGGAGATGGTGGCGGAGAAGAAATTCCGTGAAGACCTATACTTCCGGCTGAATGTGGTTCCCCTGAGCATCCCACCCCTCAGGGAAAGACGGGAGGACATTCCGCTCCTCGTGGCGCACTTCCAGAAATGTATCTCAGGGGACGATCCCGGAAGGCGGATCGCCTTCGCTCCCGAGGCCCTTGAGCTTCTCTCTATCTACGACTACCCAGGCAATGTCCGGGAGCTCAGGAACATCGTCGAGCAGCTCACCGTCCTCTATCCGGGGGAGACGATCAAGCCACACTCCCTTCCTTCCTCACTCCAGGGGGAGTCGTGGGCCGGCAGCCTCTTCGAGACCTTTTCCGTGGACAAGCCTCTGAAGGAGGCGGTCCAGGAGTTCGAGACAAGATACATCGCCAAGGTGCTGAAAAGTACCAGCGGGAACAAATCCCTCGCCTCCAGGGTCCTCGGATTGTCGCGAAAGGTCCTCTGGGAAAAACTCAAGCGAAACAACAGCTTGTGACACCTCAATAAGATCCCGGCATCCCGCCGAACTGTAACGAATTCGTAGCAGTGCCCCCATCCCTGCATTAGCCCGCATTTATCATTCTGCACCTCGCTTTAACGCACTCTTTCACCTTCAGCTACCCCCCCCATATCCCCTTTCTTCTCAGTTACCTATTAAATTCCGACACGTTAGCTGTCTGATTGTTGTGTCGGTTTTTGTCAGAGACATTAGTTTCCGCTACTTCTTCAGCCCGTTCAATCATGTGGCATGCCTCTTGTTATTAGAGCCCGAAGCTTGATTGGAAGGAGGTGAATTTTTTCGGCATCCCATGCCAGTAAGGTTCAACAATACTTGAAGGAGGCTTAATTGATGAAGAACAGGGAAACATTTCGCAGATTGTTTTTGCTGTCGGCGCTGACCGCCTGTCTCATGCTGCTTGCGGCACCGGCGTTTGCCGTTGAGGCGGGGTATGTCGGCAGTGACAAGTGCACCGAGTGCCACGGCGATCTTGCCAAGGCATTCTCCACCAACATTCACGCCAAGGCTGGCGCATACGGCTTCAAGGACGCCGGCTGCGAATCTTGCCACGGCCCGGCAGGCGCCCATGTGGGCTCGGGTGATACAGCCGGCATCATCAACCCGTCAAAAATCGACTACGAGGCCGCGTCGGAAACCTGTCTCAAGTGCCACAGCAAGGGTAAAGGTCAGATGTTCTGGCACGGCAGCATCCACGAGAGCCAGAAGATAGCCTGTGTCATCTGCCACAAGATCCACGGCGGCAATGAGAAGCTGCTCGCCAAGAAGACCGAGGTAGAGCTCTGCGTCTCCTGCCACACCGATGTGCGCGCCGACATGTTCAAGCGCTCCAAACACCCGATGCGGGACTCCTCCTCACCGACTGGAGAGGGGAAAATGACCTGCTCCTCCTGCCACAACGCCCACGGGAGCCGCGGGGAAAAACTGATTGACGCCAAGTCCTTCAACGACAAGTGCTACGAATGCCACACGGAGAAAAAGGCCCCGATGCTCTGGGAACACTCTCCGGTCAAGGAAGACTGCCTCACCTGCCACAACGCACATGGTTCTTCCAACGACAAGATGCTCGTCACCAAGGCGCCGCGCCTTTGCCAGCAGTGCCACATGCAGGGACGTCACCAGACCGGCGCGCTGGGCACGGACTCGACCTACACGTTCAACCGGTCCTGCCTGAACTGCCACACGCAGATCCACGGATCGAACAACCCGTCCGGCGCCGTGCTGCAGCGGTAAGGACTTCGAGTCGAATCTATAATAGGAGGAAGCATGATGAGGCGTAAAAGCTCTAAAAATATTGCCCTGGCCATGTCTATGGCGATTCTGGCCACAGCCGCATCGGCAGGGGCTGATGTCACTGTTTTGGGTGGCAATGCCACGGTGAGTGGCGAGGTAACCGCCGGAGTCCAGCAGAAGCTGGTCGACGGTTCCAATGAAAAGTTAGAAGAGTACCGCGACGTTGTGAACGGAGTCCTGCTGCACGACTTCCGTTTCAAGGCCGACGGCAACACCACCCCGTACTACCTGGACCTCAAGGTCAAGAACCCGCTCCAGGACAACGAGTACTACGGTGTGAAGGGAGGGGTCCACGGCAAGTTCGGCATCGGGCTCTTCTACGACAGCATCCCGCATAACTTCAACACCGGCACCCTTATCCTTTCCGGGGCGGGGACCGGAAGACTGACCATCGCCGACCAGATCCAGACTGACCTGCAAGCGTTGGAGCAGACCAGGGGCGAGCGCGGCAGCCTCGCCAATAACGACACAACCGGTGAAGACGCCCAGCAGCAGGCGATCATCCGCGATCTTCTGGCCAACACCAACTCCACCACCTTCAAGCTCAAGCGGCAGAAGACCGGGTTCTCTCTCGACTACAACGTAACCCCGGACATCAATACCTGGGCCAAGGTGACCAACGAGAAGAGGAACGGCACCAGGGTGCTCACCACCGGTACCTACGAGAGATATAACCAGGGACCGAACGGCCTCCTTCATACCGAGGACCAGTTCTTCGCCTCCGGGATGGAGCTGGCAGAGCCGATCGATTACCGTACCACGGTCCTGAACGTCGGTGCCGGCGTCTACAAGAAGAACTGGCTAGCCGATGCGGAGTACACCTTTACCAATTTCGACAACGGCTACCAGTCGTTGGTGTGGGACAACCCGTTCCGCATAACCGACGCCACAGCGACAAATACGGCTGATGCGCCCACTTCCAATGCATTCAACCGGGGGCGCTTCGTAAACGGTCAGCTTGCCCTTGCTCCATCCAGTCAGTCCCACGACTTCACTGTTTCAGGTTCGGTCGATCTGCCGCTTCACAGCAAGTTGACCGGCACCGTGAGCTACGGTTGGGTCAGCCAGGACGACCCGTTTGTTCCGTACACCCTGAATTCGGCCATTGCCGGTGTCGGTGGTGCGCCCGCGAACATCACCGACCCGTCGATCCTGCCGCAAAGCAGCCTCAACGGCTGGGTCAACACCCTTACCCAGAGCTACGTGCTGACCAGCAAGCCGGTCGAGCCACTCGCCCTGACGGCAAAGTATCGCTACTATGATTACGACAACCAGTCCGACGAGATCCTCTTCCCCGGTTACGCCGCCTTCGGCGAGTCATACTGGAGAACGTCGAAGAACGACAAGGGTGCGCCAGTGGAGAACGAGCCCCTCTCCTTCACCAGGCAGAACGCTGAGATCTCTGCTGACTACCACGTCGCCAAACCCCTTACCGTGTCGGTGGAAGGATTCTGGGAAGACTGGGCCAGGGAAAACCTCCGCATCGACGGTACTACCGAGCTTGGTATCGGCGGCGGTTTCATCTACAAGCCGGTGAAGATGGCCAGCCTCAAGGGTAGCTACAAATATGCCCACAGGACCGTAGACGGCTATAAGACCGGTGCGACGGCGGCAAACCCGGAAGCTGTCGGCCTCGCCAACTACGACTGGGCTGAGCGTGAGCGTCACAAGGCCGACCTGCGTCTTACCGTGGTGCCGACCGAGGCAATCACAGTGGGTGTCATTGGCCAGTTTATGAACGACAAGTATGGCGAAGACAACCGTTTCGGCCTGAAGAAGCAGGAAAGCGCCCTCGGCGGCCTCGATATCTCCTATGCCCCGTCCGAGAGGCTCTCGTTCTACGCCAACTACACCAAGGAGTACCGCAAGGGGGCCATGCAGTCCGGCGCCAAGGATGACACCTTCAACGCCGCAGGCTCCCTCGATGATGCATACACCACTGATAACTTCAACCCTTACAACTACTGGAACAGCAACATCTACGAGAAGGTAGACACTGTAGGGCTCGGGACCACGGTCCAGATCATCCCGGAGAAGCTCACGCTCAATACCAGCTACGCCCTCTCCTACAGCAAGATGGACTTTGTGAACTACAACCCGAATGGCGCCGTGAAGCTTGCCAATGCTGAAACCCAGTCGTGGCCGACGGTGACCAACCGCCTCCAGGAAGTCCGGGCCGATCTCGGCTACAACTTCACCAAGAACCTGAAGGTGGGGGTCAACTACCTCTACGAGTGGTACAGGTTGGATGATTTTGCCAATACCCCGGCATACATGGCCGGCACATCGGCTGAAAACAGCACCAGGTTCGTATTCACCGGCGCCAACAACTACAGCTACGAAGCACACGTGGCAGGCGCCTACCTGAATCTGAAATTCTAGGCAACAATCCTCCTTCTTTGTTATGGGCGCCGGCAACGGCGCCCTTTTTTCATTCCGCTCCCAGCGCTTCGTCTCATTTCCCCATTTCTTCCATATTTCATCCACATTCTCCTGTTATTCCTTATCTCACACGGACGGTAACGAGACGTTGTCGTCAAGTACCCGAGAGACGAAAGGAGAAGAACATGAAAAAGCGGATCATCATTGGGGTAATGGCTGTAACAACACTGGCATGCGGGGTATGGAGCGCCCAGGCTGGAAGAGGTCCGGACTTTGACGGCCCGGCGCTTCACGACGGTTGCGGCGAGCGGGGGAAAATGGACCCGGAGCAACGGATTGCCCGCATGACGAAAAAGCTGAAGCTGAGCGATGCCCAGAAGGAGCAGGTACAGGCAATCGTGAAGGGGGAGAAAGAGCAGGTCGCGCCGCTCATGGAGAAGCTGAAGGAAAACCGGAAAGCCTTGCGTGAGGCCACCGAGGTGGAGAGCTTTGACGAAGCCGCGGTCAAGGCGCTGGCGGACAAACAGGCCGGCCTCCAGGCCGAGCTGATCGTTGCCCACGCCAAGGTGCGGAGCCGTATCAACGCCATCCTGACCCCCGAGCAGCGGGAACTGTTCAAGAAGCAGCTGCCGAAGATGAAAAGGGGTGAGGGGAGGAAGCGGCACAGGGGGACTGAAGAGTAACCGGGCAATTGCTCCCTCCCGCCTGCCGGGAGGGAGCGCAGCTTGCCGCAATAAGTCAAGATCGTCGGAGGAAATTCCCAATGCCATCAAGAAAGAAAGCCGTCATGCTGCTGGTGCTGGTTGTAGTTGCTGCAACCGCGTCCCTTGGGGTCCGGGCACTGAGCGGCAAGACGACGGACACCACGTTCCGCACGGCAAAGGTGGAGCGGGGGGAGCTCGTCGCTGCCGTGACCGCCACCGGCACACTGAATCCGGTCACTACTGTATCGGTGGGGACACAGGTTTCTGGGACCATCCTGCAAATCCTTGTGGACTACAACTCAGCGGTCAAAAGGGGACAGGTGATCGCGCGGCTCGATCCAGCCACCTTCAGCGCCCAGGTGGAGCAGGCGCGGGGAAGCCTGATGGCCGCGGAGGCCAACAGGGAGAAGGCGAAGGTCACGGCCGTAGATGCCAGGCGCACCCTGGAGCGGACCCGGCGGCTCCTCACCGATGGCATAGTTTCCCAGAGCGAACTGGACACGGCGCAGACCGCGGCCGATATCGCCCAGGCAGGGGTGCGGGGGGGCGAGGCCAGCGTCATCCAGATGCGCGGGTCATACAACCAGGCGAGGACCAACCTGGAAAACACCATCATCCGCTCGCCGGTGGACGGGGTGGTCATCTCCAGGTCGGTTGACGTGGGGCAGACCGTGGCGGCCTCGCTCCAGACGCCGACTCTCTTCAGCATCGCCCAGGACCTGACCAGGATGCAGATAGAAACCAGCGTCGACGAGGCGGACATCAGTGCCGTGAAGGTGGGGCAGCCGGTTTCTTTCACCATCGATGCCTATCCGGGCGAGAGTTTCAAGGGGAGCGTCACCCAGGTGCGGAACGCGCCGGTCACGGTCTCCAACGTGGTTACCTACGTGGTGGTGGTTGGGGTCGACAACAGGGAGCTGAAGCTGAAGGCGGGGATGACCGCAAATGTCAGCATCGAAACGGCGCGCCGGGAGAATATCCTGAAGGTCACGTCGGCCGCGCTCCGCTTCAGGCCCGAAAAGGAGAAAGGTCCGGTCCCGGCTGCCCCATCCAGAGGCAAAGCGGGATCGGGGGAGAAGGTTTATCTCCTCGGGCCGGACGGCAACCCGCGAGCGGTTGCGATCACCACCGGGCTTGCCGGCGACGGCTTTGCAGAGGTTGTTTCGGGGGGACTGAGGGAGAACGATGCCGTCATTACCGGCACAGCCGGCGGAAAGAAAAGCGAATCAGCGAAATCCGGACCGACCGCCATGGGACCGAGGCTCTGAATGAAACCAGTCATCTCGCTTACGAACATCACCAAGGCATACACTATCGGGGAGCAGCGGGTGGAAGCGCTGAAGGGGGTCACCTTCAATGTCCGGCGGGGGGAGTTCGTCGCCATCATGGGGGCCTCCGGAAGCGGCAAGTCCACCTGCATGAACATCATCGGCTGCCTGGACACCCCCACTTCCGGCAGCTATCTGCTGGAGGAGGTGGAGGTCTCCGGCCCGGACCGCGACCGGGACTACCTGGCCGCCATCCGCAACGCCCGGCTCGGCTTTGTTTTCCAAGGGTTCAACCTGCTGGCGCGGACCACCGCCGGTGAGAACGTGGAGCTTCCCCTCCTCTACGCCGGCGTCCCGGCAGGGGAGAGGCGGAAGCGGGCGGTCGCGGCCCTGGAGCAGGTCGGGCTCGGCGAGCGGGTCGACCACTATCCGAACCAGCTTTCCGGCGGCCAGCAGCAGCGGGTGGCCATCGCCCGGGCCCTGGTGAACGAGCCGACCATCATCCTCGCCGACGAGCCGACCGGCAACCTCGACACCAGGACCACCGACGAGGTGATGGGGATATTCCAGCGCCTGAACCGCGAGGGGATCACGATCGTCATGGTGACCCACGAGCCGGAAGTGGCGGCCTTCGCCGGGAGGCAGATCGTTTTTCGCGACGGGGTGATAATCGATGATAAAACAATCTTGCCACAGAGACACAGAGACACGGAGGAACACCACTGAGAAGGGCTTATGTACTGTTTCTCACAAACAAGACAAGTTAAAGTCTTTGATTTTGGACTTTCTCCGTGCCTCTGTGTCTCCGTGGCAAAAAAGGTTAGAAAGCAATGCAACTGCGGCAATCCCTCAAAATAGCCCTCCGGGCGCTCCGCGCAAACAAGATGCGCGCCTTCCTCACCATGCTCGGCATCATCATCGGCATTGCAGCCGTGATCGCTATGGTCGCGGTCGGTTCCGGGGCGAGCAAAAAGATCTCCGACCAGATCGCCAGCATGGGGAGCAATCTCCTGATCGTCCTTCCAGGCTCCACCACCAGCGGCGGCTTGCGTGCGGGCCCCGGCTCCGCCGCCACACTCACCTATGATGACGCCAGGGCCGTGAGCAGCGAATGCCCGTCGGTCAACGCGGTCGCCCCGGAGGTCCGGGGAACGGCCCAGGTAGTCTATGGGAACCTGAACTGGTCGACAGTGGTGAACGGAGTCACCCCGGAGATGCTGACTGTTCGGGATTGGCCGGTGGCCTCCGGCAGAAATCTCTCCCAGGCCGACGTGGATGGCGCCACCAAGAACTGCCTTATCGGCCGGACCGTCGCCGAGAACCTGTTCGGCGGCGAAGACCCGGTCGGCAAGATCGTCCGGATCAAGAAGATCCCCTTCACCGTGGTCGGGCTTCTGGATGCCAAGGGGCAGTCCACCATGGGGCAGGACCAGGACGACCAGATCCTCGTTCCGCTGCGCACAGCCCAGCGCAAGCTGTTCGGCAGCCAGTTCCCCAACACGATCGGCGTGATGCTCATTCAGGCCAAGGGAGGGGAGGCGCTGAACAAGGCCGAGGAGGAGGTGACCGCGCTCCTCAACCAACGCCACCGGGTAGGGCCGGCGCGGGAGGCGGACTTCACCGTCAGGAACCTCTCGGAGATCATGGCCGTCTCTCAGCAGTCGTCCAAAGTGATGTCGCTCCTGCTGGGGGCGGTTGCCTCCATCTCCCTGGTGGTCGGCGGGATCGGCATCATGAACATCATGCTGGTCTCGGTGACCGAGCGGACGCGGGAGATCGGCATCCGCATGGCGATAGGCGCCAGGGAGCGGGACATCCTGTTTCAGTTCCTGGCAGAGGCGGTACTTCTCACCACATGCGGCGGAATCATCGGCATGGCTCTCGGTGCTGCCGGGGCGGTGGTAGTCGCCAAGCTTGTCGGCTGGCCGGTGCTGGTGTCGGCACAGGCGATCATTGTCGCCTTTGCCTTCTCGGCAGGTGTCGGCATCTTCTTCGGGTTTTACCCCGCCAGGAGGGCCGCGGCGCTCAATCCGATCGAGGCGCTGCGGCATGAATAGACGCAAATCCCGCCAGAGCGACAAATTGTTCCCTCTCCATGAGGGAGAGGGTCAGGGTGAGGGGGAAATGGTTGACTGTTCGAGACAGCTGCCCCCTCATCCGGCCTTCGGCCACCTTCTCCCTGAGGAGAAGGAAATGTATGAATCGACAACAGGAAAGAGGTTACAGAAAGCATGAAGCCCGGATGCAGCATGATCATATCCAGCGCAATTACAGCATCAATTTTGTTGTCGCTAACCTCGGCCCATGCCCAGGAAGCCGCCCTCAACCTGACGCTCAAGGAAGCGGTGAAGATGGCGGTGGAGAGGAACCTGGACGTGAAGGCCGAGCTCTACAATCCGGCCATGGCCGAGGCGGACATTGGCAAAAGCCGGGGGATATACGACACCAACCTCTCGCTTCAGACCGATTACGCTGGCTCCACGACCCAGCCGTCAAGCAGCTTCCTCTCCGGGGGCGACGTGATCCGGCAGCGCACCTTCAGCTTCAATGCCGGTCTGAATCAGCTTATTCCTCTCGGAGGAACCGTTGGGCTCACCTTCGACAACACCCGCAACAGCAACAACTCCTCCGTCACCCTGAACCGTTACTACCAGACCGAGCTGGCCCTGACATATTCCCAGCCCCTCTTGAAGAATTTTGGCCACGAGGCCACCAACCTCGACATATCGGTGGCGGTATTTGCCAAGGAAGCCTCCCTCGATGCCTTCCGCACAAAGCTTGCCGCCACGGTCGCCACGGTCCGCAACGAATACTTCGAGCTTTACAGCCTGCGGGAGGAGCTGGAGGCGAAGAAGAGCTCCCTGGAACTGGCACGGAAGATTCTCTCCGACACCCAGGCACGAGTCAAGGCTGGGGTCCTGCCGGCCATGGAGATCACGAACGCCGAATTCGGAGTGGCCTCCAGGGAAAAGGAGCTGATCGACGCGGAGCGGGCCCTGGCTGACGAAATGGACGCAATCCGCTTGCTTCTTCAGACCGGGCCATCGGGAGACTTCATTCCTGTCGACACCCCATCGAGGGAGCCTCTTGAAGTGAACGAGCAGGAGGCGATCCGCAAGGGAATCGCTGCCAGGCCCGAGCTCCTGGAGCAGCGTGAGAATTTGAAGGCGAGTGAACTACAGGCGCGCGTCGCACACAACCGGGCCCTCCCCGACCTTACCTTCACCGCCAGTGGGGGAATAGCCGGCCTCAACCATGAGTACGCCGAAGCCTTCGACAAGATGACGAGCTTCAACTATCCGGCCTGGTCAATGGGGCTCCAGTTCAGCTATCCCCTGGAAAACCGGAGCGCTGTCAATGAGCTGATCAAGAGCAGGCTGAAGGTGGAGCAGGCAAAAACCCGGATAGGAAGCCTGGAGCAAAGCGTGGTCAACGAGGTGAGGGCCGCGGTCCGCGCGGTCGGATCGAGCTACAAGCAGCTGGGAGTGGCCGACCGGGGGCGGGCCTACGCCGATGAGGTGATGCAGGCATACCTCAAGAAACAGCAGGTGGGCCTTGCCACCACCAAGGATGTCCTGGACGTCCTGAACAACCTGGTGGCTGCCAGGAGCAGCCAGACACAGGCGATTGCCAACTACAACAACGCCATAACCCAGCTCTGGAAAGTGACGGGGGAACTACTCGACCGGGAGGGAATCACGCTGAACGGGAAGGAAGCGGATGCGCTGTATCGGGAGATGAACCTCTGATAGGAACAAGTAAAAAGGCCCCGGAAGAAAACTTCCGGGGCCTTTTGATTTTTGGCGTCCCCTACCGGATTTGAACCGGTGTCGCCGCCGTGAAAGGGCGGTGTCCTGGGCCGGGCTAGACGAAGGGGACATGGTGAGCCGCGTTGGGGTCGAACCAACGACCACCTGATTAAAAGTCAGGTGCTCTACCGACTGAGCTAGCGGCTCGTTTGTGACAAGACATACTATATAGCAGAGTAGTAGGTGTGCGTCAAGATGTTTTCTATTATATTTTATTCACCGACTGTGTCAGGCGAACGGGTTCCTGATAATGATGGTTTCGTCGCGTCGCGGTCCCACCGAGACCATCACGATGGGGCATTCGATCAGTTCCTCCAGGCGTTTCACATAAAGACGGGCCTTTTCGGGGAGCTCGTCGAAGGCGCGGGCGCCGGTGATGTCGCTGTGCCAGCCGGGCATCTCCTCGTAGACCGGGGTGCATTTCTCGAAGATCGCCAGGTTCGCGGGGAGTGACTCAAGCCTCTGGCCCTTGTATTCGTAGCCCACGCAGATCCTGATGGTGTCGAAGCCGCTCAGGACGTCCAGCTTGGTCAGGGCCACGCCGGTCAGGCCATTGACGCGTACCGCATAGCGGAGCACCATGGCGTCGAACCAGCCGCAACGCCGGGGACGGCCGGTGGTGGCGCCGAATTCCTGGCCTGCCTTGCGGAGGCTCTCGCCGGTTTCATCGAGCAGCTCGGTCGGGAAGGGGCCGCTGCCGACGCGGGTCACATAGGCCTTGGAGATGCCGATGACTTCGTGGATTTCGCGCGGGCTCACGCCTGTGCCGGTTGCGGCGCCGCCCGCACAGGTGGAGGAAGAAGTCACGAACGGGTAGGTTCCGTGGTCCACATCCAGGAGGGTTCCCTGCGCACCTTCGAACAGGATCTTCTTGCCGGCCTTGATATCCTTGTGCAGGATCAGCGCGGAATCCGCCACATAGCGCTTGAGGATCTCCGCGTATCCATTGAACTCGGTGAATATCTCGTCGAAGCTGAATGGCTTGTCCGCGAGGAGCTGTTCCAGGAGAAAATTCTTTTCTGGCAGGAACTCTTCCAGCTTGGCCCGGAAAACCTCGGGGTCGAGGAGGTCCATGAGGCGGATGCCGCGCCGGCCTATCTTGTCCTCGTATGCGGGGCCGATGCCACGGCCGGTGGTGCCGATCTTCCGGTCGCCGCTCTTTGCTTCGCGAGCAATGTCAATCCGCTTGTGGTAAGGCATGATGAGGTGCAGCGACTCGCTGAGAAGCAGTGCGCTATCATCCTGCAGATAGCCGTTTGCCTTCAGTCGGGTTATCTCGGAGATGAAGACTTCCGGATCGAGCACCACTCCGTTGCCGATGATGCAGCGCTTGCCGTTATGCAGGATGCCGGAGGGGATGAGGTGGAGGACCACCTTCTCGGAGCCGACAACAAGGGTATGCCCTGCGTTGTTTCCTCCCTGGTAGCGCACCACGTCGTCGGCATACTCGGTGTAGATGTCGACCACCTTGCCTTTGCCCTCGTCGCCCCACTGGGCTCCTACTACCACCACATTAGCCATTGTATTGTCTCCTTGCCGCCGGTGTAGGTTAACCGGGGACGTCGCTCCAGGATTTATAAATCAAAAGAATGCTACGCCGTCAAACGCCTAAATCCGTCTCTCGCCCGCTCACTAAAGTTCGCTAGAGTCCGCAGAGCTCTCAGAGAGGGTCTTTGATTCATTTTTTAACGAATTTCTCTGCGACCTCTGCGAGAGATACGCAGCTAGTTTTTATACTGGCAGCACGAAATCGTCCCGCAACAGCTCAGCCATTTTGACTGCAATGCCCTTCTGGTCCGCCACGCGCACGATATAGACCTCGTCCGGGGCGCAGTCGTCACCGCCGATGACCATCATGCGCAATATGTTCATCCGCCTTGCGTATGCGAGTGAATTATCGTAATCCCGGCGGATGATGTCCCTCGCGGTGGAATACCCCTTCCGTCTCAAGGCTTGGGTAATCTCCAGCGCCTCACGGCGGTCCTCCTTGAGGTTGAAGATGAGGAAGTCGCGGGTCTTGCTTGCCTCCACGTCGGGGCGCTTTTCCAGGGCCGTGAGGAGCGCCAGGATGTTGAAGGCAAAGCCGGTCGCCGGGGCCGGGAAGCCATATTTCTCGGTCAGGTCGTCGTAGCGGCCGCCGCTGCACACAGCGTCCCCCATGCCGGTGACGAACCCCTCGAAGGTGAGGCCGGTATGGTAATCAAGGCCGCGGATCTCACCAAGGTCGATGGTCAGGTAGTCGGTAACACCGTAGATATCCAGGATATCAAGGACCTGGGCGATGTTTTCCAGCGCCCGGCGTGAGCGGTCGTTGGTTGCAACTTTTTCGGCCCGCTCCAGGACCTCGCGGCCGCCGAAGAGGCGGGGGAGCGCGGCAATCTGCCCTTTTACGGTCTCGGAGACTGGTTCCTTCTCCAGCAACTCATTGATGGCCGATGCGTCTTTTTTGCCGATGGCTTCGCGCAACAGGGCTTCGGTTCTGGCGGGGAGGCCGGCGGCTTCCATTATCCCCCGGAAATAGCCGATATGCCCCAGGTCCAGCTTGAAATCAGCCAGGCCGAGGCTCTTCATGACCTCTATAGCCATTGCCACCATCTCGGCGTCCGCCTCGGGCGAATCGAGGCCGATCAGTTCCACGCCGGCCTGGAATATCTCGCGGCTCTTGCCGGACTGGCTTTCGATCTGGCGCAGAACGCGCCCCTCGTAATGAATGCGGTGGGGAAGGGGGTAGTCGCGCATCCTGGTGGCGACAATCCTTGCAACCTGGGGGGTGATGTCGGGGGGGACGACCATGAGCCGGCCCGACTGGCGGTCGTCGAAGCGGAAGGTTTTCTCCCGCAGCTCCTCGCCGAGGCCGAGGGCCATGACCTCCTGAAACTCCAGCATTGGGGTGATGATCCGGCGGAACCCCCACAGGTCGAAGACCCGGCGGATTTTTTCCTCGATGTAGCCTATCTTCGCCGCCTTTTCCGGCAGGAAGTCGGCTACCCCCTTGGGGATCGGGGCTTCTATGGTAATTGAATCACGCACTAAATTGGCTCATTTCAGTAAACCGAAATCTTGGCAAAACGCTGAAAATCCTAGCAATATAGCCGCCTGATGTCAACGATTAAATCCCGATAAACCCTTGCCGCAAAAAGAAAAGGGCGATCCGAGGACCGCCCTTTTACGAACCGGTTTGGGTAAGCATCGGTTCAGCGACGCATGTGATCAACGATCCTCTTTGAATATTCTCTGAAGTCTTCGAGCCTGCGCTTCAGAATACCGAAGACGATTTCATCGTCGATTTTACCGTAATCGTGGACGATCAGGTTCCGAAATGATGCCATCGGTTGGAGGCTTCCCAGAAGCTTCGCGTCAATGATCCCCGCTTCGGCGAGGACCTTGAATACATCCTTGTTATCCTCGGGCTCGCGCAGCCCTTCGTCGGCTATTATATGGTTGCCGAGGTCCAAACATGCCTCGATCGCAATCTGCAAGGTTCTTTCCACGAACCGCCTCACTTGTTTGGCGGACTTGTACTCATCAAAACCAACGTCCTGAACGGATTCGAGATCGTTTAGGTATTCTTCCAGAAGCCCCAGAAGGCGTTCCACCACTTCTTTATCGACCATAGGTGCCCCCCAGGATCCGCTCCTCCATCTTCGCCACGTATCGACGATGAGCAGGGAGAAAATCGAAGTACATCTTGCGTGAGAGGATTTCGAATGCGATCCGCGCCCTCCTGTCCCGCTCGAAGAGAACAATCCCGTATCTTAGCACCTGCCGCTGCATGAGGATTCCGCACTGCTTCAGCACCAGGGCATCCACTTCCGCTTTCAGGAGGTCAGCCAGCTCTGACATTACCCTCAGCCGGTAGTCATACTCCGGCTTTTCATCGAGAAGAACGGCCAGATCGATATCGCTTCCCGCCCTGGCTTTTCCTTTTGCGTGGGAGCCGAACAGGTAGACGGCGAGCACGTTCGGGTCGGTGGAAAAATAATCCCTGATCTTGTCCCTGATGCCTTCATCCATGGACTTGTTATCCTTACTCCACCTTCTTGACGGCGATGACGCTCGACCCTTCCTTGATCATTCCGTCCTTCTTGACCACCTGGAGCAGCACCAGTTCCTTTCTCGCGTCATCATAGAAAAAGTCGGAAAGATACTGGGGAGCCTCCCTGGTGTGCCACTTCTCCTCCAGGCTCGTCCCGTTCCAGGTGAAGCAGTAGATGGAGTGCTTGTTGAAGGAGCGGTTGTTGCCGATCACAAAGGTGCCAGTGTTTTTCGGCACGATGATCTCACCGTCTTTCGTGACGATGATCCGCTGCTCCAGGAACTGCCAGCGGAACTGGTCGCCGGTGATGCGGATTTTCTGCAAGTCCTCGCGCTTGAAGTAGGTCTCGGAGCCGCCAAACTTGTCGCTCGATCTCCAGAGCTCCTCGCCATTGACATCATAAACGATCAGGTAGCCATCTTCGCTGAATACCAGGGTGTATTTCTCCCCCTTGGTATCGGTGAAGATATTGAAGTTGTAGAGAAACCCGAAGCGGGGGAGCTTGATCGGGTTCTTCATCTCGTAGCGGTCGCCGACCTTGGCCAGCTCGGCCACATCGCCATAGAAATCGCTGTCCGCCCCGATCTGCTGGAGATAGATCTTTTTGGTGCCGCCTGTCTCGATGGCGCGGAAGTAATAGGGGAGACGGTCGGCGACCTGCTGAAGCTTGCCGCCTTTGGAAATCCAGACCTGGGACTGGAGAGTCTCGCGGTCCATTATGGTTACGTAGGCCTCGGGGTTCCCGTCGTTGTCCAGGTCTGCGGTGTCGACCCCCAGCAGCTTCTCGTGGGATTTGAACGAGACTTCCGAAACCATCTTCAGGGTGCCGTTCAGCAAGTAGAGGCGCAGTACATGGTCGTTCACGACGAATATCTCGCGCTGGCCGTCGGGAAGGGTTTTGCCGGGCGCTATGCCGACCAGGGAGCCGGTGAGGCGCTGGCTGGTCCAGGCGGTGGCGCTGTTACGCTCGATCTCCTGGGGCTTGATAAATTCGGGCTCAACAGCCTTGGGTGCAGCTTCCTTTCGAACTATTTCAGGGCTTGAGGGCTTGGGCGCGGGAATAGCAACTACGGCAGGCTTTGCCGATTCCGGTATCGAAAGCTTGGCAATCTCATCCCCCAGCTTTTTGCCGAGTTTACTGACTGTCGGGATTAACTGGTTCATGTCCTCACCCTGCTCGAAGGCGCGGGCGACTACTTTGCCGGCCTTGTCCCGCGCGGCTGCGTCCAGGCTGTAGACAGGGCCGAAGGCAAGGTAGGAGCTGGCAACCACCAGGTCGGCGTCGGCGGCCTTGTCGACTGCGATCACCTGGTCGCCGGAGACGCGGGAGGCGAGGAGGAGCTGAAGGGCGCTTTTCAGGTCGTCCTTGTCCTTGACGCCGGTCACGGAGAAGGGCTCTACGTAGACGCGGACCTGGGCGGCGAGGGCAGCGGAACAAAACAACGAGGCAATGATGGAGCAGGCGAGAGTAAGGATCAAACGCTTCATGTTTACTCCGAAAATTTGATTTGTGTATATTGCTTTAGTAGGGTGTGTTAGCAAAGCGTAACGCACCGAACTATACTTTTTTTCTTAACGCAAGATATTCATCGATAGAGATTTCCGCATCTCTCAATATCGATCGAAGTAGCCCTCTGCCAAGGTCCTCGCTTTTGTGGAAAGGAATCACCGTGTTTCTTCCGTCTGGATGGTTGAAGAATACATGGGAGCCTCGCTGTCTTACCCTTTCAAATCCGAGCAGCAGGAGAATTTTCGCCATGTCCTCCGCGGAAATAACGGGCAGTTTGCTCATACGGCCATTTCGAGCTGATGTACACCTACGAAGGTGTTTTGCGGAATCCGTTTTTTGTCGCGTTCTACATCCAGGCATAGCGCAATGGCTTCCTTAACCCTTTCATCCAAATCCGCAAGGTTCTTCGCCTGGGTATGGCATCCTGGCAACGCCGGAACCGTCGCCACATAAATGCCGTCTTCATCCTGTTCTATCAATATGGCAAAGTGATATTTTTTGCGCGGCATATTCAAAAACTCCATTTATTTTATTTGGTGCGTTACGGCGTGGATTCGCGCCTAACGCACCCTACAATCTTGGAATTATCGCAAAGCCCGTGGGGCATGTCAAAGCATTTGTCTTACAAAAAAGGCGGCCGGGAGGCCGCCTTTTTTGATGGTTGGCGAGAGGTAAATCAGGGCTTGTTGAGGAGGAGGTCGAGTTGCTTGTCGGCTTCGTCGAGCTTCTCCTGGAGCTTCTTGATCTCCTCGGCGGTGTAGACCTTCTTGCCTTTCTTGATCTCGGCATTGAGCTTCTTGATCTTCTTCTGTATGGTGTCCACCTCGGCGGCGCACCCTTTGGATGCGAGGAGGCACTGGTCCTTCTCTTCCTTGGTCATCTGGGCCATTGCCGGCACAGTAGCGGACATCATGAATGCCGCAACAAGCATAACCGCGATCTTTTTCATATGCTATTCCTCCGAATCGTGAAGTTGATCTACGTTTAAAAGCTTAGCAGGACTTCGAGGCTTGTCAACATTGTGGCCGGGAGCCGCTAAGGCTCCCGGCCGGTTGTTAAAGGGCATCAAAAGGCATAGGCGAACTGAATGGAAGTCACATACGGGTCGTCGGCATCGGCGGTGGCGCCGGTGATCGGCAGACGCTCGGCGGCGGTGGTGCTGTTCACGCCGTCACCCAGGAAGAGGTAAGCGCCGACAATGCTCATGCTCAGGTTGTCGTACAGCTTGTAGCCGACCTGGGCGTTGAGCTCGGTTCCGATGTAGGCCTCTTCGCTGCCGGCGGTTTCGGCTGCCCAGGCAGCGCCCACGTTGGCATTGGCGAAGACCTTGTCTACAGTAAGGTCATAACCACCGAACAGGCCGACAAAGCCGCGGCCACCCTTGTTCAGTGTGGTGCCGCCGATGGAGGTGGAGGTGTTGGCGGTCTGGGGGTTACGGACCAGGAGCCACATGTTGGCAGCATTGAAGTAGTTGGTGCCGGCGCTGAGGTTCTGCCAGCCGTCCTGGTCGTTGTTCAGGCCGGTGCCGTCGTCATCGCCGGAGAGGTAGAGGGCGGCCAGATTGATATTGCCCGGGCCAGCCTTGACCTTGGCGGTGGCGCCGAGGCCGTAGGCGCTGATTTCGCTGTTATTGGCATCGCTGTAGTCGCCGAACTGGTAGGCGGCGAAGGCGTTAAAGGTGACGGGGTCGAACTTGCCGGCTACGTTTAAGCCCACCATGTGGAGCGTCTCATAGGCAGGAACTGAACCCCCATCAGCGGAAATCGTAGCACCAGCAGTGGTGAGAGAGTCGTTTAGCACCGTCAGATAGTTGGCGCCGAGGGTCAGGTTCTTGTTGACCGCAAACTTGGCGTCAGCAGTGATGATGTCGACCGTATGCTCCCCCAGGTTCGTGGGTGCTGCGACAGATTCGTTGTTGACACGGAACCAGCCGAGGGACGCGGTGAGGGGGTCGAACTTCTTGGTGACATAGACGCCAGCGCCGTCAAAGAGGGCAAACGTCGACTGATATGCGTCGGCCCAGGGCTGGATGCCGACCTTCACATTGGCCTTGGTGAGCGGGCAGTTGAAGTCGAGATATACGTTCTTGGTCTCAAGCATAACGCTGTCGGCGTCGAGATTGCCGGAATCACCGCTGCCGCTATACTTGGCGCTGCTGGTGCCGGTGGCGGCGGCACCGCTAGAAGCGCCGGCACCGTAATTGTCGCCACCCCAGCGGCTGTCCAACTCGAAGTGGGTAACCAGCTTCAGGTCGTCGCTCACTTTGGCGATATACTGGAGACGGGCACGCTGCTCGACGAAGGACTGGGTCTTGGATCCGTCCGCAAGGTTAATTGTGCCGTCACCATCATACGCATTGGAGACAAAACCGATTGCCCGGAACATCCCGTGAAACTCGTTTTCCAGCGCCATGGCAGGTACGGCCGAGGCGACGATGGCGCCCGCTGCCAGGACCACCAATGTTTTTTTCTTCAAACTCATGTTTGTTTCCTCCTTCTTGGTTGATAAATAACACATACTAAGATGGTTGTTGCTTTGAGTAAGACCCTCCGTCTTCCCTATCGCCCCCCTTCTTTTATAGGACTTGTGTTACCTTGAAGTTACAGGAGTTGTAATATCAGGTTACAAAAAAGCCCTGTCTCGACGGAAGCCGTGGGTGACTACGCCGTCGAAAAAGGGCTTTGCAAAGACCTTCAGCTTTGTTGCCGCTGAATTCCGCGATTCCTGCAAAACCACGGGGTCCAGCTATTTTAGAATCGCTCCAAATCGACATTGACACCTTCTGGGAGAAAATCACCGTTGAAAATCTACCATCTGTGAAACGAATGTCAAGTAACCAGACGAATTATTTACGAAAAAACAGCGGCTAACCCGTCAAGTCGCTTCCGTTGCCACTTTGTATTGCCTTGCGAGTAGGGCTTTTGCAAGCATCTGCCTAAAATGACGGCGATGTTTTAAAATTAGGCAGACGATACATTAATTTCCAAACAAAAGTCAAGAATAAAATTATGTTTTAGAAAATTGTTTACCCAAGTGTTTGAAATTTATCAGGATGGTGATTAGGGAAATGTGGCAAAGGAGAAGAAATGTAAGATTGGGGAAAGGGGGTTTTATTGGGTATTGCTCATGTTGAAATGGCGCCTCACTTTAAATTTAACCACGGAAATAATGACGGAGTCATGTCTAACCGCACCTTCCACAATGACGCTTACAGTCCCCTCTCCCTGAGGGAGAGGGCTAGGGTGAGGGGGTAAAGGTGGCTTCATGAGCGCTGCTGCCCCCTCATCCGGCCTTCGGCCACCTTCTCCCTCATGGAGAAGGGTGCAGCGGAAGATCAGCGCTTCTGAGTAACTTAACCTAAGTGCTTGATTTTACGTTTTATGGAATTATGTCGGCTGAACCTCAACTGGAACCAGATCGAAGCCAAGCTGTTTAGCTTTACGTTTCATGTTCTGTATAAGCCGTGA
>JACOUQ010000022.1 GCA_016177775.1 Geobacter sp.
AGGTCTCGTATCTGTCAAAGAACTGTGGGTGAAGACTCATTACCCGGCTACGGCCCGGTAACTTCAGCGAACCGCCCGGTGCGGACCCGCATGCCGGGTGGTGTGGGGAGGGGGGGAGAAAAGCCCCCCCTTACCCGATTGAACTATCTTTCATTTAGGTTTAAATATTTTCCTAACCTTCTCAACCTCTACACTATGGACTGTGTGACCGTCCTTTAAAGGTATTGCAGAATGCCATGCCGCATCATAATATGATTTGAATACTTTAGAAATTTCATGGCTTCGAATAGAGCAAAGATTTGAGTCCGATGACGAAGCAAAGAAAAATACCTCTTCATTGTCTATTATTACGAATTGGAGACGAGGAATTCGCTCATCGTCTTTAAAGTATCTACACGAATACCCGCTATTGTTTTCAGCTAATCTGCGTTCAAACTTCTCAACCCGCCTCTTATCGTTAAATATGAATATCTCTCGATAATCAATTCTACTAGAAGCTTCCTTTATACAATTTTCCAAATTACCATGTGCAACTTTACGAGTAGATGCAGAAAATCCGGAGCTTATTTTAGATTTCCAAGTAAGATCACATATTGATTTTGTTGCTTCTAACATTCTTTTTCCTAAATACGCCTCCATTTCTATGGAATCATTAAAAACCGTGGTTTTTGTATCTCTTAAACCATCTATTATTTGTTGATGAAACTTATTTGTCTCCTTTTGAAAATCTTCTTGAGAAAAATGAGATATTATCAGATGCAAACCGACAAAACTAAGAAGCAATAATGTAAGCACAGGTGAATGCTCAGCCATCGAATCAACTAAGCCTAAGAAATGCATAACAGCAAGTACGCCAGCGGCAATTGCAATAAAAATTAAAATAATAATGTCGATATTGCGTAAAAACTTCTTCATCTTCCTCTCCTCAATAAATGGTCAAATTGCGCCTACTATTAAAGCTTTTTGCTGAACCAATCTACAAATATCCTCGCCATTTTTTCCCATGCATTATTCTCAGAATATCCATGTGAAACATTTTCAAACACTTCTATAAACTTATCTTTGCTGCCTAAGCATTCGTAAAGATAAAGAGAGTGCTGTAGCGGTATTACTTCATCATTGTCACCTTGGGTTATCATACAAGGTGCTTTAATTCCGAATGAAGAATTAAAAACATTGTATTTAAGTGAATCCAAAAGAATATCGAAGTTATATCCATTTTCTTCGAGATATCCGTTTGTGCGCCACTCTTCAAATTTATGCTTTCCAATTTCATTGAAATAAGCATCAGGAATAAATGCCGCAGGTGATTTAAGGCCTATTGCTTTCAATTGATTGGCAATATCCGGGGTTAGGAGTACTACGGCTGCCCCAAAGCTGGAAGCAAACGCACCGATTCTTTGGGTATCTACCCATTCTTGCTGTTTTAAAAATTCATATGAGGATATGAAATTGTCAATTCCAACGGAAAGTGACAAAGTTCTTCGTTCACCTTCGCTATACCCAAGACCTTCAAAATCAAAAAGAAATGATGAGATCCCTACCTCTTGCAACTTAGGAGGCATGTTTACCCAACTTAAGCTTTTTGAACCTTTTTTACCATCTCCAGTGAGCATTATGACAACTGGGGATAAACCATTGTCAGTGCCTGCCTTTATAAAACGCCCGCGTAATAATGTATTAGTACTCTTTGATTTAAACTCGACCGATACCATATAAGCTCCTTTGCAATTACAATGTAAATAATGATGAATCTAAAGGTTTTGGTAGGTGCTGTATATTTGTTATAAATTCTCTTGTATTATGTTTACCGGCGTTAAATACTGAATCAAGTATGTTAAGACCTTTTTGAAATCCTGATACTTTTCTACGCGACTGATAATATACTGGGTGGTTATTTAAATAGTCTTGCTCCCGAATTTCAACCCCAGAAGTAGTTATTTTATGCCAATCGTGAACCTGTAAGCTTTTGCCAGTACCTACAACAATAGTATTAATACCAATAGCCTTACAGATGATTAGAATCTTTTCCGTTGCATCTTCACAGAAACTAGATACTTGACTTGCATAATATATGGTAGGCAATTTTATGTTCAAATAGATCATAAGGCCATTTATGATTTCCATATTGATATCAATTAGGTTTGAGTTTGACAGAGCTGATATTAGTAAATTATGTATTTCTGGCCACTCAGAATCAAAATAAGTTGTTTTCGCATAAGAATACTCGATTGTTTTCAGTAGCTTATCTACATAATTTTTGTCGGTTTGAGCGATTGTTACCTCACGATAATTCTCTTGGAAATGCTGTCCTGTGGGCAAACTTAACCATCTTATTTCACCTTGCATGTTGACTATTTTTGTTCGATCGAGAAAATGACGTTTTCTAAAGTGCACATTGTCAAGAACCACAAAAACATCAGAGAAAGCAAGCTTGCTAAAGTAGCCTAACCATGGAAGAAAATACGGCTGATGGATTGTAGCGTTCATGTTTTAAACAGCTCCAGTAATTCTGAATGTCCATTCTTTCATTTGTTCTTCAATTAATTTCTTGTTCGCTCTTGATTTACTTTCATGCAGGGAGAAAATTCACTTGTTTGTCTATATGCAGAACAAAGCTCTCAACGTCTTCAAATAATACCTCTATTTCAAACAACTTGATTATGTGGAATCTACCACTTTTGGTTCTGCCGTTTCTGTGGACCAGGTCATGCCTTATTGCGATGTATTTATGAATTCTTTCAATGGTTGATGGAAAGGTAATACCCAATACGTTTTCATACAAATTATGAACTTTTGGCAAATTGTGCCAGACGATATCAAGCAAGTAATCGCTTACCTTTTTATGTGTCTGATTTTTCCAATCCAGTATTTCTGTTATCGAATATTTCTTTTCCTTGAATTCATGCATAGTGGTAAGGAGTTTATCAATCAAGTCCTCGTTATTAGTTACTTTGTGTAGAAAGGCATCACATAAATATGTTTCCATTGCGGTTATTGTTGACGCATATATCATTCGAAAGAGTGGCTGCTGAATAGCGCCTTTTTGCGGGAATTCTTGATTGGATATGTTTCTGAGGGATTCTATCGATTTGGCGAAGGTCTTGTAAAACTCGGCATTTGCTTGTGCTGATTCATAGAGTGCCTCTTGAAGTCTTTTGATGCCGCAAATTGGGCAACCTGAACCAAGTACGGTTCTGTTTTTGATTTGAGCTTGCCACTCATGGGCTGGATTGACGGAGCAAGTCCACCACACCTTTTTAGCGCTTGCACGAGTCACATCTTTTGGCGTCAACGATTCATTTTTTGTTTTATGCCATTCGATTGCAACTTCCGGATGATTAAACTCTAGGCTGGTAGCAGGCGAAACTATAATCCCTGCGCAGATCGGGCAGCCCTTTTTTTTGCCTCGCGCCGTTCGATTCGTAACCGACGATTCAAATTCATGTTCAGGATATTTAGAGCATTGCCACCATACTCTTCGTGCGCTCCCATATGTAACATCAGACGGGGATAGCTCACCATTTTTAGATGGATGCCATTCTTTAGCCATTTCCGGGAATTTTTCCGCCAGGCTAGGACTAGTTAAGCAATGAGGGCAACCTTTGCCCATGACACGACCTCTGACAGTTGATTGCCAGATATGGTCCTTATTGTGTGGGCATATCCACCAAACTTTTTTTGACACCCCTGGAGTTACTTTCTCGGGTGTAAGCGGCAAATTCATCGTTGGATGCCACTGTTTTGTCAACTCTGGGTTAGATTCTGAAAGCGATATGTTTAATCGGATATTGTTAGGTGAAGGCTTTGCGCAAAACGGACACCCAGTGAGACTGCTTACTCGACTTGCAATCTGAGCCTGCCATTCATGGCCATTTTTGCATCTCCACCAAACCAATTTACTCATGCCATGTGAAACTTTATAGGGGGTCAGGGGTAAGTTCTTTTCTGAATGCCAGTCGGTTGAAATGTCGGGATGAGTAATTGCCAGTGATTTTGCGTTGAGAGCACATTCAGGACATTTTGAAGAAGTTGTTGTCCTGTAATTAATCTTACTATGCCACTCATGGCCGAGCTCGCATTGCCACCATACTCTTTTCATTGTATATGGGGCAACGTGTTCAGGTTTTAGATTCTCGTTTTTTGTGGGATGCCACTCAGCAGCAATTTCTGGGAATAGTGAAACAATCGATTTTTCGAGCGATATGAAGCGACCTGAACAGAATGGGCACCCATTTTTACTGATAGCACGGCTTCGGATACTTGCTTGCCACTCATGAGGAGGGTCGTTTTTACATCGCCACCATGCTTTTCTGGTCGTGGTTTGATAGACCTCATCAAAAATCAGTTCGTCGTTTTTCGATGGATGCCACTCTTCTCGAAGTTCTGGGTTTGCTTCTGATAGTAGTTTTTTCATATTTCTCTTCTGTTGTTCAACTCGTTATTGACCGGTCAGGTCTGGCATCTAATATTATATGCAGGTATATAGTATTGGATGCCAGCATCTAATATTAGACATCGCGCGGTATATAATATTAGATGCTTCAATTGAACGGATGGGCATCTAATATTATATACCGGCATATAGTATTAGATGCTTTCAGGCGCCGTTGTTTTTCTTTCCGGCATCCAATATTATATGCTTTTCGAGTTCCGTTCCCTTGATCTTGCCGTGTGGGATGTACCATAGCTTGACGTCGGGGTCCCACTTCCCACCCATGCTTTTCGCCAGTTTCCCCAGTTCCCGCTCACCGTATGATATCCGCACCGGAACAAGCGCATCATCCATTGACACTCGCTGCGTAGCCGGCAATTCCTTTTTCTCGACGATAAGTTCCACCGTCTTTAAGCGGGTCCGACTTGTCTCGTCATAACGGTAACGCACACAGACGAGGGCGTCACCATACTTTTCAACTAGTGCCTTGGTTCCTTTCTGGCCCGGCTTCAGCTTCAGGCGGGTTATCATTCATCACCCCGGTAAAATAACGTTCTTTATGCCGCTGCACTATATCATTTACTTTTTGCGGCAATCAATTAAAATATTCGAATTTCAATTTCAACAATCTTGGTTTGTCCCGTTCCTCGGTTGCCGCTGCCACCGCGGGAAACTGGTAAAAGGGGTCCTGTTATGATTCTCATCCCTAAGGCTGTGTTTAATCAATATCTTGACCTCTTGAAAAGGAACAACGTTCCTGCCCGTTATCATCCGGAGTATGTGAAATGGCTTCGTTACTTCCTTGACTTCTGTGCCAAGTATGTGATTACCCATCACAAATCCGAAAGGGTACAACTTTTTCTCGGGAAACTCCGGGAAAAGAATCAGAACGATGACCAATGCAAACGTGCCGCCCATGCTCTTTCGCTCTATTTTGCAATGCAGCGGCTGGAGGCGATGTCACAATCACCAGTCGAAGAGCCAGATCAGCAGTCATCTGAAACCGCTGATTCAGTATATTCGCCGCAATCATCGGAATATCAGCGCAAACCCCAATATATCGAAGCAGGCTACCAGGAAAAGTCCGATTCCCCGGAATGGGACGCGGTTCTCGCGGCAATGGCGGCAGAGATAAAGGTCAGGCATTATTCCCGTAAGACCTTGAAAACATATGGCAAATGGTCGCGCTGTTTCCAGCGGTTTCTGAAGAGCAAGTCGCCTCAGGAACTAACTACCGACGACGTCAAGGAGTATCTGACCTTTCTGGCGGTTAAATGCAATGTGGCCGCCTCCACACAGAACCAGGCCTTCAATTCTCTCCTTTTCTTTTTCCGCCACGGCCTGAAACGAGAATTCGGCGAGCTGCGCGGCGTACCACGCGCGAAGAAATCGCTCTATATCCCGGTGGTCCTTTCCCGTGAAGAGATCGACGCTATCATCGACAAGTTGTCTCATCCATACAATCTGGTGGTGAAGCTGCTGTTCGGCTGCGGTTTGCGGCAGTTCGAATGCCTGCAGCTCCGGGTGCGGGACTTCAATTTTGAAGTGGGGAATTTGACCATCCACGGCAAGGGTAAAAAGGACCGGACCGTGCCGCTGCCGGAGGCGATCATTCCTGAACTGAAGGCACAGATAAGGGTGGTCGCGGAGCTGCATGAAAAGGATTTGGCGGCGGGATACGACGGGGTATTTCTGGATGATGCGGTTGAAAAGAAGTATCCAAAGGCTCCCAAGGAGTTTATCCATCAGTGGTTCTTTCCGATGGATGGTTTGACGCTTGTAAAGGAGACCGGAGAGCGGCGGCGCTGGCATCTTCACGAATCCGACCTTCAGAGATCCCTCTATCCGGCGGTACGCAAGGCGAAAATCCCCAAGCGGGTCACTTGCCACACCTTCCGCCACTCCTTCGCCACCCACCTGCTACAAGCCAATTACGACATCCGAATTATCCAGAAGCTTCTGGGACACTCAAGCCTCAAGACCACCATGATCTATACCCACTGTGTCCCGGTCCGGACGATCAAAGAGCCCAGGAGTCCGCTGGATTTGTAAGTCAGGCTGAAGGCTGAAGACTGAAGGCTGAAAGGATGTTCTGACCACTGACCAGATTATGATGCATGATGCCGACACGGCTGTCAAAAAAGCTCGCCGCATCCGCAACGGGGCTTAACGCAAAAGAGGCGGGGATTTCCCCGCCTCTTGTCGCAATGCGCATTTCTTCCAGCAGTTACTTCCTGATGTTGTAAAACACCCCTTTGCCGCGGAAAATTGCGTTGGTGTCCAGTTCGTCCTCGATGCGCAGGAGTTGGTTGTACTTGCAGACCCGGTCGGTGCGGCAGAGGGAGCCGGTCTTGATCTGGCCGGCGTTGACGGCCACGGCGAGGTCGGCGAGCGTCGTGTCCTCGGTCTCGCCGGAACGGTGGGAGATTACGCAGGTGTAGCCGGCCTTTTTGGCCATCTCGATGGCGTCAAGGGTCTCGGTAAGGGTGCCGATCTGGTTCAGCTTGATCAGGATGGAGTTGGCGATCCCCTTTTCAATCCCTTCCTTCAGTATCTTCGGATTGGTGACGAAGAGGTCGTCGCCGACGATCTGAATCCTTTTCCCCAGGCGGTCGGTCAGCTTTTTCCAGCCGTCCCAGTCGTTCTCGGCCATGCCGTCCTCGATGGAGACGATCGGGAATTTGTTCACCAGGTTCTCGTAGAAGTCGATCAGCTCTTCGGAGCTCTTTTCCTGCTTGGCCTCGTTCTCCAGGACATACTTGCCGTCCTTGAACAACTCGGAGGAGGCGACGTCCAGGGCCAGGAGGATGTCTTCGCCCGGCTTGTAGCCGGCCTTTTCGATGGCCTCCATGATGACTTCAAGGGCC
This sequence comes from Geobacter sp., assembly GCA_016177775.1. Classification (GTDB taxonomy): domain Bacteria; phylum Desulfobacterota; class Desulfuromonadia; order Geobacterales; family Geobacteraceae; genus JACOUQ01. Next base: position 7,303 of record JACOUQ010000022.1, read on the forward strand.
TCTTCATTGGACTTCAGGTTGGGAGCGAAGCCCCCCTCGTCGCCAACCGCGGTGTTGTACCCCTTACCCTTGAGCACGCTCTTGAGTGCATGGAACACCTCGGCCCCCATGCGCAGCGCCTCGGCAAAGTTTTTCGCGCCGGCCGGCATGATCATGAATTCCTGGATGTCAACGTTGTTGTCGGCGTGGGCGCCGCCATTGATGATGTTCATCATCGGCAGCGGCAGTTCCTTGGCGTTGGTGCCGCCGATATATTGATAGAGCGAAAGGCCGACCTCCTCGGCCGCGGCCTTGGCTACGGCCAGCGATATGCCGAGAATGGCGTTGGCGCCGAGGTTGCTCTTGAATTCAGTGCCGTCGAGTTCGAGCAGCTTCCGGTCGATGCCGGCCTGGTCAGTGGCTTCCATGCCGATGATCGCCTCGACAATGATGTTGTTCACGTTGTCTACGGCCTTGAGGACACCTTTCCCCAGGTAGCGGGTTTTGTCGCCGTCGCGGAGTTCAAGGGCTTCACGCTCGCCGGTGGAAGCACCGGATGGGACTGCGCCTCTTCCCATGACTCCCGAATCGAGAAAGACCTCCACTTCGACCGTCGGATTCCCCCTTGAATCCAGAATCTCCCTTGCGTAAATATCTACGATCTCGCTCATGTTTTCCCCTTTCGTCTATGATAAAGGTGCGATTGTAATCAGCCTGTCTCTATAGCACACTTTTGGCGAAACCGGGAAGAAATATTCGCTCCGCGTGGCTGTCCGTGCCGTGCGGATACGCATGAACAGGGGGCTGATGTCTGGTACGGGCGGGATGGGCAGGTGCGCTCCCGGTCTCCGGCGGAATTCGTTGACATCGGTGAGGAGGACGGATATATTAAATCTTTGGGTCACACTTGCATGGACCGGATCTATGCCATCGCATAACGGCTACACTGAAAAAGATATCAAGGCCGGCCTCGCTTCGCTCAGCGGAAAGATACTCGATTCCCTGGTGGGGTGGTTTTCCCGTGACACCGGGGACCGCTTCCGACGGGCGGTGTTCCTTCCCGTTGCCACCGCGTTGGTCCTCACCGTACTAATCCTTCCCAGCCAGCAGTTCATCAGCATTCGGTACAAAGCGGGCGAAATAGCCACTGCCGATGTCAAGGCGAGCCAGGACTATCTGGTCGAGGACATCGCCCTTACCGAGAAGAAGCGGGATGAGGCAGAGGCCGCTGCCCCCTATGTCTATCTCTTCGACAATCAGGCCGGGGAGAAGATCCGGGCGCGCTTCGAGAAGGCCCTGGACGCTTTTGCCGAATCGCGGCGCGGCGTTTCCCGTGAAGGGAAGGGCCCGCTCCAGGACGAGCTGGCCACGACCTTCGGCCTCAGGCTCGCCAGTGCCGAACTGGCCGCCCTTTCGCGCGTCCGCTCTGAAAGGATGCTGCTTGGGGAAATAGAGCGGGTTGTCGCCCAGGTTTACAGCCGCAAGATCGTTTCGGACATGCGCATTTTCGAGACAGACCTGTTCCGCGGCGTGGTCATTTCCAATCCGGAGAACGGACAGGAGATCGGTGTCGGCGACTATTCCACCTATCTGGATATGGAGCAGGCCCGGAAACTGACCCGGAAGCAGAAGCTCAACCTGGACATCGACCGTCATGACCTTGAACTCATCAGGGGGGTGCTGGTCAGGTCGGTCCAGCCGAATCTGTCGTTCAGCCGCGAGAAGACCGACGAGAAGCTGCGCAAGGCCCGCGAATCCGTGAGCCCTGTGCTGTTCCAGGTCAAGCGCGGAGAAATGGTCGTCCGGGAAGGGGAGCGGATCAACGACCAGCAGGCCCTGAAGCTGAAGAAGATCTATGAGGCCCCGCGCGGCATTAATCGCCTGGTCAAGGGTATCGGCATCTTCGGTATTGTTTTGGTGCTGTTCTATTTCCCGTTCCGGTTTGCCCGGAAAAACATCAGGAAATTCAATCCCACGAACAAAGACATCCTGCTGCTGGCCATCGGTACTGCCGCTTATTTTGCGATTCTCAGAATTTCGCTGGTGATCGCTTCCGGTCTTGGCGGGCTTTTGCCGTCGATTGTGGTTGAAGACTACTTCTACCTCTTTCCGTTCGCCATCGGTGCCATGCTGGTGCGTATCATCCTGAATTCCGAGGTGGCGCTGGTATATGCGATGGTCTGCGCCCCCCTGGTCGGCATAATGTTCAACAGCAGCCTCACCGTGCTGCTCTATGCCATGCTGGGGAGCCTTGTCGGCGCGCACGGCGTGCGCCAGTGCAAGGACCGCGGGACCATTTACACTGCCGGCCTCAAGGTGAGCGTGGTGAACCTGGCGCTGGCGTTCTGCTTCCAGATACTCTCCGACAGCCTGTTCACCATGCAGAGTGTGTACTGCCTCCTCTTTGCCGTGGCGGGCGGGATTCTGAGTGCTGTCATCGTCACCGGTCTGGTCCCGCTGATCGAAACGCTTTTCCATTATACGACTGACATCAAGCTCCTGGAGCTGGCCAACATGAACTCCCCGGTCCTGCGGGAACTGATGATCAGCGCCCCCGGAACCTACCACCATAGCGTGGTGGTGGGGAACCTCGTGGAGGCGGCGGCCGAGGCGATCCACGCCAACCCTCTTCTGGCAAGGGTTGCGGCCCTGTACCACGATGTCGGCAAGATATCCAAGCCGCTCTATTTCATCGAGAACGTGAGCGGGGGTGACAACAGGCACGACAGGCTCTCCCCCAACATGAGCGCCCTGATACTCATCTCCCACGTGAAGGAGGGAGTCGAGCTCGCCAGGGAGCACCGGCTGGGGTTGCCGATCATCGACATCATACGCCAGAGCCACGGCACCGCGCTTATCACCTATTTCTATCAGAAGGCGAAAAACCTGGAGGAGCCGGAGGTCCAGACCGTAGAGGAGCGCGATTTCCGCTATCCGGGGCCCAAGCCGCAGACGCGGGAAGCGGGGATCGTCATGCTGGCGGATTGCGTGGAGGCGGCCTCGCGCACCCTGACCGACCCGACTCCGGCACGCATCCAGGGGATGGTGCAGAAGATCATCAACAACATTTTCACCGATGGCCAGCTGGATGAATGCGAGCTGACCCTGAAGAACCTGCACGAGATAGCCAAGAGTTTTAATATTATCCTGTCGGGGATATACCACCACCGCATCGACTACCCGGAGCCGGCCTACAAGGAGCGGGCCGTCTCGGCAAGGAAACCGAGTGAAGATATCGATAGAGAACCGGCAAAGGCGCCACAAAATCGGGACGAGGAACCTAAGAAGGGCGGCGGAGAGGATATCAGGCGCCTTGGGATATCCCGATAGCGAGCTTGCCGTCACCATAGTGGGAGACCGCGCCATTCGGGTGCTGAACAGGGATTATCTCGGGAAGGACCGTCCCACAAACGTCATCTCTTTCTCCATGCAGGAAGGGGAGTTCGGAGGGATGAACCCCCTCGTTCTCGGGGACGTGGTCATATCCGCCGACACTACGGCCCGCGAGGCTGAAGAAGGTGGGATGCCGTTCTTTTCACGGCTTTGCTTCCTGATGCTGCACGGGATGCTGCACCTTGCCGGCTTTGATCACGAGCGGAGCGGGGAGGCCGAGGCCCGCCGGATGGAGGCGAAGGAAAAGGAAATCTTCGCGCTGCTGGAGAAGGAAGGGCTGGTGTAGGGGCGAATCTTGTATTCGCCCTTGTTTCTGGCGATCACAAGGATCGCCCCTACAGGGATGATATTGAAACCGACCCGCTTCATAGATTCCGTCAACTGTGCCATCGAGGGGATCCTCTACGCCGCGAGGACGCAGAAGCACATGCGCCAGCACTTCCTCGCGGCGGTGGCGATCCTGCTGGCGGTTCTGTTCCTGCGGGTTTCTGCAATCGAATTCACCCTGCTCGCAGTTTCGATCTGCTTCGTCCTGTTTGCCGAACTGTTCAATACCGCCATAGAAACTGTGGTGGACATGCTCTCTCCGGAGTACAGCGAGAAGGCAAGAATTGCAAAGGATGTTGCAGCCGGCGGGGTGCTGATCGCAGCTGTCAGCGCGGCGGTCATGGGATGGCTGGTGCTGGCGAACCATATTTTTCCGCTTTACAGGGAGCTTCTCGCCATGTTCGGAACTCCGGCCGAAACAGGGACATTGGTGGCGATACTCGTTGTCGTCATTGCAGTGGTAATTATCAAGGCCCTGACCGGCAAAGGGACACCCTTGCACGGAGGACTTCCCAGCGGGCATGCGGCAATAGCCTTTGCCATTGCAACGGCGGTCTCCCTGAATACCCAGGACCCGCTCACCTCGGTTCTCAGCTTCGCCCTTGCGGCAATGGTCAGCCATTCCCGGTTGCTGCTCCGTATCCATTCGACACGCGAGGTGATCGCCGGCGCTTTGCTCGGCATGGGCATTACACTGCTGATTCTCCTTCTGTTCAAGCTGGCATGAAGGTATGACGCTATTTTCGTTTGTTCAAATTAAATGGAGGATAACAACCTTTGGAAGAGGGTAGTAACGGTTCCAGAAGAAGCGGCGCATTGCGGGAATTCCTGTCAAGGCTGGTATACGGTCGCCCGCGTGTCACCGAGGAAAAGATCCAGGAGATCATTGACGCCAGCGAGGAAGAGGGGATCATCAACGAGGAAGAGAACGAGATGATCCGCTCCATTCTGGGGTTGCGCGACACGGTAGTGCGGGAGATCATGATTCCGCGAACCGGCATGTCGTGCGTTCCAGTCGATGCCAGCTCCGCAGAGCTCCTGGATGGCATCATCGCCTGCGGGCATTCGCGCATTCCAGTGTATGAAGGAACCATCGACAATATAATAGGGCTCGTCTACGCCAAGGACCTCCTCAAGTATTGCGGCATGGAGAATGTGGCGCTGGACATGCGAAAGATCATGCGCCAGCCCTATTATATCCCGGAAAGCAAGAACCTGGAGGAGCTGCTCCAGGAGTTCAAGAAGAAACGGGTCCATATCGCCATTGTCATCGACGAATACGGAGGGACTTCCGGTCTGGTGACTATCGAGGACCTGCTGGAGCAGATAGTCGGCGACATTCAGGATGAATACGATGTGGAAGAAGTTCTTCTGCACGTGAATCCCGACGGGTCGCTCACCGTCGATGCCCGGCTGCCGATCGAGGAGCTTGAGGAGCATCTCGGCATAGACATCGAGCGTGAGAAATTCGATTCGGTCGGCGGTCTCATCTTCCATCTCACTGGCCGGATCCCGCGTACCGGCGAGGAGATCGAAAGCGACACGCTCCAGCTGACGGTGCTGGAAGCTGATGAACGCAAGATCCGCCGGGTGAGAATCGTGCGCAAGGCGGCCCTGGGCGAGGAGACGGAAGGGTAGTGGAGCGCCGCCTGTTCAGAATCCTTGACGCCGGGACTGATGCGAAGCGCGACTACCTGCTGGCAATCCTTTCCGGCGTGCTCCTGGCGCTTTCCTTTCCGACCCCCGGATTGTCCCTGCTGGCGTGGTTCGCCCTGGTTCCCCTGCTCCTTGCCGTCAGCGGGAAGAGCCCTAAGAAGGCATTCAGGCTCGGCTTTGCTGCCGGCGTGGTCGCCTACGGCGGCATCTTCTACTGGCTCAACATCGTAATGATCCAGTACGGGAAGCTCCCATGGTTTCTGAGCTTCCCGGTCTTTCTCTTGATGGTGGCCTACCTTGCCCTTTACCTTGCCGTCCTGGCATGGCTGGTCAGAAAGGGGGAGGAACGGGGAATTCCGCTGCTGCTGGCGTTCCCGGTTCTCTGGGTCGCCCTGGAATATGTGCGTTCCTGGTTTTTGACAGGCTTCCCCTGGGCAGATCTCGGCCACACCCTGTACCGTACGCTACCCCTCATCCAGATCGCGGACATCACCGGTGTCTATGGCCTGAGCGCCCTTATTGCCTTGGCCAATGCGGTCATCTATCGGATCATCAGGGGGTTGACATCGCAGGAGCGGATCTTCCCCACCAGGGGGGCGCTTCTGCTTCTGGGGCTTCTGGCCGGGACCCTGGTGTATGGTTTCTACAGATTGAACGAGCCGCGGGGAACCGACACCATCAGGATCGCCCTCGTGCAGGGGAATATCGACCAGAGCATCAAGTGGGACCCTTCCTTCCAGGAGGCCACGGTCTCGATCTACGAGCGGCTTTCGCGGGAGGCATGCTCTAAGGGGGCCGATCTCGTTGTCTGGCCGGAGAGCGCGGTCCCGTTCTATTTCCAGACCGGTGGTAGCGATGCATCACGCATAACCGGGCTTGCCGGCGAGCTGAAAAGCTGCATGGTGTTCGGTTCACCTGCCTACGACATGGTTGAGGGTAAGGTTAAATACCTGAACAGCGCATTTCTTCTCTCTCCAGCGGGCACCCTTCTCGGGCGGAGCGACAAGGTGCACCTGGTCCCCTTCGGCGAATACGTCCCCCTGGGGAAGCTCCTCTTCTTCGTCAACAAGATGGTTGAGGGGATCGGCGAATTCTCGCCGGGGGAGAAAATCGCCCCGCTGGATACCGGCAAGGGAGAGATCGGCGTGCTGGTCTGCTTCGAGGGGATTTTCCCGGAGATCGCGCGGAAATACGTCCAGGCAGGGAGCCGGATGCTGGTGAATATCACCAACGACGCCTGGTTCGGCAGGTCGTCCGCCCCTTACCAGCATCTCTCCATCACCGTGTTCCGTGCCGTGGAAAACCGCGTGCCCCTGGTGCGGGCCGCGAATACCGGCATTACATCCATAATCGACAGCAAGGGGCACATCCAGGGATCGACTCCCCTGTTTCGGGAAGCGGTGCTTACCGGAGAGGTTGTGTTAGGGCGTGGCGGGACCTTTTATAACCGCTTCGGGGATGTTTTTGCCTGGGCCTGCCTGGCGGCATCTATTGTCATTGTCGGGCTGTCGTTCCGGAAAAGAAATGGTAGGGTGGGTTAGCGAAGCGTAACCCACCACAAAACGGTGCGTTACGGCATGAACCCGCCTAACGCACCCTACTGGATTAACTAATCATAAGGAGTTACGGATGTTCAGAGAAGAAACTGCAAGAGTGGAAGCCCTCGGGGAGCGGATCGACAAACTCAGGGGGTCTCTTTGACGTAGATCGGAAGCGTCTCGACATCCGGGAGCTGGAAGAGAAGATAGCGGCCCCCGGATTCTGGGACGACAACGAGGCTGCCCAGAAGCTCCTGAAGGAGCGGACAGCCATGGAAAAGGACGTGGAGACCTGGGACCGGCTCTGCCGTCAACTTGCCGACGCCAGGGTCCTGATCGAGCTGGGGGAGGAGGTTGAGGACGAGGCGACCCTCGCCGAGGTGCATGAACTTGTGGATGCCCTGGAAAGGGATGTGGACCATACCGAGTTCCAGAAGATGCTCTCCGGCCCCCACGACAAGAACTTCTGTTACCTTGCAATCAATGCCGGTGCGGGCGGCACCGAGTCCCAGGACTGGGCCGAGATGCTGCTGCGCATGTACCTCCGCTACTGTGAGCGGAAAGGGTGGAAGACCACCATCACCGAGTACCAGCCGGGTGACGTGGCCGGCATCAAGGGGGCCACGGTCACGGTGGCCGGCGAATTCGCCTATGGCTATCTCAAGGCCGAGAACGGCATCCACCGCCTGGTGCGCATCTCCCCCTTCGATTCCAGCGCCCGGCGGCACACCTCGTTTGCCTCTGTCTTCGCCTTTCCCGAAATCGAGGACGACATCGACATCAAGATATCAGAATCCGACCTGCGCGTGGATACCTTCCGCTCCAGCGGTGCCGGGGGGCAGCATGTCAACACTACCGATTCGGCAGTGCGCATAACCCATAACCCTACGGGGATCGTGGTCGCCTGCCAGAGCGAGCGGAGCCAGCACATGAACCGGGACACGGCCATGAAGATGCTGCGCGCCAAGCTCTTCGAGCGGGAGATCCAGGAGCGGGAGGCCAAGGCTGCCGCCATTGCCGGCGAGAAAAAGGAAATAGGCTGGGGGAGCCAGATCCGTTCCTATGTCCTTCACCCCTACAGGATGGTCAAGGACCTGCGGACAGGAGTGGAGAGCGGCAACCCCGACGCTGTGCTGGATGGCGCGCTGGAGGAGTACATAGTTGCCTTTCTCATGGGTGTGCGGCGTGAGGTGAAGGATGAATAAGCGGTTTTTATACAAGGTTCGGACGTGTTGCGCGTTCTGGTCCTTCTGCCTCGTTCTCCTGTCAGCCCTTCCCGGTTGCGCGGCGCAGCTGAAGGAGTCTGGCAAGCTCTCCCGGCTCGGCTATGCCATCCAGGTGGGGGCCTTCTCCGACGTAAAAAACGCCGAGCGGCTGACCGAAAAGCTCCAGCAGAAGGGAATTGAGGCATTCTATTTCCGCAAGGAGAACGGCATCTACGCGGTCCGCTTCGGCGACTTTGCCACGCGTGACGAGGCGGAGAGGGCCACCCGCCGGCTCAGATCCGAACGGCTCATCTCGTCATATTTCATCGCCTCGCCGCAGAAGGTGACGCTTCGCGACCGGGAGCCGTCCTGGAAGAAGGTGCCGGAGCCTTCCCTGGCGAAGAGCCCTACGGACGATGCTCGTAAGCGGGATGGGGAAAAGCCGCAACGCAAGGAGCCGGTAGCCACCAGCAAGGGACATGCGGATATGGGGAACATCGCGGCCCGCACAGCCGAGCGGTTCGTCGGCATCCCGTACCGATGGGGGGGCGATACCGTGGTGGACGGCATGGATTGCAGCGGTTTTGCCCGCGCGGTCTATAACCTGTGTGGGGTCAATATCCCGCGAACCTCGCGCGAGCAGTTCAGGGTCGGCGATCCGGTCGACCGTGGGGACCTGCGCGACGGCGACCTGGTCTTTTTCGGCGCCTCGGCCAGCGAGATCAACCATGTGGGGATCTTCACCGGTAACGGCAAGTTCGTCCACGCCCCGCGCAGGGGGGATGACATCAAGGTGTCGGAGATGGACGAGGCGTACTTTATGAAGAAATTCGTCGGTGCGCGGCGGTATTTTTAGGGTATTTGCCACCAATTCTTATCTATTCCCCTCTCCCTTTGGGAGAGGGTGCCCGAAGGGCGGGTGAGGGTCGATTTTACTGCAAATCAACCCTTCCCCCTCACCCTGACCCTCTCCCTCAGGGAGAGGGAACTGTTTGTCGCGGTAGCGGAAGATTGATGCTAATCTGTTTTGCTAATAACTCGAACAATTGTAAACGAGGTATAAATGGCAATCATCAAACCATTCAAGGCATTACGACCGAAAAAGGAGCTGGCCGAAAAGGTGGCGGCGCTACCTTACGACGTGATGAGCACCGACGAGGCGCGCCAGATGGCTGGTGGCAATCCATGCAGCTTTCTCCATATTTCCCGCCCGGAGATCGATCTCCCGGCTGACATCGACCATTATTCCGAGCCGGTGTATGAAGCGGGACGGGACAATCTGCGGCGTTTCGTCGCCGACGGTATCCTTGTTCAGGATGCGTCCGATTCTTACTACGTCTACCGCCAGAAGATGGGGGGGATGGTCCAGACCGGGCTGGTGGTCTGCGCCGGGGTGGACGACTACCAGAGCGGCGTCATCAAAAAGCACGAACTTACCAGGGCCGACAAGGAGGAGGACCGGGTCAGGCACATCGATTACCTCGATGCCAATGACGAGCCGGTTTTCTATACCTATCGCAATGAGGCGGCCATAAGCGCAATCATCGCCGAAGTGGCCGCAGGCGCGCCGGAGTACGATTTCACCACCGATGACGGGGTGAGTCATACCCTCTGGGTAGTGCGCGACTCGGCAGTTATCGAGCGTCTGACCGCGCTGTTTTCTGCCATTCCCACCCTCTACGTGGCCGACGGCCACCACCGGAGCGCTGCGGCAAGCCGTGTGCGCGATATGCGCAAGTCCCAAAACCCCTCCCATTCCGGCCATGAGGAGTACAACTACTTCCTGACCGTCATCTTTCCCGACATCGAGATGAACATCATGGCGTACAACCGGGCGGTGAAGGACCTCTCGGGCCAATCGCCGGAAGGGTTCCTCAGCAGGCTGGGGGAGAAGTTCCAGATCGCGCCCCTGACTGGCGACCCCGCCCCCTGCAAGCGCCATGAATTCGGGATGTACCTCGGGGGAAAGTGGTACCGTCTTACAACAATAGACGGGACTTTTGCGGTCGATGATCCGCTCTCCTCGCTGGATGTTTCCATCCTTCAGAACAACGTCCTGGCACCGCTCCTGAAGATCGAGAACCCGCGCACCGACCAGCGGATCCATTTTGTCGGCGGCATCCGCGGCACCGCCGAGCTGGAACGGCTGGTGGACAGCGGCGAGTTCGCCGTGGCGTTAGCGCTCTATCCCACCTCGATCCGGGAACTGATGGAACTGGCCGATGCAGGCGAAATCATGCCGCCGAAGTCGACCTGGTTCGAGCCGAAGCTGCGGTCGGGATTGTTTGTACATCTCTTGTCATAATTATTCCGTTGGGCACGCTATGCTTTGCCCAACCTACCCGATGATATGTTCACGGAAACCGAGGAGGGACGCATGAGATTTTTCGCCTTGTTTCTGTCTGTCTGCTGTCTTTGCAGTACGGCTATGGCCTCGGAAAAGTCGGTCACCTTCTGCCTGGACGGGGCGCTGGTGGAGAGCGAGGCGATTAGCCGCAAGGGGTACCTGGAAGTCTCTCTCCCCGGCAACCTCCTCCCCAACTCCCTCCGGATCAAGCCTCTGGGAAGCTTCGAAATCAGGCGGGTTGATCTGGTTGCCGGCAAGACGGACCCAAAGGCGGGAAAAGAGGCTGCGGCCCTGGCAGAGAAGAAGCATCTGCTGGAAGACCGGCTGAAGGCCCTGGAAGCCAGGGAGGCGGTATTCAGGGCAGCCGCCAAGTCCCAGAGCAGCAAGGCCCCCCGCAAGACCAAGACCAACCCGGAGCCGATGGCGAGTATCCGCAAGGGAACCGAGTTTGCCATTGCCCAGCTGGAAGAGGTTTACCACGCCAGGCGAAAGGCGGAAGCTGAGCTGGCCTCCGTCGAGGCCCGGCTGGTGGCGTTGAAAAAGAGCGGGGGGATCGGGGGGAGCGTTGCCAGGGTCTGGACATCGAGCCGGGACGGGCGGGTTAGGGTCTCCTATATCCTCTCCGGCACTGGTTGGAGCCCCATTTACAACTTCAGGCTGGCGGGCGACAATAAGGTCGAGGTGGCCGTTCTTGCCGATATCCCCTCCGTCGGAGGTACGGCCAGAGTCTCCCTGTCAACTCTCGCGGAACTCTCCGCTCCCTTTTCGCAGCTGTCTTCCGATGGAATGGCTAAGGTTGCCACTTATACTCTCCCTCTGGAAAAGGAACAGTTGGGGGGTGGCGCACTCTCTCACCTGGCATTTACTTTCAAAAACACATCACAACAAATCCTTCCGCCAGGTGAGGCTCACTGTTACCTGAAGGGGGAATATCTGGGGAAGGCGCGCTTCGAGAGGTGCAAGCCCGATGAATCGCGAGAGCTCGTTTTCGGCGCGAGAGATTGACCGGTATACTGTCTTGCGCGAAAGGCCCGCTTGACATGGACGCCCTTGGGCTGTTACTGTTGACCGTTTCATTGAAATTTCCGAATCGACTGGAGAGCATCAGATGAAAAGTTTGGCTGGATACTGGTTGAAAATCGCCGCGGTTTTGCTGCTGGCGGGATTTTCGGCCGGCTGTGGTAATGGGGAGTCGACGTCATCCCAGACATTCCCATCGTCTGCGACGGTTTTTTACATGCACAGCGTGGCATTTCGCAACACCACGACCACCATGGCTTGGGGGTACAACGCCTTCGGTCAGGTGGGGAACAACTCGACGGAAGAAAGTTCTACGCCGGTATCCACCGGCCTTGTCGGCATGACCGGGATGTCCGTGGGGTCGAACCACTCGCTTGCCTTCATGAACAATAGCACGGTGCGGGCATGGGGATACAACGGTTATGGGCAGTTGGGTAATGGGGACAATGAATACGTTCCTAAAATAGTACCTGTAAAGGTGGTCAATCTATCCGGTGTGACCGCGGTCGCTGCCGGAGGGTATCATAGTTTGGCACTGAAATCTGGCGGGACCGTCTGGGCATGGGGAAGCAACGGCAATGGCCGGCTTGGAACCGGCTCAAGCGATGAGAGAAGTGATGATCCGACAGAGGTGACAGCAACCTATACTGGAGCCCCACTCCCATTGTTTACCAAGATTGCCGCCGGCGGCAGCCACAGTGTAGCGCTGGCATCTGACGGGAAAGTCTGGACCTGGGGATATAACGGCGACGGCCAGCTTGGCATTGGTTCGACCGACGAACGGAACAAGCCGGTACAGGTAATGAAGAATGCCACCACCGCGTTGACTGATGTCAAGCTGATTGCGGCCGGCGGGGCATTCACCGTTGCCGTGAACACTGAGGGCAGCGTCGATAAGATCTGGGCATGGGGTTATAACGGGTACGGCCAATTGGGGCAAAACCCGACAACTACCTCTACGTCGCCTTACGCGGTTGAGGTTAGCGGTATTACTTTAGGCGCCACTGAGACGATAATAGCCATATCCGCCGGCGCGGACCATGTGCTGGCCGTAACCAGCGACGGAAAGCTCTGGGCCTGGGGGCTCAACCGATATGGTCAACTGGGTGACGGGACGACCACTGACGTATACACCCCTAAAGATATAACCACACTTACCAGTTTTACTGTTGATACTTCCGGATTAACCATCGATGGCGTCAGCCGCATCATGGCGGTCGGCCTGCACTCTCTCGCACGCTCGGGGGGCAAGCTCAAGGCATGGGGGTATAATGCCTATGGCCAACTGGGGAACGGGACCAAGACAACAAGCCCGACTTCTACCCCGGTTAATGTGACTGGATATTGATCTCCTGAACCATAGATGGATAATAAAAACTCCGGAATTTCCAAAGGGTTACGTCACGGCACGGCGCGGTGCGTATGCCCCCTTTTTCCTTGACTTGAAGCCGTGAAGTTATTATTTTGACGAGTTGTGAAACGAGCCGGCAGGCGGGCCGAAACCAGAAACGAAGGAATGTCATGGAAGAGTTGAACGAACTGCAGTTGCAGAGAAGAAGAAAGCTCGATGCCCTCTGGGAAGCGGGCATAAATCCATACCCCAACGATTTCAAGCCGGAGCACACTTCGGCTGATTTGACGGCTGCTTACGGCCAAGTGCAGGAAATCGGCGACGATCCCCAGTCCTTCGTGGTGGCGGGACGCATCATCGCCCGCCGGTCATTCGGCAAGGCCGCATTTGTCCAGTTGCAGGACCGGAAGGGGCGGATGCAGCTCTACGTCAAGAAGGACTCGGTCGGTGACGAGGCGTTCGAGGAGTTTGAGGGCTTCGATATCGGCGACCTTATCGGCGCATCAGGCAAGCCTTTTCGCACCAAGACCGGCGAGCTTTCGCTCCATGCGAGCGGCATCCGCCTTCTGACCAAGTCGCTACTCCCGCTTCCGGAAAAGTTTCACGGGCTCACCGATGTGGAAACCCGCTACCGGCAGCGGTATGTGGACCTGATCGTCAACCCGGAGGCGCGCGAGGTATTCATCAAGCGCTCGCGGGTGATCAATCTCATCCGCGAATTCATGGCAGGCCGCGATTTCCTCGAAGTGGAAACCCCCATGATGCAGCAGATCCCCGGCGGGGCCACGGCGCGTCCTTTCGTTACCCACCACAACGCCCTGGACATGGAGCTTTTCCTCCGCATCGCCCCGGAGCTTTACCTGAAGCGCCTTGTGGTCGGCGGTTTCGAGCGGGTGTTCGAGATCAATCGCAACTTCCGCAACGAGGGAATATCTATCCGGCACAATCCTGAATTCACCATGATGGAGTTCTACCAGGCGTACGCCACCTACGAGGACCTGATGGACCTTACCGAGGAACTCCTCTGTCATGTGGCCCAGAACGTTCTGGGGACCCTGGATTTTAATTGCCAGGGGGTGGAGATCAGTTTCCAGCGCCCCTGGCGGCGGCTGACGGTGAAGGAGGCGATCCTGGAATACGGCGATATCGACGCCAGGTCCCTGGCGGACCGCGATCTCGCTTATGCCTATGCGAAGAAGCTTGGGCTCGACCTCCCGGAGGATGTCGGCTACGGCAAGCTGATCACCGAGATTTTCGAGGAAGTGGCTGAAACGAAGCTGATCCAGCCGACCTTCATCACCGCCTATCCGACCGAGGTTTCGCCGTTGTCGCGCAAGAACGACCACGACCCTGAGATCGTCGACCGGTTCGAGCTCTTCATTGCCGGTCGGGAGCTGGCCAATGCCTTTTCCGAGCTGAATGACCCGGTGGACCAGAAGGAGCGCTTCCTGGCCCAGGTAGCGGCCAAGGACAAGGGGGATGAAGAGGCCCACTACATGGACGAAGACTACATTCGTGCCCTGGAATACGGCATGCCCCCTACGGCTGGCGAGGGGATCGGCATCGACCGCCTGGTGATGCTCCTCACCGATTCCCCGTCCATCAGGGACGTAATCTTGTTCCCGCAGTTGAGGAAGGAAAAATAGACGGGGACCAGGGATCTGGGACCAGGGGTCAGTAAAGTCAATACTATGAATTCCCCGGTCCCCGGTCCCTATTCCCCGGTCCCGGATTTAATACATGCCCTACGAACTTCTCATCGCCCTGCGGTATCTTAGGGCCAAGCGCAAATCGGCCTTCATCTCCATCATTACCATCATCTCCACTGCCGGGGTGACGCTGGGGGTGATGGCGCTGATCGTTGTGCTGGCGGTCATGACCGGGTTCGAGGAGGACCTGAAGGAGAAGATCCTCGGGACCAATGCCCACATCGTCGTGCTGAAAAGCGGAGGGGGTATAGCCTCCTATCCGGACGTGATGGAGAAGCTCAAGAAGTTCGACGGTGTGGTCGCCGCGACCCCCTTTGTCTATAGCCAGGTGATGATCTCCAGCGGCCGCAATGTTTCCGGCGTGGTTCTGCGGGGGGTGGAAACCAAGACCGATCCCCAGGTCACAAACCTTCACAAGGCGCTGATCGAGGGAAAGCTGACCGATCTCGAAAATTCTCCTCCCCCCCTTGCCGGCAAGGAGCCGCCGCTTCCCGGCGTGATCATCGGCAAGGAACTGGCGAAGAATCTCAATATCTTTGTCGGCGACAAGGTCAGCATCATCTCCCCCACCGGCGCCATGACCCCGCTCGGCATGGTGCCGAAAATGAAGCGGTTCCGGATTGTCGGCCTCTTCAACACCGGAATGTTCGAGTATGATTCGACCCTGGCGTATGTGGGGATTGGCGAGGCGCAGGAGTTTCTGGGGCTCGGCAGCGAAGTGACCGGTATCCAGCTCAAGGTGCGGGACGTCTATGCCACGGCCGGCATTGCGCGGGAGATCAATACGCGGCTCGGCTTCCCCTACTTCGCCAGGGACTGGATGGAGATGAACCGCAACATCCTTTTCGCCCTCAAGACCGAAAAGGTCGTGATGTTCATCATCCTGACCCTGATCGTTCTGGTTGCGGCGTTCGGCATTGCCTCCATGCTATTCATGGTGGTGATGGAAAAGTCGAAGGATATCGCCATCCTCAAGGCAATGGGGGCATCCGGCCGGAGCATCATGAAGATTTTCGTGCTGGAGGGGCTGGCCATCGGCGTGGCCGGGACCATTGGCGGTGTGGTTTCTGGGTTGCTCGTGGCGTCCCGCCTGGAATCCATCGTCGGGTTTGTGCAGAAGCTGACCGGGTTCGAGCTCTTCAGCAAGGACGTCTATTATCTCGACCGGTTCCCGTCACAGGTCGTGCCGATGGACGTGCTGGTAATCTCCGTGACTGCCATTGCCGTTTCCTTGGCGGCAACCCTCTACCCGGCATGGCAGGCATCACGGTTGCCGCCGGCGGAGGGTCTGCGCTATGAGTAATGAACAACGGGGCAACAGCCATTTGCTGGAGGTGCGGGAGCTTCGCAAGACTTACGGCTCCGGCCACTCGGCCGTCGAGGTATTGAAGGGGATCGATCTTACCGTCGGGGCAGGGGAGTCCATCGCCCTGATAGGGGCTTCGGGGGCCGGCAAGAGCACGCTTTTGCACATCCTGGGAACCTTGGACAGACCCACTTCGGGGAAGGTCATGTTCAGGGGGGATGACGTTTTCCGCCGCGGCGAGGGGCAGCTGGCCATGTTCCGCAACCAGTCGGTCGGTTTCGTGTTTCAGTTTCACCACCTTCTCCCGGAATTCACGGCGCTTGAGAACGCCATGATGCCGGCCCTGATCAGCGGGAGGAGGCGGGACGAGGCCTCTGCCGCAGCCGAGGAGCTGTTGCGGGAGGTGGGGCTTGCCCATCGCCTGACCCACAAGCCGGGAGAGCTCTCGGGCGGGGAGCAGCAGCGGGTGGCCATTGCCCGGGCTCTGATGCTTTCGCCGCCGCTTCTGCTGGCGGACGAGCCGACCGGGAACCTGGACACCAAAACCAGCGAAGGGGTCCACGAAGCCTTGGAAGCTGTCCGGACCAGATTCGGGACAACGCTCGTCATCGTGACCCACAACGAGAAACTGGCCGAGAGAATGGGACGGACCATCCATCTGGTCGACGGCAGGATCGAGGCTTGACAATTTTAACCAAACAGTTTTCTGGAGGGAATTTGCGCCTGTTCAGTTATATAATTCTTGCAGCAATGATTTTTCTGATTCCGGTCAGCGCTTTCGCCGAGGGGGAAACAATCGCCGAGGTGGCCGTCAAGGGTAACCGGCGCATCGAGACCGCCGCCATTCTCAACGCGGTCAAGATCAAGGCCGGCGACATTCTCTATGCCGAGAAGGCCGATGCCGATGTCCGGGCGATTTATGCACTTGGGTATTTCGATGATGTTCAGGCGGAAGGGGAACTGACCGGCAAGGGGTTCGTACTTTCCTATGTCGTCAAAGAAAAGCCGTTCGTCCGGGAGATCGTCATCCAGGGTAACAAGGAGCTCAATACCGAGAAGGTGCGCGGTGCCATTGATCTGAAGGGTGGCGCGGTCTTTTCCCGCAAGGAACTGACCAAGAGCATCAACAAGGTGAAAAAGCTCTATATGGATGAAGGGTATTACCTGGCCGAGGTGGAAGGAGTCAGCGAGCAGCTGACCGACACGGAGCTGAAGGTCATCTTCCGGATCACCGAGGGGGCCAAGGTCCTGATTAAAAGGATCGAATTCGAGGGGAACAAGGTTTTCACCTCCAGGAAGTTGCGCAAGGTAATGGAAACAAAGGAGAAGTGGTTCCTCTCCTGGCTGACCGGCTCCGGCACTTACAAGGAAGAAGTGTTGAAGAACGATGCGAACCTTATCATCGATCACTATTACAACAACGGCTACGTCAACGTGAAGGTGGGAGAGCCGTCAGTCCGCGTGATGGAGGACAAGAGCGGCCTCATCGTCACCATCGGCATCACCGAGGGGGCGCAGTTCAAGGTCGGGACGCTCGATTTCAAGGGGGACCTGCTGGAGGACCGAAACGAACTGCCCAAGAAGCTCAAGCTGAAGACCGGCGAGATATTCAGCCGCGCGGTGCTTCGCGGCGATGTAATCACCCTGACCGATGTCTACGCGGACAAAGGGTATGCCTTCGCCAACATCACGCCGCTGACGAAGCTCACCACGGATACCAGGACCATCGATATAACCTTCGACATGGAGAAGGGTGAAAAGGTCTATATAGAGCGTATCAACGTCGCCGGCAACCTGAAAACCCGCGACAAGGTTCTGCGCCGGGAGGTTAAGCTGGCGGAAGGGGACCTGTACAGCAGCACGGCAATAAAGCGGAGCAAGCAGAGCCTGACCAATCTCGGTTACTTCGAGGAGGTCAATCTGGCCACCGCCAAGGGTAGCGCCGAAAACAAGCTCAACATCAACGTGGACGTCAAGGAGAAGGCGACCGGCACTTTCAG
This sequence comes from Geobacter sp., assembly GCA_016177775.1. Taxonomy (GTDB): domain Bacteria; phylum Desulfobacterota; class Desulfuromonadia; order Geobacterales; family Geobacteraceae; genus JACOUQ01. Next base: position 25,134 of record JACOUQ010000022.1, read on the forward strand.
CATCGGCGGCGGCTACAGCTCGATCGACGGGTTCATCGGCCAGGGTTCGGTCCAGCAGGCAAACTTCCTCGGCCTTGGCCTCAAGGCCAATGCTTCGGTCTCCATCGGTGGCAAGAGCTCCACATACAACCTGGGGCTCACGGACCCATATTTCCTTGATACGAAATGGACGCTCGGCGCCGACATTTACCGTACAGAACGGGATTACATAGATTTCAGTCGCCGGGTCACGGGTGGTGACATCAAGACCAGCTATCCGCTGAGCGATTTCGTCAGCACGTTCTGGATGTACAAGTTCGAGAAAAAGAAGATATTCAACATTTCCCCGGCCCTGGCGATAGTGCCGGAAGCAAGCGGCACCACCAGCTCCGTTTTCGGCAGCATCAACAGGAACACGACCGATTACCGGCTCGATCCCACCACCGGCATGATAAACAACCTGTCCATCGAATTCGCCGGCCTGGGAGGGACCAGCCGTTTCGCCAAGTATATCGGCGAAACTACCTGGTTCACGCCGCTTTTCTGGAGCACTGTTTTTTCCGCACACGGCACACTCGGCTACATTCAGGAGATCGGCAAAGATTTGCCGATTGACGAAAAATTCTACCTCGGCGGAATCAACACGCTGCGGGGCTTCAAGTCGCGAAGTGTAAGCCCAGTTGTCATCACCAAGTCAGCTACCCCGGATCTCAGCGGCAAATTCAGCGAGAGCAGCGCCTTTATTGGCGGCAACAAGGAGGCGGTGTTCAATTTTGAATTGACTTTCCCGCTTCTGAAGGACGTTGGAGTCAAGGGGGTGACATTTTTCGACATCGGCAATTCCTACGGAGAGGGGGAGCCGTTGATGTCGAGTTTCCTGGCCAGTTACGGGGCCGGCATACGCTGGTTCTCGCCGATCGGGCCGCTGCGCCTCGAATATGGCATTCCGATCAACCCCCGTCCGGGCATCGACGACAAGGGCGGGAAGCTGGAGTTTTCCATCGGGGCTTTTTTCTAACAGAGTGCAGAAGCAAGGACGTGTAAATCTACTCAAGATAGAAGGAGAACAGGTATGAAACGGTTCATCGCAATGGTTGCCGGCTTTCTGGCGATGTCCCTGTCGACCGCGGCATTTGCCGCTGAGGCAGGCAAGATCGGCTTTGTGGAGATGCAGAAGGTGGTGGGGCTTTCCGATGCCGGCAAGGAGGCGAAGGAACAGCTCAACGTCAAGGCAAAGAAATATCAGGACGAGCTGAACGCCAAGCAGGAAGAACTTAAAAAGCTTCGGGACGACCTGGAGAAACAGGGAGTCATCCTCTCCGAATCCGCCCGTTCGACCAAGGAAAAGGAATACCAGCAGAAGCTGAAGGAATTCCAGCGCTACCTGAAAGATGTGCAGGATGAAGTGCAGGCCAAGGAAGAGGAACTCTTGAAAAAGCTCCAGGAGGAGATCGTCAAGGTGGTGCAGGAATATGGGCGCAAGAATGGCTTTTCCATGATCTTTGCCAGGGTTGATGAGGTCATGATCTTCACCGACGAGAAGGCCGACCTGACTGACGAGGTCCTGAAGGCGTATAACACATCGAAGAAAAAGAAGTAAGAACGGGGACTGGGGATTGGGGATTGGGGACCGGTAAAGGCCCTTAAACATCAATACGGGTGAAACGTGAAGAAGACACTTAAGGAACTGGCCGAATATCTTGGCGGCAAGGTGATCGGTGATGAGACCGCTGAAGTCTCGGGGCTTGCCGGGCTTGACGAGGCGCGGGAGGGGCAGATAACGTTTCTTGCCAACCCCAAATATGCGGGAAAGGTGGCTGCTACCGGGGCAACGGCGGTTGTCCTCCCGCCGGGCGCGGAGAGGCACGGCAAAAATGCCATCGAGTGCGCTAATCCCTATCTCGCCTTTGCCAAGCTCCTGACCCTGTTTCATGTAAGAACTCCCGCTCCCAGGGGGGTGATGGAGGGGGCATTCGTTTCCTCCACGGCCACTATTGGAACGGATGTGACCATCTATCCCGGCGCTTTCGTAGGAGAGCGCGTTACGCTGGGGGAGCGAGTCACCCTCCACCCTGGTGTCGTGCTCTATGACGACGTGATAATCGGCGACGACGTGACCATTCACGCCAATGTGTCGGTCCGGGAGAGGTGCCGCATCGGGAGTCGCGTCATCATTCACTGCGGTGTTGTCATCGGCAGCGACGGGTTCGGCTACGCGCCGGACGGCCCCAGGAATTACAAAATTCCGCAAATCGGCATAGTGGTCATAGAGGAAGATGTGGAGATCGGCGCCAATACGACCATCGACCGAGCAGCGCTACAGGTTACGCGCATCAGGCGTGGGACCAAGATCGACAACCTGGTGCAGATCGCCCATAATTGCGAAATCGGTGAGGATTGCATTATAGTCTCCCAGGCGGGAGTCGCCGGCAGCGCGAAGCTCGGCAAGCATGTCACCCTTGCCGGGCAGGTAGCAGTTGCCGGCCACCTGACCATCGGCGACAACTCCATGGTTGGGGGGAAGTCGGGCGTGCCAGGCAATCTCCCCGCCAACTCCATGGTAAGCGGTATTCCCGCATTCAATCACAAGGATTGGCTCAAGGCTTCAATAGTCTTCCCCAAACTTCCCGAACTGCGCAAGACAGTTTCCCTTCTTGAGAAGCGTGTGCGGGAGTTGGAAGAGAAGCAGACAGTTAGCTCGTAAGTCGTAGCTTGTAGGTTGTAGGTCTTTTTTCTTTGCAACAACCTACAGCCTACAGCCTATAACCTATTTTATAAGAGGTGATATGCCAATGGTGCTCGATGTCAACGAAATAGCCAAAATCCTTCCGCATCGCTATCCTTTCCTGCTGGTGGACAGGATCGTCGAACTTGAGGAAGGGAAGCGGATTGTGGGAATCAAGAACGTCACCATCAACGAGCCGTTCTTCCAGGGGCATTTCCCGGGGCATCCGGTGATGCCGGGGGTCCTGATCATCGAGGCAATGGCCCAGACAGCCGGAATCATGGCCTATCTTGCCTCGGACGACGAAACTCGGAAGAAGGTGACCTATTTCGCCTCCATCGACAACGCAAAATTCAGAAAACCGGTAAAGCCGGGCGACCAGCTCCGGATAGAGATTGAAACCAAATTCTGCAAACGTGGAATCTGGGGTGTCGCAGCCAAGGCTCTTGTTGATGGTGTGGTGGTTACAGATGCGGAGCTTAAAGCGACCTTTGCGAACAAATAAGGCAGGCTGTAGGCCGAAGACTGATGGCTGAAGAAAGATCTTGTACTTTTGATGCCTTTAGCCCTCAGCCTGGAGATTTTACCATGGTTCACCCAACAGCCATCATTGCCCCTGGCGCGGAGCTGGCGGACGATGTGGAAATAGGCCCATACGCGGTCATTGGTCAGAATGTGAAAATCGGGCGGGGGACGAAGGTTGGCCCCCACACGGTAATCGAGGGATGGACCGAGATCGGCGAGGAGAACCAGATATTCCATCTGGCCTCTGTAGGCGGCATCCCCCAGGACCTGAAGTACAGGGGGGAGGAAACCTGGCTTCGGATCGGCAACCGGAACATAATCCGGGAGTACACGACAATTCATCCCGGAACCGTGACCGGCGACAACGAAACCACCATCGGCGACGGTAATCTCTTCATGGCCTATTGTCACGTGGCCCACGACTGCCATATCGGCAATCATGTCATCATGGCAAACGGCGCTACGCTGGCCGGACATGTAAGTGTGCAGGATTATGCAATTCTCGGGGGACTGTCAGCAATTCACCAGTTCGTCACCATCGGCGCCCATGTGATGCTTGGCGGCGGCGCCATGCTCGGTCAAGACGTGCCACCATTTACCACTGCGACCGGCGACCGGGCAAGGCTGCGCGGTTTGAATACGGTCGGCCTCAGGCGCCGCGGGTTTTCCGAGGAAGCCATATCCGCCCTGAAAAAAGCCTATCGTATTCTTGTTTTCTCCAAACTGAAGATCAGCGATGCGCTGGCCCGCATCAGGGCCGAGGTGCCGCAACTGCCGGAAGTGCTTACTTTCGTGGAATTCGTCGAAAAATCCGAAAGGGGGATTTGCCGCTGATGAAAAAGCTCAGGACCGCGGTCATAGGTGTCGGATACCTTGGACAGTTTCATGCGGAAAAATACGCCAGCATCCCCGAATCGGAGCTTGTCGGGGTAGTGGACGCCAGCCCGGCAAGGGCCGAGGAGGTGGCGCAGAAGGTGGGCGCCAAAGCATACACCGATTACCGGGAGCTCCTTGGCTTGGTGGATGCGGTGAGCATCGTGGTGCCGACCCAGTATCATTACGAGGTTGCGAAGGCATTTCTCTCCGCCGGCGTGCACGTTCTGCTGGAGAAACCGATCACCACCACCGTGGAGGAGGCGGACGAGCTGATCCGCATCGCCGGGGAGAAGAAGCTTATTTTTCAGGTGGGTCACTTGGAGCGGTTCAATCCGGTGGTATTGGCCATGGACGGTGTGCTGACCGAGCCACGCTTCATCGAGTCGGTCCGTATCGCTCCCTTCAAACCGCGCGGCACTGACGTGAATGTTGTGCTTGATCTGATGATCCACGACATCGACATCATCCAGTACCTGGTGAACTCCCCTGTGAAGCAGATAAACTCCATCGGCGCGCCGGTATTCACCGACGAGGAGGACATCGCCAACGCCCGCATCCAGTTCGAGAACGGCTGCGTGGCCAATGTCACGGCGAGCCGCATCAGCATGAAGAGCGAGCGGCGGATGCGGATATTCCAGGCCGATGCCTACATCTCCCTCGACTTCCAGAACAAGAAGGTGGCCGTGTTCCGCAAAGGGCAGGGGGAGTTGTTCCCGGGCATGCCGAACATCAGTATCGACGAGAAGGAGCTTCCGCAGGGGGACGCCCTGAAGAGCGAGATCGCCGATTTCCTCGACTGCGTCGCCACCGGCAGGGAGCCGCGGGTAAGCGGAGAGGACGGCAAGCGGGCGCTGGAAATAGCGCTGATGATTAATAAAAAACTGTGAAGGGTGAAAGGTGAAGGGTGAAAGTAAGAACCATCACCAGATTCTTAGGTTTTTTCTTTGACCCTTCACTATTCACAATTCACGATTCACGAGGTTCAATATGATTCCAATGGTTGACCTGAAAAACCAGTACCTGAGCATGAAGGATGAGATAGACAGGGGAATCTTGGAGGCGCTGGAGAAGACACAGTTCATCCTCGGCCCTAACGTGACCGCGTTCGAGGAGGAGGCCGCCGCATTCCTTGGGGCGAAATTCGCCGTGGGGTGCGCTTCCGGCACCGATGCCCTTCATCTGGCCCTGGCCGCGGCAGGGATAACAGAGGGGGATGAGGTCATCACCTCCCCGTTCACCTTCATAGCTACCGCCGAGGCGATCCGCTATGTGGGCGCCACCCCCGTTTTCGTTGATGTGGACCCCCGCACCTTCAACATCGATCCTGCCTTGATCGAGGCGGCCATTACTCCCAGGACCAGGGCGCTCATACCAGTCCACATATTCGGCCAGCCGGCCGACATGGCGCTGATCGAGGCTATCTGCGAAAAGCACAACCTCCTTCTGATCGAGGACTGCGCCCAGTCATTCGGTGCTGCCATTGGCGGCAAGATGACCGGCACCATCGGCCTTGCAGGGTGCCACAGCTTCTTCCCAAGCAAGAACCTTGGCTGTTACGGTGACGGCGGCATGGTGACCACCGATTCGCCTGAGATGGCCGAGCAGTTGAAGGTGCTCAGGAATCACGGCAGCAAGGTGCGCTACCATCACTCAGTGATCGGCTTTAACAGCCGACTTGATGAGCTTCAAGCGGTCATCCTGCGGGCTAAACTGAAGAGGGTATCAGGATATAACGAGAACCGCCGCCGCGTGGCCCATCTCTACTCCGGCCTTCTGGCGGACACAGGCGTGACTCCGCCGTTCGAGGATGGAAACGGGATACACGTCTATCATCAGTACACCGTCCTGACCGACCGGCGCGATGCGATCATGAAGGCCCTGGGTGATGCCGGAATCGCATCCGCCATCTACTATCCCATTCCGCTCCACCGCCAGGAGGTCTTTGCCGATGCCTGCCGGGATATTTCGCTCCTTGTCTCGGAAGATGTGGCCTCCCGCTGCATGTCGCTTCCCATATTCCCGGAAATGACCGAGGAGCAGGTGCGGGAAGTGGTGAGAGTGATAAAGAGCGCGCTGTAGGAGAAATTTTGCGGTATTTATTGTAGAGACGCCCCGCCGGGGCGTCTCTACGTTTTGAATAACGGAGAATTCTTGAACAAACGGATAATGATAGTGGCCGGCGAGGCTTCCGGCGACCTCCACGGCGCCAATCTGGTCAAGGAGATTCACAGGCTCGATCCCGGCATCTCGTTTGTCGGCATCGGCGGCGCGCGGATGCGGGAAGCTGGCGTGGAGACCGTGGAGGACGCGGCCAAAATGGCTGTGGTCGGCCTGGTGGAGGTGGTCGCCCATTTCGACGTGATCTATCGGGCATTCACGGCATTGAAACGCATTCTTGTCGAGGATCCGCCAGATCTCCTGATCCTGATCGATTACCCCGACTTCAACCTGCGCCTGGCCAAGGTCGCCAAGTCACGCGGGGTCAAGGTGCTTTACTACATCAGCCCGCAGGTCTGGGCCTGGCGGGTAGGGAGGGTGAAGAAGATCGCCCGGCTTGTGGACCATATGGCCGTGGTCTTTCCGTTCGAGGTCCCTTTCTACGAGAAGGAGGGGGTGCCGGTCACATTCGTGGGGCATCCGCTGGTGGACCAGGTGCATCCGACCATGCAGCGCGAAGAGGCAATGCGAGCCTTCGGCCTCGACCCCGCCCGACGGACGGTCGGCCTCTTTCCCGGAAGCCGCAGGAGCGAGATCCACCACATTTTTACTATAATTCTTGATACTGCGAAGCTTCTCTCGGAGAGGTATCCTGACCTTCAGTTCGTTCTCCCGCTTGCGTCAAGTCTCGAACGGTCCGATCTGTTGCCGCGGATTGAAGCCGCGGGGATGGATGTCTCCATTGTCGATGGCCAGAGCCATGATGTGGCCAACGTATGCGATGCAATCGTCACTGTTTCGGGGACAGTCACGCTGGAAATCGCGCTGATCGGCACTCCCATGGTCATCATATACCGTGTTTCTCCCATCACCTACGAGATTGGCAAGAGGCTGGTACGGATCGACCATGCCGGCATCTGCAATATAGTTGCCGGAGAACGGATCGTGCAAGAGCTTATCCAGCACGACGCAGAGCCTGGGAAGATCGCTGAAGAGATAGGGCGAATCCTGGGTGACAGGAAATATGCCGACGGTATGCGCGCCAGGCTTTCGCAGGTACGGGAAAAACTCGGGAAACAGGGCGGGTCGGCCGAAGTGGCGCGCATTGCCCTCCAAATGATAGGAAACTGACGGCAGATGCAAACTTTCAAGCGACTCATACGTTACAGCAAGCCTTACTGGTTGCGCATCGTCATCTCCATGACCGCCTCCTTCGGTGTCGGTGGGACTGACGCGGCCCTTGCCTGGCTGATCGAACCGCTGATGCGGAAGATCTTCACCGAGAAGAATCTGTTCATATTCAAGCTTCTTCCTCTGGCGATCCTGGCGATTTATATTTTCCGCGGGATCTGTCGCTATCTACAGGATTACTTCATCAGGACCGCTGGGCAGCTTGCCATACAGGACATCCGGAACGAGATTTACTCCAGCAATATGCGGTTGTCGCTGCGCTTCTTTCACCGTAACCCTGCAGGCATCCTGATGTCGCGGGTGGTGAACGACGTGGGGCAGATGCAGGACGGCGTCGCCAATGTCGTTACCGGTCTGCTTCGTGACGGCGTTACGGCACTCGGCCTTTTGGCCGTCATCTTCTACCGCAACTGGCAGCTGGCCATCATCTCGCTCCTGGTCATACCTCTGACCGCGGTGCCGGCCCAGAAAATAGGCCGGCGCATCAAGAACCTTTCCAAGCAGTCACTGGGCCGGTTGGGGGATATCACCAGCATCCTGCAGGAGACCTTTACCGGCATCAAGGTGATAAAGGCTTTCGGGCTTGCCGAGCGCAAGACTGGCGAGTTCAGGGCCACAAATCTGGAATATTACCGTTTCGTGAGGAAGACTTACAAGTATGATGCCATGAATGCACCGGTCATGGAGATGATCATGGCATTAGGCATCGCATCGGTTGTCTGGTTTGGCGGAAAGGATGTCTTGCAGGGACAGATGACCCCCGAGGCTTTTTTCTCGTTCGTCGTGGCGATGGGGATGCTGTACAGTCCGATAAAAAAGCTGCTCAGCGCCTATACATCGGTCCAGAGATCACTGGCCGCGGCGGAACGCGTTTTCGAGATCATAGACGAGAAGCCGGATATCGAGGACCCCTCAGAACCGCTTACGCTCCGCGAAGCCAAGGGGGAGGTCGAATTCCGTAATGTCACCTTCCGGTATGGCGATGAGGAGGTCCTCAGGAACGTAAGCCTATCGGCCCGGAAGGGGGAAGTGGTGGCGCTGGTCGGCCCCTCCGGCGCCGGTAAGACAACCATTGCTTCGCTTATTTCACGCTTCTACGATGTGAACGACGGTGCGGTCCTGATTGACGGTATTGATGTCCGTAGGCTGCGCATTGACGACCTGATGCGGCAGATCGCCCTGGTGGACCAGGAAACCATACTGTTCAACGACACCATTGCCAACAATATCCGTTACGGCAAGAGTAATGCCACCGATGATGAGGTGGAGCGGGCCGCCCGGGCAGCCTTTGCCCATGATTTCATCCTTGAGATGCCGGAAGGATATCGGACCAACATCGGCGACCGCGGCGTGCGCCTGTCCGGGGGGCAGCGCCAGCGTCTCTGCATTGCCAGGGCGATCTTGAAAGACGCCCCGATCCTGCTTCTGGACGAGGCCACCAGTGCGCTCGACACCGAGAGTGAGCAGATGGTGCAGCAGGCCCTCAACAACCTTATGTCCAACCGCACCACCTTTGTAATCGCGCACCGTCTCTCCACCATTCTCCATGCAGATCGTATCGTGGTATTGGATAAAGGGGAGATCGTGGAGTCTGGAAGGCACGAGGCACTGTTGGCAAAGGACGGGCTGTACAAGAAGCTGTACGACATGCAGTTCAATATTTAGGGACTGGAGATTGGAGATTGGGGACTAGTATGTAAATCTAAAAACCAGTCCCTAGTCCCTGGTCCCCAGTCCCTGGTTCTCAAAATGCTCTACTTCCTTTACGACATCGTATGGCTCCTTGCCCTGCCGTTTATCATTCTCGCGGCGCTGACCCGCACCATGCGCGGCAAGCGGCGGCGCGAAGGGCTCGGGGAGAGGTTCGGCTTCATTGCGCCGGAGAAGCTTACTCTCCTTGCCGGTCACAAGGTAATCTGGCTGCACGCCGTCTCCGTCGGCGAGACCATCGCCGCCAAGCCGCTTATCAAGGCCATCCGCCAAAAATTCCCCAACCACAGAATCGTCCTTTCCAACGTGACTGAAACCGGCCATGAAATTGCCGCCGGACTTGCCGATATCGACATCCCCTTCTATTTTCCCTTTGACCTGTCATTGTTTGCCGGCCGGGCGCTTCGCTCTGTCAACCCTTCCTGCATCGTTGTCGTGGAGACGGAAATCTGGCCTAATTTTCTCCATGCCGCAAACCGCATGGGGATTCCGGTCATGCTGGCAAACGGCCGCATCTCCGACAGGTCGTTTGGCAGGTACATGAAGTTTGCTCGGGTTTTCCGGCGAATACTGCCCGATTTCGCCGCACTCTGCATGCAGACTGCCGAGGACGCCCGCCGCATCAGGGCAATGGGTGCTCCTGCCGAGTCGGTGCATGCTGTGGGGAACCTGAAGTACGACATCCCTCTTCGGTTGCCGGCGGAAGAAAAGAAGGGCTCCTTGCGCCGAAAATACGGCCTGCCCGCGCGGATGCCGGTATTCATAGCAGCAAGTACGCACAAGGGGGAAGAGGAGCATGTTGCGGATGCCTATCGGAAACTTCTCTCCGATGGTGCCGAGCTGACTCTGACTCTTGTGCCGCGCCATCCGGAGCGGGCGGGGGAAGTGGTTTCAATTCTCGCCGGCCGCGGTATCACTTGCAGGCTCAGGTCTGCACTGGGTGCCGAGCCGGAGCCGCTCCGCGTCGGGGAGGCACTTCTTGTCGACACGATCGGCGAGTTGATGGACCTTTACTCCGCCTCTGACATTGCCTTTGTCGGGGGGAGTTTCATGCCCGTCGGCGGGCATAACGTGCTGGAACCGGCATCATGCATGCTTCCGGTCCTGTTCGGGCCTTATATGCACAATTTCCGCGAGATTTCCGAGCTGCTTCTGGCGCGTGGCGGTGCAATCCGGGTGGCAGACGCTGACGAACTCGCCCAGGCCCTCCATTCCTTGTTGACCAATCCGGCCCGCTGCCAAGTGTTGGGCGAGAATGGCGCGCGCCTGCTTACCGAAAACGCCGGCGCAACCGAGAGGCACCTGGAGATAATGGCCAGCCTGATGAGGAGTGAGGGGTGAGGGGTGAGGAGTATATAAAAAGGCTGTGGGAGGGTGACCGGCGAGATATCCTTGACCGTCTGCTGTTCTCCTTTCTCTGCCTTCTCTCGATCCCGTATGCGCTCGCCCTCCGTTTCAGGGCCTTTTGCTACCGGATGGGTGTTTTCCGCAGTCGCACCCTCGACAGGCCGGTAATTTCCGTAGGCAATATAACGGTTGGGGGTACCGGGAAGACACCTACGACCATTATGCTGGCGAAACTCCTGATGATCCGGGGCAAGCGCGTGGCGGTCCTCTCCCGGGGCTATCGCTCAAAATCGGGCCGGGAGGCCAGGATTGTCTCCGACGGAAGATCCTTCCTCCTTTCCCCGGAAGAGGCAGGGGATGAGCCTTATCTCATGGCCCGTTCTGTCCCCGGACTCATGGTGATAACCGGGGCCGACCGTTATGGCGCCGGTCTTCTGGCGCAGCAGCGTCTCAAGCCGGATATATTCATTCTGGACGACGGCTTCCAGCACCTGCGGCTGCGGCGTGACCTTAACATCCTCCTCCTCGACTGCCGCACCCCTTTTGGCAACAACAGGACCCTGCCGGCGGGTTTCCTGCGTGAGCCGGTCGCGGCTTCGGCCAGGGCAGATATTGTCATCCATACACGCTGTCAGGGGGGAAATGTTCCGGTGAGGCTGCCGAATATGCCGTCGTGCCGGTCGATGCATGTCCTTACCGGTGCTTCGCGTATGAAGGACGGGGCATTCATCTCATTCGATGCTTTTGCGGGGAAAAGGGGGCTTGCTTTTACCGGCATTGCAGACCCGCCGGCATTCTTCGATGCCTTGAGGAAAGAGGGGCTGGCGCTTGTGGCGACACAGAGCTTTTGCGACCATGTTGCCTATGGCGAGGAGGAGATAGAAACCCTTTGCCGCCTGCGCGATGCCGCCGCCGCGGAATACCTGATCACCACGGAAAAGGATGCGGTCAAGTTGACGCCATGGTTGGATAAACTTGGCGAGGTGCACGCTGCGCTGCTCGACATCAGGCTTGACGATTTGGCGCTGCTGGAAAAGGCCTTGGAGAAAGTGCTTTAAAAAAAGGGGGGAAATATGGCATTATCAAAGGAATTGCTCGACATTCTCGCCTGTCCGAAATGCAAGGGGGATATCGAGTTGCTTGCCGACGAATCTGGTCTGGTGTGCCGGGCGTGTTCCCTCCAGTACCCCATCCGCGAAGGGATTCCGGTGATGCTGTTGGATGAGGCGGAAAAAGTCGGGGAATAGGGGTCGGGGAATGGGGACCGGCAAAACCTTGTAGGGGCGAGGCATGCCTCGCCCGATCATTCGTCTGAGTAGGAATGAAGCAGATAAATAAATCCGATATAAAAAACATACTTATCCGTTCCACAAACTGGCTTGGGGATGCGGTGATGACCACTCCGGCCATCCATGCTGTCCGCGAAACTTTTCCGGTCGCGCGCATCGCGATTCTGGCCAATCCGCTGACCGCCCCCCTTTTTCAGCCCCATCCGGATGTGGACGAGGTCCTGGTCTATGACAGGAAAGGGCGGCACAGCGGTCTCAAGGGGCGCCTTGCACTTGCCGCCGAACTGCGGGGTCACGGGTTCGATCTCGCCATTCTCTTGCAGAATGCCGTTGATGCCGCGGTCATAGCCTGGTTGGCCCGCATTCCCAGGAGGATGGGATTCGCCACGGACGGGCGCGGCATTCTTCTGACACACAAGGTGAGTGTTGACGGGGCGGTTCGCAGGCTTCACCACGTGGATTACTACCTGCACATGCTGCGGCAATTCGGGATTGCGGCTTCAGAGAAGCGGCTGGCGTTGACCACTACCGCCGAAGAGGACAAAGCCGCGGCCGGGCTGTTGGCATCCAGCGGCATCAGCAGTGACGATTTTCTACTTGCCGTCAATCCCGGCGCGTCTTTCGGCGCGGCCAAGCGCTGGTATCCCGAGCGGTTCGCAGCCGTGGCCGATGCGCTCGCCGACCGGTGGGGGGCGAAGGTGGTGATAACCGGCGGTCCTGGAGAAGTTGACATAGCCGCGGCGATTGAGTCCGCCATGCAAAATGGTTGTCTGAATCTGGCCGGGAAGACCGGGCTGCGCACTCTTATGGCGCTCATAAAACGGTGTGATTTCATGATTACCAACGATTCCGGGCCAATGCACGTAGCAGCTGCCTTCGATGTTCCTCTTGCGGCCATTTTCGGCTCCACGGACCATACGACCACCGCTCCGTTCAGCGAACATGCGGTAGTGGTGAGAAAGGATACGGAGTGCGCGCCGTGCCTCAAGCGGGAGTGCCCGATCGACCACAGGTGCATGACGGAGGTTGCGGCGGAGGATGTGGTTAATGCCGCGATAAAGCTTCAAGTCGAAGTGAGTAGCGCATGAGGGTCCTGATCGTTAAAGTTTCCGCCTTAGGCGACGTGGTCCATGCCCTGCCGGTGCTCGACTACCTGCACCAGGTTTCGCCAGGCATCGAGGTGGACTGGATCGTGGAGGCACCGTTTCGCGAGATGCTGGAAGGTAACCCGCTGATCAGCAGGCTCTTTACGGTCAGGACCAAGCAGTGGCGCAGGAATCTACTGGCCGCTGAAACCCGGCGCGAGATAGCCGACCTTAGGAAAGATCTGGCCGGGCGCGCCTACGATATGGTTTTCGATCTCCAGGGGAATTTCAAAAGCGGCCTGATAACCCGCCTTGTAGGCTGCGAGAGACGCTACGGCTTTGATCGCGACGCTGTGCGCGAGCCCTTGAATCTCCTATTCACCAACAACCAGGTGCCGCTGCGGCGCCAGGATCATCATGTTTCGGCTCGTGCCCTGCGCGTGGTGAGTGTCCCCTTCGGCAGGGATTACGCCGGCATGACCCTGGCCACCGATATCCGTACCTTGCCAGATGACGACGCGGCGGCCGAGGCCCTGTTTGCAACCCTTTCCGACGGGCTCATCTTTGTTTTCCACCAGGGGACCACCTGGGAAACCAAGATGTGGCACGAGGCGGGGTGGATCGAGTTGGGCCACAGGACCCTGGCGCGGTTCCCCGACGCCACCATCCTCTTTTCCTGGGGGAATGACCGGGAGCGTGAGGCAGCGGAGCGGGTCATGACCGCAATCGGCCACGGAACCAGGATCCTGCCGAAACTGACCCTCAAGGGGCTGACCGCGGTGCTGAAAAGGGCCGACCTGGTGGTGGGTGGAGATACCGGGCCGGTTCATATCGCGGCGGCAGTGGGGACTCCGACCCTCTCCTTCTTTCGGGTCACCGACCCCAAAAGGAACGCGCCGAGGGGTGACTCCCATCTTCAGCTCCAAGTCCCGTTCCACTGCCGGGGGTGTCTGCGGAAGGCTTGCGACAAGGATCAGGCCTGCCGGGAGAGCATTACGCCGGATATGATGTTGCAGGGGATCGAGAAACTGCTGAAATGAAAATCTCCGCCACCATCATAACCCTCAACGAGGAGAAGAACATCGGTGACTGCCTGGCGAGCCTCGACTGGGCCGACGAGATCGTGGTAGTCGACTCGGGGAGCAGTGACCGGACGGAGGAAATCTGCCGCGCAAATCCGAAGGTCCGTTTCTTCCACCGGGAGTGGGAAGGGTTCGGCAGGCAGAAGAACATAGCGGCCGAGCTGGCCGCAAACGTCTGGATTTTCAATATAGACGCGGACGAGCGGGTTTCCCCTCAGTTGCGCCAGTCGATCGTTACCGCGGATTTCGAGCGGTTCACCGGCTTCCGGGTGGCCCGGGAAAATTACTTTGGAAAGCGCTGGATAAGGCACTGCGGCTGGTATCCCGATTATAATCTTCGCCTCTATGACAGAAGACGGGGCTGTTTCGGCGAGCGGGCGGTACACGAAGCTGTGAGCTGTGACGGGCAGGTGGGGACCCTGGCGGGGAACCTGGCCCATTACACCTATAGCGGCATTGCCGATTATCTCCGCAGGATGGACCGCTATTCGACCCTGGCAGCGGAGGAGATCGTAAAGGCGGGCAAGGTGCCCGGTGCAGGGAGTGTCTTCTTTCGTCCGCTGTTCACCGTCTTCAAGATGTTAGTTCTCAAGAAGGGGTTTCTGGAAGGATATACGGGCGTCGTTCTCTCTGTGCTGTATGGGGTCTACACATTTTCCAAGTATGCCAAGGCGCGGGAAGCGCTGATCATAGATCGACAATGACCAAAACCGCCGCTGAGTTTAAAAATATACGGAACATCCTCGTCATCAAGCTGCGCCATATCGGCGATGTCCTCCTGACCGCGCCGGTCTTCCGGGCACTGCGGGAAACCTTCCCCGAAGCACGGATAACGGCTCTGGTGAACAAGGGGACGGAAGAAGTGCTAGCCGGGCATTCTTGCATCGACGAAATCATTTCTTATGACCGCGGTATAAAAAATTGCGGGGGGCTCCGGAAGTTCTCGGCTGAATTCGGGTTCCTGCGGGATATCCGTGCACGAAGATTCGACATGACTGTCGACCTTACCAGCGGCGACCGGCCGGCCATTATCTCCTTCGCATCAGGCGCGCGTTTCAGGATTGCGGCCGATCCCAAAAAGGGGGGGATGTTCGGAAAGAGACATCTGTACACCCATCGCGCCATTCTCGATGGCAGTCGTCATACTGTGCTGCAGAACCTCGACGTGGTGAGGCCGTTCGGTATCGTGACGGACAACCCTGCTGTCGATTTCTTCATTCCCAAGGCGGCGCGGGAATCAGTTCGGCGTCTTCTGGATGATAATGGCATTGATAGCGGCGATAAGGTCGTTCATGTACACCCCACTTCCCGCTGGCTCTTCAAGTGCTGGAACGACGCAGCCATGGCCGATGTTATCCGGTGGCTCCTGGAAAGCGGGGTAAAGGTTGTCGTTACATCATCGCCGGACCGGAAGGAGATGGCGAAGGCCGAGCAGGTTCTTTCGCTCGTGCCCTCCCATCGTGCAATGGTAACCCTTCTCGGCAAGACCACCATCAAGGAGCTTGCAGCCATATCGGAGCGAGCCGACCTCTTTTTCGGCGTGGATTCGGCGCCGATGCACATCGCCGCAGCAGTGGGAACACCAGTGGTAGCCCTGTTTGGGCCTAGCGGTGCCTTCCACTGGGGACCATGGGACAATGAGGCAATACGCCAGTGGGGGCAGCGCAACCCCTACCAGAACCGGAACGGGGTACAGTCATTCGGGAAGCACACCGTGCTGCAACGCGGGTGGGAGTGCATACCCTGCGGTAAGGACGGCTGCGACGGGAGCAAGGTTAGTCGCTGCCTGGAAGAGATGACAGTAGATGAGGTGATCGAGATACTGAAAGAGCACCTGAAAATTTTATGAAAGAACCCCATGTCAAAGTTTGGGATATTCTCTCCAGAGAATCCCGCAAGGGTTTGCTCCTTGATGTAGCAGGGGGGGATGGGAAATTTGCGGAAAAGCTGAAAGCTCTCGGTTACTCAACTGTTTCGTGCGACCTCTTTGCCTCGCCGAATGTCGATACGCCTTTCGTGCGTGCGGATATGAACGATTTTTTGCCCTTCAGGACGGGGGTTTTCCAGGCAATTACATGCATAGGGTCGCTCCAGTATATGGAAAACCCTCGGCGGCTCTTCAGAGAATTTGCACGGCTTCTGGGTGATGGAGGTGAACTTGTGTTGACGGTTCCAAACATCCTTGGTTGCGGTTCCCGCCTGTTTTTCCTCCATGCGGGGTATTTTAAGCATTTTAAACCTTTCAAATCCGTAAAGTCGGGCAGGGAGTGGGACAGCATTGTTTATGCCCCTATTTCCTTCGTGGAAATATTCCAGCACCTGACTATAAATGGTATCACCATAGAAACTGTAACTGCTTCAAAATACCGATATCTCGAATGGCCGCTGTACGTTCTTTACCGAATGTTTTACCGGCTTCTTGCCAGAAAAGCAGATAATCAAATGAAGAAAAAGCTTCTGGATTTCCTGTTCTCCAAGGAAATCCTGCTCGGTGATCATCTAGTAGTTATTGCCAGGAAAAAACTGTGAATCTGACCATTTTACATACCGAATCGTCCAAAGGGTGGGGCGGCCAGGAGCAGCGCACCCTCCGTGAGGCTACAGGGCTGACTCGTCTAGGTTGCCGCGTTTTGATCGCTTGCCCGCCGGATGCCGAGCTGGGAAAACGAGCCGACGCCGCCGGAATTGAAGTGCGGCACATTCCCATGCGGCAGAGTTATGACGTGCCTGCTATTGCCCGCCTTCTGCAATTGATTCGGCGGGAAGGGGTCGATGTGGTTAACACTCACAGCGGCAGGGACAGTTTCCTGGCTGGTTTGGCAGGGCGGCTCTCGCGAAGGAAACCGGCCATAGTACGCACCAGACATCTTGCGCTCCCCATCACGTCGAAGATCAGTTACGGCGTCCTCCCTCACAGGGTAGTGACGGTCAGCGAGTACGTTCGCCAGTACCTGATCAGCGAGGGAATAGCACCGGAACAGGTGGTTTCGGTTCCCACAGGCATCGATCTCGCCCGCTTCAATCCTGACACGGTTTACGGCGGTTTGCGGGATGAGCTGGGGGTTGCGGCCGATGTCCCGTTGATCGGCACGGTCGGGATCCTTCGCTACCGCAAGGGGCACCATATACTCATGGAGGCGATTCCGAGGGTGCTGGCAGAGTTTCCGGAAGCGGTGTTCGTTTTTGCAGGCAATGGCCCACAGGAAGAAAACATACGCGTAAGGATTTCCGAACTGGGGCTCGAGCGGAACGTTCTCATGCTCGGGCTGCGCAACGATGTCCCGAATATCCTGAAATCCATAGACATCTTCGTACTCCCCACCCTCCAGGAAGCCCTCGGGACCTCCTTCATCGAGGCCATGGCCATGGCCAAGCCGGTTATCGGCACGGCGGTCGACGGCGTGGTGGAGGTGATCCGGGACGGCGAGAACGGTTTTCTCGTTCCCTCCAATGCCCCGGAACCTCTTGCCGATGCTCTGATCGGGGTTTTGAGCGATCGAAAACGGGCTCGCGCTATGGGAGAAACTGGACAGCGGATGACCTTGGAGAATTTCTCCGTGGATGTCATGTGTGGCCGCATGCACGAGCTGTATCGTTCCCTGCTGGAGGCCCGCAGGTGAAGCGCCCCGTCCCGGTCCTTATGTATCATCATGTCAACCCCCACCGTGGGGACACGGTCACCGTCACTCCGGAGGTGTTCGAAGGGCAGATGCGATATCTGGCCGAGGCCAGTTACCGCACGCTGACGCTGGACGAGTTGCTGGCCCATATTGACGGCAGTCTTGAATTGCAGGAAAAGGCCGTGGTGGTCACTTTTGACGACGGCTGGCTCGACAATTACCTGTATGCCTGGCCGGTTTTGAGGAAGTACGGGATCAAAGCCACAATTTTTATCGTGACCGATAGGACCGAACAGGCTTCAGCGCGTCCTGTCAACCAATTGCCAGCCACGGTCCCCTCCCATAACGGTTCCAAGGCCTTGATCCAGCACGATAATGCGGCTCAAGTCGTGCTAACCTGGGAGCATGTCAGCGAAATGGATGCAAGCGGCCTTGTGGAGTTCCATTCCCATACCCTTAGCCACCGCAAGTGTCATGAACTGCCGGATGACGTGTTAAGGCACGAGATCGTGGATTCGAAGAGTATTATGGAGGAAAGGGTGGGAAAGCCATCCCATTATCTCTGCTGGCCTTACGGGAAGTTTGACTACAGAGGAGTCGGAATTGCCCAAAATGCCGGGTACAGGGGGATATTCACGACAATCCACGGCGTTGCCAGGCCGGGTGATGATCCGTTCGGAATCAGGAGAATCGTGGTGAAGGACAGCGTTTCCTGGTTCAGGACTAAGATGCGGGTATATACCAGTGCTCTTTTCTCAGACCTGTACCTGAGGTTGAAGAAGAAATGAGGTTCAGGCCCGCAGACACACTTCTCTTCCTCTCCATGAAGCTCCTGAAGTCGCTGGACAGGAGGGAGAGCGAGCTGAAGCACCTGGACCCGGACAAGGTGCGGAGCATCCTGGTCGTTTCATCGACCGCGATCGGCGACACCCTCCTTTCGACACCGGCAATCAGGGCGGTAAGGGAGAGATATCCCCAGGCAAAGATCATCGCGCACTTCAATGCCAGGAATATGGAGCTCTTCGCCGATAATCCCCATATCGACGGAATCATCCCCTATCACGGCGGTTACCGGAAATTTTTCCGGACAATACGGGAGTTTCGCAAGCACAGGTTTGACCTTGCCCTTATATTTCACGGCAATGAGCCGCAGGCAACGCCGATGGCCTACCTCTCCGGCGCGCGGTTTATTGTGAAGCTCCCCAACAAGAGCGAGTTCGCTTTCCTTCTCTCCAACAGGGACGATGAGTATGGCTGGGAGGATTTTGCCCACGGCGTGGACCAGCGCCTGAAGGTGGCGGAGCTTGCGGGATGCACAATCGGCGACAGGAGGATGGTCCTGCCTCTCCACGGTGAAGGGGAGGCGGCGGTTGACGCATTCTTCACGGAAAAACACATTCTTCCCGGACAGACAGTAATTGGATTTCAGCCAGGGGCCTCTACTGCAAGCAGAATGTGGTTTCCTGGCCGATTTGTCGAGTTGGGGAAGGCTCTGGTAAAAAAATATCCCGAGCTACGGATTGTCATTACCGGCTCTCCGGATGAATATACGCTTTGCAGCTCTATCGCCGAGGGCATAGGCCATGCTGCGGCAGTGGCCGCTGGTAAGCTTCCTCTGAGATACGTGCCGAACCTGCTTAAACGCTTTGAAAGGTTGGTAACCGGGGATACTGGCATCATGCATATGGCCATCGCGGTCGATACCCCCGTACTTGCCCTGTTTGCCGTGGCTGATCCCCGCAAATCAGGGCCTTACTACGATCTTGACAGGCATGTTGTTTTAAAGAAACCGCGAACCTGTGACCCATGCTTGAGCAAGAAGTGCGCATACCAGCAATGCATGGAGCAGATTTCTGTTGAAGAGGTCATGAATACACTTGCCGGAACACTGGGCAAACAAAGCTGATAACCATGAATCGTGAGATAATCGCTGATAACTGCCCCCTTTGTGGCAGCGAAGATTTACGCCCCAATTTCGAGCATTTCGACCATCTGCTGAAATGTGGAATGTGTGGAATCGTTTTCGACACCAGGAATGTTTTTGACCAGCATTACTACGAACACGATCGTGCCAGGCAGATAAGCGATGCGAAGATCAGGGCACGCCAACGGAATGTTGCCCAGCGGGTAAGACTGGTCGATCGGTTTCTGAATAAAAATCAGACCTTGCTGGACATTGGTTGCGGTGAGGGGCTCTTTCTGCAAGCGGTTCGGGGTCATGTTGAAAAAGCAACGGGACTTGAGCCAACCCAGTTTTATGCCTCCTATGCCAGCGAGGAGCTGAAGCTTGACGTCCGGCAAGGTCTCATCGAAACGGTTGATTTCGGAAAAGAATCTTTCGACGTGATTACATTGTTCCATGTTCTCGAACACCTTGATGATCCTGCGGCCGCTCTGATAAATCTCCGTTCCTGGCTCAGACCTGGCGGTCTTCTCGTTATTGAAGTTCCGAACATCGAAAGTCCGACAGCAAGATACCGAGGCCCTGGCTGGGAGCTTATTATTCCTGAGCATCGTTTTCATTTTTCCCCTGAATCCATGCGGTTTCTTCTGAGGAAGTGCGGCTTCGAGGTTGTTGATGAAACTGCGCGTGATTTCGATCAGTACCGGACCAGCGTTGGTAAAAGCTTGCGTAAGCTTTTCTGGAGAGGCCGGACAAATATGCGTTCTGTACCGCATCAGGAATCTCCTCATCGTAAGCAGGAGAAGGTTGTTACAACAAACACATCCATCTCGCCGGCAAAAAAAATCCGGAAAAACCTCGGGTTACCATTTAAAGCGCTCATGGGTTGGCTCGTGCTGAAGGGTAGCCGCGGTGACTATATCTTCGTTGTAGCCCGTAAAACAGCCAGAACTGATTGATGCCAAAATGACCAAATCAAACATGAAGCATATACTGATCCTGGATACCGGCAAGGAATGGGGAGGGGGGACGAACAGCCTTCTGGAGCTCCTCAAGAGGGTTGATCGGAGTAAATACCAATTTTCCGCACTATTCTACCATAACTACCGGAAAGGGGATGGTTCTGACATCAAGACCGAGATGGAAAGGATCGGTATAGAGTTCCAGTTGCTGGAGCAGCGTCAACAGCCGCTTGCAGTGAAGATGCTTAAAGAGGCTGGCCGTGGGCTGCTTTTTCTTAACAAAGCCGCAAAAAGGCGATTTGTCTTTTGGATCGACCGCCATTTCCGGATTTCTCCCAATGCCAGACGTATTGCAAGCATCCTCGTAGAGCGCAGTTTCGATTTGCTCTATATGAATAACCAGCCGTCATCCAACCTGGAAGGAATCATGGCCGCCCGTTCGGTTGGTGTGTCAGTCCTCCAGCACAGTCGCATTGAAACAACCCTCAACCGGTTCGAGGTCAAGATGGTGAACCGGTATCTTAACAGGATGATATGCGTCTCCCATGGTGTAAGGAACGCCTTTATTAACCAAGGTGTGGCGCCGGACAAATGTCTTGTTGTGCACAATGGCGTGGATCCGGCTATTGAGCCATTAACACCGGCTGCGGAAATACGACGTCGCCATGGCATCGCCCCTGATGATTTTCTGATTGTGGCTGTCGGATCGTTGGTGAAGCGCAAACGGTTCGGCGATCTTCTGGAGGCGGTGGCCACACTTCGCCCAAAAAGCGGGAAACGTATCACTTGTCTTGTGGCAGGGGAAGGGCCGGAGCGGAAGAACCTCTTCCGCCGCGCAGATGAGAGCGACCTGAAGGGGAGCGTTATTTTTACCGGTTTTCAGAATGATCCAATTTCTTATATCAATGCTGCCGACGTCTTTGTTCTCCCTTCGGAAAAGGAGGGGCTGCCGCGAGTGGTTCTGGAGGCCATGGCAATGGGTAAACCTGTTGTTGCCGCTGATGTTACCGGCCCAGCCGAGCTTGTGGTGGATGGCGAAACCGGTTTCCTTGTAGCGCCGCGTAAATCCGGCCAATTGGCCATTGCGCTCGGAAAACTCCTCGATTCTCCAGGGATGTGGAGGCCAATGGGAGAGAAAGGACGAGCCCGCGTGGTTGAACAGTTTTCCATCCAGGCCTATGTCGCCGGCGTGGAGAAAGTGTTTGCGGAGGTAGTCGGGGAATGATCTATCTTCTTTTTGCCTGGCTGCTGGCCCCGCTTGTCTATCCATTGATCTTGTTGCGCAGGCGAGGAAAGGTTGACCGCGTTCTCGTTGTCCAGACCGCGAAGATCGGGGATGTGATCTGTGGGACACCCATCTTGCGCGAGATAAAGAAAAGATATCCAGCCTGCCGGCTTTCCGTAATGGTTACCCCGATTACGGCAGAATTACTGGAGTTCAATCCCCATGTTGACGAGATTATCAAGGTTGATGCAGCCTTGTGGCGTGGGTTTTCCGGCAAGCTGAAACTTGCCGCCATGATACGTGAGGGTTCATACGATGCTGCCGTATGTCTGAATCCCGGTGTGACGTTTGCTTTCGCAACTTTTTGTGGGCTTGTGCCCATCCGGCTTTCAGTCCTGCCAGAATCTGCAGGCGTGACCTCCCGCCTTGCGGGTGGGCTTTTTACCCATCTGCAGAGGCACACGTCGGGTAGGCTTGTTATCGAAACATATATGGCAATGCTCAAAGGGCTGGATATCGATACCGCCAATATAGATAAGGAAGTCTACAAGGTTCCCGGTTCCGACACCAAGGCAGAGAAAGCCCTTTCCACCCTGAAAAAACCCATTGTGGGTATCGGGGTAAGCAGCGGTAACAAACTGAAGGAACTGGGCGAGGAAAAGGTTGCGGCGATTGTTGCCACACTTCTGGATGAACTGGGTGGTTCCATAGTGTTGGTCGGATCTGAACATGATCGACGGGCGGCTGATACTGTCACTGCTTTGCTGGGAAAGAGGCAGGAAGTCGTGAATGCGGCAGGTCTGTTCACCCTTGCCGAGTTGCCGGCCCTCATCGAACGACTTTCCCTGTATATTGGAGTTGATTCCGGGATTACATACATGGCGGACGCGCTCGCCATACCCCTGGTACACTTGTCCGGCCCCATTGACACCTCGGAGCAGAGACCGTATGGGAAGCGGGTTGAAACAGTCAGCTATCGGCTCGAGTGTGTTCCTTGCACCTATGTATTCGACGCTGCGTATGAATGCAGGACCGGCACACGTGAATGTATCGGGCTGGTCCGGCCAGAGGACATAACAGCAGCTGCGGTGAGTTTGCTGAAAAATACGGAAAACCGGAGCACACCCTAGTGTCGAATACGATTGCAATAGCAGCGCGACCTGTCAAAAAGGGATTGTTGACCGAGCATGTTGCACTCTGTTTCCTTTGCGTCCTAGTATTAATCCTCCCGGTTGCCCATACGGCCGCTATCCGTACACTTTGCACAGTCGTTCTTCTGTCCATGTTGGTATGGCGGGGGATCTCAAGCAAGGATCTGCAATGGCACTCTACCGGGTTCGAGTGGCCCTTTGTCGCGTTCCTGCTGGTGGCTTTGGCGTCATTGCCCACTTCAGTAGATTTGGGTGAAAGCCTGAAAGAAATAAAGGGTGAACTTATTGTGCCGATTCTCCTTTTTTATGTGGCTTATTTTACCTTGAAAAGGGAAGAGGACGGATTGCTCCTTTTATTAACGCTCTTCTTCGGCAGTTTTGTTTTCAGCGCATATTCGTTTTATGATTTTTACAACCATAACGGAGATTGGTTCTCTGCGGACACCTATCGGGCCGGCGGTCTTCGTGACCCCGGAGGAGGCGAGGCCGCGGGACTTTACCACATTATGGTAATTCCTTTTCTTTTCTGGGGAATGTTTTATTTCAAAAAAATCTGGCAACGGCTCGGTTTGACAGTTCTACTATGTCTTAATCTTTTGGCCCTTCATATTACATTCACCCGTGCGGCATTCATTGCCCTTGGACTGCAACTGATTGTGATTGCAGCGCTATTGATACTCGAAAAGAGATGGCTGGCCGGTCTGGTTCTTTTATGTCTTCTACTTTCGGGGGGGGGCTTTTATCTCGAAAAGAAGATGTTTCGTGAGATGCATACCAGCAAACTTCCCGGATTTGCAGAATTCTTCAATATGACTCCCGACCAATTGGCCGGACCAGCCCCAGATCCCGGCTCAACGCGGAAGCGCCTGGCCATGTGGAAAACGGCAGTTGACCGGATTGCCGAAAACCCCTTCATGCCTCATGGCTATGGCCGCTTCCTTTTCGGTCGGGAGGTCAGGACTGAAAAAAATGCCCGTTACATTTATGACCAGACACATAATTCTTTTCTCGACGTATTTTTTGAGCTGGGAATTCAAGGCATGCTGGTTTTTTTATGGATGATAGGAACATTTTTCCGGGCATTCTGGAAATTCTGGCGAAATGCGGAGAACAGGACTTCACGCTATCTGGCTGCAGGATTGCTGACAATGATGGTCGGTTACTGGGTCAACAACTTCTTCGGGAGCTTTGATGGGGATGACGCCAAGTTGCTGTTCATGGTTCTCCTCGGCGTCGGGATGGCCGTGATGCACCGGATGCCCGCGGAGCAGGCGGGGTTGGGAAAGGCATCATGAAAAAAATTCTCTTTATCCGTCGCGACAACATCGGCGATCTCCTCTGCACCACCCCCGCCATTCGGGCTGTGCGGGAACGATATCCCGACGCCAGGATCGCCATGCTGGTCAATTCCTATAATGCCGATGCTGTCCGCTTGAATCCCGATATCGATGAAATCCACGTATACCAGAAGGCCAAGCATGTGCCGGAACGGAGCCGCCTGGCGGTCTGGTGGGAGAATTCCCGGGTGTTGCGCGCCATCCGGCGTGAACATTACGATGTGGCCATTGCCTGCGGAGCCCATTCCCCGACGCTGGAACGCTACACGGCGCGTACCGGTGCCCGACGGCTGGTCGGCTTTGCCCCCAAGGGCGGCAAGGCTATAGTTTACACCGATCCGGTCAGCGATGGGGCCATGCCGGAGCACGAGGTTGCCAGGACATTTCGGCTTCTGGGGCCTTTGGGTGAGTTCGGCGCGCCGGGGAGGATGTATCTATATCCGGATGCGGGGGAAATGGCCAATTTTGCCGACGTCGCAAGCCGCTCCCGGCGGCGCTCCGACAGGCCATTGATTGCGGTGGCGATCAGTGCTCGGGTGGAGAAGCACCAGTGGCAGCATGAAAAATTTGCATCTCTGATCGAGAGGCTCCTGGCCGCTGAAGAGGCGGATGTGCTTCTCCTCTGGGCGCCAGGGGCGAAGGACAATCCGACGTTCCCGGGCGATGACGAGGCCGCGGCCGGCATCTGCGAGAAGTTCGGAGACCGCATCACCCCCTATCGCACGACCACTCTGCCGCAGCTGATCGCGGCGCTCGCTTCGGCCGATCTCGTGGTCAGCCTTGATACCGGCTCGCTTCACATGGCTTCCGCGCTGCAAAAGCCTCTGATTGCCATCATGCGAAATGGCAATATCGTTCCGTGGGGGCCGTGGCAGACAATAAACAGGGTCATCGCATCGGAGACCGTCGTGTCCGACATCCCGGTCGAATCGGTCTACGGAGCGGTAACCGACATGCTTGGAGAAATCAAGCTTCAGGAAAGGGGAGGGGAGACTCCATGAAAAAGGTCCTGGTCACCGGCGCGGCCGGTTTTATCGGGTTTCATCTGGCAAAGCGCTTGCTGGAGAAGGGTGTTGCTGTTGTCGGCCTCGACAACCTGAACGATTATTACGATGTCAACCTGAAGCTGGCGCGGCTGAAACAGCTGGAAGCGATGGCGGGGTTCAGTTTAGTGAAGGCTGATCTGGCCGACCGGCAGCGGATTCCGGAGCTGTTCGCCGCGGAGAAGTTCGAGGTGGTGGTCAATCTGGCGGCCCAGGCTGGAGTGCGCTACTCCATTCAGAACCCCCAGGTTTACGTTGACAGCAATATCCAGGGGTTCCTCAACATCCTGGAAGGGTGCCGTCACAATGGCGTGGGGCACCTGGTCTATGCATCCACCAGCTCGGTATATGGCGCCAATACGAAGATGCCCTTTTCGGTGCACCACAACGTGGACCATCCGGTATCGCTCTATGCCGCCACCAAGAAGGCAAACGAGCTGATGGCCCACACCTATGCCAGCCTCTACGGCCTTCCCTGCACCGGGCTGCGCTTCTTCACGGTTTACGGCCCCTGGGGGCGTCCCGACATGGCCCTTTTTCTCTTTACCAAGGCGATTCTTGAAGGGCGGCCGATCGATGTTTTCAACTACGGAAAGATGCAGCGGGATTTCACCTTTGTGGATGACATCGTCGAAGGTATCGTTCGGGTCATGGACCGCGTGCCGGCTCCCAATCCGGAGTGGAGCGGCGACTCTCCCGATCCGGCCACCAGCTATGCGCCGTACCGGGTCTACAACATCGGAAACAACCAGCCGGTGGAGCTTCTGCATTTCATCGAGGTGCTGGAGGATGCCCTCGGGCAAAAGGCGGCCAAGAATCTCCTCCCCATCCAGGCTGGGGACGTACCCGCCACCTACGCCGATGTTGATGACCTGATGCGGGACACCGGCTTCAAGCCTGCCACCCCGATCGAAGTGGGGATCAAGCGTTTCGTGGCATGGTATCGCGAATACTACGGGGTGTAGGCAGTCATCGATGAAGATCGCCCTGGTCCGGCAGAAATACACCCCCTTCGGCGGCGCGGAGCGGTATATGGCCCGTCTCGTGGAAGGGCTCGTGGCCCGCGGTCACAAAGTCCATGTCTTCGCTGCGAAGTGGGACGCGGAGAATGTCACTGGTGTCACTCTTCATCGTGTTCCGGTCGTTTCCCTTTCAGGCTGGCTCAAGGCGCTCACCTTTGCCTGGAACTGCCGCAGGATGCTGCAAGGTGAGAGGTTCGACGTCATCTTCAGCTTGGAGCGTACTATCTTTCAGGACATCTACCGGGCCGGCGACGGTTGCCACCGGCAGTGGCTGGTGCAGAAAAGCCTGGGAAAGCCTGACTGGTCACGGTTCGCCACTCTCTGTAATCCCTTGCACCATGCCTACCTCTTCCTGGAGAAAAAACTCTTTACCGATGAGCGGTTGCGGGCTATTATTGCCAATTCGGGCATGGTGCGGGACGACATAATCCGGCACTACGGCGTTTCCCCTGAAAAGATCCGGGTGGTGTATAACGGTCTCGATCCGGCGCAGTTCGAATTCGGGCGCCGCGAGGAATGTCGCGGGGCGCTGGCCCGTGAATTTTCCCTGAACTCCGAGCTGCGCCTGCTCTATGTCGGGTCCGGTTTCGAGCGCAAGGGTGTGCCGGCGCTTCTCCGGGCTGTTTCGCGTCTGGAGATGCCGTTTCGCCTGTTCGTGGTGGGGAAGGGGAATCTCCGCAGGTTCCAGCGGATGGCCGAGCTCCTGGGGATCGCGGACCGCGTCATATTCACCGGCCCGCGCCGGGATGTGGAGACCTTTTACTTAGGCTCCGATCTCTTTGTCTTCCCGACGTTGTATGACCCGTTCAGCAACGCCACGCTGGAGGCTATGCTCTGCGGGCTTCCCGTGGTGACGACCTCGTTCAACGGTGTCGCCGAACTTGTGGAGAACGGCGTGAACGGTTGGGTTGTGCCTGATCCGCTCGATGTTGACGGGTTGGCATCAGCAATTATGCGGCTTGCAAGCTCGCCGGATTTGGCGCAGATCGGGATCGAAGCCCGCAAGACCGCTGCCGGCTTGACCATGGAGCGGAACACCAGCGAGACACTACGCGTGATTGAGGAACTGGTGGAAAGTAGGGTGCGTTAGGCTTGTTTTTGCCGTAACGCACTCTACAAATGTTATTTTTGTTTGCAAAGCCGAATTAATTGAAATCTCGTGAGCAAATGCAGGAACATCTCATCGACATAATCGTTCCAGTCTGGAATGCACTGGTGGAAACCAGGAACTGCCTGGTAAGCCTTATCGAACATGCCCAGTCGGCCCGCCTGATTCTGGTGGACAATGGCAGCGAGCGCGAGACCGAGCGGATGCTCCAGGAGTTCGCGGAAGGGCTTGGCGAGCGGGCACTGCTCATGCGCAACGAAATAAATAACGGGTTCGTTAAGGCTGTCAACCAGGGATTGGCGCGGGCCGAGGCCCCTTTTCTCGGTGTCGTGCGCAATACCTCGGTGGTAACGTCTGGCTGGCTCGAGCCGATGATCGAGGCTGCCGGAGCGCGTCTCGAGGCCGGCATTATTGTCCCGCGGCTTGTTGAGGGTACCGGCGCTAACTCAAGGCGGCAGCGAACCGGCGCTGTCTCGATTACGGAAACCGGTGCCGGCTCTTTTGCGGCGCTCCTTATCCGAAAAAAGCTTTATGAGCGTATTGGCGGCTTTGACGAGGAGATGGATGGCGCCGGATGGTGCCTGAAAGATTACTCGCGTAAGGCTTACCGCGCAGATTTCAATACCCTTGCCGTCCACGCTTCTCCGGTATTTCACACGGAGCCGGTACTCTTGGGATCGGCGCAACGCCGTGAGCAACAAGCCAGGAAAAGCGCTGAAGACTATCTGCAGAGATGGGGAACCGAGCAATCATTTTGCATGCACTTTCCGAAGGAGACCGATCCCCAGGTGTTTCTTCGCAAGCTTGAGCTGCTGCTGACCGGCGCTCGCCAGGGACATGCCTTCAACCTGCTTGTGCCGTATCGACTGGCAAGGCAGCTGCGCAAACAGGGCATTGCCGCTCCCCACACCGGCATCGTATTCGAGCAGATGCCTCTTTTCGGGGTGTCATCGGCGATTGCCAGGACCTTGCAACGGCTGATGGGTGAAACGCCCAGCTGCCAGTCGGTAACGGGAATTGACGGAATTCCATTTCCCGGCATAGGTGACGCCATCAATTTTTACGCCCTGGAGCAGAAGTTCCGGCAGGCGGAAGCAGAGATATACGGACATTGAACGGAGAAAACCATGATTGAGGAAATCCGCGCCCAATTACGGGCGCACGTGGAAGTGATAACCCTGATCGAGCGCGAGCTCGCCGACATGATCGCCACAGCCGTGGAAACGACGGTTACCGCCCTGCGCGCCGGCAACAAGCTCCTGGTCATGGGCAATGGCGGCTCTGCCGCCGATGCCCAGCATTTCGTCGCCGAGATAGTAGGTCGCTTCAAGATGGAGCGCAAGGCTCTCCCCGCCATCGCCCTGACCACCGATACCTCCATCCTGACCGCCATAGGCAACGACTACGGCTACGACCTGGTGTTCAAGAGGCAGGTGGAGGCGCATGCCCGTCCGGGGGATGTGGTGGTGGGAATATCCACCAGCGGGAATTCCCCCAATGTCCTTGAGGCGCTAAAGCTGGCGCGGGAGATGGAGTGCCGGACCATCGGCCTGCTGGGTAAGGATGGCGGCACCATCAAGGCGGTTTCGGACATTGACCTGACCGTTCCGTGCAATGACACGCCCCGGGTCCAGGAAGGGCATATCACCATTATTCACATTATCTGCGATCTGGTGGAGAAGAAACTGTTTTCGTAGGGCAGGGTTCCCCTGCCCTGGGCGGGGAGACCCCGCCCCTACATAGGAATCGAAAGGCATTAAATGAAATACCAACCGATAGACCTGTCCGGCGTGAAGACCTATCCGATTGCCGAAAGGAAGAATAAAGTCAGCATCCGCAGGGATTTCTCCCCCGGCGTTTCCAGAGGGATGAGTGTGAGCGATCTTCTGGCTTCGTTTCCCCGGCAGATGGGAGCCGAGGCCCTTCTGGGAGTCATCGACGCGGTGGTTGCCGCGCGGGAAAAGGGGAAGCCAGTGGTTCTGGCCATGGGTGCCCATGTGATCAAGTGCGGGCTCCAGCCGGTCCTGAAGAACTTGATCGAAGCCGACGTCATCACCGCTATTGCCCTGAACGGCGCGGGCTCCATACATGACTACGAGATTTCCCTCATCGGCGAGACCAGCGAGGACGTTGGAGCGGTGCTCCACTGCGGCACCTTCGGCATGGCCGAAGAGACCGGCCGCGATATCAACCGCGCCCTCCGGGAAGGAGTGGCCAAGGGACTCGGCTACGGCGAGTCGGTGGGGCGGTTCATCATCGACAATGACAACCCCTACCGTGAGTACAGCCTGTTGGCCGCTTGCATGGAGAAGGATATCCCGGTCACGGTCCACGTGGCGGTCGGCACCGACATCATCCACCAGCACCCCGACGCGGACGGCGCGATCATCGGCCAGGCGAGCTATACCGATTTCCGTATCCTGACCTCGGTCGTTTCCGAGCTGGGGGACGGCGGGGTCTACCTGAACGTGGGGAGCGCGGTGCTCCTCCCGGAGGTCTTCCTCAAGGCCCTCTCCATTGCCCAGAACCTGGGGCATCACGTGGACAGCTTCACCACCGCCAACTTCGACATGATGCAGCACTATCGTCCCCTGCAGAACGTGGTCAAGCGCCCCACGTCCGGCCAGAGCAGGGGCTACACCGTCACCGGCCATCATGAGATCATGATACCGCTCCTGGCGGCGGGAATATTGGATAAAATCGGTGAATAGTGAATGGTGAAGGGTGAAGGGTAAAACCAAAAAGCTTGGTTTTGCCATTCACCAGTCCCCAGTTACCAGTCACCGTTTCCGGAGGAAACGTGGATCGCAAAAACGCGGAATCCCTTTTTAACAGAGTAATGGATATCAAGGCCCTTGTCATCGGCGACCTGATGCTGGACGAGTATCTCTGGGGGAAGGCGGAGCGCATCTCCCCGGAGGCGCCGGTGCAGGTGGTGGACGTGGTGCGCGAGGACCTGCGCCTCGGTGGGGCCGGCAACGTGGTGCACAACCTGGTGGCCCTTGGCTGCCAGGTGGGGGTCTGCAGCGTGATCGGCGGCGACGAAAACGGCGCCCACCTGCGCCATGCGTTTACCGGCAAGGGGGTGGACACTTCCGGGGTATTCGAGGACCCGATGCGCACCACCAGCATGAAGACCCGGGTGATCGCCTCCCATCAGCAGATAGTCCGGATCGACCGGGAGTCGAAAGAGGCGATTTCCGAGTCCTATGAAGATAAGGTGATCGATTTCATCAGGACGCAAGGAAGGGAATACCATGTGCTGGTGGTATCCGACTACCTGAAGGGGGTTCTGACGGAGCGGGTGCTGGCCGAGATCTGCCGCTTGGGGAAGGAGGCAGGAATCCCGGTGGTGGTCGACCCGAAGGGTAACGATTACGCTAAATACCGGGGTGCTACAATACTGACCCCGAACCGCAAGGAGGCGGAAACTGCCTCCCGTCTAACGATACGCGATGGGGAAACCCTGAGGCAGGCAGGTTCAAGGCTTCTTGGGGAGCTCGACCTGGAGGCGCTCTTGATCACAAGGAGCGAGGAGGGGATGTCGCTCTTCTACAAGGATGGCGAGGAGGTCCATATCCCGACCCGGGCCCGTGAGGTTTACGATGTCACTGGCGCGGGGGACACGGTCCTGTCGGTGCTCAGCATCGGCCTGGCGGCAGGGCTCGGTTTTGCGGAGGCCGCCCGGCTTTCCAACGTCGCCGCCGGCATCGTGGTAGGCAAGCTCGGGACCTCCACCGCCACTCCAGCGGAGATTGTCGCGGAGATCGGCCGGGGCCACCTGGACAGCGAAACCAAGATCAAGAACCTCGACGTGCTGGTGAGCATCGTGGAGGGGGAACGGGCGCGGGGCAAAAAGATCGCGTTCACCAATGGCTGCTTCGACCTTCTTCACGTGGGGCACGTCAAGTACCTACAGAAGGCGCGCAGCTTCGGCGACCTGCTGGTGGTGGGGCTCAACAGCGACGACTCCGTCCGGCGGCTGAAGGGGGAGAGCCGTCCCCTGATCGGAGAGGCAGAGCGGGCCCATATCCTGGCCGCTCTCGACTGCGTGGATTACGTGGTGATATTCGACGAGGACACGCCGCAAAGGCTGATAGAGGCGGTCAAGCCCGCGGTCCTCGTAAAGGGCGGGGATTACACCCCCGAGCGGGTTGTCGGCCGGGATTTCGTGGAGACATACGGCGGCAGGGTGGAGCTGGTGGAGTTCGTGGACGGCAAGTCCACGACGAACATCATTGAGAAAATATTGAAAACTTATGGGGACTAGGGACTGGGGACTGGGAATCGGGAAAGGCTCAATGACGAACGTGGGGAAACGCCGCGCGGTATTTCTCGACAGGGACGGGACGATCAATGTGGAGAAGAACTATCTCCACCGGATCGAGGATTTCGAGTTCATACCCGGCGCGGCCAGTGCGATCAAGCGGCTGAATGATGCCGGATTCCTGGTGATCGTGGTCACCAACCAGTCGGGGGTGGCCCGGGGATATTACGAGATCGAGGCGGTCCATCGGTTGCACGCCTTTCTGGACAAGGAACTGGCCGCTGTCGACGCGCACGTGGACGCCTACTATGTCTGCCCCCATCACCCGGAAGAAGGGGTGGGGGAGTATAGGTGCGACTGCCACTGCCGCAAGCCGATGCCCGGCATGCTCCTGGATGCGGCGCGGAAATTCGGGATAGACCTGGCCGCCTCATTCATGATCGGCGACAAGCTGGCCGATGTGGAGGCTGCGGTGAAGGGGGGCTGCAAGCCGCTTCTGGTGCTGACCGGCCATGGAGCTGACCATGCGGCCCGAGTGCCGGAAGGGGTGCCGGTTGTTGCCGATATCGGCGCTGCTGTCGAGGCTATTGTGACGGACGAGATTACCGGTAGGGGCGAACCTGTGTGTTCGCCCTGACAGCGGGCAGACACATGGGTCTGCCCCTACAGGACAATATGATGAAAGGTGATATGTTATGAAAAAGGGGATCAGGAAGGGAATCATTCTGGCCGGCGGAGCCGGCAGTCGACTCTATCCGCTGACTCTGGTGGCCAGCAAGCAGCTCCAGCCGGTCTACGACAAGCCGATGATCTACTATCCGCTTGCCACCCTTATGATGGCGGGGATCGATGACATTCTGATCATCTCCACGCCCCACGATACCCCCCGCTTCGAGGCCCTGCTCGGCGACGGCTCCCGGTGGGGGATCAAACTCACCTACAAGGTGCAGCCTGAGCCCAAGGGGATCGCCCAGGCCTTCCTGGTGGGGGAAGAGTTCATTGCCGGGGACAGCGTATGTCTCATCCTTGGGGACAACATCTTTTACGGCAAGGTGGGGCTCGACCGGTCGGTGGCCGAGTTCGACGGTGGAGCGAAAATCTTCGGCTATTATGTCCAGGACCCGGAGCGTTACGGCGTGGTGGAGTTTGACGGGGCCGGCAACGCGGTCAGCATCGAGGAGAAGCCGAAGAAGCCGAAGACCCACTATGCGGTGCCGGGGCTCTACCTCTACGACGGCAAGGTGGTGGAGATAGCAAAAACCATGAAGCCTTCCCCACGTGGGGAACTGGAAATTACTGACGTGAACATGGAGTACCTTCGCCGCGGAGAACTCAAGGTGGAGAAGCTCGGCCGGGGAATCGCCTGGCTCGACACCGGCACGCATCAATCGCTTCTGGAGGCGAGCCACTTCATCGGCACGCTGGAGGCAAGGCAGGGGCTCAAGATCGCCTGCCTGGAGGAAATCGCCGTCCGCCTCGGCTTCATCGATACCAAGGGGCTGGAGAAAGTTATCGCCGATACCCCCAATTCCAGCTATCGCGACTATCTCATCCGGGTGCTGCACGAACGAAACGGCATGCTTTAAAGGAGACTCTCTTGAGCGATGAAATCACGAAGTATGTAAAAGGGACCATCCACGACGTGGTTGTCAAGCCGATGAGCAAATTCATCGACGAGCGGGGGTGGCTGGCGGAGCTGTTCCGCTCCGACGAGACCCCTGCCGAGATCATGCCGGTAATGAGCTACATCTCCATGACCCAGCCGGGGGTGGCGCGCGGTCCGCACGAGCATCTCGAGCAAACCGACTATTTTTGCTTCCTGGGGCCTTCCAACTTCAAGGTCTACCTCTGGGACCACCGCGAAGGCTCACCTTCAAGAGGGGTAAAACAGGTACTTTATGCCGGAATGGATGCGCCAAGGATCGTCATTGTGCCGCCGGGGGTGGTGCATGCCTACAAGAACGTCGGCATGGAGAACGGCATTGTTTTCAATGCCCCCAACCGCCTGTACGCAGGGGATGGAAAGAAGTCGCCGGTTGATGAAATCAGACACGAGGATATTGCCGGCTCTCCCTTCGTGCTGGAGTAACAAAACGCTGCATGCTCGAACTATTCAGAAAATATCGCTTTCATATCATGGCCGCCGCAGCCCTTCTGGTGGCCCTGCTCTTTTATTCCCTGAACCTGCGCACAAAGGAACGGCTAAATTTCTTCGAAAAGACGGTTTTAAACGTATTTTCCCCAGTGCAGCGCGGCGCCACGTGGTTCGGTCGCCTCACCGGCTCCGTGTGGGACGATTACATCTACCTGGTGGATATACGCAAAGAGAACAAGGAGTTACGTGAAACCATCAAGGCCCTCAATACCCGTATTTTGAACAACCAGGAAGCCATTGCGGCCAACGAGCGCTACAAGGGGCTTCTCAACCTGAAGGGGACCCTCCGCATCCCTTCCATTGCCGCTTCGGTCATTGGAGAGGACAGTTCCCCCTGGTTCAGGACCCTGGTCATAGATCGGGGCAGAAGCGACGGACTCGATGAAGGTATGCCGGTAATCGCGTCGGCCGGCATCGTCGGCCGGGTGGTCAATGTTGCGGCCAACTCCTCGCGCGTCCTGCTTCTCACAGATAACGCCAGCGCCATTGCCGCCGTCATACAACGTTCCCGGGCACGCGGCGTAGTCAAGGGAAAGGGGGGGCACCTCTGCGTGATGGAGTTCACCACCAAGGATGAGGACGTTAAGGTGGGGGATGTGGTGGTTTCATCCGGAATGGGAGGGGTTTTCCCCAAGGAGCTCCCCATCGGCGAGGTGGCAATGGTGAAAAAAGGGGAATACGGCATCTTCCAGACCATCGAGATCAGGCCCAGCGTCAATCTCTCCAGGCTGGAAGAGGTGCTGGTGCTCATGCAGCGGCAGATGCAGTGAAAAACACAACCGTAAATCATAACGCAGAGGCACAGAGAACGCAGAGCCACGGAGAAAAGCCATTATTTTACTCTGTGTACTTTGCGTCTCCGTCTCTCTGTGTTAAATATTTTCTTTTGAATTTATGAGAGACCAGATTCGGAAATACTCCCGCAAACTGATCGCCGACCGTTCCGCCATCGAAGGGGGCATTGCCTTCGCTGCCCAGGACGATTGCCTCATCAGCGACGGCGATCCGGAGCTGGCCCGCCTTGCCTCGCAGACCCTCGAACGCCTCAGTTCCATAGCCCTCGTCATAGCCCGTCCGTCCCTTCCCTTTGCCGATTTTCTGGTGCACCGCGCCCAAAGCGACGAAACCTGCATCCATCCGACCGACACCGAGACCCGAACCTTTCTCCACGACATCCCGATTCTGCGTCGAAACGAGCTGGCGGAAGACCCTGCTGCGGCCCTGGCGCGGCTTCTGTCCAACCGCAAGGGGGTCATCGTCGAGGGGGTCGGTATTGCCGCCATTGGCGCGGTCACCGTGGAGCAGGCGTACGTTAATTATTCGTCTGTGTTCCATTCGACCTTTGTAAAGTTTCTGCTTGACCATTTACGGGATGGATTTCGTCTCCCCGGAGAGGCGGAGGCCCTGCGCGAATTCCGCAGCCAGTGGCTCCGGCCGCTCCATGCCGAAGGGCTCTCCTTCAGAAATGGACCACTCCATGATCCGGATGAAATCTGCCGGGAAATCGCTACTGTGGGGAGATACACCGTGGAGCGGGGGCTGGTGGACTCCTTTTTCGGCAACATTTCCTGCCGGGCCGGGGACGTGGTCCATATTTCCCAGACGGCCGCCAGCCTGGACGAGCTTCCGGGATGCATAGACCCGGTCCCGATGGACAATTCGTCCACCACCGGCGTAACCGCTTCTAGCGAGCTCTTGGCCCACCGGATGATTTACGAGGCTACAGGTGCAAATTTCATACTTCACGGCCATCCGAAATTTGCCGTTATCATGAGCATGCTCTGCGAGGAGGAGCCGTGCGGGGTGAGCGACTGCTGGAAGGATTGTCCGAAGGTGCGCCGGCTGGGCGATACCCCGGTGGTTGCCGGCGAGATCGGTGCGGGAGGCTTGGCGCGCCGCGTGTCGCCGGTAATAGGGGGGGGTGGGGCCGCCATCGTCTACGGCCATGGCGTGTTCACCATCGGGATGAATGGTTTCGATGAGGCGTTTTCAGCCATGGTGGACGTGGAAAACTGGTGCCGCGCGGAATATTTCAGGAGAATTGAACTGTTGGGGGGGCTGGAAACCTGATTAAAATGTGCTAAAGTTTCCTAACCATTCTGGCACCGATCCGAAACCGTTGTGTAAGGACACCGGCATGACGCAGCGCGGCAAAGCCCTTCTTGCCATCGGATTGACACTTGGCGGAATCCTGCTGGTTCTACTGCTGACCTCCCAGTTCATCCTCCTGAAGAGCTTTGTCTCCCTCGAAGAACAGAAATCCCTGAAAAACGTCGAACGCGCGGCACACGTCCTGGATGACGTAATCGACCAGATCAATACCATTGTGGGGGATTATTCCGGATGGGATGATGCCTACAAGTTCGTCAAGGACCGCAACCAGGAATTCGTCAAGACCAACCTGGCGGATGCCATCTACCCGAAGCTCCGTCTCAATCTCCTCATCTACACCGACAGCGCTGGACGCATCGTGTACGGCCGGGCTTACGACTATCTGAAAGACAAGCCCCTGCCGCTTTACAAGAGCTTTCTCCCGCACATCGCCCCCGCTTCTCTCCTGGTCCGGCACGATAACCCGGAAAGCGTCCACACAGGTATCGTCATGCTCCCCGAAGGACCTCTTCTTGTGGCTTCCCGCCCTGTTCTCACCAGCGAATACAAGGGGCCGATTCGCGGAGCCCTGATCATGGGACGCTTTCTCGATGCAGAGGAGACCAGACGGGTTTCCGAGATCATCAGGCTACCGATAGGGTTCTCCCGCCTTGACGCACCAGCACTTCCACCTGAACTAGCCGTTGTTCGGAGTGCCCTTTCCGATGCCAGCAGCAGCCTCGTGCAACGGAAAAACAGGGACGTGATCTACGGCTATCACCTGTTTTCCGATATCTACGGGAAACAGGCCCTGCTGGCCAGGCTTGACATGCCCCGCGACATATCCAGGAAAGGGGGAGAGACCATCCGCTACTTCATCCTCTGGTTTTTCGCCCTGTCACTGGTGGTATTCATTTGCAGTTACATTTTCGTCAACAGGTTTATCCTGGCGCGTCTAAAGAAGGAAGAGACCGAGAAGCGCTACCGGATGCTGGTGGAGCAGGCCGCCGAAGGGATCATTCTGGCAGATCCCGTCAATCTCACCATTATGGAGGCCAATAACGCCTTTCGTCAACTTCTCGGTTATGCCGAAGAAAATATGCTGCCGCAAACCTTGCGCGATCTTCTCGGTGAGGATTGGGGGGTCCTTGACGTTCACGTGAAGCGCGCCCTTGCGGAACGGCGGCCGATCAAGTTCGAGCTGAGCCTGCTGGCCACTGACCATTCCATAGCATACACGGAAGTGAGCGTTGCGGTGATCTCGTACGAAGGGCATGAGTTGCTCAGCTTCGTGGTCCATGACATCACCGAGCGGAAGCGGTTCGAGCAGGAACTGATGTATCAGGCGAGCCACGATTCCCTCACCGACCTTCCCAACCGGAACATTCTGCTGGACCGCCTCAGCCAGGCGCTCTCCCTGGGAAAACGCTTCAATAAGCCTATTGGCGTTCTGTTGCTGGACCTGGACAATTTCAAGATCATCAACGATACCATGGGGCATGCCGCCGGAGACAGGCTTCTGGTGAACGTGGCGGAGAGGCTTCGCGGGGCCATGCGCAGGTACGACACTGTCGCCAGGCTCGGCGGGGACGAGTTCGCCATCATTCTGACCGAATTCGGCGAGAGCAAGGAAGTGGTGCCTGTCACGGAAAAGCTTCTTCAACTCTTTTCCGATCCGTTCGAGACCGAGGGAAGGGAGATATTCATAACGGTCAGCATCGGGATTACCCTTTTTCCGTCGGACGGTGACAGCGCCGAAGTCCTTCTCAAGAATGCCGACGCGGCAGTGTATAATGCGAAGGAGCAGGGGAAGAACAGCTACCGTTTCTTCTCCGCGGAGTTGAACCAGAAGGCTTTCGAGCGGCTGGAGATGGAAGGGAAGCTGCGGCATGCGCTGGAACGCCATGAGTTCGAGCTCCATTACCAGCCGCGCGTCGAGCTTGCCACCGGCCGCATTGTCGGCGCCGAGGCGCTTATCCGCTGGAACGACCCAGAGAACGGCATGATCGGGCCGTATAAATTCATTCCGCTCCTGGAGGAGACGGGGTTGATAATCCCGGTCGGCGACTGGGTCATGCGGACAGCCGGCGCCCAGCTGAAGAGATGGTTGGAAGCGGGGTTCCCGCCCTTGCAGATCTCGGTCAACCTTTCCGCTCGGCAGTTCCATCAACTTGACCTGGTGGGGGATGTGCGGCGAATGCTGGAAGAGACCGGGCTCGACCCGCGATATCTTGGGCTCGAAATCACCGAGAGCATACTCATGCACGACGTGGAGGACGTCGTGGCCAAGCTCGCGGCCCTGAAAGACATGGGAATGAGTCTGTCGATCGACGATTTCGGAACAGGATATTCCTCGCTCAGCTACCTCAAGCGCTTCCCCCTGGATGAACTGAAGATCGACCAGTCGTTCGTCCGCGACCTGACCACCGACCCTGACGATGCCGCGATTGTCACCACCATCATCGCCATGGCGCACAGCCTGAAGCTCAAGGTGGTGGCCGAAGGTGTCGAGACGCTGGGGCAGCTGGCATTCCTGATCGAGCACCAGTGCGAGGAAATGCAGGGATACTATTTCAGCAAGCCGCTTCCAGTCGGCCAGTTCGAGGAGCTTCTGAAATCC
Source organism: Geobacter sp. (assembly GCA_016177775.1). GTDB lineage: Bacteria > Desulfobacterota > Desulfuromonadia > Geobacterales > Geobacteraceae > JACOUQ01. Next base: position 63,604 of record JACOUQ010000022.1, read on the forward strand.
GGCAGGCAACTTCCAGTGGAGTATGATAAACTCCTTTTCGGGCAGTCCGGACGTGATGATAAGGGAAGCGAGTGAGCATTGCCGGGATATTCGGAACAAATGAGAGCTGAGGATGAAGCGCTGCGGCGGCTTTTGGGCGAAGATCGGCTGCGCCTTCTTGCCGGGATTGCGGCGGAGATGGGGATAACCGCCTGGCTGGTGGGGGGTGGGTTGCGGGATGTCCTGCTGGGACGGCCGTCGAAAGACCTCGACTTTGCCCTCACCGGTGAAGCCGAGACTTTGCCCCGCCGCTTTGCGGAGAAGATCGGCGGCTCATTCTTCTGGCTCGACCGGGAGCGTCGGCAGTCGAGGGTGGTGAAGCGGGAAGGTGAAGAACTCGATACGTTCGATTTCGCACCGCTTCGTGGTGCGGACATCGGCGAGGACCTTGCCGCGCGCGATTTCACCATCAACTCCCTCGCGGTTACCTTGCATGGCGGGAACGCCATCATCGACCCCTCCGGGGGGATGGATGATCTCCGCGGAAGGGTGATCCGCGTTTCCTCCACCTCGGCATTCGACGCAGACCCCCTCCGCATGCTCCGCGCGTTCCGCCAGGCAGCGGCCCTCGGCTTTTCCATCCACGACGCCACCCTTGCCCTGATCCGCGAGAAGGCGCACCTCCTGGGGGGCGTGGCCGCCGAGCGGATCCGCTCCGAGTTCTGCCTCATCCTTGCCGCAAGCGGCGCCACCCGCTTCCTGCGCGGGCTCGCCGAATGCTCGCTGCTCAATTCGGTCCTTCCCTTTGATCTCAGCGGCATGGAAACGCGGCTAGGCCGGGTTTCGTCCCTGGAGGATGTAGCCCATCGGCTTGCCTTAGTTCCGGCCGGCGGGGAGAAGCTGGGGGAGGCATTGGGTCGCGAGGTGGAATGCGGGGTAACCGTGCTCGCCCTGGCAAAGCTGGCGTTGCTCGTACCGGACAGTGCCGCTGCAGCGGACACGGCCCGCAGGCTAAGGCTGGGCACCGTCGCTGGGAGGGTGCTCGGGCGACTGGTGGTGTGGGAGGTGCGCCGATATCCCATGGCTGCGAAGCGCTTGACACCCCGAGCCTGTTTCCGCTTTTTTCGGGACAGCGAGCCGGCAGGACCGGCCATGCTGGCGATGGCGGCCGATGGGGGGCTCCCCGCCGCTGCCTGCCGTGCGTTTGTCGACCATTACGTCCGCGCCTATGACCCGGCGGCACAGGACCTGCTCCTCACCGGCGAGGAGATCATGGAGGTTCTCGGCATCGGGCCGGGAAAGGCGTTGGGAGAGATCGTGCTTAAGCTGCGCAGGGCGGAAGCGTCCGGCGAGGTGGCGGACTCCGGCGAGGCCCGGCTGTTCATCAAAAACCAGTTGACAAAACCGGCGGAGATAGGCTAAAGATATAGTTCCATTGAGCGGGAATAACTCAGTGGTAGAGTGTCAGCTTCCCAAGCTGAAGGTCGCGGGTTCGAATCCCGTTTCCCGCTCCAGATTCAGAAGGGCCAGGTCGAAAGACTTGGCCCTTTTCATTTTTCCAACCTCTCTCTTGCTGTAGAAAACTAAAAGCAGTCTCTCGCAAACCCGCAAAGAACTCCAAGTAAAGTCTATAAGTCACGACACGTGTTTCAGCGGATGGGAGCCAGTCTGTACTTGTAAGCCTCTGAATTTCTTTGCGATCTTTGCGTCTTTGCGCGAGACCGTGTTGTTTGACTTATTTGTATTCACATGTCAACAAACTTCTCTTGATGAAAAAATATTGTTGACTTTGCTGCTGGATTGTCCTATACGGTGATTGTATTTTCCCTAGTGTTTTCAATTAATTACAAAATACTAATCCTTATCTGGAGGCCTGGTGAGGCAATGTCGCCCGTTTTCGAAAATGTAGTGCTGATTCGAGAATGGGCTTTTTAGTAAAAACAATCGAATAATCAGATATGCCGGTCCCATGGATCGGTAAGTCGCCGAAAGGGTAAACCCGGAGCAATCCGGGGGCACAAAGCCATCGGTCCGATGAAGCGCAAGCATCGTCGGATGGCCGGGCTGTCGAAGTGACGGATGATGTTTATCCATCATTTTAAGCCTACCTTTCTTCGGGGTGGGCTTTTTTGTTTTCTCGCGCAGAGACGCCAAGGCGCAAAGGTGGATGAAATAGACAACAATTGGTCACACAAAGACACAAAGGCGCGAAGCAAGTCGGGTTGGCTTTCCTTTGCGTCTCCGTGTCTAGAGCTTGTTCATAAATAACTGCCGCGAAAGACTGCGCCCGTATTTGGGGCAGATTTGGCTTGGCTGATTGAGTAAAACCGCAGGCATAGCAGGGCTACGTCGAGGATTTTGCGATTGAGGTCGGGACAAAGATGCTCCGAAGACGGGTGCAGGATCGCAAAGCTTATTATGAGCAAGCTCTTAATGTGAGACAGGTTTTTGCATTTAAAAAGGAGGAAGAAACAATGAACACGAGACGAAGTCTGATGAAGAGCATCATGATGCTGCTTGCGCTCCTCTTGGCGCCGGTCTCGGCTCTGGCGGCCTTTTCGAGCGACAGCACCGGGGCAGATGGGGCATTTTCGCCCACGTCAAATATCGAGAAGCAGCTGCCCGAAAGTGGTGTATTCAATTTTACCACTGTTAATATCCCGTCCGGTGTAACGGTTACGTTCAAGAAGAACTCTGCTAATACCCCTCTTACCATCCTGGCAACGGGGAACGTGACCATTTCCGGAATCATTAATCTGAATGGAAGTGACGCAGGATATTATGTTGCCGGCGTGGGCGGTCCAGGCGGTTTTGACGGCGGGCAGGGCGGAACTGTCACCAAAGGCGGCCAAAGAGGCGGTGGCCCTGGTGGCGGCGGGAGCGGCTCAGCAGATGGCAGTATCTATTATGGGGGTGGTGGCGGTGGCGGCGGCTTCAACGGCAGCGGGAGTAGCGGTGAACATACTTATGCCGCAGGAGGCGCGGGAGGCACTTCTTATAGCAATGCTCAGATTCTGCCGCTGATAGGCGGCTCGGGGGGGGGCGGTGGTGGCGGCAATCAGATGAACTTCGGCGGCGGTGGTGGCGGTGGCGGCGGAGCGATCCTTATCGCCTCGTCCGGTACCATAACGTTTGCCGGCGGTAATATACGTGCCAATGGCGGCAGCGGGGGAAATTCGCAAAGCGGCTCTGCTGGCGGTGGCGGCGGCGGCAGCGGTGGCAGCATCAGGCTGATCGCCAACACCATTGACGGTAGCGGTAACATATATGCAAATTCCGCTTCTGGCGGTTACGGTAATATGAGTAGCGGTGGCAACAGCGGAGTGGGGCGGGTTCGCCTGGAATGCACCACCTATTCTGCTAGCCTCAATGGTACCCTGCCGTTCTCTTTCGGTACCCCCTCCTCCGTCGTCCCGGCCAACATGCCGACCTTGGCCATAACCTCAATTGCCGGGATTGCCGTCCCATCGGTTGCCAAGGGCTCCGTGACTGCCCCCGACATAACCCTCCCTCTTGGTACAACCAGCCCGGTCACGGTAGTCGTTTCCGGTACCAACATCCCGGCGGGTACGACCGTCACCGTCATGGCATCGCCCTTGACCGGCAGCATGACCACGGCTTCCGGCACTTTGGACGGCACCTTGAGCGCCTCCATCCCGCTTGCCATATCCACATCCAACCCGTCGATTATCACCGCTTCGATGACGTACCAACTGACAGCCTCCAACGGCGGTCCCATTTACGCCGAAGGCGAAAGAGTGGACAAGATCAGGATCGCTGCAAACCTCGGGGGCAGTTCGTCCATTACCTATATCACCGAGAGCGGCAGGGAAATTCCGGTGACCATGTAATGCAGGCGGTATAAATCAAGATCAGGGCGGATCGATGCGTACTCGACTTTTCCATTATGTTGCAATCCTGCTTCTGCTGGCCTTCTTCTGCGCAAGCAGTGCCATCACTCTGGCTGATACCATCAGCGGCGGCGTATATGCCACCCCGGTCAGCGTGGCCCTGCCGACGCAGATCACCGGCGGAGTTTACTCCAATCCGGTGAGCGTGGCCTTGCCGCCCCCGCCGATTACCGGTGGCGTATATGCCAACCCGGTCAGCGTGGCTCTGCCGACGCAGATCACCGGCAGTGTTTATACCAATCCTTTTTCGGTAGCCTTCCTGCCGCAAAATATGATCGGTCCTGATCTGGTCGGTCTCTGGCATATGGATGGGGATTGGGGGGATTCGTCGGGGAATGGGAATCATGGAACCCCATATAATGGAGTATCATTCAGTAGCAGCAGTAAGGTTGGAATATCATCTGGCAACTTTAACGGTGCAAATAATTTTGTGAAGGTCAAATCAACTGCTTTAATTTCAAATCTACCTCAAAGTTCGGTAGAAGCATGGATTTACCCAACTTCGGTGAGTATTGCATCAGGCTCATATTTGAGAACTATATATTCAGAGAATAGCCTTGGTGGTACTGTCTTTAATCTGGGAATAAATGGTTCTGGCAAAGCCACACTTGGTGTTTGGAGAACTGATGTGCCATATAACTGGCAATGGGTTCAATCCAGTTCAGTCTTGACAGCCAATAACTGGTATCATGTTGTGGGTACTATCGATAGCTCTGGGATGAAGGTCTATGTTAATAACCTGCCTCCTAATATAAACCCTGCCAACAGACCTTCGAACGCAACTATAAGTGAAGTTGGGATAGGCCGGGACAATAATAATGGAGGGCGTGATTATTTTGCAGGCCTTATCGACGAAGTCGCAATCTACAAACGCGCCCTCACCGCCGAAGAAATCGCCGCCCACTATGCACAAGGCGCGACCGATCCGAACGCTCCGGCGGCTCCGGCGGTCGATCCAATTCCGGCCTTTGTCGGCAACTCGACCATTAACCTCTCCGGCAGCCGCACCCATAACACCTCCATCTGGGTCAACAACAAGAAAATCGCCTCGTTCGAGAACATCAGCACCTGGCAGGGGAGCTACGGCACCCTGGCCCCCGGCGCGAACATCCTGAACGTCACCGCCGTGGATACCTCATACCGCCAGAGCCAGCCGGTAACCCGAGCCGTTTATTACGACAACGTCCCGCCTGTGCTTGAAAGCTCCATTCCAGTGAGCGGCTCCAACACCGCCAAGGTCGTATCGAACGTAACCATCGATCTCTACGACGCCAATGCCGGTGTCGACCTCACCGGCAGCACCCAGAACGCCACGGTCAGGAACGCCGCCGGGCAGACGGTTCCCGGCATATGGACGACTTCGGGCACCACGACCATTGTCTTCACCCCCAGTGCTCCGTTCCCGCAGGATACCTATACCGTCGCAATCCAGCCGGTCGATGCCGTCGGTAATCGCACGGCGCAGCCGCAGCAGATAACCTTCACCAACCATGACATTGCCCAGCCAGTCACAAAGATCACCCTGAACGGCACCAAGGACAGCGCCGGCTGGTATTCCACGCCTGTAACGGTGACTCTGACCGCCGACGACGGAGCGGATGGGGCCGGGATAGAGAAAATCGAGTTCAGCCTGGATGCCGGGGCCACCTGGCAGGTTTATGTGACCCCGTTTGTGCTGGATACGGATGGGCGGACCACTCTCCAGTTCCGTGCGGTGGACAAGGCGGGGAATGTTGAAGCTCCCGCGAAGTCCCAGGAAGTCAAGATCAACAAGACAGGTCTTGTTGGCTGGTGGAAGATGGATGGGGATTGGAAGGATTCGTCGGTTGTTGGGAATAATGGAACGCCTAACAATGGTGTGACTTTCAGCACGAGTGCAAAGATAGGCACTAACTCGGGGAGCTTTGATGGTGTTGATGATTTTGTTGAAGTCACGAACAGCAACGGATTAATGCCGAATGGGTCATTTACTTTGGTATCCTGGGTAAAGTTTAACTCATTCAGCAATACGTGGGCCACTATAAGTTTAATGCAAGCTTATAGATATGGTGTGTTTTATCATAATGATGCCAAACGCATAGATGTTGCCCGCACAGGTGATAATGGTGATTATGTATATAACATTTATTACCAAGCACTGACTAAAGATGTATGGTATCATATTGTGGAAGTTTATGACGGATCCAATATTAAACTGTATATAGATGGTCAGGAAAAGCAGCCACAGACCGTTAAGACACAATATATACCGAATATGAATACCAACAACAATCCGTTGATTGGTAACAGTTGGACTAAAACTGACGGAAATAGATTAAACGGTCTTATCGACGACATTCGCATCTACAACCGCGCCCTCTCTGCCCAGGAAATACAGGAGCAGTACCGCAACTACTCCATCGGCGTGCCGACGGTGGAGGCGGTTGCTTCGCCTACCAACGTCGCTGCCATCACCTTGCGCGGGACCAAGCCGGCCAACACCGCCGTTGTCGTGAGCGGCGCCACGATTGTGCCGCTGGATGCGAATACTACATGGGAGGGGAGTTATACCCTCAAGCCGGGGATGAACAATCTCTCCGTCACCGCCATGGACGCGGATGGGTACAACAGCCAACCCGCGACCCTGTCAGTTGCCCTGGACACTGTCGCCCCATCGGTCATCGCCAGCGATCCGGCCAACGGCGGCCTGTTCCGCACCAACGTCAACAGCGTCTCCTTCACCCTGAGCGATACCTTCTCACCAATCGATTTTGCTGCCACAAAACTGAACGGGGCTGTCAGCGCCTTCGGGGGCGGCGATGTGAACGGCGCTTGGAGCACGAGCGGCAACGGGCTGAACGGCACGGTCACCTTTACCCCAGCCGCACCCATGACCGAAGGGGTCTACACCACCACCATCCAGCCGACCGATGTCTTCGGCAACCAGAGCACCTACACCATTGCCTTCACCGTGGACGCCACGCCGCCAATGGTGCCGACCATCGATTCGCAGTCCGCGCCGACCCGGTTTACCAGCGCCACCGTCACCGGCACCAAGCCCACCGACGCCACGCAAGTCGTGGTCGCCTGCGCCGGCGCCACCGTCGGGAGCGTAACTTATCCCACGGCCACTACCTGGAGCGTGAACCTCTCCAACCTGAAGGAGGGGGGCAACTCGGTCACCGCCTATGCGGTGGACGCGGCCGGAAACCAGAGCGGCGCCGCATCGGCGTCGATCACCGTCGACCTTACCGCCCCGGCCAAGCCGGTTGTCAACGCCCCGGCGTCGCCGACCCGCAATGCTTCCGTCACCCTTACTGGAACGAAGGATGCTGGATCCTACCTCTTCGTAAATAACAGCCAGCTATCCGTCCCGCTGAACGACACTGCCTGGAGCTACACCGCGAACCTCGCCGAGGGGAGCAACGGCTTCACCCTTTTTGCCAAGGATCTGGCCGGGAACCAGAGCGCCAACACGAGCGTCACCGTGGTGCGCGACACCACGGCGCCGGCTCTCGCAACGTCCACCCCGACCAATAACGCCTATACCGGCACGGCGGACAGCATTGCCGTCACCTTCAGCGATGCGGCGGCAGGGGCCGATCTTCAGGCCTCCCTCGCCGGGGCCGTGGTGAAGAACCCGGCCGGCGCTGTCATGGCCGGAAGCTGGAGCGTTTCCGGCAGCGCCATCGTCTTTACCCCGACTACACCCCTCCCCGAAGGCGTGTACACCGTCACCGTCTATCCAGTGGACACACTGGGGAACAAGGGGTCGACCAGCTTCAGCTTCACCCTTGACCGTGGCCCGCCGACGCTGCAGACGCTCGTCATGAACCCGACCAGTCCGCACAGGGCGGAAACGGTCACCTTCACCATTACCTTCAGCGAGCCGATGGATCGGGCCGTAGCCCCCACGGTCACCATCGTCAAGCCGGGCATCATCTTCGACACCACATACACCCTCACTGGCGGCTGGACGAGCGACACCGCCTGGCAGGGTAGCTACACCTTTACAACGGGAAGCGGCGACGGCGCATGGGACGTCCGCGTTGCCACTGCCAGGGACCGGGCCGGCAATGCCATGACCCCTTGGGAACAGAAGGGGTCATTCGTCCTCGACACCACCTCTCCCGATAAGCCGACCGTCAATGCAGTGACCACCCCGACCAGGGCCGCTACCCAGACCTTGACCGGGACCAAGCAGGCCGACACTGCCCTTGTCATCAACGGCGCGGTGAAGGCACCGCTGGACAGCGCCATCACCTGGACATACTCCTATCCCCTGGCCGAAGGGGCCAACATCCTGACCATCGTAGCCCGCGATGCTGCCGGTAACGACTCCGCCTTCATCGATCCCAGGCCGGCCATCACCCTCGATACCACGCCGCCGCTCTTCACTGTGGATACCTACAAGACCCCGGCCGCGCAACCGACCCAGGTCATCTCCGGCAAGAAGGAGCCGGGCTGCGTCGTAAAACTGAACGGTGCGGTAATCCTCGACGCCACGAACCAGAACGCTGACTGGAGCCATACGGTCGATCTCACCGACAGCAACGGCTTCGCCAAAAAGTTCGATTTCACCGCCACAGACGCGGTGGGGAACGTGACCACCAAATCGATCTCCATCCTCTACGACTCCGCTCCCCCGGCGGCCCTGGCGGCCGGAATGTTGATCGCCGACGGCAGCGGTCCCGGCACCACCGTTACGCTGGCTTGGCCCGCCTACGTGGAGTCGGTTGACCTGGCCTACTGCCGCATCTATGTCGCCACCTCCCCATTCACGACCATAGACGCCATGAACCCGGTCGCCACCGTGAACAAGGGGACGAAGAGCTATATCGCTACCGGCCTCACCCAGGGAACGACTTACTGGTTCGCTGTGGTGCCGGTGGATGCAAGCGGCAACTTCGTCTCCACGGTCAATACCGCCCAGGCTGCGCCGACCGACACAGCCGCGCCGGAGGATGTGGCAGGCCTTGTTGCCTGGGCAGGCAATTCGGCCGCGAACGGCAACTATGTCACCCTCTCCTGGACGCCTAGCCAAAACTCCACCGGCGATCTGGCCGGGCAGGTCCTCTACGTGGACGCAGGCACAGGTTACGACGCCGGGACGCCGCTTGCCGCAGCAGCAGCCAACACTACCGTCAAACAACTTGTTGACGCCAGGCTGTACAAGTTCAAGCTCACCGTGAAGGACAGCGGCGGCCACGAGAGCGCGGGCGCCACTGTAACGGCGGTCACCCGCCTCGTTAACCCCACCGGGCTTTCCGGCACGCCGGGGAACGGCAAGGCCACACTGACCTGGAACGCCGTCGCCTCGCCATATGTCAGGTTCTACAACGTCTACCGCCTCAAGTCCGGCAACCAGCAGACCGACGCGACCCTGATGGAGCTGGTGAAGAGTCAGGGCAACACGAGCTTCACCGACACCGGCCTCACCAACGGCGACAGTTACCAGTACGCGGTCACCACGGTCAACACCTCCGGCGCGGAGCGGACCGATGTGCAAAGCATCGCCGTCACCCCGCGCGGCGACATCGTCGGCCCGGCCATCGGCTCCATCTCCATCACCCCGAATCAGGTCATCACCGCGCCGCTCACCATCTCGGCCTCCGCCACCGATAGCGAGAGTGCCGTGGCCAGGCTGGAACTCTGGATCGACGGCGTAATGGTCAAGTCCCAGACCGGCGCGTCGGTAAGCTGGTCCTGGAACGTGGTAGAGACCACCGACGGCAACCACACGCTCAAGGTGATTGCCTATGACGCGCCGGGGAACGCCACCGAAAGCGTCATCCCGGTAGTGGTGAGCCTGGCCGCGCCCCCCGTCCCGGCCATCACCACCACCTTCGGCGGCCCGATCACAGCCACCGCCGTGACCCTGGCCGGCACCACCCAGCCCGGCAGCACGGTATATCTCAGGGTTAACGGGGTAGTGGTTTCACAATTCACGACTAACGACTCACAACTCACGAATTTCAGTTTTACGTCCGTTTCCGTTTCAGAAGGTGATAACCTGGTCTCGGTCAAGGCGGCCAATCGCGGCGGCGAGTCGGCCTGGAGCCCGGAGCTGCGGATCGTGGTCGACAGCGGCGCGCCGGCCGCGCCGGTCAACCTTGCAGCCAAGCCCCTGGCAGGGGGGAGCATCCAGTTCACATGGCAGGCGGGGGCAGGGGAAGTGCCCACAGGCTACAACCTCTACGAGAGTGCAACCACCTTCACCGCCAAGACCGATAGCGGCGTGAACAAGACCAACTCCGCCGCGATTCCGTACCTTCTCAAAGAGTACATCCCTGCCGACGACACGTCGCGCTTCTACGCAGTCACGGCCCTGGACGGGGCGGGGAACGAGAGCGTTATCTCCAACGTTGTCCCCGCAACTTCCGACCGGTCCGCCCCGTCGGTTGTCGGCATCGAATACACACCGATCCCCGATCCCCAGTCCCCGGTCCCTGTTTATGGCCCCGGCTCGGTCACTGTCCGCGTGACGGTTTCGGAAGCACTCAAGGAACTCCCCTTCTTCAGCCTGGAGCCGGCAAGCGGCTCGCCCATCGTAGTATCCTTGAATAAAATAGCGGGCGCGGGAGAATCCTACGAAGCCACCATCACCATCGACGCGACATCCCCGCAAGGGGCTACAACCTGGAAATTCTCCGGCAAGGATGCTATCGGCAATCGCGGCAACGGTAGCGGGACCGGCATTCTCATCGATGCCCGCGGCCCGGTCGGAGAGATCATCACGCCGGTAAAGCTCCTGAAGAGCACGGGCGGTGCCGTCCCGGTCACACTCTCCCTTGACGAGCAGTCGGTTGCCGCGCCTTCACTGGAATTGCGCGGGGCGGAGGGGGTTACCGCGCAGGTTACGGGTTTAGCCTCCACGGATGGAAAGCTCTGGAACGGCACCCTCGATCCCTCCACGCTCAGGGACGGAAACGCCCAGTTCGTCCTCTCCGGCGCGACGGACCGTTTTGGGAACATCGGTTCGACCGTAAAGGCGGGCGGGACGATTCTCGTTTACGCCGACGCTCCGCCAGCCCCGGCAGTCCCTGAAGGGCTCACCGCGAAAAGCGGGAAGGGCGGGGCGGTTATCCTATCATGGTCCAGATTCGGCGATGCAGAGAAGTACCGGGTATATCGTAAAGGGGAAAACGAAACGGCCCCCATTGCCCTGCCTGACGCAGCGGGTTCACAGGCAACCTATACCGACACCCCGCCCACGGACGGGACATGGCTCTACAGCGTATCCGCATTGGGCCTGCTGGACAGTGAAAGCGCCCGCAGCGGGGAAGTCTCGGCCGTCTCCGACCGGATCGGCCCACCCGCGCCGACCGGCCTTATCCTTGCCCTCACCGGCAACGGCGTCCAGGCTGCATGGGACGCGCCGGCAACCGGGGCCGAGGTGCCGGACGCCTACCGCCTCTACCGCTCCGATGCAACCATCTCAAGCATTGACGGCCTGACGCCGCTCATCACCATCAAGACGTCACCCGCCGTGGACACTGCTCCCGCATCGGCCAAGCGTTTCTATGCCGTGACGTCGGTAGATGCCCTCGGCAACGATAGCGCCCCCTCGGAAACGCGGGAGATCACCTTCCCGGTCGCCCCGGCCCGCAACATCCTCCTCACCCGCGTTGATGACGGCAAGCCGTCCCTCTCATGGGAAGCCGGAGAAGGAAACTTGCAGGGGTACTACATCTATCGCAACGGAGCCAGAATCAACACAACTCCCACAAGTTCCACGAGCTTCAGTGACGGCTACTACAACGGCGGCACGGTCACCTATGGCGTATCGGCGGTAAACAGCCTCGGGACCGAAAGTCCGATCAAGGAAGTGGCGCTTCCGGTCTTGAACATCGGGCTGAAGGAAGGAACCACCCTGCGCCGGGGGATGCTGGAAACAGTGACGCTCATTGCGTCCTTGCCGGCAGATGCCACTTCAGGCGTAAATATTGATTCCGTAAATCTCAAGATCGGCGCCCTGCCGGAAAGCACGGAAAGCGGGCCGTTCACCGTGACTCCCGGCACTCCGCTCGAAGTGCATAAGGTTGCGGCAACGGAAGCCACGGCCCCGCCGCAAGTCGCGGTGGTGACCACGGCAATACTTAACCCCTCTCCGGGAACGACCGTGAAGATCACAAAGAGTTCCGTCGCCTCCGTTCTCGGCTCCGGCACGGCCCTGGAGATCTTCAACGATCCTCTGGTGCGCGGCACGCAAGGAAAAGTCCGCATAAAGATGAACAACCTCGGTTCCGCCCAGATGTCGTTCCTCACCAGCGAGAACAACGGCCCGGCCGGGCAGGTAAAGGTCTATCTGAAAGATCAGGACGGCAACGTCCTGGCGCAGGGTAACCTCAACCAGCGGACCGGCTCGTTGGTGGTCAACTCCGGCTCCTACGCCACGGCCAGGCTCAATCCCGGCGAGAGCTTCCTCTCCGACCCGATCAGCTTTGCCGTCCCTTCGACAGCGCCATACAAGGTCATCCTGGAAGCGCAGATACAGAACACCTACTACCACTACAACCAGCCTGACCAGGTGGTTGCTCCCGGCCTGAAACAGACGATAGAGGCGACGATCTCCGAAGTCGCGTACACAGCGCAAGCGCAAGTCGAGAAGACAACCTACAAGCAGGGGGAGACGATCACGATAACCGGCAAGGCGCTTTCAACGGCAGACGGCGCACCGGCGCCAGGCGTTCCCGTAAAAATAGGCGTGTCAGTCAACGGCTTCGACCGGTACTTCACGGCGACCACAGATCAGAGCGGCAACTTCACCTACGCCTTCACCCCTGGAGCAAGCGAGACAGGCACCTACAGCGTCTGGGCCATTCATCCCGACCTGAGCGACCGGACCGTACAGGCACAGTTCAGCATCATCGGCCTGTCCGTAAGCCCGAAACTGATAAACGTCACCACCACAAGGAACAAGCCGGTGGATGTCACGATAGCCATTAAGAACCTTTCCGGCAGCCCGCTGAGCGGATTTACGCTTGCTCCTGCATCGTCGAGCGGCATAGACGCCACCGTGGTCAACGCCGGAAGTAATATTCTGAACGGCGGAGAAACCAGAAACGTCACCTTCCATTTAGCGCCCCAGTCAAGCGCGCCGAACACCGGCTACGCGAGCATCAATATCACCACCGCCGAAGGTTTGACAGACAACGTGGAGGCGAATATAACCCTAGTGAACGCAGTGCCGGTCATCAGCACCTCGCCCTCGTATATCGATACGGGCATAGTAAGGGGCAATCAGAAAATAGCCTCCTTCAGCATTACCAACACCGGTATCGAGACCCTGAAAAACGCCCGGCTCGAAGGGCCGTCCCTGCCGTGGCTGGCGCTCACGGTGGACAAGAGCCTGGGCGACATAGGAATTGGCCAGAGCAAATCAGTCGGCATCCTGATAAAACCCGGAGAATCCGTGCCGCAAGGGGTTTATGACGACAGGCTCGTTATCTACTCCGACAACCACATACCATACACCTACAACATCCAGGTAACGGTAACCAGCAATGCCGTGGGCAATGTCCAGTTCAGCGTAGTGAACGAACTAATGAAAGACGTAACCGACGCCAGCATCACCATTCAGCACCAAAGCATCCTTGAGCTGCTTTACACCCTGAAAACCGGACAGGACGGCACCGCCTCCCTGTTCGACATTCCGGAAGGGAGATATACTTACAACATCAGCGCCCCTGGGGCGAACCCATACTCAGGCTCATTCGTCATAGAACCAGGCCTAACCACGAACGTCCCCGTTGCGCTTGAACTGAACCTCGTTACCGTAGAATGGAGTGTAACGCCCACGCTCATCCAGGACAGTTACGAAATAAAGGTCTCGCAGACATATGAAACCAATGTCCCCACGCCGGTACTCATTACCGAGCCGCCCAACGTCACCCTGCCCGAAATGCAGCCGGGACAGGTGTTCAACGGCGAATTCACGATAACGAACTACGGGCTAATCGAAGTCTTTGACGTAGAGATTAACTTCCCGACCAGCTTCGAGGACTATGACATTGAAATCATGACCTCCGCCATCCCGAAAACCATCGGGGCGATGCAGAAGATCACCATCCCGTATCGGATCACGAGAAGGGTGCAGACGGCTGCAAGCACGTCATTAGGGGAAGAGATAACCGGCTATGGCGGCGGATCGTGCTTCAAGACGCTCGGTATTGGTGCCAAGGCCAAATGCATAATCTGCCCGAATACCCTTTGGCAAAGGATTGTCGAGAAGATTACGTCTTTCTCAATTACAATACCCTGGCCCTGTCCGCCGGAATCTCCAACCATTGTGGGTTTCCCGAAGTTTACTAACATCGTGAGTGTAGTAAGTGGAGGACAAGGTTCGGGGGGTGGATTTACTGGTTCGACTCCTGTACAGATCAAGACAGGTAATCCTTGTGATTGTAAGGAAGAAGGCACTTGTGTTGATCCTGGTACCACGGTTTGTGTTGGAGGAAATCCACGACCGGTCACACTTACGAGTGTCATAGCAACAATAAATGGATCGAAAAAAGTTCGATCTAAACCGCTAGAATCAGTCTCTTTTAATGGAAGTGCTACAGGTAATAACTGTGAATATCAATATCACTGGGACTTTGGCGATGGTGGTACTAGTGAAAGACAAAGTCCATCATATGTCTATGAAGCACCAGGTATCTATAACATTACATTAAAAGTTAGTTGTAAAAAATGCGGTCCCGAACCAATAACTGATAGTGTAACGGTGAAAATAGAAAAATGCAGTAATATAACTATTAAGCGAAAAGACATAAATTTACTTGCCACTGATGGCGATAGATTTGGTCATTGGTGGGTCGAATTGGATAATGGTGACAGTTATGGCTGGTGGCCAAATACAATAGAAGGTTATTTCGGTGATTATCGAAATTGGTTAGATGCAATTTTTTCTGTTCCAGGCTCTCTAAATAAAGGACGTGAGGAAGATCCTCATGCAGGTCATGATGCAGAAACTGTGTTTAACCCAATAATCTCATCAAATGAACCATATGAATATACTTGTAGCGAGGTGGAGGAATGCATCATAAAGTTCGCAGAGGAATTCAGTAAAGCACATGAGACATGGGAATGGCCCAATGGGCCGAACTGTCATTCTTTTCAAATTGACATGATGAATGCCTGTGGTTTGTAAGATCAGTCATTTTCATGCAGGCAAAGCACTAAAAAATTAAAAGAAAAGGAGCGACGTATGAGATTATCAATAATTATGCTTACATTTGCATTATTTATGATCATAACATTAAGCTGCCACTCGGAACCTACATATCAACCCGGCGGACCATATTATTACTCTGAAATAGCAGGTGTAAACTACCCATTTAAGCCTATCAAGCAAATAAGCTTAAGCGAAGCACAAAGCAAGGACTTATATTATATCGCTTATTTTGATGATAAATCACGAATTACTAAAATTGAAAAGTATATGAAGGGTAAATTGCGTTTTTCAGATACATATTACTATGATAATGCGGGCAATCTGGAAAAAGTTGATATTATCGAACGTAGTGGGAAGACAAGAACTGAGTATTTTAAGAAAATAAACTGAAATCTATCTCTTTAAAAGTACACAGAAGAAAAGAACACAAGTCTAAAATGAACATATATAAGCATATATAATGGTCAGCTCTACCTTCTACACAAAGAAGCATCACCAGGCATTGCCTGATCACATAGAAACACCATTCGATCTTTGACAATTAAATAGCATAGACCTCCAGTCCCCGACGGCAATAGTGCCGTCGGGGCGGGGAATGAAAGCCCCGATCTCCTACGTGATATTCGTAGCCTCCGACCGTATTTCTCCCTCCGTCGCTTCCGTGACGTTTAGCGACATCCCCCCAAGGGGCTACAACCTGGAAATTCTCCGGCAAGGACGCAATCGGCAATCGCGGCAACGGCAGCGGGACCGGCATTCTCATCGATGCCCGCGGCCCGGTCGGAGAGGTCATCAGGCACAACCATAAGGGCACAACCATAAGGGTCAGGCACAACCATAAGAGTCAGACCTACAAATTTCAAATAAGTGTGGTATTCTTTTGAAATGGTAAGAGGGAATCTTATCAATCAGAGGAGGGGGCCATGGCACGACCGTTACGGATCGCGTATCCGGGAGCATTTTACCATGTCACATCGAGAGGCAATGAGCAGAAGGACGTATTCAAAAGCCGGAAAGATCGGGAGAAGTTTCTCGAATATCTCGAATCGGCCACGCAGCGTTATGGTGCGTCAATCCATGCGTATTGCCTGATGAGCAATCATTATCACCTGCTTCTGGAGACGCCGGCAGCGAACCTGTCACAGATCATGCAGCATATAAACAGCGCCTACACGACTTACTTCAACGTCAAGCGAAAACGGGCGGGGCACTTGTTCCAAGGAAGGTACAAAGCGATACTTGTCGAGGCCGACGAATATGCAACCGAGCTTACCCGCTACATCCACCTGAACCCCGTCAGGGCGAAAATGGCAGTCAGGCCCGAGGACTACCCCTGGTCAAGCTATCGCGGCTATATCGTCGAAGGCAAAGCACCGGAATGGCTCAAGAGGGAATTCATCCTCGGCAGCTTTGGAAAAAGAAACGCGGATGCCATGAAGAAATACCGCACATTTGTCGAAGACTTGCTGGGGAAAGAATACGAAAGCCCTTTGAAGGAAACATTCGGCACGGCAATACTTGGCTCTGTCGGTTTCATAGAAACGATCACGGCAACACATCTGACGACAAAAGAGGTGGAGAGGGATCTCCCCGCGTTGCGGCAATTCGTTGTCCGCCCCACCCTGGACGAGATACTGAGCACGGTAAAATCGGTAATAGACAGCGATGAGAAGCTGGCAAGGCAAGCAGGGATGTATCTTTGCCACAGGTATAGCGGAGAAAAGCTGCGAACCATAGGGGAGTTGTTCAACGTACGTGAATCAGCAATAACAGAAGCGAGCCGCCTGTTCCCTCGGAAGATGGAGAAGGATAAAAAGCTGGAGAAAGCGATGGAGAGGATTAAGGGAGAGTTGAAAATATGAAATCTGTAGGTCTGACCCTTTAGTTTTCCCTCAAGGCAGGGAAAGTCACCGGTGTGAAGGACCCCTTGGGGAACATGACGTCGCTCTTGCGCGATGCCCTTGGTCGGGTGACCAGCCAGACCGACGCCAACGGCAACACGACCACTTACACCTTCGACACTCTCGGCCGCATCGCAAAGCAAACCGACGCCAGCGGCGGGGAAACCCGATTCGGTTACGACAGCAGGGGGAACCTGACGAGTCTCACCGACCCGAACGGCAATGCCACCCGGTTCGAGTACGATCTGGCGGGAAGGAAGACGAAAGAAATTCGCCCGATGGGCCAGGTGGCCGAGTACGGCTACTACCCGAACGGCCTTCTCAAGACCGTGAAGGACGCCAAAAACCAGACGACCACCTACGCCTACGACACGGCAAACCGCCTTGCCGAGGTGCTCTACGCCGACGGCAAAAAGGACACCTTCGGCTACGACGCTGGCGGGAACATGACAAGCTACGCCAAAGAGGGCGTAAGCGAGACGATCACCTATGACGAACTGAACCGTAAAACATCGGAAACCGTCAACTATGGCACGTTCAGCAAGACCTTCTCCTACAGCTATGACAACAGGGGGAACAAGGCGAGCTTCACCACCCCCGAAGGAAAGGTATACACCTACAGCTACAACAAGAACAGCCAACCGACAGCCATAGGCTTCGACGGCAAGACGATCCAACTCGATTACCAGGCAAACCGGCTGGTGAAGCAAACGCTCCCCAACGGTGTAGCCACCGACTTTCAGTACAACGCTGCAAGCTGGCTTGCTGCCATCACTACCAAGAATGCGACAGCCACCCTCGCGAACAGCCAGTACGGCTTCGACAAGGTGGGTAACATCACCGGCAAGACCACCGAGCAGGGGAGCCATAGCTACGGCTACGATCCCACATACCAGCTCAACAGTGCGATTCATCCGACGCTGCCGGCGGAAGTTTTCAGCTACGACAAGACCGGTAACCGCACCAACAGCGGCTACAGCCACAATGCCAACAATGAGTTGACAGCGGGCAATGGCGCAAGCTTTACCTATGACCTTAGCGGCAACACCACGCAGAAGAAGGTAGGTGAGGAGTTAACCGGCTATACTTACAACAGCGCTGACCGGCTGGAAAGCGTGCAGCTGCCCGATGGGAGAATTGCCACCTACACCTACGATCCGTTTGGCAGGCGGATCAGGAAGGATGTGGCGGGGGAAGTCACCTACTTTGTTTATGCTGACGAAGGGCTGATTGGCGAGTATGATGCGCAGGGGAACCAGCAGAAGGGGTATGGCTGGAAGCCGGATGGCACCTGGGGCACGAACCCGGTCTTCATGTTGGAGGATGGGAATTACTACTTCTACCAAAACGATCATCTGGGGACGCCTCAGAAGCTAACAGACGAAGCGGGCAACATCGTCTGGAGTGCCGATTATACAGCCTTTGGGCAGGCAAATGTCGAGCCAGCTTCAACGGTTACCAACAACCTCCGGTTCCCGGGCCAGTACTGGGATGAGGAAACGGGGCTGCATTGGAATTGGCATCGGTACTATGATCCAAACAGTGGGAGGTATTTAGAGTCAGACCCGATAGGGATGAAGGGCGGTTTAAATATATACCGATATGCCCTAAACACCCCCACTACATTTTTTGATGAGGATGGGCTTAACCCAGGACCGATTCATCCCGGCAATGGGCCATTTGGGGTCGTGGATGTCAGATCGGGAAACGGGATTATTGATCACACCGTTCTAGGCGCGCTTAACACAGTAGCTAATACTGCAAATTTGGTTGCAAATAAGTTGTGGCCAATCGTCGACTTCATGGGATCAGATGATATGGTTGCGCTGACACAGGCTACCCCTCCGATGCCATGGCTGCCAGATGATATACCTGTAACCATTTTTACGGGGCTTTCAAAGCTTGGAAAGGTTGCGAAAGGTGCACAATGTGAAAAAACTCAGTTAAGTGTTCAAGATAAACTCCTAAGGTATCTGTTAAATTTGAATCACCCAAAAGGAAAAGATAAAGCTATATGGTTCGAAAAGGCACTTGGATTTACAATCAGTAATGCTGATGATTTAGCTAAACAAATTATATTCAATCCCGAACACGCAGTTGTTAAGGAAGTCACTCAACACGGAACCATTTATAATCAAGTCATTTCAATTACAGGAGCAAATGGAAAGGTTATTGATGTTACCTTTGCATGGATTAGAAACAATGATGGGATAGTTAGACTTGTTACAGCGGTTCCAGCAAAGAGGTGAAATGATGAAATTTAACGAGTATGATGTTGTTAGATTAAGGTGTGACATTCCAAATCACAACTTAAAAAAAGGAGATGTTGGTACTATATTGATTGTATTTGAATCTCAATCAAATGATTATGAAGTTGAATTCTGCGATGAAGAAGGAATAACTCTAGCACTTCTAACTTTGAATGAAAAACAGCTTGATATTGTGTGGCCAGAGCCAGAAGGAAAACAACCATAAGGGCAGGTCTAAGAGCAACCATAAGGGTCAGGTCTACAGTGCGGCCGGGCAAGGTCGCGTAATCTAGCGGGTGAGAATCCCGCCCCGGAAGGTTGGCCAGCCACCGGGTAGCAAGTCCTTGGAGGCTGTATGGCAACATACAGCTTTAAGCGTAGGACAGCAAGCAGGCAGGCCGTAAGCCGCAAGGCTGAAGGGATTGAGCCCCGTAAGTGACGCGTTGGGAAGGACCACGCTCTTGTAGAAGCGGAAGTCAATATGGATGTATCCGATAATGGCAAGGATGCATTCGCTTCCTCGGGGTCAGTGACCATGGCATGTCTGACATTGTGATTAAGCGGCAACCCGGGAGGCCCCACGTTTCTTCCCGCAAGGGGAGTATGCCGGACAACCGAAGGAGAGCAACCATAAGGGTCAGGTCTAAGAGCAACCATAAGGGTCAGGTCTACATTCTACACAAAACCTGAATTCTTTGATATGATAGAGGGCAGCTCCATCACGTTACACTCTATCGATCAAAGGAGAGAGCAATGGCACGACCATTACGAATCGAGTATCCGGGAGCGTTTTATCATGTCACGTCTCGTGGGAATGAACAGAAGGACATATTCAAAAGCCGGAGGGATCGGGAGAAGTTCCTTGAATATCTGGCATCGGCAACGGAGCGATACGGGGCGGTAGTTCACGCCTATTGCCTGATGAACAACCATTACCACCTGTTGCTGGAAACACCATCCGGTAACCTATCGCAGATAATGCGACACATTAACGGGGCATATACGACCTACTTCAACGTCAAGAGAAAGAGGTCGGGTCATCTGTTCCAGGGAAGATACAAGGCGATCCTTGTCGAGGCCGATGAATACCTGGTGGAGCTTTCCCGCTACATACACCTGAACCCGGTCAAGGTCGGGATCGTCGAAAGGCCAGAGCACTACCAATGGTCCAGCTACCAAAGCTTCATTGGGCAAAGCAAACCGCCAGCATGGCTGAGAACCGGTTTTATCCTCGGCTGCTTTGCAAAGAAAGAAGCGGACGCCCGGAAGAAGTATAGGAGCTTTGTTGAAGATATGATCGGCAAAGAATACGAAAGCCCATTGAGCAAAATCTTCGGTGCATCGATATTGGGGAGTGCCGACTTTATAGAAGAAATATCATCGGCGCATATCCGGGAAAAGGAAGACGCAAATATTCCTGCGCTCAAGCATTTTGCCAACAGGCCTTCGCCGGAAGAAATCATGAAGGAAGCAATAGCCGCATTTCATAGCAACGAAAAGCTGGCGAGGCAGGTGAGCATCTATCTTTGCCATAAATACAGCGGCATGAGACTTCAGGAAATAGGAGATCGCTTCAACGTGCGAGATACGGCGATAAGTGAAGCGAGCAGAAGGCTTGTCCGGAAACTGGAGACGGATGAGGAGCTGGGAAGAAAGGTCGAGAAAATAAAGGGAAAGTTGTAAAAGTGTAGAATGTAGACCTGACCCTTTAGGGTTCTCTCGTCTACGACCAGATGGGCGAATTCAACCGGCTCCTCAAGAAGACCGACCCGGAAGGGCATGTCACCAACATCGAGTACAAACCGAAGCAGCTTGTCGTCACCAAGGTAACCGAGCCGGGCGGCGGAGTCCGCACATTCGACTACGACTTCAAGGGGTACACCTTCTACTCGACCGACACCCGTGGCAACGTCACGGTATACAAGGCGAACATGGACGGTAAGATGACCCTTACCACCAAGAACGGCCGGATCATCAAGAAAATCGACTACCAGGCCGACCGCACCCAGGTCATCACCGACGAGAGCGGCAACACCACAAGAATCCAGACAAACGAGAAGGAAGACCCGATCCGGATCATCGATGGCGAGGGACACGAGACCCGCATCGAGTACAACCAGTATTGGAAAGTCGCGAAGATCACCGATCCCCTCGGTAACGTGACAACCTTCAACTACGATGAAAAGGAGAACCTGACCGTCGTCACCGACCCGGCGGGGCAGAAGACTCTCTTCGATTACGACCGGTACGGCAATGCGGTCAAGATGACCAAAGGCCAGGGAGCGGAAGCCGCCGTTACCAGCTACGAGTACGACGGCAGGGGAAATGTTGCCAAGCTCACCGACCCGCTGGGTAACGTGACGATTCTCGGCTACGACGCCTACGGCCATTTGAACAAGTTTACCGACCCGAGCGGCAACGTCACAACCGTCACCAACGACCTCATAGGCCGGCCGCTCGCCGTTGAAAACCCGCTTGGCGGCAAGAAGAGCATTACCTGGGACAAGAAGGGGAACGTAACTTCCGTAACCGATGAATTGAACCGCACCACCAGCTTTACCTACGACTTCAAGGGCCGGGTCACCTCGGCCATTGACCCGCAAGGCAACAAAACGGTCTTCGCCTACGACGGCGAGGGGAACCTTACGGAAAAGAGGGAACTCGCAGGCACAGCCGACGAGACGATAACCTCCTTCACCTACGACTTCCTCAACCGCCTGGAGAGCGTCACCGACCCGCTCGGCAACGTCGCCCGTTATGAGTACGCCGGCACAACAGGATGCACCACGTGCAGCGGGAGCGCGGCCATCCCGGTAAAGATCACCGACCCGCTCGGCAATGTGACACAAAACATCTTCAACAAGGCGGGAAGCATCACCGGTGTGAAGGACCCGCTGGGGAACGTGACGTCGCTCTTGCGCGATGCCCTTGGCCGGGTAACCAGCCAGACCGACGCTAACGGCAACACGAGCACTTACACCTTCGACACTCTCGGCCGCATCGCTAAGCAAACCGACGCCAACGGCGGGGAAACCCGATTCGGTTATGACAGCAGAGGGAACCTGACCAGTCTCACCGACCCGAACGGCAACACCACCCGATTCGAATACGATCTGGCGGGAAGGAAGACGAAAGAAATCCGCCCGAGGGGCCAGGTGGCCGAGTACGGTTACTACCCGAACGGCCTTCTCAAGACCGTGAAGGATGCCAAAAACCAGACTACCACCTACGCCTACGACAATGCAAACCGCCTCGCCGAGGTGCTCTACGCCGACGGCAAAAAGGATACCTTCGGCTACGACGCTGTCGGGAACATGACAAGTTACGCCAAGGAGGGTGTAAGCGGGACGATCACCTATGACGAACTGAACCGGAAAACATCGGAAACCGTCAACTACGGCACGTTCAGCAAGACCTTCTCCTACAGCTATGACAACAAGGGGAACAAGGCGAGCTTCACCACCCCCGATGGAAAGGTCTACAGCTACAGCTACAACAAGAACAGCCAGCCGACAGCCATGGGCTTCGACGGCAAGACGATCCAACTCGATTACCAGTGGGACCGGCTGACCAAGCAAACGCTTCCCAATGGCGTTGCCACCGATTACCAGTACAACGCCGCGAGCTGGCTTGCGGCCATCACCACAAAGAATACCACAACGACCCTCGCGAGCAGCCAGTATGGCTTCGACAAAGTGGGTAACATCACCGGCAAGACCACCGAGCAGGGGAACCACAGCTTCGGCTACGATCCCACTTACCAGCTCAGCAGTGCGACTCATCCGACGCTGCCGGCGGAAGCTTACAGCTACGACAAGACCGGTAACCGCACCAACAGTGGCTACAGCCACAATGCCAACAATGAGCTGACGGCAGGCAACAATACAATCTTCACCCACGACCCGAACGGCAACACCACGCAGAAGAAAGTGGGAGAGGAGATCACCGGCTATACTTACAACAGCGCTGACCGGCTGGAAAGCGTGCAGCTGCCCGATGGGAGAATTGCCACCTACACCTACGATCCGTTTGGCAGGCGGATCAGGAAGGATGTGGCGGGGGAAGTCACCTACTATGTTTATGCTGACGAAGGGCTGATTGGCGAGTATGATGCGCAGGGGAACCAGCAGAAGGGCTATGGCTGGAAGCCGGACGGCCTCTGGGGGACGGACCCGGTCTTCATGGCGGAGGATGGGAATTACTACTTCTACCAGAATGACCATCTGGGGACGCCGCAGAAGCTGGTGGATGAGAGCGGAAATATCGTCTGGAGTGCTGAGTATTCGGCCTTTGGGCAGGCCGCAGTTGATCCAGCTTCGACGGTTGATAACAACCTGCGGTTTCCGGGCCAGTATTGGGATGAGGAATCCGGGCTGCATTATAACTGGAACCGGTACTATGATCCGGGGGCTGGGAGGTATATAAGCGTAGACCCAATTGGATTTCTAAGCGGGGATCCGAATTTTTATAGGTATGTCGAAAACACTACAAATAATTATACTGATAGTTTAGGTCTCTATACTGAAAGTGGAGGACTATATTATGACGATAATGGAAATATTATAGGTGAGAAAGGTCTAGAAGAGCCACTTATTGATCCAATAGATTTAATTCCAATAGCAGTAGCTGCACGTGGTGCCAAGCTTTTTTTGACAACTCTCAACACAGGCGTTAGAGGCTATCTCGCAAATAGGGCTTTAAGACAATCTTATAATGCAACTGCTAAATCAATTAAGATATTGAACAAAAAACTTGCTAAAGATGGTGTCTGTGCAAAAGGAAGAGCAGAAATAGCTTCGGGGATCAGACATGAGGCTAGGATGGGCACAAGAGGAAATATGAAGAATGCTGATCAGGTTAATAAGCTTCGGGCAAGAGATGCAGCTGAATATAAGGGAAATCCTGATGGTCCAGACTGGAATCAGTTGGTAGAAAAATATACACAAAAATTGAATGACAAATATGGACCAAACGGTTTTACACAAAATGATGTATATGAAGAAATAATAAATGCCGCGTCTCGTACAGACACTTGGAAGAACATTCAATATTTAACATGGTGATTATAGGAAGGTATTGTTTATGAAACATCCAGCAGATGACATTGAATCAAGAAAAGAAATCTGGCGGGTTATGCAATATTTGTGGATGGATACTGATCCTAATGACATGATTGATTCTATTTCTGTAGCATGTGCAAAATCATGTTATAAAATTAATGAAATTGAAGCAATTTATTGGAATGAGGTTTGGCCGGCAGTTAAATTTAATAGACAACAGGTAATTGGGGAATGGGTTGGATTTGACATTGAATGGCTTTCAAAAAGGATATTAGAAGTGAACCAATTCGGAAAACCATTGCCAATAAAATTTTTTGATTTGTACACATGGTGGTGGTGGATAAAGTTAAAGAGAAAAATTGAGAAGATAAGGAAAGGATAGATGTCAATAGAGCAACCATAAGCACAACCATAAGCGCACAACCATAAGTCGTAACAATAGGGGTCAAGTCTCAAGTGCGGCCGGGCAAGGTCGCGTAATCTAGCGGGTGGGAATCCCGCCCCGGAAGGTTGGCCAGCCACCGGGTAGCAAGTCCTTGGAGGCTGTATGGCAACATACAGCTTTAAGCGTAGGACAGCAAGCAGGCAGGCCGTAAGCCGCAAGGTTGAAGGGATAGAGCCCCGTAAATGACGCGTTGGGAAGGACCAAGCTGTTTGAGAAGCTGAAGTCAACACAGATATTACCGCTAATGGCAAGGTGATGTCTGCTTCCTCGGGGTCGGTGACCATGGCATGTCTGACATTGTGATTACACGGCAACCCGGGAGGCCCCACGTTTCTTCCCGAAAGGGGAGTATGCCGGACAACCGAAGAGGGAGAAAGGCAAATGAGGCGTGGGGAGTCGGATGGCCCAGTAGTACCGAAGAAGGCGGGTAATGCCGCTGGAGGGAAGGGGGCCACACATGGAAGCGCGGCGTGAGGAAACACCGTCCGTTCACGGAAGCGGGGAACCGGTGGCAACGAAACTGCGCCGCATAGCGGAGAAGGCCCGCACGGAACGATCGTTCAAGTTCACTAGCCTCTACCACCTGATGAACGAGGAACTCATGCGGGGGTGCTTTCAGCGGCTGAGAAAGGATGCCGCTGCCGGCATTGACAACGTGACCAAGGAAGAGTATGCCGCAAACCTCGATGCCAATCTATCGAACCTGATAGAGCGGCTGCACCTGATGGCATACATACCGCAACCTGTCCGGCGCAAATACATACCAAAGCCGGGCAGCGCCACACAACGCCCCTTGGGGATACCATGCCTTGAAGACAAACTTGTCCAGGCGGGGATGGTTCGGATACTGGAAGCAGTGTACGAGCAGGACTTCATAGAAGATTCCTATGGATTTCGTCCCGGCAGAAGCTGTCACAAAGCGCTCAGGGCACTGAGCGAGACAGTGGAAGGCAAACCGGTCAACCACATCGTAGAGGCGGACATCAAAGGCTTCTTCGACCATGTGAACCAGGAATGGCTGATGAAATTCCTGGAGCACCGGATAGGCGACAAGCGAATTCAACGCATGGTGAAGCGCTTCCTCAAGGCGGGGGTGGCAGAGGATGGTAACGTAACGGTCAGCGATGAGGGGACGCCGCAGGGCGGGGTCATCTCGCCGCTATTGGCCAACATCTACCTGCACTACACCCTTGATCTTTGGTTTGAAAAGGTCGTCCGCAAGAAGTGCATCGGTTTTGCCAGACTGATCCGGTACTGCGACGACTTCGTCGTCTGCTTTCAGTACAAGACAGATGCGGAGAAGTTTCGCAGGGAATTGCGGATGCGACTGGCGAAGTTCGGGCTGGAAGTGGAGCCGACCAAGACCAAGGTGATGGAGTTTGGGCGCTTTGCCGTCCAGAATGCCAAAGCAAGAGGGGAGAGACCTGCCACCTTCGACTTCCTGGGTTTCACTCATTACTGCGGCACACGCCGGGACGGCACAGGGTTTCGGATGAAGCGGGTAACAACCCGCAAGAGGTTCACCGCCAAGCTGAAAGCCTTCAAGGAATGGCTGAAGAAGGCCAGGACCTTAAAGACGAAGGAGCTATGGGCTACCGCCCAAGCCAAATTGAGAGGCCACTACGCCTACTACGGCGTCACGGACAACCTGCCGGGGATCAAGAGGTTTGCTGCGGAAGCGGAAAAGCTCCTGTTCAAGTGGCTTAATCGCCGTGGCAAAAGGGGATGTCTCAACTGGGAAAAGTTCTGCGAAGTGCTGAAGCGATTTCCTCTTCCGCAACCGAGAATCAAGGTCAAAATGTTCTGTACTACGTGAATGACTGTGTGAGGAGCCGTGTGCGTAAATAGCGCCAGCACGGTTCTGTGAGGGGCCAGTGACAATTGGTGCATGTTATGACTGTAGTGCGACATCGATTGAGAAATCAGTCGGCAACGTAAACACAATGTCATACCGTCACTGAGAGAAGCTGGTCTACTCTACCTCTTGACATACTCCCTTCGTTTTCGACCAAGTTTGGATGAAAGGACAAACCAGACGTGCGATGCCCGAAATGTGGTTATGTGAGGAAACCGGAAGATGTAGCCCCCGCATGGCAATGCCCTGCCTGTCAGGTGGTATATGCAAAAGCTTCTCAAGAAAACACACACTCGCGGATGATCCAAGCTTCTGTCCCTTCCGCTGCGTCGAAACCGGAGTCAAATGGCGCGCCGATTACATTCAAAATAGTATGCATCACCATCATTACTGCATTGGCGGCTTTTTTCTTCTGGCCGGCACAACCGGGATCCAAATTGTTTGCCGCCCGGAGCCAGGTCGCAAATCAATGCAAATCAATCCAGAATTCTGCAGGATTGTCTTTAAAAAGCGAGCAGGAAAAGAAGGAATTATTAGCCTGCAAAAAGGAAGAACTGAAGGCTTACGAGGATGCTCTCCAGCAGGTAGAAGCAGATATTGCCAGAATGCAATCGGAAGTCGGAACATGTGCGATAACAGGGCAGCCCAATAAATTTGTGCTTAAGCAGGACCCGAGACCTGAATTGCAGACAAAGATCGACAAAGTAAAAGAAGAGATCAGACAGCTTGAAAATAAATCCTGAAACCAAGTTCCTGACTTACCCACTGATCGGTGAAAATGAACGTCTCTGCGACCAGTAGAAATCTCAATTATCCCAAGGCTGCCTTCGCAGCACTGCTCGCCATCTACGGCATCATCTGCGCCCGAAGCATAGATGAGGGGACGTTTCTCGACCGGGTAGACCTGATCGCCCACGAGGCGGGGCATCTGCTGTTCGGCTATTTCGGCGAGTTCATAATGGTAATCGGTGGAACTCTGGGACAGCTCCTGGTGCCGACGGGGATCGGAATCTACTTCGTCCTGCGGCGGGAATTGTTTTCCTCAAGCGTAATGATCTTCTGGGTCGGCCAGAATCTGCTGAATATCTCGGTCTACGTGAAGGACGCCGCTGCCATGGAGCTGCCGCTGGTGAATATCGGCGGTGGGGAAGGGATGCACGACTGGAACTGGCTCCTCCTCAAGTTCAACGTCCTCGCGTGGGACCAGATCATCGGTAACATCATATATAGTTTGGGAGTGTTGTTTATCGCTGTTTCGGTTGGGCTGGGGTTCTGGTTCTCGTTTGAGAGAGAGGAAGCCGTGGCGGCTAACTCCTAAAGCGATCAACGAGCTAAATAACAAACTATGGTCACACAAAGACACAAAGTCACAAAGAAAAGCAACAACGAAATAGGATTTCCAATCCTTCGTGTCTTTGTGTCTCTGTGTGGCATTCGACATGTCTTAGTGCTTTTAGCCTTTCTGCTCTTTGGCAACATTACTTATGCCGATGAAACTCCATACGGTCGCCTGGCTGATCTTCTTCCGAGAGATGCCCGATGGGCATTGGTTGCTATCGATATGCAGACCGGGAAGGAGCTCGCCTCAGCCGGCACAGCGATCAAGGAACCTCTGGTCCCGGCTTCGCTGGTGAAGCTGTTTACCGCCGGGGCGGTGCTGGACCACCGGGACCGGCGCGGGACGCTGGATTTGATGACGACAATCCTGCACGACGGCGAGATCAAAAACGGGACACTGCATGGCAACATCTATCTGCGGGGACGGGGGAATGCCTTCCTTTCGGAAAGCGACCTGAAGGAAGCAGCCCGGAAGATCGTGGGGATGGGGATACGAAAGATTACCGGTAGTGTCGTTGCGGACGATGCGTTCTTTGACACGAAGGGGCTGGAGCGGACGCGGAAGGGGGCGGGGCATGCGCCTGCCGGGGCCTTGGGGCTCGACCTGCACACGGTGGCGGTGACCGTGACCCCCACGGAACCGGGGAAGCCGCCGATGGTAATGGTGGAGCCCCCGAACGATGCGGTCCGGCTGGCGGTGGAGGGGCGGACGACCGCGACCGGCGTTGGCAATGTCAAGGTAATGCAGATAGACGATGCTTCGTATAGGGTGAGCGGGAATATTGCGGCGGGCTCTGCTCCGATGAAATGGCGCTTTGCTCTGCATGATCCAGCCCGATATGCTTCTGGTGTTTTGAACAGTGAATTGAAACGGCTCGGAGTTGTGGTGGAGGGAAAGGTGCGGGAGGGGAGAACGCCGGACAGTGCGCAAATCCTGGCCGGCATTGACGCTCCACCCCTTGAAACAGTACTTCGCGATATGAACGTCAACAGCCTGAACGTCGTCGCCGATAACCTGCTGCTTCTGCTGGGAGCGGAAAAGTACGGTGCGCCGGGGACGCGGGAGAAGGGACTAGGGGTGGTCAACGAATTCCTGGAAACCCTCGGCCTTTCCGAGGGGGAAGGCGCAATCGTTGACGGCTCCGGGCTTCTGGAGGGAAACAGGGTGACGTCAGGATATCTAGCCCATTATCTCCATAAGGTCTCGCAAAAGCCTTGGTTCTCCATGTTCAGGGATTCCCTTCCCCGTGCCGGAATCGACGGGACGCTGCGGGATATCGGCTACCGTGACGAGAGGTTCCGCGCCAAGACCGGGCGGCTGGAGAATGCCTTTGCCCTGGCCGGCTACGGGGTGGACGGGAAGGGGAGGGGGACTGCGTTTGCCTTTATAGTCAATATGCCTGGCGCGTCTGCCGTAAACCTGGAGAGGAGCGGGGCGGAGGTTATGCGGTATCTGGCTGAAAATCAATGAATGTCACACAAAGTCACAAAGTCACAAAGGAAAGCGATTGTATGACAGAGAACGAAATTGCAACTCAGATCGTCGATGCATCATTCAAAATACATACAACGCTTGGCCCTGGGCTCTTGGAGTCAGTATATGAGACCATTCTCGCTTTCGAGCTTGAGAAGAGAAAACTTCAGGTTATACGCCAGAAACCGCTGCCTGTTGTTTACGAGTCGATCACGCTGGATGAAGGCTACCGCGCCGATATTGTCGTGAATGACAAAGTGATAATAGAACTCAAATCTGTTGAAACGCTTGCGTCTGTTCACAAAAAGCAGCTTCTCACCTATCTGAAATTATCTGGTAAGAAATTGGGTTTGCTGATCAATTTCGGCGCCCCGGTTATCAAGGATGGAATTGAGCGGATCATAAACGGTAAACTTTAGTCATGTCACACAAAGACACAAAGACACTAAAAAAACCTGAAATGAGACGTGAGCGTTTTGCAAGAATGTTTGGATTCGAAAACTTATGCTTTAAGCCTTTCTTTGTGCCTTTGTGTCTTCGTGTGAAATCGATTTAGAGGTATTTCAATGAATAAGTTCATTACTTACATTTCCTTCATTTTTCTATGTACCCTTTGTGTGAACCCGACGGTTGCCCATGCCGCGTGCGCCAAGGTCTCCATCGAGATCCTCCAGGAGCTGACATTGGAGCGGGTGGCGTTCGATGCCAAGCTGGTGATAACCAACGGCATTCCCGACCAGGCGCTGGAAGAGATCCGGGTGGATGTCTTCATCAAGGACAAGGACGGAAACCTGAAGGATTCCCTCTTCTTTGTCCGTAAGCCCGAGCTTACCGGCATCTCCGGCGTGGACGGCACGGGGAGCGTGGGGGCCGGCAGCCGTGGCGAGGCCCACTGGCTCATCATCCCCTCTCCGGGGGCCGGCGGGCAAACGTCCACCGGCACGGAGTATTGGGTTGGGGCGACTCTGACATACACCATCGCCGGCAAACAGGAGGTGGTGCCGATCAACCCTGACCGGATCACGGTCAAGCCGATGCCGCAATTGGTGCTCGACTACTTTATGCCTTACAGTGTGCTCGGCGACAATCCCTTCACCCCCCAGGTGGAGCCGCCGGTGCCTTATCCCCTGGCGGTGCGGGTGATGAACGACGGCTACGGCACGGCTGCGAAACTGAAGATAGATTCAGCCCAGCCGAAGATCGTGGACAACCAGCAGGGTCTCCTGATCGACTTCAAGCTCCTCGGCGCCTCGGTGAACGACAGCGCCGTCACCCCTTCGCTCACCGTGGATTTCGGCGACCTCGGGAGCAAGAAGGCCGCCACCGCAAGCTGGCAGATGATCTCCACCCTTTCCGGCCGGTTCATCGAGTTCAAGGCCAGCTTCACCCACGCCTCCGAGCTGGGGGGGGAGCTCACCTCCCTCATCAATGCTACAAACGCCCACTACCTCACCCACATGGTGAAGGTGAACCTGCCGGGGCGTGACAGCCGCCTCGACTTCCTGGCCGACACCGACAGGGACGCCGAGCACTTGCCCGATGCCATCTTCGAGTCGGAGATCCCCAATAACGGGACCGACATGGCCAACGCCCGTTCAGCCGTCACGGTCCTCTATCCCCTGGCACAGCCGGAGCGCCCCACGCCGGAAACGCCGGCCGTGGCCCTTTCTCTCCCAGCCGGTACCACCGGTTGGGTTTACACCAAGCTCCCGGACCCATCCCAGGGGATGCTGAAGCTCCTGGACGTGGTGCGGGGGGACGGCGTGCATCTCGACCCCCACAACTTCTGGGTCGACCAGGGGCTCGATCAGAATTACAAGAAGACCTGGACCCTCCAGTTCGTCGATTACCGCACCGATGCCGCTACCCCCGGCAGCTATTCCCTCATCTTCACCAAGCCGGACGTGGACACCACCCCGCCTGCATCCTCCCTCATCTTCGACGGCCCGGCCACAGGGAGCAATCCGGCTTACATTACCCCCCAGACCAGGCTCCTGCTCACCGCCATCGACAACGAAGGGGGGAGCGGCGTGGATGCCATGTTCAAGAAAGCTGCCGGGATCGACAGCGACTTCGTCCCAGCGTATCCGTTCAACCTGACGGAGCCGGGGAGCCACACAGTCGAATTTTACAGCACCGACCGGGCCGGGAACGTGGAAGTGGCTAAGAGCGCAACCGTCGTGGTCGTGGCTGCCTCGCCCGAAATCACCAGCTTCACCGCCACACCGGCAAGCTTTGCCCCGCAGGCGCCGAAAGGGGTCGCGGCGGCCCGCACGGTTGATTTCACCCTCACCGCCACCAGCAGCATTCCGGCCCTGGCGGTGGAGATCGGGATCGTGGCGGGCTCCGGCCCGCAGGCGGGCAGTGTTGTCAGGGGCCTCAAGGGGAGCGCCGCCTCCGGCTCTCCCCTCAATATCGCCTGGGACGGGAAGGACACAGCAGGCCAGCTCGTTCCGACCGGCTCATACACGGCGCGGGTCAAGGTCTCGGACGGGCTGGACAACCCGGCCGATCCCGATGCCAACTCCCACACAGCCGTGCGGGAGACGACCCTGACCGCCGCCGACTGGTTTGCCGCGGCGCCAGTCGACCCGAACCCGGCCGCCGACCAGCTGCACCCGAGGGTTTCCGGCACTCGGGTCGTCTGGCAGGATATGCGAAACGGCAACTGGGACATTTATACGAGGGACCTTGCGGCCGGCGACAGCGTGAAGATCACCAGCGGCGCGGCCGACCACCAGTTCCCGGCCGTGGCCGGCAACATCATCGTCTGGCAGGACAACCGCAACGGCAATTGGGACATTTACGGCCACGATCTCGCGACCGGCACCGAATTTACCGTTTTTAGCGGCGAGGGAGACCAGGAGCGGCCAGTCATCGCCGGGGAGTGGATGGCGTGGCAGGACAACCGCAATGGCAACCGGGACATCTACGCTTATAATCTGACTGCCAGGGAGTCCGTCCAGCTCACCTCCCACGAGCGCGACCAACTCCACCCCGCCATCGCCGGTACCACTGTGGCTTGGGAGGATTACCGCAACGGCCTGGGGGAAATCTACAGGTACGACCTCGTCTCCCGGACCGAGACGCGAGTGACCCTCGATCCGGAAAACCAGACCCTTCCCGCGCTCTCCGCCGCAGGCCTGGTCTGGACCGATCAGCGTAATGGCCAGAAAGACATATACATCCATGACCCGGCACGGGGTGCGCTCCGTATCACTTACGGCACGGGCGATCACAGCCAGGCCGCGATCCTGAACGACCTCCTCGTCTACACCGACTACGAGGCGGGGATCGACGACCCGAACCTTTCGTTCCGCGCTCTCTCCGGCGGGGCCGGTGGAAGGCTGTCCTCTAATGCGGCCCGACAGGAGGAGCCGGCCATCGGCACAGGGTACATTCTCTGGCAGGACAACCGGGACGGCAAGTTCCAGATATATGCCGCGCCCTTTGCCACTGAGGCGCTTCCCATCGAGGCTGCGCTTGCTCCGGGCTTCAACCTGGTGGCCGCGGGGGGGTGGCTGGCCGGTCAATACCCTTCGGCTTCCGCGCTCATCGCTGCAAAAGGGGAAGAGCTCGGGATCGAGCGTATCCTTTCCCACGATCCGCTGCACAATACCTACACCGAAGCAGCCGGAACGGGTGGCGACTTCACCATTTCCAAGGGAGCTGGGCTCGTCGTCTATGCGCAAAAATCCGGCACCCTCAAGCTTGCCGAGAGCGGGGAGACCGCAACTTACACGCTGCTTCTCGGCACGAACCAGATCGGGATACTGACCGTGCCGTTCGGATACAGTGCCTATGACATGATGAAGTCGGTGGGGCTGGACAACATCCAGAGCGTGCGGCGGTTCGACACCGAGACCGGGGCGTGGCAGAGCGTTGCGGTGAGGGCCGGGGCATCGGGGGATGAGCTGGTTGGGCTCAATTTCGTTATCAACCCCGGAGATGGCTTGATGGTGACGATGAAGAACCGGGTGGACGGGTGGATACCTTGAAAACAAAAACTTTTCTCTCGCAAAGCCGCAAAGAACGCAAAGAAAAGAGGATCCAAAACACAAATGCTTACTCACACAAAGACACTAAGACACAAAGAAAGACTTAGCTAACATATTCTTATGCAATGGTTTTCTTAGTGGCTTTGTGTCTTTGTGTGAGAAACAGGATTTTAGTTTTTAGCTTTTGACTTTCTTTGCGAACTTGGCGGCTTTGCGCGAGGCGGAAAAGGTTATGGGTTTAAAGCATTTAAAGGCGATTCTGTTTGCATTTTTTATCTTCCTCCCTCAGGTGGTTTCCGCCGTCGGCTGGCAGTGGATGACGCCGCAGCGGGCCTATAACCTCGTCAAGGAAGGGAGCGGGTTGTGGCTTGTGGATGTGCGGAGCGAGGCGGCTTTCGAGGAGGGGCACATCGAGGGGGCGGTGCATATTCCGGCCGGCGTCCTCGCCACCAGGCGTCTCCCCAAGGGGAAGATATTCGTTCTTGTGGATGACGGCCTGGGGCTGCGGAAGGGGCGGGAGGCTGCGGATTTTCTCCTGAAGAACGGCCAGGAAAAGATCTACCTCCTTGACGGAGGGATGGCAGCTTGGCAGGGGGAGGGTTATCCGATGGCTGGGAAAAGCGTGGGGCGGGCCTTCGGAAGCGTCATGCCCGATGAGCTCAAGTGGGCGCAGGAGAACCGCATCCCTCTGAAGATATTCGACCTGAGGGACGCTGACGAAAGGAAGCAGGGAGAAGTCCCGCAGGCATTGGCGTTGGAAGGGGCCGCCCTGCCGGAAAGGCTGCAGAAGGCGAAAGGGTTGCTGACGCCGCAAAAGAAGGGACTGGCCGGCAAGCTGGACAAGCCCGCGACAATCGTTCTCGTTTTCCCGACTGGGGTCGATCCCCGGCCGCTCCTTGAACAATCGTTCAGGGATATTCCCGGAGACGTGAGATATCTGGAAGGTGGCTACGCGGCGTGGGGAGCAAGGCCGGAGAAGAGAATTTCCACCACCCAGGGGGGATGTCCCACCTGTCCCGGCGCGGTGGTTGGAGGAGGACCGAAATGAGAAAATGGCTCTTTGTGTTCCTGATTTTATTTGCCGTCGCCGGAAATGCCCTTGCGGTTCCCGAAACCGTCAGCGTGCGGGTCACCGACGTGACGACCTCGTCCTTTGCCGTGGTCTGGATGACGGATGTGGCGGCTGCCCCGAACGTGGAGGTGTACGCTGACTCCGCCATGACGGACCGGCTGGCGGATGCAATCACGGTAACCCCGATGCCGGACGCCCCCCAAGGGGTGGCGGCTGCAGCCCGCAGCCGGGGGATCATGAAGATACGCGTGACCGGGCTCGCCCCGAACACCAGGTACTATGTCCGCACTGTCACGGTTGACCCGGCCGATCCGGCGAGCATCGGTTACTCGGGGCTCCAGGAGGTCACCACCGCTTCCTCGGTCGTTCCTTATCAACGCATAGAGGACGGCACCCTTCAGGGGTTTGCCAACGACCTGCTGACGATGAAAGTCTACATCCAGCCGGCTGACAAGGATGCGGTGCCGGGGGAAGGGGACCTGGTCATTCTGGAGACCCCCGCATCCTCCCATCCCGTGAGTGCCTTCGTGGGGGCGGGGACAGTCGCGCCCGAAGGGGTGCTCGACCTGAACAACCTGTTCGGTCTGGATATGGCGAGCCTTGACATCCTTGGGGGAGAGAAGGCGGTGCTCAGCGTGTACCGTGGGGGGACCCTTTCGACCCTTCTCCACTACCGGCGGCTTCAGGCAGACGCCGGGACGGTGGCGGCAGGGGAGCCCGCGAAGGGGTTTTTTGCCGACTTCAACCTGGACGCCAAGGTGGACGATCAGGATTTCGCCGAATTCCGGAAACAGTATCGGACCATTCCTGACGATGCCGCGTACAACCCGGATTATGATTTTGTCGCTGACCCGGCCGGAAAGATCGATGCGCAGGATTTCGCGCGGTTTGCGAGGGAGTATGGGCGGAGTCAGGTTGAATAAGGCAATGCCGGTTTCTCTCGCAAAGCCGCAAAGGACGCAAAGAAAAACAAAATCTGCAAGCTGGTCTTGTCACACAAAGACACAAAGACACAAAGGCACAAGAAACCCCAAAATCTTTTGTCTAAATCGTTTTTCTTTGAGTCTTTGTGTCTTCGTGTGACCCGGTTTCTAAGGTTTTAAAGGTTTTAACCTTTGCGTCCTTTGCGGCTTTGCGAGAGACAGATTTGTTGACCTTGAATATGATGAAATTAGATCGGAGGGGCGGATGGGCAGGATAAAGATCGCTCTGGTAGGCTTTTTTGCTGTTTTGCTTGTAACTGCTTTCACATGCGGCTCTGCTCTGGCCATCGGCATTAAGGTGGTGCCGTCGAGCCAGCGGGTGCTGCCAGGCGAGGAATTCTTCTTCGACGTCGTTGCCGAAGGGATTCCGGCGGAGGGGCTGGGGGGCGTGCAGTTCCGGCTCAACGTGGTCGTTCCAGGCGGCAGCGTTACCGGGGTGAACGACCTTCCCCAGGCAGGGGCGGGGGAGGTGGCAGTCGCATCTCCGCTCCTCGTCTCGCTGCCAACTGCGACCCGCTCCGGGATCGGCGATTTCTTCTGGAACGGCCGGGGCGGAAACGGCATCCTGGTCATGGACAACGAGCCGCTCGTCAACGGCTCTGGCCTGTATACCTTCGCTCATACCAACGGCTCCACGCCTCCTTCCGGCAGCGGCTCCGTGGCCCGCTTCATGGTCCGGGTCGGTTCCGGCGTGAACTCGAAGCAGATCGACATAAACCTCAGCGACGTCATGCTCCTCGACGGCGGCCCTTTCTATCCCCTCGATTACAATAACGGCGCAACCGTGCAGATCGGCTGTTTCACCAGGATGCCGGACCTGACGGGACTTTCCCTTGCCGAGGCAACCGCGCGCCTTGCCCAGTCCCAACTCGTTCTCGGCTCAACATACGAAATCGACAACCCCGGCGGCACCCGCTCCCTCAATGTGGTCCTGGAGCAGTCTGCCCTGGCTGGGAGCGAACTCCTGTGCGAAGCAGCGGTGAACCTGGCGGTCAATAATCCGCCAAATGAGGTGACCGGCGGATTGGCTTCTGACAAGCCTGGGGACGACAGCGGCGCGGTGCTCCTGACATGGACCCCCTCGGCGTCATCGGACACTGCTGGTTACCGCGTTTACCTCGGTAGTTCCCTCCTCATCGATATCCCGAATCCCGTTGCAAACGGCACCGAGATCGGTGGGCTTGCAACCGGTGTGCCCTCGCAGCTCAAGGTGACCGTTTACGACAGTCATGGCAACGAGAGCCAGGGAACAACCATTGCCGCTACCCCCCTCGACGACGTGGCGCCGGTCGTCACCATCGGCGGCGTGACGGAAGGGGCCTACTACAGAAACGATGTGACGCCGCAAGTGACCGCATCTGACACAAATCTGGCCGAAACGGCCATCACCCTCAACGGCAATCCCTATTCGCCTGCGCCCATAACGGCCGACGGGGCCTATACCCTGACGGCAACAGGCGTGGACCGCTTCGGCAACCAGGCGACGCAGACCGTTCACTTCACCATGGACAAGACCCCGCCGGTGATAACCATTGCCGGCGTGGCTGACGGCGGCGCCTATAATACCGATATCACACCCGTGATAAGCGTCGCCGATACGAACCTCAAGGGGAGCTCTGTTCTCCTCAACGGCCAGCCCTATGTCCTGGGCAGCCCCGTGATGCCCGAAGGGAGCTATTCCCTGTCTGTCGGGGCGGAAGACCTGGCCGGCAATTCCGCCAGCCAGACTGTCACCTTCATCATCGACAAGACCTCGCCCGTGAGTTCCGCGATTGCCGTATCGCCCAAGTATGCGAATGGCGGCGTCCTCTTCGTGAGCGGGCAGACGCCGGTAACGGCCAGCGCCCAGGACACCGGGGTCGCACCCTCCGGTGTGGCCGGCATGGAATATCGGCTGGACGACGCCCAGGGATGGAGCGCCTACGGTGCCCCGGTCGCTTTCGCCGGCCTGCCCGACGGGGTCCATGCGCTCAATTACCGGGCCTTTGACCGGGCGACCAACGTGGAAACCTTCCAAACTTTCACCGCCACGGTCGATAACACCCCGCCAACAAGCGTGCTCACCGTGGGCGACCCCAAATTCACCTCCCCCGCCGGGGAGAACTTCGCCACCAGGGATTCCCTCTTCACCGTCACCGCCACCGACAGCCTCTCCGGCGTGGCGGCAACACAGCTCAAGCTGGGCAGCGGCTCCTGGGACGCCTTTGCCTCATTCACGCTTGCCGGTGAAGGGGCGCACACCTTCCAGTACAGGAGCCAGGATAACCTGACGAATGAAGAGACGGCCAAGGCGTACACCGTGACCATCGACAACACTCCGCCGGTGACGGGAATCAGCGCCGGCGCCCCGCAGTACACGGCCCAAGATGGGACCCTCTACGTCAGCGGTGCCACTCCTGTCACGCTGACAGCCACGGACAACGCCTCCGGCGTGGCCCGGACCGAGTTCAAGGTGGACGGCGGGGCATGGATGTCCTATGCACCGTTTACAGTTGCCGCCGAAGGCGAGCACGTGATTGCTTACCGGAGCATCGACAACGTCGGCAATATCGAGCCGGAGAAGAGCATCACCATCACCGTCGACAATACTCCGCCGGTTTCCGCCATCACCACAGGGACGCCGCAACATGAGGCGGGCGGGAAGCTCTACGTCACTGGCGCCACCAACTTCACCATCTCAGCCAGCGATAATCTCTCCGACGTGGTGAAGAGCGAGTACCGGATCGACGGAGGAACATGGATTTCCTACGCTCCGTTCACCATTTCCGGTGAAGGTGCCCATGCCATCGAATTCCGAAGCCAGGACAACGTGGGGAACCTGGAGGAGGCGAAATCTCTGGCGGTAGTCGTTGACAACACTCCGCCAGTTACCGCCATAACCCCCGGCACGCCCAGATACGAGGCAGTCGGAAAACTTCACGTCACTTCGGGGACATCGTTCACCCTCTCTGCCACGGACAACCTTTCCGGTACTGCAACGACCGAATACCGGATCGACAACGGTCCCTGGACACCCTATGCGTCTTTTGTCATTTCCGGCGAAGGGAGCCATGCCATCGGCTACCGGAGTATCGACAATCTTGGGAACCTAGAAGTGGAGAAGGTCCTGATCATCACCGTCGACAACACTCCGCCAGAATCAGCCATTACCGTCGGTTCTCCCCAGCACTTCGCCAACGGCGATCTTTACATCAGCGGCGGGACCTATCTAGCCATCTCGGCCACCGACAGCGCCAGCGGCGTCAAGACAAGCGAGTACAGCCTCGACGAGGGAGCTTTCGCAGGTTACGGCGCTCCATTCAACCTCGCCGTACTGTCGGACGGGAGCCATACCATCAATTACCGCTCCACCGACAATGTGGGGAATGTGGAAATAGATAAGAAGCTGACTGTCGTCCTCGACAAGACCCCACCCCAGACAACAATCACCGCCTCGGATCCCCTTGTGCAAGGGGTGGTCAATACGGTTTCGCCGGTGACTGGCTTCATCCTGAGCGCCGCTGACGAGCTCTCGGGCGTTAAGACTGTCTGGTATCGTATCGACGGCGGCCAATGGCAACTTTACACAGGAAGTTTCACCCTGGCGGGGATGACGACCGGGGCTCACACCATTTCCTTCAATGCGGAGGATAATGTCGGAAATGCGGAGCAGGAGCAGACGATCACGGTCAGGCTGATAGTCATGGAGATTGCCAAGGAGGTGTCCCTTGACCCGGTGGTGCTGGTGGGTGCCTGGACAGACAGTCTCAACACGGTCAGGAACCAGGGCGCCATCGATTCCCTGAGCGCAATCCTCTCATCTCTCGGAGTAAATTACACTGTTGCCGGAAACGGCGATGCCTTCAAGCGCTCCCTCAGATCGGGACGGTACAACACTTATATCCTGGTGGATTACCGGGATGAAAAGGTGGGTGATGAGATACGCGAGGCGGTCAACTACGGCGACAGCCTGATCTTCATCAAGTCGCTTCCCAGCGCGGACCCGGCCCTTGATGAAGCATTCGGCGTGAAGTTCACCGGCAGGACCACCAGCGATAACCTGATGGTTACCCTCAAGGAAAGCCCGGTGAGCGGCGGCGCAACCATCCAGAGCAGCGGCAAGTCCGTGGTTGGCAACATCGTGGCGAATACGGCCTACCTGTTCGGCTACGTGAATGACAAGCGCGGCCAGTACCCGTCCGTCGTGTTCAACGAATACGGGAGCGGCAAGGTGCTGCTCTACACATTCGATCTTCTGAACAGTGCCGACAGGGATAAGGTGGAGGACCTCATAGCCAATTCCATAAACCTCCTGAAACAGGAGCAGCACAGGGTCCATGCTCTCGACAGCGTACCCGTGAGCATCACGATTGCCAACTCCGCCGAACCCCTGGGACTCAGGGTAACGGAGACAATTCCCTCCGAAACAACGGCCGACACGGTCATGCCAGCTGGGGCGCTGGCAGGCAACACCATTACATGGGAGCAATACCTGGCTGCCCTGGAAAGGGCCAAATTCGGGTACTATCTGAATCTCCCCGATGCAAAAGGTAACTACACGGCCACTTCAGAGGTCAGGTATGCAAACTACGGCAACTACCTACTCTACGGAACAGCGAATATTACGTTGAGTGTGATTGATGACTTGTCTGGCCTGCTGCAAAAGATCATTTCCGAACTAAACGGCATCTCCACCTCGAACTCGAACGACTTGGTAATTCTGACGGACGCTTTCGGCCTGCTTTCTCAGGTTAATGTGAATCCGCCGGATGCGCGGACGGCAGAGAAGAACGTCGAGACCGTAACGAAGGTAGCCTGGCTGATAAGAGGGCTGTCGGTCGATTCGACGGAAATCCGCCTGAATCTCGACGAGTTGCTGAAGGTACTGGAGAAGAAATGGTATCTGATGGGGGGTCAGGATTGAGGGTGGGACTACCTCTTTGTGTAGTCCCACGCCGTAACCAATGCAGAATGGAATGCGGGTTCAAATTTCACTTGCGAAAACTTTCGCAAAACTTTCGCATTTGGGTGCGAAAATCGGCATATTTTGACGAACAATTGCGAACCAGGAACGGAAAGGATGATTAAGATAATTAGCTGAATTTACTGGCTAACTGTGTAATACTTCGCTGTCCCTTCGGGAGTGAGTTGCGGATTCGAATCCCGTTTCCCGCTCCAAAGAATTCAAAAAGCCCCTGACGTCATGAGATGTCAGGGGCTTTTTATTTCAAAGGCCAGCAACTGTTTCTAAATCCTGCGAAGCGCCGGGACCTTCTCGATTGCTTTTGTTCGCTTTTTCGGATCTGACGGAAGGGAGACCTGATCGAGCATGAAGCCGATGGATTCGAAATAGTAGGTTGCGTCTTTCAGTATCTTTGAATATGACTCAGGGTCCTGCGGCTGCTGTTGCGGC
This sequence comes from Geobacter sp., assembly GCA_016177775.1. GTDB lineage: Bacteria > Desulfobacterota > Desulfuromonadia > Geobacterales > Geobacteraceae > JACOUQ01. Next base: position 104,416 of record JACOUQ010000022.1, read on the forward strand.
ACGTACACCAGAATCTTCTCCTCTTTCAGGAGATGCCAGACAAGGTAGACCTCCGGTGCTTCGGTGCTTCCAACGGCGCAGACGTAGGCATTGCACTTCTGGGGGTAGTGGCCGCCGGGATTGAATTCTACGGCATTTATAGACTGGTAGATATCCCGAACTTCTTCCGGGTCTCCGTATTCGACGAAATCCTTATCAACTGCGGGGAGGAAATTCGTGAGAGGGCCCAGCAGGGAGGTGGCAAGGGAGAGCCCTTCGGCTCCGGCCTCCTTCATGAATGCAAACGGGTCCAGCTCTTCGCTGGTCTCTGTTCCAGCAGCGGCAGCTTCCGGTGCTGGCTGTTGCAAAATCTTTTCAGGTTGCGGTATTTCTTCAATTCCGGCTTCCTCGGGTGCAAGTCCCGGTGGCGGTGTCGTGACAGAAGGCTGCTCGACCGCCGCCGCTGGATGGGGGGCTTCGGTTGGCGGCGCTTCTTCGGGGGGAGCAGCCTGGCGTTCGGAGAGGAGTGCTTCGTATTCACATCGGAGCTCCGCCAATTCTTGCTCCGACGCCTGCCTTGCTTCCATCGCCCGGTCGAAGGCTGCCTTTGCCTCCCGGAATTTTCCGGCGACTGCGGCCGCAAATGCGTCCTTTTCAGCTCCAAGACGCATCAATTCTTCCTTGAGGGAGGCAATTTCCGCTGCTGAGCCATCCAGCAACTCCCTGTTTTCTGTTTCCTTCTCCGAAAGCCTGACTCTGACCTTGGCCAACTGTTCTTCCAGTTCGGTTTCGCGCGCCTCGTGAGTTTTGCCGAGCTCAGCCATTTCATTCCTGAGAGCTTCAAGTTCGTCCTCAAGGTTTTTCTTTTCCTCGATGGCCTGTAACATCTCGTTCCGCAGTGACTCTATATCCCCGGCGGTTGATGCAGCGACACTCTCCTGCTTTGCTGCAATCTGCTCCAGCTCTGTTGTTATTTGGGCCAGTTCCTCCTCTCTGCTTGATTTTTCACCCCTGAGACGGTCAAGCTCTGCACTGAGGGATGCGCGTTCCTGGGCGAAATCAGTCTCGATTGTTAATATCTTGCCGCGCAGTAGCGCGGTTTCAGCCTTCAGGCTGGAAAGCTCGTCGGTTTTTGCTTCACTTTCCTTTGCCGGGGGAGTAGGGGGCTGCTCGGAGAGGTGCCGTATCTTTTCCTCAAGGTCCTTTTTTTCGACAAGAGCCTCTTCCAGCGCGCTTTTGAGTCTTTCAATTTCGTCGGAATCAACAGGGGAAGGTGCTGCGATGCTTTCCGGAACCGGCAGAATGACCAGCTCTTTCTCCGGTTCATGAGGGGCTTCTTCTCTTCCCCGGCCGGGCAGGGAGGCCCTCAGGATTTTCTCCGCCGCTGCGGTTTCGTGTAGGGGAATGCCGATATCAACGGCGATCTCGGCAGGGGGCTCGCTTTCGATAACTTTTGGGCCCTTTTTGGTGATCCCCCTGATGGGAGGCGCCTTTGGTGCTGGAGGGTGCATTACGCGGATATCGCGGATGATCACCTGTCGCATGGCGGCGCTGAATTTCAGATTGATCGGCTCCATGGAGAATCCCATGATCGATAGGAAGGAAAGGGCATCTTCCTTCAGCAGGTCATATTCGGAGAGGTCTGCTGGCTTCTCGCGGGGGATATAGACGAGGATGTCCCTGGATACGATGTCGAGGAGAGCGATATAGATGTGGAAGCCTTTGCCGTCCTTTGCCGAGCAGAAGAAGGCTTCGCATTTGTGGATATATTCGATGCCGGCGGGGATGATCGCGAATTTGGAACGATAAACTTCATGTACGTCCGGTTCCCGGATGTCGATGAAGCTGATTGACGGATCGTGTTTGAATTGCGCCATGAACAGGAATCTCCAAAGATAAAGCCGGATGCCGAATATTATACCTGATATTTCGGCACCTGGCTGTCTTCGTGAGACCCTGTAGGCTATCCGCCCCGCCATCGCTGACGGTTTAGTCTTATCGCTTATCAGACGAAACGCTATGTTCGATTTCAGGAATATTGCACCAGCCGGCATCGAATGTCAATATGCGGATGGAGCGTATACGGGGAAGGAAAGGGTTGCCAGTTCCTGATTTCCCTTTACATGGGCGGGATATTTTTATATTCTTCTTCGGTTACACCAAATGAAGACAGTTGAGAGTTATGGCACTGAATATTATTCGCAATTTTTCCATTATAGCCCACATCGATCACGGCAAATCGACCCTTGCCGACCGGCTCCTGGAGTATACGGGGGCGTTGTCCGACCGTGAGAAACAGAACCAGTTCCTCGACAAGATGGACCTGGAGCGGGAGCGGGGGATAACCATCAAGGCCCAGACTGTTCGCCTCAACTACATGGCTGACGATGGGAAGGAATATATCCTGAACCTGATCGATACGCCGGGTCACGTGGATTTTACCTACGAGGTTTCCCGGTCGCTTGCCGCCTGCGAAGGGGCACTCCTTGTCGTTGATGCGTCCCAGGGGGTGGAGGCCCAGACCCTGGCCAATGTCTACCTGGCAATCGACAACAATCTGGAGGTCTTCCCGGTCCTGAACAAGGTCGATCTCCCATCCGCCGACCCCGACCGGGTCAAGCAGGAGATCGAGGACATCATTGGCCTCGACGCCCACGATGCGGTCCTTGCCAGCGCCAAGGAGGGGATCGGCACGAGGGATATCCTCGAAGAGATCGTCAAAAAGATCCCGCAACCTGCCGGCGACCCGGCGAAGCCGCTCAAGGCGCTTCTGTTCGATTCCTGGTACGATGTCTACCAGGGGGTCATCATCCTGGTCCGCATCGTGGACGGGACCGTGAAAAAGGGGGACAAGATCCAGCTTGTCTCCACCCGCCGCGATTACGAGGTGCTGAAGGTGGGGGTATTCGCGCCGTTCATGAAGGAAGTTCCTTCTCTCTCGGCCGGGGAGGTCGGGTTTCTCATCGCCGGCATCAAGGATGTGCAGGACGCCAAGGTGGGCGATACCATCACCCTGCTGCACAGCCAGTGCGAGGTGCCTCTCGCCGGTTTCAAGGAAGTGAAGCCGATGGTCTTTTCCGGGCTCTACCCGGTGGACACCTCTCAGTACGAGCAGCTGCGCGATGCCCTGGCAAAGCTGAAGCTGAACGATGCCTCATTCACATACGAGCCGGAGACTTCCCTGGCGCTCGGTTTCGGTTTCCGGTGCGGTTTCCTGGGGCTTCTCCACATGGAGATCATCCAGGAGCGCCTGGAGCGCGAGTTCAACCTCGACCTGATCACCACTGCGCCGACGGTCGTTTACCGTGTTCACAAGGTGGACGGGTCGATTATCACCATAGAGAGCGCCAATCATCTCCCGGCACAGCAGCATATCGATTACGTCGAGGAACCCTTCATCCTGGCATCGATCCATGTTCCCAACGAGTTCGTGGGGAACGTGCTTGCACTGTGCGAGGAGAAGCGTGGCGTGCAGCGGGAGATCCGCTACCTGACCACGGCGCGCGTCATGGTGATCTATGAGCTCCCCCTCAACGAGGTTGTGCTGGACTTCTACGACCGCCTGAAATCCATAACCAAGGGTTATGCGTCCCTCGATTACGAGTATCTCGATTACCGCCGCAGCGAGCTGAACCGCCTCAATGTCATGATCAACGGCGAGGTGGTGGATGCCCTGTCGCTCATCATTCACAGGGACAAGGCTTATTTCCGGGGGCGGGAGCTGGTCTCCAAGATGAAGGAGCTGATCCCGCGCCAGATGTACGAGGTGGCGATCCAGGCGGCCATCGGCACCAAGATTATCGCCCGCGAGACGGTAAAGGCGATGCGCAAGGACGTGCTCGCAAAATGCTACGGCGGCGACATCACCCGCAAGCGGAAGCTGTTGGAAAAGCAGAAGGAAGGGAAGAAGCGGATGAAGGCCGTGGGTAACGTGGAGCTCCCCCAGGAGGCTTTTCTCGCTATCCTTAAAGTGAAGGATTAGGTGTTTCGGCCGGGATTCGGGGACTTCCTCCGAAAAAAGAATAATGTGTCACCTCTTGGTGTTTTTTTTGACATTTTGCTGGATACAGGGGCTTTCCTTTAAGCGAAATTTTCCTTGAAGGCAGATTCTTTTTTCGGAGGAAGTCCCCGAATCCCTGTTGATTTGTTATGTTGGTGTCAGTAAGTTGAATTTCAGCGGAAAGGATGTCGTCCAGATGGCAGAAAATCTCCAGCAGGAAACTGAAGCGGCAGAAGTGAAGAAAAAGCACATCGTCCGGGAATACGCGGAGTCGATTCTCGTTGCGGTTCTGCTTGCACTGGTAATCAGGACCTTCGTTGTCCAGGCGTTCAAGATCCCCTCCGGCTCCATGGAGGACACCCTTGCCATCGGCGACCACATACTGGTCAACAAGTTCATCTACGGCACCAAGATCCCGTTCACCGGCACCCGGCTTGTGAAGATCCGCGACCCGCGACGGGGCGACGTCATTGTCTTCGAATACCCCGAGGACCCGAGCAAGGATTTCATCAAGAGGGTCATCGGCTTGCCGGGTGACACCATCCAGGTTATGGACAAGAAGGTCTATGTGAACGGGAAGCTGTTCCAGATCCCCCAGGAGGTCCACAAGGAGCAGGACCTCGTTCCCGGAGCACAGAACCCGCGCGACAATACCAAGCCGATCTCCGTCCCCCCCGATTCCTATTTTGTCATGGGCGACAACCGTGACCGGTCTTACGACAGCCGTTTCTGGGGGGTCGTGAAGAACGAAAAGATCAAGGGTCTTGCCTTCATCAAGTACTGGTCGTGGGATAAGGAAAATTTCGGGGTGAGATGGCGCAATATAGGTAGATTGATTCATTGATGAGGTCGTACATCAGAGGTTGTAGGTCGTCGGCTGTAGGTTTTGCTACAAGCTACAAGCTACGACCTAAATGTTTCAGCCTACAGCCTACGACCTGTTTCTATGCCAATAACAGTGGACCACAGGAGACTGATAGTAATCGTCGGCCCAACCGCTTCGGGCAAGAGCGATCTGGCAATGCGGATTGCCGAGGCCTGCGGCGGCGAGATCGTCAACGCCGATTCCATGCAGGTCTATCGCGGCATGGACATCGGCACGGCCAAGCCTTCGGCGGAAATGCAGCGCAGGGTGCCGCACCATCTGCTGGATATCGTTGATCCTGATTGCAATTTCACTGCTTCGGATTTTCGCAGGCATGCCGGCAGGGCAATCGATGATATTCACGGCCGGGGGAGAAGGGCGATTGTTGTCGGCGGCACGGGGCTTTATCTAAAAGTTCTCTTGAAAGGGATGATGGATGTCCCTGGTGGGGATGAGGCTGTCCGGAGCAAACTTTCGGCCATGGCGGACGAGATGGGCAACGAGGCGCTTCATGCAGTTCTTGCCGGCCTGGATCCGGCGACGGCTGCGGAAATTCATCCTAATAACCGGGTGCGTGTCATTCGGGCACTTGAGATCGTATATTCCACAGGGCAGCCGACCTCGGCGCTCAGGCAGGCACATGGATTCGGCTCGAACGAGTACGACAGCGTCAAGGTCGGAATCGAGGTCGAACGAGTTTTCCTCCTGGAACGGATCGACCGGCGCGTTGACGAGATGATAGCGAACGGGCTGGTGGATGAAGTCCGGGGTCTTCTCGCCAGAGGGTATTCGCCGGAGCTTAAATCGATGAAGGCAATCGGCTATCGCCAGATTTGCGAATATCTGGCAGGCAAATACCCGCTGGATGAAGCCGTGCGGCTCATCAAAATAGGTACGAGGCAGTATGCAAAGCGCCAGCTGACCTGGTTCCGGAACGATCCGGAAATTAAATGGTTTGATTTGTGCGCAAACTTTGCTAATATCTACGGATATGTGATTTAATCCTAATTAAGGAGCGGGTATATGTCAAAAACACCATTCAACATCCAGGACCAATACCTTAACCAGTCCCGCAAGGAACGAGTCAAGGTGATCGTTCTGTTCATGTCGGGCGAAAAGCTGGAAGGTTACATCAAGTCATTCGACAGTTTTTCCATTCTCCTGGATGTAAGCGGTGACGTTCTTGTCTACAAGCACGCCATTGCGAAGATCACGTCGGCTGACGGGAATTTCAGGCTTCACCAGTAAACCGCCTGCATGCCGGGCACGAACAATGGGGGAAAGGGGATCGGCTATATGTTGATTACTCTTTCCCCTTTTATTTTACGGGATTGTCATGAATAAGGATTCGCTGCGGCTGTTCATCATCCTCGGAGCGCTGATTGTCCTCCTGGTGCTTCTCCTCTCCTTTGCCGGCGTAACACTGTTGCCGGTCATCATCGCCCTTGTGCTCGCCTATATACTCGACCCGGCCGTAACTACGCTGGAGAAGCGGGGGATGCCCCGCGCCGGGGCGGTGGTCCTGGTGTTCATTACTATTATGGCCGTACTGGGGCTTCTCGGCTGGTTCTTCGTATCATCCATAGCCGCGGAATTCCGTGCGGTACAGGTCAATCTCAACGATTACGTGCTCCGGATTTACGCCGCGATTCCCCTCCAGGCCAAGGAATACCTGGGGATAGAGACCCCGGAGCTCCTTTCGCTGCGCATCCGTACTGCAATGGAGCAGCTGAGGGGGGTATCCTTCGATGTTTACCGCGAGACCTTTGTGCTGGTAAGGAAGGCCTTCGCCTCCACCCTCGGCTTTGTGCTAGGCTTTCTCGGATACCTCATCACCCCGGTCTATCTCTATTATTTCCTGAAGGACCTCCCGAAGATGCGCGAGGGGCTGATCTCCCTGGTGCCGGTTAACTGGCGCGAGCGGTTCTCGACCGGTACGACGGAGGTGGATGATATCCTCTCCTCGTTCGTTCGCGGCCAGCTCCTTGTCTGCGCGATCCTGGCCGTATTGTACACCATCGGCCTCTACCTGATCGGCATTGACCTGGCGCTGGTGATCGGGACCCTTTCCGGCATCCTCTTCATAATCCCGTATGTTGGCACGATTGTCGGCATCATCCTTTCCATGGCCATGGCGGCCCTGAAGTTTCACGATCTTCTCCATCCGCTTCTTTGTCTCGGCTGGTTTGCGGTGGTGCAGGGGCTCGAAGGGGGGATCATCACCCCCAAGGTGGTCGGCGACAAGGTGGGGCTCCATCCGGTCGTAACCATACTGGCTATTATTCTCGGCGGGCAGCTCTTCGGGCTTCTCGGCATGTTACTGGCGATTCCGGTGGCCGCGGTGCTGAACGTTATTCTCAGGCACATCGCCGGCTATTACCGCGGTCACGCCGTATTCACGGGGGAGTGATGCAGGGGCTGGAGATCGTGGAAGTTGTCCCCGGCAGCATCGCCGAGGAGTTGGATATCGAGCCGGGAGACCGCCTGGTGGCGATCAACGGGCACGAACTGCGCGATGTGATCGACTACAATTACCACGCGAGTGACGACTTTCTTCTTCTCGTAATCGCCAGGCAGGACGGCGAAACTTGGGAAATCGAGGTGGAACGGGAGGAAGGGGAGCCTCTGGGCCTTGTGTTCGCCCCCCCCGTACCCAGGCAATGCGGCAACAAGTGTGTCTTCTGCTTTGTCCATCAGCTCCCGAAAGGGCTTCGCTCACCGCTCTACGTCAAGGACGAGGACCACCGTCTCTCCTTTCTCTACGGCAATTACGTCACCCTCTCCAATGTGACCGCCGAAGAACTTGCACGGATCAAGGAACAGCGCCTTTCCCCTCTCTACATCTCGGTCCACGCCACTGATCCAATGCTTCGCGAGCGGATGCTCGGCAAGAAAAACATCCCGACGATCATGGACCAGCTGCGGGAGCTGGCCGATGCCAGGATCACGATGCATACGCAGATTGTCCTATGCCCAGGCTGGAACGACGGTGATGCCCTTGAGCGGACGGTGTCTGACCTGGCCGGGCTCCATCCATGGGTCGCTTCCCTGGCCGTGGTGCCGGTCGGGATAACTGCCTATCGCAAGGGGCTTCCCAGGCTCGACCTGGTGACCTCCGCTTATGCCGCCAGTTTTCTCAACGAATGGCAGCCCAAGGCGCAGGAGCTTTCGGAGCGCCTTGGCGAGCCTTTTCTCTTTCTTGCCGACGAATTCTTCATCAAGTCAGACACGCCTTTTCCTCCGCTCGAGGAGTACGGCGATCTTCCCCAGATCGAGAACGGCGTCGGGATGATTCCTTTGTTCCTGACGCAGGCCGAGGACGTGCTGGACGAGGCGGTCCCGGCGCGGCCGGTCAAAATCACTGTCATAACCGGAGAGTCCCCCTATCGCTATCTCTCTGAATTCCTTTTCGCACTCTCACGGAAGACCGGCGCTGACCTCCATCCCGTCGCGGTGAAGAGCCTCCTTTTCGGCGGCGGGGTGACTGTTACCGGCCTCATCGCAGGCTCGGACATTGTCGAAGCCCTGAAAGGCAAGCAGGTGGGTGAGTCTGTACTGGTTCCGGACGTGATGCTGAAGGAGGGGGAGGGGGTCTTCCTGGACGACATGACCCTTGCCGACTTGGAGCAGGCCCTTGGAACTCCGGTCGTGGTGGTGGAAAGCACACCGGCGGGGATATATTCGGCATTGCTGGAACTGGCGGAGAAAAAATAGCCTTCTGTGTCAACTAGAAGGCATGGATTTGCGTTTTATGGACTAACAGACAAATGTGGGGCGGCTTCTGGCGACAAGGCGTGAAATAAATGATTTTCTTGCATCCGTGGAGCGCAGGGCGCTTCGCATGGCGGAAATGGCCACCGGCAATATGGATGACGCCCTGGACATCCTTCAGGACGCCATGCTCGGATTTGTCGCAAAATATTCCTGCAAACCGGTCGAGGAGTGCCAGCCGCTCTTTTACCGTGTCCTGCAAAGCCGCATCACTGACTGGCACCGCCGGAGAACCGTAAGGAGCCGCTGGCGCGTCTGGTTCGGCGGGACCGGTGACGAGGGAGACGGGCGGGAGGACATGCTCTCGAACATTGCGGACCCCAACGCGCTCCCTCCTGACGCGATGCTGCTCCATCGCACCGAGGGGGAGGCGATTCGGGACGCGTTGCGGAAGTTACCGTTAAGGCAGCAGCAGGCTTTTCTTCTCAGGGCATGGGAGGGGCTCGACACGGCCCGGACCGCCTTTGCCATGGGATGCTCTGAAGGGAGCGTCAAGACGCATTACTCCCGGGCCATACACACACTGCGCGAACTGTTGGAGGAACATCGGCCATGAGGCAGGAACCGAGTGAAAGGGAGATAGTCGAACGCGTCGGGAAGGTTCTTGGCGAGAGCTCGGATGATCTCGACCTCAGGACCCAGTCGCGTCTGCTCGCCATCCGTAGGGAAGCAATCGAGCGGATGTCTGCGCCCCGCGAAAGGCGCTTCTCCATCCCCCGCTGGGCTTCTGCCAGCGCTTTCGTGACGGCCCTCGTGGCCGTGGCCATTGCCCTTGTGGTTTTGTCTGGCCCGAACCGGCACCGGCAACAGGTGAGCAAGCTGGATGATTTGGAAATCATGGTGTCGGGCGAGAATCTGGAGCTTTACGAGGACCTGGAATTTTACCAGTGGCTGGAGAGCCGGAATCACAATGGCTAGAATACTGTCATTTGTCTTTTTGTTGTGTGCTTCCGTGGCATTCGCCGGCGAACGGGAGCAGCTGACGCTTGAAATGCTGGAATACCTCGGTACCTTCGAGGTTTCCGGCAAAAATGGCGTGGACCCGACGCAATTGGAGAAGGTGGAAGACGATGATCTGCATACGGACAAAGCTTCGGAACGGGGTGCCCATTCCGGAACCGGGAACAGCAAAAACGTCAAAAAAAAGAGCGGGGATCGCAATGGGAAGTAGGGTGCTCGTTTTGATGCTGTGGTGCATGCTCTGCACACCACTTCCGGGCATGGCGGAGAATGCCGGAGTGCCGTGGAACCGTCTGACTCCCAGGGAGCAGGAGGTCTTGAAGCCTTTTGCCGACAAATGGGAGAGCCTGCCGCCGCAAAGGCAGGAGCGCCTCCGCAAGGGGGCCGGACGGTGGAGCGCCATGAATCCGGAGGAGCGCAAGGAGGCGGGAGAAAGTTTCCGTCGCTGGCGCGACCTTCCCCCGGAGCAGAAGGATCGAATCCGCCGCCGCTACGAAAAGTTTCGTGAACTCCCGCCGGAGCAGCAGGCGCGGGTCAGGGAGAAATTCCGCTGGTTCCGTCAATTGCCGCCGGAAAAGCGGCAGGAGCTGAAGGAAAAATGGCGCGGCATGGCGCCGGAAGAGAGGCGCCAGTTCCGTCAGCGGATGTTGCGTGAGGGTGGACCGGTCACTGGGCGGTGATACAAATAGCACGGACAATTCCAAGTGTTTTTTCGTGTATTTCGTGGACAACCGTTTTTTAAGGAGTCAGATCCATGTCTTTTGAATCTCTCGGCCTGCGCGCCGAACTGTTGAGCGCGATTACCGCCCAGGGCTATACTACTCCGACCCCCATTCAGACCGAGGCGATCCCGGTGATTTTCGAGGGGTGTGACCTGCTTGCAGGCGCCCAGACCGGAACCGGCAAGACTGCGGCCTTTGCCCTGCCGATCGTGCAGATGCTGGGTGAAAACATTCCCGTTGAGAAACGCCGGAAGCCGCGCGCGCTAGTTCTGGTGCCGACCCGCGAGTTGGCGGCCCAGGTCAGCGAGCAGATGAACAATTATGCCCGGCGCCTGTCGCTGCGCTCGACGATGATCTACGGCGGGGTGACCATCCAGGCGCAGATCGAGCGGCTGCACCGCGGCGTCGATATTGTGGTCGCGACACCGGGGCGGCTCCTCGATCACGCGGAACGTGGCACCGTGGACCTTTCCCGGATCAAGTTCCTGGTGCTGGACGAGGCCGACCGCATGCTCGATCTGGGATTTATCGACGATATTCAGAAGGTGGCGGAGTACCTGCCGGCCAAACGCCAGACCCTGCTGTTTTCGGCGACCTATTCGAAAGAAATCAAGCAGCTTGCCGACGATCTGCTCGATCACCCGCGCCGGATCGAGGTTGCGCGCCGCAATATCGCCGCCGACGCGGTGACCCAGGCGGTCTACGAGGTGGAACGGAGCCGCAAGCGGGAAATGCTCACGTTTCTGATCCGCAAAGGGAACTGGAATCAGGTGCTGGTCTTCGCCCGCACCCGCTACGGCGCCGACAAGCTGACCGAAGAACTGCTCGCCGACGGCATTAAGGCCGCAGCCATCCACAGCAACAAGAGCCAGTCGATCCGGACGCGTACCCTTGCAGAGTTCAAGCGGGGCGAGTTTCGCGTGCTGGTGGCGACCGATGTGGCGGCGCGCGGGCTCGACATCGATCGCCTCCCCCATGTGGTGAATTACGACCTGCCCCAGGTTCCAGAAGACTACGTGCATCGGATCGGCCGCACCGGCCGGGCCGGAGAGAACGGGATTGCCCTATCGCTGGTCAGCCGCGAAGAGCACCCGCTGCTGGTCGCGATCGAGAAGCTGCTCAAGTATGCTATCCCGCGCCAGACGCTGGACGAATTTCCGAAGTATGCGGTCAAACGGGTTGGCAAGGCGAAGGAAGGCAAAAAGTCCAAGCAACCGTGCAGGGCAAGGAAGACCCCGGAAATGCCGCTGAATAGTCCGGTAAAGAGTGCGAAGACCAGGGAAAAGCCGGAAAAGTCACCAGCAAAGACCGCGACGTCCCGGCGGAATAAGGTCATGGCCGAGCGGCCTGCCCCCAAGACCGGCCGCCGGGGGCGCAGGTCATAACCCGTGGAAGGGCGGTATCCTTTTACCGCTGTTTGTGGTATAGTTAATCATCGATTTACCTGTCGAGCATATCACCTCACGGTCCCTTCGATCCGGGGCCTCAGCCTCTCTTCACCCCCCTGGGAACAGGCTGCACCATCGCCAACGAGCGCACCACCCCAAACCAAAACGAGCAGGGAGCCGCCGAAAACGGCTCCTTTCATCGCAGAACAAGGTATAGGAAGTTTATGAAAATTCCGCAGAAATTTGAGCTTCTGGTCCATAACGGTCTCGTCGACGAGGTCGTCTGCCAGCTGATGAGCGGCAAGGAAGCCGAAGTCTACGTCGTCCGCTCCATGGGAGAACTTCGCTGCGCCAAGGTATACAAGGACGCCGACCACCGGAGCTTCAGCAGACAGACCCAGTACCAGGAAGGGCGCAAGGTGAAGAACAGCCGCCAGGCGCGCGCGCTGGAAAAGCACACGAAGTATGGCCGGAAAGAGCAGGAGGGGGCTTGGCAGAACGCCGAGGTGAACGCGCTGCACCAGCTTGCCGCCGCTGGAGTGCGCGTGCCGCAAGTATTCAGCTGCGTCGGAGGAATACTGCTGATGGAGCTGGTGGTAGACGAAAACGGCAACAACGCGCCGAGGCTCAACGATGTAAAGTTGACCGGGGCGCAGGCCCGTGAATATCACCGCGTGCTGATCGCGCAGATCGTGCTCATGCTCTGCGCCGGACTTGTCCACGGCGATCTGTCCGAGTACAACGTGCTTCTCGGCAGCGACGGGCCGGTCATCATCGACCTGCCGCAGGCCATCGATGCAGCGGGAAACAACAACGCAGCCAGCATGCTCCAGCGGGACGTCGCCAACATGACAGCCTACTTCGGCCGTTTCGCGCCCGAACTACTGGCCACCGATTATGGCAGGGAGATCTGGAAGCTTTACGCCAGCGGTGAGTTGACCCCTGAGACCATCCTTACCGGCCGCTTTGAGCAGAGCAGCAAGCCGGCCGACGTGCGTGGCGTCATGGGGGATGTCGACGCGGCGCGTCGTTGGCATGAGCGGAATTTTTGAATATGCCGTTGATGCAGGAGTTGAAGTATCTCGCGGGCTATCCGCAGCAGGTGACAAGTCAGGTCTGCCACCTCATCGCTGAAAACAAACTGGAAAGCCACCTGCTTAAAAAATATCCGGCACCCCACGAGGTCAGGACCGACCGGGCGCTCTACGACTTCACCGTCGGCATCAAGAACGAATTCCTTCGCACCTCCGAACCAATAGCCAAGGTGGCGTACGACGGGAAAATCCATGTGATCCACAACGCCCTCGGGACCCACACCTTTGTCTCCCGTGTCCAGGGAGGGAAACTCAAGGCCAAGCGCGAGATCAGGATTGCCGCCGTGTTCAGGCAGGCGCCCCTCGAACTTCTGCGGATGATCGTCGTCCACGAGCTGGCGCACCTTAAGGAGAAGGAGCACTCCAGGTCGTTTTACCAGCTGTGCGAACACATGGAACCTGCCTACCATCAGCTGGAATTCGACATGCGGCTCTTTCTCACGCAGACGGAGCTGGCCGGGCCGCTCTACCGGGCCGACTAAGCGGACGGAGGGGAAGTCGGCGACGCATTCCCGCCACCAAGTGTCAATCCACGTATGAAGTTGCGGAGCATCTGGTCGCCGCAGGGCTTGTAGTTTCTGTGCCCTTTTGCCCGAAACAGCGCGGACAATTCGGGTTTTGAGAGCCGGACGCCGGCCTTTTCGAGGATCGCGAGCATCGCCTCGTCATTCAATTCCAGAGCTATTCTGAGTTTCCTCAGGATGAGATTATTGTTCAACGCCATGTCCGCCGTTTTAGCCGCATCAGGCTTCGGCTCCAGCGCGCCTCGCCTGGATACGATCAGGCCGTCCAGGAACGCACCCATCACCGTGTCATCGCAGGCCACAAAGCCGGTCTCTTCCTCTTTTTTCAGCAGTTTCAGCACGTCTATCGGTCCGATTTCATGGCCGCCCAACGCGCATAACTCGGTGATAGTTTCGCCATTCAGGTTCAGCGCGTAACGGAGCCTGCGGAGCAGATCGTTATTGGTCATGTTTTTTCCTTGGTCAGATGTTTAGCTTGAAGACCGAAGGTGTTCATAGGCATAGTGGAGGATTTCCAGGTCTTTCGCGGCACTTAAGCCTATTTCAGCAACATGAACTACGTCCCAGCCACGCATCCTGAGAAGGAAGGCCGTAGACCTGGGCAAGCCTTGATCAAGGAGAAGCTTGGTCATGCGGCCAAGTCTCTTAGAATGACGTTATCGTCAATGTTTGCGGCAGCAAATGCCAAGGCTTGGCGGATGTCCTCTTCTTCGAGTTCCGGATATTCTGAAATCAGGTCTTCCCATTTCGGATAGACCGTGAGGGCTTCCAGAACCCGCTTGACCGTTATCCGCATGCCTCTGACGCACGGCTGGCCGTTCATCTGTTCCGGGTCAACGGTGATGCGATCAAAGTTTGCTATTGTCATTTTCATAGCTTTTCTCCCCACAGCCCCACTGTTTGGCCAGAGTATATAGTATTTTCCAACCTCTTGCAACGACACGCATCCATTCACCGTTCTCACCTTGCCACTCTTCCTGCATATTCTATACTTCTACCTGACCTCCGCTAATGGCGATTCCGATGGACATCCGATCAAAGTAGGAAGGGAGTGACCATGGCCTACTGGCTCTTCAAAAGCGAACCGGGCGCCTTCTCAATAGAGGATCTGCGCAACCGGCCCGGCATGACCGAACCGTGGGACGGGGTGCGCAACTACCAGGCACGCAACTACCTGCGTGATGCCGTCAAGCCCGGCGACCTGGTGCTGTTCTATCACAGCAACATCCCAGAGCCTGCGGTGGTAGGGATTGCCGAGGTCGTCCGCGGAGGGTACCCGGACCACACCGCATTCGATCCCGGCAGCGAGCATTTTGACCCGAAATCATCCCCCGCCGCGCCGACCTGGTACATGGTGGATGTGCGCTACGTCGACGCCATGCCCCGGCCGGTGACGCTGGAGCAGATCAAGGGGAACCCGCTGCTGACGGCCATGCCGCTTGTAAAGCGGAGCCGGCTCTCCATCCAGCCGGTGACCCCGGAAGAGTGGCGGACCATCCTTGCCATGGGGGGGATGGCCGACCGGTGACGGCAGCGGCAGTGGGGCTATTTGTGTTTGATGAACGTCCCCTTCTCGTATTCCTCGAAGGCGACTTGCAGCTCCTCCTGGCTGTTCATGACGATCGGCCCGTACCAGGCGACCGGCTCGCCGATCGGCTTGCCCGATACCAGGAGAAACCGGACCGGTCGATCCTGGGTGGTGATGGCCACCGCGTCGCCGTCCCCGTAGAGGATGAGGCTCTCCGCCCCACAGGCACAGTCCCGCTTCATGTCGAAGTAGTTGACCCCCACCACCTCGTGGGCGTAGGCGTTCCGTTCCGGGTCGAAATACCCTTCTCCGTCCACAACGTAGGCAAAGGCCGTGTATCCCGGCTTGACCGGATGGGTGAAGATGGTTTCCGGCGGCACCATCACGTCCAGGTACTCGGGATCGACGACCACGTCCCGCACCGGCCCCTGCACGCCGTCCACCCTGCCGCAGATGACCTTTACCTTCACGCCCCCCTTGAGGGTCGCCTCCGGGATATCCGCTGCGACCAGCCCCCGGTAGCGGGGGTCCATCATCTTGTGGGAGGCCGGGAGGTTCGCCCAGAGCTGGAACCCCCACATGAGCCCCTCATCGTCCCCCTTCGGCATCTCCTGGTGGATGATGCCGCTGCCGGCGGTCATCCACTGCACGTCCCCCGACTCGATCACCCCCTTGTTCCCCATGCTGTCGCCGTGCTCCACCCGGCCGTGGAGGACGTAGGTGATCGTCTCGATCCCCCGGTGCGGGTGCCACGGGAACCCCTTCAGGTAGTCCGGGGGATAGTTGGAGTGGAAGTCGTCGAGCAGGAGAAAAGGGTCGAACAGCGGCACCTGGTGGTAGCCGAGAGCCCGCTTCAGGTGGACGCCGGCCCCCTCGATGGTCGGCTTGCTCTTCCAGACCTTGGCTATCTTTCGGATGGAATCCATGATTACCTCCGGTAGGGGCGGCCCTGTGTGGCCGCCCGATTGAGTAGGGGTGCCCCTACGGGAATTTGAATGCATATCGGGCTCAAAAGGCGAAGCAGTCGCAGCCGATCCCCCAGAACCGGCCCTCTTTCGGCGACCAGACCTGACGGTGCGTGTGGCAGGCACACCCCTGACGATGCAAGCCGGCCGCCGCCCCGCGGTGGATCGGCGACCAGTCGGGACTCACCGGCGGCAAGGGGGGTGCCAGGGGAGCGAACTCGCCGCTGCCATGGACAATCTTCCCTCCCATGATGGTCAGCACCGCCTCGATCCCCTTGATCTCATTTTCGGAAACGGTGAAGTAGTCTGCCGACAGCACCGCCAGGTCGGCAAACTGTCCCGCCGCGATCCCTCCCTTCTTCCCCTCGTCGCCGGAGAACCATGAGCTCCCTTCGGTGTAGAGCCTGAGCGCGGCGGTCCGGTCGAGGCGGTTCTTCTCGTCGTACAGCGGCAAACCTCCCACGGTCCTGCCGCTCACGAGCCAGTAGAGGGAGACCCAGGGGTTGTAACTCGACACCCTGGTCGCGTCCGTCCCGGCGCCGACCGGGATCCCCAGGTCCAGCATCCGGGTGATGGGCGGGGTCCGCTTTGCCGCCTCAGCGCCATAGCGGGCCACAAAGTATTCCCCCTGGAACGCCATCCGGTCCTGGATGGCGATGCCCCCGCCGAGGTGCCGCACCCGCTCCATGTTCTGTTCCGAGATGGTCTCTGCATGGTCGAAAAACCAGCGTAACCCCTGGAACGGGACCTCGCGGTCGACCTCCTCGAAGACGTCGAGGAAGCGGGAGATGGACTCGTCGTAGGTGGCGTGCAGGCGGAACGGCCAGCGCTTAGCCGCCAGCAGGCCGATCACCTTCTTCAGCTCCGCCTCCATCAGCGGCTGGAGGTCGGGACGCGGTTCCAGGAAGTCCTCGAAGTCTGCGGCGGAGAAGACCAGCATTTCGCCGGCGCCGTTCATCCTGTAGACGTCGCTCCCTTTCCCCGGCTCGGTCATGCCGATCCAGCGGGCAAAGTCGTCGTATTCCTCTTTCGGCTTCTGGGTAAAGAGGTTGTAGGCAATCCGCAGGGTCAGCTCATCCTTCTCAGCCAGCTGCTCGATGACCCGGTAATCGTCGGGGTAGTTCTGGAAGCCGCCCCCTGCGTCGATGCAGCTGGTGATCCCGAGCCGGTTCAGCTCACGCATGAAGTGGCGGGTCGAGTTGACCTGATCGTCGAAACCGAGCCGCGGCCCCTTGGCGAGGCTGGCATAAAGGATCAGGGCATTCGGCTTGGCGATGAGGAGCCCGGTCGGATTGCCCGCCTTGTCCCGCTGGATCTCCCCGCCGGGGAGATCGGGGGTGTCCTTGGTATAGCCGAGTGCTCTCAGTCCGGCCTTGTTGACCATGGCCCGGTCGTACAAATGCAGCACGAACACCGGGGTATCGGGGGCGACGGCATTGATCTCATCCAGCGTCGGCATCCGTTGTTCGGCGAACTGGAACTCCGTCCAGCCTCCGATCACCCGCACCCACTGGGGGGGCGGTGTGCGCCGGGCCTGCTCGCGGAGCATCTCCAGCGCCAGTGCAAGCGATGGGACGCCGTCCCAGCGCAGCTCCATGTTGAAGTTGAGGCCGCCACGGATCACGTGGATGTGGGAATCGTTGAGCCCGGGAATGACCCGGCGCCCCTTCAGGTCGATCCGGGCCGTCTTCTCATCGGCGGTGGCGAGGAGCTCCTCGCTGCCGGTGGCGGTGATCTGGCCGCCGGAGATGGCAACGGCCGAGACCTCGGTATGGGCGGCATCGAGGGTGGTGATCTTGCCGTTGTGCAGAATAAGCTCGGGTGCGCTCATATACCCCCCCTATTGCAGCCGCCGCGCCCAAACAATCAGCGACTCGACCAGTTCCGCGATCTTCTCCCTGGTTTTCGGGTCGGTCAGGCGGCCTGTTTCGTCGATTTTCTCCTGCGCGAAGGGGACCATCAC
Source organism: Geobacter sp. (assembly GCA_016177775.1). GTDB lineage: Bacteria > Desulfobacterota > Desulfuromonadia > Geobacterales > Geobacteraceae > JACOUQ01. The sequence continues at coordinate 122,175 of JACOUQ010000022.1, forward strand.
CTCCGGGCGGTTCAAGGGGTACATGTTCAGAAAGACGCAGCTTTGGCGCAGGTGATACTGGGCCCTCGCCGTGCCGAGCATCCCCATGGAAGCGCCCATGATCGCCACCGGTTTCCCGTCCAGCGCGTTGTCGCCGTATGGTCGGGACGCGCAGTCCAGGGCGTTCTTCAGGACCCCGGACATCGAGTAGTTGTATTCCGGGGTGGCGATCAACAGGGCATCGGCGGCGCGGATCGCCGCCTTGAACTCCGTGACCTTCTCCGCCGGCTGGTTTTCCAGGTCCTGGTTGAAAGGGGGGATCCCCGCAAGGTCGAAGATCTCCAGTTTCGCCCCGGGCGGGACCATTTCCTGCGCAGCCCTCAAGAGGGCTCTGTTGTACGAACCCTGGCGAAGGCTGCCGGCAAAGCCGAGAATCGACAGTTTCGAAGTCATTCGTTGCTCTCCTTATCAATTTATAGAAAGAATTTACGCTTATCCGCCATGCCCCCCGAGGAACTCCTTCACGAAGCGGACCTCGATGCCGTATGGCGAATGCGCCTTCATGATCTCCATGCACCCCTCGTAGGTCTCGGAGCGCGCCCAATCCTGCTGAAGCTCGAACAGGAACTGGAGGGAGTTCATGGGCACCGCGCCGGCCTGGACGAGCCGCTGCACCGCACGCTCATGGGCCTCTTCGGTGATGTCGCCGCAGGCATCGGTAGGGACGTAGACCTCGTAACCGTTCTGGAGCAGGTCGAGCGTCGGGAACAGCACGCACGCCTCGGTCCAGAGCCCGGCCAGAACGATCTTCCGCCGGCCGGTCCGCTCGATGGCCGCCCGAAAATTACTGTCCAGCCAGGAGTTGATGGAAGTCCGGTCAATCGGCTTCTGGTCGGGGAAGATGCCGCTCACCTCGGGGATCATGGCGCCGCTGAAGCTCTGCGCGGCAACCGTCGACAGGATGGTCGGCACCCGGAAGAGCTTGGCGGCCTTGGCCACGATCTGCACGTTCTGGACGATGGTGGTCCGGTCGTGGGAGTGGACGCCGGCGAACATCGCCGGCTGGAAGTCGATAAGCGCCACTGCGCAGTCCCTGGGGGCCAGCAAGCCGTGAATTGTCTGGGGAGCCATAATGTGTTCCTCCTTTGCCAAAGTTGACGAGCCGCATAGTGAAATACCCTGCCGTTAAGCATTAAAGTTACTGCCAATGTTCGGCATGTCAACCGGCGGCAAAATCGGCGTCAACGCTCAATGCCGTGGCTTAACAGGCTGAAATATGGCTTGATTTCTTGTTGGAATAATCGTGTAATTTTCGTGGGGACGGGTGCGCAGGCTCAACCCCTCGCAATGAAGGAGTCTGCCAGGCTTGTATCTTGAGGTGTTGCAGGGGGCATGATGGCACGTGAGATCTTTTGGTGCCGGGAAAATGAAGATTTTATGCGGCCAGCTTCTTCAGACGTTCCAGCGTGTCGGGGTACTTCCGTACCAAGAGGATCAGTGTCGCCGCTTGGTCATTGGGCTTGGCCCGTCCCTGCTCCCACTTCTCCAGGGTTCGCGGGGAAACCTGTAGCTCGTGAGCAAAAACGGCGCGGGAGAGATTCAGGCGCTCCCGCGTATCTTTGATAAGTTCCGGTGTTACTTCGATTTTTGGCGTATTCTCCACCCGGTATGTCTTCAGGGTGATCTTGCCCGCCCGAAACTGGTTGATCTCCTCAACACCTTCTTTCAGTTCTTCCAAGAAGTTGCGCTTTTTCATCGGTTCCATGCCTCCACAATGCTCTTGAGTACCGCGATTTCTGCCGGGGAAAGGTCCGTCATCTCGTTCTTGGCGTAGATAGTCATCAGGTAAATGTGAGCATCCGTCCGCTGCCAGTAGTATATGATCCTCACCCCGCCGCGTTTGCCCTTGCCCTTGGCCGCCCATCGAACCTTGCGGATACCGCCGGAGCCCCTGATTAGATCGCCTGTATCGGGGTTTTCGACGATGAACGCCTGAAATTCCCGGTATTCGTCATCGGTGAGGTACTGTGGCAGCAGCCTGGTGAATAGGGAAGTTTCGACAAAGAGCATGACTTACTATACCCTAACAGCGTATGGCATACAACCTGTTTGTTTTATCTTGCGCCTTCAGCGCCTTTAAACCCTTGACACTCGCGCATCCCCGCAATATACTGAGCCGACCTTCATCAATTCAAACTCACACCGGACGAAACGGATGATGCAAGCCGCCAGCAAGAGCAGAGATTGAAGCAAAGCCGCTTCCATAGCAGGGAGCGGCTTTGTCTTTTTCAGAATTTAATCTTGTTACGGGAAAGTAGGGGCAGTAGGGACTTGAAAAATTTGGGAATTTGGGAATTGTTCGCAAGTAAGGGCTATTGGGGTAAGGTAGGGTAGGAATCGGTTAACGTTTTAAGAACGTTTTAAGAATGTCCCCTTAATGTTCCCCATCTGACAGTAAAGTAAAGGAGAACAATGCGTGAGATATAAATCATTCAAAATAACAAATTTCAAGGGAATAGAAGAAATTAAAATTGACCTTGCCAAAGGACCTTCAGACAATATATTTACTTTTGTTGGATTAAATGAATCAGGAAAGACAACAATCCTTGAGGCGATTAACTTCTTTGGATATGGGTCAGAAAAGGTCGAGCCACTTCAAGTTGCTGCCTATACATCATCAAGTTACCACAACCTTATTCCTATGAGCAAAAGAGATAACTTCAATTCCAAGATAGTAATAGAGGCGACACTAGTATTAGACTCGAATGATGAGCATAAATTTAAAGATTTTGCTGTTAAACAATTAGGTTATAAATCAATAAGTGATATTGGAGAATTTACTATATCGCAGACACTATTTTTCAAAGATTCACAATATGTCAAGCTCACGAACTACTGGAGCCCTGTTTTTGTTGCTACAAAACCTGGCAAGCGAACGGAAACCAAAGTTTCATCACATTCTTATAAAGATGAATGGCTTAAATTGATTGAGGAGATTCAGAAGCTACTTCCAAGTATCCTGTACTTTCCAAATTTTTTGTTCGAGTTCCCTGACAAAATATTCCTCAACAAGGTCAACGACGAGACAGAGAAAGATAAGTTTTACGCGCTTGTAGTTCAAGATATTCTGGATTCTTTAGATTCACAGACCACCATTAAAGATCACATTGTCGCTAGAGCCAAATCCGGAAAACTCGCTGATAAAAAAAGTTTGCAAAGCTTACTTCTAAAAATGAGTAGACACGTAACAGAGGTGGTTTTCGGTGCCTGGAATGAAATATTTAAGCGGAAATTAGATAAGCAAATTGTCATCGGTTGGGATATTGATGAAGCTGGTGACGTATTTTTGGAGTTTAATGTCGAAGATTCAGACGGTTACTATCTAGTAAGTGATAGATCACTTGGTTTTAGATGGTTTTTTGTTTTCTTTTTGCTTACCTATTATAGAAGATATAGAAAGGACGCTTCTGAAAATGCGATTTTTCTGTTTGACGAGCCAGCCTCAAATCTCCATCCGTCAGCCCAGAATCAACTGCTTAAAAGCTTTGAAAGATTAGCTGAAAACTGTGTGATTATGTATACCACCCACAGCCACCACTTGATCAATCCTGTTTGGCTAGAAGGTGCATTCGTAGTAAAAAATGTTGGAATTGATTATGACACAGAAGTCGATGAGTACTATGCAAAGAAAACGTTAGTGACAGTGGAAAAATACAGAACCTTTGTTGCCAAACACCCAAATCAAACTAGTTATTTTCAACCGATACTCGATGTTCTTGATTATGTCCCTTCTAGCCTAGAAGCTATACCTAATGTAGTTATGCTAGAGGGTAAAAATGATTACTACACGTTTAACTTTATGAAAATGTTTACCGGTGTGCCTGGTGAATTCGGCGTTCTGCCCTGCAATGGAGCAGACTCCGTAACAAGATACATATCTTTGTACCTAGGCTGGGGTAAAGATTTTATAGTGTTGCTTGATTCAGATAAAAAGGGCACAGAACGTAAGGCCCAGATCATCAAAGATTTTGGCTTAGTCGTAGTCGGTAAGATTTTCACGCTAAAAGATGTTGATACTATGTATGACAAAGTCAGTCTAGAACAATTGTTTTCTGATGCTGAGCTATTGAGCATCCAACAAATGTGTTATCCCCAAACAAATAAATACAACAAGTCAGATTTTAATCGCTCAGTCCAGGAGCTTTACCTTAAAAAAATAAAACCAACATTTATTCTGGATGACACTGTGGAGAAATTTAGGAGAATATTTTGCTTTTTAAATGGCAACATTAGCTAAGTAGATTTTATTTGGTTCTTTCGTAAATTAGTTGCAGGGGAGACTATGGGGAGACTATGCGGGGCTACCGGCGGGGCTACCGGGACGTAGTTGATTAGACATAATGTCTGTCAGTAGAAAATAAGCGACCTGCCCCTTGCAAACGTGGGTTATGTTGGGAATGAGAAATTCACCACACAGAGCCACAACCAAGGAGGCAGGTCATGAAGAAGAATACCACATTTATTGGGCTTGATGTTCACAAAGACTCCATCGATGTTGCACTTGCTGATGCCGGTCGCGATGGGGATGTACGGTTCTACGGCACCATTGGTGGCGACCTTGATTCGCTGCATAAGGTTGTTCGCAAGCTGCAAAGCAC
>JACOUQ010000021.1 GCA_016177775.1 Geobacter sp.
GCTAATCGACGGGCACAGGGCACCAATGTGAAAGCGGCCTCCTCACCCCGGCTGCCGAAGCAAAAATATCGGATCCCGAGGAAAACAGCAAGTTACTCTAAGACAAACCCCCGACGGGGCGGGGTGCGATGCTAATCAGGAATAAATATGACGGGTTCATCTTTAACCGCACCTTCCACAATGACGCTTACAGTCCCCTCTCCCTGAGGGAGAGGGCTAGGGTGAGGGGGTAAATGGTTCAGGGGAAATGGCGTCATATATCGCTTCCAGCACCGACTCCGTATCATTGAGCACATCATTGTTCCAGAACCGTAATACTCTGATGCCGGCGCCTGCAAGATCCTTCGTTCGTACATCATCATATTCCATTTGATCATCACGCGCATGACCACCGCCATCCAATTCTATGGCTAAGTGCGCGTCAAGGCAGTAGAAATCAAGAATATATCTTCCTAGCGGATGTTGACGCCGAAATTTAAACCCACAGAAATTGCGGCTTCTGAGAAAAAGCCATAACAGGTTTTCGGCGTCAGTCTGTGTGGAGCGGAGTTTGCGGGCGTTGTGGAGAATGTCGGGTGGAAGTGGCATTTTTATCTTTTCCCGCTCATATTCTCCCCCTCACCCTAGCCCTCTCCCTCAGGGAGAGGGAATACAAGAGAAAGCCATCACTTAATGCCCCGACTGACACAATTCTGTCAGCACGCCGCCCGAGCTCTTCGGATGCAGGAAGGCGATCTTCGCGCCGTGGGCGCCGTTCCGGGGGGCGGCGTCGATCATCCGGAGTCCCTCGAATTCCAGCTTCTTGATGGCAGTCTCGATGTCGGCCACTTCGTAGGCGATATGGTGAATGCCGGGGCCGTTCTTTTCGAGGAATTTGGCAATGGGGCTTTCGGGGGAGGTGGGTTCGAGGAGTTCGATCTTGGACTCGCCGACTTGGAGGAACGCTACCTTCACCTTTTGTTCGGTCACTTCCTCCCATCCCAGGAAGGTCATGCCGAGGCTGTCGCGGTAGAAGGGGATGGATTCGTCGAGGGAGTTTACGGCTATGCCGATGTGGTTGATCCTGGTGAGCATGGGGGCCTCCGTCTGTTCCCTCTCCCTGAGGGAGAGGGTCAGGGTGAGGGGGGAAATAGTTGAAGATGCAAGACGGCTTCCCCCTCATCCGGCCTTCGGCCACCTTCTCCCTCAGGGAGAAGGGCTTAGAGGGGAATCAGTACCGATTAAATTTTCAAAACTGAATCAATATCCCCCCCCACGACAGCCCCCCGCCGAAGCCCATCATCAGCACCAGCTGCCCATCCTTGATGGTGCCGTTGCGGCGGTATTCGTCGAGGGCGAGGCCAACGGAGGCGGCGGCGGTGTTGCCGTATTTGTGGAGGTTGAGGAGGAACTTTTCCTTGGCGACGCCGGTCCTTTTGGTGATGAAGTCGATGATCCGGACGTTGGCCTGGTGGGGGATGATCCAGTCGAGATCGGCAGGGGTCACGCCGGCCTTGGACGTGATCTCCTCGATAATCTGGGGAATGACCTCGGTGGCGAAGGTGAAGACCCTCTTGCCAGTCATTTTGAAGGTGTTCTCTTTGGCCTCTATGGTTTCGGGGGTGATCGGTTTGCGAGAGCCTGAAGATGGGACCTGGATCAGCTCCCAGCCGCTGCCGTCGCACCTGATGAGGGTTTGCAGTATCCCCTTGCGCTCCTCGGTAGCACCAAGAACAACGGCCCCGGCGCCGTCGCCGAACAGGGGGGCGGTGGTCTGGTCGTGGAAATCGAGGATTTTGGAGTAGGTGTCCGCGCCGACGACCAGTATCTTGCGGTATTTGCCGGCTTTCAGGAAATTGTCGGCGGTCTCCAGGCCGAAGACGAAGCTGCTGCATACGGCGTTCATGTCGAAGGCAAAGGCGTTTTTCGCGCCGATGTTGTGCTGCACCATGCAGGCCGTGGCAGGGAGGATCATGTCCGGAGTGGAAGTGGCGACGATGACGCAGTCCAGCTCCAGCGGGTCGATGTTGCCTTGCTCAAGGGCGGCCAAGGCAGCAGCGGTCGCCAGGTCGGCGGTGGATTCGTGCTGGGCCGTGAAACGCCGCTCGCGAATGCCGGTGCGGGAAAATATCCAGTTGTCGGCATCTTCTACCAGGTAGTTGAAAAAGTCATTGGGGACAACCCGGTCGGGGACATTCCCGCCGGTGGCAAGGACGCGCGAATAGATCATGACTGGCTCCGTATACGATGAAAGCTCCCGAAACGAAAGGGCTTGAAATCATCGCACATACTTCTGTGATTTGTCAAAACAATATTCTATTAATGGCGTGCCGGTCTCTTTGTGGATGGGCAAACACCTTGATGTTTGCCCACGCGGATTTTTGAAAGGTTACAAGGTTCTGAGAGGACAGTAACTTTGCTATCGGCGGATTTCAGCGCCGGGCCATCAGAACGAGCCCGCTGTTTTGCATGTATGCCCGGCAGCGGGAAAACCCCTCCCGCTTCAGGCGGAAAAGGAGAAATGGCGCCGCAAGCGCGAAGCAGCCGGGAAAGAGCAGATGGAGTTCCCCCCGCGAGTCGACTAAGCGGCCGAGGTCGGCAAGGCAGGCGGCCGTGGCTTCCGGAGCTACGACATAAGCACCGTCCTGGCACGGACATACTGTTTCACCCTCTCCCTTCGCCGGGAGGAGGGCGAAACGCGCAATCCGAAGCGAGTTTTTCATTCTGCGTAGTAACATGTGCCGTCCATCTTTTCTTGCCCGAATCCTGCCATAGCTGCTAATCTTGGTTCATGCCCGAACTCAGCTTCACACCATCACTTGCGGAAAAGACGGTTGCAAGGGACCTGGCTCGACTCCTGGTGCAAGGAGAACTGCGCGACCCAGACATGGAAGGCCGCATCAGGCGGCTTCATGAGCGGTTCCGCGCCTTTGTCGCCCGCTCACCCGCTCAGTTCTGGACACCAGGCCTCGTAATCACCGACGAGCAGCGGCGCCTTACGGAACAGTATCTCTCCAGCGACGAAATCAAGCGCGCCTTCAGCCGCCTGTTCCGCCTCTCGTTCCGCCTCCCTCCGCGCCTCGATGCCTCGACCGTGCACCGGGCCGATTTCTGGCTCGACGCGCTGGATGCGCTTCACAACCACATCGGCACCCCGGACCCGGCCGCCATCCTGCGGGAGCTGATGACAGACGAGGTCAGGCGCATGCGCTTCATCTTCGCCAACTTCCTCCCCGAGCGCCACGGCGAGTCATTCGGCCGCTATCCGTTGCAGCTACGGTATCTGCGAGAGCGGCTGGATAAACGTCGCGGAAAGGTGAAGCTTCTCGATGCGGCCTGCGGCACCGGCGAGGGGACCTGGGAGCTGGCCCTGCTCCTCCAGGAGTCGGGATACCACCCGGAAGAGACAGCTATCACTGGTGCCTCAATCGAACCGGTGGAGCTCTTCGCGGCGGCCCACGCGATCTTTCCCCATGACGCACGGCGTCAATTGGATTTCCGGCAGAGAATAGCCCCCTTGCTGGAGACGAGTTGGATGGAGCGTGTGGATTTCAGGCTGGAAGACATCCGTCGCATGGCGGATGCCGGAGAATACGACGTCATCCTCTGCAACGGGATTCTTGGAGGGCCGCTGCTGCACCTTGAGGAAGAGATTGCGGCAACAGCTTCAGCACTGGCCCGCCGCCTGAAGCCGGGCGGCATCTTCCTGGCCGCAGACCGTTTCCACGGCGGTTGGAAAAAAATGGTGCCGCAATCGATGCTGGCTGGGCTTCTGGAGCGGCAGGGGCTTCGGTTGGTCGCAATCGATGACGGCATAGCAGCAGAACAGCCATAGTTCAGTTTTCAGTCATCTCGACAACAATAGCACCCCAATCCCCTCTCCCTTTGGGAGAGGGTGCCCGAAGGGCGGGTGAGTGCTGTTTTTCGTTGTTAATCCGCCATCTTCCCCTCACCCTAGCCCTCTCCCTCAGGGAGAGGGAACTTTCTCGATCAGGCTCTTGCCAGTCATCTCCGCCGGCTGGGGGACGCCGAGGATCTCCAGCATGGTCGGGGCAAGGTCGGCCAGAATGCCGGGGCGAAGCGTCGCCCCCTTGCGGGAATCGTCCACCAGTATGAGCGGCACCCGGTCGGTGGTGTGGGCCGTGTGGGGGCCGCCGTTCTCGTCCACCATGGTTTCGGCATTGCCGTGGTCCGCGGTGATGATGGCTACCCCGCCTTTCTCGCGTACCTTGGCCACCAGCCTGCCGACGCAGTCATCCACCGCTTCGATCGCCTTGATCGCCGCCGGGAGAATCCCCGTGTGCCCCACCATGTCGGCATTGGCGAAGTTGAGGACGATCACATCGTAGATATCCTTGTCCAGCCGCGTCAGCAGCTCTTCCGTAACCGGGTAGATACTCATCTCCGGCTTCTGGTCGTAGGTGGCCACCTCCTTGGGGGAGGGGATGAGGCAGCGCTCCTCGTTGGGGAACGACTCTTCCACCCCGCCGTTGAAGAAGAATGTGACGTGGGCGTACTTCTCGGTTTCCGCGATCCTGAGCTGCCTGAGCCCCTCTCGGCTCACCACCTCGCCGAAGATGTGGGCGAGATTCTCCGAAGGGAAGGCGATCGGGAGGCCGAAGGTGGCGTCATACTCGGTCATGCAGACGTAGCAGACGAGGCGCGGCCGGTGCTTGCGCTGGAAGCCGCTGCAGTCGTCCAGCGCCAGCGCCCTGGTGATCTCCCGTGCCCGGTCGGAGCGGTAGTTGAAAAAGATGAAGCCGTCGCCGTCGCGCACGCTTCCCACCGGCCTTCCGTCGTTGACGATCACCGCCGGCTCGACGAATTCGTCGGTCACGCCGGCGGCATAGCTCTCGCTGATCGCACCGGCAGAGCCGGCGCACGGTTTACCCTCTCCCATGACGATGGCGTTGTAGGCCCGTTCCACCCGCTCCCACCGGTTGTCCCGATCCATGGCGTAGTAGCGGCCGATCACCGTGGCGACCTTCCCCACACCGATCTCCCGCATCTTCTCTTCCAGCTGGGAGAGATAGGTTGCGGCGCTCTTGGGCGGGGTGTCGCGCCCGTCCAGCAGGCAATGGACAAAGACATCGTGCAGCCCCTCGCGCTTAGCCAGCTCCAGAAGCCCGTAGAGGTGGGTATTGCGGGAGTGGACCCCGCCGTCGGAGAGAAGCCCCGACAGGTGCAGCCGCCCGCCGGCGGCCTTGGTGCGGGCAATGCAGTCGAGCAGCACCGGGTTCTCGAAAAAGTCACCGTCGTCAATCGCCTTGGAGATGCGGGTCAGGTCCTGGTAGACAATGCGCCCGGCCCCGATGTTCAGGTGCCCCACCTCCGAGTTCCCCATCTGCCCCTCCGGGAGGCCGACCGACATCCCGGAAGTGCCGATGTCGGTGCAGGGATACTCGGCGCAGAGCCGGGTCATGTTCGGGGTTCTGGCCAGGGCAATGGCGTTGTTCTCGCGGCGGGGGTTGTTTCCCCACCCGTCCAGGATCATGAGCAAAAGCGGTTTTTTCGGCATAGGTTCTCCACTATTCACAATTCACTATTCACCATTCACGACTTCAATGATGGTACGGCTCGTTGTTCAGGATAGTGAATGCGCGGTAGATCTGCTCCAAGAGAAAGACTCGCACCATCTGGTGGGTAAAGGTCATGCGCGACAGGGCGATGGTCTTGTGGGCCCGCTTGCGGAATGCTTCGGAAAAGCCGTAGGCGCCGCCGATGGCAAAGGCGAGCTCACCGGTGCCGGTGTCCCGCTCGCGCCCCAGGTATGCGGCAAACTGACGGGAATCCATCTCTTCCCCCCGCTCGTCCAGAAGCACCAAGCGGGTGTTCTTCCCCAGCTGCTTCTCCAGCCGGGCACATTCTGCATCTCGACCGGCTTCGACCTCCGCCCCCTTTTCCTCTTTGGCCTCCGCCACTTCGAGGGGAGCATAACGGCGGATGCGGCCGGCATACTCGTCGATCCCCGCTCTGACCCACTGCTCCTGGGTCTTGCCGATCCACAGGACCTTCAGCTTCACTGCGGCCTGGTCTCCTCGGGCACCGGCACCTCCGGCGCGTCGGCCCAGAAGCCGTCCAGGTCATAATAACGGCGGGTCTCATCGCGGAAGACATGCACGATCACGTCACCGTAGTCGATGACAATCCAGTTCCCCTCCCGCATCCCCTCGATGTCCACGGGCTTGCCGGACTTCTTGAGGCCTGTGCGGACCGATTCGGCGATGGCTTGGGCCTGCTTGTCGGAAGTGCCGCTCGCCAGAACCAGATAGTCGGCGATGCTGGAGAGTTTACCGATCTCCAGGATCTTCACGTCCTCAGCCTTTTTGTCGAGGGCAAGCGCAGCGCACTTGAGCGCCCGTTCCAGGGAGCTCAAGACCGGTTTTTCGGCCTTCGGTTTTATGGTTGCCGTCTTGGGCGTTTTATTGTTCATACAGCCTCTTTTCCTTGATATAGCGCTCCACGGTCTCCGGGACCAGGTAGCGGATGGAGCGGCCGAGCCGCACGAGTGAACGGATGTTGCTGGAGGATATGTCCAGCAGCGTCCCGGTGAAAAAATAGACCGAATACCCCGAGAGGTGGGCCAAGCGCTTCTCCGCCGGAAATGGAGTGAACTCGCGTGTCACGTCCGCCGGCAGGGCTTGGGCAAGCTCCTCGAAGATCACGCCGGGCCGCTCCACCACCACGATGTTGCAGAGACTGAAGTAGCCCGCGTACTCCTTCCAGGTGCGGATGTCGGCAAAGGAATCGCTCCCCATGATGAAAAAGAGCTCGTCCCCGGGATGCAGCGCGCGGAACTCCCGCAGGGTATCGATCAGGAACGACGGCCCCGACCGCTGACCCTCGATGTCGGAGATCTCGAACAGGGCGTTGTCTTCCACAGCCTCGCTCACCATGCGGAAGCGATGCTCGAACAGCGGATCGCTGGCAAGTGCCTTGTGCGGCGGAATGGCGGCCGGAACCAGGATGACCCTGGCAAGGTCGAACCGCTCCCTAACCTCCTCCGCAATGCGGAGGTGGCCATAGTGGATCGGATTGAATGTCCCGCCAAGAATGCCTATTTTCATACGAATCTCTCACCGCAGACACAATAGTTCCCTCTCCCTGAGGGAGAGGGTTAGGGTGAGGGGGAACGGCTTGATTTGCATTTAAAATCTCCCCTCACCCGCCCTTCGGGCACCCTCTCCCAAGGGGCGAGGGGGATTTTTACTCTGCGTCCTCAGCGGTAACTAAGGCCTAACCTGTCCATCTCCGTAAACTATGAACTTGGTCGTGGTCAGGTCCTCCAGCCCCATGGGGCCGAAGGAGTGGAGCTTGGTGGTGGATATGCCGATCTCCGCGCCGAGGCCGAGCTGATTGCCGTCAGAGAAGCGGGTGGAGGCATTAACCATCACGACGCCCGAGTTGACCTCGCGGATGAAGCGCTGGGCATTGCCGTAGTCGCTGGTGATGATCGATTCGGTGTGCAGCGAGCCGTAGCGGTTGATGTGGCTGATGGCGTCGTCCATGCTGTCCACCACCCGGCAGGCGAGGATCAGCTCCAGGTATTCGGCGTACCAGTCCTCTTCCGTGGCCGGCTTGGCGGAAGGCGCGAACTGGCAAAACGTCTCGTCCCCGCGCAGCTCCACGCTCAAGGTGCCGAGGGCCTCGCTAATGCGGGGGATGAAGGTCTCGGCAATGTCCTTGTGGATGAGGAGGGTCTCCAAAGCATTGCAAACACCGGGGCGCTGGGTCTTGGCGTTAATGATGATCCGCTCCGCCATGTCGAAATCGGCCGAGGCATCGATAAAAACGTGGCAGACCCCCTTGTAGTGCTTGATGACCGGGATCTTGGAGTTCTCCACCACGAAGCGGATCAGGCTCTCGCCGCCGCGGGGGATGATAAGGTCGATGAACTCCTCCTGCTTCAGCATCTCCAGGACCCCTTCCCGCTCGGTGAAGGGAATGAGCGACAGAGCGGCCTCGGGAAGCCTGGCCTTGCGCATCTCCTCCCGGAGGATGCCGGAAATGGCGAGATTGGAGTTGATCGCCTCCGAGCCGCCGCGCAGGATCACGGCGTTCCCAGCCTTGAGGCAGAGGGCGGCAGCATCGGCGGTGACGTTGGGGCGCGCCTCGTAGATGATGCCGATGACCCCTAGCGGAATGCGCATCTTTCCCACCATGAGGGAGTTGGGGCGTTTCCACATCTTCGTCACCTCGCCGACCGGGTCGGGGAGCGCCGCCACCTCGCGCAGGCCATCGGCCATAGCCTTGACCCGCGCCTCGTTCAGCATGAGCCGGTCCAGCATGGCAGCGGAGAGTCCCTTTTTCTCTCCTGCCTCCAGGTCCTTGGCGTTCTCCTCGATCAGGTAGTGGGTATTATTCATCAGGGCCATGGCCATGTTGAGCAGCAGTTCGTTCTTGGCCCCGGAAGAGAGCTTCGCCATGGCAAGCGACGCCTCGCGGGCATCGGCGGCAATTTTTCTGATTTGTTCGGCAATGGTCATGGAAGATACCTCCAGAAAAACAGGGTCAAATGTAGGGGCGGCCCCGCGTGGCCGCCCAACAGGGCAACCACACAGGGTTGCCCCTACCTGCAAATCACAAAACCACCAGATTGTCGCGGTGAATCAACTCATCCCCATACCTGTAGCCGAGGATATCCTCGATTTCACTGCTCCTGTGGCCAAGAATCAGGGCGATCTCCTTATGAGAATACGCAACAATGCCCCGGGCGAACTCGGCGCCGTCGGGACCACAGACACGCACGCAGTCCCCCCGGTCGAACTCCCCCTCCACCCTTACCACCCCGGAGGGAAGGAGGCTGCGCCCTGACTTGGCGAGGACCTTAACCGCCCCCTCGTCCACGATGACTTTTCCCTGCGGCCTCAGGGTATAGGCGATCCAGTGCTTGCGGCTGGTGAGGCTCTTGCTTTCGGCAAGGAAGAGGGTACCCACCTCCTCGCCGGCCATGGCGCGGATCAGGATGTCCGCCACCTTGCCGTTGGCCATCAGGGTGGGAACGCCAAACTTGGCCGCTTTCTTGGCCGCCGCCACCTTGGTAGCCATGCCGCCGGTACCGACCGTGGAGCCAGTGCTGCCGGCAGCGCGCTCCACATCCCTGGTTATCGTCCTGACCAGCGACACCAGCCGGGCATCGGGGTTGCTGCGCGGGTCGGCGTCGTAGAAGCCGTCAATGTCCGTGAGGATCACCAGCAGCTGTGCCTCGACGAGGTTGGTCACAAGGGCAGACAGGTTATCGTTGTCGCCGAACTTTATCTCATCTACGACCACGGTGTCGTTCTCGTTGATGACCGGCACGGCCCCGCACTCCAGGAGCGTCTCGATAGTGGAGCGGGCATTGAGGAAGCGCATCCGGTCCGCCAGGTCGGCGCGGGTCAGAAGGATCTGGGCCGCGATCAGCCCCTGGGCCGCGAACACGTCTTCGTAGGCCCGCATCAACCGGGTCTGGCCGACGGCAGCGGCGGCCTGCTTCTGGGGGATGGTGCGAGGGCGCTCCGAGAGGCCGAGCACCGGCCGGCCGGCGGCAATCGCGCCGGAGGTGACGATGATCACTTCGTGCCCATGCCGCCGCAGTTCAGCAACCTGGATCGACAGCCCCACCATGAAGGCCGGGTCGAGGCCGTTATCCTCGGTGGTTAGGACCCGGCTACCGATCTTGATGACTATCCGTTTCGCTTTGGAGAGAATGTCCTTGCGCATGATCTATGGCTGACCGAATGGTGTTATTTCGAATGGCAATCGTGAAGACAACGGCTGGAGACGGATGGCAATGCGTCTCTACATTATTGTAAATGTACCATGTTCGCCGGGCAGGGGCAATTTATCAATTGCCCCTATTGCCCCTTTGCTCCGCCCCATAAATGCCTGGCGATCTCGTCCAGGAGCGGCGGTATCCCCTCGCCGGTGGCGGCGGAGACCGGAAAGACCCTGATGCCCCGTTCCTCGAACCATGGGAGAACATTGGGGAGGTTCTCCCGCGTTGCCGGGAGGTCCATCTTGTTGATCACCACTATCTGGCGCTTGCGGGCAAGGTCCTCGTTGAACAGGGCCAGTTCCCGGTTGATCGCCTCGTATTCGCGGATCGGGTCGCGATCCGGCATCCAGGAAATGTCCAGGATGTGCAGCAGCAGGTCGGTCCGCTCCACGTGCTTGAGGAAGCGGTGTCCGAGACCGGCCCCGGTGTGGGCCCCCTCGATGAGACCGGGGATGTCGGCGATGACGAAGGTGCGGTAGTCCTTGTACGGCACCACTCCCAGGTTGGGGGTGAGGGTGGTGAAGGGATAGTCGGCGATTTTGGGGCGCGCGGCCGAGACCTTGGTGATGAAGGAGGATTTACCGACACTCGGGAAGCCCAGCAGCCCCACGTCCGCCATCACCTTCAGCTCCAGCCGCAGCCAGCGGTCCTCTCCGGTTTCGCCAGGCTGGGCGAACCTGGGGGCCTTATTGGTAGAGGTGGCGAAGCGGGCGTTCCCCTGACCGCCGCGCCCACCCTTCAGAAGCACCATCCGCTCCCCCGGCTCGGTCAGGTCGGCCAGCACCTCGCCACTCTCCCGGTCCTTGACCACTGTACCGGGCGGGACATGGACCACCAGGTCCTTGCCGTCGGCGCCGTGCATGTTCTTCCCCTTGCCGTGCGCTCCGTTTTCAGCCTTCAGGTGGGGGCGGTAGCGCAGGTCAAGAAGTGTCGAAATGCCTTTAGAGACCAGAATGATCACGTCCCCACCCTTGCCGCCGTCACCGCCGTTCGGGCCGCCGAAGGGTACGAACTTCTCCCGTC
The DNA here is from genome assembly GCA_016177775.1 of Geobacter sp. Lineage (GTDB taxonomy): Bacteria > Desulfobacterota > Desulfuromonadia > Geobacterales > Geobacteraceae > JACOUQ01. The sequence goes on from JACOUQ010000021.1 coordinate 10,760, forward strand.
GGAACGCGACGCAGCCCCGCCCGCCGTCGCCGGATTTAACATTGATTGTCACTTCATCGATGAACTTCATATGCACCTGATTTTACAAACGACAAAAGCCCGGAACCTTGGAGGCCCGAGCTTTTGTCCCGTTGATTGGTGGTCAATCCGCTTAGGTTGCCGGATAGACGGAGACTTTTTTCTTGTCGCGCCCCAGCCGCTCGAACTTGACGATGCCATCGATCAGGGCGAAAAGGGTAAAGTCCTTGCCGCAGCCGACATTGGTGCCGGGATGGATCTGGGTGCCGCGCTGGCGGTAGATGATGTTGCCAGCCCTGACTGTCTCGCCGCCGAACTTCTTGCAGCCAAGCCGTTTACTTTCAGAATCGCGCCCGTTCCTGGTGGAGCCGACGCCTTTCTTGTGTGCCATTGGTATATCCTCCTGCTGTTACCGGTAACCGTTCACCGGTCACTGCTTTTTAGGCGTTGATCTTCTCGATCTTCAGAACGGTCCTGCACTGGCGATGCCCGCGGATTTTCCTGGAATTCTTGCGCCGTTTGGACTTGAAGACGAGGACTTTCTTGTCTTTCCCCTGCTCGATGATCTTGCCGACCACCTTAGCATCAGGCACTAACGGTGTTCCGATCTTGACCGTTTCGCCGCCAACCATCAGGACATCTGAGAGTTCCACGGTATCGCCGACTGCGCCTTCCAGCTTCTCGACCCGCAAGAAATCTCCCTCGGAAACTTTATATTGCTTCCCTCCGGTTTTAACTACTGCGTACATGTACTTCACCACCTTTACCCTTTTTATGGAAACGAGCATATCAAAATAAGCAAAAACCAGCAATGTGTCAAGGTTTTTTTATATTTCCTCAAGGACTATCCGCACGGCATGGGCAGATTCCTCCGCCCTTTGCCGCGCGTCGTCAGTGTCCTTCCCCAGGGAGAGCGCAACCCCCATGCGGCGGCCGGGACGGGTGTCCGGCTTGCCGAACAGGCGCACCTTTGTTTCAGGGACTGACAGTGCCTCTTCTAGTCCGTCAAAAGCCACTTCGGCGGAGCTGGTTTCCGCCAGCACGACATGGGAGGCGGCAGGGGCCAGGTTAAGAATCTCCGGCACAGGCAGGCCGAGGATGGCCCGGACGTGCAGCTCGAACTCCGACATGTTCTGGGAAACCATGGTTACCATGCCGGTATCGTGGGGACGGGGAGAGACTTCGCTGAAGTAGACCTCCTCCCCCTTGATGAACAGCTCCACTCCGAAAATGCCGTAACCTCCCAGGGCATCGGTGACGACCTTGGCCTGGCGCCTGGCCTCGGCCAGCGCCGCGGGGGCCATCGGCATCGGCTGCCACGACTCGTGGTAGTCGCCATGGATCTGCACATGGCCGATGGGGGGACAGAAGCCGGTGCCAGCGGCATGACGCACCGTCAACAGGGTGATCTCGTAGTCAAACGGGATGAACTCCTCGACTATGACCGTGTCGGATGCGCCCCGTGCCCCTTCCAGTGCATAGGTCCAGGCCTTCTCCACGTCCTCGGCCCCGCGCACCACGCTCTGGCCCTTGCCGGACGAGCTCATGATCGGCTTCACCACGCAGGGAACGCCGATTTCGGCCACGCCCTCGCGGAACTCGGCAATGGTCTTCGCGAACCGGTATCGGGCGGTAGGGAGCCCCAGCTCCTCTGCGGCCAGCCGCCTGATACCTTCGCGGTTCATGGTCAGGTTCGCGGCCCTGGCCGTGGGGATGACCGTAAACCCTTCCTTTTCAAGCTCTAGCAGAAACAGCGTATTGATCGCCTCGATCTCCGGCACTATGAGGGTAGGGTTTTCCTGCCGCACCACCCGTTCCAGCTCCTCCCGGTCGAGCATGTTGATGACGTGGCTTCTGTGTGCCACCTGCATGGCCGGGGCGTTAGCGTAACGGTCCACGGCAACGACCTCCACGCCGAAGCGCTGGGCCTCGATCGCTACCTCCTTGCCCAGTTCACCGGAGCCGAGGAGCATCAATTTCGTTGCCGATTTTTTCAAAGGTGTGCCGAGCATGAAACTGTTCCCTTCCGCACAAGTATTATCTAATTAGCGCCAACCTTCCGCTATTGCGCCAAACAGTCCCCTCTCCCTGAGGGAGAGGGATAGGGTGAGGGGGAAAAGGTGGATGCATGCAGTGCTGCTACCCCCTCATCCGGCCTTCGGCCACCTTCTCCCTCATGGAGAAGGGTGTTGCGGAAGATCAGCGCTTCTGAGTAACTTAACCTAAGTGCTTGATTTTACGTTTTATGGAATTATGTCGGCTGAACCTCAACTGGAACCAGATCGAAGCCAAGCTGTTTAGCTTTACGTTTCATGTTCTGTATAAGCCGTGA
>JACOUQ010000023.1 GCA_016177775.1 Geobacter sp.
ATGTGATAGACTTTTCCATGACCTGCCTCCTTGGTTGTGGCTCTGCGCCGTGGTGATTCGACTCTCCGCAGCATAACCCACGTTTGCAAGGATGGCAGGTCTTTTTTGTTTCTTCGTTTCAACTGACAACCATTATGTCTTGAGAGCCTTCAGCGCCTGACCGCCGCACTGAACCGTTTGGACCGGCGCTGGACCAGAGTGGGGTCGATTGCAGCTTCGGGTAGGGCCTCGCGGATTTGCTCCACCCTGGCACTGGTGGCAGGGTGGGTCTTCAGGAGCCCGCCGGTCTCTTTCCCCTCTTCCATGATCCGATTGACGAAATTGTGAAGCGCTCTGGGATCGTACCCGGCCCTGGCTAGGAAATCCAGTGCAGTCCGATCAGCGGCATGCTCCTGGGATCTGCCATAGCCGTTCACCACAAGGGTCTTGAAGACATCGTCGATGGAACCCTCGAATATGCTGACGAGCTGGGCCAGTTCCCGCGGACCGTAGGCCTTGGCCGCCTCGGTGCCGATGATGGTCACTGCCTCGGTCCAGCGGGCCTTGGTTATGGCCGAGATGCCGTCGCGGTGGTTCACGTGGGCTACCTCGTGGGCCAGGACCGCGGCGAGCTCATCCTCGTTCTGCACGGCGTTCAGCATACCCCTGGTGATAAATATGATGCCGCCGGGACAGGCGAAGGCATTCACCTCGTCACTGTCGAGAATGGCAAAGTGATAGCCGCCATAGGTGTTCGGCATGTCCGAATAAAGGGCCACGGTCTGGCCGACGGCATTGACATAATCCGTCAGTTCCCTGGATTTCAAGAGCGGGTAGGTCCCGATCAGCCGCGCAGCCACGGCCCTCCCTACATAGTATTCCTCGCTCTCCGATACAGGGCGGGCAGCCTTGGCAGCGGCACTGACACTTTTCGTGATCATGTCCGACTGCTCGGGAGTCATGCCGGGGATTCGCACCCCAAGGTCGGCGCACCCGGCGAGGAGACAGAGGATCGCAGCCGATGAGAACAACAGCCTCCGTATCATGGCGGATTCAGCCCTCCCTTCCGGATAAATTCCGCCAGATCTTCCGGCTCCACACCATACCGCTCTATGGCATCAACGGCCTGGAAATCGAGCTCCGGGTGGCTGCTCTTGTATGACGACTCCACCTGGGGATTGAAACCCTTTCCGGCCAGGGCCACCTCTTCGGAAGATGTTGACCCGGCCGGGGTGCTAACCATGCTCCCCAGCGAAAATTTCTTTTCCGCCACGGCGCTCTTGTGGAGACACCCCTTCACCCCCCGGAAACTGACCCTGAACCAGTCCCCCTGGCGTGACAGGATGGTAACCGTGTCGTTATAGCGGACCTTGGCCTTGACCGGGGCAAAGAAACGGCAATCCTCTCGAATGGCGTTCTCCCTGGTGATGATCCGCGCCGTGTCGGCCGCGTGGACCGGGAAAGTCGCCAGAAGAAACATAAGCAATGTCATGATGGAAATTCGCGTTTTCATTTCTCTGTAAGTCTTATCACATTCCACTCTTCCGTCAACGGCCCGGACCGAAGGAGCGATTCACACCGTTCCCGGTAGAACGCTGCCAAGCCGTCGCCAGAGCTGCTCTCAAGGATTGCGGAGAATATCCGGCCAGACTCGTCCCACTTCCGCTCCCGGAACAGGGCGATCCCATCGCGGTGCAATGCCGCGAGTCGAAGCACCTCCTCCCCGGCGGATTCCCTCAGCCCCAGCAGCTCATGGACCATTACCGGCTGTGTTTTCCCCTTAACCCCCAACATCCCCATCTCCCGCGTGAGAAAGACACCGCCGGTCCTTTCCAGCACGGCAGCGCTTACCGCAATGTGGGTCCCGAACATCTTGTTGGCGGACTCCAGACGGGACGCCAGGTTGACTGTGTCGCCGATCACCGTGTAATCGAAAAGCCGGTCACTGCCCAGATTGCCGACAATGGCATCCCCGGCATTTATGCCGATCCGCACCGCCACCTCCGGCATCCCCTCCTCCCGGAAGCGCTGGTTGATTGCTGCCAGTTCATCCAGGCATTGCAAGGCCGCCAGGCAGGCGTTGCTCTCGTCCTGTTCCGTGGCGAGCGGCGCCCCCCAAAAGGCCATGACGCTGTCGCCTATGTACTTGTCTATCACCCCGCGGTTGTTGATGATCACCTCGGTAAAGGCATTGAGGATGGAGTGGAGTATCCTGGCTGCCTCTTCGGCCGGGAGCCGCTCGGCCAGCGTGGTAAATCCGGCGATATCGGCAAAGAACGCGGTGACACGCCTTCGCTGCCCGCCCGGCCTGATCAGCGCAGGATTGGCCAGAAGATGCCTCACCAGGGTCTCGTCCATATACTGTGCAAAAGTGCGGCGGACAAACCGCAGCTCTCTCCCCTCCACCGCGTAGCTATATACAGAGGCGGTCAAGTAACTTACGACCAGCGCCGTAAAGGGAGGGACAACCTGGAAGTACCAGGCGCGCTCGAACAGAAGCACGGTAAGCGCCAGGATGAAGAGAGCCGACAGGCTGAAGAAGAGAAGATTGAGGGAAAGATAGTGATGGGTCAGCACAAAGCGGCTGACGACATAACAGAGGACCAATATGAAGACAAAAGTGAGGCGAAGAGAAATGGGGCGCATGAAGTTGCCGTGCAGCAGTGCATCCAGGGTAGCGGCGTGAATCTGGACACCGGAGGAAACGGAGGAGACCGCAGTCGGCTTCAGGTCGTAGAGCCCGGCAGCAGTGAGCCCGATGAAGACCTTTTTGCCCCGGAAATAGCCTGGGTCAACCGAACCTTTCCGGGAACCCTCTTTTGCGCTGGATGACTTGAAGAGCTCGGCAGCGGAGAGAACCGGGAAGGGGCGATCTCCCCGACAGTATCTGAGAAGAAGGGCGTCATCTTCCATGGGAAACGGCCAGTATCCGAGGAAAACCTCTTTTCCCCGGATACTGGCCCTCCCCTTCTGTAACAGATAATCGAGGACGAAGTGGGGAATTGTCATATCGTCCACCTGGTAAAGGAGGGGGACCCGGCGGTAAACCCCGTCCATGTCAGGCCTGATCATGACATTCCCCGCGCCCCTTGCGGCAGGGAGGAGCGTGTCTACGGGGATTATGGCGGAAGGGTAGGAGCGAAGCTGCGGACCGCCAGACTTTACGGCAATCCGCTCCAGGAACGTCCTCTCCCTCTCCCCCATCCCCCCCCGGCCGGCGGTCAGAAAAACCGGGAGATAGACATTCCCGGCTTTGGCCATGGCATCAGCCAGGATTCGGTCATCTTCCTCGCCGTAGGACGACGGCTCGGTGAACAGGATATCGATGAAGACCGCTTCCGCCTCGGACAGGGCCTCCAGAAGCGGAGCGTACATCTGGCGCGGCCAGGGCCACGTGATCCCCTCTGCTGCCAGGAGCTCAATGCTGCGCTGGTCAACCTGGACAATCACTATGTCCCCGGATGTCTTGTCGGGATTGAGCCACCGGGAGAAGAGGTCATAGGCCTTCGACTCGAACGCGCCGACAAGCCCCGAGGCGTACAATGCCAGGGAAACGGCAAACGAGAGGAGGGAAAGGATGACGACCTTCCGAATCCGGCCGGAATTGTCAGTCATGGGTTATCCTTGCCTGAATCCGTGAGGATTGAGTGTCCCGTGGCGCGAATGTGCCCGAGTTTCAGCCGCTGTAGGCGAAATGGAGCAAAGCCCGCCGAAGCGTTTTTGGCGAAGGCGGGCGCGGAATGAGCCATACAGCGGCGGAGCGAGGGGACTCTGAGCGCAACGGGGCGCTCAATCCTCACGGATTCAGCTTTACTTTATGCCCCGCAAATACTCCACCAGCAGCCTGACCCCGACACCGGTCGCCCCCTTCGGCACATAGGGGCGCCCCCTTTCCTCCCAGGCCGTCCCGGCAATGTCGAGATGGGCCCAGCGGGAGCTCCCCGCGAATTTCTTCAGAAAGCAGGCAGCCGAAATGGTGCCGGCGTGGGGGCCGGCCGCGTTCTTCATGTCCGCGATGTCGCTCTTGATGATGTCGTCATATTCGTCCCAGAGCGGCAACTCCCACAGCCTCTCGCCGGTTGCCTCGCCGGCGCGGCGCAGGTCGCGCTTGAGCGCATCGTCATTGCCCATCAGCCCCGAAGCAGTGTGCCCCAAGGCAACGACACACGCCCCTGTCAGGGTGGCCACGTCAATGATGACCGAAGGCCGGTAGCGCTGGGCAAGGTGGAGCCCGTCGCACAGAAGCATCCGCCCCTCGGCGTCGGTGTTGGTGATCTCGATGGTCTGCCCCGACATGGAGGTCACCACGTCCCCCGGCTTGCACGCCCCCCCGCCCGGCATGTTTTCGGCGGAAGGGATGATGCCCACCAGGTTCACCGGCAGCCGCAGGGCAGCTGCCGCCATGAAGGTCCCCATGACCGCGGCGGCGCCCCCCATGTCGTTCTTCATCTTTTCCATCCCTTCGCGGGGTTTGAGGGATATCCCTCCCGAATCGAAGGTAACTCCTTTGCCGACCAGCGCCACCGGGCGCTTTTTTATCCCCGCGCCCCGGTATTCGAGGAGGATCAAGTATGGGGGCTGGTGCGAACCCTTGGCGACTGCCAGGAATGCCCCCATCCCCTCCGCCTCGATCTCCCTTCGCTCCAGGATGCGGGACTTGATGCCGTACTTACCCGCGATTTCCAGCGCCCGGTCAGCCAGAAATTCAGGAGTGGCCACATTGCCAGGCTGGGCAACCAGATCACGTGCAAAACAGACGGCCTCACATATCTGTCTGGTCTCGGCAGCAACGGTTTCGCTCCGCCCCAGCGCGCTGGCGGTCACCAGAAACGTCCCTTCCTCGACCCCTCCGTTTTCCTCTTTCCTGGTCTTGTACCTGAAAAAGGTATGGCGCGCCAGGAGGAACCCCTCCGCAACGCACTGCAGAGCTGACTTGAGCGGTTGTTGATGCAAGGCGCTGCTGAAAATACGCACCCCGGCCTGCTTGATCGCTTGCATCGCGCTGCCGGCCGCCTGGCGCAATCGCTCCGGTGTCAACTCGTCCGCCTTGCCGAGGCCAACCAGAAGGATACGCTCCGCAGGAAGCTTGCCAAAGGTATGCATGATCTTGGTCCTGCCAAGCCCTCCCATGAATTCATGCTGCTCCCGGAGACGCTTCAGCGCCCCCCCCAGCTTCCGGTCCAGGGCCTTCACCAAGGCACTCTGATCCCCATTTTCGTGCATTCCCACCACAAGCAGCGAACATGAATGCTTAAGCGGCTCATCAACCAACATCAGACAACGCATCTGGGCTCCCTTCACAACTCATTTCTGTAAGTGTATCGCGAATTGGCGCAGTTTCAAGAACTGCGGGACATCCGGGCGGGGTCGGCTTGACTTTGGTGGGGTGCTGTGAAATAGTACCCCGCATGCGCATCATTGCTGACATGCACACCCACACCATTGCCTCCGGCCATGCCTACTCCACGGTCAACGAACTGGCCGCGGAAGCGGCCCGCAAGGGACTGGCGGCCATTGCCATTACTGACCACGGTCCGGCCCTCCCCGGCGGCCCGCACGAATATCACTTCGGCGCCATCCGGTTCATTCCGAGCCATCTTTACGGGGTTCGTATCTTTCTGGGGGTGGAGGCGAACGTGGTTGACGCTGAAGGGAACATTGACCTTGCGGAGGGCTATTTGGGGAAGCTGGACTTCATCATGGCGGGGTTTCACGAGAGGTGCGGCTTCGACAACCACGGCAGGAAGCAGAACACGGAAACGCTGCTGAAGGTGATGGCCAACCCGCTAGTGAAGGCCATCTCCCACCCCGGCAATCCGATCTACCCCATCGACCAGGAAGAAGTGGTCAAGGCATCGCTGGCAACGGGGACGGCGCTGGAGATCAACAACTCCTCCTTCTTCCAGAGCCGCACGGGGAGCAGGCCCAACTGCGAATCGCTGGCGGAACTGATCGCCCGCCACCGTTCGCTGGTCATGGTGGGGAGCGACGCCCACATCGCCCAGGGGGTAGGGGTGTTCGACGAGGCACTGGAGGCGTTGGCCAAGGCCGGAGTTGCCGAGGAGCAGGTGGTGAACTCCAGCATGGAGAAGCTGCTGGCTTTTCTGGGGCTAGAAGCGTGACGCCGAATTCGGGCTGATTCATTTCACCAGCCGGTAGATGAGAACAACCGGCTGACCGTCGCCTGGGGCATGCAAACTTTTCAGGCTTTTCTCATTTTACCGATTCAACCGTCAATTTGGCCACTTTCCAGTCATCGAACAGGGTCTGGTAGATGCTGGGATAGGCCAGCTTGATGAGCTTCCTGTAGGCCAGGTAACTGCGGCTGCCGGTATTACAGTAGACTATGATCTTTTTCTCCTTCGGCAGAACCCCGGAGCGGGCCGCAAACTGCTCCACCGGGATGTTGATGGCAGTCGGGATATGCCCCTCGCCGAACTCCATGTCGTCCCGCACGTCGACCAGGACGTAATCCGCTTTCGCTTCCCTGATCAGCTTGTCGACTTCCGCCGGCTTCAGCTTCGCTGCTTCCACCTTCTTGCCGTAGCCAGGGCCGGGTTTGATCGGGAATGCATTCTCCTCCCACACAGGGAACCCTTCACTGTAGAGCAGGATGTTCGTGTAGCCAGCGGCTTCGGCCTTGAGAGCCACTTTCTTGCTCTTGCCGCACTTGACGCCGTTGCAGTAAATTATCAGGAGGGTGCCCCTGTCTGCGGGGAGCAGGGCCGATGCCTTGTCGAAGCTCTTCTCGGGGACGCTTACGGCGGTCACAATATGGGCCTCGTCATACTCCTCCGGTGTCCGGGCATCCACGAGCACAAACGGGTCCTTTCGCTCGATACGCGCCTGGAGCTGCTCGGACGTGACCGTCTTGAACTCGGTTTCCGCCTGCCCCTGGGAAACAGGCGCAACCACTGCCAGCAGCAGCGCGAAAACTGCCATGAAGCCCAACTTCCGTGCAATGACATTGAATTGCATGCAAAGACCCTCCTTTTTCACCCCGGATTATTTTTCGCGGTACATGATTTTATAGGCAAACCCCTTCGGGTCATAGAAATCGAGCGGCTTGCCGCCGATCTCCGCGTATGGGTAGCCGAAGGTGTTCAGCGGCGCGCCTGCCTGGGGCGGGTTGAGGACCACGTCGCGGCCCGACGCAATGACGACGCGGTATGGATCGATCCCCCCCCAGAAATAGTCCCGGTACTCCCTGGTCTTCGGATCGTTCAGTTCCAGCTTCTCCACCAGCATCGCCTTGCGCACATCGGCCGGGTCAGCGCTCACCCAGCCGTAGCCGGGAAGGAAAAACTCGGCCCAGCAGTGCTGCCAGGTGGTGATATCCTCCTCGGGCTTCTTGCCCAGGCGGACGCTGAAGACCTCGCGGGCCGGGACGCCGGCGGCACGACAAAGGGTGATAAAGACCGAGGAGATGTCGGTGCACTTGCCACCAGGCTTCTGCAGCAGGGCACAGACGTCCCCCTTTCCGCACCCCTTGGTGTTCGGGTCGCGGTACGTGTTTTCACAGGTCCAGTCGTAGATTGCCTTGGCCTTTTCAAGGACGGTCTTTTTGTCCCTGGTGATCCGGTCGGCCAGTTTCTTCACCTCGCCGTCAATGGGGCCGAGGCTGGTCGGTTTGAGATACTCGGCATAGTCAGCGGGGTTCCAGTTGGGTTCGCTTGTGGGGAGATTGCGCTGGCTCACCTCCTGGCGCTCCACGGCAAAGGAGAAGGTGAGCTTGCGGCTCCTGGCCTCCTTCGGCCACTCTGCATACAGGCTCGGCGTGCCGTGGGTCTTGTCGGTATGGACGCCGGATGATGCAAAATCGCCGGAAACCTTGATGTCGCCCACCGTCTGGTTTCTGTCGGATACCGGGTACGGAATCCAGAGCTTCGACTCTTTCCCCTGCTCCTGGCTGGAGAGGTCTACCTCCAGGGTGACAATCCCGGAACGGGTTTTAGCGAAGGCTATTGTTGCGTAGAGGGAAGCGCAGACAAGTATGAATACAGCGAAAATACGTTTCATTATGGCTCCTTGAGTTGTTTTTCATCTTTCGTACAACCCCCGGAAGATTTCCCGCAATTCCCTCTGGGAAAGGCGTTCCATCAAGGGGGTATCGCAGTCATCCGTCGCTTCTCCCATATCCGCCCGAGGTTCCATTTCCAGTACGGGCTCCTCTATGGGCATCAGCCCGTCATCGGCCACATCGATTCTGAGCTTCCGGTTGTTCTCGATCCAGCGGTCGCAGTCGTCATGGGTCCCCACTTGCAATGGAACCAGCACATTCCCCCGGTTTATGCAGACAAGGCGATAGCCGCCGCCAAGCTGGTACTTGCGGCAGTTTTCGATCCGCGCCTCGCCGTTTCGGGTGCGCTTGCGACGCTCCAGACCGAGAGTCTCCTCATCACGGCACAAGGCCCTGATCAATGTCTCGGCCCGCCGTGCTGCAATTGCCGCTTCGCCCCCGGCCCGGCGCAGACTGTCGAGGGATTTTTCAAACCTGTCGTCGCTGTGGATGATCGACATACCAAATCCAATTCGTGATGTTCCGGCAATCAGAGTTTTATAACCAACCCGGCCTGCAGCATGCTCTCGGCGATGGTGAACATGTTGGTTACCACCCCGGCCCGCAGCTTATCCTTCTTTCCGAAGAAATCGAGGCAGATACCGCACGACATGACCTCCACGCCCCGGTTGCCAAGGGTATCCAGTGCCTCCAGCACTTCGGACCCCTCGGTGGTGAGGTGCACGCCGGTGTTGACGAACAGCATCCGATCCGGCAGCTCCGCCACATCAAGGAGGGTGATGATGAAGTTCTTCATCAGCAGCCGCCCCAGCTCCTCCGGACCTTCGCCGAGCTGGTCGGTGCCGAGCAGCATCACGGTCTTGCCTGCTTTGGCCTTTTCTACTACCGGCTGGGCAGGCGTTGCGCCAGCAGAAGAAATGGTGAGAGCAAATCCCCCCTTCACTGCCGTCTCCGCCACGATATATCCACGGTTGGTGGCAAAGCGGGTCACGTTCTCCCGTGGGGCGCCTTCGTCGAGAAGCACCTGTATCGTTTCTCTTCCAGCTTCCTCCAACGCTCGCTTGGTGGTCACCACCGGCGCCGGACAGGCCATTTTTCTGCAATCAATGGTTTTCATTCCTGATAACTCCTCGTGATTCAAAATGCTTTCACATCTAATCACTTACAAGGAACCGTGCGGACAAGTCAAATCGATTATTCCCATGGATTCGGGAAATCCATTGATTTGACGAATATCTCTCCTCATGCCGCTTCCGCCGCATAAAGCGCCGCGCCAAAGGCGCCGGTGATCTCCGGGACGGAATGAACACTGACCTGGCAGCCAAGGCTATGCTCCAGCATCTGCCGGAGACAACGGCTGTTGGCGCAGCCGCCGGCGAAAACCACCTCGCCATCCAGGGAAAAGCGCTTCGCCATTCCAGCCACCCGGCTCGCCACTGCGCTCTGGACCCCCCGGGCGATGTCGGCGCGGGCAACCCCCTTGGCGATGAGGGAGACTACCTCCGATTCGGCAAAGACCGTGCACATGCTGGAGAGCTTGACCTCCTCCCCCTCGAAGGGCAAGAGGGAGGCGAACTCCTCCAGGGTAAAGCCGAGGGCCTCGGCCATCACCTCCAGGAATTTGCCGGTGCCGGCGGCGCAGCGGTCATTCATCTCGAACTTAATGACATTCCCCGCAGGGCCAAGGGAGATGACCTTCGTGTCCTGGCCGCCGATGTCGATAACCGTGCGGCAGTCGGGAAACATTTCCCTCGATCCCCGCGCGAACGCCTTGATCTCGGTGATTGTGGGGATGTCGCCATGCACCTCCAGGAGGTGCCTGCCGTAGCCGGTGGCCATGACCCGCGCTGCCCCCATGGACGCCAGAAGTTGCCGGCAGCGGGGGAGCGGGTCAAAGGTGGTTTCCGTGCAGACGAAGTCGACCAACCGCCCATTCTCTACCACGACCGCCTTGATGTTGCGGGAGCCGATGTCAATGCCGAGGGACCGCATCACAGCATCTCCAGAAACGCCTCCACCCGCGTCTGCAGCTGCCCCACATCCTCCGGTGAGTAATCAGTCTCGATGGCGAGGAAGGGGATTCCCTCCTTTTCGCACGCCTGGCGCAGCTTCACCGCCTCGATGTTGTATGTGTGGCAGAACTGGAGGCAGTAGTCGATGATCCCCTGGGCGCCCGATTCGCGGTACTCTTTGATCACCTGGTCGATCCGTTCGTCGTTGGGGGTGAAGCAGGAGCAGTCGATCTTCATGTACCGCTCGGTGAGCCGCTCCAGCTGCTCATCCACCGTTTGCGAAGACTCGTCGATCAGGTCCTTGTAGTAGCGGGTGCCGATGCAGCTCTCCTCGTTGACCACGATGGCGCCGGATGATTCGATGATGTGGTGCAGCTTCCAGTTGGGGAGGGCCATGGGGGTGCCGGAGACCATGATCCGCTTGGTCGACACGGGGGCAACGCCGATATCTTCCCTGAGCCGCCCCTCCAGCTCGTCGCACAGATCGTTCACCCTGGCGATGAACCGGTTCGGCTCGTCGTAGAAGGCGATCTGCTGGATGAGGAGCATGTCCTTGCCGCTGATGGGGGAAGGGTTGTGATGGCGCAGCGAATTCAGCCTCTGCAGCGCTCTCCGTTTGCCGTTGATCAGAGTGATCGCCTCGGCTATCTCCTGCGTTCCGGTGGCATTGCCGGTGATCTTCTCGACGGCCGACTTGAAACCCTTCACCTCCTCCAGCCAGAGGGCCTTGTCCCGCGGCCCCTTTTTCTGGGGTATCTCCATGACGTGGGTCGGCACATACTGGTCCAGCAGCTCCCAGGTCTTTTTCTTGGCATCGCAGGTGGTCTCGCCGTAGACGAAATCGACCGCCTGGAAGTAGGGGCAGATCCGCCCCACCTTGAACCCGAAGGCTGATTTGACCATGGGGCAGATGTTACGGGGGAGGATTTTTTCCGCATCGGCAATGGAGCCCTGGGCGCCGCCGCAGAGTCCGACGCAAACGCCACCTGCGGCCAACACCAACTCCTCCGGCACGTAGACACAGAAGGTGCCGATCACCGGCTTTCCAGCTTCCTTGGCCGCCACCAGCTCGTGGATCCGGCCGGTGTGGATATTGGCGACGCAGTCGTCGAAATAGGCCATCCCCTGAGGGCGATTCTTCTGGCCGAGAAAGATGTTGGTGTATGCCTGGGTCAACATGGGTGGCATGTTCTTGAACCGCTCCACGTCCATTCCCAGCTTTTCCCAGAGTGCCGGATCGGATTTCACTTCAAACATGGCATACCCTCCTTGTTTGGCTGATGACATTCAATGATTTGCATGATTTAATATGCCGATAAAATACAGTTGTTGACGCAATCGAGTCAAATTGATATTTTGAATAAATCCATAACAACCATTGGAATTTTCGATAGGAGCCACCATGAACCTGAAACAGCTGGAAGTCTTTCTTGCTGTGGCCGAGAGCAGGAGTTTTTCCAAGGGGGCCGAAGCAACCTTTCTCACCCAGTCAACGGTCAGCCAGCATATTTCGGCACTGGAGGGAGAACTCGGGGTGAGGCTCTTCGACCGGACCAGCAAGGGAGCGCTTCTCACCCCCGCCGGCGAGGTGCTGCTGAAACAGTCCCGGCAGGTCATGGGAGAATTGCACGGGATTCACCGGGCCCTTGCCCGCTTCAAGGGGGTCGAGGAAGCCGAGCTCTCCGTCGGGGCAAGCAATATACCGGGCAATTACATGATTCCCGCAGCCCTGCCGGTTCTTGTTTCGCGGTTTCCTGGACTCTCAGTCACCGTCCTCGAAGGGGACAGTCACGACATTCTGGAGCGAATCAGCCGCAGGGAAGTGGAAGTGGGGATCGTGGGGAGCCGCTTCGAGGGGGAGGGTTTCGACTTCTCTCCCGTGGGAAAGGACGAGATCAGGCTGATTGCAGGAATAAACCACCCTTGGAGCACGCGGGGAGAGATTGGCTTGGAGGAGTTGCTGCCGGAACCGTTCATCATGCGGGAAGGGGGGTCGGGAACCGGTAAAACCGTCAGCGATGCAATCATCAGGGCCGGCATCAACCCCCAGAAGCTCAAGATCCGGGCTTGCCTGGGGAGCAACGAGGCGGTCAAGCACGCTGTTGCCGCTGGCGTGGGGGTTTCGTTCATCTCCGAGATGTCGGTCCGCAGGGAGATCGAGCGAGGTGAACTGGCAGAAGTACGGGTAAAGGAACTCTCCATTGAGCGGCAGTTCTATCTGGCCAGCCTGCGCGACCGCGAGCTCTCGCCGGCTGCCGGAGCCTTTTCCGATTTGATGCGCGAGCTCTACCCCGTTTGAATCCCTTTTTTTTGACCTGCGTCATATCTCTTCTTGACGGCCTGGTTTAATCTCTCACCATGGAACAGTTCACCAGTCAACAGATAAAGGACATGAAGATCCTGGCCAGCTTTGTCCGGGTATACTGCAAGGCAAAGCATGCCAGCGTGGACCCCGTGTCGGTTGAGCTTCCGGAGGCCCTGGCCGCCAGCTTCCGCAAGGGGCTTTCCCTCTGCCCGAACTGCGCCGGCATGATCGCCTATGCCCTGGAGAGGCGGCGCAAGTGCCCGCTCGACCCGAAGCCCTCTTGCAAGCATTGCCGCATCCACTGTTACTCGAAGGAGTACCGGGCGAAGATCAAGGAGATCATGGGATTTTCCGGACGGCGCATGATCTTCCGGGGCAGGCTGGACTACCTCTGGCACTATTTCTTCTGACAGACATCAACCATTGCTGAATCAGCTTGAATCACATACACATCAAGGAGTATTAAAATGATTAGAAAAATTGTTCAGATTGACCAGGAAAAATGCAACGGCTGCGGACTCTGCGTCCCGTCCTGCGCCGAAGGTGCCATCAAGATAGTCAACGGCAAGGCGGTTCTTTCCGCCGACAACCTCTGTGACGGCCTCGGTGCCTGCCTCGGCGACTGCCCGATGGATGCCATTAATATTATCGAGCGCGAGGCGGACGAGTTCGACGAGTCAGCCGTTGAGCAACATCTGGAGCAGATTGGTCGGGAGCCCCACGCACCCCACGCCCCGCAGGCGCATCATGCCCACCATGGCCATCAGCACGGCCATAACCATGGACATCACCACCACGGCGGCGGCTGCCCCGGCTCCAGGAGCATGACCATAGAGCGGCCCGTTGATAAGTCGGAAGCTGAAGCAGGTTCGCGCCAGAGCCAGCTCCGCCAGTGGCCGGTTCAGCTCCACCTGGTGCCGACTTCCGCACCCTACTTCCAGGATGCCGACATCCTCATCGCCGCCGACTGCGTGCCGTTCGCCTACGGAGATTTCCACAAGGACTTCCTGAAGGGGAAAGCATTGGTCATCGGCTGCCCGAAGCTGGATGACAACAATTTCTACCTGGAGAAGCTGACCGAGCTCTTTCGGAACTCCTCCATCAGGAGCATAACGGTAGCGCGGATGGAAGTCCCCTGCTGCGGCGGCATCGTCATGGCGGCCCGCCAGGCCTTGGCTGCAAGCGGTAAGTCAATCCCCTTTATTGAGGTTACCATTGGCGTTGATGGCGAAATCAGGTAACTGCTTACCACCCCGGCCCTTTAGGCCCTTTGAGTCCTCCTAAAATAGGAGGGGAGGAAGAAACTCCCCCTCCTTGGTTAGGAGGGGGTTGGGGGGTGGTCGAGGAAGTTGAAGTTGCTCAAATGCAAGGAGGAGAGAATGGAACACCGCATCCAACAGGTTCGCACGGCCATGGAAAACTACTTCGGCACCGACAGCCGCCGCATCAACCACGCCCTGCGCGTGACCGACCATGCCCGGCAGCTCCTCGAGAGCGAACCGGCAAACCGTGAGCTCGTCCTGGTCACCGCCCTCCTCCACGACATCGGCATTCCCGAGGCCGAACGCAAATACGGCTCCCCGGCCGGCAATCTCCAGGAGATCGAGGGGCCACCAGTGGCGCGGGAGATTCTGGAGCGCCTAGGCTACGCTGAACCCTTTATTGCCGAGGTATGCGCCATCATCGCCTCCCACCACTCCCCCGGCGAGGTGGAGACCGACAACTTCCGCATCATCTGGGATGCCGACTGGCTGGTGAACCTGGGGGAAGAGCTCTCCTTCGAGAATGAGGCCGAACTCCGGAAGGCCATCGACCGCATCTTCATGACCGTTACCGGGAAATTTCTAGCGGAACAGATTTACCTCAAAGGATAAACAAGATTATTTTTGTCTTTTTGATTGACAAGCACCTTCCGGGCTGATAATTTTTTATCATCACTTTTACTTCAAACCCGGAAAGGAGATGTAACCATGAGCGTCTGCACGCTTGTCACTCAAGAAGCACCGGACTTCACCGCAGAGGCGGTGTTGCCCGATAACACCTTTGCCACCATCAAGCTCTCCAGTTATCGCAACAAATTCGTCATACTCTTTTTCTACCCCCTGGATTTTACCTTTGTCTGCCCCTCGGAGATCCTCGCCTTCAATAAGCGGCTCGAAGAGTTCAAGACCAGGAACTGCGAGGTGATCGGCGTATCCGTTGACTCCAAGTTCACCCACCTGGCCTGGAAGAACACCACGGTTGAAAACGGTGGCATCGGCAACATCCAGTATCCGCTGGTACAGGACCTGAACAAGGAGATATCCCGCTCCTACGGCGTCCTGTTCAACGAGTCTGTCGCGCTGCGCGGCCTCTTCCTCATCGACACCAAGGGGGTCATCCGCCATGCCGTGATCAACGACCTCCCGCTCGGTCGGAGCGTCAGCGAAGCGCTCCGCATGGTTGACGCCCTGCAGTTCGTAGAAACCCACGGCGACCAGGTCTGCCCAGCCGACTGGCAGGAAGGGGCCGAAGCCATGAAGCCAACCCAGGCGGGGGTGGCTGAGTATCTGGCCGCCAAGCACGGCAAATGAGCAATATCCGGATAGGCTGAAAAGAACGGCGCAGATTCCCCTGCGCCGTTTTTGTTACGGGATCTGTATATGGAAGAGCTCCGCTTCGAGGAAAACAGCGTGCTGTTCGGCAACGACCCGACCGAAGGGATCGTTGCAGCCGAACTGGCGGGACGCTTCGTACGACTCTTAATCCGTGACGAAAGTGGAGTGCGCTTCAAGGACGACCCCTTTCACCCCTTCATTCTGCTGGAAAATTCGGATATCATTTCCGGATGCGGCATTTCTGTCGAAATGGAGCCCCTTGCCGGCAACGCCTCCTTCCGCTTTCTGGCGCGCTTCCGCGACTGGCACGACTGCCTGGCGGCCAGGGATTTTCTGGCGAAAACAACCGGCATATCACCATCGCACCCCTCTGCCACCTACCTGTTCCTCAATGACCCGGTCCATCAACATTTGCTCCTTACGGGGAAGACTCTTTTCAAGGGGATGGAGTTCGATGGACTGCGGCGCCTTGCCTTAGACATCGAGACGGACTGCGCGCCAGGGCACGACTTTTCCAATCCAAGCCGGGAGGAGGATCGGATCGTTTCCGTCGCCTTGATGGAAGAGTCGGGATGGTCGGCGGTGCTGAGCGGCCATGAACTGTCAGAGCGCCAGATTCTTGAACGTCTCACCACGCTGATTCGCGAGCGGGACCCCGACGTAATCGAGGGACACAACATCTTCCGCTTCGACTTGGAATATATCAGGATCAGGGCTGCCCGCCACGGCGTCAAGCTCGCCTGGGGACGCGACGGGAGCGAGCCGCACTTTCATCCGTCACGCTTCACCGTGGCCGAGCGGATCGTCGACTATCCCCGCTGCGACATCTACGGCCGCTCCATCATCGATACCTACTTTCTGGTGCTGCTCTATGACGTGAGTGCCCGGGAACTGGAGAGCTACGGTCTGAAACAGGTGGCCGCCCATTTCGGGCTTGCCGCGCCGGACCGGACTTACCTTGCTGGAGAGGAAATTGCCAAGACTTATCGGGAACAGCCTGAGCTCCTTGCCCGTTACAATCTGGATGATGTCCGCGAAACCCTCGCCGTATCGCGCCTTCTCTCTTTCCCCTATTTCCTGCAAACCCGCATATTCCCCTACTCCTACCAGAACATCCCGGTGCGGGGGAACGCCACCAGGATCAACGCCCTTTTTCTGCGCGAGTATCTGCGGCAACGGCATTCGATCCCCCGGCCCGGCAGCGGTGGGGAGTTTGCCGGTGGGTTTACAGCCATTTTCGAGCAGGGGGTCGTGGGACCGGTTGTTCACTGTGACGTGGCATCCCTTTACCCCTCCATTCTCCTTTCCTACAAGCTGTCACCGGAAGACGACGAGCTCGGCCTTTTTCTCCCGCTCCTTGCGGACCTGTGCCGCTTCCGCCTCGCTGCCAAGAAGCTCGCCAGGGAAGCTACTGATCCCTCACGACATGAATATTTTCAGGCCCTGCAACGGACCTTCAAGGTATTGATCAACTCCTTTTATGGCTATCTCGGCTCAGCGCTGCACAATTTTTCCGACCCGCGGCTGGCCGGGGAAGTTACCCGGATCGGCCGCGAGCTGGTCCAGAAGATCATTGCCGAGTTGCAGGTCAGGGGCGCCCGACCTGTGGAGGTCGACACCGACGGCATTTTTTTCATACCTCCCCGGATAGTCGCCTCTCCCGAGACAGAAAACGCCCTGGTCAGGGAGATATCCGCGCTGTTGCCAGAGGGGATCGATCTGGAAGCGGACGGCCGCTATTGCTCAATGTTCTCCTACAAGATGAAAAACTACGCCCTGCTCGATTACCAGGGGCGGGTCAGCCTGACAGGAAGCGGCCTTCGTTCGCGCGGCATGGAACGTTACCTGCGGGAATTCCTGCACGAAATGATCATCCTCCTGCTGCAAGGAGACGACGGGAAGATTGAGCAAATCGCTTCCGACTATATCATCCGGATTCGCGAACACCGGTTCGACATCAACTGGCTGGCCCGAACCGAAACCCTGAACGAATCTCCTGCCACCTACCGTCAGAAGGTCAGACAGGGGAAACGAAACCCATCCGCTGCCTATGAGTTGGCGCTTGCCTCCGGGCGAGACTGCCGCGCCGGCGACCAGGTCAGCTACTACGTCACCGGCTCTGCAAAAGGAGTTGCCGCCTACCAGAACTGCAAACTGGCGTCAGACTTCGATCCAGGCAAGCCGGACGTTAACGTCCCCTATTACATCGACAAGCTGCAACAGCTCAAGCGGAGGTTCTCCAGTTACGCTCAGCGGGAGCCGTCACTCTTCGATTGACCGTTCACCTGTTGCCACTTGCCAGCCTCAACCGTTTGTGTTAGAAGGATACTAATGAGTATGACCTGCCTATGAAAGGAGAAGCCATGCGTCGTTGGATGATGATCTTTGTCGCAATTTCGCTGCTCGGAGGGGTATCCCCGGCATTCGCGGAGCAGGAGAAAAAACCGGAGGCTGTGGTGGAGCGGATGACAGTCAAGTTCGTGCGTGGAGTCACCAACATGGCCACCGCCATTGTCGAGCTTCCCAAGCAGAGTTATCTGACCGTTCGGGACATGGGGGGGCCGGGATACGTGGTCGGCCCGCTGAAGGGGGTCGGCATGACCGTTTACCGGGCTTTCATAGGGGCAGCGGAAACCGTTTTCTTTCTCGTGCCGCAGCCCGGCTACTATGATCCGATGATCGACCCCGAGTATGTGTGGCAGGGGTGGGAGGAATATCGGCCGGCAAACGGGACGCAAACCGAACCTGCCAAGCCGGGTCAGGAAGGTTGACGCCTATGAATTGGGAAAAATTGGTGTTTGCCCTGATACTGTTTCTCTGTATGGCTGTCAGTCCAGGTGTCAGCCGGGCTGACAGCTATAAATACCCTGAAGCCGCCAGTCCCCAGGAGGTTGTCGACGGCATGTCCACAAAGCTGGTGCGCGGCGCCTCCAATGTGGCCCTCGGCTGGCTGGAGTTTCCCAAGCAGATATACATCACCTTCAAGGAAGACGGTGTTGCCAAGGGGATTTTCGTCGGCCCCTTCAAGGGCGTGGGAATGACCCTGGTTCGGACGGTCAGCGGCGCAGGGGAGACAGTAACGTTTTTCCTCCCGTATCCGGGCTTCTTCGACCCCTATTTCGGCCCCCCCTATGCCTGGCAGATGGAATGACGGGTTGCCGCAACCCACAAAAAAAGCCGCATCCGAAAGGATGCGGCTTTTTTTGTGTTCCTGCCAGAAGTTAAATTACTTCTTGACGGGCTCGGCAGCCGGAGCAGCAGCCGGGGCAACTTCTTTCTTCTCTTCGGCTTTCTTGGCAGCTTTCTTCTTGGCAGCTTTCTTCTTGGCCGGCTTCTTCACTTCTTTTTTCTCGGCAGCCGGAGCTTCGGTTTTCGGAGCTTCGGTTTTCGGAGCTTCAGCAGCGAACACAACGCCAGCGAAAGCAACAGCTACGAGTGCGGCAACAACAGTAGAGATAGCTTTTTTCATTTGTACTTCCTCCTTGAAAATAGTTTCTGTTACGAATTCAAGCACTAAACATGCCAACCTCGCCAACTACGCGATCCAACAGGTCATTTGCACCCGCAGACCGCCAAGCAGTGCCGTTCCCCACCTGTTTCATGCCGCAAATAGGGCTCCAATGCCGCAAATGAGGCACAGCCTGACCGCATTTACAATAACTCTTCGCAAAACTGACGCTCAGGGGTTATGATTATTCCATCATGGAACTCGAGAAAAATATAGCCGCTTTTCCCGTCGCCCCCGGCGTCTATCTCATGAAAGACGCTGCCGGCGTCATTCTCTATATCGGCAAGGCCCGCAACCTGAAAGGCCGCGTACGTTCCTATTTCAGCAAGGGACGCGACAGCCGCTATCACATCCAGTTTCTAATGTCCCGTGTTGCAGACATCGAATACATCGTCACCGACACCGAAAAAGAGGCGCTGATCCTGGAAAACACCCTGATCAAGCAGCACCGCCCCCGCTACAACATCAACCTGCGGGATGACAAGACCTACTTTTCACTCCGCATGGACATGCGTGAGGAATTTCCCCGACTGGGCATAGTGCGCAAGGTCCCACGGGACGGGGCCCGTTACTTCGGACCCTATGCTTCTGGACTGGCGGCCAGGGAGGTGCTGAAGCAGCTCTATAAGATATTCCCGCTGCGTCATTATCCGCTGGAAACCTGCCGGCAGCGGCGCAGGCCCTGCCTCTTCTACCAGATCAGGCAATGCTCGGCCCCCTGTCACGGCCTCATATCCAGAGAGGCGTACACCGACTTGGCCGAGGGAGCTGCCCTATTCCTGGAAGGAAAGAATTCCGAGCTCCTCAAGGTCCTGAAACAGCGGATGCTTGTCGCTGCGGCAAACCAGTCGTATGAGGAGGCTGGACGCTACCGGGACCTGATCCGAAATATAGAAACCACCCTGGAAAAGCAGAAAATGGTGACCGGTGCCGAAGACACCGACGTCATCGGCTATTGCCGCCTGGACAACCGTCTCTGGCTAACCCTTTTATACATCCGCGGCGGCAGCATGATCGGGAGTAGGCACTTCGACTTCGAATGGGAGATGGAAGACGTGGAAGGGGTTCACGCATTTCTCAACCAGTATTACAGCCGCGAGGTTTATGTCCCGGCCGAAGTCCTCCTGCCGGTTCCCATCGACGATGCAGCCGCATTTGCCGAGCTGTTGAGTGAAACCAGGGGGCGCAGGGCAACAGTAACCTGTCCGCAACGCGGTACCAAGGCAGAGCTGGTGCGGTTGGCAAGCCGCAATGCCGAAACCGCTGCCCGCGAAAAGATGGCGTCAGCGGAAAACATGGAGCAGGTCCTGACGGAGTTGCAACAGCGTCTGCATCTGCACAAGATGCCGCGTCGCATCGAATGTTACGACATCTCCAACATCCAGGGGCGCAATGCGGTCGGCAGCGGCGTAGCATTCCGCGACGGCAAGCCGGACAAGGACTACTACCGCCGCTACCGGATCAGGACCGTCGGCCAGGCCGACGATTTCGCCATGATGCACGAAGTCCTGACACGGCGTTTCAGCCGGGGAAAGAATGAAGGAGACCTGCCGGACCTGATCGTCGTCGACGGGGGGATCGGACAGTTGAACATCCTGCTGGGGGTTCTGGCTGAACTGGAGATATACGGGGTGGACGTGGCCTCGCTGGCCAAGAGCAGGGTGACGAGGGAGATGGCAAAGGAGGAGTTGCAACGAAGCGAGGAGAGGGTGTTTCTGCCGGGACGCAAGAACCCGGTCGTACTCCGCCAGAATTCCGCGCCGCTCCTCCTTCTGGCCCGCATCCGTGACGAAGCGCATCGGTTCGCCATCACCTACCACAAGAAGCTGCGAGGCAAAGAGACCATCTCCTCGGAACTGGCAAACGTTCCGGGGATCGGGGAGAAGCGCGGCAAGGAGCTGTTACGCCATTTCGGCAGTCTGCGGAACATACGCAAGGCGTCGGTCGAAGAACTGGCTGCGATTAAGGGGATGAACCGTCTGGCAGCCGATGCCCTCTGGCAGCATCTGCATGAAGAATCCAACCCCCCTCAATCCCCCCTATTACATAGGGGGGAAGCCGAACAAAGTGAGGCAGGGGGGTCACGTCACAAAAGATAAATGTTGCGTCGTACTAGGACGCAAACATGAATAAGTTGAGCTGCAAAGCGCGATTTCTACAAAAAAGGCGATGATCTCTCATCGCCTTTCTCACCCTATTCTCTTCCGTCCTATTCCGCCAGCAACCGCTTGATGGCCGTCTCCATGGCCTGTCCGGTCTCGTCGGAGAATCCCATGTACTTGTCCACGATGATCCCCTTCTTGTTGACCAGGTACATGGTGGGGATGGAACGGATACCGTAATCCCCCTGGATTTCGCTGTCGACAAGGGCCACGGGGTAATTGATCCCCTTCTCGGGAATAAACCGTTTGATCTCCCCTTCACCGTCGTCGTCAACGCTCATGCCGAGAATCTGCAAACCCTGCTTGCCGTATTTCTTGTTAAGGCCCACAAGATGCGGAATGGATGCCTTGCAAGGAGGGCACCAGGTGGCAAAGAAATCAAGCACCAGCACGTATCCCTTGTAATTATTGAGGGACACCTGTTGCCCGCTGGTGGTGGTCACCTTGAACGGCGGCGCCGGCTCCCCCTTTTTAGGAATGGCCAATGCCATAGCTGGAAGAAGCAACAGAACCGCCAGAAATGTCAGAGTCCGTCTAATAACCAGATTCATGGAAGCTCCGATTACAGCGCTTTTTTGATCAGGGCCTCGAGTTGTGCCTTGGGGACGGCCCCAACCACCTGGTCGAGTACCTTACCATCCTTGAACAGGATGAGGGTCGGAATCCCCCTGATACCGAACTTCCCAGGGGTACCAGGGTTTTCGTCGACATTCACCTTGCCGACCTTGACCTTGCCGTCATATTCTTCGGCTACGGCGTCCACCAGGGGGGAAATTGCCTTGCACGGGGCACACCACGTCGCCCAGAAATCAACCAGAACAGGAACGCTCGACTGGAGCACCTCTCCCTCGAAATTATCGTCAGTAAATGTCTGCACCTTTTCGCTGGCCATCGCGACTCTCCTTGTGTGGGTTTATCAGATTCACGATTTACTATAATGGAGTTCCGGAAAAAATCAACCCCTAACATGGCTATTGACAGGGGGCGTGATGACGGTGATATTATCGGGCTGAAAATATTGCCAACCCGATTTCCGTGTTGCACGGAGCCTCTTCATGCGCTATCTGCCGATAAACATCGATGTCAGTGGGAAAGCCGTGACCATTGTCGGCGGCGGTGATGTTGCCGCGCGGAAGTGCCGCACCCTTTTGCAGTCTGGAGCGAGGGTTACCGTGATATCCCCGGCGACCACCACTGACTTGGAAACGCTGCACAATCAACATGCCATAACCTGGGTTGCACGGGAATACCGTCCTGGCGACCTTGACGGGGCATTTCTGGTATTTGCCTGTACCCCCGAGCCGGCGATCAACCTGGCCGTGGTCAAGGAAGCGTCGGAGCGGAACAGCCTCTGCAACATTGCCGATTGTCCGGACCGAAGCTCCTTCATCTCCCCAGCTGTCTTCAGCCGCGGCGATCTGACGATCTCTGTATCCACTGGCGGCAAGAGCCCGGCTTTCGCCGCCAGGATCCGACGCGAGATGGAATCCCGCTATGGCGATGAATACGGCGTAGTGGTTGATCTATTGGGGAAAGTTCGCGAAAAGCTGTTGACTTCAAGTAAAAACGGCAAATATAATAGGAAGCTTTTACTTGCCGTGGCTGAGCTCGATCTGGCGGAACTGGTCAGAGCCGGCAATAGCGCGGCTCTGGATAATGCGCTCCGGGAATGCCTGGGGCCTGGATTTACATTGCGCGAACTGGGGATGGATCAAAGGATTGCCCATGAATGACCTGTTGTATCGGATCACCCTGATCTGCTATTTTCTCGCCACCATTGCCTACCTGGCCTTCCTGATAAAGCCCCGCGACATCCTCGCAAAAGCCGGCAGATGGACCGTCATGGCCGGTTTCGCCTTGCACTGCGGCTTCACCTTTTCCCGCGCCATGGCGGCCGGCCATACCCCTATCACCAACCTCCACGAATCGCTCTCCTTTTTCAGCCTCGCCATCGTGGGGGTGTTCATCGCCTTCGAGCGAAAATACCGCACGGCCATTCTCGGCTCCTTCGTGACCCCGGTTGCCCTGGTGCTGATGTTCTCCTCCTTCGGCTTCCCTTCCACCATCGGCCCACTGAATCCCGCGCTAAAGAGTAATTGGCTCACGGCGCATACCGTGTTCGCTTTCTTCGGTTATGCATTTTTCTCCGTCTCGTTCGGCGCCAGCTTCATGTATCTCATCCAGGAACATTTCCTCAAGAAGAAGAAACTGGGCACCATGTATCAGAAACTCCCGTCACTGGATACCCTGGACGACATCAATTACCGCTGCCTCACCTTCGGCTTCCCCCTCCTGACCCTGGCCATAATGACCGGCGCCATCTGGGCGGAAACCGCCTGGGGCACCTACTGGAGCTGGGACCCGAAGGAAACCTGGTCGCTCATCACCTGGTTCGTTTACGCCGCCCTGCTGCATGGGCGCCTTACCACCGGCTGGCGGGGCCGCAAAGCCGCCATCCTGGCCATTGCCGGCTTTTTCGTGCTGCTGTTCACTTTCCTGGGGGTCAACCTGTTTTTGCCCGGCTTGCACAGCTACAAATAACAGAACAGGGGTCAAGACCTGACCCCAACCAAAGTGGGATTTTATGAATATCATTGTAGTGGGGCTGTCGCACAAGACCGCTTCCGTTGAAATACGGGAAAAGGTCGCCTTCGCCCCCACCCGGATGGAAAAACCGCTCAGGGAACTGGTGGGCCTGGATGACATCGGCGAGGGGCTCATCGTCTCCACCTGCAACCGCGTCGAGATCTACGCCACCACCCGCGACATCGCCGGCGGCATGGCGCGCATCAAGCGCTTCCTGGCGGACTACCACCAGATCCCCTACGATGTCCTGGAACCGCACCTCTACTGTCATCACGGCGAGGCAGCCATCCGCCACGTGTTCCGCGTCTCTGCCAGCCTTGACTCCATGGTGATCGGCGAGCCCCAGATCCTTGGCCAGATCAAGACCGCCTACGGCTACGCCGCCGAATTCAAGACCTCCGGCATCATCCTCAACCGTTTTCTGCACAAGGCCTTTTCCGTGGCCAAGCGGGTGCGCACCGAGACGAAGATCGCCTCCTCGGCCGTCTCCGTCTCCTTTGCCGCTGTGGAGCTGGCCAAAAAGATCTTCGGCGACCTCTCCGACAAAACCGTCATGCTGATCGGCGCCGGCGAGATGTGCGAACTGGCGGCCAAGCATTTCCTGAACAACGGGGTGCGGGGGGTCATGGTCACCAACCGGACCTTCGAGCGGGCCGTCAAGCTGGCCGAGGAGTTCGACGGCAAGCCGGTCCAGTTCGAGGACCTGTTCGACCAGCTGCACAAGGCGGACATCATCCTCTCATCCACCGGCGCCCCCCACTACATCATCCGCCCCAAGGAAGTGGAGGAGGTCATTCGCCGCCGCAAGCACAAGCCGATGTTCTTCATCGACATCGCCGTGCCGCGCGACATCGACCCCAAGGTCAACGACATCGAAAACGCCTATCTCTACGACATGGACGACCTCCAGGGCGTCGTGGCATCCAACCTCCAGCAGCGCGCCGGCGAGGCCGGCAAGGCCGAGGCGATCATCGAGGAGGAGATCGGCCAGTATTCCAGATGGCTCGCCTCCCTGGAGATAACGCCGACCATCGTCGCGCTCCGCAACCGCTTCGAGGAGGTGCGCCGGGCCGAACTGGACAAGACCCTGGCCACATGGAAAGATCTCCCCCAGGGCAGCGAAAAGCGCCTGGAGGCCCTCACCTCCGCCATCATCAACAAGCTCCTCCATCAGCCCACCAGCACCCTGAAGCAAACCGGGCAGGGGGGGCGGACCGATCTCTACGTAGATGCCCTCCGCCAGCTGTTCGACCTTAGCACCGCGCAGCCGGAGGAAGAGTACGCCCCGCTCGAGGATGTCGACGAATCAATCAGTGCCGGCAAGGGCTGAGCGCCTGAATATTGCAATACAATTACATTCAAAGGAGAATCGAAATAAATGGCAATGAAACAACTGCGCATAGGGACCCGCGCCAGCCAACTGGCACTCTGGCAGGCCAACTGGGTCAAGTCCGAACTGGAGAAACGCTACCCCGGCATGGAAGTCTCCCTGATGAAGATCAAGACCATCGGTGACAAGATCCTCGACGTGCCCCTCGCCCAGGTTGGCGGCAAGGGGCTGTTCGTCAAGGAGATCGAGGAAGCGATGCTCCGGGGCGAGATCGACATCGCCGTCCACAGCATGAAGGACGTGCCGACCGAATTTCCCGAAGGTCTCGGCCTGCATTGCATCACCGAGCGTGAGGACCCGCGCGACGCGGTGATTTCCCGCGGCGTGAAGTTCGCCGACCTTCCGCACGGCGCTCGCATCGGCACATCGGCCCTGCGTCGTCAGGCCCAGCTCCTCAAGGCCCGCCCCGACCTGGAGATGGTCATAATCCGCGGCAACGTGGAGACCCGCATCAACAAGCTGGAAACCGATAACCTCGACGCCGTCATCCTCGCTGCGGCCGGCCTCAAGCGTCTCGGCTTTACAGAAAAGGTGGCCGAATACCTACCGGCCGACTTCTCCATCCCCGCCATCGGCCAGGGTGCCCTCGGCATTGAGTGTCGCCTGGACGACGAAGAGCTGAAATCGACCATCGACTTCTTCAACCACCCCGACACCGCCCACGCTGTCCGTGCCGAACGTGCCCTTCTCTGGCGCTGCGAAGGCGGCTGCCAGGTTCCCATCGCCGCCCACGGCACCGTCTCCGGCAATGAACTCAGCCTGGTCGGCTTCGTCGCCTCCGTGGACGGCAGCCGCTCCGTCCGGGGCGAGATCACCGGCCCGGCGGAAGATTGCGAGAAGCTGGGCATTGCCCTCGCTGAGCAGCTCCTGAAAGACGGCGGCCACGAGATCCTCTCCGAAGTCTACCAGCGGGAAGTGAGCCGGGACAAAGAAATACCAGTTTAACAAAATCCTCGTAGGGGCGACGCATGCGTCGCCCTAGGACTTCACCGCCTAAAAAACAGGGCTAGGCATGCCTCGCCCCTACACATTCCCCTTACCTATGACTAACTCCCCTAACAAAGGCTTCGTCTACCTGATTGGTGCCGGTCCCGGCGACCCCGGCCTCATCACGGTCAAGGGGCGCGACTGCATTGCCAGGGCCGACGTCATCCTCTATGACTACCTCGCCAATCAGGGCCTTCTCCAGCATGCCCGCCCCGACGCTGAGCTGATATATGCCGGCAAGGTCGGTGGCGCGCATAACAGGGAGCAGTGGCAGATAAACGACCTGCTGGTCGGCAAGGCTCTGGAAGGAAAGGTCGTGGCCCGACTCAAGGGGGGAGATCCCTTTGTTTTCGGCCGTGGCGGCGAGGAGTGCGAGGAACTGCTCAAAGCCGGCATTCCGTTCGAGATCGTCCCCGGCGTCACCTCCGGCATCGCGGCCCCGGCCTATGCCGGTATCCCCTTGACGCACCGCGACTTTACCACCTCCGTGGCATTCGTGACCGGCCATGAACATCCGGAAAAGGAGGCCACTGCCATCGACTGGGAGAAGCTCTCCCTTGGCAGCGGCACCATCGTGTTCTTCATGGGGATTAAGAACCTCCCCCAGATCACCGAAAACCTCGTGGCCCACGGCCGCTCCCCTGAAACTCCGGTGGCCCTTGTCCGCTGGGGGACACGGCCGGAGCAGGAAGTTCTCGTAGGCACCCTGGCCGACATCGCGGACAAGGCCAGAAAAAGCCGATTCAAGGCCCCGGCGATTACGGTTGTGGGCGAAGTGGTGAAGCTGCGGGAGAAACTGCGCTGGTTCGATAACCGCCCCCTGTTCGGGAAAGGTATCCTCGTCACCCGCGCCGCCGACCAGGCAGGGGAGTTCAGCACCATGCTGGAGATGCTGGGAGCGCACGTTTACGAGTGCCCCACCATCCGTCTCGTCCCCCCGGAATCGACCGTTGATCTGGACAACGCCATCAGCCATCTAGCCGACTTCCGCTGGCTGATCTTCACCTCGGTCAATGCGGTGAAATTCTTCTTTTCCCGGCTCCACGCCCTGGGACTGGATACCCGCGCCATTGGCCCCTGCCGGGTCTGCGCCGTGGGGCCGAGGACCGCGGCCTCCATCAGGGAATTTGGCATAAATCCGGATCTGGTCCCCGAGGACTACAAGGCCGAGGGGGTCGTCGCCGCTTTCGGAAAGATGGACATCTCCCAAGCCCGCATCCTGTTCCCCAAGGCAGACAAGGCGCGGGACGTCATCCCTGCGGGGCTCACCGCGCTAGGTGCAGAAGTTGTGGCCCCGGTCGCCTACCGGAACATCGTCCCGGAGGCGCTTCCCCAAGAAGCCATGCAGGCGCTGGAGGAGAAACGCATCAACTGCGTCACCTTTACCTCCTCCTCCACGGTAGAGAACCTGGCCGCCACCCTGGGAGAGAACCGTCTGCTCCACCTGCTGGAAGGGGTGGCAGTGGCCTCCATCGGCCCCGTCACCTCCAGGACCTGTCGCGAGCTGGGGCTTGATGTGGCAATCGAGCCGAAGGAATATACCCTTGCGGCCCTGACCGAAGAAATAGTAAGATACTTTGCCAATCACTAGGATACTTCCCCTCCCCTTTTCCATTTGCCCGAAAGGAGCCATATCCCATGTTCTTCCCCACATTCCGCGCCCGCAGAATCAGAAGCAAAGAGGTCTTCCGCCGCATGGTCCGCGAAACCTCCCTCTCGGTCGATGACCTGATCTACCCGATGTTCTCAGCCTTCGGCAAGGGGATCAGGAAGGAAATTTCCTCCATGCCGGGTATCTACCAGCAATCCATCGAGAACATCGTCGAGGAGGCCCAGGAGTTGTACGAACTGGGGGTCCCGGCGGTGATCCTCTTCGGCATACCCGAGAAGAAGGACGCAGTAGGGAGCGACGCCTATTCGGAGACCGGCATCATCCAGGAGACCATCCGCGCGCTGAAGAAACAGGTGCCGGGGCTGGCGGTCATCACCGACGTCTGCATGTGCGAGTATACCGACCACGGCCACTGCGGCATCATCAAGGATGGTGACGTGGACAACGACTCCACCCTGGAGCTTCTGGCCAAGGAGGCGCTCTCCCACGCCCTGGCCGGCGCCGACATGGTGGCGCCGTCGGACATGATGGACGGCCGGGTCGCCGCAATCCGCGAGATCCTGGACGAAAACGGCTTCAACAATATCCCGGTCATGAGCTACGCCGTGAAGTACGCCTCCGGCTATTACGGCCCGTTCCGCGAGGCTGCCGAATCCACCCCCCAGTTCGGCGACCGCCGCTCCTACCAGATGGACCCGGCAAACCGGCTGGAGGCGGTGCGCGAGGCGCAGATGGACGTGGAGGAGGGGGCGGACATCATCATGGTGAAGCCTGGCCTTCCCTATCTGGACATCGTCCGCGAGATGAGAAACGAGTTCAATCTGCCCGTGGCGGTCTACAACGTCTCCGGCGAGTACAGCATGATCAAGGCCGCCGGCAAGATGGGGTGGATCGATGAGGACCGGGTTATCATGGAAACCATGCTATCCTTCAAGCGGGCCGGCGCGGACCTCATTCTCACCTACCACGCCAAGGAAGTGGCAAAGCTCCTGCACAAGGGGTATGAGATATCACGGGCGAGCCGCTGCGGCTGTCCGTAACAGCGAGCCATAACACGCAAATCCGGAGCGGCCTTGGCCGCTCTTTTTCATTTCTGAATACGGGTAAATCCGATGGAGGCCGATCCATGAAGACATACCGCAAGGAACTATGGTTCGAGACCAGGCAGCGCCGAGAGCTGATCAACATCTCCGGGCACGTCGCGGAGTGCCTGCGGGAGAGCGGCATCCGGGAGGGGCTGCTGCTCTGCAACGCCATGCACATCACTGCCAGTGTGTTCATCAACGACGATGAATCAGGCCTGCATCAGGACATCGAGGAGTGGCTGGAAGGGCTCGCGCCGGAGAAGCCCCACTCCCGCTACCGGCACAACGGTTATGAGGATAACGCTGACGCCCACCTGAAGCGGACCATCATGGGGCGGGAGGTGGTGGTTGCCGTGACCGGGGGGAAGCTGGATCTGGGGCCGTGGGAACAGATCTTCTACGGCGAGTTCGACGGCAAGCGGCGCAAGCGGGTGCTCGTGAAGATTATTGGGGAATAGTGGGATGAATTCCGTCACTATCCCGCTGCGGGACTTTGCCCTGCCATCACCGCGCACCGGCAGCATCGAGGCCCATTCGGGGTATGGTCGCTCGGCTGCGGAAGGACAGGAGATCCATGTCCGGGTGCAGCGGAAACGGGCGAAGTCGGACCCCGCCTACCAGCCCGAGGTGCCCATCAGTTCCGGCTTCGATCGGGAGGGGTTCCGGTTCGTGATCGAGGGGCGGATGGACGGGATATTCCGGCACGATCAGCCCAAGATTGAGGAGATCAAGACCGGTTTCAATGTCCGAGAGCTGTCCCGAAGGCTCGCGGACAACCCGATGGAGCACCCCTACTGCCTGCAGCTCCTGTCCTACGGCTACTTCTACTTTCGCGAGCACGGCGTAGTTCCCGCGCTCTCCTTCCATCTCGTCTCGTCCCGCAACGCAGAGTCCATTGATCTGGAGCTTCCCCTCGATCTCCCCTTATACGAAAAATGGCTGGAGTTGCGGCTTGACGAGCTGGTCGCGGAGGCGAAAAGCGCGGAGAAGCGCGCCGCCAGGCGCCGGAAGATTGCCAGCAATTTCGCCTTCCCCTTCGGAAACCCACGTCCCGGCCAAGTCGAGTTGATGCGCGAGATAGAAGAGGGGATGGGAGAGGGGCGCCCCATGCTTGTCCAGGCGCCGACCGGTCTCGGGAAGACGGTCGGGGTCCTCTATCCGGTGCTGAAGGAGGCATTGGGGCGGGGCCAAAGAGTGGTCTACGTCACCCCCAAGAACAGCCAGCACTCGGTGGCTGAGGATGCCGTAACCCGCTTCCGGGAGGTGGGCTCCAACATCAAATCCCTCTCCATCACCGCCAAGGGAAAGATCTGCCTTAAGGACGAGCCGCTCTGCACACCCGAATACTGCGAGTTTGCCCGGGATTACTACGCCAAGGTCCATGAAAACGGCATACTCGATATCCTGGCCAAAAAGAGAAAACTGAAGGCCCGCACATTTCGCGAGCTGGGGGAAAAATACCAGGTCTGCCCGTTCGAGTTGCAGCTCGACATTGCCCCTGAGGCCGACGTGGTCATCTGCGACTACAACTACGTCTTCGCCCCCTGCTCGGCGCTGCGCCGGGTGACGAAGTTCGGGATCGACCAGACCGGAAAGCAGAACCTGGTGATCGACGAGGCCCACAACCTTCCGGCCCGGACCATGGACTACTACTCGCCGGAGCTCTCAACTGTCGTGCTGGAAAAGATGCGGGACGGGATGGGAAGCCTCCCCGGCAGATTCCGCCGTGAGGCGGAGGAGCTTCTCGACGGCTGCATCAATGTGGTGGTATCCTGCCGCGGCGGCGAGGGGTCGAAGCCGATGCGGATCGACCCGCCGCTGGAGGGCTTCCTGGAGCAGGATGCACGGCTGCGCGCCTTCCTAACCCGCTACCTCGAATCAGACACGGAGATTGGGCACGAGGACGTTGTCCTGCGCCTCACTTTCTACTGGTCCGAATTTGCGGCGGCCCTGGAGTACGCGACGGATTCCGACAGGCGGGAGTTCTTCACCACTTTTCATCCCCACCCGACCGGCGGCAGGGTGAAGATCACCTGCTGCGACGCCTCGGCGATGCTCGAGGATTGCTATGGCGAGTACGGGCAGGTGGTGGCGTTCTCGGCAACGCTCAAGCCGTTCGATTACTACGCGAGGCTCTCCGGCCTCGATCCGGGCAGGGTGCGGACCGCGGAGTTCCAATCCCCTTTCCCGAAGGAGCGGCGCAAGCTCCTGATCATCCCCCAGATCTCCACCAGGTACGCCCATCGCGAGCGGAACTACGCCAGGATCGCCGATGCCGTCCAGCGAATGGCAGCGCTGCGCCACGGTAACTATTTCATCTTCCTCCCGAGCTTCGAGTTCCTGGAGAGGGTGGCCGCGCTCTTCCTTCCCCCCGATGGGTTCACGGTGCTGCGGCAGGAGCGGAACATGAAGGCCACCCAGGTGGAGGCGATCCTGGAACATCTCCGCAGCAAAAGCGTTCCCACCATCGTTTTCGCGGTGCAGGGAGGTTCCTTTTCCGAGGGGGTGGACTACGCCGGGGAGATGGTGATCGGCGCCTTCGTGGTTGGTCCGCCACTTCCCAGCTACGATCTGGAACGGGAGCTGATGCGGGGGTATTACCAGCGGGAGTACGGCGCCGGGTTCGACTACGCCTACACCATCCCAGCAATGGCCAAGGCGATACAGGCAGCCGGGCGGGTGATCCGCTCCGAGACCGACCGGGGGCTGATCGTCCTGATGGACGGCAGATTCACGGAGCAGGGGTACAGCCGGACGATGCCGGCCGACTGGTTCGAGACTGACGTGGCGGAGCTGGTTTCCGGCAGCATCCTGCGGGAGGTGGCCGAATTCTGGAGCATGACCGAGGATTTAGGCCTGAAAATCCCGGTGCAAAGAAATTAAACCTTTTGGTTGAATCTGCTTCACCTTTATGATTTGATTTATCTGAGCTGATGAGCAAGTCCCCCTTTAAAAAAGGGGGATTTAGGGGGATTTGCCGTTGCCTTTGATAACCAAATCCCCCCCTGCCCCCCTTTTATAAAGGGGGGAACCAAGCTGGTTCCGATATTAGATTTAAATGCTAGACAGATCGTACCATTAGGTGACTAAAGACATGAAAAAACCGCTCATAGTTGTAACAATGGGTGACCCGTGTGGCATCGGGCCGGAGATCATCGTTAAGGCACTGGCGCAGCCGGAGCTGTGCGGCGACTGCCGGGTGCTGGTGCTGGGGGACCGGGGGGCAATGGAGCGGGGGATGGCGGTTGCCGATGTCCCCCTGCGCCTGGAACTGCTTCGGGAAGGGGCCCCGCCCGATGAGCCGGCCTCCGGCGTCGTTTATCTTCGCACCGTCTCCGACCTCGCCTCCCGGGACATGGAGTTCGGAAAGCCGACCGTAGCTAGCGGCGAGGCGATGTTTCACTACATAACCGAAGCGGCGCGTATGTGCCTTGCCGGTGAGGCGGCCGGAATGGCCACCGCCCCCATCAACAAGGAGGCC
The DNA here is from genome assembly GCA_016177775.1 of Geobacter sp. Classification (GTDB taxonomy): domain Bacteria; phylum Desulfobacterota; class Desulfuromonadia; order Geobacterales; family Geobacteraceae; genus JACOUQ01. Next base: position 31,725 of record JACOUQ010000023.1, read on the forward strand.
ATGAATAGGGCCGGCCATGACTATCCCGGGCATACGGAGCTTCTTGCAGAGTTGACCGAAACGCCCGAATTTGTCATGATGCTCGCCGGCGACCGGCTCCGCGTGACTCTGGTGACGATTCACGAGGCGCTCGCCAAGGTGCCGGGACTGCTGACCATGGAGAAGGTCCTCTCCACCATCAGGATCACCCACCGGGACGTGGAGCGCTACTTCCGACGTAATCCCCGGATTGCGGTTCTGGCGCTCAACCCCCACTGCGGCGAGGGGGGGATGTTCGGAGACGAGGAAGATCGGGTAATCAGACCAGCGGTGGAAGCGGCGCAGCGCGAGGGGATCGATGCCGTAGGTCCGCAGTCTGCTGATACCCTGTTTCACTTTGCCGCAAAGGGGGAGTACGACGCCGTGGTCTGCATGTACCACGACCAGGGGTTGATCCCGCTGAAGCTCCTCCATTTTGATGACGGAGTCAATGTCACCCTGGGGCTCCCGATCATCCGCACTTCCGTGGATCACGGCACGGCCTACAACCTGGCCGGCACCGGGAGGGCATCGGAGACGAGCATGCTTGCGGCCATCAGGATGGCGGCGGGGATGGCCGCGGTCAGAGAGTCCTGAGGGGATCACGCATGGTTAAGATACTGGAAAAGAGCGTCAATCTGGCATTTCCGCTGGGCCACCACTTACACTGCATGATTGCCCAGATCCCCAACCACTTGCGTCAGGTGGAGATCGGCTATGCCATCACCGACCCGGAGGAGAAATGGCGGCAGGTGAAGGGGATTCTCGACCTCGTGACCGCGGGTGAGGGGAACCTGAAAAAGCTCCACTTCCTGATGCTGCCGGAGGCAAGCGTCCCGTTTGCTCGCTTTGACGACATGCTGCATGCCATCGACAGCGGTTTCCGCCCCAACACCGTTACCATGTTCGGCGTCGAGCACGTGCCGCTCAGAACCTACCGAGAGCTACTGGAGCGGTTCCGCGAGGATAACGCCGACGCCATTCCTGCCGTGGACAAGGATATCGACTCCGGCGCCCTGAAGGAGATGCCGGTCAACTGGTGCTGCGTAGCGGTCAAGGAGGCGTCGGGGAAGCTGCGAGTCTTCCTGGAGGCAAAGACCCATCCGTTCCATGGCGAGGAGTTTCTCGACAAGTTCCACGACCTCTACCGGGGGCGGCACTTCTACCTTTTCCGGAGTCAGCCCTCCTGTTTCAACTTCATGGCTCTCATCTGCCTCGACTATCTCTACCGCGACCTATACTCATCCAATATCAAGCAGATCATCGACCATGTCGACAGCCTCTATCTCAGAAGCCGCCAGGGGCTTGACACCCTGTTCGTGATCCAGTGCAATCCCAAGCCGGAACACGCGGTTTATCGCGAGGTGGTAAGCGGTTTTTACGGCGAGTACCTGGAGGATTTCCCGGGGGTACGGGAAACGGTCACCGTCTTCGGCAACGCCTCGGACGAGACCACCCTGGAGGGGAGCGCCCCGCAGGGGGGGTACGGGGTCTCGTCGGTGGTGATCAGCCGGCGCCACAAGCTGGCGAAGGTGAAGATGCGCGAGTTCGTTACCGACGATTTCAGCGGTGCCCCGGTCTGCCGGCTCCGCTTCGGCACGGGAACGCGGGTATTCTATATCAATCTTCCCCTGCACCACGAGCTCGACCCCCGCACCAGCCGGGTGCCGCTCAAGGTGCACAGCATCATGCGCTGGACAGAAGAGGGGAACTGGGTTAAGATAACCGCCGAAGATATGGCCGGCGGCTACGAAATCGGGCAGGAAAGCTGATCGACGAGGCCGACCGTTTTTTATACAGAGGAGCTAAAGCATGGCCCAGGATAAATTATGGGGGGGGCGCTTCACCCAGCCCACCGACAAGTTCGTTGAGGAATTCACCGCTTCCATCGACTTCGACAAGCGTCTGTATCGTCACGACATCAAAGGCTCCATGGCCCACGCCCGGATGCTGGGCCGACAGGGAATCATCCCCCAGGAGGACGTGGAGAAGATCGTTCATGGGCTTCAGGAGATACTGGACCGGATCGATGCCGGCGAGTTCGATTTCTCCGTTTCCCTGGAAGACATCCACATGAACATCGAGGCGCGCCTCTCGGAGGCAATCGGCGAGGCTGGTAAACGCCTCCACACCGGCCGCTCCAGAAACGACCAGGTGGCCCTCGATATTCGCCTCTATCTCCGGGACGAGATCGGGGAGATCACTGACTTCCTCGATCGTCTTGTGAATTCGCTTCTGTATCAGGCGGAGGAAAACCTTGACGTCATCATGCCGGGCTACACCCATCTGCAGACCGCCCAGCCGATCCTATTCTCCCACCACATGCTGGCGTACGTGGAGATGTTCCGGCGTGACCGGGGGCGGATGGAGGATTGCCTCAAGCGGACCAACGTCCTGCCGCTGGGGGCCGGGGCCCTGGCAGGCACCACCTTCCCCATAGATAGGGAATTCGTGGCCGAGCAACTGGACTTTCCCCAGGTGACCCGCAACTCTCTCGACTCGGTTTCAGACCGGGACTTTGCCCTGGAGTTCCTGGCCGCCTCGTCGATTCTCATGATGCACCTCTCCCGCTTCTCCGAGGAACTGATCCTCTGGTCCACCAGCGAGTTCAAGTTCATCGATCTTTCCGACGGCTTCTGCACCGGCTCCTCCATCATGCCGCAGAAGAAGAACCCTGACGTCCCGGAGCTGGTGCGGGGGAAGACCGGCCGAGTTTATGGTAACCTGATGGCGCTCCTGACAGTCATGAAGTCGCTGCCGCTCGCCTACAACAAGGACATGCAGGAGGACAAGGAGCCGCTCTTCGACACCATCGACACGGTGAAGGGGAGCCTCAAGATCTTCGCCGACATGGTGCGGCTGATGCGGGTGAATGCCGGCAACATGCGGGGAGCGGCGGCCAAGGGGTTTTCTACTGCCACCGACGTGGCCGATTACCTGGTGCGCAAGGGGATGGCGTTCCGCGACGCCCACGAGGTCGTGGGAAAGGCGGTTCGCTACTGCATCGAGCAGCAGAAGGACCTTCCGGATCTGAGCATTGAGGAGTGGCACGCGTTTTCGCCGATGATCGGGACGGACATCAGCGACGCCATCACCCTGGAGGCGAGCGTCAACGCTCGCCGCGCCACCGGCGGGACCGCGCTGGAGAGGGTGAAGGCGGAGATCGAGCGGGCGAAAAGATAGCCATGAAAAGATTACCCGTTCTCATAATCATGATTTTTCTCCTCACCGCCTGCGGCAAGAAGGGGCCGATAGTTGCTCCCGAGTCCCTGGCGCCGGCCCCTGTGAGCACCCTCAAGGTTGAGCAGAAGGGCGTGCAGCTGCTTGTTTCCTGGAAGGCGCCCGAGCGTGACGTGGATGGCAGGCCGCTGAAGGAGCTGGCCGGTTTTCGTCTTTATCGTCGCGAGGTGCTTCCGCCGAATCAGGACTGCGAACAATGTCCGGATGCCTATCGGCTGCTGGCGGTTGCGGACCTGGAATACCTCCGAGACGTGCGGGTTGTTGACAAGGTCTACGTCTTCACCGACAGCGAAGCCGCTCCCGGCACCACCTACCAGTACAAGATCATTTCCTTCAGGAAGGACGGGAGCGAAAGCGGCGCATCCAACCGAGTTCGCCGTATGAAGTCTGTTCCGCCGCCAGCTCCTGTCCTGCAAGCAACCTCCACCCCAACCAGTGTGGTTCTCCAGTGGCAGACTCCCCAACTGCCGGAAGGGTTGAAGCTCGTGGGCTACAACGTCTACCGGAGAAAAACTGCGGAAACCGGCTTGCCTCGCCCCATCACCCCGACCCCCCTCAAGGAAAGCAGCTACGAGGACCTGCAACTGGCACGCGGGACTGACTATACGTATATCGTCCGCTGCGTTGCCGCTGCCGGTGAATACGAGATGGAAGGTGAGCTCTCCAATGAGGCGACCGGGGCATTGACCACGCCGGAATAGCGCTGTTGCGTTTCGCCGAAAATCCTCCTATTTCTCTGTAATATTTTGACTTTTCCCCTTTCATATGTTAAAAATACGCACTTTTCCTGTTTTGTTTACACAAGGCGGGCACAAGACGCCCCTACATTCCGCAATATTAACCTCACAGGAGGTATGAAAATGTTCAAGGGAAGCATCGTCGCAATCGTCACCCCCTTTGCCAACGGCGCTGTCGACTACGGTAAGCTCCGGGAGCTGGTGGAATTCCAGATCGCCGGCGGGACCGACGCCATCGTCCCCTGCGGCACCACCGGCGAGGCCTCGACCCTCGACTACGAGGAGCATATCCAGGTAGTCAGGACCGTGGTGGAGCAGGTGAACAAGCGGGTTCCGGTCATCGCCGGCACCGGCTCCAACTCCACCTCCGAGGCTATCGAGCTCACCCAGAAGGCCAAGGAAGTGGGCGCCGATGGCGCGCTACTGGTGACTCCCTACTACAACAAGCCGACCCAGGAAGGTCTCTACCGGCACTACAAGGCTGTCGCCGAGGCGGTGGCGCTGCCGCAGATCCTGTACAACGTTCCGGGCCGCACCGGCGTGAACCTGCTTCCGGAAACCGTGGCCCGGCTGGCCTCCATCAGCAACATCGTGGCCATCAAGGAGGCGACCGGATCGCTCCAACAGGCCTCCGAAGTACTGGCCCTTTGTGGAGACCAGATCGACGTCCTCTCCGGCGATGACTTCATCACCTTCCCCATGATGGCCTGCGGCGCCAAGGGGGTGATCTCGGTGGTGGCCAACATCATGCCGAAGGAAGTAGCGGATCTGACCGACGCTTTCTACGCCGGTGACCTGGAGAAGGCGCGCCAGCTTCATCTCAGGCTCCTCAAGATATCCAACGCCATGTTCATCGAGAGCAACCCGGTTCCGGTCAAAACCGCGCTCGGCCTCATGGGCAAATGCTCCGACGAAGTACGCCTGCCGCTCTGCCCGATGGCGGAGGGGAACAAGGCGAAGCTGGCCGGGATAATGAAGGAATACGGGCTGATTTAAAATACCGTCAAATTTGCCACAGAGGCACAGAGACACGGAGAAAAACGTTGTTTAACAAGGATGGAGAGGATAGTCAGGATTAAAGAGTCCATCTTGTACATCCATGTTATTCGTTGTTTATTTCTCTGTGCCTCTGTGTCTCCGTGGCAAACACTGGAGTCAAATCATGGTTAAGATAGCAGTCTGCGGCGCCGCCGGGCGCATGGGGGGAAGGATCATCGTCGCCATTTCCGAGGCCGAAGGGGTTGAGCTTTCCGGCGCCTTGGAACGTCCCGGCCACCCGATGGTCGGCATGGACGCCGGCATGCTCGCCGGGATCGGCTCCAACCACGTGAAGATCACCGACGACCTGAACGCCGTTGTGGACGGGTGCGATGTCCTGATCGACTTCACCACCCCCAAGGTGTCGCTGAAGAACCTGGAGGCGTGCAGCCTGAAGAAGAAGTCGATCGTCATCGGCTCCACCGGCTTCACCCCCGAGGAGCGGGCCCTGGCCCAGGAGCTGGCGCGGGAGATCCCGGCGGTGCTGGCCCCGAACATGTCGGTCGGGGTGAATGTCTGCTTCAAGGTCCTCAAGGACGTGGCCAAGACGCTGGGGGACGACTTCGACGTTGAGATCGTAGAGCTGCACCACAACAAGAAGAAGGATGCCCCTAGCGGAACGGCCGTGCGCATGGGTGAGGTGGTGGCCGAGGCGCTCGGACGCGACTACAACAAGGTGGCAAACTTTCACCGCGAAGGGATCTGCGGCGAGCGGACCAAGGAAGAGATCGGCATGCAGACCGTTCGCGGCGGTGACATCGTCGGAGAGCATACCGTCTACTTCATCGGCATGGGTGAGCGGATCGAGCTGACCCACCGCGCCATGACCCGCGACATGTTCTCCCGCGGCGCCGTGCGCGCGTCCAAGTGGGTGGTCTCGCAGAAGCCGGGGTTATACGACATGCAGGACGTATTAGGATTGAAATAATTGGTTTGGTAGGGGCGAACCTGCGTGTTCGCCTTTTTTGAATCGAAAAAACAAGGGCAGACACACAGGTCTGCCCTACATTTTTATAGATATCTGGAGGCTTTTCGTGGCAAAGATCAACGACAACTACCTTAAACTCAAGGCCGGCTATCTCTTCCCGGAGATCGGCCGCCGCGTACGCGCCTTTGCCGAGGCCAACCCGCAGGCCAAGGTGATCCGCCTGGGGATCGGCGACGTGACCCGTCCGCTCGCCCCGGCCGTGCTGAAGGCCTTCCACGCCGCCGTGGATGACCTGAGCACCACCGACCAGTTCGCCGGCTACGGCCCGGAGCAGGGGTATGACTGGCTCATCAACGCCATCATCGAGAAGTCCTACAAGCCGCTCGGCGTGGATATCAAGACCGAGGAAATGTTCATCTCCGACGGCTCCAAGTGCGACTGCGCCAACATCCTGGACATCTTCGCCCTGGACAACGTGGTCGCCATCGGCGACCCGGTCTACCCGGTCTACAACGACACCAACGTCATGATCGGCCGCACCGGCGATGCCGACGAGAAGGGGTACTACAAGGGGATCGTATATCTTCCCTGCACCGAGGCGAACCACTTCATCCCGTCGCTCCCGACCGGGAAGGTGGACATCATCTATCTTTGCTTCCCCAATAACCCCACCGGCACCGTGGCCTCCAGGGCCGAGCTGAAGAAGTGGGTCGACTACGCCTTGGCGCATGACGCAGTCATCTTCTTCGACGCCGCCTACGAGGCGTTCATCACCAACCCGGAGATCCCCCACTCCATCTACGAGATCGAGGGGGCGAAGAAGTGCGCCATCGAGTTCCGCTCCTTCTCCAAGACTGCCGGCTTCACCGGCGTGCGTTGCGGCTTGGTGGTGGTGCCGGAAGAAGTGATGGGAACCACCAGCACCGGGGAGCGCTACAGCTTCAACAAGCTCTGGCTCCGCCGCACCACCACCAAGTTCAACGGCGCCTCCTACCCGGTCCAGCGCGCCGCTGCCGCGGTCTACTCTGATGAGGGGTGGAAGCAGACGAAAGAGGTCATCGACTACTACATGGAGAACGCCCGGATCATCCGCGAAGGGCTGAAGGAGGCGGGCCTCACGGTCTACGGCGGCGTGGACGCCCCCTACATCTGGCTCAAGACCCCCGGCGGCATGTCCTCCTGGGATTTCTTCGACAAGCTCCTCACCGAGTGCAATGTGGTGGGGACGCCGGGAAGCGGCTTCGGCCCCAGCGGCGAAGGGTTCTTCCGCCTCTCGGCCTTCGGCCATCGCGAGAATGTGATCGAGGCGGTGGAGAGGATAAAGAAGAATTTGAAGTAGGTTTGGACGAAAAGGGCGCCGTTGAGGCGCCCTTTTCGTTTTGATCATAAATCTTGCCCTGCCTTCTTGGTGATGGTATATTAAGCCATATGGCCTCGAAGCTCCTTCATCGCTCCCGATTTGTTTATGATGACGGCTCCCTGCGAGAAATGGTTCTCTGGCAGGTGCCGCGTACAATTCATCATCAAAATGGCCTGAAATACCGGCTCTACTACGGGGATTGCGAGGGGAATTGCCTGGTACGGTACGACAACGAACGGGGGAAAGGAGACCACCGACACGGAATTGATGGGGAAAAGACCTATCGTTTCACTGACGTTGATGCGCTTGTAGCAGACTTTCTGGCTGACATCAGGCGTATTCGAGGAGAGTAGGGATGGACAAAAACATAAAAGTCGAAATCAGGGATGCAGAAGATTCTGCCCAGGAATTCGCCAAGGCTTGGCGGCGGGCCGAAGCCGGCGAGCCGGTTGAAGAGCCGGTGGAGCGGCTCTACTTCCAAGATCTCGGCGGTCTTCTACAGGCACTGACGCCGCGCCGGCTCGAACTCCTCAGGCGGCTGCACGATGACGGGCCGGAGAGCGTACGCGCTTTGGCAAAGAAGTTGTCTCGGGATTACAAGAATGTTTACAACGATGTTCAGGCTCTGGAGCGAGTCGGGCTCATCACCCGCACTGCCGACAAGCGCCTGTCGGCGCCGTGGGACAGGGTGGTGGCAGAGATCAGGCTGGCGGCGTAAGAGAATTAAGTAAGCTGTCCCCGGAACTCGGAACTCTCCGCCTCGAAGTCTGTCTCGACCAGGTTGATTACATGCAGGGGCTGTTGCAGCTGGATTCCCTGCTCGACCGGATTAGGGGCTATGTGCAGTTGCGGTCGGCCAAAGTTGCGCCGCCGCCGAAGCCGGGCCAGCCGGGCCTCAAGCCGGAGGCGGCCTACATGCTGCAGGAGGCGCTGCTCAGGGGCGAGGTGGGCCGGGGGGATATGATCCGGGTTTCCGGCATGGCGGAGCGGACCGGGCGGATGCTCCTGGGGCAACTGCTGGACGAAGGGCTGCTGGTGGCGAATATGCCCAAGGGGCCGGTAAGGCTGGCGTTGCCGACATTTGTGGCCGGTTATCTGTTTCCGGATCTGTATCCGGCACAGGTTGTGAGGTAAATGAGTTGTTGAAAGATCTACGGAGATGAGGTAGATGATTGAGGAGTTGATGTTGAGGGATGGGAATTAAGGAAGCTGTCCTCGGAACTCTCGGCATGGCCGAATGTCTGAAACTCCAGCCTGCCCCCGTAGACTCCTCTGCCCCCGTAGACTCCTCCGTAGACTCCTGAAACTCCAGCCTGACCCCGTAGGGACCCCTGACCCTGTAGGGTGTCCCCGTAGGCTGACCCATTGTCTCTTACTCCTTTGTTGAATACTCTTAAACTATGCAACTTTCTGGTAACCTGAATTCACATAACCAAGCTGATCTTTGATATATTTAAGCACGTTACGCACCCAATTGATTAGGGCTTCTTCGTCTGTAAGACTGTGATTGTAGTCCTTTTTACCATCGTGCCAGTTTGTGCACATAGCGAAATGAAACAATGATAACGTTTTAGGCTTTGCTGGTCTCTCGATAATGTCTTTTCCCCTCTCTAGAAATCCTTCAAATCCTGAGGTTCTTGTTTCTTGCGCAATTATTTCTTCAAATGTAGGTTGCGGCAGTTGCATGGTAGGCTGTGATAATGCCAAGTCCAGATGCCAGTGCGGTTGTCCATGATTTCCATCACGCGGGTCCCATTCTGCTCGAAAACATAAGTTTTTTTCTGTAGAAGCTGCTAGCCCATTGTAAACTTTGATGCTCACATGGGTAAGAAAGTCCTTTCTTTCGATATGCTCCACTTGAATGGCAACACATAACCAAAACGGAGAAGCAGGCGACGCCATAAAGAGAGAAACAGGGATCTCTCTTTCCTCATCTTTATCAATAGTGCTAGAAAAAGTCACTGTGTCAATAATATAATGAACCGCCTTTGTGGGTGTTGATTCAATTTCTCTGACATCCACAACTTTGAACCCTGCGGAGGATTTGACGGCCTCTTTGCATTTTCTTAAAGTGCTACTTAAACGGACGAGTAACATCCCCGTTTTAGAAGTAGAGAGCTTTGCCATTTAAATCTCCACATGAAGATAAGTGGCAACTAGGCCATTGACTTCAGCTAAGGCAGATTGGTCTCCAGCAGAAATCTTACGCCCTGCCTTTCCAAAATCGTTTATGATTGTGGAAGTTGTAGCATCGTCATCGAAGAAATTTGGTATCGGCATTTTCTCAACATACCGCTTCGAGAGATTCCACTGCCCACCTCCTACATGGACTGAAACAAAGGAAAGCAACACAGATGCGACGTCGCTTGCCAGAAATGCGGCATATGCATAACCGGCCTCATCCGTTAGCGACCTTCCACCTTTTGGCGACCACCCATACCCCTGCACGACAACTATCTTCCCTTCCCTGTCAAAGGCAAAGCTTCCTCTATCGCCAAAATAAGTAGACACAACTTTAGGCACCTCGTTTACTTGCCAGGCTCGGTACTCTGACAGACGCCACCATTGGTCTGGAGTAACACGAGCTCGAGTAAGTAATTTTTGTTTGAAGGGTTGAAGATACAGTTGAAAATATTGTGGGACAGCTCTTCGTACTTCGCTCTCTTCTTTCAGTTGAATCCCACCGCTGACGTAAGGATAAAAAACGAAGGAGTTGCTCAAAATCATAGAATTTGCAATAGACTCATTCATTATGGCTGGTCTGAAGTATTGTCTTTCTTTTTTAGGCAGGGAATTGTATTGAGGCGCATCTAGTACAAAGGCCTCATTTAACCCAGTTATAGTCCCCTGTTGGACGCTAAATAGCTCACCGACTCTTGGCAAATGCGATAATTTTTCTGCAAGCCTCCTCGATTTTTCAGGCTTTGGTGCAATGTTAATATAAGTATTGGAATCCTGCCGTCGCGTATAAATGCTAAACCCATTTTTCTCCAGTTGTCCCTGATTGTTAGCTCGCGCAATTCTTAATGCTCTAAAGGCGCTCTCATTTGAATCAGGATTATGATCGGCCCACAAATTTTTAAAAATGTTATTCCTTGTAGCTGTCTTTTTTCCAACAGTAACAGCAGCATCAACAATCGCTCTCGAAAAGATCTTTTGGCTACCCAGTTTTGCTACAAGTCTTAAGTCTAGGGTTGTCAAAAATCCTTCTCTTACTCTTTCAAGTGATTGACTCTCTAAAAAAGAAGCCGGAACAACTGCACCTAAAACACCTTCTTCCTTAAGCGAATTTATAGCTCTAACTATAAATGCACTTGCCATATCAGGACGCTTTTGCATAAGAATACCAAGTATTGACTTGACTTTATCTTGTTGATATTTAGTCATATTAGGCCATGACATAAATGGAGGGTTCATTAATAGTATGTCAACATCAGTAGGCCATTCCGTTCCATCTAAGGCATCTACACAACTTATCTCAGTTTTAATTCTATCTGCGGACCCTCTCTTTTCCCATGTTAGGACAAATCTTGTCATATAACAAGCTGGTTCGGATATGTCCCAGCCAATGAGATTGATTTTTCCTTCAAATCCGTTGTAATGTAATTGTCTTAGCGCCTCTTTTAAAAATTCTCCAGATCCACATGCTGGGTCAAATACAGTGATTTCTGCTTTTCTTAAATCAACGTGCGATAATGATTCCTCAACAATGGCGCGGGCTAGGGATGGCGGGGTAAAGTGAACGCCAATACCTTCAGACCTCTCAATTATGGTTGCCGGCGGAGGCGCATCAAAAAGAGACATTTGATATGCATTGGTCAGTGCTATGTAATGTGCTTCTTGGAAAAGAGGCCCTGCTGCATGACGCAAAATAAGATCAAAATTAGGGACCAAATTATAATCCGCTTTGCCCCTTCGCAGCGAGAGCGAAACTGCTTCAAACTCCATTCTTGGCACGCGGGCTACAATTTCTACAGCCGCACTGTCTAGGCCCCATCGCTCCAAATCAAGACTTTGAATTGATGCATCCTCTTTCGCCGAAGCAAGCAGTATTAAAAAAGCCTTTAGTGAATCTCCACCTGATACGCCCGATCCCAACGCCATCCTTAATCTTCTAAAAGCACTTGAAGCGTGACTGACGATGGATGACTCTCTTGCAGGTTGATCGGCGGACAAATATTCTTGGAACCTCTGGAGATTGTCGCGAACTACAGATGTCGGTATTTTTTCAGGGCGATTCGGTCTGTCCCATCTAACCACATTAACTTCATTCGAAAGCACCTGAACATAATGCCCAACATCTGCAGACCACGCCAAGCTAGCCTTCTCAGTACCTTCGGAAGTTCCTGATACGTCAAGGCAAAAATTCCCTTTGCTGCCATTGAGCATGACAAACTGACGCTCCCCCTGTCCGCGGCCAAAAAGTGGAACAGGCAAAAATCCAATAAAAGTCGTCCAGTCCCGTTCACTCGTTAGGTCCATATTCGGTTTACCTCATTTCCATATCATCTGATATGTCTGTCAGTAGTCAATAAAAAAATAGGATACCTTTCCTCGATTTAAGGGTTTTGTTGTTTTGTATGTTTCCCAGGGTACAGGTAGAGACGGGATCCAGTGGCGACGTTTGATCACTCTGATATGCGCGGGTTG
>JACOUQ010000024.1 GCA_016177775.1 Geobacter sp.
TCAAGCCCAATAAATATGGTATTCTTCTTCATGACCTGCCTCCTTGGTTGTGGCTCTGTGTGGTGAATTTCTCATTCCCAACATAACCCACGTTTGCAAGGGGCAGGTCGCTTATTTTCTACTGACAGACATTATGTCTAAACTATTGGTGTCTTTTACGAACTCAGGGAAAGGAGTGGCAAGATGAGACGATCATGGATAGTTGTTGCGGTGATCTGCTTTGTGTTCTCGTTTTCCGTTGCGGCGTTCGGTGGCGAGCAGAAGATGGACAAGGAGACGTATAAGAGCCATGTGGAGAAAACACTCAAGGGAATGGACCAGAAGATGGATGAGCTGAAGGTCAGGGCAGCCGAATTGAAAATTGAATCAAAGGAAAAGTTCGACCAGGAGATGGTAGTGTGGAAAAAGAAAAAGGAGGCGGCGGACAGGAAGATGGAAAAACTGAAAGCCGCGACTGCCGAGAACTGGGAAAAGACGAAGGTCGAAACGGACAAAGCACTGGCGGAATTGAAAAAGCAGTATGAAAAGATGCTGTCCCGGTTCAAGAATCCATAAATACATGCATCAGAAGACAGAAAGGGGACCTTCCGGTCCCCTTCCAAATCCGCATATCCTACGAGTTCTTACCGCCGCACGATCCGCCGCTTCGCCCCGCCCATGGCGGCCATCTGCCGCTTCTGGATGGTCCCCAGGCTCTCCAGGTGAAACTGGAGCCACATGTCGCCGTAGTCCTTCATCTTCATCTTCTTCCCCTGGCTTAGCAGCTCCAGGTTCTCCTTCAGGTTCTCGTCGCCGGGGAGCTTCTTGATGCCCCGCTCCAGGGTGTCCTTCGCCTTGCCGGTGTCGCCCGACTCGTTCAGACAATAGGCGTACAAGGCCCAGAGGAGCGATTCCTTGGATGACCACTGCACCGCCTTCTCGAAGGTGGAGATCATCTTGTCCTTCTTCTGGCGCTTCATGTAGGTGACGCCCAGCATCCCCATGCCGACCCAGTTCTTGAAGAAACCCTTCTCCAGCCAGGGAAAGGCGTTGGAGAAGTCCCGCTTCATGAAGTAGATCGTGCCGATCTGGGAGTTGATCTGGCCGGTGACGTACATCTGCCACTTGCCATACGGCAGCGCCCCCTTGAGGGTGCTGATCGCCTTCTCCACCCGCTGGGCCTGGAGGTCCTTCGTGACACCCTCCATCACATCCATCACCTTTTTCATGACGAAGCGGGAGATGAGGACAAAGCAGCCGAGAAAGAGGCCGAGGGCAATGAGGAGCGCGCCCCACCATGGGAGCCCCGCGGCGAACATCAGGATTAGGAAGGAGGCAACCGCTGCGGCGCCGGAGATGAGAAAATTGTACATCGGGTCTATCCTTTCAGAGATAATAGAGACAATCTGGAAAAACGCCGGTAACGCTTATCAGCCGTTATCGCCCTGTGCTGCCATGCGCCCCTTCTTCTCCACATATTTGGCCACGACAATCTTGCGGCCGGGCTTGAGCGACATTTTCCCCTTCAGGTTGTTCCAGGCAGCGAGGAGCTTCGTGGAAATATTGAACTTTCGGGCCACGGTATGGGCCGTGTCACCCTTCTTGACCACGTAGAATTTCTTGAATTCCTTTTCACTCTTCACCCGCCGCGCCTTCTCGGTCGCCGCGGCATCCAGGGCAGCCACCTGGACCGGCACCTTCAGCACCTTTCCAGCCAGCTTGCTCTTTGCAGACAGATGGTTCAGCTCGGTCAGCGTCTCGGTGGTGGTGCCATAGCGGCGGGCAATAGTGGCCAGGGTTTCGCGCTTTTTCACGCGGTAGCGCGCATAGGTGATCCGCTCGGTAAAGCGCTTCTCCTCGGGGACCTTGGCGTACTCCGCCTCGAAATTTTCCTTTTTCCCCTTGGGAATCTTCAGCTTGTAATCGGGATAGTTTGGGGGTGTGCACCAGCGGCGCAGTTCCGGGTTGAGGGCTTTTATCGTTTCGGTCGGAATGTCGCAGGCCTTCGCCGCCACGTCGAGATCGGTGCGCGACGGGATGGACACCTCGTCATACTCGATGGGGGGGAGATAGGCGATGTCGGCAAAACCGAATTTGGCCGGCTCCTTGGCGATGATGGCGGCTGCCAGGAGCTTGGGGACATAGTCCTTGGTTTCCCGCTTGAGATATGACCCCTGGGAGAGCTCCCAGAAATCGCGGGTCTCGTACATGTTAATGGCGCGCAGAATCTTGTTCTCGCCGGCATTGTACCCGGCCGCGGCCAGGTACCAGTCGTTGTTGAAGAGGGCGTACAGCTCCTTCAGATACAGCGCCGCCGCTCCTGTTGACTTGACCGGGTCACGCCGCTCGTCGATCCATGGGTCGATGCGCAGGTCGTAGCGCTTGCCGGTGCCGGACATGAACTGCCATGGCCCCACGGCGCTCGCCACCGAATAGGCGTGGGGAGTAAAACCGCTTTCGATCATGGCGAGATAGACCAGATCCTCCGGCAGCCCCTCCTTCCTGAGGAGCTCCTTCATCATCGGGATGTAGCGCTCGGAGCGGGAGAGCCATTTGGAGAAAGCCTTGCGGCCGCTGGTCTGGAAATATCTGATAAAATACCCCACCTGCCGGTTCATGGTCAGGGGAATATCAGATTTGGGGAGCTCGATCTGGGCGAGGGCATCATCGAAAGCACCGGTTTCTGCGGAAGGTTCGTCCAGGAAGTCGTCTGGCTCCAGCTCTGCGATGAGGCTTTCCTGGGCCTTGCTCTCGGAGAGGGAAGCGTCCTGCGAGACTTTGCCAGCCCGATTACCGTCAATGCCCGTCTGCTGTGGGGCCGCGGCCCGACTTGACAGGACCAGCTCCTGCAAGGGGGAGATGGTGGCTCCATGGGCCGAAGCGGCGCCCATCGCTAGAGATATGACAATGACTAAAAATAGCGGCTTTTTCATTCAGGCTTTTCCTCCCCCTTAAGTATAAAAGGGGGTGTAAGTATCCCATGATTTCCCCGGCATGTCAATCCGCCGGGGAAGCCCCGCCAGGCGCGGGATTGCCGGGATCGGAGGATTCATCCGGCCAGAACCGGCGGCGCAATTCCTCGATCAGGGGGGCCAGGCTTTTCCTGTCCCTGGCGCTGACAAGGAGCGCATTGTATCGCCGGGTAAGCTGCCGGACCTTCATTAATGCAAGGGGCTCCTTCCGCTTGAGATCGGCAAGAAGGTCTTCCTTGTTGAACACGATGAGCCTCTGCTTGTCACCCAGCCCCAATTCGCCGAGGATTTGTTCCACCTGCTCGATCTGCTCGCCGCAGCGGTGGTTGGAAGCATCCACCACGTGCAGCAGGAGGTCCGCATCCTGCAACTCCTCCAGTGTCGCCTTGAATGCCCCAAGGAGAGACTTGGGGAGCGAGCGGATGAAGCCTACGGTGTCGGTGATGATCACCTCCCGCTCCAGGGGGAAACGAAGCCGGCGCGTGGAGGTGTCGAGGGTGGCGAACAGGAGGTCCTCGGTGAAGACATCGCTCTTGGTGAGGCTGTTGAGAAGGGTCGACTTGCCGGCATTGGTGTATCCCACGATGGAGATAATCGGGAGGCCGGCCCTGACCCGCTTCTGCCGCCTTTCATAACGGCCGCGGGAGAGTTCAGCCAACTCCCGCTCCAGCCGGGCGATCCGGTCGCGAATGCGGCGCCGGTCTACCTCCAGCTTGGTTTCGCCGGGGCCACGTCCGCCAATACCACCCATGAGGCGAGACATCTGCACCCCGCGCCCGGTCAGCCGCGGCAGGAGGTACTTGAGCTGGGCCAGCTCCACCTGCACCTTGCCGTCCAGGCTCTTGGCGCGGCGGGCGAAGATATCAAGGATCAACTGGCTCCTGTCGATGACCTTCAGCTCGGTCAGCTCCGAAATGGCGCGGACCTGGGCGGGAGAAAGCTCCTGGTCGAAGATGAGAATCGTGGCGCCCAGCTGCAGCGCCTTGATGATGATTTCCCGCAGCTTCCCCTCCCCCATGAGATAGCGGGGGTTGAACCGCCGGGGGCGCTGGATCATGGAATCGAGCACTGCGACGCCGGCAGTCCGCGCCAGCTCCTTCAGCTCCTCGATGGAATCCTCGGCCTCCTCCTGCTCCATCCGGGTCACGGCGATGAGAATGCCCCGCTCCTCGGCCCTGATTTCCCTCGTTTCCGGCAGGGCGCGCTCCAGCGACTGCTCGAGGGACTCGATGAAGAAGGCGAAATCCATCTTGAAGCGGGAAAGGGGGACGGGTGGCTCCACCGCGTATGGTTCCCGGCGGGGTGCCGGCGGAACCAGGTTGGCAATCTGGATGGATGGGTGGCGCCCCCCTTCGGGAAGGAGAATGGCCGCCACCAGGTCGAGGCGCAGCAGCGCCAGGTCGTTCAGGTCATCCTGGGTAAGAGGTTCCTCGCGGAAATGGGTATGGACGAGGCGCAGGCCGCGGCAGCGCTTCTTGCCCAGCGGATAGTCGGCGAGGTAGGGGATCACAAGCTCGCGTTCGCTGCCGATGACCACGTACTCCACAATCCCTGCCCGGTTGATGAGAAGCCCCACCTGGCGCCCGGTCTCCATGGAGAGGTCCGCCATGCGCAGAGCGATTTCCGACGTAATCAGATCGGCAACCGGGATCCGACGGTTGTAAAGCTTCTCCAGGGCTTTGACCTGGCTAGGCTTCAGGCCTGTGACATTGCCATGCAGCGGTTTTATCTCGTTGCCTCCGAAATGGCTTGAGCAGGGATGCAGTCCCTTCCATCATAACAAAAAGGGGCGACAATGCACGCCCCTGTAACCATTCAAACTTTGGACTGAATCTTTTCAACGCAAAGACGCAGAGACGCTAAGAACTGCATTTTTTGGATCAATTCTTTCATTTGCGTCTTAGCGTCTTTGCGTCTTTGCGTTATTGTTTTTCAAGTTAGTTTATGAGCAGATTAGCTTCTACGCTGTCACAGCGAAGTTGAACCCGCCGTCCACGAAGTGGGTCTCGCCGGTGACACCGCTGGCAAGGTCGGAGAGCATATAGAGTGCAGCCTTGCCCACATCCTCCTGGTCGACGGCGCGGCGCAGGGGTGCGTACTGGTCCATCAGTTTAATCTTCTCCTTGAGGCCCACAACCCCGGAGGCGGCCAGGGTCCTGATGGGCCCGGCCGAGACTGCGTTGACGCGGATACCCTTTTCGCCAAGCTCGGCGGCGAGATAACGGACCGAAGCCTCCAGGGCCGCCTTGGCCACACCCATGACATTGTAATTGGGAACCGAACGCTGAGAGCCGAGATAGGTCATGGTGACGATGCTGCCGCCGGGCTTCATCAGCGGGACGGCAGCACGGGTGACCGCTACAAGAGAATAGGCGCTGATATCCATGGCCAGGCAGAAGCCGTCGCGGCTGGTCTGGCTGAAGGGGTTCTTGAGGTCGTCGCGATTGGCGAAGGCGAGCGAGTGGACCACGAAGTCGAGCCCTCCCCAGGCCTTCTCGACCTCGCTGAAACATGCCTCGATCTGCTCGTCGCTGGCCACGTCGCAGGGAAGGACCAGCTCGGCGTCGAGGCTCTCGGCCAACGGCCGCACTCGCTTCTCCAGGGCTTCATTGAGATAGGTGAAGGCCAGGGTCGCCCCCTCTTTGTGCAACTGCTGGGCAATCCCCCAGGCGATGCTCATATCGTTCGCCACGCCCAGGATGATACCGCGTTTCCCTGTCATTAAACCCATTATTGTCGTTCCTCCTGAAATTTATCGGCATATATGGCCGCACCCACTGCATGTCCGCAGCAGATCAAGCTGTACAAATCCTGGGGATAATACTGGAATTTTCGATTTTTGGCAAGAAATATGGCCGATTTTGTGCTTTAATTCCCCCATGGCGGAGAAGTCGGGCAAGACATTCCAGCGAGCGGCGAGCCTCGGCACACTGACCGATGTGGACGAGGTGGTGAAAAACCTCGCCCTCATCCTGCGCAAGACCGTCCATGTCCGGTGGATTCTGGTCTATTTCTTCGACCGGGAGCGCCGGACTTTCAGCCCGGCCAGGGGATACGGCCTGTCCGAGCGCTACATGAGTATCTTCCGCGAAGCTCCGCTCATGCCCGACCAGGTGCCGCTCCTGAAAACCATGCTCAGCCGCAAGCAGCACATCCTCATCACGGATACCGCCACCTCCGAGCTCATCCCCCACCGCTATCGCCAGCTTTTGAGCAGGGTGAACCTCCTGGCCCTCCCGATGGTGGTCAGGAACCAGGTGACCGGAGCGGTCTTCGTCGCCCGCCACAAGAGATTCCCCACCTTTACCGCCGACGACATTGCGACCATAAAGGACATCATCTCCCACGCCGCGCTCTCCGTAAGCCACATGAAGCTGTACGACGAGTCGCTGGAAATGGCCCTCGACCTGGCGCGACGCATCGACGTCATACTCACCCTGGACGAGATCAACAAGTCAATCTCCTCCTCCCTCAGCAGGGAGAAGATCCTGGATACCGCCATGGAAAGGATCGACCGGATCATCCCCTGCACCATGGTGGCCGTTCTCCAGGAAAAGGACAGCAAATTCCTCGTCACCGCCTCACGCTGGAACGGCGAGGGGATGCCGGCGGTCCTGCGGCCGGGGACGGGGGTGGATATCGGGCGGACCGTGGCCGGTTCCGCATTCAGGAACGGAAAGAGCTGCTCCGTGGAGGCCCTTGGCCAGAAGCGGAAGACAGGGGAGATCGAGAAAGAGGTGGCAAAGGGGGGGATCAGCTCCCTGCTGGCCGTTCCCATCACCGCCCAGGGGAAGTCAAAGGGGGTTCTGCTTCTCGGCGACCGCCAGGCTGGCGGATTCGTGGCGGAAGAGATCCTCATCATCGAGAAGATCGCCGTGCAGATAGCGGTAGCCCTCGAAAACGCAAGGCTTTACGAGGAGTTGCACACCCTCTTCATCAGTACCGTGACGAGTCTTGCCAACGCCATCGACGCCAAGTCCCCCTGGACCAAGGGGCATTCCGAGCGGGTTATGCACAGCGCCGCCAATATTGCCCGTGAAATGAATCAGTCAGAGGAGATGGTGGAAAGGGTCAGGCTCGGCGGCCTTCTGCACGACGTGGGGAAGATCGGGATCATCGAGGCCCTTCTGGAGAAACCGGCGCGGCTTTCCGACGAGGAGTTTCCCCCCATGCGCCTCCATCCCGAGAAGGGGGTCGCCATCCTCGCCCCCATCGAACAGCTCCACGACGTCCTGCCCGGCATTCTGTACCACCACGAGCGGTTCGACGGCTCCGGCTACCCCAAGGGACTGAAAGGTGAAGGCATCCCCCTGGAGGCCCGGATCGTAGCCGTGGCGGACGCCTTTGACGCCATGATCTCCGAGCGGCCATACAAGAATGCATATCCGCTCAATCAGGCCATCATCGAGTTGCGCCGCTGCTCCGGCAAGCAGTTCGATCCGAAGGTTGTGGAGGCGCTTATTCATTACCTGGAGAGACACCACGGCACCAACCCGGATTAACCGCCGATGTCCGCTGATTAAATTCAACAGGAGATTGTCCATGCCCCGTGCTTTCATATTCATTTCGCTTTTCGTACTCCTTTATACAGCTGCTCTCGCCCACGCCGCGCCGGTCGTGACCGTTATGAAGGTCAAGGGGATGATGTGCAGCTCCTGTGCCGAAAATGTCAGGAATGTCCTGCAAAAGCAGGCCGGCGTGGCGGAGGCGGCCGTGGACCTGAAGAACGACATGGTCACGATCACCTACGACAATGCCAGGGTCACCCCCCAACAGCTGACCGAGGCGCTCAAAAAGGCCGGCTACCGCGCCAGCTTCTCGGGCCGATAGTCCTTGCCTGCTTGCATCCTCGCGTTTTCCGGTTAATATATATCCTGCAAGCCAATCAAACCCGGACAAACAGGACCCCATGCAGGAGCCAGTCACCATCATCGGCGCAGGACCGGCAGGCCTTACCGCGGCCATAGTACTCAGGCGTCACGGCATTCCGGTCCGTGTCCACGAAATGTCTCCGGACGTGGGGACGCGCCTCTCCGGCGACTTCCAGGGGTTCGAAAACTGGAGCTCTCCCCAGCAGTTGAAAGATTTCCTGAAGGAGGTGGGGATCGACCCCGACTTCCTGTGCGAGCCATACTTCAGCGGCACAGTATACGCCCCCGGCATGGCCCCCGCCGTCATCACCTCGCGCAAGCCGATCTTCTACCTGGTCAGGCGCGGCCCCATGGCAGACACCCTGGACACCCGCCTGAAGGAACAGGCCCTGGCCCTCGGCGCGGAGTTGATCTTCAACAACCGCGTGGAAACGTCGGCAGGCCGGGTCATCGTCGGCACCGGCCCCAGAAGCGCGGACGCCATCGCCTCCGGCATCACGTTCCAGACGTGCATGGAGAACACCGCTGCAGTGGTCTTCGATAACGATTTTTCCCCGAAGGGCTATGCCTACCTGCTGGTGCATGAAGGCCACGGGACACTGGCCACGGTGATGTACGGCGATTTTCACAGGGAAGCGGCCTGCTGCGAGAAGGCCGTCAACTTCTTCCGCCGGGAGATCGGGGTGGCGATGCGCAACGAGCGGCAGTTCACCAGCTACGCCAATTTTTTCCTCCGCGACAGCCAGGTGGAGGGGAACCGCCTCTACGTAGGGGAATCGGCCGGTTTCCAGGATTTCCTCTGGGGGTTCGGCATGCGCTACGCCGTACTTTCCGGCTACCTGGCGGCCCGGAGCATCATCGACGGCACCGACTATGATTCCCTCTGGAAGGTACAGCTCAAACCGATGCTGCAAACCTCGCTGGTAAACCGCTTCCTCCTGGAGCTGGGCGGAAACACGGGCTACCGCTGGCTCACCAGAAAGTTCCAGGGGGGCAATCCCTGCGATTTTCTGCGGCGGCACTACAACCAGTCGTTCATCAAAAACCTGATGCTCCCCATGGCCAGAAAAAAATTCCCCTTCTCCCCCCGTTTCTCCGCGTAATGCCTCAAAAAATGCTTTTCCTTTCCAATCCCCTGTGCTACCATGCTTAAAAAATAGGCAATGCTGAAGTTTGTACCATATGATAAGAAATCTCAAAATCGGCTCACTAACCCTCCCCACCAACCTCATCCTGGCCCCGATGGCCGGCGTCACCAACCTGCCGATGCGGATCATCTCCCGCGAGCAGGGGGCCAGCCTCTGCTTCACCGAGATGGTGAGCGTGAACGGCTTGGTGCGGGAAGGGAAGAAATCGTTCGACCTGGTGCGGAGCACCCTGGAGGACCGCCCCCTCGGCATCCAGATATTCGGCGACGACCCCATAGTGATGGCCGAAGGTGCACGGCTGGTGGAGCCGTACGGCGACCTGATCGACATCAACATGGGGTGCCCGGTCCGCAAGGTCATCTCCAGCGGCGCGGGGAGCGCCCTTCTGCGCGAGCCCGACAGAATCCGCGCCATCCTGAGGGAAGTGCGGCGCGCCACGCGTCTGCCGCTCACCATAAAGATCCGCGCCGGGTGGAGCGCGGAGGAAGAGAACTACCTGGAAATCGGCCGGATCGCCGAGGAGGAAGGGTGCGATGCCATCACCCTCCACCCCCGCAGCCGGGCGCAGATGTTCGACGGCCAGGCCGACCGGTCGAAGATAGCAGCCCTGAAACGGGCGCTGACCATTCCGGTCATTGCCAGCGGCGACATGTTCACTGCGGCCGACATTGCCTCCACCCTGGCGGAAACCGGGTGCGACGGCGTCATGGTGGCCAGGGGAGCGCTGGGTAACCCCTGGATTTTCCGCGAGGCCTTGCAGTTGGCTGCCGGGAAAGAGGCCGGCACGCCGTCCCAGGCGGAACGGTTTGCGGTAGCACTTCGCCATCTCCAGCTCTTCATCGAATCGGAGGGGGAAAGGGTCGCAGTCCGGGAGATGCGCAAACACTTCTCCTGGTATGCCCACGGGGTCCCCGGCGCCGCCCGGTTCCGCAGCCTGGTCAACGGGCTGGTCACCAGCCAGGAGATGATCGCTGCGTTGCGCGAATTTTTCGGAGAAACAGGCCATTGAGCGGAACAGAAGAACTTCTGAACGAATTCTATGCGAACGTCATCGACAGCGTTGGCGATGGGGTCATTGCCCTCGATGCTGCCGGGTGCGTCAGCCTCATGAACCCCGCGGCCGAGGAGATCACCGGCATCTCCCGTCGGCTGGCCCAGGGGAACCCGTTCGCGTCGATCTTCAAGAAGGAGCTGCTCCTTCTGGAGATGGTGGAAAAGACCGCCGCCACCGGCATCACTGTTTCCGATCACGAAAACCTGGTCATCCGCAAGGCGAGCGGAGTAACGCCGGTAAGCGCCACCACCTCGCCCCTGCTTCTTAAAAACGGCGAACAGGTCGGCATCGTGCTGATCCTGCGGGACCTGACCAACATCCGGGAACTGGAGCAGGCGATCCGCCACGCCGACCGGCTTTCCACCCTCGGCACCCTGGCAGCTGGGCTGGCCCACGAGATCAAGAATCCCTTGGGGGGGATCAAGGGAGCCGCGCAGCTCCTGGAGCGGGAAATGCCGGAAGAAAGCGACCTGCGCGACTATACCGGCATCATGATCAAGGAAGTGGAGCGGGTCAACCGGCTGCTGGAGGATCTTCTCGACCTGGCTGCGCCGAAGAAGCTTGCCCATGACCGGGTCAACCTCCACAAAGCCCTCAACGACATCATCCTAATGCAGAAGCAGAGCATCAGGGACCAGCAGGTCACCTTTCAGCAGCAGTTCGATCCCAGCATCCCGCCGATCCTGGGTGACGAGAGGCTGCTGACCCAGGTATTCCTCAACCTGGTCAAGAACGCCATCGAGGCGGTGGGGGAATCGGGGCTGATCAGGGTATCCACCCGGGTCCTTTCGGAGTACAGCCTGACCCACAAAGGGGAGCGCCCCTCCCGCATGGTGGCGGTCGAAATCCACGACGACGGGCCGGGGATACGGAAGGAACAGCTGGAACTGCTTTTTACCCCATTCTTCACCACCAAGACGGCCGGCACGGGGCTGGGACTCGCCATCTGCCAGAAGATCGTCACCGAGCACCGGGGGATGATAAAGGTTGAATCAGACCCCGGCAAGGGGACGTCTTTTACGGTAATGCTGCCTTTAATACAGTAGGCGATGGGCAAAAGGCAACGGGCAAAAGGAAAATCAATAGACTTTTGCCTGTTGCCTATTGCCTGATGCCATTTTTCGAGGTTTTATATGTCAATACACAGAATTCTCGTCGCTGACGACGAAGAGAGCATGCGGTGGGTCCTGTCGAAGGCCCTGAAGAAAAAGGGGTTCAGCGTCGACCTGGCCAAGGACGGCACCGAGGCGCTCCGGTTGATCGAATCCAATCGCTTCGATCTGGCGATCCTCGATATCAAGATGCCGGGAATCACCGGGCTGGAGCTCCTCGACCGGGTGCGGGAAGCGCAGAGCGAGCTCCTGGTGGTCATCATGACCGCCGAGGCTAGCATGAAGAACGCCGTGGAGGCAATGAAGCGCGGCGCCTACGATTACATCACCAAGCCTTTCGACCTGGACGTGATCGATGCCATCATCGAGAAGGTGAGTCGCGCCCGGGAGATGACCTCCCAGGTTTCCATGCTGAAGGAGGAGCTGAAGGGGCGCTACCAGCTGGAACGGACGATCATCGGCAACTCCCCGGTGATGCGCGACGTCTACAAGACCGTAGGCAAGGTGGCCCCGAGCGACGTGACAGTCCTGATCCAGGGGGAGTCCGGGACCGGCAAGGAGCTGATCGCCCGGGCCATCCACTTCAATTCCAAGCGGCTCGGCAAGCCGTTCATCGCCCTCAACTGCGCCGCCATCCCCAAGGAACTCCTTGAAAGCGAGCTGTTCGGCTTCGAGAAGGGGGCCTTCACCGGCGCGGTGGAGCGCAAGACCGGCAAGTTCGAGCAGGCCAACGGCGGCACCCTCTTCCTGGACGAGATCGGCGACATGCCCCTTGATCTCCAGGCCAAGATCCTGCGCGTCCTCCAGGAAAAGGAAGTGACCCGCACTGGCGGCAGCCAGTCCATTGGCGTGGATGTCCGGATCGTGGCCGCCACCAACCAGGACCTGGACGAGAAGGTACGGCGCAAGGAGTTCCGCGAGGACCTCTACTACCGCCTGAACGTCGTCCCCATCTTCCTCGTACCTCTGCGGGAACGGAAGGATGATGTGCGACTGCTGGTCGACTACTTTCTGCAAAAGACCTGCGCGGAGCTGGAGATCGCCCAGAAGCAGTGCTCTCCCGAGGCCGTCCGCCTGCTGGGCGATTACTCCTGGCCTGGGAACGTGCGTGAGCTGGAGAACACCATCAAGCGGGCCGTTGTCCTCTCCTCCGACCCCCTCCTGACTCCTGCCGACTTTCCGGGCCTGCGCCCTGCCAAGGCAGGGACCATTACCAACGAGGACCTCTCCCTGGAGGCCATCGTGGAGATAAAGCTGCGCGCCTGCCTGGACAACATCGGCAAGATGGAGTCAGGAGACCTGCACAACATGGTGCTCCAGCAGGTGGAGCGGCCGCTGATCCGCTTCGTGCTGGAGAAGACCCGCGGCAACCAGGTGAAGGCCGCCGACATCCTCGGCATAAACCGCAACACCCTGCGGAAGAAGATACAGGAACTGGGCGTGGAGATGAAGAAGGATTAAAAGGGGGGCCAACGATGGGTATCAGGGACAAGTTCTTTCTCGACAGCAAAAACGCGGCGCTGGTGGTAATCGATGTGCAGGAAAAGCTCTGTGCCGCCATGGACGAAAAGGTGCTGGAAAAACTGACCAGGAACACGGGCATACTGCTGGAAAGCGCCCGCGAGTTGAACCTCCCGGTCGTCGCCACCGAGCAGTATGTGAAAGGGCTGGGGGAAACCGTGCCGGCGCTGAAGGAGAAACTCCCGGAGTCGACCCTGGAGAAGATGACCTTCAGCTGCTGCGGCGAGACTGCCTTCATGGAGAAGATCCGCTCCCTGGGGCGGAAACAGATCATCGTCACCGGCATGGAGACCCACGTCTGCGTGCTGCAGACCGTACTGGAGCTTCTGGATGCCGGCTACGCGGTCCATCTGGTGAGCGACGCGGTTATGAGCCGGAAAAAGGAGAACTGGAAGCTGGGGATCGACACCGCGGCCGCCGCCGGTGCGGTGATCACCTCCACGGAAGCGGCCCTGTTCCAGCTTCTGCGTGTAGCGGGGACGGACGAGTTCAAGAAGCTCTCAAAGCTGGTGCGATAATCGACATTCGGTAAAGTAAAAAAGCCGGTGGTCATCTGACCGCCGGCTTTTTGCATTCAAGTGGCTGGTATTTTGGAGACGCATGCAATCGAGACGCATGCAATGCGTCTCTACATCCCTACCCCAGATTTGCCGCATCGAGGAAAAATTTGATCGCGTTACTGGTCTTTTCGTCCAGTTCCACGAACTCCACGCCAAAGCCGGCGGGGACGCGTGACTTCAGCTTCCCTTTCCCCAGATTGAGCCATGACACCATTCCCTTAGCCCTGATGACCATACCCCTACTGCCGGGGAGCGTAAATTCCATATCAAGCTGGCTCCCCAACCCCACGTCGTAATCGGCACAGATGAACATCCCCCCCTCGCTGATATCCATGGTCTCCCCGGAAAGGGTAACTCCATGCACCTTGAAGCGGACCTGGGTGATGAGCGGTATGCGGGGGTGGCGCCGGTCGATGGACTGTAGGAAGCAGCGGGCCTTTTCCAGAAAAGCGGTACGCTCGATCGGCTTGAAGAGGAAATCATCACACCCCGCTTCGAGACAGGCATTTCGATCCTGCTCGTGACCGGCAGAGGTGACCATGATGACCGGTGTTGCGCGCAGTGCGGGGTCTGCCTTGATGGCGGCGCAGCACTCGGCGCCATTCATGATCGGCATGTGCAGATCCATGAAGACCAGGGCAGGGCGATCCTTCCGGACGATATCGAGCGCCTCGGCACCGTTTCTTGCCGTAAGAACATGAACCGGGGAAAGCTTCAGTATCCCCTTCTCGATCTCCAGAAACATCATAACATCGTCAACGAGCAAAACCGTCGGCGTCGGCATAAGCACCTTTCCTCAGTGGATTAGGATTCGTTTGCGCCGCGGCAATAGCGCCGCATGCGCCCGAAAGGCACGGATTATTCGGTTATTCGAACTCCCCCGCCTCACCCTTCCCTACGCAGACACCGCGCTTCGACAAGGTAATGAAGTCGAGGAGGTACTTCACGTCGTCGGTGACGGTACACTCGGCGCGCACCTTCTCCATGGCCTGGTTCATGTTGAGGCCGCCGCGGAACAGGATTTTGAAGGCATTCTTGATGGCCCGGATGCGGGGGTTGTCGAAGCCGTTGCGCCGCAGCCCGATCAGATTGACCGCCTTGGCGGTATGGGTCTCGTCCATGATGATGAAGGGGGGGATATCGCGGGAGGTGCGGGAGAGGCCGCGCATCATGGCGAATTTCCCGATGCGGCAAAACTGGTGCACCACGCAGTTGCCAGAGATGATCGCCCGGTCCTCCACCTCCACGTGCCCCGCCAGAAGCGAGCCGCCGGCGATGATGATGTTGTTGCCGATCTGGCAGTTGTGGGCCACATGGGACTGGATCATGAAAAAGTTGCTGTCGCCGATGGCGGTGGTGGTCCCCGGCCGGTTCCCCCGGTGGATGGTGGCATATTCGCGAACAACGTTGCCGTTCCCCATCACCACGTAGCTCTCTTCCCCCTTGAAGCCGAAATCCTGGGGATCGTGCCCCACAATGGCCCCATAGTGGATGACATTGTCCCGACCGATGGTGGTCCAGGGCCCGATCACTGCATTGGCCATCACCTTTGTACCGCTGCCGATACGGGAATGGTCGCCAACAATGACGTTGGGGCCGATCTCCGCCCCATCCTCGATTACTGCCGTGGAACTGATGCGCGCTGTTGGGTCGATCATAAACACCTCTGGGAGGCTGTAGGCTGTAGCTCGTAGGAAAACCTACAGCCTACAGCCTACAGTCTACAGTCTACAAGCTACTAATCGTGATGCCGCTCCGCATTTTCGAAGCGGGTGTACTCTCCCCGGAACACCATGTTGACGGTGCCGATGGGGCCGTTACGCTGCTTGCCGATGAGGATTTCCGCCTCGCGGTCGTGCCCTTCCTTGGTGCACGAGCCGTCGCGCTTCTTGCACGCCTCGCAGTAGACCGCATCGCGGTAGACGAACATGATCACGTCCGCATCCTGCTCGATGGCGCCCGATTCACGCAGGTCGCTCATCATGGGGCGTTTGTCGGTGCGATTTTCCAGTCCTCGATTAAGCTGGGAAAGTGCCACCACAGGCACACTCAGCTCCTTTGCCAGGGCCTTGAGGAAACGGGATATCTCGGAGATTTCCTGCTGGCGGGATTCCGAATTGGCCCGCCCGCGCATCAGCTGCAAGTAGTCGACCATTATCAGGCCGATGTTGTGTTCGGCCTTGAGACGACGGGCCTTGGCGCGCATCTCGAGGATGGAGATGGCTGGGGTGTCATCGATAAAGATCTTCGCCTCATTGAGGGCGCCAGCGGCCCGGGTCAGCTTCGGCCAGTCGGTCTCCTGCAGGTGTCCGGTCCGCAGGCGACTGGCGTCCACCCGAGCCTCGGAGCAGAGAAGCCGCAGCACCAGCTGCTCCTTGCTCATCTCCAGGGAGAAGACCGCCACGGGGATATTGGCCTGGATCGCGGCGTACTCGGCGATGTTCAGGGTGAAAGCGGTCTTCCCCATGGAGGGGCGCCCGGCCACGATGATCAGGTCGCTTCGCTGGAAACCGGCGGTCATTTTGTCCAGGTCGAGGAAGCCGGTCGGCACGCCGGTCACATGCTCCTTCTTCTCGTAGAGCATTTCGATGGTCTTGAAGGAGTCCTTGAGAATGGCGCTGACCGGATAGAACGCAGGGCGGAGTTTGTTCTCGGAAATGTCGAAGATGGTCTTCTGGGCGGCATCGAGAAGTTCCTCGATGTCGGCCTGGTCGTCAAATGCCTGGGTGACGATCTCGGTAGCCGACGTGATGAGCGCACGCGCCACCGACTTTTCCCTGACGATCTTGCAGTAGTAGACGATGTTTGCGGCCGTGGGGACGTATTCAACGAGGGTCGCCAGGTATGCCCCTCCCCCGGCTGTCTCCAGGTCCCCCTTTTTCTTCAGCGCAGTGGTCAGAGTGATGAGGTCGCACGGCTCCCCAATCTCGTTCAGGTCGATCATCGCGTTGAAGATCCGGCGATGCGACTCCCGGTACATGTCGTTCGGGACAAGGATCTCCAGGACCTTGTTTATGGCGTCGTTGTCGAGCAGAATCCCACCCAGCACCGACATCTCGGCTTCCAGACTCTGGGGGGGAATTTTTCTCAAATCGGGTGATGTCATGAATTTCCTGAGGTATCAAAAATTGGGGAAGGGTTACTATACACTCTGATTCGAGGGACGGTCAACTGTTTGCTTGCCGGAGCACGCCGCGCCTTCCTTTGACTTATGCCACAGTGATTGGTAAAGTTGTTATTAGAATTCGACAACCTGACAAATGCATTTTTTCGAGGTCGCGCCATGCTCTGGCAGCGGAACATCCTCACCTTTCTTCTAGTACTCATCAACGTTTGCCCGCTCTTTGCCGCAGACCGGGTCGAGCGGACCGCTGACCGGAAGGTGATCGCATTTCCGGATTTGATCGATGACGTAAAAAAGACGCAGTTGGTCTTCATCGGCGAGGTCCACGACGACAGGGACCACCACCAGTTCCAGCTGGACGTGATCAAGGGGCTGCGCGATGCCGGGGCAAGGATCGCCATCGGAGTCGAGATGTTCAGCGACGATTGGCAGCCGTCCCTCGACAGGTGGGTGGAGGGGAAGATACCCCTCATGGATTTTGTCGACATATACCAGCGCAACTGGACCATTCCCTGGCCATGTTACGATGCCCTGTTCCTCTTTGCGCGCAATAACAGAATACCAATCATTGCGCTCAATCCACCAAAGGAAGTGGTACAGAAAGTGTTCCGCCAAGGGTTCGCCTCGCTCGAACCGAATGAGCGAAAACTTCTACCGGAAGGTATAACCTGCGAGGTCGACACCTCCTACCGCCGCTTCATCAGGAGCATGTTCGCGGACCACGGCACAGACCCGGAAAGGTTCGACCGTTTCTGCGAGGCACAGCTCGTCAGGAACAGGACCATGGCAAGACATCTGGCAGATTATGTGGCGAAGAACCCGGGAGTAACTGTGGTGGTAATCAGCGGGATTGGCCATTCCATCAGGCGGGGGGTGCCCGATGAAGCAGCCAGGATGGGGAATTATACCATTCGGGTGGTGATGCCGAGGCTCCAAGACGAGAGCAGGAGCAGTATCAGGACGGACGACAGCGATTATTTTGCACTGCCGTAACGTTCAGTGGATGTTGCGGGACCGCATAGCTTCAGAAATTCCGCTTCCCCTTCAAGAATGTGGGTGATCCTGACCCCCATCCCCCCTTTGTGCGCAATATTTATCATCTGGGGAGGGACCCTCTTGGCCCAGGCCACTACCCCTTCGAGACGGACTTCCGTATTGTCGGAAAGAACAAGGAGTATATTCAGCCTCGTGTTCGGCGGGTAGACGTGGACAGTCTTGATGAAAAGACCGTCGTGCGAGACATCCTCGGTAAAGGCGATCCGCTCCGGCTTGTCCGTCCCGAACCTGAGGGTAAGCCTCCTGCGACAACGCTTTTCGCTTCTTTTACCCGGCATGGGCCATCTCTCCATCTTCTGTTCGATTCTATAGTAATCCAACAATACACCATGCGGCATGGAACGCAAGCCCGAGCCTGGAACCTATTCGCCTATGTCCTCATTCCAGAGTTCCGGATGTTCCCCGATAAACCCCTCCATGAGCCACTGGCACTCGCGGTTGTCGACAATCACGAGTTCCACCCCTCGTGACCGCAGGTACTCCTCCGGCCCCCGGAAAGTCCGGTTCTCTCCGACAACGACCTTGGGAATCCCATACAGCAGCACAGCGCCGCTGCACATGTCGCAGGGCGACAAAGTCGAGTACAGAGTTGCACGACGATAATCCGATGCCTTGAGACGGCCGGCATTCTCGATGCAATCCATCTCGGCATGCAGCACGGCGCTCCCTTTCTGCACCCGCTGGTTGTGCCCCCGGCTGACAATTGTCCCGTCGATCACCAGCACCGAGCCGATGGGTATGCCCCCCTCCGCCGCTCCCAGTTTCGCTTCGTCGATTGCCACTTCGAGGAATTTGTCCACCTTACACCTCCAGGACTGGCCGGGTTTCTCGCAGAGCGCCTCACCCAACCACGCAAAAAAGCCGCCCGACGGTCTGTCACCGTCCGCTGCGGCTTGTATGGCTTGAAGTCATTCCCATGGCGCCTCCCATGAAGCGTAGTTAACTAAAAATACCTTTCAGTGGCGCCTTTTGTCAAGGATAAGTTTACAGAACGTTCAACAGCGACGGCAACAAAAAAACGGCGCCTGCGATAACACAGGCGCCGTTTCATGTCCGGAATGCGGGCAGCTTGTTATTCGGCTGCCGTCACGGTGATCTTGATAGTTGCTGTGACTTCCGGGTGGACCTTCACGGTAGCGGTGTATTCGCCCACCTGCTTGATCGGCTCGGCAAGTACGATCTTCTTGCGGTCAAGCTCCACACCCTGGGCAAGAAGCTTCTCGGCGATTTCCATGTTGGTGACGGAGCCGAACAGCTTCCCTTCCTCGCCAGCCTGGTGGGAGATGGTCAGGGCCAGCGCCTCCAGCTTGGCGGCGAACTGCTTGGCCTGCTCCAGAGCCTTGTTGCGCTTGTAATCGAGGTGGCGCTTGGCGTGCTCCATGGCCTTGGCGTTCTTCTCGGTCGCCGCGATGGCCAGCCCCTTGGGAAGAAGATAGTTGCGTGCATAACCGGGAGCCACCTTGACGACGTCGCCAATCTGGCCGAGGGTTTCGATGTTTTCCTTGAGAATTACTTTCATTGCTTCCTCCTAGCCTGATTTACAGGTTTTCTTTTTGACGCGGGGTGCGGAAATCGCCCCACATGTCGAATATGCCGATTGCCGTGACGACAATGGCGAGAAACTGGAACACTATCAGAAAAACGTAGAATATGATGCGCATGAAGGATGAAACCCCGCGACGCTCGAACAGGGCAACAACCACCGCCATCCCCTGCAGGAAGTAGAGGGGGAGGATGGCGATCAAAAGGTTCAGCGCGGTCTGCTCAACGAGACGGTTTTCCACCAGCAGGGAAAACCCCGCTGCAATCAGCACCCATATCAGGTGGTCCGGGTTCTTGAAACTGCTGAAGCGCCCGAATTCAAGCCGGATCGGGAACTTCGCAGCGCGCCGCTTCAGGAGCAGCAGGTTGCAGCCGGCGATTGCACCGAGCGCCACCACCATCAGCGCCGGATAAATCCGGCTAATGAGTCCGCCCGCCTCGCGGAGGGCGTCCTGGAACTGCTTCAGTTCATCGCCGGTGAGGCCGCTTTTCTCGTAAATATTTGCGCTCTGCTCGATGGAGGTCTGAATCCCCTTCACCACCACAGCATTGACGTCAATCCCCTTGAGGAGGCCGAATGCGGCAACCACAAGGGCCACGACAGCCACATTTACGACGAGCGTGTAGCCGAGGCTGCGCGCCGCTCCCTTCCCTCTAGCCAGAAACTCCGGAAGAAGCAGGGAGATGATGCAGAAAAAGCAGAAATAGATTATTACGTTTGCCGGACCGGCAGCGGCCCAGATTGCCGCGGCGGACATGACCGCGATCGCGATGCCGGCGCCCCTCCCCCTCAGAAGTGCATAGTAGGCGGCCGGGTATGGGGTAAAAACACCCAGGACCAGACCGATTACCGGCAGGGAGAGGTACGCGAGAAACAACAGGACGGTTGCCGCTCCCCCCTTGAGACAATCGAGGAGGAGCGGCATTGAGCGGAGCTGTCTTGTTTCCGGCATCGGTTACGGCATGACGTGACCGGCTGCAACCGGGATCAGCGCCAGGTTTCTCGCCCGCTTGATCGCCTCGGTCACCAGCCGCTGGTGGGCGGCGCAGTTGCCGGAGATCCTGCGCGGAATGATCTTGCCCCGCTCGGTGATGAAGGTGCGCAGGGTACGGGGATCCTTGTAATCGATCTTGATCGCCTTGTCAGCGCAGAAACGGCATACCTTGCGGCGCTGGAAGGTTCTTTTCTTGCGGGGACCAGTCGGTCTTTGAGTGGGTCTTTCGTCGCTCATCTATCGTTATCCTCCGAGATTCGTTGATTTATTCAGCCGCTTCAGCCGCTTCAGCCGTTTCAGCCGGTTCGGCTGCGGCAGGCTTCTTTTCCGCTGCGGGAGCCGGAGCTTCCGCTTCCTTCTCCAGCTTCACGCTCTGGTAGCGGAGAACACGGTCATCGAGCCTCAGACGACGCTCCAGCTCTGCGATAACGGCCGCATTACCGTCGAAGCGCAGATAGTAATAGCGCCCCCTGTTGAACTTCTTCACCAGGTAAGCCAGCTTCCGGCTTCCCCAGTCTTCGAGCCGCTTCAGCTCGCCTTTCCCTGTCGCGATGACGTCCAGGAGCTTCTCATTGAGCGCCTTTACGTCGTCCTCGGCAAGATCTGGCTGGACGATGTAGATGGTTTCGTACTTCTGCATGCCTATTCCTCCTCATGGTTAGGTAGCCCCGGGACATTGGCCCGGAGCAAGGAGATACAGCCTATGGCTGCTCTACACACCGTTAAAATCAATTTATACGTTAAATCGGAAGTGCATGACGTCCCCGTCCTGCACCACATACTCTTTACCTTCGAGCCGCATGAGCCCCTTTTCCTTCGCACCGGCCTCGCCGCCAGCCGAAATGAAATCATTGTAGGCAATGACCTCCGCCCGGATGAACCCCTTCTCGAAGTCGGTGTGGATCACGGCGGCCGCCTGCGGCGCCTTGGTTCCGGCGGAAATGGTCCAGGCCCGAACCTCTTTCTTGCCGGCAGTGAAATAGGTGATGAGTCCGAGCAGTTCATAGCCGGCCCGGATCAGGCGATCCAGCCCCGACTCCTTCAGCCCCATCTCGGCCAGAAAGACCTTCTTCTCCTCATGGTCAAGCTCGGCGATCTCCGACTCGATCCTGCCGCAGATGAGGACCACTATTGCCTCCTCCAGCGCTGCCCGCTCCCGGACCTTGGCCACCAGAGGGCTGTGGCCGTCGAGATCGTCCTCCGCCACGTTGGCCACATAAAGGATCGGCTTGGCGGTGAGAAGGTGCAGGTCGCGCAACCAGAGGCGCTCGTCATCGGACAGGTCAATGCCACGCAGGGGCTTTCCCTGCTCCAGAAGCTGTGCAATCCTCTGGTAGAATTCAGCCTCTTCCTTAATCTTCCTGTCGCCGCTCTTGGCGCCCTTCTCCACACGCTGGCGACGTTTGTCCACGCTGTCCAGGTCGGCCAGCGCCAGCTCGGTCTCGATCACCTCAATGTCGCGGATCGGGTCCACGTGCCCGTCCACATGGACGACGTTATCGTCCTCGAAGCAGCGAACAACGTGGGCGATGGCGTCCACGGAGCGGATGTGGCCGAGGAACTGGTTCCCCAGCCCTTCCCCCTGGCTCGCACCCTTGACGAGTCCGGCAATGTCGAGGAACTCCATGGTGGTCGGCAGAATTCTCTCGGGATTCACGAACTCGGCAAGTCTCTCCATCCGCTCGTCAGGAACTTGGACGATCCCGACGTTGGGGTCAATGGTGCAGAAGGGATAGTTTGCCGATTCGGCCCCGGCCGAGGTAAGCGCGTTGAATATGGTCGACTTCCCCACATTGGGAAGGCCGACGATGCCACAGGTGAAACCCATAAATCTCTTCTTTCGGGAACTGTAGGGGCGGCTGCTTGCTCCGCCCTTATCGTCACGTGAACCATGATAATCAGGGCGCGGCTTGCTGCGCCCCTGCATATCAGATCAGCAAGTCCTTGTTATTGTACAGACTCATTGCCTTCGGCACCCCTTCCTTCAGAAGAAGCTCCAGAAGGTCGACGATGCCGTCCAGCAGATGGAGCAGGTCCCCCTGCTCTTCCTTGGTAAAATTCTGCAACACGTAATCGATCGTGTTGCCATGCACCGGCCGGCCGATCCCGACCCGAACCCGGATAAAATCGCCGCTTCCAAGCTCGGCCATGAGGGATCGTAGACCGTTGTGTCCGCCGTGCCCTCCCCCCTCCTTGACCTTGATCCGGCCGAAGGGGATATCCAGGTCGTCGTGGATCACCACCACGTCCCTAAGGTCAAGTTTGTGGAAGCGGATCGCAGCGGCAGCCGATCTGCCGGAGAGGTTCATGAAGGTCTGCGGTTCAAGCAGCACTAGGCGATCACCCTGCCAGCTCCCCTCTCCGCAAAGGCCGGAGAAGGCCTTGCGGCTGATGGAGATGCCGGCTTCGTGCGCCAGCCGGTCTAAAACCATGAAACCCGCGTTGTGGCGGGTCCAATGGTATTTGGGCCCGGGATTTCCGAGCCCGACGAGCAACTTGAGAGCCATCGTGTTTCCGGGCCGGTATGCTTAGGCCTCAGCCCCTTCGGCAGGAACTTCTTCCTTGGCCTTGCCGAGGACGCACACAACCGGGGCCTTCGGATCATCCAGCAGCTTGACCCCCGCGATAAGCGCGATTTCCGAAACGTGCACGGCATGGCCGATGGTCAGCTCGGTGACATCCACATCAATGTGCTCGGGGATCTCAGTGGGAAGGCATTCCGCCACGAGTTCGTGCATGACCACGTCGAGCAGCCCGCCCGCCTTGACGCCGGCCGCGTTCCCCACGACCTTCACCGGCACCTTCACCCGCAACCTCTCAGTGAGGCTGATCTTGTGCAGATCCACATGGGTGGGGTAACCCTTGATCGCATCCCGCTCCATGTCGGTAACGATGACCATGGTGCCGTCAAGCGCCCCCTGGAGGGTGATGATGTTGTTGTGGCCACCCTCGCCAGCAATGGCCTTAAGCAGGTCCTTTCGCCCCAGGGCAACGGCCACCGACTCCATCCCCTTGCCGTAAATAATGCCCGGCAGCTGCTCCTTGGCACGCAGCCGGCGCGAAATCCCCTTGCCTGTCCCGTTTCTCAACTCTACGTTCAACGATGTCTGCTGCATACATCCTCCGATCGGGTGGAAATTTACACAAACAGTGAACTTACTGATTCGTCCTCGTGAATACGACGTATTGCTTCCGCAAGAAGCTCGGCCACGGTAAGGACCCGAAGCTTTTCGCATTTAGCGGCAGTTTCGCTGAGAGGAATGGTGTCGGTCACCACGACCTTCTCGATGGCGGAGGCGTTGATTCTGTCGATGGCCGGGCCGGAAAGGACCGCGTGGGTGGCGCAGGCATAGATCGCCTTCGCGCCATGCTCCTTCAGGGCATTGGCGGCCTGGGTAAGGGTCCCGGCCGTGTCGATCATGTCGTCCAGAATAATCGCCTCTTTACCCTTGACGTCACCGATGAGATGCATCACTTCGGCCACGTTGGGGGCGGAGCGGCGCTTGTCGATGATGGCCAGGGTGCAACCGAGCCTCTTGGCAAAGGCACGCGCCCGCTCGGTGCCGCCTGCGTCAGGCGAGACCATGACGATATTGCTGGTGTCCGGGAAGCGCTTGTTGAGATGGTCGAGGATAACCGGCGCGGCATAGAGATTGTCCACCGGGATATTGAAAAAGCCCTGGATCTGGCCGGCGTGCAGGTCGATGGTCACCACCCGGTCAGCGCCGGCAGTGGTGATCAGGTCCGCCACCAGCTTGGAGGTGATCGGCGTGCGCGGCGCCACCTTGCGGTCCTGGCGGGCGTAGCCGTAGTAAGGCATTACCGCGGTGATGGTGGCCGCCGATGCCCGCTTCAGGGCGTCGATCATGATCAGGAGCTCCATCAGATTGTTGTTGGTCGGGACGCAGGTTGATTGCACCACGTAGACATCCCGGCCGCGGACGTTTTCGCCGATCTCCACCATGATCTCGCCGTCGGAGAAGGTCTTGACCTTGGCTGACCCGAGCGGCATGCCGAGCTTGTCGCAGATGCTCTGGGCAAGGGCATGGCTGGAATTGCCGGAGAATATCCTGATCTTGTCCTGCATGGTACACGCTGCCATTATTTACACCTTACTAAATAGGATTTGGACTAAGTGGCTGGGGCGCCAGGGATCGAACCTGGGAATGCCGGAATCAAAATCCGGTGCCTTACCGCTTGGCGACGCCCCAACAATCGTGAATAGTGAAGGGTGAATAGTGAAGGAAGGGTTCCAGCTTGTTACCCATTCACCATTCACCGCCTTTATAACGTCTTTACCGCCGCAACGAAAAATCCCGTGTCACGGCCTATCTCCCTGGCGGCCTTGCGTGCTGTCTGCTCGTCCTCGAAAACCCCGAAAACCGTGGGGCCGCTTCCGGACATCAGGGCACCGCACGCCCCTTTTGCCATGAGTCTCTCCTCAATCTCCCTGATCACCGGCACGCGTTGTATAGTGACGGTTTCCAGATCATTGGCGAGAATGGCGCAGATGTCCGCAGCTTCTTTGTAGAAGCATGGAATTATAGGAAGATCCCGCTGGTTTGTCAATTGCAAATTTTGATAGGCCCAGGCGGTGGAAACGTGGACATTGGGGTTCACCAGGACGATCCAGAGGCTTGGGACTGCCTCCAAAGCGGTCAGCATTTCGCCGATCCCCTCGGCCAGGGCGGTCTTCTTGAATATGAAGAACGGCACGTCGGCTCCGAGCTTGACGCCGATCTCCATGAGCCGCTCATCGGAGAGCCCTAGCCCCAGCAGATCGTTCACTCCCATCAGGACCGTGGCCCCGTCGCTGCTCCCGCCGCCGAGCCCGGCTCCTACCGGAATATTCTTGGTTATACGGATGTCGATACCGGCCTGTTTCTCCGAGAGCTTGAGCAGGGCATCTGCCGCCCGCCAGGCGATATTGTCGGGGCCATCGGGGACCCCCTCGCGGCCACAGGTAACCCGGATTCCCGGCTCGTCAACGAGGGATATGGTCACCTCGTCGCACAGGTCAACCCGCTGCATGATCATGCGGAGGTCGTGGTAGCCGTCAGATCTCTTGCGGATGACATCCAGCCGGTAGTTGACCTTGGCCGGGGCTTTTAAGTTGAGGGTTTTCAAGTTGGACTCCAGGATAAGGATGGCGCTTCCGGAACTTTTCTAATGGAAACACCGGGGCAAATCAAGGATAAAATCAACACTGCCTGCGCTCGTAGCGAACCAACTCTGCCGACGGTGCATCACTGAGCTGCTCGCGGGAAACCTCCACAACGGCATCCGGGAGCTCGGGAAACTTGGTATCCCCCTCCACGTTAATGTGGACCACCGTCAAGTATATACGTTGCGCGAATGTCAGCGCCTGCCGAT
The DNA here is from genome assembly GCA_016177775.1 of Geobacter sp. Classification (GTDB taxonomy): domain Bacteria; phylum Desulfobacterota; class Desulfuromonadia; order Geobacterales; family Geobacteraceae; genus JACOUQ01. Next base: position 25,308 of record JACOUQ010000024.1, read on the forward strand.
AAATTTCACCACCGCCGATGACGAATGCCTCATCAACACCACCAGCCAGCAAAAGGGCCTCCGCCAGGCTGTGCGCAACGAGAACCCCGTCGGCACGCCAGGATGGGTTACGGGTGACCACGATATTGGCCCTCCCGGCAAGGGGCCCGGGCAATGTCTCGAAAGTCCTGCGCCCCATGATGACCGGATGCCCAAACGTCAACTCCCGGAACCGCCGCCGGTCGGCAGGCACATCCCAGGGAATCTTCCCCTCCTTGCCGATCACCCGGTTATCGGCCATCGCCGCGATTATTGAAACGACCATCTCCCCCGCTTCCCGCTTCCCGAATCCCGGCATTTCAAGTTGACACTCTGTCCGGCGAAAGTGTATTGTAGCGCCCACAACCCGTATACACAAACAAATTCAAGGACTCGGAATTTACTGATGTATCAGTTTTTGCGCTCAGATTTGGGTCAGATTTGTCGTTCCTGATTGAGCAAAACCGCTGGCGTAGCAGGGCTACGCTAAGGATTTTGCGATTGAAGGGGCGGCAAAGATGGCCTGAAGATGTGATGTAAAAACGGCATATCAGTGAGTTCCGAGTCCCCCTAAGGAGGTTTTCCATGAAGGCTGTACTAATGGAAGGATTCGGCGGTCTGGAGGTCCTGAAGGTTGGCGAGGCGCCAAAGCCGTCCCCGAAAGAGGGAGAGGTTCTCATCAAGGTGGTGGCCACATCCATCAACCGGCCGGATCTGGTGCAGCGGGAAGGGAAGTACCCGCCCCCTCCGGGAGATTCTGAAATCCTCGGTCTCGAAGTGGCGGGTGTAATCGAGGAGCTCGGCCCCGGCGTTTCCGGCTGGCAGAAGGGTGAGCGGGTCGTGACCCTGGTGGGTGGCGGCGGCTACGCCGAATATGCGGTTGCCTATGCCAGCCACCTGATGCGCATCCCTGAGAGCATGAGCTTCGAGGAGGCGGCCTGCATCTGCGAATCATACATCACCGCCTTCCTGAATGTCTTCATGATCGGCGGCCTCAAGGACAACAACACCGTAATCCTCCACGGCGGCGGGGGCGGGGTGAACACCGCAGCAGTCCAGCTTTGCAAGGCGCTGGTTCCCAACACGAAGATCATCGTCACCGCCCACCCATCCAAGCTCGACCGGGTCAAGGAACTGGGAGCCGACCTGGTGATCGACTTCACCCAGACCCCTGACTTCTCGGAGCTGGTGAAGGAGTTCACCAACAAGAAGGGTGCGGACGTAATCCTCGACCACGTGGGGGCCAAGTACCTGGCGCCCAACATGAACTCCCTGGGGTACGCCGGTCGGCTGGTGTTAATCGGAGTCATCAGCGGCATAAAAGCGGAGTTGAACCTCGCCCTGATGATGGTGAAGCGTCAGCAGATCATCGGCTCGGTCCTCCGCTCCCGGCCGGTCAAGGACAAGGGGGAGATCGTGGCCGAGTTCACTAAAACCGCCCTCCCCAAGTTCGCCGACCGGACCATTGTCCCGATCATCGAGAAGGTCTTCCCCCTCGACCAGATCGTGGAGGCACACCGGATGATGGAGGAGGACAAGCACTTCGGCAAGATCGTGCTGAAGATCGCGGATTGAGGCTTTATCCGGATTTATGCCTAAAGGGGAGGCTATCGAATGCCTCCCCTTTTCTTTTTACACCGGCTGCTTTATAGTTGTTGCACATAGGAATCCATCCAAGGAAATGAATGAATGCTCAAAATCACGCTCCACAAGGGGGAAGACCGCCGCGTCCGTACCGGCCACCCCTGGGTTTTCAGTAACGAGATCGCCCACATTTCCGGCGAACGAAAGCCCGGTGCCGTGGCCGAGCTTCTGGACGCCAATGGCGCTTTTCTCGGCACCGGCTATTACAACCCCCATTCCCTCATCTCCTTCCGCCTCCTTTCCCACGAACGGGCAGATATCGACTCACCGGATTTCTTCGCCGAAAAACTCAAGGCCGTCCTCACCCACCGGCAGGAGATCTACCCGCATCTGGGCACCTTCCGCCTGGTCCATGGCGAGGGGGACTTCCTGCCTGGGCTTGTGGTGGACAAGTACGGCGATTTCCTCTCGATCCAGCTTTTAACCGCCGGTATGGACTCCCGCCGGGACCTGATCGTCGAGGCGCTGACGGAAATTTTCCAGCCAAGGGGAATCGTGGCGAGAAACGACGTTGCGGTGCGCGGGCTGGAGGGACTTTCGGAATCGGTGGAGGTGCTGGCGGGAGAAATTCCGGCACAGGTGGAGGTGGAAGAGCACGGCATCCGCCTGCTGGTGGACCTGAAGGGTGGACAGAAGACCGGCCATTTCCTGGACCAGAAGGAGAACCACCTGCTCCTGGATGGCATCTGCGCCGGGAAGGAGATGCTGGACTGCTTCTCCTATTCGGGAAGCTGGGGGATGCATGCCGCGAAATTCGGCGCCCAAAGCATCACCTGCCTAGACATCTCGGGGCGGGCAGTGGGGCTGGTGGGGGAAAACGCCAGACTGAACAGCTTCGGCAACATCGTCACGGCGGAGGAAGTGGACGTGTTCGAGCGGCTGCGGCAGTTCAAGGGAAGCGGCAGGCGGTTCGACGTGATCGTCATGGACCCGCCGGCCTTTGTGAAAAACCGCAAGGCATTGAAGGAAGCGGAAAAGGGGTACACCACCATCAACCGCCGCGCACTGGAGTTGCTGAATCCGGGCGGCTACCTCATCACCTGCTCCTGCTCATTCCACATGGGGCGGGAGCTGTTCCACGACATGCTGGCAAAATCGGCCCAACTGGCCCGGCGCGATGTCAGGTTCATCCAGTGGGGGCGCCAGGCCCCGGACCATCCGGTGCTTCTCTCCGTACCGGAGACCGATTATCTGAAATGCGCGGTGTTGCAGGTAGTCTAAATTTTATTCCCCCGGCCACAAGTTCATGCAGAAGGGGCATTCCTTAACCCCATGGGGGATGGTGTCGCGCAGTTTCTCGTTCGCGTATGCGACCTTGCAGCGCCTCCCCGCAGGGAGTGAGTGAATTATGTTGTCCTTGATGAAGTAGAGCATGGTCTTTCCCTCCCTTGCCGTTCTGCGAATATAACAAGAAAACTATAGGCGGGATTTCCGTCGCGTCAACCCGTTCATCAAGCAGCTCCAACAGGCTTTTTAAAAGGATACAACATGCTCTTCCGACTATTTCTCCTCTTCTCCGTTGTGCCGGTCATCGAAATTTATCTCCTGATCCGGGTCGGCCGGCTGATCGGGCCGCTCCCCACCGTTGCCTCGCTCCTGGCGATAAGCTTTGCCGGCGCTTGGCTGGTGCGGCACCAGGGGTTCCGGATCCTGCGCCGCATCAGCGACGAACTGGCCGCCGGGCGCCTCCCCGCGGCCCAACTCCTGGACGGCGCCCTGGTCCTGGCAGGAGGGATACTCCTCCTCACCCCCGGCTTCTTCACCGATATCGTCGGCCTCATTTTCCTCATCCCCCTGACACGCGCCGCCATCAAGCGCTACCTCGGCCGGTGGCTGCAAGGCAAACTCTCACGGGGAGAATTCATCGTCATACGCAGATAGGTGGGAGACGGGCGCTATATTACACCTCCACAAGAACCGCCGACACATTATCCACACCGCCCGCCGCCAAAGCCTTATCAATCAGTGAGTGAACGGCAGAAGTGATATCGCTGCGATCTCGCAATATCTCCCCGATCTCCCCGTCATCCAGCATCTCGTTCAGCCCGTCAGAGCAGAGCAGAAGAATATCCCCTCCACGCAGGTCGATTATCTCGATATCCGGCGTCAGTTCCTCGACACCTCCCAGAGCCTGGGTGAGTATGTGGCGAAAATAGGGGTTGATCATTTCCTCCGCCACACCCTGCGCCCGAAGACGGCCAGCCATGTTATGGTCGCGGGTAACCTGGCGGAGCCGCTCCCGCATGTGATAAACCCGGCTGTCCCCCACATGGGACATGAACGCCCACCCTTCGCGGACCGTGACGATTTCCAGCGTGGTCCCCATGCCGGCATGCTCCGGGTTAGCCGCGGCATCCGCCAGGATCGCCTTGTGGGCCTCAAGCGCGGCATTGTTCAGGAGCGGGGCGATATCCATTTCAGCGGCCTGTGTCAGATGGTGCTCCACCAGCCATTCGTGGACGGTCCGCACAGCCAGGGCGCTCGCCACCTCCCCGGCCCGAAGCCCCCCCATGCCGTCCGCCAGCAGGAACAGCCCCCGCTCATCGTCCACCATGACGCTGTCCTCGTTATTCTCCCGGACCTTGCCGGTATCGCTCCCCCACGCCGATTTCATGCCGTCCAATCCCTTCCATAGCCGGTATCTCTTCAATTTTAGCAGAGCAACCGGATTTGGCAGCCAAGCTGGTAAATTAACATTGGAAAAGGCATTGTCTCGCCAAGCCGCAAAGGTCGCAAAGAAATTCAAATAGATATAAGGCTGAGATCAAAATCGATCGTTGAGTCGTTTACAGCTTGGCAAACATGTTGAGGTTTCGATTTTTCTTTGCGTCCTTTGCGGCTTTGCGCGAAAAAAATCGTTTTAATGATTAATGCACCCACTGTTGCACGCCGTTGCACGGATGATACACTTTATCCATTCGCCGGCAGGGAGGGAACACGCCATGATCACGCCGCTATTGGAGGGGAACAAGCGATTTGTCTCCGAATACTTCGAAAAGGAGCGGGAGTTTTTCCGCGGGCTCGCCAAGGATCAGAAACCGACGGTTCTCTGGATCGGCTGCTCCGACTCGCGGGTGCCGGTCAACACCATCACCCAGACCAGGCCGGGGGAGGTCTTCGTCCACCGCAACGTCGGCAACATAGTCGCCTCCAACGACTGGAATCTCTCCGCCGTGCTGGAGTTCTCCATCAACCATCTGAACATCCCCGACATCGTCATCTGCGGCCACTACGGCTGCGGCGGCATCAATGCCCTGGATGACGCGGACGGGGAGGACAAATACATACCAATCTGGCTCAACAACGCCTACAAGGCCAGGGAGCGGGTCGACGAGAAGCTGCAGGGGCTGCACATCGACATGCCGAAGGAAGACCGGATGAAGCTGATCGTCGAGGAAAACGTCAGGCTACAGCTGGAGCATCTGCAGGAATACCCTTTCGTCCGCAGGGCGATGCAGGCAAAGACGCTCAACATCCACGGCTGGGTCTACGATATGGAAAGCGGCGAGATAAAGGTGATGAAATCGCACAAGAACCGGCAGCAGCCGTCGTAATGGCAAGTCAGACTACCCTTGAATGCTGTCTCTCGCAGAGATCGCAGAGGAAGATTCATAAATATTTGTCCTCATGGCAATCAATATTGATGAGAATTTAATAGCTTGACTTTGTTACCGCAAAACTGTTACGGTGAGTAACGTTCGGGATAATCCCGAACAAAATAACACGAAGGTTTTGGAGAAGGTAAGCACATGGTAAACGGAACAGTAAAATGGTTTAACGACAGCAAGGGGTTTGGTTTTCTTGAGCAGGAAAATGGCGAGGACGTATTCTGCCATTTCTCGGCCATCACTGGCGACGGATTTAAATCCCTTGCTGAAGGCGATAGGGTAACGTTCGACATCGTGAAGGGTCCGAAAGGGCTTCAGGCTGCTAACGTTTCCAGAAGCTAAGTTAATCTGCTCCAGTTGACGCAAAAAAGCCCCGGACAAATTCGGGGCTTTTTTAATCTGGGCAGCTATCGTCGAATTTTGTTGGTAATGGGTTCATGAGTGAATCCGGGAGAACGCGAATGCGCACAATCAAGTTGTCGGCGGGAGACAATATCGAGGCCCGCTGCACTCGTTGCCGTAAAGTTTTGAATCATACGATCGTAGCCATGGTAGGAGAGCGAGTGGTCCGGGTCGAGTGCAACACCTGCCGCGGAATGCATAATTACCATGAGGTGGTGGCAGCAAAGACGCCGGCCATCCGCAAGACCGCGACTGCTTCCGTCAAGGCCAAGAAGAAATCGGGGGACGATGATCGGGAAGAGTGGGAAACCCTCCGTCTGACCATAGAGAGCGGGAAGGCGGCTCCCTACGACATGAACGGGAAATTCCGGGTCAATACCCTGGTGGAGCACGCGGTTTTCGGCCGTGGGGTGGTGAAGACCGTTATCAAGCCGAACAAGATGGAAGTTCTATTTAGCGAAGGAAAGAAGCTGCTCCGCTGTCAGTAGAACAACAAGTTTGGATAAAACACGGGAAAGCCCGTCCAGGTCAGTGCTGGGCGGGCTTTTTTGCTTCGTCCCGAAAGAGTATCAATACCCTCAAACCACCCGAATCATGAACTCCGGACAGGCTGCGGCGCAGTAGCCGCAAAGAATGCATTGCTCCTCGTCCACCCGCGCCACGCCATCCACGATGGCCAGAGCATCGTTGGTGCAGGCGGTGACGCAGAAGCCGCACCCCTTGCAGAACCGGTCCATGATCTTGAGCTTGCGGCGCTTGCTCTCCAGGGTCGTCCACGTTGCCTCATCCGGCGCCGCCCCCTCGAACAGAGCCAGATTCGCCTCGACCTCGGCCGTGGAAAGCATCCCCACCGCCACGCCGTCCATCCCGGCAAGCCCCAGGACATAATGGAGGCTCTGCCGCGCATCGGCGATCAGGTTCCCGCCGGCAAGGGCCTTCATGGCGTAGATCCCCTTGCCGCTCCGGGAGCAGGCGGCGATTGCTTCGGCCATCTCTTCGGCGCTCCCATCGATGATCCCCATCCCGGTCCGGTTGATGAGGGGGTGGAGCACCTCAATCTCCGGATGGTCCACAGCCTTGCGCACCGCCGAGATGTAGTGGGCCGAAAGCCCCACATGGGCGATCTTCCCCTCTTCCTTCATCTTCAAGAGCTCCTCCAGCACATCGGCCCTCTCCACGAAAGGATCGGCCTGCCGCGCGCCGTGCAGGTGGACGATGTCCAGCCGCTCCCGCCCCAGCTCCCGCAAAGCCCGCTCCACGTGAGAACGGGCAAGCTTCGCGTCAGGCGCATGAGTCTTGCTGACGATATAAACCTCTCCCTGGTATCCATCCAGAGCCGCGCGGATATGGGGATAGGTCTCATACAGCTCGGCCGTATCCAGCATGTTCACCCCCAGCTCCAGGGCATGGCGGATCAGCCTCCCGCCTTCCTCCGGGGAGAGCCCAGCCTGCAAAGGCCCGAGCGGCAGGGTGCCGTAGACCAGCGGGTGGATTTTCATGCCTGTATTGCCGAGGGCGATACGTTTCATGGTGTGGCTCCTCTTCGCGAATCACTTCATCCAAGCAGCCTTGGTCTCGCAGATGATCCCGTCGTCAAGGGTCGCCTGAGTCAGGCTGTTCTGGTCGGCCTGGACGCAGATGAAGTAGAGGTCCTCGTCCCCCGCCTGCCATGCCCGCTCCCCCTCCGGATCGACGCGGATCACGCTCCCCTCCGAGATCGGGAACTCTTCGCCGTCCACGTAAAATGTCCCGCTTCCCCGGATGACGATATAGACCTCCTCGTTCCGCTTATGGGCATGGACGAACGGCATTCCCTTCCCGGCCGGAAGCCGATTCAGGGAAACCTCGCAGCCGGTAAGGCCCAGTTCCTCGCCGATCAGGAACTTACCCCGCGCGCCGCGAAAGGTCCGGTTCCGCAACGATTCCAGCAGACCGGTGTGAATTGCCTTGAAATTTTTTCCCTCGTTCATGGGTGAACTCCTTTGCATCTTTCGGAATATATTTCGGGGCCGGGACACAGCGGCGGCGTTAGTCGACCGTCGCCGCCGCCTGGTTATGCCAGCTCTATTTTCAGGCTTTTTCCCAAGGCGAGGGCAGCTCTTTCGAGAGTCTGAAGGGTAACGGAGACATTGGAGGGGTCAAGAAGTCTATCTAAAGCGGTGCGGCTTGTGTGCATTTTTTCAGCCATAGCAGTTTTTGACAGCTTTGCCTGCTTCATTTCCATTTCGATTTGGTATGCGATAACTCGTTTAATCGCGGTGGCCTCTGCATCAGCCCTCAGGCCTTCTTCATCCAAGAAATCATCAAAGCTGGTGCCAATGTGCCTGTTTTTCATCTTTTGCCTCTCTTGTAATTGCCAAGACGTGTCATCGCCGTCTTGAGTTCATTTTGCGGAGTCTTCTGCGATTTTTTGATGAAGCCGTGCAACAAGATCATGTAATCGCCGTCAACCGTAAAGAAAACTCGCGCAATGCCATCTGCCAATCTGGTCCTGACTTCCCATAAGTCCTTTTCAATTTTTCTGATAAGCGGCATCCCCAGAGGCCAACCGACTTGCGCCGTCTTGATGTCCTCGCCAATTTGACGCTTGTCGTCTCGAGACAGTTCTTTCAGCCACTCTCTGACCGGCTCATTGCTGGCTTCCGAGCGGTAAAACACAACTTTCAGGACAAACGAAATATCAACCATTAAAAACCTATTGTACCATTTTAGGTACGAATGTCAATTTGTGTTTTCATTGGCGATAACGCGCGACCGGGTCCACTGGTCTCGTTGGATATCCCCTTTTCATACAGTCAGGAAATGGAAATCGTAGGTCGGCCTTTTCTCAACATCTCCAAGAGCTAGATCTTCCTCTTGAACTTCCACGCTCCCTTTTCTTGATGGAGTGGGAATAGATATCTTTTAACAAACTTTCCACCACCCTCCACTTCAACAGAGAATTCTGTTTCTACCACCCCTTGTTTAATATCGAATGCGACAATAGTTTCAGAATTTACAAGAGTCTTACCTGGATATTTATTATTTGCCGCTACTTCACCACGTTTGGCAGCAAGATATCTAAAGAAATCACCCCAACCCTGAGGTAATTTGCCGCCGACAGGAGCTGGGATAGGAACAGGAACATGAAGCGGATGGGCTAGAAAAGTTTGTGTTGGTTTTAACTCCCTAGTCACAGTCCATTTCCCACGGTATTTTTCAAACTGAAACTTTACCTTTTTTTTCTGAACTCCATCAGTGGAATATTCAATGTACGCCTGCCCCAGTCTGCCATTTTGAGGGGTAATTAACAGGGCCTCCTCTTTGGCCTTCTCAATTAATACTCTTTTCCCCTGGTGCTTTTCTTGGAGATAAGATTCAGCAACTACAAGTAAAGTATCGATAGAATCAGCTGTTAGATCAACTTTCCCATCTATAATCCTGAAGCCTTGTATATCTGCTATAAAGTCGCCTCTCACTTGTGTGTCGAATTTGCCGGGTACGACTAAGGAAATAGTTCCGGCAAGGAAGCCTTTTTTCTCCTCTTTTCCGAACGTCAGCTTCATCTGGTAACCAGTTAAGATTGTCTCACTTCTCCGTTGGCCGTCATCCGGCCACAATGCCAACACCAACATGGGGTCAGTTCCGGGTTTTCCTTTAGCGTAAACGACAAATTCTTTGCCAGATGGAATCGATCCCTTCTCTAATTTTAGGAATACCGTCACCTCTTTCTCGGCAACACTTGTTCCTCCTTGGCCTATCCGCAGGATCCCATCTTCGACAACAATTTTATCCGGGTTAAAAACTGTTCCGAGTAATTTACCAGACAGAGTGCTATTTACTTTATTGCAAGGAGCGGCAGCAGCATTTCCGTTGGGTTGTAGTACGGCTACCAGCATTGACACGGCTAGCAGAAATCCCTTCGTATTCCTCATTTCTCCTCCCTATAGCACCGCCTCGTAGATGGTTTCCGCGCGATAAACGCGCCGGCCGGCCGGCAGAGCCCCATTATACGCCGCTAATCCCGATATGCAAGACCGAATTGCCACGCAAAAAAGGCCGATTACGGTAAAATCGGCCTTCTCTTAACGCATCCTGTGTGATACCTTTCCCGCACTATTCTTCTCCCCTCCCTTGTATAATTCCCGTCAAATCTCCGCCGCAGCTTCCGCTGAGCTCACGACCCGCCCGTAGACCGCCCCGAGGGCCGCGAGAAACGCCGCCTGGACCTGTGGCGCCGGGGTCTCCACCCCGTTGAACGACAGCGCCCGCGTGGCGCAGGCGTCATGCGCGACAATGCAGGCTAAGCCGTGATCAAAAGCGGCCCGCACCGTGGCGTCCACGCACATGTGGGTCATCATGCCGCAGACGACAAGCCGCTCGATTCCCTTGTCCCTGAGGATGGGGAGCAGCTCCGTATCCCGGAACGAATTGGGGAAATTCTTGACGATGACCGGCTCGCCAGAAAGCGGGGCCGCGTTCGGGTGGATATCCGTCCCCTCTGTGCCGGGGAGGAAGAAGGTGGCGCCGGGACGGTTGGAGATGTGGCGGATATGGACGATTGGAAGCTGTCTTGCGCGAAAGAGCTCCAGCAGCACCTTTGCCTTCAGGCTCGCCGCCGGGCTCCCCTCCACCTCCATCCGGCCGCCGGGGAAATAGTCGTTCTGGATGTCGATAACAAGCAGAGCTGTTTTCAAGATAATTCTCCATTCCTGTTTTTCACATAACGGCACCGCGAAGCATCGTCACTTTTGTTACATTCCTATTATAGAAAGTCAATAGTGCCTTGCCCCACCTACCACAAATGCGCCGCAGCCGAGGCGGCGCGGTCGATGAGCCGGATTGCGTTCCCCTTGCAGACCGAGCGGCATATCCCACACCCGTAGCACCAGGCGTGGTCAATCGCCGCCTTTTCGGTGGAGGCGCTGTAACTCAAGGCCCCGAACTGGCAGAGGCGCATGCACTGCCGGCAGCCGGTGCAGCGGTCAGGGTCGATCTCCGCCAGGTATTCGGCGCGGAACATTACCGGAACATCGTGGGTGACTGTGGAACGCATGGCCAGGCAGTCCGCGCGGTCGCAGTTGCATATCCCGCCTATGAACGGGGTCTGAAAGGTCCAGATGGTGTGGCAGAGCCCCTCGTGCTCGTGGGCGCGGAATGCGGCAATGGCCTCTTCCCTGGTGAGCATCTCGAACCGGTTGTCATCAACCCCGCCGGTGAACTTCTCCTCCATGGCCTGGAATATCTCCAGGAGCTTCCCGCCGTTTGGTCCCATGCTGATGCCGTAACAGTACCGCTTCTCCTTCCCCAGCGTCGATTGCCGGCAGATGCAGGCCACGCGCACAACGGAATTGGTGAACTCGAATATCTGCTCGATCTCCTCGATCGGCACCACCTGCCCGAAATGCACCTTCTTCATTCTTCTGGTGATCATACGGCTCAGCATGTTCCGGATGAACCACGGCACCTTCTTGAGGCGCTCCACCCCCCGGTTGTAATTGGTGAACCCCCTCTCCAGCTCTTCCGGATTGGAGAATTTCTCCAGGAACCTGAGCCGGCGAATATCGCTCAGCATGTCCTCGGAGTAATTCCTTGCCTGCAGGTACCACTTTTCCCCTTCTCCGTGCTTCAGACAGAATTCGCACATTGATTCTTCTCCTTCCCAGAATGCTTTTTCACCAACACCTCAGTAATCCAGATGCATGTTGCGGGTCTTATCCAGAAAACGGCCGAACAGCCTGATGCGGGTCAGCATCCCGCGCGGCCCGAAGCGGAAAAGCGTGGGGAGAACCCGATGGAACGGAACCGCATTGCGCCAGAGGTTGACCATTTCGCGGTAAAACTCCGGGAGCGGCAGAGTAGTAGGGAGGAGGGAATGAATCATGTCATACAGCTCCGGCTTGCGGGAAAGGAGCTCCTTTTCCCGCACCGCGTGGAGCTCCGTGCCGGGTAGAGGCGTCATCACGGTGAAGGTGGCGTACTTATGCTTCAGCCGCCTTGCATGGGCGAGGAGGCGTTTGAAATCTTCCCGCGTGTAGGCCGGATCGACCATGTAGGAGGCGTACATCATGATTCCCAGATCATCGAGGATTCGGACCGCCTGTTCCTGCTGGGCCGTGGTTACTCCCTTTTTCATGGCCGTAAGACGTGCGTCGGAAAAATCCTCCATACCCACGAAGACCTGGGCCAGACCGATGCCGGCCCACTTGGCGAAGAGCTCCGGGTGGTTGACGATGGTATCCACACGGCCGTAGAGAAAATAGTTCTTCTTTATCCCCGCATCCCGAATCAGGTCGGCCAACCGGTCCATCCGCCTGACGTCGCACATGGACTCGTCGTCGCAGAAAAAGACGTTCGGCTCGGCGATCCCCTTCAGCTCCTCCACCACCGACTCCGGATCGCGGCGCAGGTACCTGCCGCCGGTGATCCCCCAGAGCGCGCAGAAATTGCAGCGGGCCGTGCACCCCAGAGAGGTGCGCACCGAGGCAAGCGGCTTGAACCATTCGCTGAAATAGTTGTTCCGGTATCCGGCGGTCAGCGTCCGGTCGGGGACGGGAAGCTCGTTCAGGTCGGTGTAGGGGCGCGGCTCGCTGAAGATCATCCCGTCGTTGTGCGGAATCGCCAGACCCCTGATTTCGGCCAGCCTGCCGCCGTTTTCCATTGCGCGGACTATCTCCCGCAGCGTGAATACCCCCTCGCCGATGACCACCACGTCGATGGCCGGCTCGTTAAAATCTTCCGGCTTGACCGTGGCATGGTGCCCACCCACCACCATCAGCATATCGGGGCAGATAGCCTTGAGACGTGACGCTATCCCCTTGACGATGTTGACATGGCTGGTGAAACCGGTCAGCCCCACCATATCCGGCTGAAATCCGCGAAAAACCCCTTCGATGTCCGGCTCCAGACGGGCATCAAGCAACCGGACTTGGTGACCGTCCAGCTTGAGTCCGGCCCCCAGGTATTCAAGGGCCAACGGCTCGAACAGGAAGATCTTGTCGGTCATTGGGTCGCAACTGGGGGGCTGGATGAGAAGTATTCTCATGGCTGGCTCCTGTTCATATACCTTTTTGAAATCGCAAGGGCCGTTCTATCGAATGCAGATAGTTATCGACTTTTCTACAAGCATGCTTTACGAAGCCGGTGAGTTAACGGGATGAAGCGTTTGACAAAATCACTTATGTTCCGATTCCCATTGGTGACAATCGCAACGGCAAGCCCTGTTTTAAAGTCGCCAAATGCCAGAGATGAAAATGCTCCTCCGTGACCAAAACATTCTCCGGTGTTCCACCAGCCAAAGGCTGAGGGTGTAAGTGTACCTACAGTAAACCCTCTACCTTCGGCGATAAACGTACCGAGACTTCTATTCCATCCCGAAACAGCACGCTTTGTATATAGGTGAATTGTTTTTTCCGATAAAAGTTGTTTGCCGGTACTTGTTACCCCTTTATTCAGAAGGAATTCGTAGAATGCCGCCAAACTGGCTGCATCGGTGACCATACTGAACGCAGGGTTCTCGGAATTGAATGACTCTGCTGCATTATTTACCTCTTCAAAGTCTTCCGCGATGTTGGTATCGAACATCATCAGTTTTTCTTTTCCGAGCCAGTAGGTAAAGGCCAGTGAGTTCAAGTCCCGGCCGGCGAGCCCATACCGCAGTGCGGGTAAATTCAGTGGAACGGAAATTTCATCCCTGACAAAGTCAGCCAATGTTCGTCCATCTATGCGCCGCGTGATCTCGCACAATATGGCGCCAAACTCTGTCGGCATATAGGCAAAAGTACCACGCCTATACCTGGGCTTTGCTTCTGTAAGGCGGCTCAGCACGGATTCGCGGTTCGCGACAAGTTTGTAATCTTTATACAAACTTGGCACCAAAATTCCTGCCCTGTGAGTCAACACATCGAGCGTTGTAATGCTGCCTTTACCATGCCGTGCGAATTCCGGGAATATATCGGAAATAGGCGCCTCTACATCAAGACGCCCGCGTTCTTCCAGCATCGCGATAGCGATCGCAGCCAACGGTTTCCCCGAAGAATAAACAGGGAACGGTGTCTGTGGTTGTACGTTTAGCGGCTTTATACATTCAGTTGATCGAAATCCCCGGGCGAATCCTACCGCTACATTCAAGACAACCCTGCCGTTTCGCCTGACATGAAGTTGTCCGCCAGGAAATGCGCCGGAAGTCTGCTGGTGACGAAAGCGTTCAACAACGTCTGCCAGCCTGTCTGCATCCATGTTTGCCGACGCGGGCTCAACCGGAGCTTCATATGGAAATTCCGTCATTTTGATTTCTCCTTAAGCGCAATTTGTGGCGGGATTGCGCCGGGATTTGGAACTAAGTTCATTTCAGTGGATTATTGCTCCGGGGCAGGATGAAGGCAGGCGGCCGACTCCTGCTGATGGATTTTTCTGAATTCACAGCGTCCCTTCAACCGGTAACAGACAGCCCTCCCCCCGAAAATGAAGCGATTGGACCAAAGGTACAAAGGGGAGCCCCGTGTGTACCGCTTGCGGGTCATCTCCATGAAACTTTCGATGCCGCGCATGAAAAATTCCCGCTCACCGAAATCGAATAGCCCGTCTTTCAACCAAGGTTCCATGTTCCAGTTCAACCCGCTCCGGAGGATCTCCAATCGCTCCGGTTCCATCTCCTCTGGGTCGTCAAAAAGGCAGGCCTTGGCAATGACCCGGTTTAAGCAGGCCTCGTCCCGTTCAAGATTCGCCCTCTCCAATTTGCAGATCAAAAGCCATTCCTCATCGGTCATGGCCCGGGTGCAGCCGAAGTCGATCATACCGAGGCGGCCGTCCTCCATGAAGATAAAGTTGCCGGGGTGGGGATCGGCAAGAAACCAGTGCAACCGGTAATAGAGCCGGAAGGTGGCGACCGTCAGCAGAGTAGTGAAGTGATCCCGCTCTTCCTGGCTCGGATTTCCAGCCAGGAAATCGTCGAGATGACAACCCCGAAGGTACTCGGTGGTCAGCACCCGTTTAGTGGAATATTCGTCGTAGACCCGCGGCACCACCACCCGGTCTGCATCGGTGAAGAGAACCCTCGCCTGTTTGCCGAAGCTGGCTTCCTGATCATAGTCGGTTTCCATGAGCAGCATCCGCTCAATATCGGCCAGCTTGTCGAGCGTATTTTGCCAGTCCTCGGTCAGGCACAGCGGCTGGAGCAGAAGGCGAAGATTGCGCAGATCAGCCTTGATGGTCCGGGCGATGCCAGGGTACTGGATCTTTACCGCCACCTCCTCGCCGCTCTTGAGCCGGGCGCGGTGCACCTGCCCCAGGGAAGCGGCGGCAAAGGCCTGCCGGTCGAAGAAGGCGAACACCTCCTCCGGCTCTCGGCCGAACTCGTCCAGAAAGACCTCGCGCACCAAGGCGAAGTGCATCGGGGGAGCCTCGAAGTGAAGCGCGGAGAGCACCTCGGCGAATTCCTCGGGCACGACTTCGGGGAGGTTCGCCAGTAACTGGCCGATCTTCATCACGGCTCCCCTCATGTACCCCATGGTGCCGAAGAGTTGCAGGGCGGCGGCCAAGTGGGCTTCGCTCCTGAGCCGCTGCCTCTCATCCGCATCGGCAAAGCGGCTCCGCAGCCAATAGGCGAAATACCCGAGAGTGACCTTGGCCTGGAGAGAGCCAAGGGTCCAGATTCGGGAAAAGGAGTTGACCGGCACCTTCTTGTTGGCGATACGGTTGATCAACTGCGCCAACTGCTGACCGGTGGGGTCTGTGGCGCTCTCCTTCGGCAGGGCGGCGAGCAGAATTTTCATCTGGAGTGCGTCCGTGGTCTTCCCGTCATCAATCTGCATTGGCTTCTCCTGTAACCCCCCCAGTGCCGGAAATCACCTGCACGAACATGCGGATGGAATAATCCACCAAAGCCTGGGTCGCCTCCTGATTCGGGGAGTCGTCATTGGCCCAGAAGGCCAGAATTCCCAGGTAGAGAGACCAGTACATGGTCACTGCCACATAGTCCGGGGCCTGGGTGAAACCATGGCTGGCGATGATCTCCTGCACGGCGTCGAGGTGTTCCTGGCGGGCCGCCTCCCCTTCCGGGCAGACGGTTTTCCGGGGGAATGGGCTCAGGGAGCGCTCCAGAACCGGCCCGATAAAGGGGCGCAATGGGCGCAAACGCCGCAGGCCCGAGGCAATGAACAGGAAGAGGTCCTCGGGCAAGTCCTCCTCCCCGGTGCGGCGACGCATGAAATCTTCCCGCCCCATCTTAAATGCCTCGGAAACCATGGTCATGGCCAGGGTCTCTTTGCTGGGGAAGTAATTGAAGAGGGTGCCGGCAGCAAGCCCCGCAGCCGTGGCAATGTCACGGGTAGTGCACTCCTCGTACCCCTTGGCTATGAACAGCTCCGCCCCCTTCTCCAGGATGCGGGCCCGGTTTTCCTGCTTGGCCTGTTCGCTGATGCGCATGAAGTCTCCATTATTTTGTGAGCATGCTCATATTAGCAACAAAAAAAATTGAGTCAATATAAAATGAGCCTGCTCACAATAATATACAGGAGCCTCAGCCTATCGAGTTCCTTCTTTGTCCCTGCCTGGTAACATTACAGCACTATCTCCTCTATACTCCGCCTCTTACGCGGCGGCGGCGTTTCCGCCGGGTAGCCGAGCGGCAGGAGCGCCACCACGTACAGGTTATCGTCCCAGCCGAAGATACCCTTAACCATCTGCTCGTTGATCAGCCTGATCCAGCAGCTTCCGAGCCCGAAATCGAGGGCCCGCAGCGCAATGTGTTCCACCGCGATCGCCACGTTCAGCGCGATGCGGGGGCCGATCTCCGCAACCGGCATGGATTTCATGCCGGCCACCGCGCGATGGATGATCTGCACGACCCGCTCCTCCACCGCCCCGACCTTCCCCAAGTCCTCGGTGCCGGAGACCATCCCTTCCAGGTATGCGCCGATATCGGCGCAGCAGACCAGAACCACCGGTGCCGCTGCTATGAACGGCTGGTCATAGGCCGCCTCCGCCAGCTTCAGCTTAGTTTCTTTGTCCTTCACAACCTTGAACCGCCACGGCTGGGCATTGCACCCCGAAGGAGCGAGCCTCGCGGCGTCCAGAAGCGCGTCCATCACATCAACCGGAATGGGGTCCGATTTGAACTTCCGGATGCTGCGCCTCGTTTCTATGGCTTCCCTCGTCCTCAGCATTGCTTCTCCTCCTGCATATGGCATTTTCAAACCCCTCCGGCGAAGATACCTTCACCGCCAAGAGGTAAATTCGATTGAAAACCAGCTCCACCATGCCATGAGCGTCAGCCTGCCGGGAAAAGGCATCCCTGACAATCTCCCGGAAGGTTTCGCAGTAAGCCTCTGGCAGCGATCAAGGAAAAATCGGTGTTCATCTTTTCCCCCTTTCACCCCCCCCCTATGATTCGATCAGGCAGGATAATTCGGGCAAAGACATGCTCGGGGTGAATTCCAGAATCTCATATTCTGCCACGCCATGTTGATAAAAAGGGTCCTGCCGCAGGACCTCCGTCAATTCCTTCCTGCTTGCCGCCCGCGCGAGAATAATCCCACCGGTTCTCGGAACCCGCCGGCCGGAGGCAATGAAGACCTCTCTCTCGTATTGCTTCTTCAGATATTCCACATGGGCAGGGAGATGGGCATCGATAACATCGAGCGGCTTGGTGTATGTCAACACAACAATGAACATGTATCCTCCGCGTATCAGCCAATCGAATAATTCCAGGACACGGCAACGCTATTTTTCAACATTGCCCAAACGGGACAGTATGTTTCCTCCGACAACATGATCGCCCTCTCGACGGAAGGCGCGTCAAGCCCATTCCCCTTCAGCTCGAACTGCAATTCGATAGCGGTGATTACGGTGGGATGCGCGTCCATTTGGCGATCCCCGGCCGCGTTCACCGTTACATCCTCCACCGTCTTTCCCATCTTCCGCAAGATGGAAAGAACGGTGTGAGCGCTGCAACTGGCCAGGCTGACCATCAGCAGCTCCAGGGACATCAAGCCGTTATCTTCGCCCAGAGGTGGTATGTAGTCGATTTGAACCTCATGGCCGGTATGCCCCTTTCCCGTCAACTGCATCTTGCCCCGAAGCCCGCCCACTGTTACCTTCATCTCTGTTCCCATGACATCTCCTCTAATCTGCCTGACCTTTTCCCATAGCGAATTTGCATCCAAAGTATTTCTTCCGCATTTGTCCGGCTTCTTCCTCGATCCAGCGCTCAAGCCCGACTTTCTTGATGCGGCAGAGATTGTATGATTTTATGTTGTGTGGGTAATGAGCAGCCATATCAGCTATCGGCGCCAGGTAAGCACACGGAAACTCATTACAATCACAGCACAATTGCACGCCTTTGGCCTTGGCACAATCCAGCGTTGCACACCCCTGCGGCAGATGATAATGTTTTCCGTCCTGTTGCCGGCAACCCTTGCACGCTATTTCATCCTTCGGCACTCCCCTTTGGACATGAATCAGTTCGGCAAGCTCGTCTGTCAGATTACTTTCGTGAATGTCACAGTTGAAGCAATCCAGGCCGCATGGCGCCGTCAGAGCCTTCTTGTCTTTCATACCTTATTCCTCCTGTTGGTCTGATACAATCCTGTCCCTCCACTCGATGATGGCCTTCTCCTTTTGAAAGCGGAGCAGACGACGCCTTTTCACACCCCTTCCGACGGTGCGATGTCTCATACGCTATTCTGACTTCCCACGTGCGCCAGGATGAAGGCGCAGATTCCCTCCATCGCTTCGATAGCCTCGGGAAACATCGGAGCACAGGCGGGATAGCAGTGGCACATCCCTTTGCCGACCTTGAGGGTGACGGCTACGCCTGCCTCCTGCGCCTTTTGGGCGAAGCGGGTCGAGTCGTCGCGCAGGATCTCATCCCCGCCGGCAATGATAAGGAGGGGCGGCAGGCCGCACAGGTCGCCATACAATGGGGAAGCATACGGATCACCGGGGTCCTGGTCGCCCAGGTAGTGATTGGCGCAGGCGATCCAGGAGTTTGTCGGCGCCAGGCACTTCGCGGCGTTGGTACGGAGAGATTCGCCGGTATGCTTCAGGTCAGTCCAGGGAGAGAGCCCCACCGCTGCCGCCGGGAGCGGAATATCCCGATCTCGAAGGGCAAGGAGGGTCGCCAGACAGAGCCCCCCGCCGGCGGAATCCCCGGCAAAGACGATTTTCGAGGGGGTAATCCCTTGTGCCAGCAGCCAGCGGTATGCGGCGACCGAATCGTCGAGCGCGGCCGGGAAACGATGCTCCGGGGCGAGCCGGTAGCCGAACAACAGTGCCTGTAGGCCGCTCCCTCTTACGAACTTGGCGACGATCCCGCGATGGGCCTCAATGCTGCCAAGGATATACCCTCCGCCGTGGAAATAGAGGATGACCTCGTCTGTGGCGGTCTGAGCAGAACGAACCCATTCCGCCGGAATATCGCCTATGGCAACGGGGACCGCCTCGATCCCCTTCGGCAGCATCCCGAGCAACCTTGTGGTCTTGGCGGCCGACGCGCGGACTTCCGGCAACGAGGTTTCCCAGTCATGGGCGGTCTCCTTTTTCAGCTTGAGCTTCAGCAGATGACGGTTTCTGAGTATGAAAAGAAAGAGGCTGCTTCGCAGGCTGGGCATGTCATTCTCCTCCCGACTCTCGGGGGTTTCTCCTTATAATGTCAGTTTCGCCAGAAATTGCGCGATAGCCTCGCCATGACGCGCGACGTACCCGCAACTCGGCTCTTCGCCGCATTTCCGACATTTCAGGTCATAGGCGGAGTTTATGGCCCCGCACCGGGGGCAGGCGTAGCGTTCCCGTATTTCCCGGAGCCACTGTTCCTGGCCGACAGCCTTGATCCGGTCCAGATCATCCCACAACTCGATCCGATGGGGCCTTTCCGCCTGGAACTCCTTCAGGTGCCCGCAGGGATACTCCTCGCATTCGCTGCAGAAGTCGATGCCCCGCTCGGCGGCGCAGGCGGACATCCGGCAGTTCCCGCAGTGGGGAAACCTTTTCTCCGACCGGCATCCATGGCATTTGGCGGCCTCCTCCGAAAACCCGAATCGGGCCGCGAGCCGTTTGAGCCTTTCGGGATCTTCAGTGGTCCCGATATAGAGGGAGCATGCCTCGCAGTATAATCCGCATACCGCGGCGAATTTCCCGCCCGATTCGCCGGACTGCCCTTCTTTAGTCTTCATCGCAACTCCTTTCCCGACGTATTCGCCGACATCCAACTTGCGCGGCAGTCTGGATAATAAAGGAGTATTCAACCCTTCGTATTGTAAAAAAGCGACATCAGGGGCGATAACGATGCACGATCCGCGTCCGGGGAGAACCCGTCTGAGGTTGAGCATCGCAGGAGCCATTATCGCCGGGGAGGCGACCGGACAGCTCCTTGAAATCCCTGATCATGTGTGATTGGTCCGCATAGCCGCTGTCGTAGGCAAGATCGGCGAGGGTATGAAAGCTGCCCGCGCGAAGGCGGTCAACAAGTCGGCGGAAACGGATGAGGCGGGTAAGCCGCTTTGGGGTAATCCCCAGATGGTCGAGGAACAGCCGCTCCAGACTGCGGATATGGAGACCGAGCCCGGCAGCAAGTTCGCTGACCTGGATTTGTCCGCCATGGGCTTCGAGGAGGGAGGTAGCCTGCCGGCAGCGCTCATCACGGACAAGCGGAAGGCTTCCCCGCAGCAGGTTTTCCATGACGCGCTGCCTCGATGCCTGGTCCGGCAGGGAGTGGAGGCGGTCAGCAAGGGAATCGATCCTTTCCCCCCCGATTTTGTCGATATCCACATAGGTGTCGACCAGTTCCGAGGGGCGGGCGTCCGCAAGGCGAAGGGCCTGGCCGGGACGGAAGCGGATGCAGAAATATTCCGATTCCTCGTCTATCTCGGCGCACGATTTTTCGGCTGCCGGGCCAAGCAGGACCATTCGGCAGGCAGTTGGAGAGAACCTGAAGACAAGGTTCATGCTGCTGTCGGGGAGGAACTCGTAGAATCTTCTTCCTCGTCCCTCCTCGCTCGTTATGGACAAGTACATCTCGATCTGTCGCGCCAGGTCCGGCACCGGTTTTCCCCAAACAAACACGAAACCCTCCGTACCGGCCTACCCTGGCCCGGAACGCTGCAAGGTCCTCGAAATCACCTCGCTGAAAATCCGTTCCCGCCGTCCACCCATGACAATGTCATAAGTAGTGTGCGTTCTACGAAATGCACCAAAGTGGCGGTAATGTTTACCGCGAAAACCCGCCGATCTGCCCACCGGTCAGCCTTGCGAGATCAGCGGGCGCCATCTCCAGGGTCCGGTCAGGGCGGCCGATGCCGCAGAAGACAGTCGGTACAATCGTCAGCACGTCGTCATCGATGAGAACGGCGGCATCCTCCCCGCAAGGGTGAAGAGCGCTCCCCCTCCCATCGAGGGAGGGGGTTGAGGATGGTGCGAAGAGTGGTGCCAACCTACTTCTTTTATGGATGGCTTGCTGTATCACCCGGAAATTTCCCCGCGCTTATCTCGTCGATGTTCTTGAACGAGTCACTGTCCGAGTCGGTTTGCTCTATCGCTCGTATCGCTTGGTATTTAGAGGCCCCCTGGGACCTCTTCGAGGAAATGTCGGTTCCGTAAGTGTTCAAAAGGCTACCGCTGGTGCTGTGCCGTGAGTGGCAGGCGTTGCAGCCATCCAGCGGCGTTCCAGCGGTATTGTATGTCGAGTTGAAGACCCTGTAGTGGGTAGAGTAGGGAGTGAACGTGGCGGCGACGGTGTGGTTGGCCTGTATGTTGTTAAACGTGTAGCTCGTGGCGCCATTGAGGAACTGTGGCGCGCCGTCGACCTGAAGGTCGGCGAATACGTGGCCCGGCATCGATTGCCACGTAAACGTTCTTGACTGGCCTTTCCATACCTGAACCCCGCCTGAAGGAGTGATTGTTCCTCCAGGCCCCGATGTCGCAGTTATCCTGGCGCACCCGGCTAATGCCAGAATACATATAAATCCCGCTCCCCAGCATCTCATATCCAACCTCCCTGTGTGATATTGCAAACCACAATTTGGAATTTTGCCAGCTCATATTAATTATTCTTAAACAATCTGTCTACAGTATTTCTTCAACAGGAAGCGTGGAGGGGAGCAGGCTGGATCGGATCGGGCATAACCTGATAGGTGAACCCCAT
Organism: Geobacter sp.; assembly: GCA_016177775.1. GTDB lineage: Bacteria > Desulfobacterota > Desulfuromonadia > Geobacterales > Geobacteraceae > JACOUQ01. Next base: position 47,097 of record JACOUQ010000024.1, read on the forward strand.
CAGGGTGAAAATTGTCCCGCCGGCGGCGCCAGCGGAGTAGGCTCTTCTTCGTATATCGAAGCAAGATTGGCTTCAACAGTGGCATTCACGGTGTGCTCTTTCTCCGGACGGTTGAGTGCGCCGGGTTGCCCCATTATACGCAGCTAACATCAATAATCAAGGGAACTTTTCGGGCACAAAAAAGGCCGATCCTGGTGGAATCGGCCTTTTTTGACAACTGCCTTCCCTCCCCTCAGCCGCCGTGCAGGATAACTTCCTGCTCCTCAATCGTCAGGTCCTTGAATTCCCTGATCTGCCGAATGGTGCCGTCGCCGGTCGCCGCCGTAGGTACCTGCGTGTCGCCAATAGTGGCGCACCCTGAAAGCAGCGCAAGGGTCCCTGCCATAACGATGAAAAAGATCAGCTTCATGTACCTGTACCTCCTTTAACCAATTCTCAGTCGCCGTAGATGTAGAGAGACTCGCGCTCGTAGATACCTAGAAGAATACTCAGCGTTCTCTTGTCCGTGTAGTAGATATTGGTGATCCCCGCCTTCTCCGCCTCCTTGCGGATATATTCGGACGTCCATGCGGCTGAGATGCCGTACCCGGATATCGGTTCCCGGATATGGTGCGTGTTGATTTCGCACCGCTTGGTGCCGACCGGCGTTTTATCGAACTTTCTGGAATACGGATAGATCGTGTCCGAGTAGATCGCGCCGCACCCCGAAAGCAGGAGCAGGACAAGAAGCGAGCAGATGACTCTGCCGTGTCTGTCAATCGCCGTAGACAACTGTCGTCACCTGGGCATAAAGACCGAAAAGAAGGAATAAAATCTTGGTGTCAGCGTGGTGAATAACCTTTATGCCGCCGTTTACCGCAGCGGCCTTCACCCCGCCATCCCCCCAGGCGACGAGCCAGAGAACCGCGTGGCTGCGGGATTGGCCTCGCTTGGTCCCGAGTTCGGTCTTGTTGAACTCGGTACTCAACGGTTCCTGAATATTACAGTACGCACACCCCGACAGAAGCAGCGAAACCAGTACCAGCATGATAATACGGCTTTTGATGACCATGCGCATGGCAGTTCACCCCAACGTCACATTTTTACGGGGAGTATATCCCTCATCCTGTTGACGTCAAGGAGGGTGCGGAACGACAAAATGCAGAAAGCCCGTCCAGGGGCATCCTGAACGGGCTTAAGTTTTTTCCGCAAAAGAGGGGGCTCAGCGGAAATATTTCGCTGTCACCTCGTCCCATTTCCCCTGGGCCTTGAGAATCAGGTCGCACACCTCACGCACCGCCCCCCAGCCGCCCCGGTTGCGGGAGACAAAATGAACATGGGGAAAGACCTCCTCAACTGCGTCTGCCGGGGCAGCGGCAAAGCCCGCCCGCCGCATGATGGGAAGATCGATGATATCGTCACCCATGAAGGCAACCTGGTGGCCGGAAAGCCCGGTCTTTCGCAGGAGATCCTCGAAAGGCCCCAGTTTGTCCAAAGCCTTCTGGTAAAGGTGGACGATGCCGAGCTCTGCGGCCCGCTTGTCCACCACCTTCGACTCGCGGCCCGAGATTATCGCCACCTCGATGCCGATACGCTGCACGAGCTTGATGCCGTGTCCGTCCTTGACGTTGAAGAACTTGCTCTCCGTGCCGTTGGAGTCGTAGATGATCCGGCCATCGGTCATCACGCCGTCCACGTCGAGGATGAGCAGTTTTATGTCTTTGAGGCGGTCGTTCTGTTTTTGCTTTTCACAATTCACAATTCACCATTCACAATTCACCGGTTTAAGCTATCCCCGCCTTCAGCAGGTCATGCAGATGTATAACCCCGATCGGGAGGTTGTCCTTTTCATTGTCGAAGACAAAGAGCGAAGTGATGGAATGCTGCTCCATCACCTGCAGGGCCTTGGCCGCCAGCTCGTCCCCACGTATCCGCTTGGGCTTGCCGGTCATCAGGTCGCAGGCCTTGGCGTGCAGGATGTCGATCCCCTTGCCCAAGGCACGGCGCAGGTCACCGTCGGTGATGATCCCCGCCAGGGCACCGTTCTCGGTCACGCCGGTGATGCCCAGCCCCTTCGAGGTTATGACGAACAGGGCTTCGCTCATGGGAACAGCAGCATCCACAAGCGGGATGGCATCTTCACCGTGCATAAGGTCGGAAACCCTGGTGATGAGGCGCTTACCCAGGGAGCCGCCGGGATGGAACAATGCAAAGTCCTCGGGCCGAAAACCCCGCTCCTGGAGAAGCGCCACAGCCAGCGCGTCACCCATGGCCAAGGTGGCGGTAGTGGAGGCAGTGGGTGCAAGTCCAAGGGGGCAGGCCTCCTCCTTGACCGAAATATCAAGGAACACGTCCCCGGCCTTGGCCAGGGTGGAGTTCTGGTTGCCGGCCACGGCGATGAGCGATGCGCCGAGGCGCTTGATTACCGGAAGGATGCGGACAACCTCCTCGGTCTCGCCGCTGTTGGAGATGGCAATCACCACATCTCCCTTGATTATCATGCCAAGGTCGCCGTGAATGGCCTCGCCGGGGTGGAGGAAAAACGCGGGGGTGCCGGTGGACGCCATGGTGGAGGCGATCTTCTGGCCGATGAGCCCGGATTTCCCCATCCCGGTGACCACCACGCGGCCATGGGATGAGAGGATCAGGCGCACGGCCCGCTCGAACTCGCCGTTGATGGCGTCGGCCAGCCGCTCCAGCGCAGCGGCCTCGATCCGGATAACTTTTCTGGCTTCTTCTAAAATCATATAAGACCGTGAATGGTGAATGGTGAATGGTGAATGGTGAATGGTAACGGCTTTTACCAGTCCCTAGTCCCCAGTCCCTATTTTACAATGCCGTCTATCGCCTTGAGTGTCTTGAGCAGCGCCGGGAGGTCGTCAAGCTTGATGGAGTTGGGGCCGTCGCACAAGGCCTTTTCCGGATCCTCGTGGACCTCCATGAAGATGCCGTCAATGCCTGTGGCGACTGCCGCGCGGGAGAGGTATTCGACGAATTCGCGCTGCCCTCCGGAGGAGCCCCCCTGCCCACCCGGAAGCTGGACGCTGTGGGTGGCGTCGAACACCACGGGGTAGCCGAAGGAACGCATGATGGGGAAACTGCGCATGTCGGTCACGAGGTTGTTGTAGCCGAAGGAGACCCCTCGCTCGGTCAGGATGATCCCCTCGTTGCCGGTGGAACGCACCTTGCCGACAACGTTCTGCATGTCCCACGGCGCCAGGAACTGCCCCTTCTTGACGTTGACCACCCGTCCAGTGGCGGCGACAGCAACCACGAGGTCGGTCTGGCGACAAAGAAAAGCCGGGATCTGTATGACATCCAGCACCTCTGCGGCAGGGTGCACCTGCTCGATGGAGTGGATGTCGGAGATGACCGGCACGCCGAGAGATTCCTTCACCTTGCGCAGAATGGCAAGCCCTTCGCGCATCCCCGGCCCCCGGAACGAGGTGACCGAGGTCCGGTTCGCCTTGTCATAGGAGGCCTTGAAGATGAGGGGAATGGAAACCCCGTTGCAGATGGTCATGAGCCGCTCGGCGCAGTGCAGCGTAGCCGCCTCGTTCTCGATGACGCATGGTCCGGCGATCAGCACCAGCGGCTTCTTGCCGCCTATCTTTATGTTGCCTATGGTGATTTCTTTAACCATTATTTTCCTCAAGAAGCGAGAGTTAACGGCGAAAATTAACTGCGAGAGTATAAAGCGAAAATATACGGCGAGAGAAAAAACCGACTACGCCCAAACTCTCGCCTTATTCTCTCGCCTCTCACTCTCGCTTCTTACTCACGCCTTTCGATTTTCCAAAGCCGCCCCGATAAACGCCCGGAACAGCGGATGGGGATTGAGCGGCTTGGACTTGAACTCGGGGTGGAACTGGCAGCCGAGGAACCAGGGATGATCGGCAAGCTCTACGATCTCCACCAGGTCTGCCTCGCGGTTGATGCCTGAAAGGAGCATGCCGGCGGTGGAAAGCTGCTCACGGTAACTGTTGTTGAACTCATAGCGGTGCCGGTGGCGTTCGGAGATGTCCAGCCCGCCGTAGGCCTTCTGGGCCAGGCTCCCTTTCTCCAGGGTGCAGGGATAGGCGCCGAGCCGCATGGTGCCACCCTTGCGGCTGACGGTTTTCTGCTCCTCCATCAGGTGGATGATCGGGTGGGCGGCATCCGCCTTGAACTCGCTGGAATAAGCGTCCTGCAGGCCGCAGACATTGCGGGCGAACTCCACGACTGCCATCTGCATCCCGAGGCATATCCCGAAAAACGGAATCTTGCGGGTGCGGGCGTATTCGATCGCCCTGATCTTCCCTTCGGTCCCCCGCTCGCCGAAACCGCCCGGCACCAGGATACCGTGCACATCGTCCAGGAGCCCGTCTAGCCCCTCATTCTCGATCTTCTCTGAATCGAGATACTTGAGGACCACCCGGCAGTCGTTGCCGATGCCACCATGGGTAAGGGCCTCGGAGAGTGACTTGTATGATTCGGTGAGGTTCACGTACTTGCCGACTACGGCTATGCGCACCTCTCCCAAGGGCGGGTTTACAAGCTTGTCCACCACATGCTGCCATGGGGTCAGGTCAGGAGCCTTTGTCCAGATATTGAGCTTCTCCACCACCTGGTCGTCGAGACCCTCCATGTGCAGAGCATGGGGCACGGCGTAAATGTGCTCGGCGTCGGTTGAATTGATGACAGCCTTTTCCTCCACGTTGCAGAACAGGGCGATCTTGGCCTTCATCTCATGGGGGAGATCCCGTTCGCAGCGACAGATAAGGATATCAGGCTGGATACCGATCTTGCGGAGCTCCATGACAGAATGCTGGGTCGGCTTGGTCTTCATCTCGCCGGCGGTCTTGATGTACGGCACCAGGGTCACGTGCATGTAGAGGACATTCCCTGCCCCCCGCTCCGCGCGAAACTGGCGGATCGCCTCAAGAAAGGGGAGCGACTCGATGTCGCCGACCGTCCCGCCGATCTCGACGATGGCCACATCGCTGCCCTTGGCGTTTTCCAGGATCTTATGCTTGATCTCGTCGGTGATGTGGGGAATGACCTGCACCGTCCCACCGAGGTAATCGCCGCGCCGCTCTTTCTCGATTACCGAGAAGTAGATTTGGCCGGTGGTGAAGTTGCTCTTCTTCGACAACTTGGCCGAGGTGTAGCGCTCGTAATGGCCCAGGTCGAGGTCGGTCTCGGCGCCGTCGTCGGTAACGAACACCTCGCCGTGCTGGAAGGGGGACATGGTGCCGGGGTCGACGTTGATGTAGGGGTCGAGCTTCTGGTGGGTGACCCTGAGGCCCCGCGCCTCCAGGAGCGCACCGAGGGATGCCGCCGCCAGCCCCTTCCCGATGGAAGAGACCACGCCGCCGGTCACGAAGATAAATTTGGTTTTCATTTCAACTCCTAAAAAATCAGTGAGACGTGAGAAGTGAGACGTGAGAAGTGAACGGACTGTTGCTATTCACGACTCACGACTCACAATTCACGGTTTCTTAAGTTTTTCGATCACTCTTTCCAGATCCGCCGGTGTGTCGACGCCGATGGATTCGTGCTCAGTCTCCACCACCTTGATCCGGTAGCCGTTCTCCAGGACCCGCAGCTGCTCCAGCTTTTCCGCCAGTTCCAGGTAGGTGGGGGACATCTGGGCGTACTGGAGCAGGAACTCCCTGCGGTAGACATAGAGCCCCACGTGCTTGTAGCAGAGGAGCTTGCCGCTTTCGAACTTCTCGTCCTTCAGGTCATTCCACTTGTCCCGGAAGTTGGGGAGCGGCGAGCGGGAGAAATAGAGGGCGAACCCTTCCCAGTCGGTCACTACCTTCACCACATTGGGGGAGAGGAAGTCGTGCAGCGTCTTGATCCGCGACTTCAGCGTGCTCATGGCAATGGTCGGGTCGTCCGCGAGCGGGCGGATTGCCTCGTCGATCATGGCTGGCTCGATGAGCGGCTCGTCTCCCTGGACATTGACGATGATGTCGGAATCGATGCGGCTGGCCACCTCGGCCAACCGGTCAGTCCCGGTCTCATGGGAGGTGGCGGTCATCTCCACCCGGCCGCCGAACTCCCTGACCGCGGCGGCGATCCGCTCGTCGTCGGTGGCGACGATCACTTCATCCACAAGGGTGGCTTTGGAAGCCCGCTCGTAAACGAGACGGATCATTGGACGCCCGAGGACATCAGCCAAAGGCTTCCCTTCAAAACGCGTGGATGCGTACCGGGCAGGAATTATCGCTGTAATTTTCATAGGGATTCGTGCAACGCTGCGGATTGTGATGTGTCCCTTTGCGGTGGGACATACTACGCTACACTAAATGCGTGGGGAGTGTCAAGGAAGGATTTCGTCGGTTCGAATCGGGATCGATTCGCCAGCAGAAGCGCCTTAACAAGGAGGATGCAAGTTCCGAAAAATGTGGTATAACCTCAAATACTCGTATACAGCCAAAGGAGAACCCCCATGCCCGACAACAACGCGCAGAAGATGAATCCGTGGGAAATGGTGCTGGCCCAGGTGGACAAGGCGCAGAAGTACCTGCAATGCGACCAGAACATGATCGAGTTCCTGAAGCATCCCGAACGTGCCCTGGTTGTTTCCGTGCCGGTCCGGATGGACGACGGCAAGCTCAGGGTCTTCAAGGGATACCGGGTGCAGCACAGCACGGTGCGGGGACCGGCCAAGGGTGGGGTACGTTACCATCCCGAGGTTAACCTTGACGAGGTGACGGCCCTGGCAGCCTGGATGACCTGGAAGTGCGCGGTGATGAACATACCCTTCGGCGGGGCCAAGGGGGGGGTGGAATGCGATCCGGACGAGCTCTCCCCCGGAGAACTGGAGCGGCTCACCCGGCGGTACACGGCCGACATCTTCAGCTTCATCGGCCCAGACCGCGACATACCGGCGCCGGACGTGAACACCAACGACCAGACCATGGCCTGGATGATGGATACCTACTCCATGCAGGTGGGGCACTCGGTGCCGGGAGTGGTGACCGGCAAACCCATTGCCATCGGCGGTTCGGAGGGTAGAAGCGATGCGACCGGCCGCGGAGTGGTCTACATGGTGATCGAGACCGCCAAGAAATTGGGGCTGAAGCTGGATGGGGCCACGGCAGCGGTGCAGGGATTCGGCAACGTCGGGTCGTCGGCCGCCAGGAACCTCTTCCGGGAAGGAGTGAAGATCGTCGCCATCAGCGACCGGAACGGCGGCTATTATTGCAGCTCCGGGATCAACCCCTATGAATTGCAGCGGCATTTCGCGGAGAACAGGACCCTGTCCGGCTTTCCCGGCTGCGAGACCATTACCAACGAGGAACTGATCGGGCTAAAATGCGACATACTTGTGCCCGCAGCGCTGGAAAACGTAATTGACAGGGAAAATGCAGACAAAGTGCGCGCCAGGATCGTGGCGGAGGGGGCAAACGGACCAGTGACCCCCATCGCGGACGAGATCCTCAAGGGGAAGGGGGTATTCGTAATCCCGGACATCCTGGCCAATGCCGGCGGGGTGACAGTCTCCTACTTCGAGTGGGTGCAGGACCTGCAGAACTACTTCTGGAACGAGGCGGAGATCAACAACAAGCTGCGGCAGATCATGGTGAGCGCCTTCAAGAAGGTGATGGCCATAGCCGAGGAGCACCAGATCGACAACCGGACCGCGGCCCAGGTGCTCGGCATAGGTAAGGTGGCGGAGGCGGTAAGACTGCGGGGAATATATCCGTAATAACCAGGGACTGGGGACTGGGGACTAGGGATTGGGGATTAACTGAATTTTCTCACATCTCACATCTCACGTCTCACTTTTCTTATCACTTCAAACTGAGCGGCGCGCCGCCCACCATGTCCTTGATCTGGGCCGCCTGCTCCGGGGTTATCTCCCGAAAACAGACACCGATGCCGGGTATTCCCAGGGTCTTCCCCCACTCCTTCACCCAGCGTACCTCAACCTCGATGGGGGCTGGATCGAGCAGCTCCATGAACTTCAGCCAGGCGACCTCCCCGATCTGCCAGCGAAGCGGCGTGAAGACGAAGCACCCTTCCTTGGAAACGTTCATGGTTATGGTCTTGATGGTCTCTGCCTCGGCAAAATCCTCTTTCTTCGACAACAAGACGTTGAAGTTCAGCTCCACACGTTCGCAGTCGCGAATGACCCGCGGCGTGAACCCCATGCACTGGCTTTCCACGAACCGTTGAAGGGTGGCGTTTTCGTCATGGGCCTGTCCGAAATACAACACGCTGATCTGCTGCGTGTCCGGATCGAACTTCAACCTGACGGAAGGAAATATCTGGATGAGGTCGTGGATAAAGGCCTTCTCGCTGCCACTGGCGCTGTTCATTACCGAGGTATCCAGCAGAATCCCGCTGAATGTTGCATAAGGCAGAACACGGTGTAGCTCGGACACCGAAGGTACGCTTTCCAGGGAAACCTGAAGCTGCATCAAGGCCTTGGAATAGGCGATACGGGCATCCCGGTTGTTAACAACAAGCAACAGCCTGACGTCCATTCAGTTTCTCCTCACGCAATCACATCCAGGCAGGACATCGCCACCCTGCTCAACGAGCCGGCGGCTGTAGCCGGCATCCACCGCCCGGCGGAGCACCTCCAGCATCTCCCCGTGCACCAGGCCGTTGCTGGCAAGAATCCTGTGATCGTAAACCGAGTAAGTCTCGCCGCTATGGTTCGTGACCCTCCCCCCGGCTTCCTCCACCAGAAGCTTGCCGGCAGCCACATCCCACGGCTTCAGCTTTATCTCCCAGAAACCATCCAGCCTTCCGGCCGCCACGTAAGCCAGGTCCAGCGCCGCAGCCCCGGCCCGCCGGATGCCCCGCGCCGCCATCTGGAAAAAGACGAAATTGTCCAGGTTGTTCTCGTTGTCCCACGCCCGGTCGTAGGGGAAGCCGGTGGCCAGAAGGCACCCCTTCAACGGCTGCCGCTTCGAGACGCCCATCGGCTTGCCGTTGAGAAATGCCCCCTCACCCTTCACGGCGGTGAACATCTCGTCCAGCACCGGCTGGTAGATGACTCCGACCTTCACATCCCCCTCCACCTCCAAGGCTATGGAGACGCAGAACCAGGGGAAACCGTGGGCGAAGTTGTTGGTCCCGTCCAGGGGATCGATGATCCAGACGTGGGAGGAGCCGCTCCGCTCGTATTCATACTCCTCCGCCAGGATATCGTGGTCGGGAAAGGCCTCCTTCAGCATCGAAACAATCAGCTTCTCGCACGCCTTGTCCACCTCGGTAACAAGGTTGATTTCCCCCTTGTACTCGATGTCGATGTCGCTCCAGAGCTTCTCCAGCTGCAATGCCCCGGCGGCCTTGGCCGCGCGGACTGCTGTTTCCAGAAATCTATTCATTACACCCCTCGAAACATGTCACGAGAAAAAGTCGCTGCGTAGTTCCGCGACATGGGTTACCGCCTTACCAAGCTTATAACAATCTTTCTTCGACAAAGAAACTGGTATTCCTCCCCTACCCGCCAAATTCGGCCCAATACCCGGAATCAAGCGCTTCCTCGATCTCCGGCCGGGGGTCCCACGTCATGCTCCTGGGGCAGAGCACGCGCGCACTTTCCTCGATCCGCTGTACAAGGGCGTCCCTTTCCAGGATATCCCCCCCGACCTTGAACTGGTCGAAGGCCCCCTTCCCGTTCTTCATCTGCACGACAATCCCGGCCGGTGCCGGTTCGCCTTCTTTCCGACGGGGTAGGATAAACCTCTCGTAGGCACTCCAGAGGGCAGTCGCAAGGAGCGGAAAAGTGGCGACATCCGGCACGACCACCCGCCAGTCTAGCGCGGAGGTCATCACGATCCCCGGCGGGGGGTCCGCCGTAAAGTAATGGCCCTGCGGCGCCAGCTCTGCAAGAAACCGCACGAATTCATCGGTAGAAACCGTCCCCTTCACATTCGACAGCGCACCCTGGATATGCATGGAGCCCCCCCTCGCCGTTGTTTCGTAATACCTCGCTCATTTCATCTTAACAATTGCATCATGAAGGGCGGTCGTGACCTCGTCCCAGATCCTTTCCGTTCCCCCCTTGAGGTCCTCCCACGAATCGTCACTGGCGGCCGAAACACCCATCAGCTTCTTTTCCGCCTCTTTCCGCTTGAGCAGCAAGGCGTCTATCTCCTTGCAATATTCGGCTTTAACGTCGTCCGGGGCGCTGTCCGCCTTATACTTGAGCTGGTCTATCTGCGCATCCCATTCCACCATCCGTGCAGAAAGTTTTTCGACGAACTCCATCTTGTCCATGATGGCAACCTCCCTGTTCTTAAGAACCCTTCCCCTTGCTCCTGCCTAAGCGGCAGTAACAGTGGTGTCTATTCTGACATGCAAGGCTTTTTTGATGGTGGCAAAGATCGCCGAGAGATTTTCCATCGTAGGATTGCCGGAAGCGGAAAGCATTCGGTGAAGGCTTTTGCTCGGTTTATGGACTTCTTCGGCCAGACGCTCGAAGCCGACCGTTGCGTTTATCAAATCGCGCAAAATCAGTTTGGCAGTGGTTGAATCGCCATCCAGCATCAGATCGATAGCTTCGTGAAGCAAGGCTTTTGCAAAATCAGGGTCACATTCGACCCGCTTCTTTACCGTTTCTTTGAAATCTCTCGTAAGGGCCATTACGGTCTCCCTATGTTATTTCTTTTCCCGATGTGTTTTACGCTCTTTATATTCGGCCCACAGGGCCTTTGCACGGCCAATGTCCCTCTGTTGTCCCTTCTTGGTGCCACCGCCCAGAAGGATGATCAACCGATCGCCGTCTCTGCCAAAGTAAACTCGATAACCAGGCCCCCAATCCAGACGATACTCGCCAATTCCACTGAACCACTTGACGTTGGAAAGGTTGCCCTGCTCGATCTTGAGTATCACCACCGAGATTTTCGCAGCAGCTATCGTGTCCAGCCCCATGAACCATTCTTCGTAAGGACTTGTGCCGTCTTCGCGGAGGTATTCTTCGACTTTGTAGCTCATTGATAATGGTAACCTATGTGTTACTTTGAGTCAATTGCCTTTTTTCTAACTCAACTGTCGTCCTCTGCCGGGCAATGCACCGCTGTTCCCGGCTCGCGCAGGATTATCGCCTTCAGGTGCTCGGTGACCTCTGTTGCCTCAAAAAAGTTCGCTGTGTGTCCATTCAAATCCTTGAAGGATGGCTTTGTGCAGAGAAGCAGCTCCAATTCCCGTTCTGATTGCGATTTTACGTTGAAGATATACGGGCCGAGGCGGTGGCCGCCGAGATGAGGCTGCTTGAAGTTGATGACAACTTCAGCGAAGCCCGATTCCTCTACCTTCAAGGAAGACACAGCTGAAGCAAATTCAGGTTTTTGTTCGAGCAGATGTCGCACATCGCTGAAGTCAACGCTGCCGCCGGCATATGCCGGGGAGACGAAAACCGTTGCAATGAATATGGCTGTAATGAGCTTCATATTGTTTCCGCAGTTAACGGTGTGAGGTTTAGCTGCAGCGAAGCCGACAGCTGCAGCCGCTTGTTCGATGCTCAATTTCTTCCCCAACTCATTATTCTGTTAATATTTGTGATCGCACCTGAAGCCATTCCCAAATGTCCGTGGTTATTCATGTTGAAAAGGCCCTCGACAAGAACATATTGTCCATTGAAGTCATGGGCTAGGGTGGGCTCGGTAACCTTTAATGTTGCTGTGTCAGGTGATAGCCAGACAGCATTTTTGGTAACAAGATTGACATCAGCTTTTGATAGATAAAGCGCATTCCCCTCGAATTCAAAATTGGCCACACCTATTACTCTGACCCGCCTCCCATGATACCTTTCTGGTGTGGCAATAAGATTTATCAGTGACACATCTTCGATTTTGTCTTTCACCGTCCCATAGTGATGCTTCTCCTGGAGCGGAGGCTTCATGGATTTGGACCAGAAAAGTAATCCAGCTGTCATCAAAATGATGACAGCTAGAACGAAAACCACTCTTTTCCCCATTTTTTATCCTTCACCGAACGATATTATTTGGCAGACGACGTTTGAGGAGTCTTAAAGGGGGTCGCATCGACATTCTTCATTTCATGCAGAAATATAAACCTTCCCCCAATCACCCTAACGCTTTCCATCCGCATTCCGTTCCTTCAATACCGCCTCGCGGTCAGCTATCCTGACGACAAGTCCCGCGCATCTCTCGTTGTACTTTATCGATTCAGCGTTATACGCGTCCCCTTCGGCCTTCAGCTTCCCGGCGCGGTCGTTTGAAGATTTGACGAGTGTATTGTGTTTTTCAGAACGCTTGTTAAAGGCATCAACCTGCATTGCGTCAGCCAAATCGATATTTTTCTGCTCATCCACAAGAGACGCGGCCCCAGTCTGAATCAGTGATATCGTCGCATTATACTCGGCAATGTGCTCATCAAGCATTTTGCGGAGAACTTTGAGCTTGTCTTCTGAATCGAGGCAAGCGCGAAATTGCACGCGGGAGGAAAACTTGTAATCCTTTAGTTCAGAGTCGGCGGCAAAGACCGGCTTGATAACGATCATGAGCAAAAAGGCAATAATGGTTACAAATGCATTGTACATGTAAAACCTCAGAGTATGATCGATCACATTCCAACACCAATTCATGCAGAAAAAATAAAAGCCGCCCCTTCAGCACAATTGCTGACACGAGCGGCTTTTTATCTACAGGGTGGCTTGGGGCCGATATGCATGGCTTCCCCCAGGCGTAGTTTCCTTTAACACAAGGGGTTAAACTAGCCCGAACAGGAAAAATCGTCAAGAGTAAATCATTGAACACACCTAACGAATCGTAACAATGGTCATCCCGTTTCCCCCCTCCATCTGATCGCCGGGCCGGAATGAAGCCACCAGCGGGTGACCGTCCAGGTATTGGAGGAGGCTAAGGGGACGGAGTTGATTAGTTGGCTAGAGGGAGTTGAGAAATTCCACTACAGCGGTGACTATCGTTTTTGTTTTAGCCATTCGCTCCATTCCTTGTTCATGTCCATGGGTTCAGTAGCCGACATTTCGCGCCTGAATTTCCAGTTGCCTTTGTCAAGATAGAAGAGGTACCTCTTCGAGAGGCGGGTTCCTCCTACGGCCTCGACCGCGAACTCGGTTTTCGCAAGGCCAACAATATCGTTATAGCCGGCGTTTATCGAAGCCTTCTGCAGAACTTTGCCCGGATATTTACGATTTGCATCGCTTTCGCCTTTCAGAGCGACTGCGTATTCGAGCAACGCATGGAGAGACTCACTATCTCCTGCGCGTGGGACGGTATTGGGATGTGCCTGATAAATCTCTGTCAGCTTTAGCTCTTTTTTCACGTTCCACTTCTTGCCCTTCTTGTCGAACATGAACTTTCTCTCAGAGTCCTTGCCGTCTACGGAGTAGACGGCGTGTGCATAGCCCCATTGAGGACCGCCATAGGGGGCTGCAAGTGTAACGATTGAGTCAATGTCCTCTTTGGTTTTTACCACTTTGCCTGGATTCTTTGAACGCATGTACAATTCTGCTGCTGCGAGTAACGTGTCGGTAGAATCAGCAGCGAGATCAACTTGGCCGTCTATAATTCGAAATCCTTTTACAAGGGCGACAAAGTTCCCGCTGATCTGGGTATCCATTTTCCCGGGTACCAGAAGAGAGATGGAACCCGGCAGAAATCCTTTTTTTGTCTCTTTTCCAAACTTCAGCTTCATTTTATAGCCAGTAGAAATCATTTCGTGCCTAGTCGGGCTCGGAGGGATCGTGGGGATCGTGGCAAGCACCAGCGTGAGGTTGTGTTCCGATTTTCCGATGGCATTGACGATGATTTCCTCGCCCTCGGGAATCCTTCCCTTCTCGATGTGGAGGAAGACGGTTATATTCCGCTCCGGAAGAAAATCTCCGCCCTGCCGTATTTCGAGTAACCCGTTGTCGAGCACCACTTTTTCTGGATGAAACGGGTTGCCGAACAATTTGCCGGAGATTTTCGTCTTATTACGGCCCATCTCACGACTCGCCGCAGAACATTGGCTGGAACCCTGAAGAAAAACCAGTATGAGTGCAACAAATGCTGTAAGTAGACTTTTCATGGTGTGGCTTCCTTTTTCTTTTCTGGAATAATGCTGCGGATGACCTGAGAGCGATGCGAAACAGGTCTATTCGCATGTTGGGCGTTGATTACAGTATCGGATTCCACCCTGTCGTTTGTACTTTCCAGGAATTCCCTTCTTTTTTGAATAAAATGCTTCCTCGTGAATTTACAAACTTTCCTTTCCAGATGCTCATGCCAGTGCCCGCAAGAGCTGCGTATCCAGTGCTTTCCGACACTAGGCAAGCTTGCACAGAGAACTTTTTTGACGCCATTTCTTGTAGCACCTTCTTTCTCTTCTTCAATTCTCCCTTGCTTAAAGTCACAAGTACATTTTTGGAAGCTGTGGCTTGGTACTCGATCATATATTTCTGAAATTCCTCAAAGTTGCCGGCTTCTGCAGCATGATTGTATTTGAGATAAATGAATTCAAGCTCTTTCTGTAGGCTTGCAGAACAAGCTATGCCGTCATCTGGCATTTTTACAACAAAAAATGGAGGTTCCGTAGTTTGATCTCCAGCCCACAATGAACTTGTAAACGAAAGAAATAGGAACACTCCAACAAGAATGCCAAGCCTTCTTCTCATAACTTATCCCTTCTAAAATCGCCCGACGATGTGATTGAGCAGACGACCGTTGTCATCTACAAGTATATGCTTTCATCTACTAGTATATGCCGGCATCTATATATAGATGCTTTTCCAATGACGTACCCTATGTGCTCTTTCACGACCTCAACAACCTCGCACTTGCCACCACGCGCTCGAAGACCTTCAAATCCCGGTCGAAGTAATGGCGCTGGGCCGCCAGGTATTTTATCCCGTAGAGAGTCTCCCCCTGCATGAATCCATAGAAAACCCCCTTCATCTTCAGGCCGTCGTCGTCCTTGTAGGTAAACACCGCCCGAAAGCCGGGGTGGCCATCGATCTTCACCGATTTGTTCTCTTTGACCTGCAAACCGTGCACCTTCGGGCTCGATGAGACATTGTCCAGAATCACCTCGGCAGCTTCCAGCGGGAGCATCCCCTTGCGCAGCTTCTTCCTGGTGTTCTTGAGCTGGTCGCCCGCCTTGACGGTCTCCACCATGATGCTCTGCAAATCGAGACCGTCGCGGGTCAGGATCAGAAAATCATCCTCATCCATGTTCCAGCGCATCCACCCATCCGGCAGCTCCAGGGAGATGTTCTGCTCGGTCGCGACATGCGGCCCGCCGGTCCTGACCCAGACAGCGCAACCGCTCAGCATCGCGGTAAATATCATCAGGATAATTAGCTTTTTCATGGTTCCCCCGGAATGTCCCGCGCTATCGGCACTGGGACAGGTAATCTTCGATATAGGAGCGGTCCGGCGCGTTGCGTGCCTTGGCGAGATAGGCTTTGAACGCCTTGGCCGCCTGGGATTTCTTCCCTTCCTTGAAATAGAGGAGCCCCAGCCCCTTTTGCGAGTCGGGGTAGGCCGGGTCAACCGACACAGCCTTCTGGAACTGCTTCATGGCCTCGGCCATATCGCTCTCCTCCCCCCTCTGGCGGGCGATCTCGCCGAGTAGATAGTAGCCGCGCCCGTCTTTGGGGCGAATTTCTAAATATTTCTCCGCTTCCCGTTGCGCCTGGGGAAAGCGCCCAGCCCGAAAATCCATGAACGCGTTCTCGATGACGACGTCGGCCACTCTTTTGCGGAAGGTATCGGCATTGATCGCTCCACCGCCTCCTCCGGAGCTTTTCAGGAATTCCTCGTAGTAGTCGATCCGGTCCGCCAGGCGCGGGTGGCTGCCGAAAAAGAACGGCTCCTTCCCTTCCTCCTCATCCAGCTCCTCCTTGATGTGCCTGAAGAGCTTGGGCGCCTCCCGCGGGTCGTATCCGGCCTTGACCACCAGCTTGATCCCCTCCATGTCGGCCTCGGTCTCAAGGTCGCGGGAATGGCCGGTGAGGGCCGCGGCGGTGCCGATCTCCCCCAGCACGTTGGTCAGCTCCCCCACGCCGGGGAGCCCACCCAGGAGCGAGCGGGTGGAGGCAAAGACCGCCGACTTGTTGAGCAGCCCCCGGAACTCCCGCACCTGGTGGCGATGGGTGGCGTGGGTCATCTCGTGGGCCAGGAGCGTGGCAAGCTGGGCCTCGTTGTCCATGCGGGCCAGTATGCCGGTGTGGACATAGATGTTGCCGTTGGGGAAGGTAAAAGCATTGCTGTAGGGGTTTTTCAGGATATGGATGTGGAACTGGATCGACTTGTAGACCTCGGATGGCTGGAGTTTGCGGGCAACGGCGTTCAGGTATGTTTCCAGCTCCTTGTCGTGATAGAGGATGCCGCTCTTTGCTATGGTCCGCTCTTCCTCTTCGGAGCGGTTCCAGAGGCGCTTCTCGTCCTCCTCGAAGGTGAAATTGGCGGTGGTGACCGGCGGGAGGGTGGTGGTGGCGCAGCCGCAAAGGGTTGCCAGCATGGCGATAACAAGAAGCAATCGCATCATTTGCCCTCCGCCGGGAAATCTTCCAGGACGGCGTTGACGAACTTTTTGGTGCTGTCGAATTCGCGCAGGTCATAGCCGCCGCTTTCGTAAAAAAGGGCGTACCAGAGGATATCCCCCTTCCGGTCAGCCAGGGCTACCTCCACTGAAGTGGTCCCTGCCCGCTCCGGCACGCCGAAGGGATTTATGGCCTGCACCACCCTCAGGGCCTTGCGCCCGGACGATGAGATCTCGTCCTCGGCATGGACCAGGAGGAGGCCGTCGGCCTTCTGTTTTTTGAGAAGCTTCTCCAGGGAGCCGACCGAGTAATCGAAATTCTTCCGCCGTTCAGGGAAAAAGTTGATGTTATTCCCCGCCAGGAATTGGGCATGAGTATAGATGCTCTCCATGACCGCACGGTACAGGGACTTGATGTCGTCCGTCTCATCCTCCAGGTCCGCCCCCGCTTTCAGAACCTTCACGTTGACATGCTTCGCTTGCAGGTTCTCTATGATGGCGCGCTCCACGTTGGATTGCCCCGTGACGCACCAGTCGTCGCGCTTCTCCTTGACGCCTCCGGCGGTAAGCTCGCTGATACAGGTATCCGGAGAGAGCATGACGATGTTCTTCAGCCGTTTCGCCCTGCCGTTCAGCTCATCCTGATTGTTCTGCAGGGCCGGCGCGCAGCCAGTCGCCACCATAAGCAGCAGCGCCAGGACCAGCCACCCTCCCCTTCTCGGCATTCCCTTCATGACTCCCCCTCGACTGTCATTACGATTACATCTGCACGAAAACAAAAAAACCGCCCCTTCAGCACCATTGCTGACATGAGCGGTTTTTAACCTACAAAGTGGCTTGGGGCCGGTGTGCATGGATTCCCCCAGGCGTAGTGCCCTTTAATTTAAGGTTTTACACTAACCCGAACGGGAAGAATCGTCAAGAGTAAATCATTGAACAGACCTAACGGATCGTGACAATTGTCACCCCATTCCCCCCCTCAAACTGTTCGCCGGGACGAAATGAGGCCACCAGCGGATGGCCGTCCACGTACTGGCGCACGGCGCGCATGAGCGCGCCGGTGCCGGTGCCGTGCACTATGCGCAGCTCGCCGATGGAGGCAAGGGAAGCGTCGTTGAGGAAGCGCTCCAGCTCGGCCAGGGCATCATCCACCCGCATCCCCAGAAGCTTCAGCTCGCTGGAGACCTCCCGCTCTTCCATTCCCCGGCGCCCCCGGCCTGCGGTAGGCGGCTGCGGCTTGCCCTTCCCCCTGGAGAGGTCGGACAGCGGCACCTCTACTTCCATCCCCCTGGCCCGGACACGTAGCCGCCCCTGCTTTTCGCTAATCTTCACGATGGTGGCGTCGAAACCAAGGGACCGGACGAATACCGTGTCCCCCTCGTGCAGCTCGGCAATATCGAGCGGCTTCTCGCCAGCGAACTCCCGTTCCTTTTTCTCCGCCTCTTTCTCCAGCTCCTCCAGCTGTTTGAGCGCCGCCTTCCCCTTTTCCTTCTCCCGTTTCGCCTCATCCAGGATGTCGCGGGTCTGGCGCCTCGCCTCGGCGATTATCTCCTTTGCATCCTGCCAGCTCTTCCCCATGGCCTCACGCCGCGCGGCCTCGGCCTCGGCGATGCGCATGGCCAGCTGCCGCTCCCGCTCCTCAATGCGTTGGCGCTTCTGCTCTTCCTCCAGCCGGAGGGTCTCGTACCTCAGGCGCTCGGACTTCAGCTCGGCCAGAAGCTCGTGGAACTCCGCCTCGCGCCTTCCCATCATGCTACGGGCGAATTCGAGGATATGCTCAGGCAGGCCGTACCGCCGGGCGATCTCCAGGGCGTGAGACTGTCCCGGCTCTCCGCTCTTCAGCCGGTAGAGCGGCGTGTAGGAGGCCTGGTCGAACTCCATGGAGGCGTTCACCATGCCATTGGTGCGGTGGACATGGGTCACGATGTCGGTGAGGTGGGTGGTGGCAAAGACCAGAGCCCCCCGCTTCAAGAGCTCCTGGAGGACCCCGCAGGCAATGGCTGCCCCCTGGGCCGGGTCGGTGCCGGTACCAAGTTCGTCGACCAGCACCACCGCCCGGCTGCCGGCCGCTCCGAGGATTCCGGCGATGTTGGCGATGTGGGCCGAGAAGGTTGAAAGGCTCTGCTCGATGGACTGCTCGTCGCCGATATCCACCAGAAGGCTTTCCGCCAGGGGGAATTCCGACGAGGCGTCGGCCGGCACCGGAATCCCGGCAAGGGCCATGAGGAGAAGAAGGCCGACAGTCTTGATGGCGATGGTCTTGCCGCCGGTGTTGGGGCCGGTGATGACCATGACGCGGTCGCCGTCCGCGCCGAGCTCCAGATCTAGCGGCACCACAGGGCGCACCGCCCCCTCCCGCTGCATCAGCATCAGGATCGGATGGCGCGCCCCCCGCAGGCGGATGGCGCCGCTATCCCCCAACTGGGGTACCGAGGCGTTGAGGAGATCGGCGAAGGAGGCGATGCTGTTCAACAGATCGAGCTGCACCAGGACACGGAACTCCTCAGCCAGGGCATCCGAATCCTCCCGGATCTCGGCGCAGATCGCCCGGATGATCCGGATCATCTCCGCCTTCTCGTCGGCAATCAGGTTCTCCAGTTCGTTCGCCAGGGGGATGATCTCCAGCGGCTCCATGAAGGCGGTCTCGCCGGAGTTGGAGACGTCATGCACCACCCCCTGGACCATCCCCTTGGAGTCCATCCGGACCGGGATCACCCACCGCCCGGCCCGCTGGGTGATGAAGTCGTCCTGGAGAAAGATCGCCACCTGCTTTTCCCGGACGACCTCCTCCAGCCGCCTCCGGATGCGGGCGACAAGCCCCCGCTTGCGCCCCCGCAGGTCAGCCAGTAGATAGGAAGCGCTGTCCAGGATGTTCCCCTCGCTGTCGATGGTCCGTTCCAGCCGGGCAAGTAGCGATGGAAAGCCGGTAAGCCCGCCTGCCAGCTCTCCGAGAAGCGGGATGTCGGCGCGGTAAGCCATCTGCTTGACCAGGGCATCGATGATCTGCAACACCGGCACCAGCGGCACCAGCTCGTCCGGATTAACCACCGCCCCTTCGGGCCGGACCTCCTCCAGGATCGGGCGGATGTCGTGGAAACGGGAAAGCCTGAGAGGGACATCGAGGCGGGATACTGCGCGCACCTCCTCCACCATGCCGAAGCGGCGCTCGATCTCGGCCCGCCCCGTCAGCGGCGCGAGCCTTTCTATCTCCTCCCGCGTCACGTCGCTGTGGGCAAAGGTGGCGATGGTAGCGAGGATACGGTTGAATTCCAGATTTCGGAGGGTTTCTGTTTTGAACATTTTTCGAACCTTATGGTAAAACTGAAAACGTTTAGAATATATAACGCAAAGACGCAGAGACGCAAAGTCGCAAGGGAAAATCTAACATGAAACCAAATCTGAGGATGCTGCCAAATCCTGAACAGCTTTTATGTTCATGATTTACTTTGCGTCTCTGCGTCTCTGCGTCTTTGCGTTAAATTGTTTATGTGCATTCTATTCAGAGTATTTCTGAGTCGAGCGTTTCTTCCTCTTCGACTTCTGCTTCCTCAACTTCTCCATCTTCCGCTCCTGCGCTGTCGGCTCCCCCTTCAGGGCCGCGATCCTTTCCAGCAGCTCCCGCCGGGCCAGGAAGCGGTTCAGGGACTGGCTCCGCTCCTGCATGCACTTCACCTCGATGCCCGTGGGGATATGCCGCAACTGGACGCAGGTGGAGGTCTTGTTCACGTGCTGCCCGCCAGCGCCGGAGGAGCGGACGAACTTCTCCTCGATCTCCTCCTCCGTTACCCCCAGTTCCGCCATGCGCTGCCGGAGCCAGCGGTTCTTCTCCTCGCTCACCGCAAAGGGGCGCACGGCCACGCTCAATTGCCCCCTTCAGCCGGCTTCTTCAGGAACTCGCAGCCGCTCTGGTCTCCCAGGTCGCATGCCTTGCGAAAATCAGAGTTGGCCTTCGCCTCATCCTTCATGTCCAGGTAGACAAGCCCCCGGCTCACATAGACGGAAGAAACATCCGGCTTGAGCTCGATGGCGCGGGTGAAGTCGGCAACTGCCAGGTCACGCTTGCCGAGCTTCAGGTAGACAAACGCCCTGTCCACCAGCATCGGCGCGGGATCACGGGCATGCTCGATAGCGTGTTCGAGACATTTCAATGCCTCGTCCATCTTCCCCTCTTTGGTGTATCGCTCCGCCAGACACTTGTAGATGTCGGAGATGTCGCCGTTCATGCCGGTCAACACCGGCAGCGATGCGAGCAATACCGTAATGAGGATAATCCGTTTCATGGCGCCTCCATATAAGTGCTTGTACGTTCCCGCAAAAGTTTCACCAGGAGCGGCCCGGCAACGGCGCAGAGGATCAGCAGGCATCCGAACAGCTCCCGGTGCGTGAGTCGCTCCCCAAGGAGCAGCATCCCCCCCAGCATGCTCCAGACCGGGTCGAGGGTGTAGATCAGCCCAGCCCTCGTGGGAGTCACATAGCGCTGGTAGGTGTTCTGCAGGGTAAAGCATATGATGGTCGGGAATACTGCGCAGTATACCAGCGCGCCCATCCCGGTCAAGCCGACGGACATCGCCGGCCAGGGGAGAACCAGCGCCAGGACCAGGCCGGTTGCGGCAACCGTCGCGAACTGCACGAGCGATACGAGCCAGACGTCGTCATCCTTGAGCACCCGCGAAACAACGAGTATGTGGAGCGAGATGAACAGGGCGCAGAGGGTGGAGAGGACGTCACCCCGGTTGAAACCTTCGGCACTGCCGCTGGCCAGCTCCCAGAGCCCCACCACCGCCAGGGATATCCAGAAGAGCATGAAGGGGGAAAGCCGCTCCCGCCAGAGCACGAAGGAGATGAGGGGGATGAACAGAACGAAGAGGTTGTTGAGGAACCCCGCCCTGGAGGCCGATGTCCCGGCAAGGCCCAGCACGAAGACCAGGTTGGTCGCCGCCAGGACGATCCCCACAAGCGCTCCCCGCTTGATGATGGTGCGGTTGAGGGCGGGGAGGCGCCTGGCGCAAATGAGCGCCATCAGGAAAGTCGCCAGCGAAAAGCGGAGGAAGAAGAAGTGGACCGGCGGGATCTCCCGGAAGCCGATCTTGTTGAAGACGAAGCTCCCCCCCCAGAAAAGGGTAGTGAGGACCAGTACGAACGTGACACGTGAGGTTGATACGGTTGCCGTCGATTGTTGCATGTTCATGGGGATATTAAAGACCTTCGGCCGGGGGAAGTCAATTGTTTACACCTTCCATTTCCTTCCGTGCCTCGGCCAGCGCGGCGATCACCCTTCCCTTGCCGCTCCCGCCGAGGGAGCCGGCGGCATCGGCGGCGCAGACCTGCAAGAGGAGCAGGAACAGCGGGTGCTCCATGAAGCGGCGCTGCTTGCCGGTCAGCTTCTGTCCCGGTACGTAGTGCCAGGAAAAGTGGAATAGGTGGTGCTTCACAAGCCAGGCAACATCGTGCGAAAATTCGGGAAGCCCGAGTCGCGTCATGATCGCAGGCACAAGCTCCGCTCCTGCCTCGGCATGGCCGAAGGCGCGCCAGCGACCATGGATGAAATGAGTGGTCAGCGCCTTGCCGATGTCGTGCAGGAGTGCTCCCCAGAAGACACGTGGGTCGGCGTCTTCGGCAACGGCCCGCATCGCCAGCAGGGTGTGGATGCAGGCGTCCCCCTCGGCGTGGAATTCCTCCGGCTGGGGGACATCACGCAGGGCTGCCACCTCGGGGAGCCGCTCGTCGAAGCTACCGTCGGCCAACCATCCTTCTATCAATTGTCTGCACTGTGCTGCATTCTGCATGGTTGGGCTCATGGGCTGTGTCTTCAAATTCCAAGAAAAAGAATTTAACGCAAAGACGCGAAGACGCCAGGACGCAAAGAAAGGCCTGATTAAAAGACGAAATTCTCTGTGCCTTTGCGTCTCTGCGTCTTTGCGTTAAAGAATTTGTTGTGCCTTAGAAAATCCATGGTATTGCTCTCCGGCGCAGTAAGTTTAAACTTGAAACATCACCCGATACAAAAAGGATTCAAAAATGTCCGGAAAATGCATTTTCACATCCTGCCTCATCCTGCCCTGGGCGCTGGCGCTCTCGTTGATCCACCCCGGCAACCTCCTTGCCGAACCAAGGCTTGACGACATCCGCCTCCCACCAGGCTTCAGCATCAGCATCTACAGCGACAAAGTCCCCGGCGCCCGCTCCCTGGCATTGGGAAAAAACGGCACCGTCTTCGTCGGCACGCGCGAGGGGAAGGTCTACGCCCTTGTGGACACTAACCGCGACGGCCGCGCCGACCGGGTCTTCACCATCGCCTCCGGCCTGAACCAGCCGAACGGCGTGGCATTTCGCAACGGCTCCCTCTACGTGGCGGAGATCAGCCGCGTGATCCGCTTCGACAACATCGAACAACGCTTGGGCAATCCACCAAAGCCGGTGGTGGTGAACGACTCCTTCCCCACCAAGTCCCTCCACGGCTGGAAATTCATCCGCTTCGGCCCCGACGGCAAGATTTACGTACCTGTCGGGGCACCTTGCAATGTCTGCGACAAGTGGGACCGCCGCTTTGCCAGCATAATGCGGATGGACCCGGACGGCAAGAACCTGGAGATATTCGCCAGGGGAATCAGAAACACGGTCGGCTTCGACTGGAACCCACTCACCCGCGAGCTCTGGTTTACGGACAACGGCCGGGACTGGATGGGTGAAGACATGCCGCCTGACGAGCTGAACCGGGCGACGCGTCCCGGACTTCACTTCGGCTTTCCGTACTGGCACGGAAAGGACATCCCGGACCCGCAATTCGGCAAGAAGATGATACGGGGGGCATTCGTCCCGCCGGAGAGGGAGCTCGGCCCCCACGTGGCCTCACTCGGCATGCGCTTTTATACAGGAAACATGTTTCCCGCCGAATACCGGACCCAGATTTTCATCGCCGAGCACGGCTCATGGAACCGGAGCGACCCAGTCGGCTACCGCATCACCCTCGTCCGCCTGAAGGGAAACCGGGCCGTCTCCTACGAGGTCTTTGCCGATGGGTGGATGCGGGACGGCAACGCCTGGGGCAGACCGGTGGACCTTCAGGTCATGCCCGACGGAAGTCTCCTGGTCTCTGACGACAGGGCCGGGGCGGTGTATCGGATTACATACCGGCGGGGGAAGTAGCAGTTACCCTCTTTGAGAAAGGGGACCCAAACGGCGGGCCTAAAGGGCCAGGGGGGTTGTAGTGTAAAGAAAAGGCAAATCCCCCTTTCTTAAAGGGTGGCTTTCAAATTGCTATCCTCCCCCCCCAGCACTGACACGAACACATCTTCCAGGTTCGGCTCGATTGCGCGGATTCCCTGCAGGTGAATCCCCTCCTGCCGGAAGAGCTGCTCGATGGCGCTCCGGCTTTGCCCTGAATCCATGGTCACCACGTGAAGCCGGTCGCCGAAAAGCCCTACCGACTCCACCTCGAGCCGTTCCCGAAGCATGGCGCCGGCGCAGCGGGGGTGCGGGGTGGAAACTTCGAGAATTGCGCCAGCCATCAGCTTTTTCAGCCCTTGCGGCGTGTCGCAGGCAAGAAGCCTTCCCTTGTGGATCAGCCCCACCCTGCCGCAGCGTTCCGCCTCGTCCAGATAGGCGGTGGTGACGAAGATGGTGGTCCCTTCCCGAAGAAGCTGGTAAAGGATGCGCCAAAAATCGCGGCGGGAGACCGGGTCGACGCCACAGGTTGGCTCGTCGAGAAACAGCACTTTCGGGGTATGAACCAGGGCGCAGGCGAGCCCGAGCTTCTGCTTCATGCCGCCGGAGAGGTTGCCGGCCCGGCGACGCCTGAATGGCGCAAGCCTGCTGAAGGCGAGCAGCTGCTCTATTTTTTCTCCACGCTCCTTTTTCGAAATGCCGTAGATATCCGCGTAAAAGTTGATGTTCTCCATGACCGTAAGATCCGGATAGAGGCCGAAGCGCTGGCTCATGTAGCCAATATCTTCCTTGATCGCCTCCGCGTCCCGCACCGTGTGCCGTCCCAGTACCCACGCCTCCCCCTCTGAGGGGTCCATTACCGAGGCGAGCATCCTCATGGTGGTCGTCTTCCCGGCGCCGTCCGACCCTACAAGACCGAACAGCTCTCCGCTACTAACGGTGATGTTCAGATTGCTGACAGCCTCCAACTCGCCAAAGCGCTTGGACAGATTGTGGGTTTTGATGACTGGCGTGGGGGTGGTCATTTCCCAGTCCCCAGTCCTTTAGGCCCAGTTGGGTCCCAGTCCCCAGTACCTGCCAGTATTTCCCCATCCGCCGGCATACCCGGCTTCAGCTCCATCTTCGGATTGGGAATGGCGATCTTGATCCGGTAGACCAGCTTGACCCGCTCCTTTTCGGTCTGGACGTTCTTGGGGGTGAATTCCGCCTCGCCGGAGATGAAGGTGATGGTTCCTTCATACAGCCTGTCCGGCCAGGTGTCGGTGGTGATCCGCACCTTCTGCCCCACCCTGATCCGTCCCAGCTCGGTTTCCGGAATATAGGCGCGCATCCAGGTGTCGCCGAAGTTCCCGATGGTAACCACCGACGTGCCGATGTTGACCTGCTCCCCCGGCTCCACGTGCTTGGCCATGACAAGGCCATTGACCGGGGAGGTCAGGTTGGCGTAGCCGAGACGAAGCTGCGCCTCGTTCAACGCCTGTTCTGCCTCCCTAAGTTTTGCCCGTCCCTGCTCGATCCGTTCCCGGCGGGGCCCCTTGCGAACCAGGGCAAGCGCCTCCCGTACCTCGCGCGCATGGGCGCGGGCAGTCTCAAAGGCAGCCTTCGCAGCATCGTACTTCTGCTTCGAGATCACTTCCCGCTCGAACAAGGCACTTTGTCGACTGAAATCATCAGCCGCCCGCCGCTCCTCGGCCTCTGCGCCTGACAGCGCCGCCTCGGCCTGGCCGATCTCCTCCCGGCGCGACCCTGCCTCCAATTCGGCCAGTACCTGACGGGCAGCTTCCACCTGGGCCTGCCGGAGCGCCACCTCGTTTGCCAGATCCTGCTCATCGAGCCGTGCAACCAACTGGCCGGCCCTGACGGTTTCCCCCTCGTCCACCAGCCGCTCCCTGACCCTGCCGGGGACTTTGAAGGAGAGTTCGGTGACGGTAATTTCGATGTTGCCGGAAACCTTGATGGAGTCCGATGCCGGTTTCCGGTACAGCAAGCTCACGGCAAGCGCTACTGCCCCGATAACAGCGATGGCCGCAACGCCTGCAATGATCCATTTTTTCTCCATTATCCCTCCCGAAAATCGTGCCTGCTCTCAAGTATACCGCGAACCGCGAGGAATTCCCGCTGCCAGCCTGAGCGATTGGAATGGTTTATGCTCCATTACATGTGCAAGTCGCTGCGTCCGGCGGTACAAATCAGCATAAGGCGGTGAATTCATTGAAAAAAGTACTTATCTGCGACGATGAACCGATTATCAGGATGAGCCTAAAAAATAAGCTGAAAGAGCTGGGATTTGATGAAATATTGGAAGCGAGCGACGGCGAAGCGGCAGTCACCCTTGCCTTGCAGCATGTACCAGACATCGCCATCCTGGACATCGCCATGCCGAAGAAAGACGGGGTAACGGCGGCCCGGGAAATCCGCAAGCGGTTGAAGGTTCCTATCATTTTCCTGACTGCGGCCTATGATCCGGAGACAGTTAAAAAGGCCAAAGAGGCCGGCATTGCCGCCTTTTTGACCAAGCCCATGCGCGAACAGGATCTCTGGCCTGCCATTGAGCTCGCCTTTGCCCACAGCGAGGAAGTGGAGCAGCTGAAGGAGCAGGTGGAGGACCTGAAGGAAACGCTGGAGAGCCGCAAGATCGTCGAGAAGGCGAAAGGAGCCCTGATGCGGCAGGGGATGTCCGAGGCCGAGGCGTTCCGCAAGCTGCAGAAACTTGCCATGGACAAGAGAAAATCGATGCGCCAGATCGCAGAGGCGATCCTTCTCACAGAGAGCTGATTAAAAAATAGACAGGGCATGGATAAGCAAAAAGCGCCGCGGATGAAGCGGCGCTTTTTTTGTTTCAATGGTAGAGACGCATGCTGAGACGCATGTAATGCGTCTCTACAAATTACTTGAAATCCGCATACCTGGAGATTACATACTCCCGGTCCTTGGCGTCCTTTTCGTGGCACTCGAAGCAGTTCTTCACCGGGTCTATCATCGATGGCTTGCCGTCCGGGCCGAATCCCGCGAACTGCCAGCCGCCGGTCTCCTTGAACTTCTTGTCCCGTTTCATCAGGACGATCATGTTCTTCTTTCCCTTGACCGGCTTCCCGCCTTCTTCCTTGATATTGTAGAAAACCACCACGAACCGGCTCCCCTCGGGATAACCTTTCCCTGCCTTGTAGGCCGGCATCGCCTTCTTGTCCACATAGGTGTAGTGGATGCCGTAGAACAGGGATTTCTTGTCATTGACCACCTTCTCCCCACTCTTCTCCCACTTCTCGTAGTCCTTCGGCAGCGTGGCCTTGCCTGCCGGAGCAGCATGGGACAGCCCTGTGCAGAGCAGGATCATGGCAAGCAGCGCACTTATTCTCTTCATGAAGCAGATACCTCCGTGCAAGTAAATTTGGGAAAGCTTAGCGCAAGCGGGCCGGCTTGTCACGGGGAATATTCACCTAAAAAACGGCATTTTCTCTCGCAAAGGCGCAAAGGTCGCAAAGAAATTCAAATACCGATAACCGTCTGGTTTTCCTTTGCGTTCTTTGCGAGCTTTGCGCGAAATCGCATTTTCTGGCTTTAATCATGACTTCCTGCCACTCCTCTGCTTAGTCCCGAAAACATGGAACTGGAGCATGGCATAGCCGTACTGGATGTCGCTCGCGTCGCCGGTAGCATCCCGGAAGAACTTGCCGGTGAAGAAACGGTCATAGCCGAGGATAAGGGAGATGTCCTCCGAGAAATTCCAGGTGGCGGTGAAATCCGCCTCCAACCCGAGCCTGCGACTGAAATTTGCCGGGACATGCTTGGCCATGAAATAACGGCCGGTGGCCGAGAAATTCAACTCCTTCGTCAAATCGATCCCCCACCCCAGGGTGTAGACGTCGAGCCCGCTGGCGTGGTACTCGGTTCCGTCGGGAGCAGTCAGCGTGAGGCCAGAAAAATCGAAAATCACCGACATATCACCCGGTAGCGACGAATCGTTGTTGGGGTTGGTGAACTCGTTGCTGGTATCGGTTCCGTCCGCCGACGCCTGGTCTCCCGAGCCATAGCCGTAACTCACAAGGATGTTGCTGTTCAGGCCATTGATCGGCGCCTCCACCGTAAGGTCCACATGGCCGCCATAGGCCGAAATTTCGTCATTCGCACTGGTATTGGAGTTGAAGAGCTTCCCGGTCTGCCAGACCGGCTCCGCTTCCAGGGAAACCGGCCCGAGCTTCGCCGTTGCCCGCCCCCCCCAGTAGTACCGCTTCTCGCCCAGCTGATGGTCAAGGGAGCCGCTGTCGCGGAGCGCGTATAATTCCAGGGCATTCCCCTCCGAACAGGTCATGGTGAGGTAGGCGCCGCTCATGGTCCCTTCTGTCCGTCCGTTAAAAGCTGCGACGTGGGTCCCCCAGAGGAGGTCGAGACCGAGCTTTGCCGAGGGCTGCAAGGTCACCTTCACCCCGTCGTAGCTCTGGCCGTCGAAGAAGGTGTCGGCCCCCAGGACAAAGGTGCTGCCATATTCCAGTTCCTGGCGTCCCCCCTTGATCTTCAGCCAATCCTGATCGGGAATTCCCACATGGATGAACCCCTGGTAGAGTCCGGAGTTGTCGTAATCGGGTTGCGGACCGGTGTAGCCGTAGGACTGCCCCTCGAAGTGGAGGTCGATGAAGTCGGTGGGGTGCCAGTAGACATACGGTTTTATCCGGTAGACGAAGCGCCCCTCGGTGTGCCCCGGAGCATGGCTCAGGTCGTTCGTCCGCAGCTGGTTTGCCGCTCCCTCGCCGCGCAGAAAACCGCTCACCCCGTACCGGACGAGAAAGGGCGGCTCCTCCGGCTTGGCCAGTATCTTTTCAATGGCCTCGCGCCTCTGGAGATAGCCTTCATACTGGGCCATCTCGTCCTTTAGTAATCCGTACAGGACCGCCAGCCGATCCAGGTCTTCCCTTGGGACCGACGCCACACCGTCAACCTCGCACTTCTCCTGGACCTTTGTCAGCACTTCCAGCAGTCCCTCCGCCAGCTGCTTCCTCAAAACCGGCGAGCCGGCGCGAAAGCTAACCGCAGCCCCGTATTTGTCCGAAAGAACCATGATCTCCTTGCAGGACCAGTGTTCATAGGTTACCTCCGCGGGGATATCCCGCTCTTCCTCAACCGCGAAACAGGGTGCGGCGCAAAGGATGACCGCTGAAAGGATAAGATAGATGATCCGGATTCGCTTCATATTCCCCTCCTATGCTTGTTTTAACGGGACAATAACCAAAACAAATTCTTAACGCAAAGCCGCGAAGACGCAAAGAACCAAGTTGTACAGATCAGATCATTTCTTTGCGCCTTGGCGTCTTTGCGTTAAAGCTTTTGGGTATTTAACCCCACGCAATTAGAATTGCCTTATATTGTACCCGAGAGATCGAGGAATGCCAGAGGCAAGGGTAGTTAGACATTGGGATATCCACTGCTATTCTTTACAAATGGAACAAAGTCCAGCAATTGACCGAAAACCGGGGCCGAATGCACAATCAGGCGAACGGCACGGCAGCCATTTCCTGTTCCTCACCCTGGCGGCCCTGGGGGTGGTTTACGGCGATATCGGCACGAACCCGCTGTTCGCTCTGCGCGAATGTTTTTTCGGTTCGCACCCGTTCCCGCCGACCCCCGCTAACGTGCTGGGTATCCTCTCTCTCATCTTCTGGGCACTTCTCGCGGTCATATCCTGCAAATACCTTCTCTTCATCATGAATGCCGACAACAAGGGCGAGGGGGGGATACTCGCCCTCCTCGCGCTGCTGGTCCCCAGGGAGGAAGCGTCGCGGAGAAAACGGAGGGTCCTCCTCTGGCTTGGCCTGTTCGGCGCGGCACTCCTTTACGGGGACGGCGTCATCACCCCGGCGATCTCGATCCTCAGCGCCGTGGAGGGGCTGAAGGTGGCAACCCCGGCGCTGGAGCGATATGTCGTTCCCTGCACGATCCTGATCATAATCCTGCTTTTCTTCCTGCAGAAGCGCGGCACAGGCAGGATCGGCATGCTGTTCGGGCCGGTCATGATCGTCTGGTTCGCGTCGATTGCGACTTTAGGAATTTACGGAATCGTGAGGGCGCCGCAGGTTCTGGCCGCCGTCAATCCTGCACATGCCGCGTATTTTTTCCAGAATAACCGGTTGAGCGGATTTTTCGTGCTTGGCGCTGTTTTTCTCTCCGTGGCAGGAGGAGAGGCACTCTACGCGGGGATGGGGCACTTCGGCCGCGGTCCGATCAGGCTCGCCTGGTTCAGCCTGGTGTTCCCGGCACTGCTCCTCAACTACTTCGGCCAGGGGGCGCTCATCATGAGCGATCCGAAGGAAGCCTCCCAGCCGTTCTATCATCTGGCCCCCCCCTGGGCGCTCTATCCGCTGATTTTCCTGGCCACCATCGCCACCATAATCGCCTCACAGGCGATTATATCCGGCGCCTTTTCCCTCGCCCGCCAGGCGATTCAACTGGGAGTCAGTCCCCCCATGCGGGTCATTCAGACTTCCCCGGAAGAAATGGGGCAGATTTACATGCCTGCGATCAACTGGCTCCTCATGGTCGCCACCGTCATGGTGGTGGCTGGATTCGGCTCGTCGAGCAACCTGGCCGCGGCATACGGAGTTGCGGTGGCTACTGCGATGCTGATCGACACCATTCTCGTGTTTCTTGTGGCAAGGGAACGGTGGAAATGGAATATCCCGATCGCAGTGGTGGTTGTCGGCCTGCTCCTCGTGATGGACATCTCGTTCTTCGGTGCGAATATTCTCAAGTTTGCCTATGGAGGGTGGTTCCCCATCGTTGCCGCAGTGGTTGTGTTCACCCTGATGGCTACCTGGCGCAGGGGAAGAGATCTGCTGAACAGGGAGCTGCGCAAAATCACCGAGCCCCTGGAAGAGTTTCTGCACTGGATCGCCGCGGAACCGCCGCTACGCCTGCCGGGGACAGCGGTTTTCATGATCAGGCGCCTCTCCGGGACACCGCCGATGCTGGTTCATCACATCAAGCACCACAAGGTGCTCCATGAACAGGTGGTGCTCCTGACTGTGGTAACCGAACCGGTGCCCCGCATCCCCGCCGAGGAACGTCTGGAGGTCGAAAAACTGGACCAGGGGTTTTTCAGGGTGATTGTGCATTACGGTTTCATGCAGATCCCGAATGTCCCGGTTGCGCTGCGGGAGTGCGAGCCATTCGGCTTGAGCATCGACATCGACACCGCCACATACTATACGGGGAGGGAAACCGTGATGCCCACGGAGGAACGCTTCGGAATGGCCCTCTGGCGGGAGAAGCTGTTTTCGTTCATGGCGCGCAATGCCCAGCGGGCCACGGCGTATTACCATATTCCGCCGGGGCAGGTTGTGGAGATCGGGATAATCGTGGAGATTTAGGAGACCCCATGACGCAGCAGATTGCCATACTTCTAAGTATCGTGGTGATTTCCGTTGTTCTTTTCTGGTGGGAGCCGATTTCGGCAGAGGTCATCGCCCTGGGGGTCCTGCTCTCCCTGGTATTCACGGGACAATTGCCGATGAAAAAGGCGTTTGAAGGTTTTGGCAGCGACACCGTCATCATGATCCTGGGGCTGTTGATTCTGACAGCGGCGCTGCAACGGACCGGGGTGGTGGATATGGCGGGGCGCGCCGTGCTCGGCATCACCAAACCGACTCCCAATCGGCTTCTGTGGACCGTAATGATCGCGTCGGCCGTGCTCGGCGCCTTCATCAGCAACACGGCCTCGACCGCGTTCTTTCTGCCGATCGTCTTCGGCATCGCCAGGAAGGCCGAAATCAGCACATCGAAACTGCTTATGCCGATGGCGTTCGCCTCGATCCTGACCAGTTCGGTGACGCTGGTGAGCACTTCGACCAACATGATCGTCAGCGGGATGATGGCCGACCATGGCATGGCTCCCATGGGGATGTTCGAACTGGCCCCGGTCGGCGTGCCGATTGCCGTTGTCGGCCTCATCTACATATATTTTGCCAGGCGGTGGGTTCCGGACCGCGACGGCAAGGAGGAGCTGACCGAGCAATTCGGTGTCCGCCCCTATCTGAGCGAAATCGTGATCATGAAGGACTCTCCCCTGGCGGAGAAAACGCTGGCCGAAGCCCGCATCGGCGAGGGGCTGGGCCTCACGGTGCTGGGTGTCGACCGCGACGAGGAGAGACTAAAAGCGCACCCCGCCCTGAAGCTGCGGGAGGGGGACATCCTGCTGGTGGAAGGGAGCCAGGACGACATCGTCAAGGTCAAGGACACCGAGGGGGTGGAGATCAAGGGGGACGTACAGCTGCTGGATCGCGACCTGGAAAGGGGCGAAATGAGCCTGGCCGAGGCGATCATTCTCCCCGGCTCGCCGTTGATCGGCAAGACCCTGGAGAAAAGCCGATTCCGCCGACGGTACGACCTGCTGGTGCTAGGCCTGAACCATCACGGGGTCTATCTGGTGCGCAAGATCAGCCAGGTCCCCCTCCAACTGGGGGACGTGCTCCTGTTGCAGGGGCGAAAGGACGTGCTGGCGGAGCTGCACGAGGAAAACGCGTTCCATATCCTGGGGCCAATCGAGTTGATGGAAGAGGCCCGACCGAAGCGCGCCCACGCTCCCCTTGCGATATTGATATTCGTGGGAGTGCTGGTGTTGACAACCATGAATCTGCTGACCTTGCCGGTGGCGGCCATGTTCGGGGTGCTGCTGGTGTTCGTGACCGGGTGCATCACGCCGGAGGAGGCTTACCAAGAGGTGGAATGGAAAGCGATCATCCTGATCGGCTCCATGCTGGGACTCGGGGCCGCCATGCAGGAGACCGGCGCTGCCGAATACCTGGCCGGCCTCATCGTGTCCATGGCAGGAAACGGGAATCCGCTCTGGCTCCTGACCGGCTTCTTTGTTCTCGCCGTGGCCCTGACCCAGCCCATGTCCAACCAGGCCGCCGCCATCGTGATGCTCCCCGTGGCCATCTCCACCGCGCTGAAATCCGGCCTGAACCCGCGCACCTTCGCCATGATGATCGCCGTTGCCGCCAGCACCTCCTACCTGACGCCGCTGGAGCCGGCCTGCGTGCTGGTGTACGGGCCGGGGCGGTATAAATTCATGGAATTCTTCAAGGTGGGGTGGCTGTTGA
The DNA here is from genome assembly GCA_016177775.1 of Geobacter sp. Taxonomy (GTDB): domain Bacteria; phylum Desulfobacterota; class Desulfuromonadia; order Geobacterales; family Geobacteraceae; genus JACOUQ01. The sequence continues at coordinate 79,790 of JACOUQ010000024.1, forward strand.
CCGTGCTGATCTACGTGGTGGCGATCATCCTTGTGCCGATGGTGTGGCGGTTAAGATAAACTTAAACGACAGTTAGCCACGAATGACAAACATTCGTGTTACTGATTAGACCAATCTCCCGCTATTTCTTCTAACTGTCCCCTCTCCCTGAGGGAGAGGGCTAGGGTGAGGGGGATATGGTGGATTAATCGGGACTGCTGCCCCCTCATCCGGCCTTCGGCCACCTTCTCCCTCAGGGAGAAGGGTTCAACGGGAGATCAGTGCTAATCAGGTTCGTGTTTATTCGTGCCATTCGTGGCTAAAATGCTTTTTTCAGGGCAAATGGAATCTATCGCCCTTGTCCGCCGCACACCGGGCACCCCTGCATGGACAGCGGCGGCTCCAGCCGGCAGGCAGCGAGAAGCGCCTCGTCGCGGAAGATGTCCAGAACCGGCCCGTCCGCCATGACCCGCCCCTCGTGAAGCACGATCGCCCGCTGGCACAGCTCCAGCACCATGTCCAGGTCATGGCTGGTGATGATCCTGGTATGGCGGAATTCCTTGAGAAGCCCGATGAGGGTGCGGCGGGCGAACGGGTCGAGCCCGTCGGTCGGCTCGTCCATCACCAGAATGTCTGGTGACATCGCCAGGACAGCGGCTATGGCGACCCGCTTCTTCTCGCCGGCCGAAAGCCGGTAGGGAGGCTTGCCCCGTAGCGGAAGGGCGTCTACCTGCTCCAATGCCTGCGCAACGCGGCGCTCCGCCTCCTCCGGGGGAAGGCCTAGGTTGAGCGGGCCGAAGGCCACATCGTCGAAGACCGTCGGCATGAACAGCTGGTCGTCCGGGTTCTGGAACACCATCCCCACCGAGCGCCGGATCTCGTTCAGCGTTGTGCGGGTCACAGGCAGGTCGCCGACGCGCACCTCCCCCTGCGTGGGAACGAGATAGCCGTTAAGGTGGAGCAGCAGCGTCGATTTCCCCGCGCCGTTGGCGCCGATCAAGGCCACCGACTCGCCGTGGGTGATGCGGAACGAGACATCCCGCAGGGCGTGGGTGCCGTCGGGATAGACGTGGGAAAGCCCCTTTACCTCCACGATGTGATGACTCATCGCACCACCTCCATGATAAGCCCGCCGACAATGCGTGAAAGGTTACCCATTCGCAGCATCAGGAAAAGCACGGACCACCCGGCTGTGAACAGAAGCTCACGGAGACCGAAGCGGAAAGTGCGTCGAACCGGGAACTCCCCCCGAAAACCGCGGCAAAGCATAGCGTGGTGTATCCGCCCGGCCCGGTCCCACGTCCTGAAAAGCAGAGTCCCGAGAAGGGCTGTCGTCGGCCTAATCCCCATACCCCGGTTGCCGAAGGATCTAAACTCCCTGGCGCGGGCCATTCTGCCCCCCTCCTCGGCCAGGACGTACAGGTAGCGGTGGAGAAAGAGAAGCTGGACCACGAAGACACGCGGGACCCGGAAGCGTTCCAAAGCCGCGCAGATGGCGGGGAACCCGGTGACCGAAACCAGCACCAGGGCCGCGCCCAGCGTGAGAAGGGAGCGGAGGAAGATGGAGGCAAGTGAGATCCATCCCCCGGAAATGGCCAAAGGCCCCAGCTGGACCATGATTTCCCGGTCGATGAGGGGGTTGAAGATGCCGACCATGAGGGGGAAGGGAAGGAGAAGAACGATTCGCCTGAGGAGGGGGAGAAGCGACAGGCTCCCCCCGGCAATCATGGCAACAGGGAATATTGCGAAGGGGGCCAGCGCCGATAGCTCGTATCTGCCGAACGACACGACGCAGACAATATAAAGCAGCGTGGTCAGCAACTTAGCCCTGGGATCTAGGCGCTGGAGGGGAGAATCCTCCAGCGCCAGGCCCTCAAGGGCGTGCAGGTCGGTGATAACGGCATCGATCCCGGCCATGGGTCACCTACCTTGGCATGATACGGCAGATTGTCTCATCGTTTGCCCCACGGCCGCCTCAGAATCGCCCCGCACAGCACCACCGCCAGCATGGTGGCGATTGCGCCAACGATTCCCGCCACCGACGAGGATGCGCCAGCCGCTGAGTAGTCGGGCATAGGGGCGATCTTTTCCTGTAACTTAGCGAAGAAGGCATGGGGTCCGCTGCCGGGCGCGGCAGGTTCGGCGGCGCCGGCTATGTGGCGGATCGACCAATCGAGGCCGTCGGGAAGTGCTGATGCGTAACGGGAACAGAGCCCTGCGATGATGAGGGCAGAGACCAGCACAACCGGCACGAGCCGGGAGTGGCGGATTGAAGAGGCTGGAGCGGGATTGATCGTGGCGGTGAAGCCAGGGTTAGCCTTTGAAATAAACGAAACTACGGCGGCCGTAAACACCCCCTCCGCCACTCCGATGGGCAGGTGGATGGGTAGCATCACCCCGGCAAACGCCGCGAACGGAAGCTCGGATATCCCCGAAGCAGTCGTCTGCAAAACCACACCCAGCGCGCCAAGCTGGGCAGCTACAACTGCCGTGGCGGTTGCGGCAATACTGAGCCGCGCCCGCGTCGGCTGCCGGCCTGCAAGGGGGCGGTAAATCAGTGGATAGGCCAGGAAGGCGGGGATTATTCCCATATTGAACATGTTGCAGCCGAGGGCCAACAGGCCGCCATCGGCAAAGAAGAGCGCCTGGACCACCAGGACGGAGGCGATGACAAGAAAGGCGGCATGGGGGCCGAGAAGGAGCGCCAGGAGGAGCCCTCCCCCGATATGGCCGCTGGAGCCGGTGCCGGGGATGGCGAAATTTATCATCTGGGCCGCGAACACGAAAGCGCCCATCACCCCCATTAGAGGCACCTGCCGCTCGTCCTGCCCGTCGCGCACCTTCCTGGAACACCAGGCGATTGCCCCCGCGGATACGGCCCACATCCCGGCGCCAACTGCTGGCGAAAGAAGCGCATCGGCCATGTGCATCCGGTTTTCCCTCCCCATCGGCATCCGTGTTACGAATTCCAAATTCGTAACACGCTACATGTACATCTAATACCAGAAGGCTCCTGCACCGTCAAGTTTATACACCAAATCTGATTAGCGCTGTTCTTCCGCCATAGCTTCAAATAATCCCCTCTCCCTGAGGGAGAGGGATAGGGTGAGGGGGAAAAGGTGGATACATAAGTGCTGCTGCCCCCTCATCCGGCCTTCGGCCACCTTCTCCCTTGAGGGAGAAGGGTTCAGCGGAAGATTGGCGCTAATCAGATTCGCAAATCAATTGAAGCGCCTCGGTTTGAAGAGCTCTCAGCGTTGATGTATCTTGACAGGGGCAGAAAAAGTGAACACCAGGTTTCTGAGTTTTGATTAAAGTGGGAAAGAAAATTGTCTTGTGATAAAGTGTCGGCGAAAACTCTGCGGTACGCTGTCGAGCAGCCTCGCTCGGGCCAGCAAAGGGAATCGGAATGTCTGAAGAATCATCAAGCCAGGCAAGACCCATGCAATCCCGCCCCCGCCACCAACAGGCCCCTCCACGGCTCCTTCTCATTTACCCGGCGACGCACAAGCTCGGCTGGGTCAAATATTTCCAGCTCCCCTCCCTGTCTCTCCAGCAAGTTGCAGCGGTAACTCCTCCCGAGTGGGAGGTGACCCTCGTCGATGAAAGCCAGGACCCTATTCCATCCGCCAGAAAGTTCGATCTCGTCGGGATCACTGCCATGACCCATCAGGCGCCACGGGCCTACGAGATTGCCGATAAACTGAGGCAGGAAGGGGTCCCGATCATCATGGGGGGGATGCACCCGACCGTTATGCCCGAAGAAGCGCTCGCCCATGCGGATGCAGTGGTCATAGGCGAAGCGGAGCCGGTCATGGCCAGGCTCCTCGACGATTTTCTCGGCGGCAGGCTGGAAAAGATTTACCGCGCTCCGATACCGCAGGACGACAAGCTCCTTGTCCCCTGGCCGCGCCGCGAAATCCTGGCCGGCAAGCGGTACCTCACGACCCAGACCGTCCAGGCCAGCCGCGGCTGCCCGTATGATTGCGTTTTTTGCACCGTTACTCCCTATTTCGGAAATCGCTTCCGCTACCGCGATGCTGCCGACATCCTCGCAGAAATCCGCTCTTTCCCCAGAAAACTCGTGATCTTCCTGGATGACAATCTTCTGGGGGACCCAGCAAAGGCAAGGCCGGTCCTTGAAGGAATGGCGGAGTTGGGAATCCGATGGGGCTCTCAAACAAGCCTGCGTTTTGCCGAAGACCGGGAGCTGCTCAAACTCGTCGCCCGTTCCGGCTGTATCGGCCTCTTCGTCGGGATCGAGTCGGTAACGGGGCCGTTTTCACAGCTCGCCAAATCGGCAGGCCAGTCCCTCCAGGCCGACCTCATGAAGCGGGTAAGGGATGCGGGCATCATACTCGAAACTTCCATCATCTTCGGCTTTGACGATCACGACCAGAGCATCTTCGACAAGACTCTACGCTTCGTTGAGGAGTGTTCTCCGAGTGTCCCCACCTTCAACCTTCTGACCCCTTATCCGGGAACAGCGCTCTTTCGGCAGTTCGAGCAGGAGGGACGTCTCCTGCACCGGGACTGGAGCCGTTACAACCACGCGGAGGTGGTATTCCGGCCGAAGCTGATGACGCCCGAACAACTCTACCGGGGCTGGCTGGAAGCGCGCAAGGAAGCTTATTCCTGGCCTGCCATCCTTTCCCGTGTCTGGAAAAACCCGGGACGCCGCTTCACGAACCTCGCATACAACATTCTGCGCAAGGGACCCAACGACCGCCTTCAGGCCCCTGGCGAGGATGAGCTCTCTTCTTTGCCGGCCATTGTGACAAACAGTGAGGAAAGCCGATGCAACCAAGTAGCCCCGGGAACCTGAACACGCGGGATAGCAACGCCATCAACCGCGACTTCTATGATGCTCTCTGGTCGGAGTCCCGCCTTGAACGGCCAGATCGCTTCAATACGTGGCCGCTGATTTCCGATATCCTGCCTCTTGCCCCGGCGCGCCTGGAGATCGGCCCTGGCCTGCGCCCCCGCCTGCCGATTCCCGGCACATCTTTCATAGACATCAGCCCCCCGGCGATCCAGCAACTGACGGCACGCGGCGGTATCGCACTGTCCGGTGAAATTACCGATCTGCCGTTCGGCAATGGGAAATTCGATCTCGTCTGCGCTTTTGATGTCATTGAGCATGTCGAGGAGGACCGGCGGGTTTTCGGCGAGGTGAGCCGGGTGCTTAAGGAGGGAGGTTACTTTATCTTTTCCGTTCCCCTGCATGCAGGGCTCTGGACGAAATTCGACGAGTTCGCCGGCCACGTGCGAAGGTATGATCCCGCTGATTTAGCGGCGCTGCTTGCGGCCCATGAACTGAAGCTCGAAAGAAGCGCCGCATACGGCATGCAACCGGCGAACCCCCGGCTGCTGGATTTCGGCTTGTGGTGGCTCAAAAATCGCCGGCGTGAGGCGATGTGGTGGTACAACAAGGTCCTGATGCCGCTGGGGATGTTTTTTCAAAAGCGATTGGAATTCGTCGATGGACTGGTCGACTCGCCCGGTGTCGATGAGATTGTCCTGGTTTGCCGGAAGCGGGCGGATGGGGAAAACGGGCTGCCATAAGGGATAGATACTTTTTGTGTACATGTGGAGTACAAGATTGCATTTTCGATTTGGTTGGAACTGCGAGGTAGGTCGAGAAACCAATGCGCCACGGGGTAGTGGAGACAATGCCTTCCACCCCCGCTGCCAGAAGGAGCCTGGTGGTCACGAGGCCGGAGAGCCCGAGGGCATACCACTTTCCCCCTCTTTCCTGAGCCAGCCTCTTCTATTGCGAGGATATCACTGATGGCGTGCAAATCAGGAGACGTTACCCCACCCTCTGCCGATAGCTCTCAAGGTCCGCCCTTGTCATCTCCTCTGGTGGCACGAGGCGATAGTGCTTTTCCGAGGCGATAGAAATACCGTTCTCTCCCTGTTCGAACTCAAACAACACGATCACGGCTGCATCCATAAACTGGGCCGCGATGGGACGACAAACCAGATCAGGGAACTTGGTTTCACAAAGGGCGAAATCCTGCAAAATCTGGACGATATTCAGTTTGTCCTTGCCGCCTTTAGCTTGGACGGGAAAAACATAATGAACTCCCTTCCGATCAATCCCCACATAGAGTTCATCGGTTTCAACCTGCCCCATGTTAGGCACTGTTGTTCGCAAATGATTCTGGAGGGAGTAGCATGTTATCCCGGTGAATATGTCGATGAGACGGTTGTAGCGGAGTTGAGCGAGGAGAGCCTGTTCGTCGTTAAGGGCGTACTTGGCGATAATCCCAGGTGTGGCGTTTGGAATCTTCGTAACTGAAAGATTTGGCGAGGGAAGGATGTTGCTCAACCCTGTCGCAACGAACGCATATTTTGCAATCCCCATGGGGAGAATGATCCATTCTTCTCCCTTGGGTGCCTTTTTGCGAATCGATTCGGGGAGCGCGGCACGGTATCGGAAACTATAGACAAGATCGCCGAGATTTTTCGGGAGTGAAATGCCGAGTTCATGGGCGTATTTGACAATGTCGTCACGGGAGAAAACTACTTCACGTGCCCCTTTTTTGTAGGAAGAGGAGAATATCTCTTCAATAATCCTTATGTACCGATTTTTGTCTGCCATAAACCCTCTCTTGCTGCGTCGGAATCTACCCCGGCCATCTCAGCACTACCACTTCTTCCCTGAGCTGTTCCCTGGTGGCGGTGGACAAACGGGTGCGAAAGAGATCGATGCCCACAAGCTCGTAACCAAGAGATTTGGCAATATCTGCCAGGATTTCTCCGGTGCGGATCATTATGCGCAAGTATGATGCCTGATCCCCCACCACATAGGCCAAATGAGCGCCCGGCCGAAGAACCAGCCGCAAATCAGCCAAGTGCCGGGCCATCCCCCCGAAGTAGAGCTTTGTCACCCGCGCATAGAGCCGCTCGAATCCCGATGTTTTCCCCAACTCGATGCGCCGGCTCTCGATCCTTTCGGCAATGGCCTGAATCTCCTCGTGCTCGGCCACCCATAGATCATCGTCGTCCTTTTTGTAGACTGAGCGAGTATTAGACCGGACCAGGTTTTGTTTCAGAGCACGGAGGTCTTCCTTGGTTTGGATGAAGCCAAGCAGAACCGACTCAAGGCGGGTCGTGCGGGTATAATCCTTTTCATTGGGATACGGGGGGGAGGTAATGACGGCATCGACCGAAGCGGGTTCCAGCAAATGGGTTACGCTTCGGGCATCGGCATGAAAGACCTCGGCCGGCACATCGCCCGATGAAGCCACGGTGCGGATGTCAGCGGCCATCGCCTTTACCTCATGAAGCCACGATTTCAATACCGGCGCATCCCGCCTGATGGTTCCTACCCCTACTTCCGGACCGAACCTGAGATTGCTTGCGGAATTCAGCACCGCCTTGGCAAAGGCCAACTTCTCATGCCGATTAAACGGGCTTTCGACCTGCCTTTGCAGGCGATCTAGAAGGACCAGGGCTTTGTGCAAGGGTAGCGGGCTGATCGAATCCTTGAGAAGCAATTTCCCCTGTTCGCTCCCCAAGGTCCTGAGGGGGACCTCCCCGGAGTTGAGAACCCGCAGAAGCGGATCGTCGTATATTCCCAAAGATTTCAGTTCTTCCGTGGCAGTAGCAACAATACGTTCAGCATCGTCAGCCAAACCCGCAGGATCAATGTTCCAGTCCAGTTTTATGCTGCTGGCAAAATGGGCCATGGGATTGGCTTCGATGCCGACGCTGGGAATTCTTAGTTTCTTTGCCTCGACCAGCGTCGTGCCGGTGCCGCAGAACGGATCGAGAAGCCGGTGTTCAGGATTCAGTTTGAACCTTTGGATGTATTCTGCGACGAGGTGGGGTGGAAAGGAAAGGACAAACCGGTACCAGTCATGAACAGCCCGATCTTCATGGCTCAGCTTGTTCATCGCGCCGTTAGTACGACTGCGCCTTGAAACAATAGTAGTATGTGTAGACATATCCGATTCGGGAAATGATGCCTGCTTCATTGCTTACCCGCTTCAAATCCAAAGTTGGGCCATGGTAGCAGATATGCCGGTTCCATACAAGGAAGGAAACAAAGCTGCATAAGTAATCCCCCATTGCTCATGCAATAGCCACAGGTATCCCTCAACATTCTCCCGGCCACCTCAACAACAAAATCTGGTTCCTGATTGCAATATTACACAAAAGGAAACGCCCGGCTGAAAAACCGGGCGTTCCTTTTGCGATAATCATCGCCTCACTTACCCGTTGGCCCCATCCTCGAATCAGGATATTCCTCTTGACACCGTATCACTCACTGATACATTATAATCTATGGTATGGATTGTCGTTTATAGCCGCAAGGCGGCAAAACTGCGCGAAAAGCTGCCTGAACGTGTAAAGGCCGTTCTTGACGCCCTCATCATCGACATCCGCGCCACAGGACCGGTACGCGGCGATTGGCCCAACTACTCAAAGCTATCCGACGGATCGCATCATTGCCACCTGAAAAAAGGGCAACCTACCTATGTTGCCGTCTGGCGGGTACAGGACAACGAAATTCATATCGTGGAGTTCACTTATGTTGGCACACACGAAAAAGCGACCTACTGAAAGCATCCATTTAGTCGGCTCTCCCGATGTCATAAGCCGTCTGCGCAAGTATGCCCTGAAGGTCGGCGCCGGCATCATCGAGGCGGCGGACAACATCCCTGCTTCCGACATCTCGCCGGAACTGGACACAAATCCCGGTGGGGTCTATCTGCGCGGCATCCGCCTGCGCGAAGAGTTGACGCAGGAAGAGCTGGCGAAGTTGACCGGCATCCCCCGCGCCAACATCAGCGCCATTGAGCATGGCAAACGGCCCATCGGCAAGGAGACGGCCAGGAAGCTGGCGGCCGTGCTGCACTGCGACTATCGCCAGTTTCTGTGAGTTTTGGAAATGTTGCGCAAAAGGAAACGCCCGGCTGAAAACCGGGCGTTTCTTTTTACGATAATCATCGCCTCACTCACTTCTTCTCGCAGCACCCGCCGTCGCCGCAGCCGTGGCAGTGCCCCTTCTTCTTCCAGACCGAGCGGTAGAGGATGTATGCCGCCCCGATCAGGATGACGGCGGCTATGATGATGTCCTTGATTCCCATGCTAACCTCCGAAACCCAGGAGTCTTCCCCCCTGGTATACGATTAATGCAACGCTCCAGGCCAAGGCCGACTGGTAGAGGAAGGCGACCCCGAACCATTTCCAGGAGCCGAATTCCTGCCGCATGGCGATTGCCACCACCACGCACGGCATGTAGAGGAGCACGAATGTCATAAATGCGTAGGCTGTCAGCGGGGTAAACGCCCCATGGACCGCATTCTTGAGGGCCGACTGGTCCTCCTTGCCGTCCGCCTCGAAAGACATGGAGGATATCCCGAAGGTGGAAACGGCGTTGCTTGCCGACTCCTTGACCGCCGTGCCGAAAGAGGTGACAACCTCCTTCAGGTCCTCGCCCAGGGTCGGAACAGCCTCTTTCTTCTCATCCTTCTTCGGCGCATAGATCTCACCCATGGTTCCGACCACGATCTCCTTGGCGATGACCCCGGTAAGCAGCGACGATGCCGCCTCCCAGGTGCCGAAGCCGATCGGCTCGAAGATCGGCGCCATCACCTGTCCCGCCTGCCCGAGGTAGGAGTCCTTCTTGCTTTCCACGCCCCAAGGGAGGTTCAACAGGAACCAGACGAAGATGGAGACCGCCAGGATGTAGGTGCCCGCCTTGATCAGGAAGTGCTTCCCCTTCTCCCAGGTATGGAGGCAGAGGCTGCGGAAAGAGGGCATCCGGTACGGCGGTAGTTCCATGATGAACATGGGGGCCTCGCCCCGGAAGAGGGTCCGCTTGAAGACGATCCCCATGAAGATGGCAAGGGCGATCCCCATGACATAGAGGGACCAGATGACTGTGCCGGAACTGGTCGGGAAAAATACCCCCACGAACAGGACATAGACCGGAAGCCTGGCGCCGCAGGACATGAGGGGGAGGAGCAGCGCGGTGAGCGCCTTGTCCCGTGGGTTCTCCAGGGTGCGGGTGGCGTAGATGCCGGGGACGTTGCAGCCGAAGCCGAGGAGCATCGGGATGAAGCTCTTGCCGTGCAACCCCATGGAGTGCATGGCCCGGTCCATGACGAAGGCGGCCCTTGCCATGTAGCCGCTACCTTCCAGGAAGGTGATGAAGAACATCATGGCGAAGATGACCGGCACGAAGACCAGCACGAAGCCGACCCCGGCGATGATACCGTCGTTCACCAGCGACACGGTCCACTCCGGGGCGCCGATGCCGCCGAGGATGGCCGCGGCCCACCGCTTGAAGGGGCCGTTGGTCATGGCATCGATCCAGTCGCCGAAGGGGGCCGACATGTCGAAGGTGAGCTTGAACATGAGCCACATGGCGGTCAGGAAGATCGGGATGCCGAGGAAGCGGTTGAGCACGATCCGGTCGATCTTCTCGGTCAGCTCCATCTTCCGGAGCTCCGGCTTCTGCAACACCTCGCGGGTGAGGCCCGAGGCCAGGGCGTAGCGGCTGTCGGCCATGATCGCCTCGATGTCCTCACCGTGGGCACGCTTCAGGTGATGGAGGGCCTCTTCGAGACTGGCGTCGTCGCCAATGTTCGTTTCTTTCCGGACATGCTCGTCCCCCTCCATCAGCTTGAATGAAAGCCAGCGGAGCGGGTACTTTTCGGCCAGTTGCGGATAGTTCTTCTTCACCACTGACGCCACGTATTCGGCGGCAGTATCCACATCCTCGCCATAATTGAGCTGTCGCGGCGCGTGGCCGGACTGGTCGTCCGCAGTGGCGAGAACGCTTTTCAGAAGCTCGTCCAGGCCGCTCTTCTTCGTGGCCGAGGTGGGAACAACCGTGATGCCGAGCATCTGCTCGATACCCTTGACATCGATCTTGTACCCTTTCGCCTCCGCCTCGTCATAGATGTTGAGGGCCATCACCACCGGGAGCCCCAGCTCCAGGAGCTGCACCGTCAGGTAGAGGTTACGCTCCAGGTTGGTGGCGTCCACCACGTTGACGATCAGGTCGGGGCGCTCGTTCACCAGGTAATCCCGGGCGATGATCTCTTCCTGGGTGTAGGGGGAGAGGGAATAGGTACCGGGGAGGTCCACCAGGCGGATCTTCCGTCCCTGGTACTCGAAGAGTGCCTCTTTCTTCTCCACCGTGACCCCGGCCCAGTTCCCCACCTGGAGGCGGGTGCCGGCAATGGCGTTGATCAGGGTAGATTTCCCGGAGTTGGGGTTTCCGGCCACCGCGATGGTCACGGTCCTCTTCTCCACCGGGCGAAGGGTTGCTTTATCTGTGTTATCGGTCGCGGCACTTGCCGCTCCGCTGCTGGTCTGCGTGGTCATCTGCTCTCCTCTACCCCTATCCCCTCGGCCTCTTTTTTCCGCAGGGAGAGGTTGTAACTCTTGATCTTCACCTCGATGGGATCACCTAGGGGGGCCACCTTCATGACCGTCACCTCTTCGCCCACCAGAACACCCATATCCATGAGCCGCCGCTTCAGGGGGCCGATCGCCCCGATGGACGTAATCTTCCCCTTCTCGCCCGGCTTAAGTTTTGACAGGTTCATCACTGCCTCCTCACCATTATTTTCATTGCCATGCCGCGGGCGATGGCGATTCTCGACTCGTCTACCTTGACGAGGATCGGGCCGCCGCCGTTGTTCAGCATCTCCACATGTTTTCCGGGCCGAAGTCCCATGTCCTCCACCCGGACGTCGCTTTTTTCGCGATCCTCCCGGGTGGAGCAGGTACAGTGAGGCTTGCCCAGCCTGACTTCAACTATTTCGCCCTGTTCACCGGGACTTAAAAGTCCGAGGGGTATCATGGTCATTGCACTCCCTTTTCAAATAAATTTGACTAACAATTTCATTCTGGAGTGAATTTGAAAGTAGTTGTCATTTTTAAATGAAAAGGGGGTAACTGTCAAGGAAATTGGTTGATGTAATTCGCCGAACACAAAAAGGCCGCCTCAAAATTGAGAAGCGGCCTCTTTCGAGGTACATATTGGAGATGATTCCTTTCCCTACATCATCTCCCCAACCGCCTTGTCGAACGCATCCTGTTTGATCTCGCCGACAACGACCTTCCGGGCAATCCCCTTCCCGTCGATGAAGAAGGTAGTCGGCACGGCCCTGACAGCGTACTTCTTAGCGGCGATCAGTGCCGGGTCGAGAAGGACCGGAAAGGAGAGCTTCAGCCCCTTGGCGAACGCCTCCACTAGCGGCTTGGAGTTCCCCATGTTTATGGAGAGGACCACCAGGCCACGCTCCCGGTATTTTTTGCTGAACCTGTCCAGCTCCGGCATGGCGGCAACACACGCCTGGCAGCCGGTCGCCCAGAACCTGAGCACCACCGGCTTTCCCTTGAAATCGGCGAGCTTCACGGTCTTGTCGTTCAGATCGAGGATGCTGATCTCGGGTGCCCTCGCGCCGATCTTCCACGACTGTTCCCTTGCGCATCCGGACAGGAACGCCGCGAAAACGGAAACCATGATGAATATCGCGATGTAGCGGGCAAATCCTCCCACGCGCCTACGCATCCTTCACGACCTTCCCGTGGTGGAGCCGCACCACCCGGTCCGCGAACTCGGCCAGCTCCGGGTTGTGGGTCACCATGATGATCGTCCGCCCCTCCCGGTGGAGCTCCTTGAAGAGTTCGAGGACCACCTCCTCGTTCGCCTCGTCCAGGTTGCCAGTCGGTTCGTCGGCCATGATGATGGCGGGCTGGTTGATGAGCGCCCGCGCGATGCAGACCCGCTGCTGCTCCCCGCCGGAGAGCTGGGAGGGGAGATGGTCGGTCCGATGCTCAAGCCCGACCCGTTCCAGGGCCTCCATGGCGTCACCCTTGTCGACCATGCTGTGGTAGTACTGGGCGAGCATCACGTTCTCCAGCGCGGTAAGGTAGGAAACGAGGTGGAACTGCTGGAAGACCAGGCCGATCTTCTCCCGCCGCACGGCCACCCGCTCCTTCTCGGTCAGTGTGGCGGTGCCGACGCCGTCCAGGATGTATTCCCCCTCGGTGGGAGAATCCAGAAGCGAAAGGAGGTTCAGCATCGTGGTCTTCCCGGAGCCCGACGGCCCCATGATGGCGACCCACTCCCCTCCCTTGACCTGCATATCGATGGAGTCGAGCGGGGTGACGCTCCCGTAGCGCTTGGTCAGGACTTTTGTTTCGAGGACTATCTTTGCCATCCGTTATCTCCTTGAAAAGCGGTTTCTGTAGGGGCAGACCTGTGTGTCTGCCCGTCCCGCACGTTCGTTCACAATCCGGGCGAACACATGGGTTCGCCCCTACCCGTTCAATCCTCTTTCAACACCTGCGCCGGCACGACCCGCACCGCCATCCTCACCGGGAGCACCGCCGCCAGCAGCGATGCGGCGACCGAGGGGATCAGGGTCACCGGGAGGACGATCATCCGGAACGATATGGAGGAACCGAAGACCGCTTGCCCGAGCACCTGGGCGAGGATGAACCCGACCACCAGCCCTGCCGCGACCCCAGCAACCCCTATGAGGAGCGTCTCGGCGATGAACTGCCGCACGATCTCCCGGTCGTCGGCCCCTATCGCCTTCATCAGGCCTATCTCGCGGGTCCGCTCCGAGACCACCGTGATGAGGGTTGTCATGACACAGAGGGTGGTGATGGTCAGGATGATGACGGCGACGATGGCCATGAGCCCCTTGATCTTCTCCAGGATCTTCCCTTCCGAACTGGAGACCTTCCGGATCGGCTTCGCGTCCAGAACCGGGAATTTCCCGGCTACCGTCGCCGCGAGGGCGTCGATGTCGGTCCCTTCGGTCACAATGCTGAGCATGGCGTGGTTCGCCTTCCCCTCCATCCCGAGGATCTTCTGGGCGAGGGGGAGGCTGACGAATATCTGCTCGTCCTCAGCCTGGCCGGTCTCCGCGATCCCCTTGATGATGAGGCTCTTCTGGAAACCGGTTTCGTTCCGGATCACGGTGACGCTGTCCCCGACCTTGAGCTCCATGTTCTTCGCCAGGGTCTTGCCGATCATGCACGACTCGTCGTCGAAATCGACTGTGATCCATTTCCCCTCCACCTGCCAGTAGGGGGAGAGCCGCTTAAGCCCGGCGAAGTCCACCCCCGCCAGGACCGCGTTCCCCAAGTCGAGCCGCACCACGCCGTAGACATAGGGGGACGCGCCGGCAAGCTTTTCGGGCGGGACCATTTTCACAGCCTCCCCGATGGTCCCGGTATCGACGGTCCGGTTTCCGGAAGCAGAGGCAGGGCCAATGAAGAAGTTCGCGCCGTAGGCCCGGAGCTCCCGGCTCATCTTGGCGGAGATGTCGAAATAGACGCTGGCGAGGGCAGTGATTATGGCGGCCCCGATCATGATGGAAAAGAAGGTGATGAAGACCCGGTTCTTGCGAACCTTCAGCGACTTGAGGAGTATCCGGAGAAACATCTCCCTTTTCGTGATTTTCGCTCCTTTATCTCCTGCCATGGAGCACCTCCGCGGGGTAAAGTTTGGTGATGAGCCTCGAAGGCATGAGGGAGCCGGAGAGCGCGATCAGGACCGAGACCGCGACGTTCACCGGAACGACTATGGGGCTGAAGGAGACGTACGAGCCGAAGATGGAAAGGCCGATGATCTGCGAGAGTCCCGCCCCGGCCAGGCAGCCGAGAAGCCCGCCGATGACCCCGACGAACGCCGATTCGGAGAGGAAGAGAAGGTACACCTCCCAGTCCGCTGCGCCGAGGGCCTTCATGAGGCCGATCTCCCTGGAGCGCTCCATGATGGTGGTGGCCATGAGGGACGATATTCCGAGGCCGGAGGCGATGAACGCTGCGATGGTCACCACGATCATCAGGAGCTGGATCTTGTTGACCACCGCCCCCTCGCCGGCCGCCACCTGCCAGATGGGGCGGGCCGTGACGTTCGGGATCGCCTCCTCGATCTGGTGCGTGATGGAGCTGACGTACGCGGTGCAGTACCAGCGGTCGTACTCCATGGAATCCAGCGAATCGTTGCTCTGCCTCGCCTTCCTCGACAGCTTGTCCTCCGGCACGGTGAGGGCGCTCACGCTGACCGACTGGACCTTCCCCTCCATCCCGGCAAGCCTCTGCACAACAGCAAGGGGCGCGACCAGGGCCGATTCCTCCGCCCCGCCGGTGGTGAGGATCCCCTTGACCACGAATGACTCTTCCCGCCCCGTATCCCCGGCGCCCTTCACCGTCAGCCGGTCCCCAGGCTTCAGGCCAAGATCCCGCGCCAAGGCCGCCCCCGCGAGGATGCCGGCCGGTTCTTCATCGCCGGGCCACTCCCCCTTCACCTGCCAGTAGGGAAAGACCACTTTCACGCCGGTGCGGAACTCGTCGTCCCCGGCGATGGGGATCTGCCGGTCGAAGTTCGTCCCGATCAGGTTGATCCGCTTCTTAGCGTTACCCGCGATCTCCACCGTAGTCTTCAGGAAGGGGGCGAAGCCGGCTATGTTGTTATGCCAGAATATCTCCTTGATCTTGGGGAGGTCGCTTTCGTTGATGAACACCCGGTCCTTCAGCGGGTTGTAGTCCACCCCGCCGATCTCCAGGGGTATCGCTTCACTTTTGGGCACCATATTGATGTTCGCGCCGTACGACTTCATCTCCCGCGCCATCTTGTCCCCCACATCGATGGAAACATTCATCAGCGCGGTGATGAGGCTGGCCGACAGGACGATGGTCAGGGTGGCGAGCGCCTTGCGCCTGCGGCCGCGGAAAAAGGATTGCCTCAGCATCAGAAAAAACATTATTTACGCCCCCTGGTAACCCTGCACACGGAAATATCTCGACTCTTTTTCCCCGACGAACTTCTCGGGCTCCACCTTGAACTTCTCCAGGGTCTCCTCCGACTCGAAGTAATAGGTCCGCCCCTTGAACTCGTACTTCTGGGGCGCGTCGCGGCTGATCATTTCCTTGCCGCTCACCGGATCCTTCACCTTCACGGTGACCACCTCGGAGAAATACTTCGCCCCCTTGTCCAGCTCCTCGGCGGCTACGACCACATACCCGTTTTCCACCTTGTGGGCGAGCGGTATCGGGTTGCACCCCCCCGCCTTGCCGATGGAAGGGACGAATATCCGCACGTTGCAGGCGATGCAGATCACCTCGTTCTTCTCCTGGATGTATCCCATGTCGCCGCAGAGCATGCAGGCATCATAGACAACGCCGACCTTCCTCCCGCCGGAGCGGTTGATCAGGAAGAACCGCACCACGTGGCCGTCGTCCGTCACATGGGAGTAGCGGTGGAGGTTGCCGTCGCTGAGGTCGTCGATCTTCACACGGATCATCCCCTCTGAATCGGGCTTCAGGTTGAGCGGCTTCGATATTTTCGGGGGCCTCGACGCGTAGAGGTCATGGTAGAGGAGGATGCCGAGGACTACCAGCACCGACGCCACGGCGCATTTCAGCCTGCGCTTCTCCGTTACGAGCCCGCTCCGGGCCTTTCTCCGCTCCGCTTTATCCATCGCGGCAAGTTCATCCGCCGGTATCACCGTCCTTTTCAGGAAGAAGACGAGGGAGAGGGAGGCGAGCACGAGCGCCTCTACATAGGGAAGGAGCCGCGCATACTTGCCTGCCTTCGCCACGACCGAAACGCGGGCGCTGGTGAGCTCCACCATCTCCAGCCGCATCAGGGCCAGCAGGATGTCCGCGGACCACTGGGCGGCGAGAAGGAGGGAAACGAGGAGCAGGGCCGCAGCAACGGTCCCCCTGCCGCATTTCCCCCCCATGCAGACCGTCATCGGGATGAGTGAAGCCGTGACAAAAAGGGCGGCCAGGAACCCGCCGATATTCACTATGAGCTCCGTGTTCAGGACGGCGGTGGAGGAAATCGACTGTTCGGCGACGAACGCCGCGAAGGAGAAACCGGAGGCCGCGGAGAGGGCCGCCATAAAGATGAGGGCTGCACAGCGTCCGATTGCCGCGAAGCGACCAGCAGGGATAAAGAGCGCCCCGGCATTCAGGACGGCCGCTACCAGGGCGGCCCCATGGAGAATGGCGCGCGCCGATGTGAGGCTCTCGTGGCGGAAAGCGACGGGATAAACAACCGCGCCGGCCAGAACACCGCACGCAATGGCGACAAAGAGGGAGCGATACCCCTTCCCCCCCCGAAGCGAGGAGATGAGGGCAATCACCATCCCGGCCGCCAGAGAAAGCGGGATAAATGCATTTATGAAATTCACCAGGTAGGGGAGCATCAGGTTCTCCGATCAAAATGCCTACAGCCGGGGAATGAATTCCCCGGCTACCGTCATACCGTCGCAATGCGACGCAACATCATGCCCCATCGGGGCAATCGAAGGTAGGCCGGCGTTTCAACGCCGGGCTATTCCCTACTTTATCGGCACGTACTTGAACTTGTAATCCACCGAGAAGGGCTGGAACCACTTGCCAACGCCGGAAGACTTGTCGGTGTGACGGCCGAAACCCTGCTTCGACGGGTCTTCGATGGTGTAGGTGACCTTGTAGTTACCCGGCCCCATCATCTTGATGTTGGCGCCGTAGTGGGGGCCGTCCTTGGCCACCATCGGCATGAACTTCCCTTCCTTCTTCTCCTTGGTGTCGAGGTTCTCCAGCTTGTAGCTGACGGTCAGGTAGGGAACCCACTCGCCGGCGCCGAAGCCGTTCGGGTTCCCCTTGGTGGCGTGAATGTCCGCCTCCAGGTGGATGTCGGCCTGAGAGGCCGGCAGATCGGTGCCGCGCGGCTCCATGTCGATAGGCTTGAGATAAACCGCCGCGATCTTCAGCTTGTTGATCACCTTCTCCTCGCCTGCCGGATACTCCTTCATCTTCTCGGCGTAGGCCATGGATGCGAAACCCGACAGCAGGCCAGCCATTGCTACAACTGCAAGCAACTTCTTCATGTACTTCCTCCTTTGTTGTTTCTCCGGGCTATGCCGGTTTGATCAAATTGTTAATTTCTTGATTCAGCGTAGGGGCAAATCTTGTGTTTGCCCTGAACTTGGGCGATCACAAGGATCGCCCCTACCCCCCTCCCATCAAGGGAGGGGGGACTATTGTCCCTTCGCAACACCTCCCCGCCGCCTCGTCATGACGACCAGTCCGACCACTGCCGCAAGCACGATAACAAGCTGCGGAACCAGGGTCTGCACGTAAGGATAGACGCCGATGAACTGTATGGTGGGCATCCATGAAATCAGGGAAGGTTGGAACATCTTACCTTCGATCAGCTCCATCACCCCCTGGCCGGCGAAGACAAACGCCATGTAGTAGAGAAGCGCGCCGGTGCAGAGAAAGAACGGCCTGATGGGGAGCTTCACCGCGCCGTAGCGCATTGCCAGGTAGATGGCGACGAGAACGACGGAGCCGGCCACGAACCCTCCGGCCACCGCCGTAATCCCCGAGGCGGAGGCACCCGAACTGAGAGCCTGGTAGAAGAGGACCGTTTCCGCCCCCTCGCGGTAAACCGCGAGGAATGCCGCGAACCAGAGGGCCTTCAGCGATTTGGAGGAAAGGGAATCCCCCACCTTGTCCTTGATGTACGACACCCACTTCTGCGCCTCCGCCTTGGAGATCAGCCAGTAGCTGACACTGAAGAGGACCCCCGAGGCGAGGAGCATGGTCCACCCTTCCATCGCCTCCTGGCTGGCAGCGGAGACCTTGAAGACCCACTTTACCAGGAGAGCGGTGATGAAGCTCAGGACCAGGGCGGCGATGCAGCCGTTGTAGATGACCTTCAGCTTGTCCTTGTGGCCGGTCTTCACCAGGTAGGCAATGATGGCGGTGATGATGAGTATCGCCTCGATCCCCTCGCGCAGGATGATCATGAGGGAGTAAAAGAAGAGCGCCATGGGGGAGTCGCTCCCCTTTCCGAGCATCTCCGCCCCTTTGTCGAAATCGGCCTTCATGGCGGCAAGTGTCTTATTGATCTCATCAACCGGCGCGCCACTCTTCATCTGGGCCACGATCCGGCTGAAATGCCCCTCCAGCTTCGCCTTGAAGTTCGCGTCCCGCAAGCCGATCTTCGCTTCCATCCCGCTCGCCTCGAACACGTCGAAGTAGGCCTCCTGCACGAGAATGCCCGCCTCCATGGCGTCACCCTTTTCGTACACGGCGATTGCCTTGTCTATCTCGGCGAACAGGTCTGCATTGACCTTGGCCCAATCCTTCGCAGGCGCTTCGTCCTTGGCAACCGCCTTGCCGGCGGCGGCGCCGTCCACGAGGGGAAGACCTGGGAGGTCCGACTGCAATCCCTTGACAAGAGCCGCAATCTGCCCCTCCACCTTCTCAGGCGCGTCCCCTTTGCCGATCATGGCCGCGATATCGGCAAAACCAGAATTGTTCTCGTAATCCTTCTGCTGCGAAATATTGCGCCTGACAGAGGTTTCCAGGAGGGAGTTCTTGTAGTCGTCGAACTGGGTCTGGATGACAAGCTCGGCCGCCCCTTTTGTGTTCCCCTTTTTATAAGCGTCCAAGGCCTTGGCGAGCCGGGCCTGGATGTTGTCGAAGGACTGCTGCCAGACCGACTCGATACCGGCAGCGGCACCATCCTCCGCGACCGGCTCCTTCGCCGGCGCATCACTCGCCTCGGCCACCAGCTCGGCCCCCCCTTCCAGCTCGGGAACCAGGGAGCGCAACTCGGCCATGAAGTCGTTGATCCTCTTTTCGATATCCGCAACCGGCGCTCTGGTCACGATCATCTTCCGGATCTCGATGAACTCTTCCTCCAACTCGGCGTTTTTCCGCGCGGAGATGTTGATCCGGATCGGCCCCTCCAGGTTCTCGTAGACCTGGAAATAGGCCCCCTGGGCCTTGCGCTTGGCCTCCAGGATCTCCCCCTTCTTATAAAGGGCAAGCGCCTCCTTCAGAAACCCGCCGGTCTCCTCAATCATCCCCCGATAGTCGAGCTTGTGCTTGGCGGCCAGCGCGGGAGAACCCGCCACTGCCACAACCAAAACCAACAGCGCGATACCCAGGATTTTTTTCATGGCTCTTGACATATCCATCCTCTTTCAAATGGCGCTTAAAAGAGGGGGCGCGGAGAACCGCACCCCCCTTCCTTCTCACATCCTAGAAGCTGATCTGCGAACGGAGGCCGAGGGCGACCACATTGTCGGCGTCACGGTTTCCGAGCGGGTTGATCAGGTACTGGACCACCGGGGTAACGGCGATCTGGTCGTTGACCTGCACCTTGTAGTACGCTTCGGCAAGTTTCTCCTGGGTGGATGCGCCGACAGCCTCGATCTGGCCGTAGGCAAAACCGAACACGTCGTCCTTGCGCTCCGGAACAAGGCCGCAAAGCTGTCCGCCAACGCTCCATGCCTTCCTGGTCAGGTAGACGTCCTTGTCACGCTGGCCGTAACGGGCGAACAGGGCCAGCTTGTCGGTGATCTGCTGGTCGAGGCTGGCGCCGAAGCCGATGGCGTTTTTCTGTGCGAGTTTGGCTTCGCCGTCGGCAACGGTCCCGTCCACGCTGGCGTAAACACGGTAGTTACCCTCCAGCTCGCCCATCTTGATATTGTAGTCGAGCTCGGCGATGCCGTAACCATGGTCGAAAACATCGGAGGTGTCGGTATCGCCGCTGCCGTAACCAAGCCCCAGGGTAAGAGGCTCGGCGAGCTTGGCCTGGAGCCTTACGCCAGGGCCGTTGCCGGGTGCGCCGAGGATGGCGGAGTTGACGAAAGCGCCGGACAGGAACTGGGCGTTCTCGTCATTGGCCACGGCGTTGGCGTCAAAATAGTTAGTCAGGTCGATCTTCCCTGCGGTCAGAAGCAGGCGGTCATTCAACGCCGCATGCTCCACCCACGCCTCACGGAAGCGGACCGTGTCGTTGGTGCTGCCGGCAACGGCATTCAGCCCCGAAAAGCTGGAAACAACGGAATCGATACCGTCACCGCCGGTGGCCTCCACATCGATCACCGCGATAGTGTTCTCCCCCACTTTGAAGCTGAACACCAGGTCACCACGACCGACCACTTCGGCCTGGTCCTCCGGTTCATTGCCGATGGACTGCTGCAGCACGCCCACCAAGCCGCCGGAGAGGGAGATATTCTTGGTAATGGCGGTCAGCCTGGTACCAAGCTCTTCCCTCCGCTGCTGGAAGGTGCGGGTACGGGTCAGGAGCATCTCGCCGCGAAGCTCGTCCTGGAGTTCGGCTACGAGCACCAGGTCTTCCTTGTCGACCGCGGCAGGCCCTTCCTTCACCACCTTGTCCGCCATCTTCTCGGTCAGCAGTTCGATTGCCGCCGCCACGTCAATACGGGTGCAGGTAATCTTCCCCTCCTCAAAATCCTTGGAGAAAAGCCCCTCCACCTTGTACTTGTTCCCCAGGCGCATGATCTCCTGGCAGGCCTTGTGCTTGGCCTCCACTTTTTCCGGGATCACCAGGTCAGGGTGCAGGGCAAGGGCGAATTGCGGCGCCATGAGTGAGAGCGCCAGGGTCAAACCAGCCAACTTCTTCTTAAGCATCTTTCTTCCCTCCGTTTTTAATGATCGTGAGGCAGCCGAGGCAGTCCCTGAGCGTGCAGACCCCGCATGCGTGGTGCATGAAGACCGGGATATCGTTCGCTCGGGCCGCGCTCATCGCCTCCTTCTTGACGCGATGCGACACCTTGTTGGTGAAGATCACCATTGCATCGACATTTTTAAGTTTCGGGCCGATATTTCCATGCGACCTGGTGAATACCTTCAGGTCGATGCCGCATTTCCCGGCCTCCTCCAGATAGTGCTTCTCAAGCCTGTCCATCCCACCGATCAGTGCGACGCACATACGGCCTCCTATGTATAATGAAAATCATTTTCATGTTTTACGCAAAAGCTAGCAACAAACTTCTATTGAAATCAACAGGTAAGCCGGCATTGGCATTGCTTAATGACTTACTGGGAGCCCCTCCACGAGGCAGGCAACAACTTCATTGAATTTGAAAATGTATATCACTTTTAAATGAAGCAGAACCGATTGTCAAGAAATATTTTTTCACTCAGTGCCTGACGCTCGACACCCTTCGCTTCCAGAGCCGTGCCGGAGATGTTGTCGAATACCTCCGCTGTGCCGTGGGCCTTTTTAATGGCCGGGCCATAGCTCGCCAACTCCACGAGCTTCCCGTCGTCCCTTCCCCTCCAGATCTCCACCGATTTTATTTCCTCAACAGCCGGGGCACTTACGCGCTCGTTTGCATAAATGTTGACCCCTGTCAGTATCAGCACCAGCAGCATCAGCTTTCTCATCCTCGACTCCTTTCCAAGAAGTTACCCCAACTCACCGACCCATCGCCGCGCCCCCGCACAGGGCCGCCCCCTCGCAACCGGCGCACAATGCCGGAATGCATTTCTCCTTCGGCGTCTCCATCACTTCCTCCCATGTACTGCGTGTTGCCTCGCCTTGATTCATCGGGTTCGTGCCCATGCAGGCCTCCTTTTGCCATGGCTTTCATTTTCGTTTGTTTGACCACGACTGAAGCAATGTCGCGGAAGATTGAAACTAATCGGCTTCTTGATTATTGATGGCTGGCTGCCTATTGCCGGAGGGGCAAATGGTGGCTGGCTGGACCCATGTGCGGGCTGTTTTGAGTGATTATTTGGTGAGAATGAGCTTTCCCTTGCTGGTAACCCGGAGCCGGTACTGTTCGCCGGCGTGCAGGATGATCAGCTCACGGGAATCGCCCAGCAATTCGTCCACGGTTATGAAAGGCCGCGGTGCGGTCAATCGGCTGGGGAACGTGACCATTGAATCGCAATCCAGAGACTGCGCTGACATGGGACCTCCTTTTTGACAAATTTCAGTCGGAAACAATTTTCATTTTCAATACAGCATCACGAGAACGCAACCTGCAATCTCGCGCCCTCCCCCAGACATTCGAACGGAGAGGCACAACAGTTCAGGCGCTCCGCCATCCGCTTGCGGCAGCAGCGGAATGTTTCCGCCAGGCGGAGGCTTTCCCGGGGATCGCCGTAGATCTTCCACGGCCCCTGACAGGTAAAGGGGATATGGACCCACCCCATGAAGCCGGCCACGTCCTTGAGAGGATACCCGAGAAAAACCCCTATCTCGTGGGGGAACTCCCCGCCGGAAAAGCGCGAGGCAAGCTCGTTCAACGCACTTTCCGGGGCCGTAAAATCAGCGTATCCGGCCCGCTTCAGCACGGCCGCTGCGTTCGGCTTCCGCAGAAGCCCCTCCAGGGCCGATGGTGAGTAGAGAAGGAGCAGCACCGAATCCCCCCGATCCACCAGCTCGCGGGCCGCAAGCCCGCTTCCCGCCAGGACCGCGCCCCCCCATTTTTTCCAGAGATCGTACAGGTTCTGTCCGCAGTTGCGCCGGCGGTTGGCCACGGCGACAAGGTTCGCGGGCTTTGCCCCGTCGAGCACCTCGGCGGCTTCCAGCGCCAGGAAGGAGGCAAGACATTCGCGTGGGTCGCTGAACCTGTCCGCCACCTCGCTCCAGATGGGGCGATGACATGTCAGGGATTTTGTCGCATTAGCGCTCGGCATCATTGCCATGATTTGCCTCCTTCGATCCTGCCTGAGTCAAGAGAAACGGTATTGATGATATTGAAAGTTGTTTTCGTTTTTACCGGAAAGCGCCGCGCATGTCAAGAAAATAGTCGAGTAGCGCCAACATCTTCTACAACAGCAACAAACTGTTCCCTCTCCAAGGGTTAGGGTGAGGGGGAAATGATCGATTGAATCAAACTGCTACCCCCTCATCCGGCCTTCGGCCACCTTCTCCCTTCAGGGAGAAGGGTTCAGCGGAAGATTAGTCCTTCTGAGTAACTTCAAATTCCTCGACCACCCCCCACCCCTTTAGGCCCTTTGGGTCCTCCTAACCAAGGAGGGGGAGTTTTTTGCTCCCCTCCTATTTTAGGAGGGGCTGGGGGTGGTAAGCTTTGCGAAGTCACTCTTCATTAAAACGCTGCCAAGTCAGCGTGGATTGCTAATCTGCAGGAAAAAAGCCGGGGCACGTATATCCCCGGCTGCTTTGCGTCCCGGCCTTGACGTTGTCACACCCTGCTAAAGCTGCCGCATGAACGCCACCAAATCCCTCTTTTCCAGCTCCGTGAGTCCGAGTCCGAGAACCAGGTTGAAAAACTCCACTGTATCCTCCAGAGTCAGCAGCCTGCCGTCGTGGAGGTAGGTGGGCGAGTCCTTGATGCCGCGCAGGGGGAAGGTCTTGATCGGGCCGTCGGCGGAAGCCATTCTGCCGTTGACCATGCGGGGCTCGAAAAACCGCTCCACCCGCAGGTTGTGCATGCTATTGTCCGTGTAATACGGGGCCGGATGGCAGGTGCCGCAGCGGGCCTTCCCGAAGAAGAGCTTCTGCCCCTGCGTTTCGGATTCGGTAGCCTTAGCGGGGTCGAGCATGCCGTCAATGCCGAGGTTGGGGGCCGGCGGGAAATCAAGAAGCTCCTGAAACTCGGCCATGAAATGGACCTGGCTCCCCCGCTCCAGGATGTTGATTCCCTTCTTGGTGGCGATGACCGGGTCACCATCGAAGTATGCCGCCCGCTGCTCGAACTCGGTGAAATCCTCGACGCTCTTCATCACCCGCTGCGACCCGAAGAGCCGCTGGATATTCACCCCCCGCAGACTGGGTGTGTCGATCCGGTGGCGAAACTCCTGGGGGCGCACATCCCCGGCGAGGTGGGTGGCGGAGTCGGTATGCCCGTTGGCATGACAGTCTAGACAGGCGACCCCCCTGCTCGGCTGCTCGGAGCGGCGGTCAGCGGTCTGGTTGAACTGCTGCTGCGGGAAGGGTGTCACCAGGAGCCGCAACCCCTCCAGCTGCTTGGGGTTCAGGATGCCGTTGAACAGCTCGTAGAAGTTGTTGATGGTCACCAGCTTTCCCTTGGAAACGTCGCCCAGGTCAGGGCGCGTGGTCAGGAAGATCGGCGCCGGGAACTCGGGCAACAGGTGGTCGGGGAGGTCGAAGTCCAGGTCGAAGCGGGTGAGGTCACGCGCCTCCTGCTTTTTGATCTCGTCTATGGCGAATTTGGGGAAAGTCATCCCCCCCTGCGGGTGGTTCGGGTGGGGCAGGGGATAGAAGCCGGCGGGGAAGAGGTCCTTCTGGCGGATTTCAGCGGGGGTCATCTGGGCCAGCTTCTCCCAGGTCATCCCTTTGGGGAGCTTGACCCTGATCCCTTCCTGGACCGGCTTCCCCCGTGACATCGTTATCCCCTTGGCCGGATGGTTCCCCAGATCGTACCGCTCATTGAGGAGTTCCATCTGCCGCTTCATCACCTTCGACTTCTCACCCTTCATGCGGGCCATGACGGCCGGGAACTCCTCCTCGATCACCGGGGCATAGCTTGAACTCTTCTTCCCCTCCTCCTGGGCGGATACCATGCCGATACCCGCGAGCAGCCCGGCGACGATCGTTGACAACAAACCCTTGACCAGCTTCGATCTTCCGCTTCCCATGGTACACCCCTTTCACGCACTTGGAATGTTTACCAGTTTTAATTTACATCGTTTATGCGGATTGTCAAAAAGAGGGTTTCTGGTTATTTGTATTGATTTATCGATTATCCCCCCTCCCTTGACGGGAGGGGGCGAGGGGGAGGGTGAAGCTGCAAACGACACAATAATGTCACTTTCACCCCCACCCTAACCCTCCCCCGTCAAGGGGGAGGGAATTAGAAGCCCTTATTGGGGTTAAGTGGATAACCAGGAAATAGTTTGGGAAGAAAAGGGCAAGGGGAAAGATGCAATGTTCACTGGAACTGCGGTCGCCGGTGGTCCTCCTGCAGCGGCCGAAGGCTGTTCAGGGTCACGAGGACGGTCGTGGAGTTGTGCATGAGGGCGGACATGGACGGAGGAATCGCCCCGAGGAGGCCGAGGCCAATAAGGGAGGAATTGATGCCGACGATGTAGCGGTAGTTCTGCTGGATCAGAGCCATGGCCTGGCGGGAAATCTGGCGGGCGTGGATGATGTCTGAGAGCTCCCCCCGCATGAGGAGTACGTCGCACGCCTCCTTGGCGATATCGGCGCCGTGCTGGAGCGAGATCCCCACATCCGCGCGGGCCAGGGCCGGCGAATCGTTGATCCCGTCACCCACCATGGCGACGACCCGACCATCCTTTTTCAGCCGCTCCACCACCTCGGTCTTCATTTCCGGAAAGACTTCCGCCATGTACTCGCTGATCGCCAGTTGTTGCGCCACTTGCCGGGCGGTAGCCTCGTTGTCGCCGGTGAGCATGACCACCCTGTCGACCCCGTCTTCCCGCAAACGGCGCAGAAACCTGCGGGAATCCTTGCGCACCGGGTCCTCTATGACGACAATTCCGGCCAACTCGCGGTCAATGGCCATATAGAGGATGGAATACCCCTGGTCGGTATGACGGCGTATGACGGCATCGGCAAAGGATATCTCGATCCCCTCGTCGTCCTGGATGAAGTGCCTGCTCCCGATGCAGATCCTCTTCCCCTTCAGCCTGGTGGCGATGCCGTGGGCCAGGATATATTCCGGCTCGGCGTGGCGTTCCTCGTGGACAATCCCCTCTTCACCGGCCTTTTTCACGACCGCCATGGCGATGGAATGGGGGAAGTGCTCCTCAACGCAGGCGGCGTTGCGCAGGATATACTCCCGGCTGAAACCATTGAATGGGACCACGTCCACCACTTTCGGCGCGGCTTCCGTGAGGGTGCCGGTCTTGTCCAGGACAAAGGCGTCGGTTTCCGCCAGCTTCTGGATGAACTTCCCCCCCTTGATGAGTATCCCCTTTTTCGCCGCATGGGTCATGGCCGCCATGATGGTGAGGGGGGTGGAGAGCTTGATGGCGCAGGAATAGTCGACCAGCAGGGCCGAGGCGGCCCGCATGGCATTGCCGGTCACGGCCCAGGTAAGTCCCGAAAGGAGGAACGAGTATGGCACGATCCGCTCCGCCAGCTTCTCCGAGGAGTTCTGCACATCGGCCTTGAGAAGCTCCGACTCCTCGATCGCCCTCACGATCCTTGCAACCCTGGTGTCGTCGCCAACCGAGGTCACCCTGACTGTGAGCCGCCCCTCCTCCACCACGGTCCCGGCATATACCATGAGCCCCTTTCTTTTCAGGACAGGGAGGGGCTCGCCGGTCATGGACGCCTGGTTCACCAGCGCCTCCCCATCCTCGACGATGCCATCCGCCGGGATGCGGCCGCCTGTCCTGGCCACCACAAGGCAATCGGGTCGCAACTCCGCCAGGGCCACCTGCCGCTCCACTCCATCCTCAACTATCCATGC
The DNA here is from genome assembly GCA_016177775.1 of Geobacter sp. Taxonomy (GTDB): domain Bacteria; phylum Desulfobacterota; class Desulfuromonadia; order Geobacterales; family Geobacteraceae; genus JACOUQ01. The sequence goes on from JACOUQ010000024.1 coordinate 106,951, forward strand.
GTGTTCCTCGCCGGTCTTGAACATGGAGACAAGCATCTTCCTGGAGCGTTCCCTGGTCCACTCCTCCAGGTATTCGCCGGTCTTGAGCAGGAGCGAGATCATGCCGGCCGTGCGGAACTCCCCCATCCCCATGGCGGCGGAGATGGCCGAGGCATCCAGGACGTCAACGTTGACGTTGCGCCGGGAGAGGGAGCGGATACCCCTCCTGAGAACCGGAATGGCGCCGGTGACGGTCAGGGCCGCGCTCACTGTCGGCGTAAAGAGGTAGGGGCTGAGGGCAAAAAGGGCCGCGGAGCGAATAACCTTGGAGCGCTTCGTCTCCAGTTTGTCGGGAGGAAAAACCGCGGCAACAGGGAGGGGAAGCGGCATCTCCCCAACTTCGCGCAGAATGGCGTCCCGCGCCGGGATGCCCCCTTTGTAACGGATAAGGACGTTTCTGGAGGCAATGTTGAACGAGGCGCACTGCACGCCGGCAAGGCCCGCCAGGGACTTTTCTAGTGAAGAAGCGTCGATGGCCGGCCTGCGGGGAATAGCGAGGCTGAGCCGCATCCTTCCTGGAAGTTCGTGGGTTATGGCATAGTGCATGGATTACCTTCAGACAAAAATCCCTCCCCCCACAGGGTGGAGGGAGGGAGCGGTTTCAAGTCGGTTCCAGCCTTTGATTATTTCTCTTCCTTTACTTCCTTCAGTATCTGCTCCAAGCGGTCAAGGCGGGTCTCGCTCTCCTGCTTTTCCGTGATCCGCGAGACGACGTATGCGCCCCCCACCACTGCCGACGCGCCAAGGGCGATGTTCAGAAGCACGCTGCCGTATTTTCTGCTTTTATTGGCGATATCCATGGCTACCCCTCCTCCTTTGCGCCCCTGGCCATCTTCTTGGCCACGACTTTTTCGGCTTTTTTCAGAATGTCTTTCTCCTTCTCGATGGCAGAAGCCGATACATCCAAGTCTTTGTAATAGGCGTGCTTAGCCTCGGCCAGGATATCCTCCGCGTCCTCCTTGCAGCCCTCAAGCTTTGCCGCGGCCCACTCCTTGAACGCGTACCCCTCTTTCACCGCGCCGACTACAGCCGGACGGACCGTTTTGGAGGCCTTGCCGATCCCAATGGCGGCAAGCGCCCCCAGGGCGCCTCCTGCCATGAGCCAGAGGCTCTTCTTGCCGATCATGTAGCCATCGCCGCGCTTCTGCTCCCCATACCCTTCATGCCGTTCATCCCTGTTCTCTTCGCTCATGCCAACCCTCCTGGTTCACTAGTATCGGATTTGATACATCGATGTATTGGCAATCGTTCCGTTCACTCAAGCTATGCCGGGCTTTTCCGGAACGCGTTCACGGCGAAGGGGAACAGCACCCCCAGCGGACCCGGAAGCAGGACGTGGCCAGCAAGGTCGATCGCCAGATGCGACAGCCTCTGTTTCTTATTTGTAACAGGGGACCCGTCCACTGTCAAACCGGCTACCTCACTTTTTTCGGCCGTTTCTGCGGCGTTTGCGAACTCGGTAACCTTGGCAAGAAGAAGATCGCGCTCGATCATCGATTCGTCGAAGTGAATCAGGATGCGGCCTGTGCGCTGGTTGACCTCAACGTCGGTCACCCCGCCGAGGGCATTGAGCCTTTGGGCGACAAGCTGGCAACGGCGGGGCTGGTTGATCAGCTCGTCATTTTCCAGCCTGACTCTTCCGGGAATATAGCTGATGGTCGACATGCGGGTCCTCCTCGATAATCGTTTGGGCGCATGCCATGCGCCCCTACATCATTGTGAAACCTGATTAGAACCAATCTCCCGCTATAGCGACAAACAGTTCCCTCTCCCTGAGGGAGAGGGCTAGGGTGAGGGGGATATGGTGGATTAATCGGAACTGCTACCCCCTCATCCGGCCTTCGGCCACCTTCTCCCTCAGGGAGAAGGGTTCAGCGGGAGATCAGTGCAATCAGGTTGAGAACTGGTCAGGCTGCCTCTGCAACCGGCACAGGTTGGGGGGATGAATCTGCCCTGCTGACATCGGGAAAGGCATACACCCTCCCCGCCGGGCGCCGGCCATTCAGGAGCGGGGCAAGCATGGCCAGGATCGTCGCCTCTCCGGCGGCTTTCGCATCGTACTCGACCAGCAGGCTGCCGGTCCTCTGGTTGCAGCAGGCGTGGCGCACGGCAGAATTCCCGCGTAAAAGGCATTCCGCGCGCTCCGACACCTGCGGATTCCTGAACCTGGCATCCCTGAGCCTGATCCGGCCGTCGATTGCGCTCACCAGCAAGCTGTTTGCCTCACCCCGGCAGCTCTGCCGGCAAAACATGCACATCCCTGAACAACCCTTTACAGCCATTTGTGACCTCTGCGGACTACTGAAAGATACAATGAAATTCGTTTTCAATTTAACGGTATAAAATATATTTGTCAACAGTTTTTTCCAGCATTAGAATGAACGTCCGCACCGGATTTCCTAAAAAGCTGGTGCGTTGTCAAAGGTCGTCCCGCTTGCTTTTGCTGCCACAACATATAGACTTTGTGACACTGGTGGGTATCAAGCACATGAACCCGCAGATTCCGTTTCACCGTCAGCTATTACTTCGGCAATTAAACATGTAAAACCCTGCTGTAGGGACACGGCACGCCGTGCCCCGGATTGGGCGAGGCAAGCCTAGCCCCTACCTTGATATGTTTAATTGCCGCAGTAATACCCTGAAAAACAGGAAACCAATGAACTTCTCCCGCTTTGCCCTCTGCGCCCTTCTGATCTTCACCGCCGGCAGCGTTGCCGCCTCGGAGAAAATCAAGAACCTCTGCGGTCTGCACTATCCGAGCGACGACCGGATCGAATGGGAATGCCGGAAGCTGAAATGGACGGACACCCCGGAAGGGCTTTTCGGCGAACATTGGCAGGATATTCTCCGCTTCAACCGGATGGACCGGCGCCACTTCCTTGGGGGGAGGTCGATCAAGGTTCCGAAGCGGCTGGAGGATATCCGCGATTTCACTCCGCTGCCGGCTACGTATCCTGACGCCGCGCAGGAGGAGAAGTTCATCCTGGTCGATCAGGCAGAAATGTTCCTGGGGGCCTATGAGCTCGGCAGGCTCGTCTTTTCCTTCCCCGCGGCGGTGGGGGTCAAGGGACACCGGGTCCCGAACGGCGAATTCAGGGTGGACGCAGTCGACCGCCGGCACAAATCTAACATGTACATGGTGGAAGAGATCGGCCGCCGCTATCCGATGCACTACGGCATCAGGTTCTTTGTGGACAAGAGCGTAGACACCTGGCCCTCATACTGGATCCATGGGCGCGACGTCCCCGGCTACCCCGCCTCCCATGGCTGCATCGGCCTCTACGACGAGGAGATGCAGATAGAGTATTACAGCGCCCACGACCGGAAGGTGAACAAGCCGTATTACCACGAGTTGAAGCCGCCCCTGCTCGACGCCGCCAAGAGGCTCTACCTGTGGGTCATCAGCACCCGTAACGATCCCGGAACCTTCCACAGGATCAACTACGGCCCCAGGGTCCGGATCATCGGCGAGCCGCCGATCTGATTGCGAGTGATTGTATAAGGAGAATTCAGGTGGACATATACGAGGGAAACAGGGAGAGCGCCGTCACCATCGGCGTCAGCGCCTGCCTGCTGGGACACATGGTCCGCTACGACGGTGGCCACAAGCTCGACCGCTACATCACCGACACCCTGGGGCGGAAGTTCCGCTTCCTCCCGGTCTGCCCGGAAGTGGAATGCGGCATGACCACCCCCCGCGAGCCGATGCGCCTGGAAGGGGACCCCACAACTCCCCGGCTGGTAGACATCGACAGCCGTATCGACAGGACGGAGCAGATGCTCACATTCTGCCGCCACAGGGTCAGGGAGTTGGAGACCGAGGGGCTCTGCGGCTTCATCTTCAAAAAGAACTCACCCAGTTGCGGGCTACACGGGGTGCCGGTCTTCGCCTCAGACGGCATGCAGGTAGGGAACGGCAGCGGCCTGTTTGCCGCCGCCGTGGCCCGCCATTTCCCCCATATGCTTCTGGTGGAGGAAGGTGAGCTCAGCGACGCCGAAAGCACGGAACTCATCCGCAAAAAGAGACCGACCGGGGTGCGGTGAAATCAGTACGCAAATTTCTGTCGGAAGCGGGAGGGTCAGGGCGCCGGGTCAGGCTTGCATTATTGCATTTTAGGGAAAACTCCGGGGTCAGGGGAAGGCGAGATCACGGCGGCGTTCTCCCCGCGACTTTGTTCAATACGGGACCTTGATCCCGCTCAACTCCTCCTTGGTGGCATCAGGCCATCTCTTCATCACCCAGTTCCCCACCCACTCCTTGAAGAGGGCGAGGTTCTTCTGCCGCTCCTGGTCCGTTAAGCCGAGACGGCGGTACATGCTCCCCGGAGTTCCGTCGGGGGTATTCCTGCCGTCGTCGAGATGCCGCATGAGCGAGCCGGTGTCGGGCCATGCCGTATAGAAAATCAGGTGGCTGTAGGTATCCATCCGCGGCCCCTGCCCCATGGATACGAAATTGTCTTTATCCTTCTTGAATTCGAAGTGATCGGGTGCCCGCTCTCCCCCATGGCACCAGCGACAGCGTGCCTCGAAGACCTCCCTGATGTCCCCGCTCCAGGTTACCTCAACTGCAAAGGCCATAGTCGCGCCGGCAAGGATTCCGCCAATCACCGTCATTACGCCAATAATCCGTTTCACAATGCCGCACCATTTGAATTTTGTAATGATTTTCATTTTCATCATATTCTTATATATTGGACTCTGCATTTTAGTTCCAGGATACTCTCATTTCCTCACATGAATCTCCCGGGCCATGGCCGTATCGATGGCAAATTCGGAAAAGCCGATACGAAAGATGTAGGAGGGGAAAGCCTGGACCAGGTTGATCCGGTTGCCGGGGAGGACACCCATGGCCATCAGCTTCTGCATCTTTTTGCTGTCTTCGGTCTGGATATAGGCGATCTCCCCTTCCTGCCCAGGCTTCAGCTCGGTCAGGGGGACGATGCCTAGATCGCCACTTTCACGGGCGGCCAGGCAGCACTCTCCCGGCGGGATCGCCTTTCCGTGGGGGCAGGTGGTGGGGTGGTTGAGCATGGTGCAGACCTTGGCGTCAACTTCTTCGTGGAGCAGGTGCTCGAACTGGCAGGCCTTGTCTTCCGCCCCCTCGCCGCGGATGTTGAGGACGTCCATCATTAGGCGCTCAGCCAGCCTGTGCCGCCGGACCGTCCGCTCCCCCTCCTCCTTCCCCTCCGTCCGGAGGTGGACACGGCCGTCAGTGACCTCGATAAAGGCGAGCGCCTTCAACTCCCCATAAGCCGGGTCTTCAAAGGGAATGCCGATACGCTCGGCATCTGCGGAACTCTGCCCCTTCTCCTCCACGGCGATCCATAACGCCTCCAGGATTTCTTCGGCCTTTTCGGAAAGCTTCATTGAATGCTCCTTCGATTCAAATCTTTCGTCATGTAGGGGCGATCCTCGTGATCGCCCGGTTGTGGGCAAACACAAGGTTTGCCCCTACGATTTCTTCAATAGCTTTTTAATCTTCTTCACCACCGCCGGTTCCGGCGGGTTCTCGTAGTTGCAGCGGGGGCAGCGGATCATCCGGCAGCTCCCCGGCATGCCGCATTTGCCGCACCCCCGGATACCGTCCTCTTCGGCGAATTCATATCCGCAGAAACCGCACTTCATTGTCACTCCTGAATCCGTGAGGGTCGAGTGTCCCGTGGCGCGAATGTGCCCGAGTTCCAGCCGGTGTAGGCGAAATAAGCAAAGCGAATGAGCCGTACAGCGGCGGAGCGAGGGGACTCTGAGCGCAACGGGGTGCTCGACCCTCGCGGATTCAGGTCACAGTATCCCGGTCACGAGAAGGAACTCATTCAGCCCCCAGCCGCTGGCAAATGCGAGCAGGCTGACAAAGACCAGGATGACAATTGATACCTTCACCCCCCGCTCCCTTTTCATCACCAGGAACTGGGCCACGCAGGGGACGAACAGGGTCAGGGTGACCGCAGCCACGGTCAATTGGCGCGCGTTGAGAAGCCCCTTTTCCTGAAGGTCGTAAAGTCCGGCCGCGCCGTAATCCCGGCGGAAAAAGCCGAAGATGAACGCTACCGCAGTCTCCCTCGGCAGGCCGATGGCAGCCATGGCTGGGCTGGTCCAGTCAACCAGTTTGTCGAAGAAATTGGTTATCTTGCCGAGCCAGAGGAGTACCGAAGCCAGGATGAAGAGGGGCAGAATCTCCATGAAGTACCACTGCATCCGGGTATAGGTCTTGGTCAGGACGTTGGAGATCTGGGGAAGCCGCATGGGGGGTAGCTCCATGTAGAACATGGGGGTTTCCCCCGGCATGACCTTCGCCGCCAGAAGCCCGATCAGCATAAAAATGAGGAGCAGGCAGACAGACCAGACGGCAAGCGCTCCGGGAGCCTTGGAGAGAAGGGCCAGAATGACCCCGAGTTGGGCCGAGCAGGGAATGGCCAGGGCCAGCAGCAGCGTGGCGATGATTCGTTCGCGGACCGACTCCAGGGTGCGGGTGACCATGGTGGCCATGGTGTCGCAGCCAAAACCGAGCACCATGGGGATAACCGCCCGGCCGGTCAGGCCGATCTTCTTGAATACCCTGTCAACAAGGAGCGCCAGCCGAGGGAAATAGCCGCTGTCCTCCAGGACGGAGAAGAAGAGGAAAAAGGTGGCGACAATGGGGAGGATGATCCCGACGGCATAGCGGAGGCCAAGGGTGATGATCCCGTACTCGCCGACAAACAGCTCCTGGATAACCGGCCAGGGGATGATGGCGTGCACGACCCCGATGATCCAGGGGTTGAAATGCTCCTCGAACAGGGTCCCTTCGAGAAAATCGACCAGCGTGCCGGCGCCGAAGACGCCTACAAACTCGTAGAGGCCGTAATAAAGGACGACCAGGAGCAGAGGAACTCCGGTGATCGGCCGGACTGCCCAGGTGGATAGGCGCTCGTTGAAAGTGCGGCGCCTGATGGAAGGGATTTCGACAACCCCCTGCAGCACTCCGTTCACGATGGACTTGCGCTCCAGGGAAAGCTCCAGGTGAAGGGAGGTGCGCCGGTCGAACGTCTTTTCCCTTATCTTCTGCTCGATCGCAGAAAACCGTTCCCCTTCGGCTTCCCGCACAAGGGCGGTCACTTCTTCATCGCGCTGCAGCAGAAGAAGCCCGACAGCCTTGCGGGCAAGTGTGTAACTTCCAACCAGGAGTGCGGCAACCTCCTCGATGTCCTGTTCCATTTGCCGCGAATATCCGAATACGGCATGTTTGCCCCGCTCGAACGAGGTGATGGCATGCCTGATTTCCGCCAGGCCGCGCTTCTTCGCAGTAGCCGCGCCGATGACCGGGATGCCGAGTTTTTCCTGGAGCAACGGGATGTCGATCTTCAGCCCCAGGCGCTCCGCTTCGTCCATGATATTGACGACCAGCACGACCGGAAGCCCGGCTTCCACGAGTTGCAGGGTCATCGGAAGCATCCGCTCGAGATTGCGGGCGTCCAGGACATGGAGAACCACGTCGGGGGCCTCGTTCAGCAGAATCTCGCGGCCAACCCGCTCCTCCTCCGTGATCGGCAGGATCGAATACATCCCGGGCGTATCGATGATCTCGTACTGGCATCCATCGATTACGGCGGTCCCGCGGGAAACCTCTACAGAGGTGCCGGGATAGTTGGAAACGGTGACGTATGCACCAGTCAGGGCATTGAATAGAACACTTTTCCCCACGTTCGGGTTTCCGACGAGGGCGACTTTTTTAGCGGCGAGCGCCTGGCCCTGCCGGGCCCCGTGGCAGGTGCCGCTTTTCTTGAACAACGACATTGCATGTTCCCTTCAAGAAAAAGGGGTCAGGTCTTGACATTTGACAACGTAAACATGTTGTCAAATGTCAAGACCTGACCCCCAGATGCATTCACGGTATATTTGCTACGCGCGGCATTTTGCGCATAATCCATACAGTTCCAGCTTGTGGTGCTGGATCAGGAAACCATAGCTCGAGGCAATTTCGTCCTGGATTTTCTCGATGGCCTCGTTCTCGAACTCTATGATGCTGCCGCAGCGTTTACAGACGAGATGGTCGTGGTGCTCCCCTTCGCCCGTGTGCTCGTAACGGGTCTGGCCGTCACCAAAGTGGATCTCGCGCGCGATCCCGGATTCCGCGAAAAGCTTCAGCGTCCGGTAGACCGTGGCATATCCGATGCTGGGGTGCTTGGAGCGCAATTTGAGGTACAGCTCCTCAATGCTCAAGTGCCGGTCGGAGGAAAGAAAAGCATCGAGAATGATGTCCCGCTGGCGGGTCGACTTGAGCCCCTTCTCCGCGATAAACTCCCTGAAGAGTTTCTTTTTGGCCTTCTTCACGGCCCCCTCCCCTGATCTGAAATTGATTTTCAATCATAGCCATCGGGTTACGGCGGTGTCAAGAAAAAAATTAACTTGCCTTACTGCGACCCCATTGAGTATATTGTTTCTTGAATATAATAATTCGTCCTGGACGAGATTGGAGAAATGATGCACGAATTATTGATAATGGTGGGGATTCTGGCCCTGTGGATAATCCTGAACAAGATCATCCTGCCGCGACTCGGGGTACCTACCTGAATGAGCGACACCTGCGCTCCGGGGGAGCGTAAGAAAAACGTGAAAAGTGAAGAGTGAATAGTGAAGGGGATGACAAACCTGCCATCCCCTTCATTTTTTCACAATTCACAATTCACCATTCACTTTTCACCCTGCACCTTGCGCCTGACCGGTTCTTCCAGCACGAGCAAATAGCCGTCAGGATCAAAGCACCATACCTCTTTCATGCCGTACGGCATCACCTGGAGCGGATAGAGAATCTCGATCTCCTCTTCCACCAGAGCGGCAAAGATTCCCTCGATATCCTCGACTGGAAAATGGAGGGTCATCCCCACTCCCTTCGGAATTTCCTGAAGCCGCTCCTCAAGAACCGGATGGTTCTGGATCACCTCCGACTCGTCAACGAATATCAGCTCCCACCCGTCCATCTTCATCAGCAGGTGCTCCGGCGCCCCTGGAGCAGTCAGGGCATGGCGGATCGGCATCTCGAGAATCCCGGCATAGAAGGCTTCCGTGGTTTCAAGATCGGCTACGGTTAGCTGAATGGACACCTTTTGATTATCGTGCGCCACTCAAAAACCTCCGAACACCCTATTAGCAAAGGATGACAAGACGGACAGGTAATTCGTGAAGACCAGAATACCGACGATGATCAGAAAAACACCGGTAACTATCTCGAATATGCGGATATATTTCTTGAAGCGGTTAAAAAAGACCAGGAACTGGTGCAGGGCAAGGGAGGCGAGAAAAAAGGGGATCCCCAGGCCGAGGGAGTAGATGAAGAGAAGCGATATCCCCTTCGCAACCGTCCCCTCGGTTGCCGCCACCATGAGGATTGAAGCCAGGATCGGACCTATGCAAGGGGTCCAGCCTGCGGCAAAGGCGAGCCCAACCAGGAAGCTGCCGAGATAGCCGGCCGGTTTGCGGTGTATATTGATGCGCTTCTCACCCAGGAGGATTCCTATATCGAAGATACCCGATACATGAACACCGAAGATGATGATCATTACCCCGCCGATCTTCCGCAACACCCCCATGTGCTCCTGGAGATAACCGCCGATGAAGGTCGCCGAGGCCCCGAGCAGGACGAAGACGGTCGTGAAGCCCGCGATGAAGATCAGGGAGTGAATCATGGTCTGCCGCCGCACCGCGTGGGTGGGGTGCTCGGCCTGAAGCTCCGCGAACGACAGCCCGGTAATGTAGGTTATGTAAGATGGAATCAGCGGTAGAACGCAGGGTGAGAGAAATGACAGAAGCCCCGCGACGAACGCGCCGATGAATGTGACATTATCCGTTTGCATCATATTCTCCAAACCCTCACTGCTTCATCGCATCTTCCAGAAACCGGGACACTTCAGGATGACTCCAATCCAGTCCACCGATGATCTTTTTGAGTATAACACCATTTTTTGCAATGATGAACGTTTCCGGAACGCCGGTGGTTCCGTACAACTTGCTCCATTTCCCTTCGGTGTCCAGATAGAACGGAAGCTTTATCCCGGATTTGGCAGAATACGCTTCAACTGCATTCTTCCCCTTTTCGTCGATGGAGACGGCGAGCATCTGGAACGGCTTGCCGGCCATGGCTTTGTTCAGCTTCTCCATGGAGGGCATCTCCTCGCGGCACGGCGGGCACCAGCTGGCCCAGAAGTTCAGAAGCACGACCTTGCCGCGCAGATCGGATAGCCGCACTTCTTTGCCCGAGAGGTCCGGGACGTTCAGGTCCGGAGCCATGGCCCCCTCCACCGGCGCGACCTGCATGGAAGGGGACCGGGTGTCACGTATCACCGGCTGGCCGCCCCCCCTCTCCGCCGACCCTTCCTCTTTCTTCGAGCATCCGCTGGCAACTGTCGCAGCAATGAGCAGTGTCATCCAGAAAATCCGGTTCATTGTTTCTTCTCCCCCTGTGTTATATGATATTTCTCCATGCGGTATAGCAATGTATGGCGCGGAATGCGGAGAAACCGGGCCGCGGCCGTCTGGTTCCAGCCTGTCCGTTCCAATGCCTCCAGCACCGCCTCCCGCTCCAGTTCCTCAAGGGAATAACCTTCGTCGGGAAGGTTCAGGACCTTTGTCCCGGCGGCCACAGCCCGTCTCCTGCCGATCTGGGCAGGGAGGTCCTCCGGCTCTATGGTATCCCCCCGCCGCAGGATCAGCAGGCGCTCCACCGTATTCTCCAATTCCCTGACATTACCCGGCCACGAATATTCCCGCAATATTTGCAGTGAACGGTCATCGAACCTGACCTGCGCCCCGCCATGCCGGCCAGCAAAATGCCTGACCAGCAGGGAAATGTCTTCCCGCCGCTCGCGCAGGGGGGGCAAATGGATCGGGATCACCGCCAGCCGGTAGTAAAGGTCCTCGCGGAATTTCCCATCCTCGATAGCCTGGTCAAGTTCCGCGTTCGTTGCCGCCAGGACCCTGACATCAATCTTCCGCGGCGCCTCGCCGCCGACCGGCGAGACCTCCCTTTCCTGGAGGGCGCGGAGAAGCTTGGCCTGAAGATCCACCGGCAAGTCACCCACCTCGTCCAGGAAGAGCGTGCCGCCATCCGCCAGCTGGAACTTGCCGGCGCGGTCCTTTACGGCACCGGTAAATGCCCCTTTCACGTGGCCGAACAGCTCGCTTTCCAGCAGTTCCCGGGGGATCGCCGCGCAGTTGATCGGCACGAAAGGTCCGTTGTGGCGCGAGCTGAGGGAATGTAGGGCCTTGGCAACCAGTTCCTTGCCAGTCCCGGATTCGCCGGTGATCAAGACGGTTGCCTCGGTGTCTGCCACCCGCCGCACGACATCGAATACCCGCTGCATCTTGTCCGACATGCCGACGATGTTGCGGAAATCGAAGCGTTCGGCCAGTTCTTCCTTGAGCCGCCGGTTCTCGCTCGACAGGCCGGTGAAGGCCAATGCCTTGCGCACGGTCAGCTTCAGGGCCTCGCGGTTGAACGGCTTGGTGATGTAATCGTAGGCCCCGGCCCGCATCGCCTCCACCGCCGTTTCCACCGCGCCGAAAGCGGTAATGACAATCACCAGGGTGTCGGGAGAGCCCTCCTTTATCTGCCGCAGAACGTCGAATCCGCTCATTCCCGGCATCTTCAGGTCGGTAATAACCAAGCCGGGCTGTTGCTCCTCGAAAAGGCGCATCCCCTCTTCGCCGCTGGCAGCGGTAAAGACTTCATACCTCTCCTCTTCCAGGTTATACTCCAAAACTCTGCGAAGAGATGCATCGTCATCTATGATCAGGATTCGCTGGGCCATTCACCATTCACCATTCACCATTCACCATTCACCATTCACCATTCACTGCCTCACACAGGCAACCGGACCCGGAACGTCGTACCCTTCCCCAATTCGCTCTCCACACTGATGCTGCCGCCGTGGCTCTCCACGATTTTCTGGGTAACGGCCAGGCCGAGCCCGGTCCCACCCGACTTTGTGGTAAAAAAAGGTTCGAAGACGTGCGGCAGGTCGTCGGATGCTATTCCGCCGCCGGTGTCGCTGAAGCGGATTTCCACTTTGCCCCCCCTTTCCCCCTGCGGGGGAAGGAGCCTCGGCGCGATTTCGAGCGAGCCCCCGTGCGGCATGGATTGAATGGCATTGAGCATGAGGTTGAGAAAGACCTGGCGCAACCGTTCGCAGTCACCTGTAACTTCTGGGACTATTTCTGCGGCATGGATATCGATCCTGACATTGTAGGCGAGCGCATCATTCTCCAAAAGCTTCACCATTGCAGCAAGTTCGGCAGCCAAGTCGCAGGTCCCCAGGGGAGGGGGAACCGGCCGGGCAAAATGGAGAAATTCCTCCACGACCCGGTTCAGCCGGTCGGTCTCCTTGAGGAGGATTTCCAGAAATTCGAACTTCTTGCTCCCCGTCGGGAAGTCCTCCTTGAGTATTTCCGCCGTGCCCCTGATGGAGCCGAGGGGGTTGCGGACCTCGTGTGCCAGGGTGGCCGACAGCTCCCCCAGGGCCGACAGGCGCTCGGCCTTGCGCAACTGCTCCTCGATGCGGATGATGAGGTCTGCCTGGTTCTGGAGTTTTCTGTACGAATCCTCCAACCCCTGCGCGGTCTTTTCCAGTTGGACTCTCCGCGCATCTTCCCGCTCCGACAAAAACCCGGTCACCGCTCCGACAACGTTGAACAGGAGAATTTCCAGGTATTTTTCCATCTCGAGGGTGAGGTGCCCACCCCATTGGAACACTACATGGGGAATATAAAGGATACTGGCGGCAAGAGAGACCACCAGCCCCCCCCTGAGCCCGAACCAGAAGGCGGCGAAGATGATGGGAAGATAATAGAGCCGCTGGAAGATGTCATGGAAGACATGGAGCCTCAGCGGGGTAAAGTAATGGACGACCGTGATCCCGACGACGGAGGCCGCCAGAATCGCTATGCGAAAAGAGTTCTTCCCCTTCATATATGTTGTTTTAGTGCATGAAGATTAGTATTGCAAGGGGTTTTTGAGAGCGGGGGAATCGGGCGGGAAAGGTTATACGGACCAGGCCTCAGGATTTGCGGTTCAATTCGCGCATGAGCCTGCGGGAATTGACCGCAAGCGGAAGTAGCTCTTCCTGCTTGGCAAGGGCATCCAGAAGAGACAAGCCATCATTGATGATGACGTCGAAATCGCTGAAATATGTCCTGGCAAAGTGCCTGCCGTCAGTGCGGGAGTAAACGGAGATCAGGTAGGACTCCCCAGCGATTTCGACGGTTTTCTGGTGTACGAGAGATTCTTTCATGACGTGGCCCCAAATTAGATCATGCTCACACAAAAGCAATTTCCGGGCCAAATGAATCATGGAGCTAGGCGGGGGTTGCGGGGAGGGATGGTACGGGATATCGGCTATATAACGAAAGTGGTTGAATAATTGACGTTATTTAACTATTGCGGGAAACAACGTAATCGGACAGGTTCAGCAGGGCCTTCCTGACCGGGGATTCGGTGAATGAAGCCAATCGGAACTTACACTGGGTAATGTAGTCGGCCGCGCGCCCGGCTGCGTAACCGAGGCCATCATAGGCATGGACAAGATCAAACACTGCCTTGATGTCGCTCTCCTCCAGGATATCCTTGCTCACCACCTCGGCGATGAGTTCGCGCTCCGCAGGTGTGCAGTTCTGCAGTGTATGAATCAGCGGCAGCGTGATCTTCCCCTCCTCCAGGTCATGGCCGATGTTCTTGCCGAACTCCTCTTCGCTGGCGGTGTAATCCAGCAGATCGTCCATAATCTGGAAGGCAATGCCAAGCTCCATGCCGAAATCTGACATGGCCGCCTCCTGCTCCGGGGAAGCCTTGCCAAGGATGGCACCGGCCTGGCAGGCAGCGGAGATGAGAATAGCTGTCTTTCCTTTCACCACCTCAATGTAGCGCTCCTCAGTCATCTCCAGGTCGCTGGTGCAGATCAGCTGCAGCACTTCACCTTCGGCGATCCTGGTAGTGGCTTCGGAGAGTACCTTCAGAACACTCAGGTCGCCGTCCTCTACCATGAGCGAAAAGGATTTGGAGAAAAGAAAATCCCCGACGAGAACCGACGCCTCGTTTCCCCAGATCGTATTGGCGGAAGCGTTCCCGCGGCGCAAAGTGGCGCTGTCCACCACGTCATCGTGGAGAAGGGTGGCGGTGTGGATGAACTCGATGACGCTGGCCAGCGGCACGTGACGTGTCCCCTGATAGCCGCAGAGCTTTGCCGACAGGAGCAACAGCGCGGGCCTGATTCTCTTGCCGCCGCTGGAGAGGACATACTCCCCCACCTTACGGATCAGCGGCACATTAGACGCCAGATCCTTCCTGAACTGCTCTTCAACATTTTTCAGGTCTTCCCCTATCAGGGCAAGTGCCGCTTCCATAGACATATCCTCTAAAAGTATCGGCAAATAGTATAGAACGGAGCCCCGTTTGTCAAAGTCTTTTTCACCGTCTATAGCGCATATAAAGGCAATTAAAGTATTTGCATTTCCCCCCGGATTAGTAGTATAGGAATGCGTATCCATCCACTCCTTGCAGTGGCACGGGAGGTAATGTCATGAACACTGTTCCTGAAATACTCATAGTTGATGATTCCGTTGCCATGCAGCAGCAGCTGGCGGGGCTCCTCCAGAAGAAGAGCGCCAGCGTGACCTGTGTAAGCTCCGGCGAGGAAGCCCTTAAGCTTCTGAAGAGCAAGACCTTCAATCTCGTTCTGTCAGACGTGATCCTCACCGGAATGAGCGGCCTGCAACTCCTGAAGGTTATCAAGGAGATCAACCCCGATACGGAAGTGATCATCATCACCGGCAACGCATCCAGCTATACCGCCATAAAGGCCCTGCGGCTCGGGGCCTACGACTTCATCGTGAAGCCGATCGACGATGAAGCCATTCTCTACAATGTAGTGGAACGGACCCTGGAAAAGCAAGCACTGGCCATGGAGAACCAGCGCCTGATCAGCGACCTTTCCGTCAAAAACCGGGAGCTCAAGGACGCCCTGGATATGATGAAAACACTCAACCGCACCTGTGCCCACATTTCCGCAACCCACGACATCGGCGAAATCCTCCGCACGCTTGTTGAAAGTGCCGTTGAGCAGATCAGGGCAACGCGCGGCTATCTCCTGCTGCATGACAAGCAGAACGACATCTTCTACATGAAGGTGAACGTCGGCATAGAACAGGCCCTGGCAAAGAAGTTCACCCTGAAGGCTGGCCGCGGCATATCCGGGCTGGTGGCTGCGAAAAACCGTCCCCTGCGCCTGGGAAATGACATCCCGCCGTCGATCACCCCCCGCATGCTCGAAGAAGACCCGAACGGCGAGCTTTACACTGCACCAGGCCTTCTCTCCGTCCCGCTCTGCGTGAAAGAGAAGGTGGTCGGAGTAGTGAACGTCTCGGGGCGCGCCTGCGGCACGCCTTTCACTACAACCGAGATGGATTTTCTCTCCACCCTGGCGACCCACGCCGCCATTGCCATCAATAACGCCGGGGAGCTCTACCGGCTGCAGAAATCGGCACAGTAATCCTCTTTGGACTACCACTCTTGCTCCCACAGCTAACTCGGGTATACTTCTTCTGAAATAAGACCCCTGACAACCATTATCCGGGATTCGTCTACTGGAGTATAAAGCACGGATGAACAGAAAAAAACTCGCCCTCCTTTCCGTTCTTGTTCTCCTGATCGTTGCTTTCTTTGCCCTTGATCTGAAGCGCTTCCTGACCCTGGAATCCCTCAAGGCCAACCAGGTGGCCCTGGCCAGGCTGCATGCCGATCACCAGATCGCCTTCGTGGCAGCATTCATTGCCATCTATGTCATTCAGACAGCGCTCTCGCTCCCCGGCGCCGCAATCCTCTCCCTCGCTGCGGGTGCCATCTTCGGATCAATAATGGGGACGGTCTATGCCGTTACAGGCGCCTCCATCGGAGCCATCCTGGCTTTCATCCTGACCCGCTACCTCTTCCGCGACACGGTAGCGAAAAAGTTCGGCGGCCGACTTCAAGGACTCAACACCGAACTGGAGAAATCCGGCCTCAATTATCTTCTTTTCCTTCGCCTGGTGCCGATCTTTCCCTTTTTTCTCATAAATCTCGGGGCCGCCCTTACCGCCATGCCCCTCAGGACATTCACCATCGGCACTTTCTTCGGCATTATCCCCGGAGGGTTTGTTTACTGCAACGCCGGGGCCAGCCTGGCAACCATCCACAGCATGAGCGACATCGCATCTCTCCGGGTATTGGGCTCATTTGCCCTCCTCGGCCTCTTCGCGCTGGTGCCGGCACTGTATAAGAAAATAAAGGGGCCAGGGGCTGGAGACAAGTGATTCACCAGTCCCTGCTGGAGGAGAAATGGACAAGCTCGAACTCTGGGAACGCTTCAGGCACCACCTGTGCGAAATACCGGCGATAGGCCTCGCCCTCGACATCAGCCGGATGAACTTCCCTGACACCTTCCTGCAGCGAATGGAGCCGGCCATCCAAAAGGCCTTCGACGCCATGGAACGCCTGGAGGCGGGAGAGATCGCCAATCCCGACGAGAACCGGATGGTCGGCCACTACTGGCTGAGAACCCCTGCCCTTTGCCCCGATCCCGCCCTGACAGCGGAAATAGAGTTCACCATCCGCGCGATAAAGGATTTCGCGAAAAACATACACGAAGGGAGCATCACCCCCCCTGTCCGGCAACGTTTCACCAGACTGCTTGTCATCGGCATCGGCGGCTCGACCCTGGGACCCCAGTTCGTTTCCGATGCACTCGGCACCGCAAGCGACCCGATGGAGCCGCACTTTCTCGACAACACCGACCCGGACGGAATGGATCGGGTGCTGTCCCGCATCGGCCCTGCCCTGTCCGAAACCCTCGTCATCGTCATCTCCAAAAGTGGGGGGACCAAAGAGACCAGGAACGGGATGCTAGAAGCCAAGGCAGCATTTGAGCGGAGGGGGCTCGAATTTGCTCGTCACGCCGTAGCCGTGACCGGAAACGGAAGCGAACTGGACAGGGCTGCTGAACAGGAGAGGTGGATCGCCCGTTTCCCCATGTGGGACTGGGTGGGGGGCCGCACCTCCGAAACCTCAGCGGTGGGGCTCCTGCCGGCAGCACTCCAGGGGCTGGACATCGACACCATACTGGAGGGGGCCAGGCTGTGCGACGATGTCACGCGGAACCGGGAAACCACCCACAACCCCGCGGCACTTCTCGCACTCATGTGGCACTACGCCACCAACGGCCGGGGAGAGCGGGACATGGTCGTCCTCCCCTACAAAGACCGGCTCGCCTTCTTTTCCCGCTACCTCCAGCAGCTCATCATGGAATCGATCGGCAAAGAGCGGGACCTCGACGGCAGGATTGTTAACCAGGGGCTCACGGTCTACGGCAACAAGGGATCAACCGACCAGCACGCCTATGTGCAGCAGCTGCGCGATGGGGTGAACAATTTTTTTGTCACCTTCCTCGAAGTCCTGAAAGACCGGCAAGGTAAATCCATGGAGGTAGAAACGGGCGTCACAAGCGGAGACTACCTTTCCGGCTTCTATCTCGGAACTCGGCAGGCTTTACACGAGAATGGCCGGGAATCCATGACCATCACCGTCGAGCGGATCGATCCCCGCACCATTGGTGTTCTAATTGCCCTTTTTGAGCGGGCTGTGGGGCTCTATGCTTCCCTCGTCAATATCAACGCATATCACCAGCCCGGCGTTGAGGCTGGCAAGAAGGCCGCGGGGGAAGTCCTGGCGTTCCAGAGAGAGATTCACAATTTATTGAGAAGAGAAATCGGGAAGCCATTCAACTGCGAGGAAATCGCCACATCAATCGGAAGAAGCGGGGACGTGGAACTCGTGTATCATATACTGCGCCACTCGGCAGCCAATGAAGACCACGGCATTTCATGCGACGGCAGTATTTCACTTGAAAGAAGATACAAGGCTATCAGGTAAGGCTCAATCCGTGCGGCAGCCCCCGACGAATCATTATTGACTGAAAACGCAAAAAGCCTCAATGGATTCGTCCATTGAGGCTTTTCAGATAAAATTCCCGGCGGCGACCTACACTCCCACGCAGCTACCCACGCAGTACCATCGGCCCATGTCCCCGCAATATCTTGCCCCTTACTTCTGACCTGCTTACCCTTATATCAACAACTTATTTCTTCTTTTTCCCCATCAGCTCAAGCAACGCCTTTGCGGATTGATACTCGACAAAATCCTTAACACCGGTCTCGATGCTTTTGGTGAAATAATCCGTCGCGCCCTTCCGCTTCCCGGCAACAAGACGCTTGACCCCGAGGTAGTAATAGGCCTCGCAGAGCCGCTCGTTGACCTCCTTGCCGTCCTTCCCCTTCCGGGCTTCCGCAAGGACGGACTCCTCTGTCATCTTGTCGACGCCGAGGTAGTAGCGCGAGATGGTGCGCACCCATTCAGCGGAGCTGTTTGCCGTAACATGCTGACGGAGCCGGTCAAGGGGCACGGTGGCATTCCCCTTGGCGAGCCAGGTGGCAATCAGAAAATGGATATATCCGTATTCATTTTTCGGATCCAGCTCGATCTCCCTGGTGTAGTCGGCTATCGCCTGGTCAAGTTGCCCTTTCTCTCTATAGGCATTGCCGCGGTTGAAGTGGGCAAGGGCATATTTCGGATCCAGCTCGATCGCCCTGGTGTGGTCGGCGATCGCCTGGTCGTATTGCCCTCTTCCATAGTAGGCACAGCCGCGGTTATTGTAGGCCGTGACAAATTTCGGATCCAGCTCGATCGCCCTGGTGTAGTCGGCAATCGCCGGGTCAAGTTGCCCTTTGTCATTATAGGCATTACCGCGGTTGTTGTAGGCATGAGCATATTTCGGATCCAGCTCGATCGCCCTGGTGTAGTCGGCGATCGCCGGGTCAAGTTGCCCTTTATCTCTATAGGCAGTACCGCGGTTGTTGTAACTATATTCAGGATGTTGCATTCGTATCTCGCCATTGATCTGCCGTGTGCACTCCCGGATAGCCTCATCATACTGCTTCTGCTGGAGAGACTCGTAGCAGAAGTCGGTTTCCGCATAGACCGGAATTGCCGTAAAAACTGCCAGCGTTGCCATCATAACCATGCATGTAATCTTCATAAATTCTCCTCGATGAGTGCCGTTTTAAATGAAGGGCCTTAAAAATGGAACTTTTAATCTGCAACCCTTTGATGCGCCCCTTTAACTCCGGTAGTATATCATCATAACTCATTTACTCTTTTTCAAAGACTTCTCCAGCCAGTTATAGGGGGTATCTATACAGAAAAACAATTCAAACTCTTTGTTCGTTTCTGCATCAACGACAGTGATCTTGTCGTAACTGTGACCATCAGTATGAAGTGTAGCCTGCGAGAGCTTTCTCAATCCGAGCATGCGCAGCAACACATACTCTTCATCAACTGATATTACCTTAATCGCCGTCTTGTGGCTTTTCCCATCATCAGAAGCAATAACGGACTGCACAAGGCCTTTGCCAATAATGCTGTGATAATCTGCCTTGGCCTTCTCTCCCAGCATGTCGTAAAGCACCGCGGCCATCATGTGGGCTTCAATATCAACGTAATTGTCTTCCAAAATATTTTCCGCATATTCGACTGCCTTAGCATAGTGCTTATCACCGTAAGCTGAATACATGGCGTCAACCAGGTCACTTCTTGTGCCTCCGTACGGTTTGTACCGGGACGTCTCGGTATAGGCAAACCTCAACTCTCTGTAATCGACCGTCTGGTCGCCCTTCTTCACCCGCTCAAGAAGGACATCGTACCTGGATTTCGACTCCTGGGAGAAGGCGCAAACCGGGATAGATGCCAGTAGAAAAAGAATCCCCACTATTGCCAAAACGGATTTACGTATCATGTCGCCCCCTCATGAGTTCCTTTGCCTTCATCCCCAATTGCAACAGCGTGTGTCCAACATCAGCATCCTGGCATTATCAGTTCGTTATCACTCCTTGTAACGTACAGTCCAGGTTCGATCGTCGTCTTGTTTGAAATAAACCGCCGACTTTCGCGATACTACAGTCTGTCCGCCTGATCTGGCAGCCAGATCGTGGGTCCCGGTAACAACCGAGGTTGTGCAGGAATCATGTGGAGAAGCAGTGCACGCTAACTGGCCATCCACTAATAGATCAACTGTAAATGGACTGTTATTTTTCATTGTCAGCTTCGCCCAGGTCACCGGTGCCGAAGGAGGCAATGGAATTGGTATCAACTGTGGCGACGTCGGCATCTCACTAACTGCATCTCCTGCATGCAACAGCAGCGCCACCATTGCCATCGTCGCTATAGGAACCACTAATCTCCTCATTTTTCATTTCCTCCCAGGATTCAATTTCTATTATTACCGGGCTATTCGACATGGAGCTGGCGCCTGCAATTTCATCTCGTAATCACTACTTGATCCGTTGGCGTCGTGACCTGCGGATGTGTCGCACGCTTTTTCGCCCGCTGCATATAGGCTTCTAGCTCACGCTCTGATGCCGGATAATAGCTTATCGCCAAAGTAATGGAGGCAATCAACAAGACGATGGAGATGATGCGACAACGTTTTGAAGCAAACACTGAGGGAATAGCGGCACATAGTATTGCCAATACCAGCAGCGAGAAGGTCCCGGGTGGGGAAATGATGGCTGGCGCGACGGCTATGAGTATGCCCGCAGCCCAGGCTAACGCTTTAGCGGATTTATTGTTCACTGTTCGCCTCCCAGACACAAAATAAAACGTCCTGCCCTAGCTTGCAGAGATCGGATTCGCTCTCATTTTCTCGCCGACTCCATAAGCAAAAAACCCATTCCCGGCACTGTGATAACTGTCCGGAAATGGGTTTACTCCCATCTTCTGCCTCTTATGGGGATCTTGCGACGTTTTTGCAGTAAATTATATTATACTTATTTCATCAAGTACAGGCTGTCAACTTAATTTACATTAATTCCAACAAAAAGCTAACACACGAAGGAAGAGAGGGAAATGTCTGGCAGGATTTCCTCTTCGACAAAACGCAAAATGAACTTCAACAACGCAAAAAGCCCCGCCTCTCAAAAGAGAAGCGGGGCTTTTTATAAAATTCCCGGCGGCGACCTACTCTCCCACGCAGCTACCCACGCAGTACCATCGGCCCAGAGGGGCTTAACTTCCGTGTTCGGGATGGGAACGGGTGTGACCCCCTCGGCATTGCCACCGAGAAATCGTTTGAAGAGATGCA
>JACOUQ010000025.1 GCA_016177775.1 Geobacter sp.
ACGCTATCGATCACGGCTTATACAGAACATGAAACGTAAAGCTAAACAGCTTGGCTTCGATCTGGTTCCAGTTGAGGTTCAGCCGACATAATTCCATAAAACGTAAAATCAAGCACTTAGGTTAAGTTACTCAGAAGCACTGATCTCCCGCTGAACCCTTCTCCCTGAGGACCCTCGGGCCTAAAGGAGAAGGTGGCCGAAGGCCGGATGAGGGGGCAGCAGTCCAGATTAATCCACCATCTTCCCCTCACCCTAGCCCTCTCCCTCATGGAGAGGGAACTGTTTGTCTCTATAGCGAGAGATTGGTTCTAATCAGGATAATGAAACACGAGGGTTAATCTGCCGAGGAAAGGAAAATCCCGGGACGCCGTTGGCCCGGGGGGTACTTCTGGGCGGGAAACGCAGAGCAGGTTTACCTGGCAGGCTGAATCAGGCAGGCAGCGGTTTCCTTCTTGGCCACGTCGCCGACCTTTACCTCACCTTCCACCACCTTCCCCTTGAAATAGTGCTCCCCCTCGTAGGAGAGAACCTTCACCTTCCCCACAACCTTGCTGGTCGTATGCCCGCCGGTCGGGGTCTCGCGGTATACCGGGATCACGTCTTTCAGGCAGACTTCCTTCTTCACGTCAGCGGTGCCGCTGTGGAACATGTGCACCTCGCTCCCCATCTTCATCACCACTTCACTCTTGATCCGTGGCTGCTTTTCAGCGGCGAATACGGGTGATGCTGCCGTGACTCCCAGGGCCAGCGCCATAACAATACAGATAAGTTTTCTCATGATTCTCTCCTCCCGGATCGATAATTTTCACTGCATTGCGCAGTAAGATAATTAAAAATTTACCAGCAGGCGCCGGTTTGTCAACCCGAGTCCGTTCTCCGTTCTCCGATTTCCGTTCTCCTGCTTCACCCTTCTGCTACTTCCACCCTGTTCCTCCCGTTCTGCTTCGCCCGGTAGAGGGCACCATCCGCCATCTTTATCAGGCTCTCCTTGTCCGCCACCTCTTCATGAAACGAAGACACCCCAAGGCTGATGGGGACATCGGTCTCCGTCTCCACCGCATGTCTCAGCCTTTCGGCGACGTCAGCCGCCATGGGGAGGTCGGTTTCCGGGAGCATGCAGAGGAATTCCTCCCCGCCGTACCGGAAGACATAGTCGGCGTTCCGCAACTCCTTCACCAGCACCTCCGCCACCTTTGCCAGCAGCTTGTCCCCCTCCAGGTGTCCACGGGTGTCGTTGTATTTTTTGAAATGGTCGATATCCAGCATGATGATCGACAGCTTTTCCCCGTATCGCTTGGCCGCATCGAAGCTCTTTTCCATCTGCATCTGGAGAAAGCGCCTGTTGGCCAGCCCGGTGAGGGGGTCATGGAGGGATGAACTCTTGGTCTGCTCGTAGAGCCTGGCGTTGTTAATGGCAATGCCGACCTGGGTCCCTATGGCAGAGAGGAGCCTGAGCATCCCTTCATTCACCTCGATACCGGGCTGGGTATAGAGGGAAAGGAGCCCGACCACCTCCTGCACCGCCTTCAGCGGCACCACGACATGCCCGTGGGGGTCCGTGTCCGGGTGACAATTGAAATGCCGCGGGTCCTCGTGGGAATTCTTCGACACCACGATTTCGCCGTTTACAACGGCATGGCCGCAGAGGCATTTCCCGGAAAAGACCTCCTGGCAAGGCTTCAGCACTGATTCCGAGACGCTGATATATGAGGCGAGCCGGACCCGCCCCTGCTCCACCAGAAAAATCCCCCCCTTTATCTCGAACGGGAATATGCCGCTACCGGCCATGACGCTCAGGACCCCGGAGAGAAGCTCGTCCATGTCAAGAGTCCGGCTGATGGCCTGGGAAATGTCCTGAAGCGTCTTCAACTCGGTGTTGCTCGACTGCAATTCCTCGTTGCGCCGGTGAATCTGGACCTCGGCCTCCTGCTTCTCCATCGCCCGCCTGACCTGAAGGAGCAGCTGATCGATGTCGTACGGCTTGAGCAGGTAGGAGAAAGCCCCCTTTTGGGTTGCGGTAACGGCCGAATCGAGGGTGGCGTCCCCGGTGAGGACGATCGCCTCCACCGCCGGGTGGCCGGCCTTGATCTTCTCCAGGAGTTCCAGGCCGGAGATATCGGGGAGCCCCAGATCGACCAGTGCTACGTTAACAGCGTTCCCGTTCAGCAGGGCAAGCCCCTCCTCGCCGCTGGCGGCAGCCACTATGTCGTAACCCTTGATCATGAGGATGTCGGAGAGGGTCTTCCTCATGCTCGGGTCATCGTCTATTATCAGGATTCTGGCTTTGTCCACGAGAACCTCCCTGGATAAATTCCAAATTTCAAATCACAAAGATCAACCTTATTACCGTTGTCGATCAGCAGTTGCTCCATTTCCCCCGCCGGGACCGGCCGGCTGAAATAGAAACCCTGGATTTCATCGCAGGCGTGGCTGCGAAGGTATTCCAGCTGCCCCTCGGTTTCCACTCCCTCGGCTATCACCCCGAGGTGTCTCACGACTCATTCTCACGTCTCTCATCTTTCAGCTCGTAATGCATGAATGCCTCCCTGATGCTCTCCAGCAGCAGTTTCTCTTCCCACGGCTTGGAAAGAAACTTGTAAATGGCCCCTCGATTTATCGCATCGGTAACCATGTTCAGGTCCGCATAGCCGGTCAGAACGATGCGGACGGTGTCTGGGTAGAGTTCGCGGACCCGCCGCAGGAATTCGATGCCGTTCATCACTGGCATGCGCACGTCGCATACCACCACGCCGATCCTGTTGAAGGTCAGTAGCTCGAATCCCTGGTTGGCGCTGGTAGCGAAAAGTATCCGGTACCCTTCATTGCTCAATGTCCGCTCCAGGGAATTGATGACGTGCAACTCGTCGTCCACCAGAAGGAGCGTCCTCTCGGGATGCAATGTGCTCTCCGCCGGGAAAGAAAGCTGACGCTTCTCCCTGAGTAGTTGCTCGAACGCCTGCGGAGGGACCGGCCGGCTGAAATGGAACCCCTGCATCTCGTCGCAGCCATGGGAACGGAGGTAGCTGAGTTGCCCTTCGGTTTCGATCCCTTCGGCGATAACTCTCAGGTTCAGCCTGTGCCCCAGGGCGATTATGGCCGCTGCTATGGCTGCGCTGTCGGGATTGATCGTTATGTCGCGCACAAAGGACTGGTCTATCTTCAGCTTGTCGAACGGGAAGCGTTTCAAGCGCCCGAGGCTGGAGTAGCCGGTGCCGAAGTCGTCCACGGTAAGCCTGATCCCGTGTTCCTTCAGCTTGCTCAGTGTGGCCTCCGCGCCCTCCTCGTCGTGCATCAGCATGCTTTCGACGATTTCAAGCTCCAGCCAGCGCGGCTCCAGGCCGGTTTCCTCCAGTGTCAGGGCGACCATTTCGTCCAGCCCCTCCTTCCGGAACTGCCGCGTCGAAAGGTTGACCGCAACGACGAGCGGAGGAAAACCGGCATCCTGCCATGCCTTGTTCTGCAAACAGGCGCTCTTCAGCACCCATTCCCCGATCGGCACGATGAGGCCGGTCTCCTCGGCCAGCGGAATGAAACGGCCCGGCGGGATCAACCCCATCTCCGGGCTCTGCCAGCGGAGCAGTGCCTCCATCCCGATGATTCGCCCCGTCGCGAGGTCCACCTGGGGCTGGTAATGGAGCAGAAACTCGTCCCTTTCCAGTGCCCGGCGCAGGTGCTTTTCCATGGTCATCCGCGCCACGGCCTTTTCGTTCAGCTCATTGGTGAAGAACTGGAAGTTGTTGCGCCCCTGTTCCTTGGCCCGGTACATGGCAACGTCGGCATTTTTCAAAAGCGCATCCGCATCCTGGCCATCCCTGGGATAGACGCTGATGCCTATGCTGCACGAAATTTCCAGGTCATGCGAGCCGATCCTGATCGGCCGGTTCATGAAAAACTGTATCTTCCGCGCCACAATGACGGCAACCTCGCTATCTTCAAAGTCCGAAAGCACGATGACGAATTCATCCCCCCCAAGGCGGGCCACCGTATCGTCCGAACGCACGCACTCCGTCAGGCGCCTGGCAACGGCTTTCAAAAGCAGGTCCCCCATGTCGTGCCCCAGGCTGTCATTGATGAACTTGAAATTATCCAGGTCCACGAACAGCACCGCGACACCCCCACGGTGACGGCGGGCCTTGAGCAGCACCTGCCTGAGCCGGTCCGTCAGGAGATTGCGGTTGGGAAGACCGGTCAACCCGTCATGGCCGGCCAGATATTGAAGTTCCCCTTCGAAACGTTTTCGCTCGGTGACGTCGCGTATCGCGGCGGAAACGACTGTTCCTTCGGGGGTTTCCAGGGGATTCAGGCTTATCTCCGCCGGAAATTCGCTTCCATCCTTGCGCAACCCGTAGAGGTCCTTCTCTCCTCGCATCAACCGAATTCCTGGGCTATCGAAATATCCTGTCATGTATTCCCCGTGCTGCACAAATCGCGGAGGCACCAGGATTCCCACAGGCTTGCCCAGGACTTCCGACCGGTCATAGCCGAACAGCTTCTCAAACTGCCCGTTCACCATAATTATTTCCTGCCCGGCATTGACGATGAGCATTCCGTCAGGGGCCGATTCCAGCAGCGAGCGGAACCTCGCCTCGCTTTGCATCAGGCGCTGCGCGCCTCTTTCGATCAGCTCGGTTTTGCGGATGATGGTCAGAAAGTAACCGGCCAGAAGAGCTGTTAAAAGGAGCCCTCCACCCAGGACAGTTGACGGCAGCGAGCTTTTCCTCGCCGCAATGAAGTCCGGCGTCGCCCGGCTGAGAAGTTCCCATTGCCGGCCTCCCACGTCGAGTGTGGCGGATTGTTCGAGGCGCATCTCCGCCGGACCGTTGTTCCCGGCGTTCGCTACCGCTTCTCCCGTGCGCATCCGCGACCGATGATAAAAGAGAAAGCCATCTCCACTGGATGCGGAGCGGTCATAGAGATACAGATCGATCCCGGTCGGCTTCAGATAGGTCAATGCGTTCTCCAGGATGTCCCCGATGCGGAAAACCCCAAGAGCGAACCCCGCCAGGTTCCTGCGACGGGCCTCGACAGTATCCGCCGGTGCGCCGTTGCGATAGATCGGCGCGAAGACGATCACGCCGTACTGACCGGCCTTTTCCTGTACCAGCGTGATCCGGCCCGTGGCCAGCATTTCCCCGCTGTCGCGCGACCATCCCAGTGGTTCCTTGCGGGTGGGATTCGACGCCAGATCGAACCCGAGGGCGATCTCGTTTCCCTTGTATGGTTCGACAAAATAGACAGGGAAGTACTCTCCCCGCCGTGGAGACCGCACCATCTTCCCCTGGCTTTTTCGGTCGGTGATCTGGAAAGCGGGGAATCCCTCCCCTCTCGCCACTTTCTCGTACTCCTCACGTCCGGCATCCGGGATGCGGGGAATCCATTCCAAGGCCTGAATGCTGTTGTGCCGCGCCAATATGGGCTTCACGAACTCCCTGAACTCTCCCCGTTCCACATCCTTTGACGCAGCATAAAATGCCTGGAGAGACTCGAGGGTCTGGATGTTGGAGTCTATCTCTCTTTGCAATGCATCACGCCGGTCCAGGGCGGAATTCCGGAACTCCGCCGCAATCTTGTCGCGTTCCCACTTCTCTGCCAAACGAAAGACGAGGAGGGAAATGGCGATGCCGGCAACGATTATCACCGCCACGGAGAGATAGCGCCATGTCCGTTTTTGCCCCAGGGAGATCATCCTTTTTTTCCACTCCAGCGTCTCACGTCTCACCCCTCACGATTCACTCTTTCCCCTGTCCGACTCGCAAGACCTGAAGGCATCCCTGATGCTTTGTCTCAGCAGGTTCACCTCCCACGGCTTGGTCAGGAACTTGTAGATATCGCCCTTGTTGACGGCGTCGATAACCGTCTCCATATCCGCATAGGCGGACATGGCAATGCGGATGGTGCCGGGATACATTTCCTTCACCCGGCTCAGGAAATCGGTACCGTTCATCACCGGCATCCTCAGGTCGCAGAGCACTACGCCGACCCGGTTGACGGCCATAAGCTCGAACCCTTGATCGGCGCTGGTTGCGGATAGAATCCGGCAACCTTCCTCGCTCAACACCTCCTCCATGGATGCAAGAACCATCGGTTCATCGTCCACCAACAGCAGCGTCCTCTCCGGATGGGCCAAGCCCTCCTCGGGGAACCGGAGTCGACGGTCCTCCCGCAGCAGTTGCTCCATTTCCGCCGCCGGGACCGGCCTGCTGAAATAGAACCCCTGGATTTCATCGCAGGCGTGGGAGCGAAGGTGTTCCAGCTGCCCCTCGGTTTCCACTCCCTCGGCTATCACGTCGAGACCCAGGGTATGGGCCAGGGCAATGATGGCCTTGCAGATTTCCGCGCTTTCAGGGTTTGTCGTTATGTCGCGGACAAAGGAAATGTCGATCTTCAGCTTGTCGAAGGGGAAGCGCTTCAGATACCCGAGGCTGGAATAGCCGGTCCCGAAATCATCCATGGTGAGCCGCACTTCCAGCTTCTTCATTTTCGCCAGAATGGCGCCCGCCACCTCCGCGTCGTGCATGACCATGCTCTCGGTGACTTCCAGCTCCAGGTATCGCGGCTCCAGCCCGGTCTCCCGCAATATCCGCTCCAGGGTCTCGGGAAGCTGCGCATGGCGGAACTGGCGGGGCGAAATATTGACCGCCATGACCAGCGGCGTAAGCCCCGCATCCTGCCATGCCTTGTTCCGGGCGCACGCCTCCCGGATGACCCACTCCCCGATCGGGACAATGAGGCCGGTATCTTCCGCCAGAGATATGAAGCTGCCTGGAGAAATCATTCCCAGTTCCGGGTTCTGCCAACGGAGCAGAGCCTCAATCCCTGCGATGCTCCCTGTGCCCAGATCCACCTGCGGTTGGTAATGGAGCAGAAGTTCACCTCTTTCCAGGGCGCGGCGCAGATGCTTTTCCATGGTCAGGCGGGCCACGACCCGATCGTTCATTTCGCTGGTGTAAAACTGGAAATTGCCGCGCCCCAGTTCCTTTGCGCGGAACATGGCGGCATCGGCATTTTTCAGAAGTGTCCCCACATCTTCACCGTCCTTGGGAAAGATGCTTATGCCGATGCTGCACGAAATCTCCAGCTCATGCTCGTCGATTTGAAAGGGTCGGCCCACGGCCTCCTGTATCTTTCGCGTCACCTTGGCCACGTCCTCACTCTCCGCCAACTCCGCGACGATGACGAAGTCGTCTCCACCCACGCGGGCAACGGTATCAACCGAGCGTACGGACTCTGTCAGGCGTTCCGCGACGACCTTCAACAGCTTGTCCCCATTGTCATGGCCGAGGCTGTCGTTGACGACCTTGAAATTGTCCAAGTCGATGAACAATACCCCTGTTTGCAGCCGACGGCGTTTTGCCTGGAACAGCGCCTGCTGAATGCGGTCCGCAAGGAGAGTGCGGTTGGGGAGGTTGGTGAGAGGATCGTGGCTGGCGAGAAAATCTATCTGCTCCTTGGCCTGCCGTTTCTCGATCTCGCGCTTGGCCTTCAGGTTGAGAACCAGTTCTCCTTGGGCCTTGATTAGCTCCTTTCGCCTCTTCCCAAGCTCTTCGGCCATCCGGTTGAAGCTGTCGACCAGCATCCCGACTTCGCCGGTGGCCCTAGCCTTCACCTGGATGCCCGAATCCCCTTCGGCCAGTGATGCCGTAGCGTGGGCAAGTTCGGAGATCGGGTCCAGAATTATCTTCTTCGTGGCAAAGAACAAAACGGCCCCCAAGGCAATCGCCACCACCAGATTGAGCGCAACCACAAACAGCATGGTCGTCTCTATCTGCCGGCGAAGCTTGTTCTCCGACATGCCGATGGTGACCTTGCCGACAGGAACGGCGCCAGACAGTATCGGGACGGAAAGTTCGGCGACAGCCTCCTTGTTTCTTACGGCTGCAACAATGTCCTGAATCTCGCTCTCCCTTGGCAGTCCCGAAAGTATCGGCTTCAGTCTCGGGGAGCGATAATTGATGCTCGCATACTGGGAAGTGACGATATTTCCCTTGGCGTCATGGATAACGGCATACATGATGTCTTCATCCCTGTTCGCCTCGTTCACAAGGGCATCCAGTTGGATAGAATCCTTCATGACCAAGGGGTCCTGGCCGAGATGGGCCACGTAGGAGCCAAAACTTTGCCCCTTGACCATCAGGGAATTCCTGAGCATCTTCCTTTCGTTCGTCGCGATCATGGTGCTTACAATGATCGTGCTGACGATCAGAATGCACCCCACGATGACCTGGAATCTGAAACTTATGCTTTGTCCCAGCTTGCCTGTAAACATTTTGTGACCGTTCTCCCGTTGTTGTTCTAACTGATTAGCATCGCACCCCGCCCCGTCGGGGGTTTGTCTTAGAGTAACTTGCTGTTTTCCTCGGGATCCGATATTTTTGCTTCGGCAGCCGGGGTGAGGAGGCCGCTTTCACATTGGTGCCCTGTGCCCGTCGATTAGCA
>JACOUQ010000028.1 GCA_016177775.1 Geobacter sp.
TAGACTTTTCCATGACCTGCCTCCTTGGTTGTGGCTCTGCGCCGTGGTGATTCGACTCTCCGCAGCATAACCCACGTTTGCAAGGATGGCAGGTCTTTTTTGTTTCTTCGTTTCAACTGACAACCATTATGTCTTCAGCCTAAATTGCTAGCTGAATTTCCCCGATGCCGGCACTGCGCGTTTGAAGGCCCAGGCCTCGATCTTCTTGATCTGCTCGGCCATGGTTACGGAGAGGGGCACGGTGCGGCTGACAGTTACCATCAGGTCCTGCTGGGTAAGCGGCCGCCCCTCGGTAAGGGCGTCGAAAGCGGCGGAAAGGACCGCCTGCTCGATTTCCGAGCCGGAGAATCCCCTGGTGGAGCCAGCCAGAAGTTTTACATCGAAACCAGTTATGTCTATTTTCTGCTTGGCGAGGTGGATGTGGAAGATTTCCTCGCGGGCCTCGGCCTCGGGAAGCCCCACGTAGAATATCTCGTCGAAGCGTCCCTTGCGGAGCACCTCGGCCGGGAGCATCTCGATGGCGTTGGCCGTGGCGGCCACGAACACAGGTGACCTCTTCTCCTGCATCCAGGTCAGGAAGGAGCCGAGCACCCGGGATGCCGGTCCCCCCTCGGCCTTGAACCCCTGGCTCGATATGCCGGCCTCGATCTCGTCGATCCAGAGGACGCAAGGAGCTACCGCCTCGGCGGTAGCAAAGGAGCGGCGCACGCTCGCTTCCGGCGAGCCGTACAGTCCGCCATACACTGAGCTCATGTCCAGACGGATCAGGGGAAGATGCCACTTGGCGGCCACAGCCTTGACGAAGAGCGACTTGCCGCACCCGGCGATCCCCATGATGAGGACCCCCTTGGGCATGTTGACCCCGGAGGCGATCCCCTCGATGCCGAAGGCCTTCTCCCGCCGCTCCATCCAGTACTTGAGGTTCTCCATCCCCCCCACCTGGTCTGGGGTGACATCGTTCACCACGAATTCCATGATGCCGCTCTTGCGGATGATCTGGCGCTTGGCCTCGAAGAGCGCCTGGACGATCTCCCTCCCTGCCGGCTGCTGGGCCACCCGCTGCATTCGAACGCACCGTTCGATGTCGTTCATATCCAGCCCTTGGGCGGCCACCACCAGCTTACCCAGGAGTTCCGGGTCTTCGCTGCACAGCTTGGCCAGAAGCGCTTCCCGCTCAACGAGTTGCTCGAAAAAGACCCGAATCTCGGTGATGGTGGGGAGACCCTGCTGCATCACCACCAGATCCTCCCGAAGGATCTGCGGCACGGCCTCTTCCTGCCCCATAACCACCATCACCTTGTCGCGGCTTCTTGCAATGAAGTCCTTGATCTTTCTGATGATATAAGGGTTGTCCTGCCAGAAGAGCGCGAGGTCCTTGAACAGAAAAAGGAGCGGTCCCGGCTCGTTATCTGCATACTCCAGCGCCTTCAGCGGCTCTACCGTATCCGGCAGCTGGGCGCCTTCCCTCACAAGCCCGTCGGTGCAGTTCCAGACAATCGGCCCACCGGCCCCCTTGATGCGGGTAGCGGCCTGCGCCACTATCGCCTCGGTCCGGCGCTCATTGTCGGTGACCACGTACACGAGCTTGGTGCCGCTTCCGATTACCTTCAAAAGTCCCGCCACATTCAGGTTGTCCATATATCTCCTTCGTATGCGTCAGGCATCTCAATTTTACCCGAATTACGGGCGCGGGCAAATGTTAGCGCTGCTTTTCATCCTTGGCAAGGGGAATGATGCGGGAGGGTCCGTTTGTCATCCGGATATTCTTGGGTAAACTTCAAAATATGGTTGTTGATTCTTACAAAGCATTTACCGCAGAGGTCGCCGAGGAACGCAGAGAAAACCTCGAAGAGTAAATCAACGTCCTGGTTCAATGTTGTTATTGACGAAAGGCAAGGATGGAGCGTATGCGGTCACCTGGCGGACTTTTGCGCGATGCGCTGGAACAGGAAAAACCATTGCAGTTGGTGGGGGCGATCAACGCCTATGCCGCCATGATGGCTGAGCAAATTGGGTTTCGCGCCCTATACCTCTCCGGGGCCGGGGTGGCCAACGCCTCCTTCGGCCTCCCTGACCTGGGAATGACTACTCTCCACGACGTTCTGGACGACGTGCGGCGGATCACCTCCGCCACGAGCCTCCCGCTCCTCGTCGACCTGGACACCGGCTGGGGGCATGCCTTCATGATCCGCCGGACCGTTCGGGAGATGATCCGGGCAGGGGCCGCCGGCATCCACATCGAGGACCAGGTAGCCGCAAAGCGATGCGGCCACAGGCCCGGCAAGGCGCTTGTGACCGCAGATGAGATGGTGGACCGGATCAAGGCTGCGCTCGATGCCCGGACCGACCCTGAGTTCGTCATCATGGCCCGCACCGACGCTGTGGCACCGGAGGGTCTGGATGCGGCCATCGAGCGCGTCTGCCGCTACCGGGAGGCCGGGGCGGACATGATCTTCCCGGAGGCGCTGGCCGGACTGGAACAGTACCGCCGCTTCGCGGACGCGGTCGGCATACCCATCCTGGCCAACATGACCGAGTTCGGCGTAACGCCCCTCTTCACCCGCGAGGAGCTGGCACAAGCCGGCGTGCGCCTTGTCCTCTATCCCCTTTCCGCTTTCCGCGCCATGAGCGCGGCGGCCCTCCGGGTCTATCGCGCCATCCGGGAGGAGGGGACGCAGAAGAGCGTTGTGGATACCATGCAGAGCCGCGCAGAGCTATATGATTTTCTCGGCTACCATGTATACGAAAAAAGGATGGACGAATTGTTCGGGAACAGGCCGAAGACTGAAGACTGAAGGTTTTATACTTCAGCCCTCAGCCTTCGGCCTTCAGCCTGAACAGCTTTCAAGAAAGGGGAAACATTATGAACGTCACCTATAGTCCCGGCCTGGAAGGGGTAATCGCCGGCGAAACAGCCATCAGCACGGTCGGGAAGGAGGGGATGGGGCTCAACTACCGGGGTTACTCCATCTATGACCTAGCCGAACACGCCGGTTTCGAGGAGGTGGCCCACCTCCTCATCCACGGCAGGCTCCCCAACCGGGACGAACTGGATGCCTTCCGCACCAGGCTCATCACCATGCGTGTCCTGCCGGAAGGGTTACGGCACGTGCTGGAGCAACTCCCTCCCACCGCCCACCCCATGGACGTCCTCCGTACCGGCTGCTCTGCCCTCGGGGCCATGGAACCGGAATCCGCGGGCCACAACCAGTATGGCGTCGCGGAGAGGCTCGTGGCCTCCTTCCCCGCCATGCTCCTCTACTGGCACCACTTCCACAAGACCGGGGAGCGCATCGCCACCAAAAGCCCGGAGAAAGGGCTGGCTGGCCATTTCCTGGCCCTGCTGCACGGCAAGACCCCGGACGACCTGGCGCGCCAACTGGTTAATGCTTCCCTGATCCTGTATGCCGAGCACGAGTTCAATGCCTCCACGTTCTCCGCCAGGGTCACCGCCTCCACCCTCTCCGACTTTTACTCCGCCGTCACCTCCGCCATCGGCACCCTGCGCGGCCCGCTGCACGGCGGCGCCAACGAGGAGGCAATGAAGCTGATCACCCGCTTCAAGTCGCCGGAAGAGGCTGAAAATGGAATCTACGAGATGCTTGAGCGGAAGGAGAAGATCATGGGGTTCGGCCACCGCGTCTACAAGAAGGCCGACCCTCGCTCCGCTGTGATCAAGGAGTGGTCGCGCCGGATCTCGGAAGCAAGCGGCAACATGCTTCTGTACCAGGTTTCCGAGCGGATCGAAAACATCCTGCAAAAGGAGAAGGGGCTCTACCCCAACCTCGACTTCTACAGCGCATCAGCCTATCACCTCTGCGGCATCCCGACCGCCATGTTCACCCCGGTCTTCGTATTCGCCCGCATCTGCGGCTGGTCGGCCCACATCATCGAACAACGGGCCGCCAACAGGCTCTACCGGCCAATTGCCAACTATATCGGCCCGGAGCCGATGCCGTACGTGGCGATTGAGGAGCGGACATGACCACCCAGGCCGACCTGAACATCCGCCCGGCCCCTGACCGGGAGATTGCCGACATCGCCGACTACGTGACCGACTACGTCATCGACAGCGAAGAGGCTTACGATACCGCTCGCTACGTCCTGATGGACAGCATCGGCTGTGTCCTTCTGGCCCATCGCTATCCGGAATGCGCCAAGCTGCTCGGACCCATCGTCCCCGGCACCATTGTCCCCAACGGGGTGCGGGTTCCCGGCACCCGCTTCGAGCTCGACCCGGCCAAGGGGGCCTTCGATATCGGGATCCTTATCCGGTGGCTCGATTTCAACGACACATGGCTCGCCGCGGAATGGGGGCATCCCTCCGACAACCTGGGGGGTATCCTGGCCGTGGCGGACTTTGTCAGCCGCCGGAACGGAGCAACAGGGAAAAAGCCGCTGACAGTGCGCGACGTGCTGACCGCGATGATAAAGGCACACGAGATCCAGGGAGTGATGGCTCTGGAGAACAGTTTCAACCGGGTCGGGCTCGATCACGTGGTCCTGGTGAAGCTGGCCACGGCGGCAGTGGCCACCCGCCTCCTCGGCGGCATGAAGACGGAGATCATAAACGCAGTTTCGCATGTCTGGGTGGATGGACAGAGCCTGCGGACCTACCGGCATGCCCCCAACACCGGCTCTCGCAAGTCGTGGGCTGCGGGAGACGCCACCAGCCGGGGGGTGCGGCTGGCCCTCATGACAATGGCCGGGGAATCCGGCTGCCCGAGCGCCCTGACCGCAAAGGAATGGGGGTTCTACGATGCTTCCTTCCATGGGGGGAGGTTCAGCTTCCAGCGCCCCTATGGTTCATATGTCATGGAGAACGTCCTTTTCAAGGTGGCGTTCCCGGCCGAGTTCCACGCCCAGACCGCCGTGGAATGTGCCATCAGGCTGCACGGGGAGGTGAAGGAAAAGCTGGATAAAATCGAGAGGGTCGTGATCGCCACACAGGAGCCGGCAATCAGGATCATCAGCAAGACCGGCCCCCTCTATAACCCGGCCGACCGGGACCACTGTCTCCAGTATATGACAGCCGTGGGACTGATCTTCGGTGAGCTGACCGCGGACCACTACGAGGATGCAGTAGCCGCCGATTCCCGCATAGACGCACTCAGAAAGAAGATGGAAGTGGTGGAGGAGCCGCGCTATTCGCGGGAATACCTGGAGCCGAACAAGCGCTCCATTGCCAATGCTGTGCAGGTCTTTTTCAACGATGGGAGCAGCACGGAGCGGGTGGAGGTTGAGTACCCGCTTGGGCACCGGAGAAGAAGGAAGGAGGGGCTACCGCTTCTGATCGGAAAGTTTCGGGAGAATGCCGCCAGTCGCCTGCCAGCCGGGCAAATAAATACTGTGGCTGAGCTGTTCCTCGACCGTGAGCGTTTGGAGGGAACACCGATCAACAAGTTCATGGAGATGTTCATATATTGATGCTCCGTAAGTGTGCCCCAGTGTGAAACAGAAGACCACACCCACTCCCATCCCCTTTTGGTACTAATCCACCCCAGTTGTACTCCAAGACGCGCCTTACCTTGACGGCTCAGACGCTTTAAAGCCTCGAATCAGCTTTGACCTGATGGGGTGGCTTTTTCGCGCCAATTGCAAAGAATTGTTCTGACCGATACTTGACACCCGGATACCCCGAAGTATTTTTGTAGTCAGTCCATAGATTAAAATAATTTTATTATCCCGAAATACCCCCAACCATACATCCCACATTTTCCCCGGAGGCCGTCATGTCACACGAACTAAGCAACAAGAAGGGTGCATTTTGCCTTGCAGGCCGACTGGTCGAGGCAGCATTCGCGATAACCCTTTTGTCACTGTCGGTGCCGCAACTTGCCGAAGCAGCCGAGATGACCGGTAAAACCGGAATCCCCCCCGCACCGCCGCCCCCTGAAGCAAAACACGCCGGGGTCAGCCGCGTCGGGAGTGCAGAATCCCCATATTCCTGCCCTTTCTGCAATCTGGCCGGAGTGGATCTTTCCGGGAAAGACCTGACCAACGCCAATCTTGTCGGGACGAACCTGTCCGGCGCCAACCTGAGCGGAGCTGTCATGGATGGGATTATCCTCATCGGGGCCGATCTTGCCAATGCCAAGCTTGAGAATGCCCAACTGAACGACTCCGCCAAGGGGCCGGCCAACCTGTCGCGGGCCAATCTGACCGGGGCCTCTCTGAAAGGGGCCCAGATGAACGGCACCGATCTGCAATTCGCGATTTTCCCAGACACGAACTTCACGGGCGTTGACCTCAGCAAGGCCAAATTCGGGGTGCGGATCAAGGCCGGGGTGAAGAACGGACGCAAGACCTCGTTCAGAAAGGCGACCTTGCGCAGGGAGTTCATAGTCGACGAAGCGACCATGGACGTCACGGGCGTGAAATGGCTGGGAGAACAAATCAAGGCTCCGCGCGGCAACGAGGATATCGCCTGCGGCAATGCCGACCTGTCGGGGTTGACGAGCCGGGTCTACGTCTCAGCCTCCACGGGGACCGATAATGACGGTTGCGGCGCGAGCTACGGCGTGCCATGCAAGACCATCTCATACGGGATAAGCCGCTGCGGGACATCAAGCTGCGGCGTCCTGGTGGGCTATGATGAATACGCGCCTGACGCGACGATTCAACTGCGCGACGGCGTGAACGTCTACGGCGGCTGCCTGCCGCAGAGCCAGGCGAAACCGGAATATTTTTCGGTAATCACGGCATCGGCGGGGGGCCTCCCGGCGGTCAGCGCCACTGGGATCAACGGCGGCGCCATCCTTCAGGGATTTCAGGTCAACGCCTCCGCCTCGGGGGGGACAAACGGCGCGACGAGCGTGGCAATGCTGGCCGCAAACAGCAGCAGGCTCTCCATCATCAATGCTCAGCTTGTGGCCAACTCCGGAGGACAGGGGAGCGCCGGAGCGGACGGCGCAGCCGGCCAGCGGGGTGGAGACGGCAACGGCCGCGACGGCGGCACGAACAGCGGCTGCGGCTATACCGACGGCGGGAAGGGGGCATGCCAGGAGAGCGTGAATGTAACCACCTCGGGCCTGACAATCACCTGCACGCCCTCGTGCAGCGACAACGCTTGCTGGGGATATTACGGTTCTCCCGGGACGACTGCGAATTGGGCGGGAGGCGGGCAATGGGGCAACGGCAACTGCGCCGAGTGTCCGGTCAGCCACGGCAGCGACGGAAATCCCGCAGCTTGGGGTTACAATGCCGGCTGCGGCAACATGGGTAATGTGTCTAACGACAAAGCGGGAAGCTTTGCCGGAACTGCCTGGTCCGGCAGCACTGGCGGCTCCGGCACAACAGGTGGGAACGGTGGTGGAGGTGGTGGAGGTGGGTCCGGCGGTTACATGGGCGGTTGGTGTTTCTGGGTGTATACCCAAATAAGCGGGAACAGCGGCGGAGGCGGAGGGGCCGGAGGATGCACGGCTTCCGGCGGAAACGGGGGCCAGCAGGGAGGTGCCTCATTCGCGATGGCGGCGGTAAATTCTTTGGTCATTATCCAGGCATCGGATGTAATTGCCGGGAAAGGCGGAACAGGCGGCAAGGGTGGTAACGGTGCGCAAGGCGGAGCAGGCGGCAACGGCGCAAACGGCGCTTCCGATCAGTCGGGCGGCGGCATCGGCGGGAAAGGAGGCAACGGCGGCGCCGGCGGCGCCGGCGGCGGGGGTGCCGGAGGTAACGGCGGGCCCGCGGTAGGAATCGCATTGGTTGGCAGATCTTCACTCTTAGGTGACCCGATTGTGTATTATCCCGGCACCTCCGGCACCCCCGGAGACAAAGGCCAGGGAGGTGGCGCCGTAGTTTCCGGCGCATGCACGGGGCCGGATGGCGATACCGGGGTCAACGGCCTGGTTGCCGACACCTATCAGTATTAACCGCCGTAAAAGAGGGGGATCTCATATGTTCGTCAAATTACTGCAATCATTCCGGCACCGCCGCATCATTACGGCATTGACCGTGATTCTGACTGCTGTCACGGGAGGAATCGCGCCGGCGTCCGATATCTGCCCCAACGCCCTCCATACCGGTCCTGACTATTCAAACCAGGACCTGCACGACCGCAATTTCTCCAACCAGAACCTGGCAGGGGCCAACTTCACCGGCGCCAACCTCAGGGGGGCCGTATTCAAGGGAGCAATCCTCAGGGGGGCCGATTTTTCCCTGGCGCAATTCGGCGCTTCCCCTTCCACCCCGTTCACGACCAGCTTTACCCAGGCGAACCTTGAAAACGCCTGCTTCGCGGGGGCGATCATCTCCACGGCGGAGTTCGAATTCGCCAACGTCCCGTGCGCAGTATTCGACAACACCGACATTTCCAACGCCAGGTTCGGCCCGGTAATAAAGGCGGCCGCCGCCAGCGGCCCCTGCCGGAGCAGCTTTCAGAATACCGTCATGAACTGCGAATTCATCCCCCAATGGAAAGACCTTGCCATGAACAGCAGCCAGGTCCAGGGTTGCGCGGATTTGCTCTCCGGCCAGGATTTTTCCAACAGCCGGATGAACCGGGTGGTCTTTTCCGGCCTGAACCTGAAGAACACCAGATGGACCGGCTCCCAACTGCTAGGGGCCTACTTCATCAACGCGGAACTGGAAAACGCGGTCTTCACCGGGGCAAACCTGAAACAGACCCAGTTCAGCCAAGCCAGGGCGAAAAACGCCAGGTTCGACAGCCAGGCCCAGCTGACCGGCGCCCACCTGTCAGGGATCGACCTGACCGGGGCCGACCTGACGAGCGCGGTGCTTCAGGGTGCGGACGGCCTCCCCGCGGCGGACCTCTCGATGGCGTTCATGCGCAATGCCGTCCTGACTAGTTGCGAGATGACGGGGATCAACATGTCGCATGCCAGTTTCTACGGCACCGCGAAAGCGGACGGCGCCACCCTGCAGCAGGTTGACTGGACGAACGCCAACCTCGGAGGGGCAAACCTCTCCCAGGGGAAAATGAAAGGAGCACGGCTCGACGCCGCCAACCTGGTGAACGCCAATCTCGCCGGCGCCGACCTCACCCCGGTGAGCGGCTATCTCGCCTCCTCGCTGGTCAGGGCGAACCTTCAAGGTGCCGACTTCAGCGGCGCGAAACTGGTGGGGGCGAACCTCTCCAGCGCAGCGGTCGCCGTAGATAACGGAGTGCCTCTGTTTGCCCAGAAAAGCGCACAGGGGCTGGTGCCAGACCTTGACAACAAGCTGCTGACCGCCGAACTGGCTACTCTCTTTTCGGACCATGGATACGTGCTCCCTGCCTGCGAAAATCCGCGGATAGTGGCGATCCAGCCCGGCGGGCAATGGCAGATACTGCTGAGCAGCCCGGTAGGCCCCGGGAAGTATAAACAGTTTGCGTTGAACAAAACAGCAATGGGCAACAAAATCAATGTGACCGGGATCAAAACGGGGAGAGGAGTGGAAACCGCCGACCCTGTCCTGTTCACGGTGAGCGGAGACTACTCCGACATGCTCGACAAGCAACTCCCCCCTTCCAACCTTTTGAAGGACTTCACAAGCAACGGCTATACTCTTCCCCCCTGTTCCAATCCGTATATCACCGTATCCCAGGCGGGGCAGCAGTGGTCCGTGAAGCGCACCGCCACCTCCGTAGATTCCGCCGGGCTTGGATATTCGGCGTTCAACCTGATAAAAAACAGTACTGCGATTAACTGTTACGGCTCCGAAATCCTGGTGATTCAGGAGGACAGCCAAGGGCAACTCTCCCTGCAGCTCTTCGCCGTCCAGAAAACAAAGCTTTCCGCGGACAACTTCGACGACAACACCACCTGCCCGAACCAGAGATCGTACAAAGCCAACAAGGATGCAGAAGCCACCTGGGAGGAGATGATGACGGCGGTCAACCCGCCCAAGCCGCCCCCCTGCATTCCCAGCCCGTACAAGTGGTGCGGCAAATGAGCCGGCCATTCGACGACTTGACACCAATGGATGCCGCCAGGGGGGTGGTCCTGTCCCATCCCTCGCTGACCTGCCTGAACAGCGAGGCCGCGGCCATAGTGGCGGCCGCGGTGGAAGCCGCTCCGGGACTGACGGACCTGGCGCTCTCAATAAGCAGACAGGGGCAGGCAACCACAAGCGGCGGCTGGGCCACCATGAGGCAGGTCGGGACAATTTCCGGACAGCCGGTTTACGATTACCGGCTCTCGGAGCAGACCCTGCTCGATGCCCTTACTCCAACAGCAGCGGCCATACGAGCGACGCAAAACGACGCGCGGCTCGAAAACATTTCCTGGTTTACCCGGTGGGGTGGGCGTGAGCCGGTGGTCCCGCCGGTCACCAGTTATGCCTGGACAGTACGCAACCTGTTTGTCCGTTTCGGCGAACGCCTGGACACCGTGAGCGGCGATCCGGTGGGAAACCGCTTCCAGGCGGTCATCAGCAACGCGGCCCCGCGGTTCCTCTCGGTTTATGCCGAGTTTCACGACAGCAGCGGCAACGTGGTCGTTCCGGCCGACTGGAAATCGCTCCTCCCTTCGGGCGTAGATCCCGGATTCGAGACGGACACCCGGAAATTCATCGGCATAGTCCCCCCCACCATCGTTGTGGAGGGTATCCAGATGGCAGGAGGGAGCGTGACCTTCTCCTTCGGCGCACCGAACGCCGCCGGGGCCGTTCTGACTTTCGGGAGCCTCGGATCGGAACCATGGGACCCGCTATCCTGCCCGCTGGGCGCGGTGCTGAGCGGGGTGATCGGCTTTGCGGTCCCGGCCATTCTCGCTTCATCGGGAACCGGCCCCGCCACGGACTGGTACAACGCTCTCCTTGCCAAGGCCGATATCATGAACGAGGTCATGGCAACGGCGGGATTTCTGCGCAACGCCGCGACATCGGCCCAGGCTCTGTCGCTGCTCGGAGACCAGCTCGGCCCGCTGATCTACGGCGACCGTCTCCCCCGGCTGCGCAATGCCCTGAGCACCGTGGTCTCCGACAAGAAACTCGCGGCTGCCGCCCCGTCCATCGGCTGGTCCGTCGTCTGCCTTGCCAGGACCATCGCCGCCGGAGAATCCTGGTTCTCGGGAGACCTTGCCTCATCGCCGGCCGGTTCAGGGGTAACCATCGACCAAGGGATGGTTGCCCCGGTAACGCTGGAAATCAGGTCCGATCCCGAGTACGGGGCTTGGCCGGCTTCGGCTGCCCAATATACGGTGGAGGCCGGTTACGCGGGGCGTCAGGAGGAAAAAACCGGGGCAGTCACCGGAATCCTTACGCCCGACCCCGAACATGTCACCTTTACGGGTATCCCGGCCGACCAGCCCGTTGATTTCCGGGTATCCGTCACGGACCGCGCCGGAAACACCTGCGCATCAGGCTCCGCGACCGCCATTGCCCCGGCGACCTTTTCCAGGAAGGCCGCGGCTGTGCTGAAAGAATCCAGGCCTAGATTCGACGCCGGCACTGTCTTCACTTTTTCGCTCGTTCTCGCCTACAACCCCCAGAGCGGCCATCACTGGGAAAGCGGTCCCGCGCCCGTCGCAACCGTCAAGGATCTCGACGCCTCGCCGACGGGGCACAATCTCGCCGACCTGAACGGCCTACATATCAGCCCGGAGAGCGGGCTTCCCGGCTACGGCTGGCAGGCCTCCGGGCAGAACATCCCCTTCTGCGGCCAGAGTGAGCCCACGGAAGGCCAGATCAACTCCTTCCAGACCCTCGGGGGTCCTGCCAAACCGGAAGCCGCCCTGCAATTCACGGGGTGCGGTTTTTCAGCGTCCGCCTTCCCCATTTTCGGCCCCTCTGGTTACGGCTGGAATTTCTTCCTCAATCCGGCAGGGGAAGCGCTCCGCCTCTGCGGATTCACACCGGGAAAACCCTTCGACCCCTGCTCCCAAAAGAGTTTCGGCCGGTTCAATTCCGCCTGGCTGACCGATGCCGCCGTGCATCCCGACGGCTATGTGGTCGGGATAAACGCCTCAGCCAATGTGATGGAAACAGTGAAAATCGGGAGCGGCGATCCTCCCGGACCGCTCGCCGGGCTTGCCGGCGGGGAGGGAAACAGGCCTGGGCAATTCAACCAGCCGGTGGCGATCGCCCTGACCCCCGACCTGAACTGCCTGGTCCTGGAGAATTTGAACCGGCGGGTGCAGGCGGTGGACCTGTTCGGCAATCCGGTCCCCTACTTCGGCGCGGGAAAGGCGACCCTGGAGCTGCAACTGGAGGCCGTGCCGGTGACTTATCTCGATCTGGAAGCCAGCACGGACGGATACATTTTTGTCCTCCTCTATCTGAACCAAGGACAGGATGTTTCCGACTACCGGCTGGACCTCTACGATCCGAACGGCAACTATCTTACCGGCATTGCGGGTGTCAATGCCGCGCGAATGGCAATGGACAAGCGGGGCTCACTGTACACCCTGAATTACGGCACCCTGGCGGGACCGGGCAATCGCACCGAACCGTCGATAAGCATCTGGCTTCCGGGGAGGCACTCCTGAGGCCGCAAACCATCGGAAAAAAATTTTTCAAGGAGGAAATACCATGAGGTACGTGAAGAACCGGACGGAAAGAGCGACTCTCCACTTCAACCTGGGATTAAGTGCGCTCGGCAACGCGAACCATGAATATACCCTGGCGACGGGGGAAGGAAAGTTCGTTCTGAAGCGGCATACCCCCCAGACCCTCGCCCAGTATAAGGCAAAGAACCTCATGCTCGGCCTGATGAGCGCACAGGACCTGCAAAAGATCACCCACTACGCCGAGGACGTGGTTCTCCCCTCCGACGTGGCGCGCCTTCTGCGGCTGACGTACACCACGGGCGCCAAGGAAGCGGCGAAGCTCCCCAATCTGGCTGGGGTGAAAATCTACATCCCCGAGAAAGCTGCCCGGGCAAATCGCCTGACAAAAGGTGGAACCGTGAAGAAAGGGACGCACCCGCTCCTGACGCGCCTGGCGATAGGCGCGGCGCTCCCCTCCAATGTGGACTCGTTGCAGTTGTACGCCGATGCGGACAAGGTGTTCGATACGCCCCTGGATACGGCAAGGGCCATCGTGTTCCAGCACCCCCAACTGGCGACAAGGGACCCCGATTCCGCGGCAATCATCATGCAGGACCACATCGACACCACCGCCGACCTGATGAACCTTGCCCTGCTGGTCTCCAAGCTCGGCCCCGCCACGGAGCATGGAGGGTGGGCCACCATCTCGCCCTCGGTGGACAAGGACGGCAATGTCCTCACGTGGGGACCGGGCTTTCCGGACCATCCGGAAGGGACGACGGTCTACCAGTACCGCCTTTCCGACGAAATAGCGGGCACCCTCGACAAGGGACCTGCCGACACGTCCTGCCCCAGCGTGACAAAGGAGGCGCTCAGGACTTCCCAGGACGACAGCCAGCTGCAGAACGTCAAATGGTCCGTCCAGCAGGGGACGCCGGACCAGAGGGAAGAACGGGAGACCGCCCTGAAAAGGATGAACCGGCTCCGGTCGGTGGGTGGGACCGGCGGGTACCAGTTCACCATGAACTTCCTGACGCCGGGGTACGGGGTGGAGGCGTATCAATCCTCCATCGATTTCAAGCCGGACCCTTCGACCCCTGGCAAAGGGGCGTTTTCCATCGACGCCAAGAATTACTATCTCAGGACCCTCTCGGCCTATGTGCAGTTCTTCGACATGAACGGCAACCGCGTGGCGGGCGCCAAGGATGCCGCTTTCGGCCTGCTGGCCCTCCCTCCCGAAGTGCGCAGGGAGCTGGGGGCGGGCAGCGACAAGCAGTACATCGACATTCTCTGGGCGGTGAACGTGATCCTCGGAATTCCCATGCCCACGGACCCCTATAATCTCGACTTCACCTGGCCCGCTAACGCGGAGTCCTGTCATCTCCTCCTCGGCGGGCTGGGGACCAGCAACTGGGACGGCGACGTGGACCCGGTGGGCGCGATTCTCACCGGGGTATTTCAATACGGCATACCGGTCATGTTCCTGGTGGCCGGCGCGATGATCGAAAACACCGGCTGGTACAAGGCCTTCATGCAGAACAAGGACCTGAGGATGGCGGTGCTGGCGATAGCTTTCCCCATAGTGGGAGGGGGAGTAGCCACGGCGAGCGCCGTTTTCAATACCAAGCGAGTGCTGTTCGCCTTTGGCGACGCCATGGCCGGCATACTTGCCAGCAAGCTGCTGGGCGCGATATCCGCCTGGATAATCGCGAAGATAACCGCGGCCGAATCGGCGGAAGCAATCCCCTACGTGGGGTGGATCTACCGCATCGCCAGCATGGTGGTGACCGGTGTCGAAATCACTGAAACCACGGTGGAAGTGCTGATATCGCCTGCCACCTACAATATCGAGATCAAGCGCAAGCTGGCCCTTGAGGCAACCATCAAACCCGACCCGCTTCACGGCACGGAGACCCAACCGGCGGTCTGGCCCCAGGTGGCGACCAATTACGTGGTGATAGTCCAGTACAAGAACGGCACGAATTTCACCATTACCGGGAGGCTGCCGACAGATCAGTCGAGACGCGCCGACCCCATCGTGGTGACCTTCCCGGATCTTCCCTCCGGCGGGCGCATGCAGCTCAGTTGCGGCGTCTATTCGGACGACCAATGGCTCGCCGGGCAATGGACCAGCTCGTGGATGGATGCGATCCTCCCCGTCGGAGAGCAGAGCCCGCTGAAGGTCGCGGGGGCGATTCAGGAGAGCCTCGTGCCGCTT
This sequence comes from Geobacter sp., assembly GCA_016177775.1. Lineage (GTDB taxonomy): Bacteria > Desulfobacterota > Desulfuromonadia > Geobacterales > Geobacteraceae > JACOUQ01. The sequence goes on from JACOUQ010000028.1 coordinate 14,647, forward strand.
ACGGCGCAGACCCAGTACCTGTATGACAGCAAGCTCTGTTACGACGCGGAAGGCAACAAGCACGCATGGAATAAGGGTGCGCAGCCGACCGCCGTCGTCACCGACCTGAACAGCGGCTCAACCGGCAACAATCTGGCGGAGCTGGTGGACGTAACCATCAACAACAGGGCCTACATGCTCGGCTACTGCTGGCAGGCATCGGGGCAGAATCTGCCGTTTCATGGCAGCACGGAGCCGACCCAGGGACAGATCTATGCGTTCCAGAACATCTGCACCCTGGCGAGCCCCGACTCGGCGCTGAAGTTTCCCTGCTGCGGATTTTCCTCCCAGACCTATCTCTCCTACGACCAGTTCGGGCCGGCACCGCTCTTTTCCATCTCCGGCAGCTTCCAATCGGACCTGGACGCGGGAAGGGTCACGGACACCCTGAAGGGGGCCTTCAGCTCCCGCATGTATCCCCTCCCCAATGGCACGACCATCCAAGTGGCGACCCCCACGGCACGCTGGTACATGAATACCGGCGGCGCCGATCCCGCTTACGACCTGCGGCGCGAGTCGGACGGATCGATCAATGTCTTCCAGTATCCGACGCCGCTCATCAGCCCGAACAACTTCTACATAGACACCAGCGGCGATAAATATCACCTGCGCCGCGTGACGCTGGACGATCAGACGCCGTTCGACATGACCCCGTCCCTCAGTTACGGCTATTTCACGCAGCCGCACATGGATTCGGTGAAGGTGCATCCGGCCGGCTATGTGGTAGGGGTGAACTGGAAGAATTGTAAAATGGAAATCATCAGGATCCCGGAACAGGGGGTGCCGGACGATCAGGCGCAGCCGGCGATCGCGGCATCGGGAGCCGGGATAAGGCAGGGGCTGATGCTGGGACCGAAGGCCATAGCGGTAACCGCGGACGGCCGGATTCTCGTGCTGGAGACCCTGAACAAACGCATCCAGGCATTCGACATCAACGGCAACCCCGTTCCATGTTTCGACGGCAACGACATTGTCACGCTCGACGCGTCCTCATTCGCCGCTGACCTGGACAACGGTTTTGCCACGGTGGCGCTGCGCGGGCAGTTTGCGGCCAACGGCGCTGACTTGAGCCGCCAGTGGTACATCGCGGACGGCAGCGACCAGTACAGTCTCAAGGGGGAGACTGCCGAGACGCTGACCATCAAGAAGAACGGCGCCCCTGCTTCCGACCGGTGGATGATTACGGACCCGGGAGGGAGTTACGGAGTAAATGTGGACGGCGACCACCTGACGGTCCTGGCAGGGACGACCAGGTTCACCCTGCCGATCGAAGACCGGATGTACCTGGACCGCGGCTCGGTCGAGTCGACGATCATAGCCGTGTTCAGGGATAACGGCATAACGCTTTCGCCGCAGGCCACGGTGACCGGCAATGGGCTCTCCGCTCCCGCATCGTGCGAGGAAGAACTGAACAGGGGGGTGATTCCCGATGCGGTGAAACAGGCGTTGGCCACCCGGAGCATCACGCTGTCGCCTGCCGCGACATTGTCAACAGATGTGAATGTGACGGTCATCGAGCAGGGGGCGGAGTGGAAGATAATGGACAGAGTGACTGCCCAGGCATACAGGATATACAAGGACCCAGCCGACACCCCGCATCTGAAGGCGCTCTACCTGAACCCCGTCACAGATCTGCACGAGCCGGATCCATCCGTAACCGTACAATACCTCGACATTGCGGCGGAGATGAAGGGGTACATCTATCTACTGTCGTACACCGGGGACGGGAGCAATGTCGGTGACTACAGGCTGGACATCTACAAACCGACCGGAGAATGGTTGACGCGGTCTCCGGATACGACCAAGGACCCCAAAGCCACGGGGATAAACGGCGGGAAATTGGTAGTGGATATGTGGCGCTCCATGTTCACGCTGAATTTCGAGCATTTCCAGGGGCCCGGCGGAAGGACCGAACCATCGGTCAGCATGTGGCTCCCAACCACACCCAAGTAGATTTACTCGCGGCCATCCGGTCCGTTAGCGGACCGGATGGCCTTTCTTTGCCTGCATAAGAGGGAAAAACCGACAGCGGTAGGGACTATCCCAGGGTGAAGTAAAAGGTCGCGCCCTTCCCCGGTTCCCCTTCGGCCCAGACCCGTCCGCCGTGGCGCTCGATGATCCGGCGTACCGTGGCCAGGCCGATGCCGCTCCCCTCGAACTCCTCCCTGCCGTGAAGGCGCTGGAACGGAGCAAAGAGCCTGTCGGCCTCCGCCATGTCGAAACCGGCGCCATTGTCCCGGACAAAAAAGGCGGTCTTCCCCTCCTGTTCGACCATCCCGAACTCGATTGAAGCCTCTTCCCGCTTGCCGGTATATTTCCAGGCATTGCCGATCATATTTTCCAAGACAGCGCGCAGAAGCCGGGGATCGCCATCAGCCTTGAGCCCGTCGGCAATGGTGAAAACGACCCGGCGTGACGGCTCATTCATCCGTAGTTGGCCGGCAACTTCGTGGGCCAGTTCGCCCAGATCGACAGATGTCCGATTGATTTCGCTGCGGGTCAGTCTGGAGAAGTTGAGCAGGGTGCTGATGAACTGTTCCATCCGGTCGGCAGCGCTCCTGATCCCGGCGACGATCCCCTTCCCCTGCTCGTCCAGCCTGTCGGCATACATGGTGGCTATCAACTGGGCGTAGCCGTTGATGCAGGTGAGAGGGGAACGCAGATCGTGGGAAACCGTGTAGCTGAACGCCTCCAGCTCGTGGTTTGCAGCCGCGAGCGCGCGATTGGCCTCTTCCAGCTCAAAGGCGTGGGAGGAAAGGTTGGTGTGGAGGACCTCGATCTCCTCGTCCATCCTTTTGCGCCCGGTTATGTCTGAAATCATGGCGAACGAGCCGGCATATTGGCCGCTTTCATCCCAGATCGGAACAGCCGAGATGCTTACCCAGACTTTTGGCCCATCATTGCGCAGCATGGTGGTTTCGTACTGCTCCCGCACTCCCAGCTTCCGATTCTCCAGCCTGGCGTTGATCTCGCGGCAGCCGTCTTCCGTGCAGAAATCGAAGACTTGCCGGCCAATCATCTCGTCGAGGCCGTAGCTGAGCATGTCCGCCATGCGCTTGTTGACGTAGGTGATCCTGCTCCCTGAATCGATGGCCCATACCCCCTCCTGGGCAGTTTCCACGATTCTCCGGAATCGCTCCTCACTTTCCTTGAGTTCGCGAAAGAGGAGGTTGTATGGCCTGGCCAGACCAGTCTCAATAATCGCCTTGTATATGAAGTAGAAACCGCCGAACTTCAGTAAATGGCCAACCATGTTGGTTATACCGTAAACATCGGCATAGAGGGTAAACGCCAGTTCCGAGGCTATGAAGGTGCCGATGCCGAAGGAAAGAAGGCGGGCCACTTCCCTGTCAAACGCCTTGGCCTTTTTTTGCATGAAAGTAAGGGCGCCGACGAGCATGAGAGCCACCAGGTACTCGCTCCCCTTCTTGAACGGGGTGAGCCCTTGTCCTTCGATGAAACATTCGGGGTATGCCCCTGCGAAAATCGCGACCAGCAGAAGAGAAGTCGCGGCCAGGTACGCCGTGACCGTCAGGCGTGGTTTCAGTTTCCGATCGAGAAAAAAGGGAGCTGCGAGGAATGATGAAGCCTGGATGTAGCGGGCTACGATCCAGAGTTGGGTGGGGAGATTGGAGGCGAAGCCGGGGAAGACCCCCATTCCCTTGTAGGCCAGGGCGTGCATGAAGTCGACGACACCCACGAAGAGCGAGGCAATGCCGACGAAGAGGAAGTAGTTGTTGGCCATGAATTGTCGGGCGTTCCAGGCGACAACGAATATCCCGATCCCGATGACAACAGAAAACCCCTCCACCAGGGTGTGGAAAAGAAGGTAGTTATAGAGCTTCGCCAGATACAGACCGACCAGAACGACAATACCCAGGATAATAGACATTACATTCCATCGATTTTGGGCGGCCATTATTTCCTCCCTGGACGCATAGCCAAAGTGGCCGCACTTTAGCAGCTTATCGAATAGATTTCAACGACGTTTACGGAGCATGTCCCGGCGCTTGTCAAAGCAAGGTAACCGATTGACCTTGCGATAGCTTCCGTTCCTTCTTGAGCACAAAAAAGCCCCTGACCTTTTTCTGCAAAGGCCAGGGGCTTTTCTTTTTGCGGCTGAGCAATTGCTCCTATTCACCCAAATATGTGTAGGACACCAGCGCCTTGTCCAAGAGCTCCAGGAAATGACTCGTTTCCTCGATTGAAATCTTCTTGTGCGCCACGCTCTTCTCCAGGGTGTCCCGGACGTGCTTGAGGATCTCCGGCCCCTTGTACTGGACGTACTTGAGGCTCTCCCAGATGACATCGCCCTGGATCACCGTGTCGATCTTATAGTTCGTCTTCTTGCTGAAGCTGATGTGCACGGCGTTGGTGTCGCCGAACAGGTTGTGCAGGTCCCCCAGGATCTCCTGGTAGGCACCGATCAGGAAAAAGCCTATGTAGTAGTCCTCGTCCTTGCGGATCTTGTGCAGGGGGAGATACTTGGTCCGGCCGTTCTCGCCGACGAAGCTGGTGATCTCGCCGTCCGAGTCGCAGGTGATGTCGGCGATGGAGGCCATGACATCCGGCTTCTGGTTAAGCCGCTGGATCGGAACGATGGGGAAGAGCTGGTCGATCGCCCAGGAGTCCGGAATCGACTGGAAGAGCGAAAAGTTGGCGAAATAGGTCTGGCGAAGGCTCAACTGGAAGTTCTGTAGCTCCTCCGGGATCGGCTTGATCTTCTCCACGATACCGTTGATCTTCTTGAATATCTTGGTGCAGAGCCACTCGGCGACGGCCCGGTCGTAGAGATTCAGGTAACCGAGGTTGAAGAGGCTCACCGCCTCCTGGATAAGCTGGAGGGTATCGTGGTAGTCCTCCCGGAGCGAATACCGGTCAAGGCTCTTGTAGATGTCCACCAGCTTCTTTACGGTTGGAGAAAGCTTCTCCGCCTGGTCGAGTATCTCCTCGAAGTCGGGCATCAGGTTCTGGGTGTTGGTGTGCAGGGCATTGGTCACCAGCACCGAATAGTGGGCAACAACCGCCCGTCCCGATTCGGATATGATGTTCGGGCAGGGGACACCTGCCTCGTCGCAGATGTTCTTTACCTGGTAGACTACGTCGTTGGCGTATTCCTCCACGGAGTAGTTGACGCTGGAGAAATAACTCGACTTGGAGCCGTCATAGTCCACCCCCAGTCCGCCGCCAATGTCCACGAAATCCAGGCCCACCCCCAGCTTTCGCATCTCCGCGTAGATACGGGTCCCCTCGATCAACGCGTTCTTGATCTTGTCGATCTTGGTGATCTGGCTCCCGATGTGGAAGTGGAGGAGCTTCAGGTTGTCGATCATCTCCTCCTTCTTCAGGATGTCGATGGCGGCGATTATCTCGGAGATCCGGAGGCCGAACTTGGCATCCTCGCCGCCGGAAGTTGCCCACTTCCCGGTCCCCTTGGAAGAGAGCTTCACCCGTATGCCGAGCTTCGGGGTGATCCCGGCCTTTTTAGCGAGCTTGATTATCTTTTCCAGCTCGAACATCTTTTCAACCACGATGGTGATGTCATAGCCGATCTTGGTGGCGTAGAGGACCGTCTCGATGAATTCGCTGTCCTTGTAGCCGTTGCAGATGATGGGCAGCCCGTTGCCAGTGGCAAAAGAGATGGCCGCCACCAATTCCGCCTTGGAACCGACCTCCAGACCCATGTTGTACTTTTTACCATACCGGGCGATTGCCTCCACCACCTGGCGCTGCTGGTTCACCTTGATGGGGTAGAAGGTCTGGTATTTGGCAGGGTATTCATTCTCCTGGATGGCGCTCTTGAAGGCCCGGTTTATGGCCGCAATCCGCCCTTCCAGTATGTCCATGAAACGAAGCAGGATGGGGGGCTTGATCTTCCGCTTGATCAGGTCGTCCACCAGTGCCCGCAGGTCGATGGAGTACTTGGATGTGGGGGAAGGATGCACGCAGACGTTCCCCTTCTTGTTGATTGAGAAGAGGTCGGCGCCCCAGTTGTCGAGGTTGTAAATTTTTGCTGACTCGTTAATACTCCAGCGTTCCATAGGCAGTCACCAGTTTCTTTATTGGTAATGTAGGGGCGCAGCATGCTGCGCCCTTGCTTGCGTCTCTTTCGTATGATGGGCGCAGCATGCTGCGCCCCTACGAATCATTTACGACAACCTGCTCTTGAAATCCTCGTACCCGAAACTCCGCACCACGCGCAACTCCCCGGTCTCCGGTTCGAAGGTGCAGATGTGGGGGTGCTGGATGCCGTTGAACATCGTGGTCTTCACCATGGTGTAGTGGGACATGTCCTCGAAAGCCAGGCGGTAGCCCGGCTTGAGGGGCCGCTCGAACGACCAGTCGCCGATCACATCCCCAGCCAGGCAGGAAGGGCCGCCGAGGCGATAGGTGTACGGCTTGTCGCCGGCATCGAAGCCGCCGGTTATGCCAGGCCGATACGGCATCTCCAGCACGTCAGGCATGTGGCAGGTGGCTGACACATCGAGGATGGCGATATCCATCTGGTTGTGCACCACGTCCAGGACCTCGGAGACCAGGACGCCGGTGCCGATGGCGATTGCCTCCCCAGGCTCCAGGTAGACATCAAGATCGTATTTCCCCTTGAAGTAACTAACCAGCTCCACCAGGGCATCGACATCGTACCCCTCACGGGTGATGTGGTGGCCGCCGCCGAGATTGAGCCATTTCATCCGGGGCAGAAACTCGCCGAATTTCTCCTCGAAGACCGCAGCGGTCCGTTCCAGCGGCTCATAGAGCTGTTCGCACAGTGTGTGAAAGTGAAGCCCCTCCACTCCGTCGAGCAATTTCCCCTCGAACTCGCGCCGGGGTATGCCAAGGCGCGACTTGGGAGCGCAGGGGTCGTAAATGGCGGTGTGCCCCTCGGAGTGCTCCGGGTTCACCCGCAGGCCGATCGATACCCTCCCCTTTTCCTTCTCCCAGATCGGGCGAAACCGCTCTAGCTGCGCAAACGAGTTGAAGACCAGGTGATTCGAAATCTCCAGCAGTTCAACGACATCGCTCTCCTTGAAGGCGGCGGCGAATGAGTGCACCTCCCGGCCGAACTCCTCCCGCCCCAGCCGCGCCTCCCAGGGGGAGCTTGCGCAGACCCCGTGCAGGGTCTCCCGGATGACCGGGAAGACGCTCCACATGGCGAAGGCCTTGAGCGCCATCAAAATCTTCGCGCCGCTGCGCCGCTGCACCTGGTCCAGGATGGCGAGGTTATGACGCAGCCGTCCCAGGTCCACCACATAGGCGGGGGACGGGGCGAGTTCCAGGATTTTGTCGATGTCGATACCGGTCATAAAAGAAATCAATGTAGGGGCGGACCTGTGTGTCCGCCCGGTTTTGGTGGTGTTGCCGACGAGGGCGGACACATGGGTCCGCCCCTACAGAACAGGCCATTCCCCTTCAACAACGACCGTCGGCAATCCCATCGGTCCGAGCGTCTCCAGGAACACCTCCGGATCGAACTGCTCCATGTTCCATACCCCCGATTTGTGCCACTTGCCGGTAAGCATCATAATCCCCCCGACAACCGCCGGTACGCCGGTGGTGTAGCTGATTGCCTGGGACTGGACCTCCTTGTAGCACGCCTCGTGGTCGCAGATGTTGTAGATGTAGACCTGCTTCCGCTGCCCATCCTTCAGACCGCGGGCGATGACGCCGATGCAGGTCTTCCCCTTGGTCAGGGGGCCGAGGCTCCCCGGATCGGGGAGGAGCGCCTTGAGGAACTGGATCGGCACGATCTTCTGCCCCTGGAACTGCACCTCGTCGATGCGGGTCATCCCTACGTTCTGCAGCACCTCCAGGTGCTTGAGGTAGTTGTCGGAGAAGGTCATCCAGAACTGCGCCTTCTTGATGGTAGGGATGTGCTTGACCAGCGACTCCATCTCCTCGTGGTAGAGGCGATAGATGTTCATGGGACCGATCCCCGCGGGGAAGTCGAAGACCCGCTTGGTGGAGAGAGGCGGGCTCTCGACGAACTGGCCATTCTCCCAGTGACGGCAGGTGGCGGTCACCTCCCGAATGTTGATCTCCGGGTTGAAGTTGGTGGCGAACGGCTGGCCATGGGAACCGGCGTTGGCGTCGATGATGTCGAGCTCCTCGATCACGTCCAGGTACTTCTTGGCCGCCAGGGCGGTATAGACGTTGGTCACGCCCGGATCGAAGCCGGAGCCGAGCAGCGCCATGATCCCAGCCTGTTTAAACTTGTCCTGGTAAGCCCACTGCCAGGAGTACTCGAACCTGGCGGTGTCGAGGGGCTCGTAGTTGGCGGTATCCAGGTAGTCGACCCCGGTCTCCAGGCAGGCATCCATGATGTGCAAGTCCTGGTACGGCAGGGCGACGTTGATCACCAGTTTGGGCTGCACCTGCTTGATGAGCGCCACCAACTCGGGGACGTTGTCGGCGTCTACCTGGGCGGTCTTGATGCTCCCCCCCAGTTGACTGGCAATGGCGTCGCACTTGCTTTTGGTGCGCGAAGCGAGGGTGATTTCGGAAAAAAAATCGCGCCTCTGGGCGCATTTGTGGGTGACAACCTGGCCGACGCCGCCGGCCCCTATTATCAGAACTTTGCTCATATCGTCTCCTCCTGGGGGATGCGATATTTTCGTCAGGTCGGCGCACCCGCAGGGAGTCCCGCGGAGGTGTAGCAGCGCTACGTCGCACAAGGAGACTTCCGAGGACTGCGTCGAGATGGCGGAAAGATCGCATCCCTTTCAATAATAAAAAGTAGGCGGCGTTACCACCCACAATATCTTCGCCGGCGTCTTGCCGATATTCTTCACCGCATGCCGCTTGTCCGAGGTGAAGTAGAAGCATTCGTCCTTTTTCACGGTGTAGACCTTGTCGTCCAGCTTCAGCTGCACCCTTCCCAGCAGAACGAAGCCGAACTCCTCACCTTCGTGGATCGGCTGCTCATCCATCTCCTCGCCTGGATCGAGGGTTACGAGAACCGGGTCCATTTCCCTGTTCTGGGCACCCGGCACCAGGAGCTCGACCTTCAGCCGGTCTGACTCGGTGTCAGGTTCCACGCGGGAATCCTTGCCGAAGACGACGGCCTCTTCCTCCCCCACCCCCCGGAAGAATTCCTCCATGCTCACGCCAAAGACATCGAGCATATCCTTCAGCGTGGAAATCGAGGGGGATGTGGCATCGTTCTCCAGCTGCGAGATGTATCCCTTGGTAAGGTCCGCGCGGCTTGCCAGCTCTTCCTGGGTCAGGGAGTTGATCATCCTGAGCCGCTTTAACCTTTCACCGATCTTCAAGCACTCCTCCGGAGTTTAGCATTTATAAACTTATTGTTTATAAAGTCAGTTTAGGAATTCTAAACTTTTTGTCAAGCATTAAGTTTAGCATTTCTAAACATTCTGTTTATTTCCAATTAGTGCCGGCGAAGTTTATAATATATGCAAACCCTGATGTCAAGGCTTTTTTGGGCGGATACGCAGAGCTGCAATTAGAACAGACTAACCACGATAAAGCATGCGCTGCGACACGAATTGCCAGGCAGAAAAGCGGGGAAATATCATTGACTTTTCTACGCCAATCCAGTATCTATGCAGCAGAAACACCATATCAGGGAATCTGGAGAAGAACAGATGCTGCGGAACAGGAAAATAGGCTTTATCGGCGGCGGGAATATGGCGGAGGCGATCATCAAGGGGCTTGTTGCCGGCGGCATGGATCCGGCGGCGATCACGGTCGGCGAACCTTCGACAGAGCGGCAAAAGCACCTGGCAGGCCAATACGGCATTTCAACTACAGCAGAAAATGCCGCAGTGGTTACCGCATGCGACGTCGTCATCCTGGCGATAAAGCCTCAAGTCGCCCTGGGGGTGATGGGCGGAGTGGCGTCATATATCCGGGAAGATCAACTCTTCATCTCTATCATGGCCGGGATAGGTACCGCAGCCATCGAGGAAGCCATCCCGAGAGGAAAGGTGGTGCGGGTCATGCCCAACACTCCGGCCCTTGTGCTGCAAGGCGCTTCGGCCATCTGCTGCGGAAGTCGGGCAGACGCAGACGACCTTGAACTTACCCGCGCCATATTCGACCGGGTCGGCAAGACCTGGGTGGTGGAAGAAAAGCTGATGGACGCGGTGACCGGCCTTTCGGGCAGCGGACCGGCCTATGTCTTCACCTTCATCGAGTCCCTCTCCGATGCGGGAGTAAAGAACGGCCTTCCCCGCGATATCGCCACCGGCCTGGCAGCTCAGACCGTCTTCGGCTCCGCCGCCTTGCTGATGGAGACAGGCGAACACTCGGCCATGCTGCGCGACAGGGTAACCTCACCCGGCGGGACAACCATCGCCGGGTTGCATCAGCTGGAGGCAAGCGGTTTCCGGGCTGCGGTCATCAACGCCGTGGATGCTGCCACGGCGCGGTCGAAGGAACTGGGGAAAAAGTAGCCTGGAAACGGGAAACGATATACAAAAAGGCCGCCAGGAAATTTCCGGCGGCCTTTTCACCATTCACCATTCACCATTCACCATTCACCATTCACCATTCACCATTCACCATTCACCATTCACATCAGAAAACGATATTCCGCTTCGGCGCGGTTCCTCTGAGGATCTGCTCGAAGGCCTTACCCTGATCGCTGTTAATGAGGAGATAGCGCGGCAACTTCATGAGGTTATCTGAAGCGGTCGCATGACGCCGCTCGATGGTGAAGGTGGCGACATAACCCATGCTGGCAGCCTTCTTCAGGAGATAATCGTCGTAGATGCCGTACGGCCAGGCGAGCATCTCCACCTTACTTCCCAGCTCCTTCTCGATCTTCGCTTTGGACTTCCCGAGCTGCATGTCCACCGATTTTTCGAACTCCGCAGGGGTCATCTTTCTTTTGTCCTTCTTGAAGTTGGGGTGCCAATAGGTGTGCCCCTGAAAATCGAACAAACCGGTCTTCTTCAGCTCGCGGATCTGGTCCCAGGTCATGGCATACTTGGCGTTGGAGACGGCTGACGGATAGACGAACACAGTCACCGGCACCTTGTATTTTTTCACCAGCGGAGCCATATCGGTGTAGACCGACTTGTGTGCATCGTCCTCCACAATGACCACCGACTTGGGAGCAGGAGCGGGACCTTTCTTCTGATACCAGTCCACCAGCTTACGCAGCGGAATCACAGTGTAGCCATTCTCCTTCAGGTACTTGAGGTGCGCCTCGAAAACCGGCGTGATAATGGTCATACCGTCGGCCACGGTCGGGCCGAGGCGATGATAGAGGAGGATGGGGACATTCACGCCCTGACTGATGGCGGGTGCATCCTGTTTCAGTTCAGGCTTTGCGGCAAGGGCGGAAAGTGTGGGGAGAAACAGGAACACCAGCGAGAGAACAAACATGCGCGACTTCATGAACAAAAAAACCTCCGTGAAATTTTAGGAGGTTTTTTTATAGCAAAAATCCTTGCATCGGGAAACAACTAATCACCGCTCCTTCATCGTCCCCCGAAAATGGCCGACCCGACGCGAACCAGGGTCGCCCCCTCCTCTATCGCCACCTCAAAGTCCCCGGACATCCCCATGGACAATTCCCGCATCTCCACATTGGGAATGGCGAGGCTGTCGATCTCACGGGCAAGGCGGCTGAGCTCGCTGAAATAGGGGCGCGCAGCTTCCGGATCGTCAAAGAATGGCGGCATGGTCATGAGCCCCTTTATCCTCAGGTTGGGGAGCTTTGCCACATCCCTGACCAGGCTGAACACCCCCTCCGAGGAAGCGCCACACTTCGTCGCCTCGCAGGCAATATTGATCTGGATGAGAACATCGCAGGCCTTCCCAAGTCTCCCCCACTGCCTATCGATTTCCTGGGCCAGAGACAACCGATCCACGGAATGGATCATCGTGACAAGACCGGCGATGTATTTCACCTTGTTGCTCTGGAGCCCGCCGATGAAGTGCCACTCAACGCACTCTTTTACCTCGGCTGCCTTGGCAGCAAGCTCCTGCACGTAGTTTTCGCCGAAGAGAACCTGCCCGGCCCGCGCCGCCTCGTCAATCATGGCAGCAGGCTTTGTCTTGGAGACCGCCACGAGGCGCACGGATGCCGGATCGCGACCAGCCCGCAGACAAGTGGCAGCAATCCTGTCATTGATGACTTTTAGATTGTCGGATATGGACATAATTTTAAACTCATTCTCATTGCATGTACGGAGAAAAGAAAGCTATAAATTGGACGCGGATCAAGGCGAAAAAGACGGATCAAGCAACAAGGCTTTGGTTTAAATCCGCATTTTTCGCCTTGATCCGCGTCCAATAGCTTTTTGTTTATTCTCCGTATCTCTGTGTCTCCGTGTTGAAAGGTTTACCCTATCGCCCCTATCGTGCGGAGCGCCACCACCACCTCGCACAGCGGCAGCCCCACCACGTTGGTGTATGACCCCTCTATCTTCTCCACCATGTAAGCGGCCCCACCCTGGATGGCATAGGCGCCCGCCTTGTCCATGGGACAGCCGGTAGCGATATAAGCCGTGATCTCTTCACCGCGCAGCGGCTTGAAGTACACTCGTGTGGACACAGCATTGGAGAGGAAGGCGTCCCGCGCCTTGTCATAGATGGCATAACCGGTGATCACCTCGTGAGGGATGCCGGAGAGTTTCCTGAGCATCCTCTCGGCATCGGCTTCGTCAACGGGCTTTCCCATGATTTCGCCATCGCTGAAAACCACGGTGTCGGCGCCTATGAAAAAATCACCCTCCACCCGAGAGGCCACCTCCACCGCCTTGTCCTTTGCGACCCTGGCGACGAAATCGACAGCCGGCTCTCCCGGAAAAGGCTCTTCGGGGATATGGGAAGCATGCACCTCGAACAGGACGCCGGCAGACTCCAGAAGTTCCATCCTGCGAGGAGACGCGGATGCGAGAATGATCCTACGGTTCTTTCCGCTCATCGCGCTCCCTCCTTATCCGTTCTTCATGGGCCTGCCGCAGTCTATCCTGATCCTCCCAGTGCTTCTTCCAGTCCTTTTTCTTGACGAAATAGAGAACCACCGCGCCGCCGACGATCATGACTCCCCAGAAAATCTGGATCACCTTCCCGCTCATGATGCCGGAGACCAGGGAAAAGAGCCCCATGAGTAAGAGCAGCGCCTCCAGCGAAAAGAGCCTGCCGATAAGGGATATCTCCTGTTTTTCCTTGTCCTTGTCCATTATATCTCCTTCAACCATTCCCCTAACTCAGCCAGCGCCCGCTCTGCCAGCTTTCCCCGCCGTTCCTTCTTCTTCACCCGGCCGGGGAGCTCGGGGAAAAGGCCGTAATTCACATTCATCGGCTGGAAGTGCCGGGCATCCGCATTGGTAATGTGCCCCACCAGCGCGCCGAGCGCGGTCGTGAGCGGAGGCACGGTCAACTCGTCTCCCATGGCGAGCCGGGCGGCATTGATCCCAGCCAGAAACCCGCTGGCCGCCGACTCCACGTATCCCTCCACACCGGTGATCTGGCCGGCAAAGAAGAGGCGCGGCTCCTGCTTCAGCTGGAACGAGGGGAGAAGAAGCCGCGGCGCATTGATAAAGGTGTTGCGGTGCATGGAGCCAAGACGGACGAACTCAGCGTTTTCCAGCCCCGGAATCATCCGGAAGATGCGGCGCTGCTCCGGCCAGGTCAGCTTGGTCTGAAACCCTACCAGATTATACATGCTGCCGGCCTGGTTTTCCATCCTGAGCTGCACCACGGCATAGGGCTCCGCACCCGCCCGGGGATCGACGAGCCCTACCGGCTTCATGGGACCGAAGCGAAGCGTATCCTCCCCCCGCTCCGCCATCTCCTCGATCGGCATGCACCCCTCGAAGTGGACAACCTTCTCGAACTCCTTGGCCGGCACCTTCTCGGCCGCAAGGATGGCCGCCACGAAGGCGCGGTACTCCGCCTCGTTCATGGGACAGTTGATATAGTCATCCCCTTCCCCCTTGCCGTAGCGGGAAGCGCGAAAGGCCTTTGTCATGTCGATGGAATCGGTGGTGACGATGGGAGCAATGGCGTCGTAGAAGTAGAGGTACTCTCCGGTGAGCTTGCCTATGCTCTCGGCAAGGGGGCCGCTGGTCAGCGGTCCGGAGGCGATAACATCAATCCCTTCAGGAGGAATATCGCTCACCTCGTCCCGCACCAGCTCGATCAAGGGGTGTGAGGTAATCTTCTCAGTGATATACGAGGAGAACAGCTCCCGGTCCACCGCCAGTGCCCCACCCGCCGGCACACGGGTGGCAAGGGCCGCCTCCATGAAGAGGGCGTCCGCTCGCCGCAGTTCTTCCTTGAGAAGCCCCACGGCATTCTCCAGCGACTCCCCCCTCAGGGAATTGGAACAGACCAACTCCGCAAGACCTTCAAGGTGGTGGGCCGGAGAGAATTTCTCCGGTTTCATTTCGTGGAGTGTGACGCAAACGCCGCGCTTAGCCGCCTGCCAGGCCGCTTCGCAGCCGGCGAGGCCTGCGCCGATGATTGTGATATGATCGGTCATAGCTTGCTCTCTTACAAAAAAAGCGGGATATCAATAGTCCCGCCCCTCTTGAGGAGTAAGAGAAGAGGAATTTACCTCTACCTCGTTCCTGTATCATGAATTCATCTACTTATTGCTTTGGTAATCGCATCCCTCTTTGGGGCATTTCAGGAACTCCCCTTCCCGCTTGTAGACCTTTTTCACCAGAAGCGGGAACCCGCATTTCGGGCATTTCTGTTCAACCGGAAGGTCCCAGAGGGCAAACTTGCACTGGGGATAGCGGTTGCAGGAGTAAAACATCTTGCCGTAGCGGGACTTCTTCTCGGTTAGCTCACCTTCCTTGCACTCCGGGCAGGTGATGCCGGTCCCCTTCGGCTTGACCAGCGGCTGGATGTTTTTGCAGTCGGGATATGCCGAGCAGGCGAGATACTTGCCGTAGCGCCCGTCCTTGACCAGCATGGGGCTGCCGCACTTTTCGCATTTTTCCTCGGATAAGACCGGCTCTTCTGCCTCACCCTTCTCCTGCTCGATGTTTCGGGTATATTTGCACCCTTCGGTATAGCCGGAGCAGGCGATGAACTTACCCCGTCTGCCCAGTTTCACAACCAGCGGCTTGCCGCAATCGGGGCAAATCTCGCTGGTTGCCTCGGTGGTGAGGTCGGATTTCTTGACCTCTTCCTCCTTCTGCTTGAGAAGCGATTGGAACGGCCCCCAGAATTCCGAGATCAACGGCTTCCACCGCTTTTCCCCCCGGGAGACCTGGTCCAGTTCCTCTTCGAGGTTGGCGGTGAAGTTGTAGTCAACGTACCGGGTGAAGTGCTTCACCAGCAGGTCGCTCACTACCATCCCCACGTCTTCAGGGAAGAAGCGCTTCTTGTCGAGGCGGGCGTACTTCCGTTCCACCAGCGTGTTCATGATGGATGCATAGGTGGAAGGCCGGCCGATGCCGTACTCCTCCAAGGTCTTCACCAGAGTCGCCTCGGTGTAGCGCGGCGGCGGCTGGGTGAAGTGCTGCTCCGGCACAAGCTTGACCAGCTCCAGGACGTCCCCTTCGGAGAGCGGCGGAAGAACCCCTTCCTTCTCCTCCCCCTCGTCGTCAACCCCCTCGATGTAGAGCTTCATGAAGCCTGGGAAGCGGATGACAGTGCCTGCCGCCCTGAACCTGAATCCCTTCCCGGCGCTTATATCCACAGAGGTCTGATCCAGGAGGGCATCTGCCATCTGGGAAGCGACTGTCCTTTTCCAGATGAGCTCGTACAGCTTGTACTGGTCCGAGGAGAGATACTGCTTCAGCTCCGCCGGGGTCTTGGAGATATAGGTGGGGCGGATCGCCTCGTGGGCTTCCTGTGCGTTCTTTGCCCGGTTCTTGAAGACGCGGGGCTTATCGAGGGCATAATTTGCCCCGTACTTGTCTGTGATGACCTGCTTCGCCTCTTCCTTGGCCTGGTTGGAAAGGACGATGCTGTCGGTACGCATGTAGGTAATAAGGCCGACCGTCCCCTCGGCGCCGATGTCGATCCCCTCGTACAGCTTCTGGGCGATGGACATGGTCTTCTTCGCGGAAAAGCCGAGCTTGCGCGAAGCCTCCTGCTGAAGGGTCGAGGTGATGAAGGGAGCGGCGGGAGAGCGCTTCCGCTCGCTCTTCGTGACCTTCTCCACCCGGAAGGCGCATGATGGCTTTGCCTGGCAGGCCTCCAAATCACCGACAATCCGGTCGGACGCCTCCTGGTTCGGGATGTCGAACTTGTCAAGCCTTTTCCCGCTGACCTCCACAAGATTGGCCGTGAATGCCTGTTTGGCGCCAGCCTTCAGTTGGGCGGCGATGGTCCAGTACTCCTGCTCCCGGAAGGCCTGGATTTCCTTTTCTCGTTCGCAGATGAGACGAAGGGCCACAGACTGCACTCGGCCGGCGGAAAGACCGTAGCGGATCTTCTTCCAGAGAAACGGGGAGAGGTTGAAGCCAACCAGGTAATCGAGGACCGACCGGGCCTGCTGGGCATCCACCAGCTCCTGGGAGATATCACGAGGGTTTTGCACCGCGTGGATGATCGCATCCTTCGTGATTTCATGGAACACGATGCGACGAACGGGGAGCGGCTGCTTTTTCCGGTCAAGCCCGAGGGCAGCCAGCAGATGCCAGGAGATCGCCTCCCCCTCACGGTCGGGGTCAGTGGCCAGCAGCAGTTCGTCGGAGCCCTTCAGCTCCTTCTTGATCGCATCGATATGCTTCTTGCTCTCGGGGAGCATGGCATAGAGCGGCTCGAAATCATGCTCGATGTCCACGGATCCCTGCTTGCTGGGAAGTGCCCGGACATGGCCGTAGGAGGCGAGGACCTTGAAGTCCTTGCCGAGAAATTTTTCAATGGTCTTGGCTTTGGCTGGTGATTCAACTATGACTAGATGTTGGGACATCGGTTCACCTTATAAAAAAGTTTCAGGTTCAGGTTCCAAGTTTCAGGCAGTCAACTTATAAACTTGAAACTTGCAAATTGAAACCTGCTCTAAGAGATAATGAAATACTTGCCAGGGAGTTGCTGTACTGCCCCTTTCAATTCCAGGCGGAGTAAAATAGCCGAAACGTCTCCTGCTGTCAAGGCGCTTTTCGCCGTGATTTCGTCGATATGGAGCGGAGTTGCAGCCAGTTGGCGATGCACCTTCTCCTCGTCAGGCGAAAGATCGAACCGTCGCTCGGGGGGAGTAACGGGAATCGGCGTAGCGCATCCGGGTAGCTCATCCAGAATGTCCTGCACGCTGGAGATCAGCTTGGCCCCCTGCTTTATCAGCTGATTGGTCCCCTGGCTGGCACCGGAGTCGATGTTGCCGGGGACTGCAAAGACATCGCGTCCCTGCTCAAGCGCCATTTGAGCGGTTATGAGCGAACCGCTCTGCAAGGCGGCCTCCACGACCAGCACCCCATTCGACAGCCCACTGATGATCCGGTTGCGACGGGGGAAATTTTCCGCCAGCGGCAGAGTGCCCATGGGGAATTCGGAAATCAGCGCCCCATTGGCAATGACCTGTTCGAACAAAGGGCGGTTTTCCGGTGGATAGACCAGGTCGATCCCGCAACCCAGAACGCCCAGGGTCCGTCCGCCTCCCGCCAGCGCCCCTTTGTGTGCTGTGGTATCAATGCCGCGTGCCATGCCGGAAACAATGGTTATACCGCAACCGGCGAGTTCTTTCGACAGGCGTTCCGTGGTCATTCGCCCATAGGTGGAGGCCCGGCGCGAGCCAACCACTGCCACGGCCACTTCGTCTTCCGCCAGACTCCCCTTGACGTAGAGAAACGGCGGAGGGTCCGGAATCTCCCGTAGCAGCCGTGGGTAGCGGGGATCCAGCCAGGTGACGATCTCGACCCGGTGACGCTCCACCGCCGCACATTCACGCGCGACAGCCTGACGGCAATCAAACGTTTTGATCGACTCTGCCGCGACTTCGCCCACGCCATGAACCGAATTGAGTTCCGTCCTTGAGGCCGCGAAAACCGCACGAGGGGACCCGAACCGCTCCAGGAGCCGCCGGAACGTCACGTTTCCCACATTGGGGACAGACTTCAATGCAAACCAGTGATAGTGCTCCATTGGCTCCGCTAATGAAGAAAGGGGACCGGAATCGCTACCGGCCCCCCTTCCTCGGCTACTTGAGTGCCTTAACCTCGACGCGGTCGCCGCGGTATATGGTTTCGACACTTTTGATAATAAGCGCCGTCGACGTGGAATCAAGAACTTCGGTGATGACCACTGCGCCGAAGACTTCCACCGGCAGCGTCTCCACAGGGCGCTCGCCGTAAAGTTTCTCCGGCTTGACATCGCGAATCACGTACAGGAGGTTCCCTTCCTCGATTCCATCCTTCTTGCCGAGGTCTATATAAATCATGTCCCCTTCGCCGGCCACTTGACTCCCGGTCTGGGTCTCCACGATAACTCCCCTGAGATCGCGGATGGCTGATTTAAGAGACACTTCGCGTCTTCTGTCGCGATACGGAAGAAGAAAGGATCCTGCCTCCACTTCTTTGTATGACTTGTCGATCATCGCCCGCGATGCGTGATCTTCAACCTGGATCAACCTGAGTGAACCAAGAGGCTCTATCTTGTAACCCAGGGTGACATTGGTCACCGGATGTGCCACCTGCTTCGCTTCCTTGTAAATGGAATAGCGATCCCCCTCCTTGGCCCCCTGAAGGCGACCGATGTCGGTATCCACCTTGTCCCCTGCCCCGACTATGACCCTGTCACGGTTGGTAGCGATTATATAACCTGACGGAACGGGCTTCTTCTCGACGAGAAATCCTTCCGCGCCTGAAACGACAAACGACATGGCCGGCACCAGTTCGTCCCCCATTTTTGCGGCTATGGCCGCCTGTTCGGAACCCGGTTCGATCACGATCCGGTCAGGGTATATCTTCGCCTTCTGTCCCGGAAAGATGAAATGGGGGTTTGAGATGTCCGGATTACGGGCCCAGAGGTTTGGCCAATAATTGGGGTCATTGAGATAACGCCGGGAAAGACCCCACAGGGTATCTCCCTTCTGGATCACATAAGTGGTAGATTGCTCCTGCTCCTCCCCCTTGGCTGCCGGTGTAATTACGACAAAAATAGCGATCAATAACATCAGGCATGCAAATGATCTTTTCATATCCCGCCTCTTTGTAGATGATTGAACTTCGGGTCCCTAAGCCGTTCCCTGGCTTTATCCGCCGCCTGGCTCTTGGGGAATTTCTGCACCAGTTCATCCATGGTGGTTTTTGCCTTGTCGTGCTCCTTCATACTGATATGGCTGAAACCGACCTTAAGCATTGCATCCGGGACCTTTGCGCTCCTCGGATAGGAATCGACAACCTTCCTGAAGGCCTCCAATGCTCTGGCATATTCCTTCTGGGTGTAAAGACACTCCCCTATCCAATACTGGGCATTGGCAGCATACTCACTGTCAGGGTAGCTCCTGATGAATTCGTTGAATGCGTCGATCGCCCCGTTGTAATTGCTCTTGCTGTAAATGCCGAAGGCCTGCAGATAGGCATCCGAAGCTCCCTTCTCCTTGCTGTCCCCCTTGCTTTCCGCATCGACGTTGACCACCTCTATCTTGGCGGGAGGCTCGGCGGGGTTGTTTTCGCCTCCTATTTTCTGGGATTCGATGACTGGCGGCGCAACCTTTGCCACCTGAGCATCCCTGATCTCGTTCAAGGCGACATCAATTTCTTTAAGTTTTACCTCGGCGCTTCGTGACTGCGCTTCCAGTTCGGAAAGACGGGAGTTGAGGGTCTGGTTCCCCTTTGCCAACTGCTCCAGCCGAAGATCCATCTCGGCCTGCCGCTCAATGATGAGGTCATACCGGGCGCAACCGGCAACAGTAACCCAAAAAGCCATTCCAAAGCCCGCGAAAAGGCGCGGTAAACGCATAATCCCTTCCTCCATGCGGAATTTACACAAAATTAAAGCCTTTTACCACCTTTGTCAAGTGCGAAGCATCCTTTTGCTGTTTAACTTCATGGGGTGATGTGCTAGCATGTACGGCACTGATAACTATGCGCCATCACGCCGGAATTGACAATATACCCCCGCTTCCGAAAAGACCGGAACTCCTTGCCCCCGCAGGAAACATGGAGAAGCTCCGCATTGCCGTCCATTACGGAGCCGATGCGGTCTATCTGGGAGGTGAGGGGTTCAGCCTTCGCAATCTTGCCGGGAATTTCACCCTCGACGAACTTGCCGAGGCGGTTGCCTACTCCCATGCCCATGGGGTGAAGGTCTATCTCACTATAAACAGTTATCCGGCAAACCCCGAACTGCAAGCACTGAATGACTATTTGCTGAGTATTGCGCAAATTTCTTTCGATGCTTATATAGTTGCCGATCCGGGGGTCCTCGACATGGTCCGCGAGATATCGCCGGACCGGGACATCCATCTCTCCACGCAAGCTAATACAGTAAACTGGCGAAGTGTCATTTTCTGGGAAAAGCAGGGGATCAAAAGGGTCAATATGGCGCGGGAGATGTCCCTGGAAGAAATGCGGGAAACCCGTGCCCGCACTTCCGTTGAACTGGAGACGTTCGCGCACGGCGCCATGTGCATCTCCTACTCCGGCCGCTGCCTTCTCTCCAGCGTGATGTCCGGACGAAACGCCAACCGCGGCGAATGCACTCATCCATGCCGCTGGAACTATGCCCTGGTTGAGGAAACCAGGCCAGGCGTGTATTATCCGGTCATCGAAGAAGACGGCGGGACCTTCATATTCAACTCCAAGGACCTCTGCCTGCTGCCGCACCTGCCGGAGCTGATAGGGTCGGGGATCGACTCGCTGAAGATAGAAGGGAGAATGAAGGGGATATATTATCTTGCATCAGTGGTGCAGGTCTATCGCGCTGCCATAGACCGGTACTGCCAGGACCCCGCTTCATATGAAATGGACCCGTCCTGGATGGAGGAACTCTGCAAGATCAGCCACCGCGGCTACACCACCGGCTTCCTCCTCGGCCCTCCCCGCGACCTTGACCACCAGTATGACGCCCGCTACATCCGGACCCACGAGTTCGTCGGCATCGTCGAGGGAGCCGGAACAGGCTGCAAGGCTGTGATCGGGGTGCGTAACCGTTTGGAAGCAGGCGATACCGTTGAGGTTATCAGCCGGAGCAGTGCGGTCCGCGCCTTCACTATCATGGAAATGTCAACTCCGGACGGAATGCTCTTGACCGCCGCCAATCCCAACCAGAAAATCATGCTTGATCCGCCATTTCCGCTGGCCCCCTTCGACATCCTCAGGAAAACAAAAGCCTGAGGCATCTCCACACAACCAGCTGTAATCAGTACACATTAAACAAAGTTATTGATTAATTAGCTCAGCTAATGTATTAATTGATTTTTTGCTCGGAAACTGCATGCACGAAATAACCAGATTCATCAGATTGAAACCGGACGATATCGCCTATTTCAAGTTCATAGTCGAAAGTTACGACGGGCTTGCCTCCTTAACGACCATAGACAGAAAAATCGGTGTCGTGGCACTCTGTTATCCAGCCTCGCTAGCCAGCGAGATGAACAGTCTGCTGTCAGGGCTTTCCTCCGAGATTGCCTTTGCCGAATGCCGTCCCGCTTCCGAATGTGACCCCTCCTCGATTTTCCGCTTGGACATGGAGAACTGCCGTGCTTGACGAACTGGATATTGCCGCAATACTGCGAAAAGCCCTGGCGCGTGGCGGCGAATTCGCCGATATCTATTTTGAGGACACCTCATCCACAGCCATTGTCTGCGAGGATGGAAACATCGAAAAAGTGATCGCCGGTGCTGACCGGGGGGTAGGGATCCGGGTCATCTCTGACCTTCGGACTGCCTACGCGTTCACGAACGATCTCAGCCAGTCCTCGCTTATGGAGCTTGCCGAAACCGTGAGCCATGCCGTTCAGCAGCGTCAGTTCCATGGGGCTATCGACCTCCGCCCGAAAGTGACAGGCCAAGGGTTCCCCATAATCCACCCTCCCGAGACAATCCCGCTGACAGACAAAATCGATGTGGTCAAGCGCGCCGACCGGACTGCCAGGGGGCGTGACACAAGAGTGCGCCAGGTGATGGTTGTCTACCGTGACAGCGCGGTGCGAACCCAGACAGCGAATTCCCTCGGCGAATTTAATGAAGCCAGCCGCACCGGCATAGTTTTTCTAGCCCAAGTGGTCGCCACGTATGGCAACGTGATCCAGACCGGGTATGAGCCAATCGGCGGGTTCAGGGGGTTCGAGTTAGTCGATGGCGACCGGCCCGAGCGCATCGCCTTTGCAGCTGCCGACAGGGCACTTCTTATGCTCGGCGCCCGCAAGGCACCGGGTGGCATGATGCCGGTGGTCCTCTCCTCCGAGGCGGGGGGGACCATGGTGCATGAGGCGGTAGGACATGGCTTGGAAGGGGACCTGGTCCACGCAGGCGTTTCGATCTTTGCCGGCAAAATAGGGGAACAAGTGGCATCTCCGCTTGTCACGGTCATTGACGACGCCACCATCCCGAACGCACGAGGCTCATTCTCCTTCGATGACGAGGGGGTTCCTGCGCAACGAACGGTCCTTGTCGAGAATGGCATTCTCAAGGGGTACCTCTACGACCGGCTGAGCGCCATGAAGGCCGGCACTGTTTCCACGGGGAACGGCCGGCGCGAGTCATACCACGCCAAACCCATCGTACGGATGACCAATACACTCATTGCCCCCGGCACCACCCAGCCGGAAGAGGTACTACGTAATATAAAGCGGGGACTTTTTGTAAGAAAGATGGGGGGCGGCCAAGTCAATACCGTTAACGGTGACTTCGTCTTCGAAGTGACCGAAGGCTACCTGATCGAGAACGGAGCGATAGGAGAGCCGGTCCGGGGCGCGACCTTGACCGGCAACGGCCCGGAAATCCTGAAAAAAGTGGCCGTGGTGGGGAGCGACTTAGGCTTCGGCATCGGCACCTGCGGCAAGGATGGGCAGGGAGTGCCGGTCTCCGACGCCCAGCCGACTCTCCTGATTGAGGAGATGACGGTCGGCGGCGCAGCTTGACAGATGACGTGACCCAGGGATTGAGCATGCTTCAGACCAGCGAAATCACATCCTTTTCATCATCAGAGCTTTTGAGAACCCTCAAAAGCTTTCCATTCCTTGCGGATTACAACCTTGCACTTTACTCCCGCCCCGGCGGCATTGTGGCCCAAGCCGGCCCCATCTTCGACTGCTTTGTACCGCTGCACGCCACCTCCCTGTGTGGCGACTCCTGCCGGACCGGCTATGAAGAATCGGCCCGAGCCGCCATAGACAGCGGCAAAACTTCCGTGTTCCGCTGCCCTGCGGGGATCCTCTGTTTTGCGGTACCTTTCAGGTTCTCAGGAGGAAATTCCTTCTGCCTTCTGGGGGGTGGAGTCCGGGAAAACATTTTCGATCTGGAATTATTGGACAAAATGTCGGCGGCATCCAGCCTCGACCCATTCAAACTGATCGAGGATATGGAATCCATTCCCGCCGTTTCCATGGACCAACTTGCGCAGACCGCCGAACGAGCTGGCAAACTCCTCGCATCTCTTCATGAGGGGAACCTGTACGCCTTCATGCTGGAGAAGACCCTGACGCGACTGGAGGCAATTTCAGCAGTAATTCGACAGATCGGCCGGCTTGATACAGCCGATGACGCGATTTCTCTTTTTAGCGAAACTCTCGGTCTTTTGTTCGATTTCCCGATGATCGCAGTAGGCCTGCCGCTTTCCGATGCGAAAGGGTTTTGTCTAAAGGGAACCTGGGGCCTCCCCCGGGAGCTCGGCATTTTATCTGGAAGTCATCTGCCGAAATTCAACACGACCGATGGCGCAATAAATTCGGTACCGCTGGATGAACCGTTCAGAAAGATTCTGGGTGGAGTGAAGGCTGAAAAACTGGTACTGCTTCCGCTCAAAACAGACCGTGAACTGCATGGAATAATTGCGATACTGGATTGCGAACTGCATCCCCATGAATCCATGCTTGTAGACCTGCTCATGGCAAAACTGGCGGCAAAACTAGCCCAGCTGATGCGTGACACGATACAGCAGTCGGAAAAAGCTGCCAATGAAAGGCTTATAAAGTTCATAAGCTCGCTCAGCCTCACTGAAAACAACGATGAACTGCATCAGCGTATTCTTGGATTCGCCGCGGAACTGTTGCATGCCGACAGCGGCTCGCTCATGCTGATCGAAGAAGGTGGCGAAAAGCTGCAGATAAAGGCGGTATTGGGACTGAACGAACAGCTTGCCAAAATCATTTCGCTCAAAATCGGCAGCGGAATAGCCGGGAGGGTTGCCGCCACCGGCCAGCCGCTCGTGGTAGTCGACATCGAGAAGGACCGCCGGACAGCAGGGCAAAACCGCCCCCGCTTCAAGAGCAAATCGTTTATCAGCGTCCCCCTCACGCTCAGAGGGAAAACCATCGGTGTCCTGAATCTCTCGGACAGGCGGACAGGTGCGCCTTTCACAGAAACCGACCTCCGCCTTCTGACGACCTTTGCTCAACAGGCTTCGTTATTGATCGAACGACGCCATTACCTGGAAAGAGCCAGCGAACTCGAACAGCTCTCCGTGACCGATGCCCTGACCGGTTTGTACAATCGCCGGTTTCTGGAAAAACGACTGGATGAGGAAATCAGCAGATGCAAGCGGGGCAACGCATCTTTTACCGTGATGCTGATCGATATCGACCACTTCAAGATTTATAACGACATCTGTGGTCATCTTGCCGGCGATGCTGCACTGAAAAAGACTGCCCGATTACTCGGGATTTCCGCCCGGCAGATGGATATTGTGACCCGATATGGCGGTGAGGAATTCTGCGTCGTCCTCCCCAATGCCCACAAAAAAGAGGCGATGCTGGTTGCCGAAAGAATCAGGCGCCAGATAGAGAACGAACCTTTTGCATACGAGGAGCGGCTTCCAAAAGGGAAATTAACCGCCAGCATAGGTTTTTCATCTTTCCCAGACGATGGGCAAACTCTGAAGGACCTCATAAACACCGCCGACATAGCCCTTTACCGGGCCAAGGCCAGGGGACGGAACCGCACCGTAGTTTTCGAGCCGGCCATGAAACTGCCAGCCTCGGATTTTCCCACCAATCATACCTATTCTCTCACCACTCTTTATCCGTAAAATCACTCAGTACGATTGAATTCATATGCTTGCAGAGCAGAGAGCCTTCGGGTAGACTGTCTGCTCCGTCGAAACTCAAAACAGGAGGATAATAATGGGATTAAAAGGGACCCGCACGGAACGCAACATCCTTACGGCATTTGCCGGTGAAAGCCAGGCACGCAATCGCTATACCTATTTCGCCACCAAGGCGAAAAGTGAAGGATTCGTGCAGATCGCAGACATTTTCGAGGAGACCGCCAATCAGGAAAAGGAACACGCCAAGCGGCTTTTCAAGTTTCTGGAAGGTGGGGATGCTGAGGTTTCGGCACGTTTCCCGGCCGGAGTAATTGGAACGACTCTGGAGAATCTGAAGGAAGCAGCTGGAGGCGAAAACTACGAGCATACTACCATGTACCCGGACTTCGCCACCGTCGCACGCGAGGAGGGGTTCAATG
This sequence comes from Geobacter sp., assembly GCA_016177775.1. Classification (GTDB taxonomy): domain Bacteria; phylum Desulfobacterota; class Desulfuromonadia; order Geobacterales; family Geobacteraceae; genus JACOUQ01. The sequence continues at coordinate 40,188 of JACOUQ010000028.1, forward strand.
AGATAGCCGATGTCTTCATAGCCATCGCCATCGCCGAAAAGCAGCATGAAAAGCGGTATCTTGATCTGGCCGCCAACATCGAGAACGACCGGGTTTTCAAGCGCGATCAGCCGATGGTCTGGCGCTGCCGCAACTGCGGCTACTTGCACGAAGGCAACGAAGCTCCGGAGAAATGCGCGGCCTGCGCCCATGCGAAGGCCCATTTCGAGTTGTTAGGAGAAAACTGGTAAATAACATCACCAATAAAAACGGCCACCGAAGTCTTCGGCGGCCGTTTCTTCACGTCTCACGCCTCACGTTTCACTCTTCACAGACCTTCACGGACTTTATGAACACCGGCTCCAGCGGCACATCCGAATGACCCGCTTTTGAGCCGGTCTTGACCTCCTTGATGGCATCCACCACATCCATCCCCTCGATCACCTGACCGAAAACCGCATAACCGAACAGGTCTGGGGTTTTACCCTTATAATCCAGGAACGGATTGTCCACCACATTGATGAAAAATTGCGACGTTGCGCTGTCCACCACCGCGGTCCGAGCCATGGCAAGGGTCCCGCGCTTGTTGGTGAGGCCGTTGGCCGCCTCGTTCTTGATGGCGAACTTGGTTTTTTTCGGCTGCATGCTCTCGTCGAGCCCGCCCCCCTGAATCATGAAGTTCTTGATGACCCGGTGAAATATGAGCCCGTCGTAGTAGCCGTCAGCCACGTAAGCGAGGAAATTTCGCGCCGAAATTGGGGCCTTGTCTTTGAACAGCTCGATTTTGATGTTTCCCATGGAGGTTTCCATGAGTACCGTCGGGTTTTTCTCCATTGTTTATTATCTCCCCTTCAAAGCAGTATTTGCAGCTATATTTACCACAAAAAACAAACCTACATAACCCCCTGCAACAAAAATAATCGCTCTGCTGTATTTCATCATTGGCTATAAACGCAGAAAAGCCTCAATGGATTCAACCATTGAGGCTTTTTTGAATAAATTCCCGGCGGCGACCTACTCTCCCACGCAGCTACCCACGCAGTACCATCGGCCCAGAGGGGCTTAACTTCCGTGTTCGGGATGGGAACGGGTGTGACCCCCTCGGCATTGCCACCGAGAAATCGTTTGAAGAGATGCA
>JACOUQ010000026.1 GCA_016177775.1 Geobacter sp.
TAGACTTTTCCATGACCTGCCTCCTTGGTTGTGGCTCTGCGCCGTGGTGATTCGACTCTCCGCAGCATAACCCACGTTTGCAAGGATGGCAGGTCTTTTTTGTTTCTTCGTTTCAACTGACAACCATTATGTCTTCAGCCTTAACACCTGCCTTTGATCGAGGTGCGTCATGAGAACTCCATTTGTCCATGCGTCACTTATCGTGCTTATGGCCGCAAGCATGGTTTTGGCGGCCGATTCCCCAAATCCCCCCACAACAATCCAGCATATGGATGCAGAAAGCTGCACCACGTGTCATCTCCTCCCGGAGGCCGATCTCAGGTCCTGGTGGACCTTTCCCTGGAACAAGAGGAAACTGAAAGGGGAGGGCCCGGCCGGTGTCTGCGCGGAGTGCCACGAACAATCATCCTTCGGCCACGGCATCGGCAAGCGCCCGGAGCTGAACCGCGCCGACCTGCCGCTGGATAATGATGGGCGCATTACCTGCGCCACAACCTGCCACGAATTTCACCAAAAGGACGGGGAGGTCTTCAGTCAATACCACTTAAGATTGAGCGTAAACGAACTTTGCTTTTCCTGTCATGAGAAATAATCATTGCCCCCTCATCCGGCCTTCGGCCACCTTCTCTCGCAGGGAGAAGGGAACAGTAATGAAGCAAACCTCCATGGGCAATCCGTACGTAGGGGGTTGTCATAAGGACCCTTTATCCTGCTTATCCATTCCAACCCCCTGTTGGCAGAGGTTTTTATATTTTAATTTTTCCATCATTGTGATAGCCTAAAAAGGTTATGGCGCTTTATACCTGTAAGCTCGGCTCAACTGACGGCAAAATCATCGAAAAGGAATTCGAGTCCGCCGATTTGCAGGCACTCCGGGAAAGCCTGGAGGAGCAGGGCTTTTTCGTTTTCGAGATCAAAAAGAAGCCGTTCCAGTTTTTGTTCGAGAAAGGGATTGCCCGCGCAAGGGTGGGTGCCAAGGACCTTCTGACGTTCAATCAGGAGCTGTTCGTGCTGCTCAAGGCCGGACTCCCCATCATGCAGGCGCTGGATACGATCCTGGAGCGGACGGAGCGGGGGAAGCTCGCCGATATTCTGCGAGAGGTCAGGGAAGACATCAAGGGGGGCTCGGCCCTTTCCGATGCCTTCGAGAAGCACCCTAGGGCATTTTCCCACCTTTACATAGCCTCCATCCGGGCCGGTGAACGGACCGGCGACCTGCCGCTGACGATCCGGCGCTATATTGCCTTTGTCAAGCGGGTCGAAGCGCTCAAAAAGAAGCTCATCTCGGCGATGGTCTATCCCTCCATCCTTGTCACCGTAGCATTTCTGGCCATAACGCTTCTGCTGGTATTTGTGGTTCCTACATTCAGCCAGATATATGCGGACGCGGGGTCACAGCTGCCGCTCCCCACGCAGATATTGATCGCCATCACCGGGGCGGTCCGCAAGTATTTCCTGGTTGTGCTTCTGCTGGCCGGCGCCGGCCTTGTCGCTCTGCGCCGCTGGCTGCGCACCGAACGCGGGCGTTTTCTGTTCGATGCCTTCATATTGAAGCTCCCCTTTTTCGGCGATACGTTCACCAAGTACGCCCTTTCCAATTTTTGCCGTACCTTCGCTACAGTGACAGGGAGCGGCATCCCCATTGTGCAGGCCCTGCGGATGTCCGTGGGTACCCTCAACAACAAGGAGATGGAGCGGAAGATGTTGTCCGCTATCGTCGGTATCGAGGAAGGGTCCCGGCTTTCGGCCGCGTTCGAGCGGATGAATATGATGCCTTCGCTGGCGCTTCGCATGATCGGGGTGGGGGAGACCACCGGGGCGCTGGAGGAGATGTTGATGGATGTTTCCGAGCATTTCGAGGAAGAGGTGGAGGGCCGCCTGAACGTGCTCACGACGGCCATTGAGCCTGCCATCATGATTTTCATGGGACTTGTGATCGGCGGCATTGTCATCACAATGTACTTGCCGGTGTTCAAGATCGCCGGTACTGTAGGATAAGCGAAATATATGACAGACAAATTCAAACGCAAAAAACTGGGCGACATACTGGTGGAACAGGGGGCGATGAAGCCTTCCGATATCCCGCTCGTTCTGGATAAACAGGCGGAAAGCAGAGAGCGGTTCGGCAAGATTAGCGTCGCAAACGGCTTTATCACCGAGGAAGCGCTGTACAAGGCCCTTGCGGAACAATTCGGGCTCGAATATCTGGACCTCGCCGATTTCAGGATGGATGAAGCCGTGTTGAACGAGCTTCCGCCCGATTCCACCTACCGCTACCACTTCATTCCCCTGGAAATTCGCGATGGCGATCTCGTGGTGGCGATTTCCGACCCCACCGACGTCCTGATGCTCGACGAGATGCAGTTGGTTCTTGACCGGCAGTTGGTCATCAAGGTGGCCACTCCTTCGGCCATCGACAATCTGCTGAAAAAGGGGGAGGCCACAAGCAGGGTCCTCAAGGAAGTTTCCGAAGACTTCATGCTCCAGCTGGTCAAGGAGACCGAAAAGGGTGATGAAGTCCTCTCGGTGGAGAAGATCGCGGAGGATGCCAGCCCGATCATCAAGCTGGTCAATTCCACCCTCATCGATGCCTTGAGCAAGCGCGCCAGCGACATCCACATCGAATCCGGGATGGAGGGGGTTAACGTAAAGTACCGCATCGACGGGGTCCTGTACAAGGCCATGGATACCATCGACCCCCACTTCCAGGGGCCGATCATTTCCCGCCTCAAGGTCATGAGCGAGCTCGACATATCGGAGCGCCGCATACCCCAGGACGGCCGCTTCAAGGTGCGTATCGCCGAGAAATCCATCGACTTTCGCGTTTCCATCATGCCTAGCGTGTTCGGCGAGGACGCGGTCATCCGTATCCTGGACAAGGAGTCGATAGCCAGCAACATAAGGGGGCTCACGCTCGATGTCCTTGGCGTGCATGAACGTGAGCTGAAACGGTTGCGCAAGATGTTCGCCGAGCCTTACGGCATGGTGCTGGTCACCGGACCGACCGGCTCAGGGAAGACCACTACGCTCTATGCCGCCCTTACGGAGATATATACTGGCGAAGAAAAGATCATTACCATCGAGGACCCGGTCGAATATCAGTTGCGCGGGATTGTCCAGATCCCGGTAAACGAGAAGAAGGGGCTGACCTTTGCACGGGGGCTGCGTTCCATACTACGGCATGACCCGGACAAGATCATGGTCGGCGAGATCCGCGACCCTGAGACGGCTCAAATCGCAGTCCAGTCAGCACTCACCGGCCACCTGGTCCTTACCACAGTTCATGCCAACAACACCTTCGACGTGCTCGGCCGTTTCACCCACATGGGGATAGACCCGTACAATTTCGTTTCATGCCTTAACTGCGTCCTGGCCCAGCGGCTGGTGCGCAAGCTCTGCCCGAAATGCAAGACCCCGGTGAATATCTCCGACGAGGTTTTGCGCGAGTCCGCCATCAACCCGGAAAAGTGTCGTGACGTCACTTTCTATGATGCCAAGGGTTGCGATGATTGTCATGGTACCGGTTACCGCGGGAGATCGGCCATCGTGGAATTGCTCGACCTCAATGACGAAATCCGGCAGTTGATTGTAGAACGGGCTTCTGCAACCGCGTTAAAAAAAGCTGCCGCAGAGGCCGGGACGATATTCCTTCGCCAGGCCGCTGTGGAGAAGGTCCTTGCCGGCGAGACCTCGTTGCGTGAAATCAACCGTGTGACCTTTGTGGAGTAATGGAATGCTTTTCACCAAACAGGCGATCGGTGTCGAAATAGGGCACTACGGCCTCAAGATGGCGGTGCTGGGCGGCAAGCCGGAAATGCCTCAGCTGCATACATACCGGAGCGCTGGTTTTCAGCCGGATACCCTCCGCTTTTCCCACCGCGAGCTCAATATTCTCAACCCGCCGGCATTTGCGGCTATTGTTCGGGACACGTGGCTACAGCTGTTGACCAAGGTGAACCGTGTATCCCTGTCGCTACCCGATTCAGTGGGAAGGGTCGTGATTCTCGACCTGGAAACCCGTTTCAGGAGCCGCGACGAGGGGAGCGACATTATTCGCTGGAAACTGAAGAAGAGCCTCCCCATCGATATAAAGGATGTCCACCTGGATTACCAGAAGCTTGGTGAAAAGGAGACGGGTGAGGTCACTGTCCTCGTCTCCCTTGTGGCGCGGTCTGTGATAACGCAGTATGAGGATATTCTGCTGGAGGCCGGCCTGGAGCCGAACAATATCGACTTCACCACTTTCAACCTCTGCCGTTTTTTCGACCGGCGCATGGCCCTGGCGGAAAATGCCGTCTTTGTCAGCTATTACGAAGGCGCGCTCAGCGTCATGGTACTTGACGGAGGTGTCCCGGACTTTTACCGGTCACGGGAAATTCCCGATGGAGGAGGGCAGGCCAACCGGATTTTCCTTGAAATCAACAGCTCTCTCCTTGCGTACCGGGACAAGAAGGGGGGCTTTCCCGTCACCGAGCTTTTCTGCTTTTTCCCCCCAGGGCATGCCGAGGCGCTTCGTCCGCTGGTGGAAGAAGCCACCGGGCTGGAGCCGGCTTTTCTTGAAACGGAGCGTTACATCACACGTCCGCAGGGAATCGTGGCCGACAGGGAATCTTTGAACCAGTTTGCCGCCGCGTTCGGGGCAGCGCTTAGGAACCTTTGATGCGATATACCATCAACCTGGCAACACGAACCTATGTCAATCGGAAACAGCTTAACCTGTTTCTGGGAGGAGCGGGCGCGCTCCTTGTTCTCGTCCTGCTCTATCTCGGCAATTCGGCTTTCGTTACCATCCTGGAGTCGAATCGCCTGCAGAAGGAACTGCGCCCCTTCGATGCGAAATCCAGGGACGCTGCCGGAGTGTCGGAGCAGGAGTACGGCAAGCTCCTGTCAGACATCGCGTTCGCCAATTCCCTTATTGATAAAAAGACATTCAACTGGCTGGCTCTCATGGACCGGCTGGAGGGCGTGGTGCCGGATGGCGTCGCGATCAGCGCCATAGAGCCTGACCTCAAGACCGGCGGTTTGAAACTGAGCGGAGTGACCAGGAAATTCGCAAACCTGAGAAGCTTCATGGAGCAGCTCGAGAGCAAAGGCTTCTTCAGGGATGTGTATCTTCTGACCCTTATCGAAACCAAGGTCGGCGAAACCCAGACCGGCCTGACCTTTACCATATCCTGCAAGGTGGATTACCGGGCCTTATGAAACTTCTACGTGAAATCTTCAGAATTAGGCGCGGGACCATCATCCTGCTGGCATGCCTGCTTCTTCTCGACATCATTCTGTATGGCGTTGTGTCGCATCAGAGGCCCCGCCTAGGGGAGCTTCAGTCGAAACTGGCCGACAAACGCCGCCTTGCTGCTGCTGGTACGGCGCGTGATGCTGCCACGATCTATCAACAGGGTACCGCAGATCTCAAGACATTCAGGGACCGCATCCCCGTCAAAAGGGATTTCGCCAGGACCCTCGGGGAGCTTTTCGATCTGGCATCCAATAACGGGCTGAAGCTTTCCAATATCAGTTACAAGCCGGGGCCGGTCAAGGGGCAGGAGGGACTTGCAGTCTACGAGATGTCCTTCTCGGTGGCAGGAAGGTATCCGGCCGTGAAGAGCTTCATATCGGACATTCTCAGGTGGAAGAACATAATAACTATTGAAACCTTGTCGCTCAACAGTGCAAAGGCCACGGAGGACACGGTCGATCTGAAGGTGCAGGTATCCCAATACCTGCGGATGGAGGAGAGATGAACAGCAAGAAGCTCATTCTCTTCATCCTCCTGATATTGTTTGCCATTTCGATGGGATATTCATATTGGCGCATGCCGCTGGAGAAGCGGGTGGCTAAGCTGACTTACGCCCCCGGCATGAGGGCACCTGTGCCGCGGAAAACCTCACCGCCCCCCAAGGCTACGGTCCCCGCGCCATCTTCGGCTGCGGACGAAAAGGCGGTCCACCTTTCCCAACTCGAGAAAACAGCGGCCGGCTTCAAGGGATACCGACGGAACATTTTCCGGCCGATCTTCCATGACGAAATCAAGGAGATACTACCTCCACTGAGCAAGGTGGCCCCTCCACCGGTGCTACCGCCGCCTCCGCAGCCAAAACCTTTGGTGCCGCCGGTCACGCCTGTGCCCGAGCTTACTCCCTTGCAGCGGGACATGGCGCAATTCACTTTCCTCGGCTTCATGAAGAAGGACGGCCATAAGACCATCTTCCTTGCCAAGGACAAGGACATTCTCCTAGTGAAAAAGGGGGACAGGATTGCAGGAAAATACGAAGCAACCGGCATCACCGAAGAGCGTTTGACCATAAAGGCATTGGACGGCAGCGGGGAGATAGTGATTCCTCTAGTAGAGCAGAAGCCCCTGAGTGCGCCAAGAAAGTAGGGGCGAAGCAAAAGGTTTGACTGCTTCGCCCATCGTTGACAGCTGTGAAAAGAGGGCAGAGCAGGTTCGGCGAAAAACGGGCAAAGCAGATGCGGCATTTGCTTTGCCCCTACAAAAAACTGTGTGATTATTGTTTTCCAGCCCTAAGATGGCTTGAGGAGAAAATATGCGTAACCTCTGTAAAATATTTTTTCTACTTTGTTCCCTGGCTTTTATTGCCGGCTGTGCCGGCGGGCGCTCCGCTTTCAGCAAGGCGCAGAAGCTGGAGGAAGAGGGTAAACTCGACGAGGCTGTTGTCCGTTACGTGGAGGCAATCAAGGAAAGCCCGGATTCGAGCGAGTACCGCCTTAGATTCCTGAAGATCAAGGCTGATGCGGCCAAGCTTCATTTCCAGAACGGTGAGCGGCTCTTCGAAGAGAAGAAATTCAATGAGGCGCTTCAGGAATACCAGGCGGCGCTGGCGTTAGACCCTACCCTGGAGCGGGCCCAGCAGCAGAGTGTCTTTCTTGCCAAAAAGCGCGATTCCCTCTTTTTCTACAATGAGGCGCAGGAGTTTGAGAAGGCCCGCAAGCAGAAAGAGGCGTATCGTTCCTATCTGCGTGCGCTGGAACTGGACCCCGCGAACCAGGACGCCAGGACCGCACTGGATGGCCTGCTGAAGAGCAAAAAGCCGAAGCTGGACGGCTTCGAGCTGAATCTCAAGTCCACCAAGCCGATCACTCTCAAGTTCAAGGACGCCAAGATCAAGGACGTCTTCAACATCCTCACCCAACTCTCGGGGATCAACTTCATCTTTGACGAGGGGATCAAGGACCAGAACATCACCATCTACCTGGAAAACGCCACTTTCCAGCAGAGCCTGGACATCGTATGCGGCCTGAACAAATTGGGACGGAAGGTGCTCAATGAGAGCACGATCGTCATTTACCCCAAGACCCCTGACAAGGCAAAGCAGTATGAAGAGCTTATAGTCCAGACCTTCTATCTCACCAATGCCGATGCCAAGAAGATAGTCAACCTGCTCCGTACGATGCTTCAGCTTCGCAAGATCTACGTGAACGAAGAGTTGAACGCTGTTGTCATCCGGGATACACCCGAGATGCTGGAAGTGGCCCAGAAGATACTGGACGCCAATGACATGCCGGATGCGGAGTTGATTCTGGAAGTTGAAGTTATCGAAGTGTCCAAGGATGATAATGAAAAGTTTGGGCTGCTGCTCTCCGCCTACGGCACAAGTTTCGGCGCAGGTAAAGGGGACAAGCTTTTTGCTACTTCTCTTACCAGTACCACCGGCACGGCTGTCGGTGATCTTTTGAAATTGTCGTCCGGCTGGGGGCAATATGGCGCGTTTTTTACGGTCCCTACGGCCAGCTACGATTTCGGCAAGACATTGACGAATGGTCAGGTTTTGTCCAATCCGCGGTTGCGGGTTAAAAACCGCGAGAAGGCCAAATTTACTGTTGGTGACCGTATCCCGATAACTACGACCACTACAGCCAATGCAACAACCAGCGTGAACGTCCAGTACGTTGACGTCGGGGTCAAGGTCAACGTGGAGCCGACCATCCAGCCCAACAATGAGATCAACCTGAAAATGAGCCTGGAGGTGAGTTCCGCTGGAACCCCCCGCACTGTTGGAGGCGCGGATTCCCAGACCCAGGTGGTGGACATCAGCAACAGGAACCTCGATACGGTTCTAAGCCTCAAGGACGGGGAGACGACCATCATCGGCGGACTCCTTTCCAACCGGAAGGGTACAAGCAAGAAAAAGATCTTCCTGCTGGGGGATATTCCTTTTCTTGGCCCGCTTATTTCAAATACCGAGGATACCAACAAAAAGAACGAACTGGTGCTTGCCATCACGCCGCGCATCATCCGCGCGGTTTCCATGCCGGATACGGGACTGGCCGCCTTCTGGTCCGGCCGTGAGGACGATCCTTCGACGAAGAAGGCCTTCGGTGCATTCGAGCAGGAGCCGGAGTTCAGCGAGTTGGCACCTGAAAAACCCGCGATCCCGGTGGAGAAGGCGCCGCTTGCTCCTGGCCAGCCTCCCATGCCCGGCAAGCCGGAGCAGCCTGCGCCCCCGAAAGCTGTTGAACCGGAGCAACGCGGCGCTCTTTCCGTAACGGCCCCGGAAGCGGTTCCGTTCGGGACGGAGTTTGAGGTGGAGATACAGGTCGCTGACGTCAAGAATCTTTACTCGGCCCCCTTTACCCTGACTTATGACCCTATCTTTCTGGAGTTCGTGGCACTGGTCCCTGGGCCTTTCATGAGCCAGGATGGTAACCCGGTTGAGCTGAAGACCCAGCATAATCCCGGCGACGGGACCGTTGCCGTAACATTTACCAGGACAGGCAAGGTTGAAGGTGTCAGCGGCGCCGGTTCGTTCATGAAGTCCATGTTCAAGGCTAAGAACATGGGGCCTGGAAACATCGGCCTGAAAGACGTCGGTTTCACCGCACCTGACGGTAAACCGTTGCAGGTCGTGCCTTACGGGGCGGTTGTCGACATCAGGGAGCCGCCGCAGACGGCGCCGCAGCAGGCGCCGCAGCAGGAACAGCAGACTCAATGATTCATTTCGTCAGAAGCCAAAAAGGTCTTACCCTTATCGAACTCATCGTGACCGTGACGATCCTGGCGGTGCTGGCATCGCTGGCGCTGCCGCTTTCCCAGATGACCACGAGGAGGATGAAGGAGATCGAGCTGCGGCGTAATCTGAGGACCATCCGGACGGCAATCGACGAATTCAAGAAGACCTATGACAAGGGTGTAGAAGAAAGAAGGATCATCCCTTCTACCAATGTATCCGGATATCCCGAAATTCTGGAGAAGTTGGTCGAAGGGCATGACTTCGGCGGTGCCATTCCCTACAAGAAAAAGTTTCTCCGCCGCATTCCTCCTGACCCGTTCCATCCTCCCCAATCAGGAGAAAAGCCGGAATGGGGGCTCAGGTCTTACACCGACGATGCCGAAAGCAGCACCTGGGGGGGCGAGGACGTGTACGATGTTTATTCCTTGAGCGAGGAGACCGCCATTGACGGCAGCAAATACAAGGAGTGGTGATCCCGTGTTGAAACGGACTCTGAACGGGCGCAAGGGGTTTACCCTTATTGAACTGATGATAGTAATTTCCATCATCGGCATTCTTGCGGCCATTGCGGTCCCTAATTACAAAGTGGGCCTCTTGAAGGCACGGGAGGCGGTCCTGCGGGAAAATCTCTATAACATCCGCAATACCATCGACCAGTTCTACACCGACCAGGGGAAGTTCCCCGATACGCTCCAGGATATGGTTGACCGCAAGTACCTCCGCGATCTCCCAACTGATCCGTTCACCGGGAAAAAAGACACCTGGGTAACGGTGGCTCCGCCACCACCTCAGTCAGGGGAGCCGGACATAAAAGGCTCGCTGTATGATGTGCACAGCGGCTCCGACCTGGTGGGAACCAACGGAGTGCCGTATAATGAGTGGTAATGAGGCAGAAGACAACTGGCAATAGGGAATGGTTATAGATTTTCATTGCCTTTTGCCCGTTGCCTGATATTTACAGGAATTGTTAGATGATACGCTTGAACAATGTCTATATGTCGTATGGGGGGAATGTGGCGGCCCTTCACGACGTCAGCCTGCATATCGCCAAGGGCGATTTCGTTTATGTGACCGGCGCTTCAGGGGCCGGGAAGACCACGCTTATGAGGCTCTTCTATCTGGCCCATGCACCGAGCCGGGGGCAGATTCTGATCGACGGGCAGAACATCACCCGCTTCAAACCGGCGCAGATACCTTATCTCCGGCGTGATTTCGGGGTGGTGTTTCAGGATTTCAAGCTTCTTCCGAACCGGACGGTGCTGGAGAATGTGGGGATAACCCTTGAGGTGCTCGGCTGGAACAAGAAGGATATCGCCAGGCGAGTCAATCATGTCCTGAAGCAGATGGGGCTTGAGCACAAGGTGAATTCTACGCCCCAGCGTCTTTCCGGCGGCGAGCAGCAGCGGATCGCCCTGGCGCGGGCATTGGTGAACGAGCCGAAGATTCTGCTGGCGGACGAGCCGACCGGAAACCTGGATGAGGCTACGGCCAACCAGGTGATGTCTGTCCTCAAGGAGGCGAATATCCGGGGGACAACCGTTGTGGTGGCCACCCATGACCGCCACCTGCTGGATAAGCACCCTCGTCGCGTGATCATGGTGGACAAGGGGCGGATTTCGGAGGGTGGCGATGAAGCGTAACAAGGCGACAAATCGCGCTCTCAAGCGACCGAAGCTTTCCGGCGATGCGGGTGGCGGGAGATTTGGCTATTTCGTTACCAGGGCAGTGATGAACATCAGGCAGAACATGCTGGTGAATACCCTGACCGTTGGCACTATCACGCTGGGTCTTTTGATTCTTTCCCTCTTTCTCCTTGTTTATGTGAATGTCGAGGGGCTGGCCGAAAATTGGAGCGAGAAGGTCCAGGTAACGGTATATTTCGAGAGCGAACCTGACCCCGTGACCCTCAGGAATCTGACGTCGCAGGTAGAGGCGCTTTCGGGCACAGCGAATGCGAAGTTTGTTTCCAAGGTAGAGGCACTCAACCGTTTCAGGGAGCGGTTAAAGGGTCAGGAGGCCCTTCTGGATGGATTGGCCCCGGACATCCTGCCGGCTTCGCTTGAGATCAGGCTCAAAAAGGGACATCGGGAAAGCGCGGCGGTGGATGCCTACGTATCCCGCCTGAAAAAAATCCCGGGAGTCGCCGAGGTCCAGTATGGCGAGGAGTGGGTAAGGCGTTTCAGTACCTTCATGTCGTTCATGCGGGTGACGGGCTTGGTGCTGGGAGCGTTCCTCGTCCTGGCGGTGGTGCTGATTGTCTCAAACACCATTAAGCTCACCATTTACGCCCGGCAGGATGAGCTGGAAATCATGGCCCTGGTCGGCGGTACGAAATGGTTCATAAAGATACCGTTTCTCATCGAGGGAATCATCCAGGGGTCTGCAGGCGCCCTGCTGGCGGAATTGGTGTTGTTTGGCGTCTACTTTGCATTTCTCCATAATGCCGGCAATTTTCTCAGCTTTAATCCGGCCGATGCGGGGCTTTCTTTCCTTCCGTTGGAATGGCTGGCTGGGCTTCTTGCCGGGGGGATGCTCCTGGGGCTCCTCGGCAGCCTCACTTCTCTGAAGCGTTTTGTCCGGATATGATGAAGATGCGTTGCGTCACGTATTTGCTCGTGTTCAGTGCGGTTGTCGTTCCGGCATTCTCCTGGGCGGATGTGAAGGATGAATTGCAGGGGATCAACCGCGAGATCCGGGAGAAAAAGCTGCTGCTGAAGAAGACGAACAAGGAGGAGAAGAAGGTCAGCGGCGAGCTTGTCCGCATTGGCGAGAGCCTTAAGGAGAAGGAGGCGAGCCTTCAGACCCTGCAACGGAACCTTAAGGTCGTTGAATCCAGATTGGACGTGACCCAGCGCGAAATCGGCGCTTTGCAGGCCGAGACCGAGAAGAAGCAGCAGGAGCTGCGCAAGCGGTTGGTGGCTGCTTACAAAGGGGGAGAGGCAGGAGCGCTGAGAAGCTTCTTTTCCTCTGAGTCTTTTCCGCAGATGACCGAAAACCTCCGATACATGCGGGCGGTTGCCCAGAACGACCGCAAGCTGCTGACGGAGTATAACGAACGCATAACCCGCATGCGCGAGCTGAAGTCTACGTTGGAACGCGATGCCAGGGCAAAGGAGCGCCTGAAAGCCGACGTGGAGGAGAAGAAGCACTCCATCGAGGCCGAGAAAACCGAGAAAGCCCAGTACCTGGGCAAGGTCAGGCAGGACAAGAAGAGCTATCTGGCCACCATCCGGGAATTGCAGGCCAACGCCCGACGGTTGCAGGCAATGGTTGAAAAACTTGAAGCAGCTCAGAGAAAGAGCTATACTGTTGAGAATAAGAAGCGGGTCAAGGTAAGCGGGGATATCGGCCCGCCGGTTCCGGACAAGGGTTTCGGGTCGTTGAAGGGGCGCCTCTCTCTTCCTGCAAGGGGTGAAGTTGCCGAGCAGTTCGGAAGGCACAAGCATCCCGAGTTCAATTCCTATACGGTTAACAACGGCATCACCATTTCGGCCCAATCCGGTGCCGATATCCACGCCGTTTATGATGGCAAGGTCATATTTGCTGATTATTTCAAGGGATACGGCAATATGATGATTGTTGATCATGGGGGCGGTTTTTTCAGCCTGTACGCCCATGCTTCCAGGCTCCTTAAGAAAACCGGTGCCGAGGTAAAACGCAACGAGCTTGTGGCCAGCGTCGGAGATGTGGATTCCACGAAGGGTCCGCACCTGTATTTTGAAATACGTTACCAAGGAAAGCCGGTCGACCCAATGCCGTGGTTCAGGTAGGTTCCGCGGAGCGGCCAGGCCTAAATATCAGCATAATTACGGGAGAGGCATGATGTTCAAGAGGATGCCGCGCAAGAAAGTCACCATAATCATTACCCTTCTGACCATGCTCGCGGTTTTCGCCGGAGTAGGCGTGCAGCGCCGATGCGCAGCGGAAGGGGGGAATGATTACGAGTCGATCGAGCTTTTCACCGATGTTCTGTCCATCGTGAAGAAGAGCTACGTGGAAGAGGTCGACACAAAGAAGCTGGTCTACGGCGCCATCAACGGCATGCTGGCTTCCCTCGATCCCCATAGTTCCTTCATGCCACCCGATACCTACAAGGAAATGAAGATAGACACCAAGGGGGAATTCGGCGGCCTCGGCATCGAGATTACCATCAAGGACGGGCTTCTGACCGTGATCGCGCCGATTGAGGACACCCCGGCGTATCGGGCCGGGATCAAGGCGGGTGATCAGATCATCAAGATCGACGACAAATTCACCAAGGACATGAGCATCATGGATGCGGTGAAGAGGATGCGCGGCCCGAAGGGGACAAAGGTTATCCTGACCATCTTCCGCGAGGGGTTCGAGAAGCCGAAGGAATTCCCTATGGTGCGTGACATTATCCAGGTGAAGAGTGTCAAGTTCAAGACTCTGGATGATGGATACGGTTATGTGCGTATCGCCCAGTTCCAGGAAAAGACCGACGATGACCTCTCCAGGGCGCTCAAGGCGCTCAAGGAGGAGAATGCCGGTACCCTGCGCGGTCTGATTCTCGACCTGCGGAACGATCCGGGCGGATTGCTCGACCAGGCGGTCAAGGTGGCCAGCCACTTCGTGGAGAAGGGGAAGCTTGTTGTCTATACCGAGGGGCGCGAGGCGGAGTCAAAGATGAAATTCCTTGCCAAGGCCGACTCAAAGGAGCCGAACTATCCCATAGTCGTGCTGATCAACAGCGGCAGTGCCAGCGCTTCCGAAATCGTGGCCGGTGCGCTGCAGGACCACAACCGGGCCATAATTATGGGGACCCAGAGTTTCGGCAAGGGTTCGGTCCAGACCATCATCCCCCTTTCCGACGACTCCGGTCTTCGCCTCACCACTGCCCGATACTACACGCCTAACGGCCGTTCCATTCAGGCCAAGGGGATTGTGCCGGACATAGCGGTAGAGCGGGTGGAAATGTCGGCGACCGAAAAGAAGGAAGGGATGCACATCCGGGAAAAGGACCTGGAGAACCACTTCGAGACAGAGGAGAAGGGTGAAAAGGTCCCGGAGAAGGTGAAGAAGGAAGCTGCTTACAAAACTGATGAGGCTGTCAGGAGCGATTACCAGATTCTGCGGGCATTGGACCTGCTGAAGGGGTGGGAGATTTTGAAGACCATCAACAAGGCTTCCTAGCTGATTGGTGGAGAAACCCTGTAATATCTGAAAGGGAGAGGCGACTCTCCCTTTTTTCTATTCGCGTTTTCAATAGGGGTGGAGCGTGGCAAAGAGGAAGAAACAGTCGGGCACAAACCGCAGAAAGAGGGGGAGGGAGGGAAAACGCCCACTGCTCGGATTTCTGGCAGTTCTCGGGCTTATCATCCTTGTATTGTTTGGTTTGGAAACCCTTAAAAAGCACGAGTTCAGCCGGCAACCCGTAGAAGGACCTTCTGTCGTGCGTCGTCCCATGCCACAGCGACCCGATCAGGAACCGTCGTTACCAAATTACAGCACCGTCAAGCCACCGGTCCGGGTCTCTAGGCCTGCACGACCACCTGTTGCTGCCGGGGGGGAAGTTGCCGTCCTCATCGATGACATGGGAACTACCATTCAGGAGGCGAAGCAGCTGATGGCAATCGGGGTCCCCCTGACTATCTCCGTCATCCCCGACCGTCCGCAGGCACGTCAAGTCGCCGAGACATTCTATGGCGGGGGTCATGAGGTAATGATACATATCCCCATGGAGCCGGTTGATTATCCTAAACGGCGGCTGGAGAGCAATGGGCTTCTGGTGGCGCAGAGTGACGCGGAAATCGCAAGCCGCCTGAAGAGTTACCTGCAACAGGTTCCCAATGCGGTTGGCGCCAATAATCACATGGGATCGCGGTTCACTGAAAACGGGGGAAAGATGCGGGTGGTGCTGGGATTTCTGAAGAGCTGGGACCTATTCTTCGTGGATAGCGTAACTTCATCCCGTTCTGTCGGAGCTTCGGTAGCCAGGGAAATGGGGGTCAAAACTGCCTCGCGCAATGTGTTTCTTGATAACGTGCAGGATGTGAGGGCGATCAAGGATCAGTTGCGACAGCTGGCAATGGCTGCTTCCCGGAAGGGGAGCGCCATAGGCATCTGCCATCCTCACAAGGCTACATTACAGGCCCTTGCCGAAGAATTGCCCCGGTTGAAAAGGGAGGGAGTGAAGTTCGTTTATGTTTCGCAGCTTGTTAAATGAAGGCTGGGACTGGGGACTGGTAAAACCATGTTTTTCACCAGTCCCCAATCCCTAATCCCTAGTCCCCAGTAGTCCCCATCAGTTGCTCCGCAATTTGCCCTTTCAGCTTCGCCAGGCGCCTGTAGTTGTCCTCGGCCATGATCGATTCAGGTGCTTCGTGACTTACCGGATGGAAGATGACGAAGCCGTCGCGCAACTTCCCCTCCTCGTTCCCCAGGGTTTTCACCAGCACGTTTCCGAAGCTGCCGGCTGTCCCTATGTCCAGCGGGTATTCCTTTCTCGAAAGCGGTTTCCCTTCCATATCGAAGCGGTGGAAATCGACCGTTCCCGCGCCATTGTCCAGCATCGGCCGGAAGACGAAAACCGTCTTCCCTGCGGCATCGGTAAGCACTGCTCTACCGGGGTCGTCCTCGGGGACTTCCCTTGTGACATTGAAGATCGTGGCGAGAATGAAGTCTATAAAGCACTTCTGCTCCACGAAGCCGCCGAAGCTGCCGTCAGATGCCTCGCAGTAATGGGAGGCCCGTGCGCTGTCATTGGCGAGTACCGGCTTGCCGCACAGCGTGCAGTGGGGCCGTAAGCCGGAGAGCCGTCCGAAATATGCCTCTTTTTTTCGCCCTTCCTCTGCTGCCAGCCACTGTCGGAACAAGGAAGCACGAGGCTCTGCGGTGGCCCGGTATGCCTGCAACAGCTCTCCAGACAATTGGGTGAACTGCTGGTGGACGTCGGTCCAGCGGGCGTGTGTCAGTATCGGGTAAATTTTCCCCTCCGGATTGGTATTCAGGCTCTCCACCTTCGGGCTTTTGGAGATGAAGAGATCCATGCAGCGGAACCCGCGGTTGATGGCGAAGGCGCGCAGCAGCGACTTCTGGTCCTTGAAGGGGCCGTCGTATTTGATCCGCTCGTCGATTAGGCATGGGATGAGCGAGAGGTTCCTGCGGTCCATGCCGCGCTTGTCGAACTCCTGGAAGATATGGCGGCAATTTTCGAGGCTCGGCATGTCCTTTACCGGGATCAGGACCCGGTCGGCAGCGAACAGGGCATTGCGGGTCAGGATGTCCAGCTCCGGCCTGGTGTCGATGATGAGGATGCCGGAAATGCCGGAAATTGCCAGCAATCGGGCCAGAACCATCGGCCCCTTGATCGACCCCTTGATTTCCGCCAGCTCCAGGGACGAGGGGATGTAATTGACTCCGTATTGACCGGTGTGGAGGAGCTGCGAGCCCGGCATTTCCAGGAGGAGGTCCAGCACGCTCCCCCGTGGGGCCTGCCCGCCTAACTCGAACATACTGTCCACTGTGAAATGGTTGTCGAAGGAGAGGATCGAGACCGGCAGGTCTTCGTGCATGGCCTTCAGGTAGATCGCCAGGTTGGTGGCGAGGGTGGTCTTGCCGACTCCACCTTTTTCCGAGGATATGGTGATGACATAGGGATAATTGTTCATGCCGGGGATGCTAGCACGAACCTGAAACATGGGTCAACCGGTTTGACAGGAGAGGGGCGGTATGTTAGAAACGGACGAGGCACGGAATGTAGAGAAGGGTCGGTGACCCGTCTCATGAGACGCCGCCGGGGCCTTCTCTACAAAGGGGAAACATGGACCTTTTCGTCGACAAGCGCATACTCACCATCAGCCAGCTGACCAGGCTGGTCAGGGAGCTGCTGGAGGAGAATTTCGACCATGTCTGGGTAGAGGGTGAGATCTCCAACATGGCCATGCCTTCCTCGGGGCATCTCTATTTCACCCTGAAGGACGCCGGTGCGCAGCTGCGCTGCGTGATGTTCCGCGCCTCGGCCCGTGCCCTTCGTTTCCGGCCGGCCGATGGTATGGCGCTGGTGGTAAGGGGACGACTATCGGTCTACGACCAGCGTGGCGACTATCAACTCATTGTCGAATACTGCGAGCCCAAGGGGTTGGGGGCCCTCCAGCTCGCCTTCCAGCAGCTCAAGGAGAAACTGGCCAAAGAGGGGCTGTTCGACGAAGCGCACAAGAAGCCGCTGCCTCTTCTACCGCAGCGGATAGGGATTGTCACTTCTTCGACTGGCGCGGCCATTCACGACATGCTCAATGTGCTGAAGCGGCGATTCGCCAATGTCGAGGTTCTGCTATACCCGGTCAGGGTCCAGGGGGATGGGGCGGCAGAGGAGATTGCCGCGGCAATCCGCGATTTCAACCGGTACAAAGAGATCGACGTGATGATCGTCGGCCGGGGCGGCGGCTCGCTGGAGGACCTGTGGGCTTTCAACGAGGAGGTGGTGGCCAGGGCCATCTACTCTTCGAGAATACCGGTCATCTCGGCCGTGGGGCACGAGGTGGACTTCACCATCGCCGACTTCGTGGCCGACCTGCGGGCGCCGACGCCGTCGGCTGCGGCCGAGCTGGTGCTCAGAAGCAAGGTTGAGCTGGAAAACGAGGTGACCGCCCTGTCGCACCGCCTGGTGCAGGCCGTGCAGAACCGGCTGCGCAGCCTGCGGAGCGATACCGCGGCACTGTCACGGGCCTTGCGTGATCCGAAGATGTTGCTGGGGTACCTGAGCCAGCGGGTGGATGATCTTTCCGGCCGCCTGGTCGCGGCCCTCCGGGGAAAGGTCGGCCGTCACGCAGACCGGCTCGATTCCCTCCAAACCCGCCTCCACCTCAAGCATCCCGCGCTGGAGCTGGAGCGATGCCGCGAGCGGGTCATCGTGCTGCAAGCTCAAGTCGAGAGTGCTTTTCACCGTAATCTGGACCGCAAGCGAGAGGTTCTGGCTATCAATGGCAGTAAGCTCCAGGCCCTTTCCCCGTTGGATACGCTCTCGCGAGGGTACAGCATCGTCCGTCTGCTCCCCGGTCTTTCGGTGGTAACCGATGGAACCGGTCTAGGCCAAGGCGACAGGCTTGAACTCAAGTTCCGTCGTGGAGGTGCGCTCTGTAAGGTTGAAGAGGTCAAGAAGGAGATCGGGGAATAGGGGACTGAATCCTCCCTTGTTCTGCCAGTCTCTCCTTGACTCGCGGTTCGTAAACTGTATAATACCCATCACTTTTCGGCATCCAGGAGTACCAATGGCAACGGAAAAGTTCGAAACATCGCTCAAAAAGCTGGAAGAGGTGGTAAAGCGTCTCGAAGGTGGCGAGTTATCTCTGGAAGAGTCACTAAAGGCCTTTGAAGAGGGAGTGAAGCACGCCGCCATATGTACCGGAAAGCTGAACGAGGCCGAGCGCAAGGTTGAGGTGCTCCTCAAGCGTAAGGACGGCACCTTTGTCAGGGAACCGTTTGATCTTGATGAAGAGCAGTGAGTCGTGAGTTGTTAGAGGAAAGGAAAAGAGAGACCATTTATGGATCTGAAACAATATCTAAACGATAAATGTAAATTGGTGGACGAGGCGCTGGACCGGTATCTGCCGAGAGAGACGGACCTGCCGGAGTCATTGCACAAGTCGATGCGCTATTCCGTATTCGCAGGCGGGAAGAGGGTGCGGCCGGCCCTGATGCTGGCTGCCTGCGAAGCGGTCGGCGGCGACATCAGCCGCGCCGTCCCGGCAGCCTGCGCCATGGAGATGATCCACACTTACTCCCTCATCCATGACGACCTCCCTGCCATGGATGACGACGACTTCCGGCGCGGCCGCCCGACGAACCACAAGGTGTTCGGCGATGCCATCGCCATCCTTGCTGGCGATGCCCTGCTGACCGAAGCATTCATTCTCATGAGCAACCCGGAATACGTGGCAAAGGTCGGGACAGCGTCCGCGTCCGCGGTAGTTCAGGAGATTGCCCGCTGTGCAGGATCGCGCGGCATGGTGGGTGGCCAGGTGGTGGACATGGAGAGCGAGGGTAAGCCGGACATCGACTTCGCCACGGTGGAGTATATTCACACCCACAAGACCGGCGCCTTGATCAAGGCCTCGGTCAAGGCGGGGGCCATTCTCGGCGGGGCTGACCAGGCCGGGGTAGAGGCTTTGACAAGGTATGGCGAGGCAGTAGGGCTTGCCTTCCAGATTGCTGACGACATCCTGGATATCGAGGGGACAACCGAGCAGATCGGCAAGGACGCCGGCAGCGACCAGGCGCGCGGCAAGGCGACCTATCCGGCGGTGATCGGTATCCACCAGTCGAAGGAACGGGCGCAGGAGCTGGTGGATCTGGCACTAGACTCCATCAAGGGGTTCGGCCCGGAGGCTGATCCCTTGCGGGAGATCGCCAAGTACATCGTCAGTCGGAAGACCTAACTTTCAAATTTGCCACGGAGACACAGAGGCACGGAGAAGGCTAGGGATTATTTTAAGGGCTTTTCTCAGCGCCTCTGTGTCTCTGTGGCAGAATTCAAGTGAAATCAATGGGAATCATTCTCGACCAAATCAACTCCCCCGCCGACCTGAAGCGGCTTCCGGCATCAAGTCTCGAACCGCTTGCGGCCGAGCTTCGCGAGGCGATCATCGATACCTGCGCGGCCAACGGCGGTCACATTGCGCCGAGCCTCGGCGTGGTGGAACTGACCATTGCCCTGCACCGCGTCTTTACGACCCCTAAGGACAAGCTGATCTGGGACGTGGGTCACCAGGCCTATGCCCATAAGCTCCTCACCGGCCGGCGCGACACCTTCCGCACCCTGCGCACCCTGAACGGCATCAGCGGTTTTCCCAAGCGGGCCGAGTCCGAACACGACCTCTTTGACGTGGGGCACTCTTCCACCTCCATCTCCGCTGCCCTTGGTTTCGCCGCGGCCCGCGATCTGAAGGGGGAGGGGAACAAGGTTGTGGCGGTCATCGGCGACGGTTCCATGACCGGCGGCATCGCCTACGAAGGGCTGAACCAGGCCGGACACCTGAACCGGGATATGATCGTCATCCTCAACGACAACGAGATGTCGATCTCGGAGAACGTCGGGGCTCTGTCCGGATTTCTCAACCGCACCATCACCAGCGAGTTCGTGCACCGGATCAAGAAGGACGTGGAGAGCTTTTTGGAAGGGCTCGACACCAAGGTCAGCCGCAATGTCCTGAAAGTGGCCAAGCGGGCCGAGGAGTCGCTCAAGGGGCTCTTCACCCCCGGCATGCTGTTCGAGGCATTCGGCTTCGAGTACATCGGTCCCATCGACGGACACGACCTTCCGCAGTTAATCGAGACCCTGGAAAGGGTCAGGCAATTCGACGATGCGGTGCTCATTCATGTTATCACCAAAAAGGGCAAGGGGTACCGGCCGGCGGAGGAAAACCCCTCTCTGTTCCACGGCGTCGGCCCTTTCGATCGTATTACCGGCAAGGTGCACAAGGCCAAGGGGGGAGCTGCCTCCTATACGGCTGTGTTCGGCACGGCCATCCGGAGGCTCGCGGCCGAAGATGAGAAGGTAGTTGCCATCACCGCTGCCATGCCGGACGGCACCGGCCTTTCCGGATTTGCCGCCGAGTTCCCGGAGCGCTTTTTTGATGTGGGAATCGCCGAGCAGCATGGGGTCACTTTCGCCGCCGGTCTTGCCGCCGAGGGTTACCGGCCGGTATTCGCCGTCTATTCATCGTTCCTGCAGCGTGCCTACGATGAGGTCTTCCACGACGTCTGTCTCCAGAACCTCCCGGTAGTCTTCGCCTTGGACCGCGCCGGCGTGGTGGGGAGCGACGGGCCGACCCACCACGGGGTTTTCGATATCTCCTACCTGCGCCACCTCCCCAACATGACCCTTATGGCCCCCAAGGACGAAAACGAGTTGCAGCACATGCTCTACACCGCTGCACAGCTCGGTTCCCCTGCCGTGATCCGCTATCCGCGCGGCGACGGTTATGGTGTCCCCCTGGAGCAGAAGTTCCGCCAGCTTCCCATCGGGAAGGGGGAGCTGTTGCGCACTGGGAGGGACGGTGCTCTCCTTGCCGTTGGCACCATGGTCATCCCGGCACTGGAGGTTGTCGAAACATTGGCAGCCCAAGGGAAGCAACTGGCAGTAGCAAACATGCGCTTCATCAAGCCACTCGACCGGGAACTGGTTCTCAAGCTCGCCATGGAAACCGGCTTTCTGGTCACGCTGGAGGAAAACGTCCTGCAAGGGGGCTTCGGCACGGCCGTACTGGAACTCCTGGAAGAGGAGGGGATCACCGGCGTCCCGGTCATACGAATTGGCTATCCGGACCGTTACGTTGAGCAGGGGGAGCAGAAGGAGCTGCGCGCCATGTACGGGCTGGATTCGATGGGTATTGCTGAGACGATACGAAAAGCGCTGAACAGATGAAGCAAGAAGCCGGGAATGCCCGGCTTTTTTTATTCCCCGTAATGTGATATTTTGATTGTATGAATTACGAAGAACTTAATGATTCCCTTGAGGTTTTGGGACTTTCCAGCCGGGCCTCGCTCAAGGAGATCAAGGAGCGGCACCGCGCACTGGTAAAGGAACACCATCCGGACGCCGGCGGGATGGACGTGGAGCGTATCCGGCGCATTAATGATGCCTACCGGATTGTCACGAATTACGTGGCCAATTACTGTTTCTCCTTCAGCGAAGAAGAGTTCTACCGCCAGAACCCCGAAGAGCGGCTGATGCGCCAGTTTGAGGGAGACCCCCTCTGGGGCGGGCTTGGTGTGAACGGCAAGGGGCGTTGATGTGGAAATATACGGGATTATAACAACAGTTAACTTCTTCAACGCAAAGACGCAAAGACGCGAAGGCGCAAAGAACTTTATCATACAGATTGAATCCTTTTTTTGCGTCTTGGCGTCTTCGCGTCTTTGCGTTATGGCTCTTTTTTTCTCTGCATCTCTCTTAATTCCCGCTGTCGCCTTTCCCAACGACCCCACCCTCCAGAACAACTACGCCGTCGAACTTTTGCAGAAGGGGGAGTTCGAAAAGGGGCTTTCCTATTTCCAGGACGCCTATCGCCTCTATTCCTCCGACCCCACTGTAAAGTCAAATCTCGCTTTTGCCTATGTGATGGTTGGTGAAAAGCTGATGCAGCTGAATCGCTTCGAGGAGGCAGCCGACAAGTTCGACAGGGCCAAGGACCTTTATCCGGACGAGCCGAAATATTGGCTCCTGCGCGGCATCGCCTTCTATCGGATGAAGGATTATTTCAATGCCCGCTACGAGATGGAACAGGCCAGGGCTCGGGGTGGGGATTCGGTAGAGGTGCTTTTCCATCTTGGCCGGCTCTTCTATGACATGGGTGAGACCTTGCGCGGGGTAGATTTGTGGGAGCAGGCCCTGAAGCTGGAGCCTGGCAACACCGAGTTGCAGGCGCTGCTGGAAAAGGCGCGGCGCGAGGTGGCTGTTGAGGGGAGGATGGACCAGGGGCACTCCGGCAAGTTTCAGCTCTCCTTCGACGCAGCGGTAAAGACAGACTTGGCCGACCGGATTCTTGGCGCTCTGGAGGATTTTTATAACCAAGTCGGCAACGACCTGGGGCGCTACCCATCTGCCAAGGTGCCGGTAATCCTGTATGCGAAGAAGGATTTCAAGGAGATCACCGATTCCCCATCGTGGTCGGGCGGGGTCTATGACGGTAAGATCCGCCTCCCCATAGGGGGTGTGCAGGAGCTTACCCCAAGGCTCCGGGCAATCTTGCGCCACGAGTATACCCATGTGGTTGTCTATGACATCACCCGCGGCAACTGCCCGGTCTGGTTGAATGAGGGGCTTTCCGTGACGGAGGAGAAGGTGGAGCTCGAAACTCCGCTGGTTGAGCTCGATCGCGCGGTGAGGGGGGGGAAACTCCTCAGCTTCAAGTCGCTGGAGGGATCGTTCAACGGTTTCGGCAGCAGCCAGGCCTTTCTCGCCTATGAGCAGAGCTGGTCCATGACCCGCTTCCTCGTACAAAATTATGGCTGGCACAAGGTGCAGGAGATTCTTGTCAACCTGGGAAGGAAGATGACCATCGAGGAGGCAATCGCCAAGGCCCTGGGGGATTACGGGCTGGACTACGCTGCTGTCGAGGCCGAATGGCTTAAGAGCGTGCGGAAGGAATTCGCGGAGTAAATTTACAGGAATTGATCGAAATTCCCCTCTCCCTAACCCTCTCCTTTAGGCCCGTATTTGGGTCCACAAGGGGGAGAGGGAACTATCTGCTCCCCTCCCTTTATGGGAGGGGTTGGGGGAGGGTGAGGTCAAGAAAAGATTTTTACTTGACGAATGCCAATACGTCGGGTATAAAAGACTAAATTGGTCCTTAAGGAAACCTGCCCATGATGGAGCTTACCCGCAAGGGTGAATACGCAATACGAGGCGTCATCTACCTCGCCCAGCAGCAGCCGGGGAAGATGGTGCTGATCAGCGAGATTGCCGAGGGGGCTGACGTCCCACAGATGTTCCTCGCCAAGATATTGCAGAGTTTTGCCAAGCTGGGGATCGTCAGGTCGTATCGCGGCACCGGCGGCGGTTTTACATTGGGACGCCCGGCATCTGATATAACGTTGCGCGAGGTGGTGGAGGCGGTGGAAGGCCCCATCGTGCCGAATCGCTGCCTCATGGGGAACGGTTCCTGCGACCGCATCGGCGGCTGCGGCGTGCATCCGGTCTGGCAGCGGGTGCAGGAGCAGGTGGTGCATATCCTGGAAAGCGTTACCCTGGAAGAGCTTGCCGAGAAGAATTCCAACACGAAAGAGCCCATACGCGGTATTGGCAGCTAGGGCCATTTTTTTGCCATCAAACAAGACAAAAAAGACCTTGTTGGTTGATAAGATTTTCATCGTAGCCTAATCCTTTAAAGGAGGAAAAAATGGACGTATTAACCCTCAGCAGGCTCCAGTTCGCGGTGACGAGCGCCTTCCACTTCATCTTCGTGCCGCTCACCCTGGGGCTTTCCATTCTCACCGCTTACATGGAAACCCGATACGTCAGGACAGGGGACGAAACCTATCTGAAGATGGCCAAGTTCTGGGGAAAGCTATTCCTCATCAACTTCGCCCTCGGCGTGGTCACCGGGATCACCCTGGAGTTCCAGTTCGGCATGAACTGGGCCGAATATTCCAAGTACGTGGGGGACATCTTCGGTGCGCCGCTTGCCATCGAGGCGACAGTGGCTTTTTTTCTGGAGTCGGTCTTCATCGGGGTCTGGATATTCGGTTGGAACCGGGTATCGAAGAAGCTCCACGCAGTCTCCATCTGGCTCGTGGCCATCGCCTCCAACCTCTCCGCTCTCTGGATTCTGCTGGCTAACGGTTGGATGCAGCACCCGGTCGGCTATGTCCTGCGCAACGGCAGGGCCGAGATGGTCGATTTCATGGCCATGGTCACAAACCCGTACGGACTTCTGAAATTCGGCCACCAGCTTGTTTCCGGCTACACGGTCGGCGCCTTCTTCGTCATGGGGGTGTCTGCCTGGCACCTGCTCCGGAAAAACAGGCCCGATTTCTTCAAGCGCTCCTTCAGCATCGCTGCCAAATTCGGCCTCGCCTCCACCTTGCTTGTGGCTATCATCGGCGACTTTCACGCGGTGGAGGTGGCCAAAACCCAGCCTGCCAAGTTCGCGGCCATGGAGTCGATCTGGGAAACCAAAAGGGGTGTGGGGCTTAACCTTCTCCTGGTTCCGGACCCGATCAAGGAGTGCAACTCGCTTGAAAAGCTTTGCATTCCCAATGCGGTGAGTATGCTCGCCTTCCACAACCCTGACGCCGAAATCAAGGGGCTCAAGGAGTTTCCCCCCGAGTTGCGGCCCCCTGTTCAGCCGGTCTTCTGGAGTTTCCGCCTGATGGTGGGGCTCGGCACCTTCTTCATCCTCGCCTCCATTCTGGCGGTAATCATTTCCTGGCGCGGGACTATTGAAGCCAACCCGCTCTTCCTGAAGATACTGGTCTGGTCCATCCCGCTTCCCTACCTCGCGAACCAGCTCGGCTGGATCGTGGCCGAAGTGGGGCGGCAGCCCTGGATCGTCTACGGGGTGCTGAAGACTTCCGATGCGGTTTCCAAATCCATAACCACCGGCCAGGTCATCGGCTCGCTAGCCGGATTCACGCTCCTGTACAGCTTCCTCGGGTTCGTGGACATCTTCCTCCTGACACGATACGCCCGCAAGGGGCCTGACGACGATCTTTCCGGAATCATAAAGCCAACAAGGCAGGAGGTTTAAGATGGCACTGCAAATTACCTGGTTCGTTCTGTGGGGAGTGCTCTGGGGGGTCTATTTCATGCTGGACGGCTTTGTCCTGGGGACTGGCATGCTGCACGGCATCCTGGGAAAATCTGATGGCGAGAAACGGGTCATGATCAACACCATCGGTCCGGTCTGGGATGGGAACGAAGTCTGGCTGATCACCGCCGGTGGCGCCACATTTGCCGCATTCCCGACCACCTATGCCCTGATGTTCAGCTACCTCTACACCGCGCTACTGCTGCTCCTCTTCGCCCTGATCGTGCGGGGGGTCTCCTTCGAGTTCCGGGGGAAACTGGACAATGCGACATGGAAGAAGGGATGGGACCTGGCTATCCAGGTTTCGAGCCTGATCCCGGCGCTACTCTTCGGCGTCGCCTTCGGCAATATCTTCCAGGGGCTTCCCATGGACGCCGCCGGCTACCACGGTTCGCTCCTGTCGCTCCTCAATCCCTATGGCCTTCTGACCGGCGTGCTGTTCGTTCTCCTCTTTCTTGAGCACGGTGCCCTCTACCTGACGGTAAAATCCACCGGCGATTTGAGCAACAGGGCGAAAAAACTGGCGGACAAGCTCTGGCCGGCGCTCCTGGTGGTAGCGGCGACCTTCCTGGTGTCCACCTGGTTTGCGACGCAGCTCTATGACAACTATCTGGGCGAAACCCTGCTCCTTATAGTTCCGCTCCTTGCGGTGGCGTCCCTTGTGGCCATAAGGGTGTTCTCCGCCTACGGCTCGCCCCTTAAGGCCTTTGCTGCATCCAGCGCCACCATCCTGCTGGTGGTGGCCACCGGCGTGATCGGCCTCTTCCCGAACCTGATCCCGTCCAGCATTGACCCGGCGTCCAGCCTGACGATCTTCAACTCCTCCTCCAGCCCCTACACCCTGAAGATCATGACCGTGGTTGCCTTCATCTTCGTCCCGATCGTCATCTCCTACAAGATCTGGGTCTACCGCATCTTCCGGGCTCCGCTCACGGTGGAGGAGGTGATCGCGGACAAAGGGGCGTACTAACACCCCGGCCAGTCCGGTTCAAGACGCGCAAAAGGCGCGGGGCTCAGGCTCCGCGCCTTTTGCGTGCAGTCGAGTTATGCGGCCTTGTTGTTGCGGCGATTATACTGCCGGGCTGACGCTATATCTGCTTGACAAACCGCCTCCTGTAAGGCACATAAATCAATTGAAAAAGCACGGTAAATCAAATGGTGTCTTGAAGAAGGAGTCAGGCATGGAAGCTCTCGTTTTTCAATCACTGGACAAGGCCGTTGCGCAGTTGGATGCGGGGTTGCGGGAATCCCTGTCGGCACCCGAAAACGAGTTGCTGCGCGACGGCGTGATCCAGCGGTTCGAGAACACTTATGAACTCGCCTGGAAGATGCTCAAGTGCTACTTTGAGGCTACCTTGCCCAATCCCGAAGAGGTGGACGGCATGTCGTTCCAGACGCTCATCCGCACTGGTAGTGAACAGGGTCTGCTCCTTTCGGGATGGGATGAATGGGTTCGCTATCGCAAGGCGCGGGGCACCACAAGCCGCACCTATGACGAAGACAAGGCACGCGAGGTTTACCGGATCATCCCGGAATTCTTACATGAAGCTCGTTACCTTCTCGACAAGCTGAGCGAGAAGATGCCTCGCCCATGATCGACTTACCGAATTCATGACCGAAACGACGTTGTTTCTGATGTGTAGAGACGCAAGATTTTGCGTCTCTACGATGGAATGACAGAGATTGCATAGTTCAGAGACGCAAGATTTTGCGTCTCTACAAGGGTGGAAATGACCGATAAATTTAAAGACAAATACCGTACGGAAACAACAAGGTTGAAGGGCTGGAACTATGCCTCGACTGGGTATTATTTTGTGACGATCTGTGAAAAGAATCGGAGCTTTGTTTTCGGAGATATTTACGATGGCACCGTGACGCTCACACCCTTGGGACAGGCTGCTATTGAATGTTGGGCAAAAATACCGGAACATTTCCCGTTTGTTGAGCTGGATGCATATTGCGTTATGCCAAACCACATTCACGGAATAATCGTCATCAACCCGGATGACTTCGTAGAGACGCAAGATTTTGCGTCTCTACAATGCGACGGATCGGCTAATAAGTTCGGTCCGCAGTCAAGAAATCTGGCATCGATAGTTCGGGGGTTCAAAATAGGAGTCACGAAATATTCCCATGCAAACGACATCGATTTTGCGTGGCAACCCCGATATCATGACCGCATCATACGGGATGAACAGGAACTATTCGCGGTCCGCACCTATATCCATAACAACCCGTTGGAATGGGTTTCGGATGAATATTCTGATGGTGGAGATGTCGTTGATTGTAGAGACGCCGCCGATTGTAGAGACGCAAAATCTTGCGTCTCTACTCGAATTTCTTTCCATTCATTCCGATCAATCCCTAAACAGGTATAGGTGCCGTGAATCTCACCCTCACTCCATCCGGCCATCTGATGATGGTCGGCTCATCTGCTTGCGAAACGTCAGATGTTCCCGAATACACGCACTTCGGCGCCGATAAAATAGCGCAGGCTTTCGCTGATTCGCAATCCGCTGGAATTATGGCTCTGGCCGGGGGGAAATCCGCTCCTGACTGGCCGCTTCCCTGGATGTTCTGGCGCGATTTCGGCACACGCTATCTTCTCCTTCTCTGTCAAAGCCAGCCAACTTCCGAACGGCCGGAACCGTTGCCCCCCCTGGATGATACAACTCTTGCCCATCTTACCCTGAGCATCCCCCCCATGCCGGGTGCTGAATACTGTACTCCCGATGTTCTGGCTGCTATCTGGGCCGGTCTCGACGCCTGGGTGCTGGATTCGATTGCCCGGAATTCGGAAGGACTGGCCGGCTTCCTGCACCAGTATGCGCCGCTCTGGCGTCAAGTGGGGCGAGTCTGTTTCCACCTGGCCGAAAACAAACAGGACCCCGAATACCCCTTCGCCTTCATGGCGACCTACATACCCCGCCTGGGCAAAAACGCCCGGGCCCAGCATCTCCCCTTGAGCCAAGCGCTCCGCGAGTATGCCGGCGCGAACAACAGAGAAGCGCTCCTGCGACTTCTGGAGCCGGTCCACGAGGCCGGCACCCGTTGCGAGTGGGTACGGGAGCTGCTGGAGAGCAACGACATCTATCACCCGCTGGCCTGGACGCCGGAGGAGGCCTACCCGTTTCTCAAGGATGTGCCCGCCCTGGAGGAGAGCGGCCTGGTGGTGCGTCTGCCGGATTGGTGGAAAAGACGCCCCCGCCCCCGGGTGCAGGTCGCCATCGGCTCGAACGTCGGAGAAACCCTTTCGGCGCAAGCCCTGCTCGATTTCCGGGTACAACTGACCCTGGACGGCGCGGATCTTACACCGGAGGAAGTTGCGGCTCTGACGGCGGCCGGGGAGGGGCTTGCGCTCCTGCGGGGGGAGTGGGTCGAGGTGGATGGCGAGAAACTCCGGCAGGCGCTGGAGCAGTGGCAACGGGTCGAAGCCGAGGCAGGGGAGGACGGCCTTTCGTTCATGGAAGGGATGCGTCTTCTGGCCGGCGCCCGCCGTGACCTGTCCGGCGATGATCCCACGCTGGATGAAACCGGCTGGGCCTTTGTGGAGGCAGGCGCCCGGTTGCGGGAGATGCTGGCCGGGCTGCGGGAACCGGCCAGGCTGGCGGCCGTGCAGGCCGGTGACCGGTTGCGGGCGACGCTGCGCCCCTACCAGCAGACCGGCCTCAACTGGCTCTGGTTTCTGTCGGAACTGGGGCTGGGCGCCTGCCTCGCCGACGACATGGGGCTGGGCAAAACCATCCAGGTCATCTCGCTGCTCTTGGCGCAAAAGGGGCGTGCCGGGAAAACCGCCCCGAGCCTCCTGGTGCTCCCGGCCTCCCTTTTGTCCAACTGGAAGAGCGAGCTGGAGCGATTCGCGCCCACGCTTTCGGTCGTCTGCCTGCACCCGTCGGAGCTGGAACGAGCGGAACGGGAGCGGATTGCCGCTGATCCCGATGGCGTTCTCTCCTCCGTCGATGCGGTGCTGACCAGCTACGGCATGCTTCAGCGCCAGGAGTGGCTAAAGGAAATGACCTGGAACCTGATCGTGCTCGATGAGGCCCAGGCCATCAAAAATCCCGTCACGCAACAGGCCAGAGCTGTCAAAACCCTAAAAGGAAGGGCGCGCATCGCCCTGACCGGTACCCCGGTGGAAAACCGGATGTCGGATCTCTGGTCCCTGTTCGACTTCATCTGTCCCGGCCTGCTCGGCTCCGCATCCCGTTTCAAGCAGTTCGTCGCCTCGCTGGAAAACCGCGAGCCGCCATCGTATGCCCCGCTGCGCACGCTGGTGCAGCCCTATATCCTGCGCCGCCTCAAGACCGACCGGAGCGTCATCAGCGATCTTCCCGACAAGGTCGAGATGGCGGCATGGTGCGGCCTCAGCAAGGCGCAGGCCCGGCTGTACGGCCAGGCGGTCAAGGAGCTGGCCGAGGCGCTCCGCGAGCAGCAGGAGGGGATGAAACGCCGGGGGCTGATCCTTTCATCGCTGATGCGGTTCAAGCAGATCTGCAACCATCCCGGTCAGGCCCTGGGTGACGGCGACTATGCCGAGGAGCGCAGCGGCAAGTTTGCGCGCCTGCGGGAGCTGGCCGAAGAGATCGCCTCGCGCCAGGAAAAGGTGCTGATATTTACCCAGTTCCGGGAGATGACCGCGCCGCTTGCCGCCTTCCTTGCCATGCTGTTCGGCCGCCCCGGCCTGGTGCTGCACGGCGGCACACCGGTGGCCGAGCGGAAAAAACTGGTGGACCGCTTCCAGCATGAGGATGGGCCACCGTTCTTCGTCCTCTCGCTCAAGGCCGGCGGCTCCGGACTTAACCTGACCGCTGCCAGCCATGTCATCCATTTTGACCGCTGGTGGAACCCGGCGGTGGAGAACCAGGCCACAGACCGCGCCTTCCGCATCGGCCAGAACAAGAACGTCATGGTGCACAAATTTGTCTGCAAGGGGACGGTGGAAGAGAAGATCGACGCATTGATCTCCGCCAAGGCCGGGCTGGCGACGGAGCTCCTGGAAGGTGGGGAAACCCTGCTGACCGAGATGGATGACGAGGCCTTGTTGCGGATGGTGGCGCTTGATCTGGAAAAGGCGGGGATTTGAGTGAGTTTTTTCTTTTATGACCTTTTAACTGGTGTTATTATCAGGTCAGTTATAGTTTCAGGGAGGTCGACATGTCGACAGCGACAAAGTTTTCAGAGGACATCGTTCCGTTAAGCGACCTGAAGGTCAATCCTGGACGGATTTTGAATCAGGTTGAAGCAACCCATCGCCCGGTACTGCTGACGAACAGGGGCCGCGGTGTCGCCGTGGTGCAATCGCTTGCGGATTATGAAGCGGGCACGGAAGAGCGCGCGTTTATGAAGGCAGTATTGCAAGGTTTCGCGGATATCGAAGAAGGTCGAACCGTAAGCCTTGCGGATGCGAAAAAACGTCTCGGTCTGGTGTGATTTTGAAGCCGATAGAATTCGCCGAATCAGCTCTGTGCGATCTTGAGGGTATGCTTGCCTGGTATGCTGAACAAAAGGTGCCTGATGTGGGAGATCGGCTTGTTCGGGAAATATTTGCCAGAACAGAGCAACTGGCTGATTTTCCAGAAAGCGCTCGTATAGTTCCTGAATTTGGCGTGAAAACAATCCGCGAGTTGATACATCCCCCATTTCGGATCGTCTACCGTATCGATCCCTCCAAAATATGGATTGTCCGGGTATGGCGAAGTGAAAGGATGTTGTCTCTGCCATGAACGAAGGAAAGTTGAAAAATGTATCTCTGACCCTTGAGCAGCGACTTGCCCGGTTTGATCCGGTCGAGGCCATGGCATCCGCACCGCTGGGGCAAGAAGCCGGGAAAAACCAGCTATGTGCTTTGTCACCAGCCTAAATCCTTTGATTGGCGTAGCCGCAAGGCATCTCCGTATCCGCTCAAGCGCCTGGCAGACCACCATTTTGTCGAGTGCTGCACACGTCTGAACCAGATTATGCAGCTTGTGTAGCTGGGTTCTTTCTGAAGCGCTACATGCGCTAATATCCTCGCCAATAACGAATTTCATAGCCAGTATATTTTCATGTTCACAGTCTAAGTGTTCCATTTGGGTAGATCACCGGTTCACACGCGTGCGCGTGAACCGGTCAATCACGAGTTGGACAATACCAACTGTCCAGCTATTACATGTGATTTACGCAATCCTCTTTTCAATTAAAGGTAATAATCATGAACCAGGTTGTCAATTACCATATGAGCTATAAGGCTCTGATAAATAAATGGTTCAAAAGTAAAAAATGCAAGCAGTGTTCAAAAAAGATGATACTTAAAACTGTAAGAGTTTCTAAAGGTGATGGAACTAAATGGCACGCTGATTTATTTGGTAACGAAATACTGTTCAGATATGGCGAACAGGTCGACGTCTATTATGCCTATGTGTGTGAAGATTGCAAACTGGTAGTACAGCTAGAGGATTTGTAACATTGATAGCTGCCTAACGTTCGGCTGGACCAGTTACGATAACCCCGCCACTGGTCAGCCTTAAGCCGTTCCGAGACAGCCGAGTTCAGATTCATGATCACTGCCAACAGAAAACCCAAACGAAAACGCACTGCCGCGGAAAAGGCTGCAAAAAAACGCAGACGCTTGGAATATATACGGCAAGCAGAAACGAATCAAGCGGCCGCCAACCATCGAAGGCATGGATCCGGAAGAGTTCATCCGGCAAAATGCCGACCCGGTATGGTTGCATCAAAACGAGATGTGGGAATACATCGATGACTCATCGGATGGTCAGGATTGGCGGCATCAGCAGCTATTACATCATAATCAGGAGGACAGATCTCCAATGAGCTTCTACGGATGGGCGCCGTATGTAACGGTTGCCGAGCGT
Source organism: Geobacter sp. (assembly GCA_016177775.1). Lineage (GTDB taxonomy): Bacteria > Desulfobacterota > Desulfuromonadia > Geobacterales > Geobacteraceae > JACOUQ01. The sequence continues at coordinate 32,098 of JACOUQ010000026.1, forward strand.
CGGGCGAAGGCGCAGAAGCAGCTTGAAAAGATGAGAAAGAAGGGGCTCAAGGTGCAGCCGGTAGAACTTGCCGGCCGCAAGATCGCCGCTTCCTTCTGGGGCAAGGGGTGGTGCGACCATATGGAGTCGTTCAGCGATTACGCCAATCGCCTCCCCCGTGGCCGCACCTACGTCAGAAACGGCTCGGTCTGTCATCTGGAGATCCGGAGCGGCCACATCGAGGCCATGGTCAGCGGTTCGTCGCTCTACAATGTATCCATCACCATAACCCCGCTTGTGAAAAAGAAATGGGATGTTGTCAGATCGGCCTGCTCCGGAAGGATCGGGTCGCTGATCGATCTGTTGCGCGGAAGGCTGGACCGTGGGGTCATGGAGGTTGTCGCGCATCGCAAGGATGGGCTTTTCCCGCTCCCCGGCGAGATGAAATTCGACTGCGACTGTCCGGACTGGGCCGGCATGTGCAAGCATGTGGCGGCAGTGCTCTACGGTGTGGGCGCCCGACTCGACCACTCCCCGGAGATGCTGTTCCTCCTTCGCGGGGTGAATCACGAAGAGCTGGTTGATGTCTCCGCGGCGGTCACGGATGCGGCCAAAGCCGGAACGTCCCGCCGGAGGATTGCCGCGGCCGGTATTGCCGATGTGTTCGGGATCGATATGGCTGAAGCAGAAGAAACGACTTCAGGCACATCCGCAGTTACCCCGGCAAAAAAGAACAAACCGGAAAAAATGGTTGCGACGCCCGTAACCAAGCTTGAAATTCAGGCGATTGCAAGCCAAATGTTTTCAAAGACCGCTCCGGCAAAAGCAAAAGGTCGCAAGAAGTCGACCGCAGTGGCTCTTTTCCCAGATCCGCTCACCGGTGACGCCATATACGCCTGGAGGTCATCTCTCGGTGAGACACAGACTGTATTTGCTTCCCGAATCGGGATAACCGCCGCCAGTATCTCGCAATGGGAAAAAAGGGGCAAAGCTGCCATTGGAATGCAGCCTCGCACTTTGTCTGAAATGGTCAAGGCCTGGAAGCTGACACATTAAGGAACATCCGCTCGTCAGACCAGCCCCTTCAGCTCCTCGATCAACTCCTTCAGAAAATCGTACCCCTTCTGCCAGAAATCCGGGTCGTTCAAATCGATGCCGGCCGGCGCCACCGTGTCCGTCGGGGATTTCGAGCACCCCGAGGTGAGAATTTCCTTGTAGACCGGGATGAATAACGCCCCTTCCTCCAGGTATTTGCGGTAGAGGGACAGCACCAGCAGCTCGGCGAATACGTAGGAGTAGCAGTAGAAACGGGCATGGATGAAGTGGGAGATGTAGCTCCAACCCCAGCGGTAGGGAGGGATCATCTCAACGCTGTCGCCGTATAGCTTGCCGTTTTCCTCCCACCAGAGTTCGCCGATCCTTTCTGCGGTGAGTAGCCCTTCCTTCCGCTCCAGGTGGAGTCGCTCCTCGAACCGGGTCAGGACGTTCTGGCGGAAGGTGGTGGCTATGATGTCCTCGATCTTGGCGCAGAGGAGGGCCACTTTTACGCTCTTGTCTGTTTCTTTTTCCAGCAGCATGCGGGTCAGGCACATCTCGCCGAAGACCGACGCGGTCTCGGCCAGGGGCAGCGGAGCGTGGTAGTTGACCATGGTCTGGGCCTGGGAGAGGACGAAATGGATGCCGTGCCCCAATTCGTGGGCGATGGTAGCCACATCGCGCAGGTTGTTGGTGAAGTTGAGCAGCACGTATGGGGCCATGTGCGGGGTCATCCCCATGCAGAAGGCGCCGCCCGACTTGCCGGGGCGGGGGAGGGCGTCGATGCGCCGCTCGGTGAAGAAGGCTTCGGCAATGTCATGAAAATCACGGTCGAAACCGGCGTAGGCGTCCAGCACCAGACCTTTTGCCTCGTCAAATGTGAAGCTGCGGGCAGTCTCCCCCACCGGGGCGTAGATGTCGCTGTTTTTCAATCTGGGCAGTCCCAGAAGCTTCGCTTTCAGGCGGAAATATTCCTGGGCCAGGGGATAGTTTGCCTCGGTTACATTCATCATCCGGTCGATCACCTCGGCCGGTATATCGTTCCCCAGGTTGGTCGGCTCCATGGGGTGGGAGTAATTACGCAACTCCAGCTCCTGGCGGTGATCGAGGGCCGCATTGTTGAAAACCGACGAGTAGACGATGCCGTGCTCCTCGTGGCGTTGCAGGAAGATGGAAAAGGCCCGTTCGCGCACTCCGGCGTCCGGGTGGTGCAGAAGCCCCAGGAGTTCCTCTCCGGTCATCTCCCGCTCTTCCCCTTCAAGCTCCATGGTGAAGCGGAGCGAGGCGGAGAGCTCGTCGAACAGGCGGGTGAATGCCTCGACGCCGGTCAGGTTTTTCAGCTTCAGCAGGCTCTCCTCCCGCTCGGTCAGGGTATGGGGACGGAACTTGCGAACGCTTTCCAGGTGATGGCGGTAGCCGGTCAGTTCCGGGCTTGCGGCAAGGGCGGCGAAGCGGTCGTCCGGGAGCTGAATGATCTCAAGATCGAAGAAGAGGAGTTCGCGGGACATCTCGTTGCCGAACTCGGAGGCGCGCTGCGAGAGCCTCTTGTTGGCGGAATTCTCGGAGTCGGCGGCAAAGAGGAGATATGCATAGAGCTGCGGCTTGGCCAGAAGCTCCTCCAGGGACTCATACTCCACCAGGGCGGCGTGAAGCCGTTGGGCATCCAGATCGGTTACTTTGCCACGATACTGTTCACGGAATCGGGCGGCTTCTTCTCTGCCGCGGCGGAAGTCGTCCTCCAACTCCGGGGAATCAGGAGCAGGGTAAAGAATCGTGGTGTCCCACAGAAGTTTGGTGACATCGTAATCCATGCAGGTTCCTCCGGGATAATGCCAATTATTTGCAAGCAATTACAAGTTAGTCGAAGGATGGGCATTCGTCAAGGCATTGCAACCTGCCGGGCGTGCGATAAACTGAAATAAACTGCGTTCAGCAAATCATCCGGGGAGGGAAGGCATGGCGGAACATGACAAAAAACGGCTGGAGCGGCTTAAGGAGCAGCTGGTGGAGCGAAAGAGGAAGCTCTGGACTGAATTGCGCGAGGAGATATTCGCCCGGACCGGCGAGGGGCTTCATACCCAGTTCGAGATACCCCAGGACGTGGGGGACATGGGGTTGTTGGACCTGCTGCAGGACGCCGGGCTGAATGTTGCCGACATCAGGCGCCAGGAGCTGACCCAGATGGAGGAGGCGGAGCGGAAGCTGAATGAGGGAACTTACGGAATTTGTGACGGGTGCGGCAGCGATATCGACGAGAAGCGGATGGAGCTCATGCCTTATGCCGTTTACTGCGTCGAATGCCAAGCGCGACGCGAACCAGTCCCGTATCCGCCTGGCGTCAAGATGTAGAGACGCATAGCGTGCGTCTCCACCAATGCGGCGGAATCAGTTGGCCAGAATAGTCTGGACCTCCTGGTAGCTTATATCTATATTTGGTTTTACCGGGAGTTCAGACGCTGAAGTTGTTTTGGCCATGCCGATTGCCAGCACGTATAGTGCCGACTGGTTGGGCTGAAGGCTTCTGGCTCCCCATTGCAGGGAAACCACCCGATTATTCCTGCTGTTGAGGGGGATGTGGTCTTCTTCCCGGCCAAACCTGCCGAAGTCATTGGAGAAGTAGGCGAGGTCGGGAGGCTCTGCCAACCATTCGATGAAATTTGCCTTGCGGGTGAAGTCCCCCACTTCGCCGGTTGCCCGGTTCCCCAGATCATACATACCGGCAAAAGTGTTTTTACTGGTATCTATTTGTCCCTCGTAAGGAATCAGGCGGTCTTTCTGCCATCCGACGTTCCCCCCCGAGCTACCAAAATTGCCGACCCAGGGCTCATCGCCATAAGTGTAAACATAAGCTCCGGCAGCATTTCCCACATTCCGCACCCTGTTGATTAGAACGAAATACGGTTCTCCTGCCTTGAAGACCGCGTAACGGTCCATCTGCATCGTTGTTCCATCGAGGGGGACCCGGTGGCTGCTCTTGATGACAACGCGCTTTGCAGTTTCTTCTATCACCTTGCTCCCCAGGAACTCCCACTGGGAAGGGGTAAGCATGCTGGCAGACGTGCTCGCCGGGGAGATTCCCTCATTCACATTGCACCAGAGGTGATACCACCGATGCCCGTCATAGTAGGCCATGCCGGTATCGTTGGTCGTCACTTCTCCGTCGCCGCGGGTGTGATAGGGGAGCCCGCCCCCGACGAAGAGCCCCATCGGCACCTTGCCGAGACTGTCGTTGTATCTGCTGAAGCACGTTAACAGTTCCCTGCCATCGGGATAGATGTTCCTGACGTAGCCGCTGCCGTCGCTCTTGAACCATTCCACCTTGAGCCGCGGCTCGCCATGGGCGTAAGCGCGTCTGGGGCTCAGGGCGCTTAGTAGCGAATTCCAGCTTACTCCATAGGCGACCTTGTCTTCTTCGCCGAGCATTACATCATCTGTGAGCTCATAGCGGAAATTGGCCAGTTTCAGCAGGTAAACACCCTCACAGTGCCTGTTATAGTTGATCCGGACGGTCGCGAAGAAGAGGACGAGCAGAAGAGTCCCCACTCCCGCTGCCACCAGCGTGGATTTACGCCTGAAAAACCGATTTGCCCACATCTTGAACATAATGCTTGAACCCATATTTGCTTCTGGTTTGTATCGTTTACGTTGCATTTTAATTAAAAATGCGCCTCCGGCACAACATAAATATTTCTCATATTAACTACAGGATATAATTGAAAAAACAGGCCAATTGATTACATGCGAACTCAAATACAAGCTTTGGTGGAATTTCGTATTGCCTACAATATACCTCTCTAAAATATAATGAGCATGTGGCAATAATTCGGACGAAGGGGTTCATCGTAAGAGGCGTTCAGAAAAGTGCTGAGGCGGGTAGCTTTTATCACGGGTTTTACATTACGGTTTTGTTGATGTAATGCTTGATATCTGATTGACAAATAAAGCGAAATGAATCGAGCAGACTCGGATCGGATACCCAAATAAACAAATAAGTAAAGAGACAGGTAAGTAGGTATGGTGCCAGATTCCATCGAGACGGCAAGGGACGATAAGAACTCTTGACAGTGCCGTCCGATGGTGTTAGGTTATTTTTTGATAACCAGAAGGGAGGTTGCCATGCAAATGGTCAAGGAGGCACTCACAGCCAGGCAGCAGCAGGTTCTGGAGTGCATACGGGATTCTCTGGAGCGGTTCGGCTATCCGCCGACCTTGCGGGAGATTGCCGAGCAGTTGGGCATCAACGGCACGCTGGGGGTCATCAAGCACCTGGATGCCCTGGAGCGCAAGGGGTATATCCGCAAACAGGCCGGCAGCTCACGCGGCATCACCCTGGCGGACCACTCCGCGTCGGCCGTAGCCCTTCCCATTGTCGGTGTGGTGCGGGCCGGCGCCCTCCAGCCGGCTATAGAGGAAATCGAGGGGCATTTAGCAATAGATCGTTCGGTATGTCCGGCTGAAGGGGCATTTTTTCTGCGAGTGAAGGGGGATTCCATGATCAACGCCGCCATACTGGACGGCGACCTGGCCCTGGTACGCCCCCAGGTCACCGCCGAAAAAGGAGAAATCGTGGTCGCCATGATCAACGGCGAGGCGACCCTCAAGCGCTTCTACCGGGAACGGAACCGGATCCGCCTGCAGCCGGAGAATCCCGACATGGAGCCGATCATCGTTCGGCCAAGGGATGGGGAAGTCGTCATTATAGGCAAGGTGGTGGGGATTTACCGGGAGTTGTAGGGACGCACGGCAGTGCGCCCTTATTCGCGAGAGTTAGGCAACGGTGCAAAGGATACGGGAAGACATACGGGTGGCCGCCATTTTTGGGCCGGGTAGCCGCATAAAGCCGGTCTGGTTCGACTGGCGGCGGCGGAAGTACGAGATACGGGAGGTCACCTACGCCTGGCAGGAGCGGGAAGGAGAGGCGACGCTCCTCCACTTCGCCGTATCCGACGGCGCCAACCTCTTCGAGCTGACCTGGAACAGCGCCAGCCGCGTCTGGTCGCTGGCCGCCGTGGAGGTCTAGTGCCATGACCCGCACCATCCTTCATATAGACATGAACGCCTTCTTCGCTTCGGTGGAGCAGCAGGCCGATCCCGCGCTGCGGGGGAAGCCGATTGCCGTGATCGGTTCCGGCGGCCGGACCATCATCACTACCGCTTCCTACGAGGCGCGGGCCTTTGGAGTGAAGACCGGGATGACGGTCTGGGAGGGGAAAAGGGCCTGCCCGGAGCTTACCCTGGTGGTGGGGGACAACCGGAAGTATACCCATGCATCTAAAGAAATTGTGAAGATATTCCGCGACTACACGCCGCTGGTGGAGGTCTTCTCCATCGACGAGGCGTTCCTCGACATTACCGGCTCTCTCGGGCTTTTCGGCTCCGCCGAGCGGATCGCCATGCTCATCAAGTCCCGCATTCGCCACAACCTGGGACTCACCTGCTCCATCGGCATCGCCCCCAACAAGCTACTGGCCAAGCTTGCCTCGGATATGCAGAAACCGGACGGCCTCACCGTCATCCGGCCTGAGGAAGTGACGAATACCATGGAACGGACACCCATCAAGGACATCTGCGGAATCGGGAGGAAGACGGAGCGCCAGCTAACCCTGCTGGGGATCCGCACCTGCGGGGATTTGGTACGGTTCCCGGTCCCGGTCCTGAAGAAGCGCTTTGGCATAATTGGCGAGAGGCTGCATCTGATGGGGCTGGGGGTGGACGATGCGCCGGTGGTCCCGGATGAAGAGGTGGAGGAGGTAAAGTCGGTGGGGCACAGCACCACCCTTGATCGGGACCTGACCGAGCGGCGTGACATCCTGCGCTGTCTTCTGCAACTCTCCGAGATGGTGGGACGGCGGGCGCGTCGCTATGGGGTTCAGGGGAAGACGGTCACCCTGACTGTCCGCTACACTGATTTCACCACTTTCAGCCGGCAGGAGAGCCAGGGGGGATACATAAACTTGAGCGACGACATCTACCGCGCCGCCGTGGCAATCCTGGACAGCATCGAGCTTGTTCAGCCGGTGCGACTCCTGGGTGTGCGGATATCCAGCCTGCGCCACCAGGGAGAGCAACTTCCCCTCTTCGAGAGCGAGCGGAAAAAGGCCCTGGCCACCTGTGTCATGGACAATGTCAACAACCGCTACGGCGACTTTATGGTGACTTTCGGCAGCCTGCTGGAAACGGAAGAAAAGGAGCGGGGCTCGCATGTTATCGCCCCCGCCTGGCGGCCGGATGGAATCCGCAATGTGGATGTGAAGTAAGCTTACGCCTGCCCGACCGGCGCGGCCTCGAAGGCATGCCGCGCCTTCTGCATACCTTCCATTTCCTTCAGCCGTTCCCCCAGCCATACATGGAACATCCTGGCGTTCTCGTAATTCATGACAACGCCGGTATCGATGAAGCGCACCATGGTCTGCGCCAGGCCCTCGGGTTCTACGAGCGTCTCCTGGCCGATCCCCCCCTGGGGAGTGATTTCGTGGGTGATGGAATCGGGGAGGGCAGGGCGTTCGTGATAGAAATGAACGACGATCTCGCCGCGGGGGGACAGCCCCCCTTGGGCGCCATTCACATAAGTAGGGTTGTAGGCGTAATTGAAGATATACTTGAAGGTGATCTCGGGCTTGTTCTGAGGCATGACGGTATTTTTTCCTTTCGAGGAAGGTTTCAGTTCCGACGGTTTGTATAGCATGGAACAGGGGAAAGGCGCAAGAGGCAGACGGGAGGAATATCAAACTGTTACCGGCTTGTAACCCAAACATAAGAGGTCACTTTTTGTCGGAGTTACTTCCACCGCAACATCAGCGCGCCGTCCTTAGCCTGTTCCACCCTGGTGCCGAACCGCTTCCCCTCCCGGATCAGGACGTCAGCCAGCCAGTCAGCCTCGGTCCGCGAGGCCCGGTTTGTCTTGAAGTTGCGCATTCTCATCGGCACCATTCTCAGCCCGGAAAGGGTGCCGGTCGCCGGGTCTATCGAGGCGAAGTACATCAGCCCCAAGTCCCCCCGGTATGACTCGTTGCCGCCGATCCCTTCGTAATCGGTGATGAAGTCGCCGCAGCCGTAGATGATGAGCCTGTCGCGGTAGACCTCGATCCCCTTGACGTGGTGGGAGGAGTGCCCGTGAACGATGTCTATGCCGGCCATGTCGATGATGCGTCGGGCGAACTCCCGGTGTTCGCGCGGAACCTCGTATCCCCAGTTACCTCCCCAGTGGATCGAGGCAACGGCTATGTCGCCGGCCTGTTTCGTCTTCCTGACCCGCTCACCGATGGCTCGGGCAGTCCGCTCGGACAGGTCAGGAAGGAGGTTGACCCCCGGTCGTTCCGCCGTAGCTCGCCAACTCGAAGGAACGCCGCTTGATTCCGTTCCGAAGGCGAATACCAGCACCCGCCCCTTTCCCTTTACCTCCACCATGGTCGGCGCCTCGGCTTCCTGCAGGGTGGGGCCTGCTCCAGCCGATTTGATGCCGGATTTCCGCAGCGTCTCAAGGGTTTCCGTCAATCCGCCGTATCCCCAGTCCAGAACATGGTTGTTGGCCAGGGAGCAAACGTCGATCCCCGCTGCCGTAAGGGCCGGCGCGTTCGCCGGGTGCATCCGGTAATTGATCCCTTTCCCTTTCCAGTAATCCTCGCTTGTGGTGACGCTGGTCTCAAGGTTGATGATCCGGACGTCGGGGGCCGAACGCTTGAACTCATCCAGGGCGTCACCCCATATATAAGAGAAATCGGCTCGGCGGGGGATCGGGCCGTTTGTACCCTCGGCCAGTTCCACGTACTCCCTGGCGTCGCGCACGAACGGCTCGTAGATGTGCGGCACGCTCGGGTGGGGGAGTATCTGGTCTATTCCCCGGCCTGTCATTACGTCACCGCACATGAAGAGGGTAAGGATGGCGTGGGAAAGCTTCCCGTTCATATCCCCAGTATCTCCGCAAGCCTCAGGACCTCGTCCTGCGGCCGCTTTTCACCCTTGATGACGTCTTCGAGCGGGGTGGCGATGATGTTGTTGCAGGATAGGCCGACCATGACCCCCTGTTCCCCTGACACCAGGAGTTCCACGGCCCGCTTGCCGAGCCGGCTCCCCAGCAGGCGGTCGAAGACTGAAGGGGCGCCACCCCGCTGGTAGTGCCCCAGGACCGTTACCCGCATCTCGAAGCCGATTGCATCCTTGATGCTGGCTGCGATCTCGTGGGCCTTGCCGGCACCCTCGGCCAGGATGATGATGGCATTGTCCCGTCCCTCCTGGTAACGGCGGTTCAGGTGCTGGCAGATGTCAGACAGGTCGAATTCCACCTCCGGCACCAGCGCGTACTCCGCGCCGGTGGCAACGGCGGCCACGCTCGCAAGATAGCCGGAGTTGCGCCCCATCACCTCTATGATGAAGGCCCGGGCATGGGAGCTGGCGGTGTCCTTGATGCAGTCCACAGCGTAAATGATATTGTTGAGGGCGGTGTCGACCCCCAGCGCCATGTCGGTAAAGGGGATGTCATTGTCGATGCTGGCCGGGATGCCGACCACGGGGATACCGAGCCGGTGCAGGGCGAGTGCCCCGTTAAGGGAACCGTCGCCGCCGATTATGATGAGGCCGTCGATGCCGAGAGCCGTGAGATTTTCAACGGCCTTGCGCTGCCCTTCCTCGTTGCGGAATTCGGGTGAGCGTGCCGACTGGAGGAAGGTCCCACCCCGGTGCATTATGCCTGATACCGATTTCGTATCGAGCGGAATGGCGTCGCTCTTCATCAGGCCGGCATACCCCTTGCGGAAGCCCATGACTTGCAGGTTGTGCCGGAGTGCCGTGCGGACCGCGCTCCGGGTGGTGGCGTTCATGCCGGAACAGTCGCCGCCGCTGGTGAGGATGGCGATCTTTTTCATATGAATCATTCCTCCGGTTTCTTCTTCCCCTTCACCCACTCCATCCGCTCTTTGATGTACTTCTCGTAGCCGTGCCCGGCCGGATCGTAGAACTTCCTTCCCTTCAGTGTATCAGGTAGATATTCCTGCGCCACGTACCCTTCATCGAAATCATGGGCATACTTGTATCCCTTGTGGTATCCCAGCTCCTTCATCAGTTTTGTCGGGGCGTTGCGGATGTGCATGGGGACAGGGAGGGCGCCGCTTTTCCTCACCTCGGCCATGGCCGCGTCTATGCCGGCATAGGATGCGTTGGATTTTGGGGCAGTGGCGAGGTAGGTAACCGCCTGGCCCATTATGATCCGTCCCTCGGGGAGCCCCACCAGTTGAAACGCCTGGAGGGCCGAAACTGCCACCTGGAGGGCGCGCGGATCGGCGTTGCCTACATCCTCGCTGGCCAGGATCACCATGCGGCGCAGGATGAAGATGGGGTCCTCCCCGGCCTCCAGCATCCTTGCCAGCCAGTAGAGGGCCGCGTCAGGGTCGCTCCCCCGCATTGACTTGATGAAGGCGGAGATGACGTTGTAGTGCTCTTCGCCTCCCTTGTCGTACATGATCGGTTTTTTCTGCACCGCCTCGCGGGCTGTTTCCAGGTTGATCGCCTTCTTCTTCGCCAGTCTAGCCGCGGTTTCCAGAGTATTCAGCGCGACCCGGGCGTCTCCCCCAGACTGCTCCGCCATGAAGGAGAGGGCCTCGTCGGTGATTTTGATCTTTGCTATCCCGAGGCCGCGCTCGGTGTCGGCGAGGGCCTGCTTCAGTATGGACACCACCTCTTCCGGGGAAAGGGGATTGAGGACCAGTACCTTGCAGCGGGAGAGGAGGGGGGCTACTACCTCGAAGGAGGGGTTTTCCGTGGTGGCGCCGATGATGGTGACAACCCCCTTTTCCACGACGGGGAGGAAGGCGTCCTGCTGTGATTTGTTGAAGCGGTGGATCTCGTCTACGAAGAGGATTGTCTTCCTTCCCCGAAACTTTCGCTCTTCTTCCGCTTCCTTGAATATCTCGCGGATCTCCTTCACACCGGAGAGGATGGCGGAGAAAAAAACGAATCGGGAGTTGGTGGCATTGGCGATGATGCGCGCCAGCGTTGTCTTTCCCGAGCCTGGCGGCCCCCAGAAGATGAGGGAGGGAACCTGGTCGGTCTCGATCAGGCGGCGGAGCATCTTCCCTTTGCCAAGAAGGTGCTCCTGGCCGATGAATTCAGCCAGGGTGCGGGGGCGCATCCGTTCGGCCAACGGCGCCTCCCGAAGGCGTTCCTCTTCGCCCTTGTGTTCAAAAATGTCCATTGCTCGCTTGAAACCTCGAAAGGGGGATTAGGGTATGCTAGAGGGCCATTATGTTGTCGTCTTTCTGACGGTATTCGGGGATAGGACAGACATCCACGGCATGGGTCCCCCAGATATCGCAGGAATAATCGCTGACGGTGCGATCGCTGGAGAAGCGTCCCATTCCAGCGGTGTTCAGAATGGCCTTTCGTGTCCATGACGGCTGGTCCAGGTAGAGTTCGCTCACTTTCTCCTGGCAGACGATGTAGGATGGATAATCGGTCAACAGCAGGTACTGGTCCCCCTGGTGGAGGAGCGAATCTACCAGCGGACGGAATAGCCCGGGCTCTCGCGGGGAAAAGACTCCGCCGGCGATCATGTCCAGGGCCTGTTTCAGTTCCTGGTTCCGGTAGTAATGTTCCAGAGGGCTGTAACCCCGGGTTTTCAACTCGTTTACTTCCTCTGCGTTCAGCCCGAATATGAATATGTTATCCCGTCCTACTTCTTCCAGCATTTCGATGTTGGCGCCGTCCAGGGTGCCGATGGTGAGCGCTCCGTTGAGGGCGAATTTCATGTTACCGGTGCCTGATGCCTCGGTGCCGGCTGTGGATATCTGCTCGGAGAGGTCGGCGGCCCGGAATATCTTTTCCGCCAGGGTCACGCTGTAGTTCGTGAGGAAAACCACCTTCAGGCGTTCGCCGATGTCCGGGTCATTGTTTATCACGTCTCCTACCGCGTTGATGAGCCGGATGATCAATTTTGCCATGAAGTAGGAAGGTGCCGCCTTGCCGCTGAATATGAGCGTGCGAGGGACGAACCTCGCGGTTGGGTCGGCCTTGATTCTGTTATAGAGCGTTATCGCATGCAGCACATTCAACAACTGCCTCTTGTATTCGTGGATCCGCTTGACCTGGCAATCGAACATGGAGTCGATATTGACTTCGAGGTAATTGTTTTCCTTGATGTATTCTGCGAGCATCAGTTTGTTGCGTTGTTTCACTTCTTGCCATTGGAGGACGAACTCCGGGTCGTCAGCCAGTGGGATCAGCTTCTTCAGCTCGAACAGATCGGGGATCCATTCACTGCCGATGCGGGAGGTGATAAGTTCCGACAGGCCGGGGTTGGCGAGGCGCAGCCAGCGCCGCTGGGTGATGCCGTTTGTTTTGTTGTTGAACCGTTCCGGAAACATATCGTAGAAATGCCGGAAAACCCGTTTCTTCAAGATTTCGGTATGGATCTTGGAGACGCCGTTCACCGAGTGGCTCCCTACGATTGCCAGGTGGGCCATGCGGATCAGCCTCGGCCCGTTCTCCTCGATGATGGACATGCGGGCGATCCGGCCGGTGTCGCCGGGATAGCGCCTGTTCACCTCGTCCAGGAATCGTTCGTTGATTTCGTAGATGATGCTGAGAAGGCGCGGCAGGAGCTGCTCTAACATCCAGACCGGCCATTTTTCCATGGCCTCGGGAAGAATGGTGTGATTGGTGTAGCCAAAAAGCTTGACGCAGATGTCCCAGGCGCGGTCCCATTCCAACCCTTCCTTGTCGATGAGAAGCCGCATCAGCTCTGGAATCGCCAGCGCAGGATGGGTATCGTTCAACTGGATTGCCACCTTGTCAGGCAACAGGTTGATATCCGTGTGCCCCTTCTTGAACCGGTAGAGCATGTCCTGGATGGTGGCGGAGGCAAGGAAGTATTCCTGCTTGAGCCGGAGTTCCTTCCCTTCCACGACGTGGTCGGCGGGATAGAGGACCTTGGAGATGTTCTCGGTGAACATCTTGTCCTCGACGGCGCGTATGTAATCGCCGGCGTTGAAGAAGTTCAGGTCGAACTCCCGGGTCGACTTGGCGCTCCACAACCGCAGGGTATTGACCGTGTTGTTTCCGTAGCCCGGAACCGGGATGTCAAAGGCCATGGCCATGATGTCCTCGGTGTCCTCCCAGTCATAGGCGGTTCTCCCCTCCTTGTCGTACTTGGTGACCACTTTTCCGAAGAACTTTACCGGATGCAGGTGTTCCTGCCGGTCGAACTCCCAGGGGTTCCGGTAGCGGAGCCAGTTGTCAGGCACCTCCACCTGGCCGCCATCTACGATATTCTGGCGGAAGATGCCGTATTCGTAACGGATTCCGTAGCCGTAAGCGGGGAGTGAGTGGGTAGCCATGGAGTCGAGAAGGCAGGCGGCAAGCCGTCCCAGTCCGCCGTTGCCGAGCCCAGCCTCGACCTCCTGCTCGCAGATATCGTTCAGGTCGTAGCCGAGCGATTCGAGGGCCTGCTTGTACTGGTCGTGCAATCCCAGGTTGATGAGACTGTTTTCCAGGGTCTTGCCGAGGAGAAACTCCATGGAGAGGTAGTAAACCCGCTTCATGTCCTCGTTATAATATTTCTGCTGGGTATCGAGCCAGCGCTCGATCAGGCGGTCGCGCACCGAGTAGGCCACGGAATTTAAAATGTCGGACGGTGTGGCTGAATATTTGTCCTTGCCAAGGGAATATTCGAGATGCTCCAGGAACGACTTGATGATGAGCATCTGGCTGTCGAGTTCCACAACCTCTTGAACTTGGTCGATCGGCCCATTAGTCATGAAGTTCCCTGCGTACTCCGTTCACGTTGAAATCGCCGGTCTGGCTGGTAAGATTCCGGTAGGTTTTTGCGCGGAAATTACAATGGACATGGTGTCTGTTCTATGCTAGTAGTGCAATACTATACCACAGTTTACGGACTTTCCCACGGTCGATTATGAAAAATGTGGCAATTTTTGCAAAGGTTCACGACCCCCGTTGCCAGGATGTGGCTGACGAACTGGTAGGGTGGCTCAGGGAGAGGGGATGCAATCCCCTTGTGGAAGCCCATCTTGCGCGACATCTCTCCAAAGAGTCGGGCGTCGAGAGGGCCGACATCCCCGGCTGTGCCGACCTCGTGGTGGTCCTGGGCGGTGACGGCACCCTCATCTCCGTGGCCCGGCTGATGGGTGACCTGGAAGTGCCGATCCTTGCGGTGAACCTGGGTAGCCTGGGATTCCTGACGGAAATAGCCCTGGACGAACTGTACAGCTCCCTGGAACTGGTGCTGAAGGGCGATTACAGCGTATCTGAGCGGATGATGCTCCGCTGCCGGATATTGCGCGATGGTGCGGAAATCGGCTCCCACCTGGTGCTGAACGACGTGGTGATCAACAAGGGGGCGCTTGCCCGGATCATCGACCTTGAAGCCTATGTTGACGACAACTACCTGACCACCTTCAAGGCGGACGGCCTCATCATATCGAGCCCCACCGGCTCCACGGGGTATTCCCTTTCAGCCAACGGCCCGATCGTGCATCCGGCCGTTAATTGCATCCTCGTTACTCCCATCTGCCCCCACACCCTCACCAACCGGCCTGTCGTGGTCTCCAGGGACTCGAAGGTCAGGGTCAGGCTCATCTCCAAGGACGAGGACGTGTTTCTGACCCTCGACGGCCAGGTGGGAGTGGACCTTCGCTCCGGCGACGTGCTAGAGGTCTGGCGGGCAGAGAACCGGACCCGGCTCATCATGTCCAAAAACCGGGATTTCTTCGAGGTGCTGAGGATGAAACTGAAGTGGGGAGAGAGATAGGGACCGGGGACCAGGGACCAGGGACCGGTAAAGGCAACAGAACCAATAAACGAACGGTATTTGCCTTTACCAGTCTCCAGTTCCCGATCCCCAGTCCCCGCCTTATATGCTTACCGACCTTTTAATTAAAAACTTCGCTATCATCGACAATCTCCACGTTATGTTCCAGCCGGGGCTGAACATGCTCACGGGGGAGACCGGGGCGGGGAAATCGATCATCATCGATGCCGTGAACCTGATCCTCGGTGGGCGGGCTTCTGCCGATCTGGTCCGAAACGGCGAGGATGAGGCTGTTGTAGAGGCGGTGTTCGACATCTCCGGCAACGCTTCCCTTGCCGCCATGCTGGATGAGATCGGGGTCGACACCGACGGCGAGCTGCTGGTGCGGCGCCTCATCTCACGCAGCGGCAAGAACCGGGTATTCATTGGCGGCGGGCTCTCGACCCTGGCCATACTGTCGGAAATCTCCCGGGAGCTGGTGAACATTTACGGGCAGCACGAGGCCCAGACCCTGCTCCGTCCGGAGAACCACCTGACGCTGCTGGACGGTTTCGGCCGGCTTACGCCCCTGCGGCGCGAGTATGCCGCCCTGTTCGGGAGATACCAGCACGTCAGGGACGAGATCCGCCAACTGGAAGAAGGGGAAAGGGATGCGGCTCAACGTATCGACCTCCTTTCGTTTCAGTCGCGGGAGATCGCCGATGCGTCCCCAGTGGCGGGCGAGGAGGAAGAGCTCCTGCGGGAGCGCGAGCTGCTTGCCCACGCGGAGAAATTGCATCAGCACAGCCGTGGCGCATACGAGAGCCTCTACGGCAGCGAACCGTCGATCCTCGGCCAGCTTAGCGGGGTAAAGGCCGCCGTAGCCGAGATCGCGGCCATCGACGTGTCGGTTTCCCAAATGCGCGATGCGCTTGAGACCTCCCTTATCCAGTTGGAAGACTGTGCCCTGTTCCTGCGCGATTATTCCGCACGCGTGGAGCTCGATCCGGCCCGCCTGCGGGAGATTGAAGATCGCCTGGACCGGATACAGCGTATCAGGAAAAAGTACGGGCCGACCATCGAAGAAGTCATCGACTACAAGGTGAGGATTGACGACGAGCTTGACCGGCTGCTGGGGCGGGAGCGGAACCGCGAGGAGCTGGATGCGGCCCTGCGGGAGCTGTCGGCAGAGGTACAAAGGCTTGGCGTGGAGCTTACGGAGAAGCGGAAACAGGCTGCCGTCACCATGAAGGAGGCGATGGAGCGGGAGCTGCGCGAACTGGCCATGCCCAATGCCGTCTTAGAGGTCGCCTTCGAATCGTTCGACGAGCCGAAGGGGGCTGGCATGGAAAGGATCGAATTCCTCTTTTCCCCGAATCCCGGTGAGCCTCCCAAGCCCCTTTCGCGCATTGCCTCCGGCGGGGAGTTGTCACGTCTCATGCTGGCGCTGAAGCAGATCCACCCCGAGAGCGACGTCCCCACCCTGATTTTCGATGAGGTGGATACCGGCATAAGCGGCGCCACCTCCGCCCTGGTGGGACGGAAACTTAAAAACGTATCTCGCGGCCAGCAGGTCCTGTGCATCACCCATCTCCCCCAGGTGGCCGCCTTTGCCGATCACCATTACCGGGTAGAAAAGCTGACCGATGGGGGGCGCACCGTTACCCGAATGGGAGAGGTGGCCGGCGAGACACGGGTGGCTGAGATGGCCCGCTTGCTCGGCGGGGTGAAGATCACGGACAAGACGCTGGAACATGCCAGAGAAATGATAGCAGAAGCGGGAAAGGACCAATGATGCTCCGTAAGGCAGAGATCAAGGACGTTAAAGACATACAGAAGCTGCTCACCCATTTCGCCAGCCGGGGGGACATGCTGTCACGGTCGCTTTCCGAGTTGTACGAGGCGCTGCGCGATTTTTACGTTATCGTGGAGGACGACAGGATACTCGGCACTGCCGCGCTGCACATCGTCTGGGAGGACCTGGCGGAGGTACGTTCCGTGGCGGTCTCAGAGGATGCCGGGCGTAAGGGGATCGGCTCTCAGGTGGTCCGGGCCTGTATCGACGAGGCAAAGGAGATCGGCCTCAAACGGGTCTTCTGTCTTACCTACAAGCCGGATTTTTTTGCCAAATTCGGCTTCCGTATCGTCGACAAATCCGAGCTCCCGCACAAGGTGTGGGGGGATTGCGTGAAGTGCGTCAAGTTTCCGGACTGTGATGAAATCGCGATGATATTGGATCTGGAATAATTTTCCACAGGGGCAAAAATGGAATTCAACGCCATCGCTGCTAAAGTCGAACGCCTCCTTTTCTCCCGCCCTCTGGACGGCTGGGAGTTGGTGTTCTCGTCCTCGCGTAACCTCTCCATCGAGGTGCGGGAGGGGAAGGTTGACACCTTCAAGTGTTCGGCCCCGACGGGGGTGAGTGTGCGGGTTCTGAAGGAGGGGGGGATGGGATTTGCCTTCTCCACCAGCCTGGATGAGAGCGACCTTGCGCGGATGGTGGATAACGCCCTGGTGGCTGCCCAAGCCCAGACCCCTGACGAGCACCATGCGTTTCCTTCCATGGCGGTACTTCCCGAGCTTGCGGGCCTGCTGGACGAGCAGCTGGCCGGAATCCCGGAGGAGGAGAAGATCAAGCGGACACTGGCCTTGGAGCGGATTGCGCTGGAGGCCGATCCGCGCGTAAAGCGGGTGAGGAAGGCCACCTACGGAGAGTCCCGTTACGAGGTGCATCTCCGCAACTCCAATGGGGTCGACGGAAATTACGGCGGAACATCGGTTTCCAGTAGCGTTACAGCCGTGGCGGAGGAGAACGGGGATTTCCAGATGGGGTGGGACTTCGGCTTCAGCCCGCGGTATGCGGACGTACACGTGGATGCCATAGCCCATAACGCTGCTGAAAGGGCGACTGGCCTGCTCGGTGCCCGCAGGATCCCAACCATGCGCTGCCCGGTGGTTCTGGACAACCACGTGGCATCGGACATTCTCGAAGTCCTGGCCCCATCGTTTCTGGCCGAGAGTGTTCAGAAGGGTAAGTCGATGCTGGCGGGAAAGGTGGGGGAAAAGCTCTTCTCACCGCTCCTCCGCATCCACGACAACGGCCTCCTCCCCGACGGCATGGGGACCGCCCCCTTTGACGCAGAAGGTGTGCCGCAGCAGGACACGCTTCTGGCCTCGGACGGCGTACTCCACGGTTTTCTCTACGACACCCTGCGGGGTCGCAAGGAAGGGACGCCCTCCACCGGCAATGCCTCAAGGGGGGGGATCAAGAGTCCGCCGCACAACGGGGTCACCAACTTCTTCATCGAGAATGGCGACCTGCCGCCGGTGCGGCTCCTGGCCGGAATCGACCGTGGCGTGATGATTACCGACGTCTTGGGGATGCACACCGCTAACCCGGTTTCCGGAGATTTCTCGGTCGGCGTCACCGGCTTCCTCGTGGAAAAGGGGAAGCGCCTTCATCCGGTAAAGGGGATCGCCATCTCAGGCAACATCCTCGACCTGTTCCGTCGCGTGGAAGGGGTGGGTAATGATCTCCGTTTTTTCGGCTCGGTCGGCTCCCCGTCGCTGTTGATCGGCGAGCTTGACGTGAGTGGGGATTAGGTCGCTTATTCCTCCGTTCCAACCTCCTCTTCAACCCACTCCTCGCAAGTGCAATGGTTCGGCGCATTATGGCACCCGTTGCACAGCCCGTTCGCCAAGTCCCTTCCGCATTTCTCGCAGGTAATTACGACCATGGAGATTACCTCCTTGTTCGGTTTCGGATATTTTCTGTAAGCATACCTGGAATTTGTCGGTCTACAACTTTGTCGTTCATATAACAGGAAAGCCCGCAATCGCGGGCTTTTTCATACTCGGCTGTTGATGATGGCACTTTGGCATTCCCTCGCCCTCAGGGCCAAGGTGAGGGGAAAAGAAATCACTCCAGCCACTTCACCAGGTTCCCGGCCAAGATAAGGTTCTCTTCCTTGATGAACTTGTTCTGGAATATGGCATCGTCGCCGAATATCACGAACCTGCCGCTTCCGAGTGTTCCGGCCACAGCCACCGCGAATGCCTGTCGGGCGTCGCCTTCTCCAAAACGCTTGTCGCCGTTCAGGTCCACCCAAGCTTCGGGGCCGGTGGTGGCTATGGTGGTTACATTATCTTTTTCCGGGTTCAGCGCCCAGCCGCCGTATAGGGCGAATCTTCCGATTCCCTCGAACAGGGGCGAAGTTGCAAGTTGCGTTACGTAAAAGTTCAGAGGGTCCTTTTCGATGACGTGGGATGTTTCACGGATAACGCTACTGGAAGCGACCACGCCGAAGCGGTGCATGAGGCCGGTCAGGGGCGGGGCTATGTGGAGCATTACGCAGAGCCGGCCACCGCGTCCCAGAAAGGCGTGGATGGTTTCGACTTCGTCACCCTCGAGCGGGTCGAAGGCGCCGGAGATGACCAGCACATCCACATCCGCAAGCATGTCGGTGGCTAGTTTGTTTTTTGTTGTTCTAACGGTATAGCCGGCATCGGTGAAGGTGGAAGCCAGGCGGGTTAGGTCGAGCTCGTTGCTGCCAGCGACGATGAAGCGCTGGCCATGCCCTTCGTCGAATAGTACGGTGGGGCCTGCGAAGACATAATGGTTGTCAGTTGAAACGAAGAAACAAAAAAGACCTGCCATCCTTGCAAACGTGGGTTATGCTGCGGAGAGTCGAATCACCACGGCGCAGAGCCACAACCAAGGAGGCAGGTCATGGAAAAGTCTATCACA
>JACOUQ010000027.1 GCA_016177775.1 Geobacter sp.
CTAATCGACGGGCACAGGGCACCAATGTGAAAGCGGCCTCCTCACCCCGGCTGCCGAAGCAAAAATATCGGATCCCGAGGAAAACAGCAAGTTACTCTAAGACAAACCCCCGACGGGGCGGGGTGCGATGCTAATCAGTAACCTTTTTGAGCTGTCCGTAACTAAGCTTTGCGGACAAGCTCTAAAGCAGAATCTCGAATGGAACGCCGGCTACTATCCCCTTGCGCACCCTCTCCTTCAGCCATACATCGTAAAAATCGATGGGATTGTAGTTATCGGTGAGAACGATGGCGGGTGTTTTTTCAGGAAACCGGAAAGTCATACCGAAAATCTGGCGCACTGATGCGGCCATGGGGTGCACAGGAAACTGGCGTGCTTCCTCGGGCCGCACGTCCCTTTGCGGCTGTCTGCTGGCGATTACTGCAAGATTGCCGGCGCCGTCACCCTCGGCCTGATCGAAGCAGGTATAGATGCGCACATAGGGGAAAACCTCTTTGATGGTCCGGATAATCGATGCCGTCATGAAGGTTTCATGCTTGATACTCCCAATCAGGTTAACAGCGACGATCCCCTGCCCGCTCAGCCTCTCCCGGATCACTTCCAGTGCCTCGCGGCTCAGCACATGACCAGGAGTGGTGTCCCCGCTGAACACATCCAGGATGACATAATCGTATTTCTTTGCAGTGGTGTTGAGGTAATAGCGCGCGTCGGATATGACAACCTCCCCCGAAACCCGGAACCCGAAGTAGTCGCGGGCCACCCTGACCACCTCGGGGTCGATGTCCACCACATCGGTCCTTATCCCCATGCTCTCATACCAGGTGGGAATGACCCCTGCCCCCAGCCCCACCATGAGACAGCTCTTCCCCCGGGGGTTCAACAAATACGGGATGTATTGTAGATAGTAGGGGTACTCGTACACCGAGAGCCCAGTGGCCGTGTCTATTCCCCCCTGGATCAGGCCGTCCAGCATCAGCTCCCGCGTCCGCTTGGCTCCAAGCGAATATTCTACCACCTTCACCTGACCGTAAAAGGTCTCCTTGGCGAACAGTTCGGTTGCTTTGGTTCCGTCCGGCATGGTGGCGCTTCGCGACTCTCCTCCTTGGAACAACATGAAGACGGGAAGGAGCAGGAAGACAAGGAGTAACGCCTTCTTCCGAAACAATGCAAAATATCCGGCGGCCAGCGCCACAAGAAGCATACCGACCACCAAGAATATCTGGTCTACACGAAAAAAGGCGATCAGGACGAAGCCGGTGCAGACCGTACCGACGAAGCTCCCTACCGTTGAAATGGCATAGAAAACGCCGACCGTCCGCCCGATATTGCGCATCTCCCGCGCCGCGATCCTGATTATGTATGGAGATACACACCCCAACAGGAAGAGAGTCGGACCGAACAGGAGGGAAGCACTTGCAAAAGCCCCGGTACGCAGGCCTAGCGACAGACAGGTCTTGAGCACTGGCGCGCGAAGAAAGGGGATAAGCAAGGTGAGCAACCCGGCTGTAAGAATGATCCCATAGAGATAGACAGGGGAATCTCGCCGATCGGCCAGATGGCCGCCAACAGCGTAACCGGCGGCAAGGGCCACGAGGGTCACGGTAATGAGAGATGTCCAGACAAAGAGGCTTACGCCGAAGAAAGGCCCGATGACCCTTGAGCCCAGCACCTCGATAACCATTACCAAGGCGCCGCAGACCAGTGCGGTCAGAATCAGGTACCACACGAACGAACGCGGCCGGGAATCCACCGCCATTGCAATTTCAGACATCCCTCCTCCTATTGTCGGATTATTTTCGCCTCTGTTGCGGGGCGAGCGGATCGGTGACAGGCCAACTCTTCTCCAGCCCCGGCGGGTAGAAGTTTTCTTTCGTCCTGTTGAAATAGCCGTACTGGATGCGGGGGAACGCGCGCTTAACCTCCTCCAGCATCCGGTACATGCCAATCCCCTTCCCCGTCACCCCCATCCTCTTGTTGTAGAAGTCGGGATCGATGGAGAGGTTGCGCATCTGGATCATGTCCACCCCGGTGTCGGCAATGAACTTCAGAAGCGCCTCCACCTCGGCCGGATGATCGGTCACTCCTGGGGAGACCAGATAATTGATCATGGTGAACAGCCCTCGCTCCTTGGCGGTCCGCACCGACTCCACCACGTCGCTGAAGCGGTACCCAACGGGACGGTAGTAGGCGTTGTACTGCTCCTCCCGCACCGAATTCATGGAAAAGCGCATGGAGTCCATCCCTGCGTCGCAGAGCATCCGCACCCGGTCCGGAAACGAGCCGTTGGAGTTAAAGTTCACCGTGCCGCGACTGGTGGCTTTCTTTAGCTGCCGGGTGGCCTCCGCCACGGTGTCGGCCTGCATGATCGGGTCCCCCTCGCACCCCTGTCCATAGGAGACGATCGGCTCCGGAGCCTCGTTCAGATGCGGCAGGGCAAGCTCCACGATCTCCTCCGGCGTTGGGACGAAGTTGATTCGCTCGTGGTTGGACGGGCAGCAGTCGGAGGGCTGGAGACTGATGCACCCCAGGCAGCGGGAATTGCAGGCCGGCGAAGTGGGGATCGGCGCTTCCCAACGGCGGAAGAAGAGGTTCTTGGCGGCAAAGCAGTGGTAGTCCACGGCGCAGCGGGCTAGCTGCTCCAGTAGCCGGTTCTCCGGCTTCTCCCCCATCATCTTCCTTACCAGAGGATCGAGCTTCCGGTCGTCGTAGTTTCGCGGCAGCCAATTCTCATTGGTATCCACGCGGCTTGCCGCCACAACGAACCGCTCGGTCTCCTCGTCCCAGCCGACAGCCGTGTAGGACCAGAGAGGGAGGTGGACCTTCTTCCTGCAGTAATCGCAGGCAGGGAGGAGGGTTCGCATGTAACCGGGCGCCATGAAGGCGGATACCGCCTGCACCCGTACCTCCCGCCTCCCCTCGCGAACCGAGTCCACGGTCACGAAGCGCTTGAGTTTCCCGTCCCAGGCAACAGGAGGCGTATCGGGAATAGTGAAGAGCCGGCTGTCCTCCGGGAGGGGGATCAGTTCCACATCCTCCGGAAGCACCGCCTCGGTGCCGTTCATGCCAGCCATGCAGAGGTACGGGTGGTCAAAAATATTCCCCTTCGCGTCTGCGTAGAGGAGTTTGGGGAGGCTTCTTCGTTTCATGTCCCGTACCTTATCACAAAGCGGGTCCGGATGCCAACGGGGATAAAAATGTTTTGATTTTCATGGCAATCCGGTACAATCCGCCGCATGAAACTCCTCCTGACAACCCTTCATGCCAAATACGCCCATGCCTCGCTGGCTCTTCCGTATCTCGCCGCGACCTGCGCCGGAATAGACGACGTCGAAACCGTCATCCGCGAGTTCACGGTCAACGAACCCGCAGACCATGTCTTACGCCGGATTGTCAACGAAGAGGCAGATATGGTGGCCTTTTCCTGCTACATCTGGAACG
Source organism: Geobacter sp. (assembly GCA_016177775.1). Taxonomy (GTDB): domain Bacteria; phylum Desulfobacterota; class Desulfuromonadia; order Geobacterales; family Geobacteraceae; genus JACOUQ01. The sequence goes on from JACOUQ010000027.1 coordinate 3,439, forward strand.
TGGAGCAGACCCTCAGGCTCGTCTCCGATTTGAAGAAGGTCCGCCCGGAGACCTTCATCATCCTGGGTGGGCCGGAGGTATCATACGGCACCTTCGAACTGATGGAGCGAAACCCTGCCGTCGACTGCGTGGTACGGGGAGAGGGAGAGACCGCCTTCCCCGCCTGCATCCGGGGGCTATTGGAAAGCAGTGATCCGTCCGGTCGCATTGAGAGGCTTGCCACCATCCCCGGCCTCACCATCCGCAACGGCGACGAGATAGACGCCACGTCGCCGTCCACCCCCATCGGCAATCTGGACACGATCCCCTCCCCATTTACCGCCGGCCTGGTCGATCTGGAAAAACCGCTGGTTTACTTCGAGAGCTCCCGCGGCTGCCCCTTTTCCTGTGCCTTCTGCATGTCGTCACTGGAGGAAGGGGTGCGTTCCTTTTCCATGGAGCGGATCCGTGGAGACCTTGACATCCTCCTGCAAAAGCGGGCGCGGGTGATAAAGTTCGTGGACCGGACGTTCAATTTCGACGCATCACGGGCCAACGCGATCTGGGAGCATATCCTCGGGAATAACATTGGGAGCATGTTCCATTTCGAGATCGCGGCAGACCTGCTCACCGACGCGAATCTGGAGCTGTTGCGGAAGGTTCCGGCGGGGATGTTCAGGTTCGAGATCGGGGTACAGTCGGGAGAAACGGAGACCCTCAGGAGGGTCGGGAGAAAATCGGAGCTGGAGAGGCTGTTTGCCAATGTGAAACGGCTTCGGGAGGAAACCGGCGTGGTCGTTCACCTCGACCTCGTGGCCGGCCTGCCGGGAGAGGACTTCGCCGGCTTTCTCGGTTCCATGGAGCGGTTGTTTGAGGTCGGGCCGCACCATATCCAAGTGGAGCCTCTCAAGGTGCTGAAGGGCTCCCCCATGCGCAGGATCGCCGCAGACAAGCTCTACACATACTCGGACGCTCCACCCTACAAAATCCTGCAAAACCCGTGGCTTGCCTATGGGGAAATCTGCCGGATCGAGACAATTGCCCGCCTCCTCGACCTCGTTTACAACGGCGGTCTATTCCGCGCCACCCTACGGGTGCTCACCGCCTACGCTCCTCATTCAACGCTTTTTGACAAGCTGGCGAAATTCTGGGAAGGGCATGGTCTGCCGACCTCCATATCACAAAAGGGGCTCTTCGAGGCGATCTGGCAGTTCGGGACAGAGTTCCTGCAGGAAGAGTCCCGCTCTCTTTTTGCCGACGCCCTCACCTTCGACTTCTGCCTTACCGAATACCCCTCCTCCGGGAGCCTTCCCACCTTTTTTGCCTCTGATGGGCGCCCCGCCCACCCCCAACGGAGGGTGGCCACCGAAGACATCGCAATCCGCCTCGATATACCCCGCAACGCCAGGGTGCGGACCTTCAGCAGGCTGTTCTGCCGGGATTTCGGGAAGGACGATTGGCCCGAGACGGAGACCGAGCTGACCTTCGTCTACATTTCGGCGCCGGGCAAGGGGTTGAGGGTGAAGTTGTTGGGTCGAGGCGAATAAACCTTATAACAGCACTTACTCGCGCAAAGACGCAAAGGGCGCAAAGAAAATCGAAACGTTAAAACCCCTTTGCGTTCATTGCGAGCTTTGCGCGAAATTGTCTTTTCTAAGATAAATTATTTCCCGCAGCACTTCTTGTACTTTGCCCCGCTCCCGCAAGGACACGGCTCGTTCCGCCCGATCTTGCTGCTCACCAGCGGCTTCTGGGGCGCGGTCCTGCCATCGGTGAAGTACCATTTCCCGTCTAGCTTCCTGAAAGCCGCAATCTCGTGGTGGCTCTTGGGAACGCCCTGCTCGCGGAAGCGTGCCACGAACTCCACCTCCCCCTTCTCATCCTTCGGCCCGCCATCCTTAGCGGAAACGATATCCAGCCCTTCCCACTCCGATTCCTCGGCCCACTGCCGCGTCCCATCGGGGTCGTAGTCGGTACGGTGGTCGGGATGGGTGGTCTCGTAAATGTAGTCGATCTCCACCTTCGCATAGGCGGCATAACGGGAGCGCATCAGCTCTTCGGCAGTTTCGGCCTGGCGCTTTCCGGTAATCATCGGCTCACAGCAATCGGCGTAGGTGCGGCTAGACCCGCAGGGGCAAAGTGCCATGGTTATCTTCCTCTCGTTTCAAAATAATGACGCCGTCGGGCGACAAACGCCGGGTACGATACCACCGGCTGTCTGATGATGTCAACATTCCGGTGTTCATAAAAGCATCCCCATCCCCCCGGCGCCCAGTATCACCAGCATCGGGCTGATCCGGGTGAACTGCAGAACGGCAAAGCCCGCAGCCAGGATCATGAAGTCAGCCGGGGTAACGAGGGAGGTCTTCCCCAGGTTGTAGGCGGCGCCGGCCACAAGCCCCACGACCGCAGGGAGAAGGCCGTCGAGGGTACCGCGGATGATCTCCATGCTGCTGAATTTCGCGTAGTAGCGGGAAATGAAGAGCATGAGCACGGTGCAGGGGAGATAGATGAACACCGTCCCGACCAGGGCTCCGGCCAACCCGCCCGCCTTGAAACCGGTAAAAGTTGCGAGCATGGCCAGGGGACCGGGGGTGAGCTGGGAGAGCGCCACCCCGTCCAGGAACTCCTTCAGGGTGAGCCAGCGGTACTCGTCCACCATGATCCGGTGCAGAAGCGGGATCAGGACGTAGCCGCCGCCAAAGAAGATCATGCCAATCTTGAGGAATATCCATGCCAGGTGCGCCATTTTGAGCATCAGGCATGCTCCCGCAGATACCAGCTCCGGCCGGCCGACCAGACGAGCGCGGCGACAAGGACGCCGAGTGCGCTCACCTTGAACAACGAAAACGAGGCAAAGGCAGCCAGGGCGACGATCCAGTCAACCGGCCGCCTGACCTTCGCCTTTCCCATCCCCACCGACGCCACGATAATCAGGGCGATGATGACCGGGTTCGTGCCGCGCAGCGCGGACTGGAGCTGGGGCACCTCATGGTATTTGAAATAGAGCCAGGAGAGGAACGATATGATGCAGAAGGAGGGGAAGATGAAGCCGACCGCCGCAGTGACGCCACCCGCGATCCCCCGCAGGTAATAGCCGACAAACGTGCTGGTATTGAGGGAAAACGGGCCGAGTATCTGGCCAAAGGCCAGGCCATGCATGAACTCACTCCGACCGATCCACTTCTTCTGCTCGACGCAAATCCTCTCGGTCAGGGCAACTATCGCCATGCCGCCGCCGAAGCCGGTGAGTCCGATATAGAAAAAAGTGCGGAATATCTCGCTGAGCGTGACGCTCTGTTTCGGTTCCATGGCGGCTGTTATATCAGGAAGGGTGATGTTTCGGCAAGGAAAAGTCGGGCGCGCCATAGGAAGCGGCGTGGTAAGAGCTGCGTACATACGGCCCGCTCTCCACGTGGACAAACCCTGCCTCCAGCGCCTTCTGACGGTATTGGTCGAACAGCGCCGGTTCAACGTATTCCTGCACCGGGCAGTGCTGCCTCGAAGGGGCAAGATACTGGCCGATACTCAAATATGAGGAGCCGACCGAGCGGAGATCGGCTATCACCTGGAGCACCTCGTCCTCCATCTCCCCCAGGCCGAGCATTATCCCGGACTTTGTCCTGAGGGATGGATCGAGATCGTGTGCCCGCCGCAACAGCTCCAGTGAGCGATGATAATCGGCGCCGGAGCGGATATGGTAGAGCCGCGGAACGGTCTCCACGTTGTGGCCGAGGATGTCGGGGCGGGCCTGCACCACGGTCCGCAGGCTTTCCGCGTCCCCTTGGAAATCGGGAACCAGGAGCTCCACCGTTGTCGCGGGTGAAGCATCGCGTATTGCCGCCACTGTTGCCGCGTAGAGTCCGGCGCCGCCGTCCGGCAGGTCGTCACGCGTGGGGCTGGTCACTACCACATGGGCAAGCCCCAGCTCATTCACTGCCGCTGCCACCCGCGCCGGTTCCTGCGAGTCAACCGGGAGCGGCGCCTGCTTGGTCACGTTGCAAAAGGTGCACATCCGGGTGCAGATGCTCCCCAGGATCAGGAAGGTGGCCTGTTTCTGGCGGAAACATTCGGAGATGTTGGGACACATCGCCTCCTGGCAGACGGTGTGGAGCTTGAGGCCGCCGAGCAGCCGCTCCATCTCCGCGTGTGCAGCGGGGTTTATCTTTTTTTGCAGCCATTCCGGCTTGCGCTGGATCTTCATCACAATTCCTCATCAACATGGTTCCATTTGGGACAGTCGTACTTGCGCATCTTCAGCTCCGCAACCGCCAGCTCTTCAGCCGGAGTGAGCGTTGTCGGCCGCAGCTCCGCCCCCAGTGTCTCCCGGAAAGCGTCCCCCATCTCCCGCCTGAGCAACCCATCGTCGCGGCATGCGCCCAGTTCGTTAAGGGAAGCGGTCTCCTCGCCGATCCGTGCGGGAGGGGAGCGCAGGAACCCTGCCCCTTCCACGGCCCGGTTGACTAGGGGGATAGAGCCATGCTGAAAAATAACGTTTTTGAGCCTGCGCTGGGCATTGCCGCCGATCTTCCGCCCATTGATCAGAATATCGTAGCTTTCCTTCCCCGCAAAGCAGAAAGCGGTCCTCTCCCCGAGGCGCTCTCCGGAAGGGGCCGCGTCCACGGCATAGCATGCGGAAAGGCCAAGCTTTTCGTAAAAGCGGAGGAGAAACGATGTCAGGACCCGGAACGATTCCTTGATGGAGGACGCAGGGGGTATGTGGTGCGGGGCGCAGACGATACTGTAGGTGAGCTCGTCCGCGTGGAAGATCACCCCGCCGCCGGTGATGCGACGGACCACCGGGACATTGCGCGCATTACAGCTCTCCAGGTCGAGGACTTCACGGGCATCCTGGAATCGCCCGATGGAGAGGGCCGGCGGGCTCCAACCATAGAGCCGCAAGACGGGCGCCGAACTGGCCGGGTCAAAGGAGAGCAGAAGCGCCTCGTCCACAGCCATGTTGGTAGGCCCATCCATAGGGCCGGTGTCGATGAAACGCCAGGATGTCATGACATCTTCCTCACTCCCCGAACATCCCCCTCATGTTCGCGAAGAAATCACCCGCCACCTTCTCCTGCTCCTCCTCGGTCAGCACCTTGGCGCAGGAGGCCTGCTGCTCATTCAGAAGCTCCTTAGGTATCTCCTCCAGGAAACGGGACGGTTGCCTCTCCTCGAGCCTGCCGTATTTCTTTCGCCGCTGGCAGCTGGTAAGCACAAGGTGCCGGCGGGCGCGGGTGATCCCCACATAGCAGAGCCGCCGCTCCTCGTCCACGGTGAATTCCTCGTAGATCGACTTCTTGTGCGGCAGGATCTCCTCCTCCATCCCCACCAGGAAGACGTGGGGGAACTCCAGCCCCTTGCTGGAGTGGAGCGACATTAGGGTGACGGCATCCTGGCCGTGCTCCCGCTTGTCCTTGCCGGAGAAGCGGTCCTCGTCCATGAGCGACACCCGCTCCAGGAAGGCGGAAAGCCGCGCGCCGGGGATCCTCTCCTCGAAGCTCGCCATGGAGTTGATCACCTGCTCCACGTTCTCCACCTTGCGCCGCGCCAGCTCCCGGTCGTCAATGGTGCGGTAGAGCTCGTCCTCGATGCCGAGGCGCCTCAGAAGCATTCTCCCCTTCTCCGCCAGCTCTTCCGGCTTTCCGAACGCCTCCATCTCATCTGAAATCAGCTGATGGAAATCCAGCACTTTTGCCTGGAGCGCCTCGGTGATGTCGGCTATTTCCCCCACGCGGCCGAAGGCCTCGAACAGCGGGATAGCGTGCTCGGCCGACCACTGGTTAATCCTCACCACTGTGGTGTCGCCGATCCCCCGCTTGGGGAAATTGACGATGCGCAGAAGAGACACCTCATCCTGAGGGTTGGCGATCACCTTCAGGTAGGCGATGACGTCCTTGACTTCCTTCCGCTCGTAGAACTGCATCCCGCCGATCAGAACGTAGGGGATGTCCTCGAAACGAAGCTGCTCCTCGAAGGCGCGGCTCTGGGCATTGGTGCGGTAGAGGATGGCGAAATCGCGGTAGCCGATGTTGCTCCGCATCCGCTCCAGCTGCATCCGCTCCACCACCGCCGTCGCCTCCTCCTCCTCGTCCTCGGTGATCAGCAGGTCTATGGGGCGCCCCTCCCCTGATGCGGTCCAGAGGGTCTTCTCCTTCCGCTTCGGGTTGTTCTTTATCACCTGATTCGCTGCGTTGAGGATGGTGCTGGTGGAGCGGTAGTTCTGCTCCAGGCGGATGACGACGCAGCCAGGATAGTCCTTCTCGAAGCCGAGAATGTTGGCCACGTCCGCGCCGCGCCACCCGTAGATGGCCTGGTCGTCGTCACCCACTACACAGAGGTTCCCCGAACCTTGGGCAAGTGCGCTTATGAGCCGGTACTGGGGGGGGTTGGTGTCCTGGTACTCGTCCACCATCAGGTAGCGGAACTTCTGCTGCCAGTATTCACGGGCCTCGGGGTGGTTCTCCAGCAGTTCCACAGTCAGCATGATGATGTCGTCGAAATCGATGGCATTGAACGCCTTGAGGCTCAACTGGTAGCGGGGATAGAGCTGGGCGGCCATCACCTCGTACTCGTCCCCGAAGCTGGGCTGAAATTCGTGGGGGAGGATGAAGCGGTTCTTGGCGGCGGATATCTTCCAGATCAGGGTCTCGGCGTTGAAACGGCGCCCTTCCGCGTCCAGCTCGCGCACAAGCTGGCGCACCAGCCCAAGCTGGTCGGAGCCGGAATAGATGGAGAAGTTGCGCTTGTAGCCGAGGCGATGGATGTCGCGCCGCAGGATGCGGACACCCAGGGAGTGGAAGGTGGAGATCACCATCCTGCGGGCCGCCTGCTTCCCCACCAGCTCCCCCACCCGCTCCTGCATCTCCTTGGCGGCCTTGTTGGTGAAGGTGACCGCCAGGATATTCTCGGCCGGGATACAGTTGTGCAGGAGAAGATGGGCGATACGGTACGTGATGACCCGGGTCTTGCCGGAACCGGCCCCGGCCAGCACCAGCAGAGCCCCCTCAGTATGCTCCGCTGCCTGGCGCTGCTGGGGGTTCAATGTATTGAGATCGAGCATGGATTACCTTGTATTTCCCCCTATTGAGACGACAGGGAGAGGGTGGTAGGGGCGAACCTATGTGTTCGCCCTTGATTTGGGCAGACACACAGGTCTGCCCCTACCAAAACCACCCGAACCCTAACGTTGGTAGCCAAGGAGGCTTTTCAGAGAATTGACGAATGCAGCATACATTAACAGCTTGGTGCAATCGTTCATTATTATCAGACGGAAGAAAGTAAATCAAGAAGACCGGAAGCATGCCGAAGCAAGCCCTTGCCCCTGTTGGCCGTGCAAATTGCAAACCCTCTCCCGCTGTGCTATAAGCATGGTATTCACAAACAAGGAGCACCCATGGAGAGTAAGAAGGCCCAGCAGCGAATCGATGAATTGCGGCAGGTGATCGAGCGCCACAACCGGCTCTACTATGCGGAAGATCGCCCGGAGATATCGGATGCAGAGTACGATGCCCTGTTCCGCGAGTTGCAGCACCTGGAGAAGGCCTTCCCCGACCTGGTCATCCCCGATTCCCCCACCCAGCGAGTGGGGGCGAAGCCCCTGACAAAATTCTCCCAGGTGGAGCACCGGGTGCCGATGCTCTCCCTGGAGAACGCCTTCGACGAAGGGGAGATGCGCGACTTCGACGAGCGGGTGAAGCGCTTCCTCGGCCTATCGGCCGGAAAGGAGATCGAATACGTCTGCGAGCCGAAGATGGACGGCCTTGCCGTGGAGCTGATCTACGAAGACGGAAGCTTCACCGTCGGCTCCACCCGTGGCGACGGCTTCGTGGGGGAGGACGTGACCCAGAACCTGCGGACCGTGAAGAGCATCCCCCTCAGGCTGGCCGGGAGCAAGCAGCCTGATCTTCTGGAGGTGCGGGGCGAGGTCTATCTCCCCCTGGCCGCCTTCCAGAAGCTGAACGCCAACCGCGAAGAGGAGGGGGAACCGACGTTCGCCAACCCGCGCAACGCCGCGGCAGGCTCCCTCCGGCAGCTCGATTCCCGCGTCACCGTCAGGCGCCCACTCTCCATCTTCTGCTACGCGCCGGGGGCTGTAAAGGGGGACGGATTCGACTCCCAGAGCGACTTCCTCGCCACGGTCAAGAAGTGGGGACTCCCCATCAATCCGCTCATAAAGAAATGCAAGGGTGTCAAGGAAGTCTGCGACTACTACGAGGAGATGGCCGAAAAGCGCGAATCGCTCCCCTACGAGATCGACGGGGTGGTGGTGAAGGTGGACTCCTTCGAGCTGCAAAAGGAACTGGGTGAGAAAAGCCGCTCCCCCCGCTGGGCCATAGCCTGGAAATTCCCCCCCCGCCAGGCCGTGACCGTGGTGGAAGACATTGTCCCCCAGGTGGGACGGACCGGCGTCATCACCCCCACCGCGCACCTGAAGCCGGTGGAGGTTTCTGGGGTCATGGTTTCCCGCGCCACCCTTCACAACTGGGAGGAGATGGAGCGCAAGGACATCCGGATCGGCGATACCGTGGTTGTCGAGCGGGCCGGCGACGTGATCCCGGCTGTGGTAAAGGTCATGACCGAGAAGAGGAAGGGAGGTGAGAAGCCCCTTCCTATCCCCGCCCAATGCCCCGAATGCGCCTCAGAGGTGGTGAAGATACCGGACGAGGTGGCGGTGCGCTGCCTGGGACTCTCCTGCCCGGCGCAGATCCGCGAGTCGATCATCCACTTCGCCTCGCGCCACGCCATGGACATAGACGGGCTGGGGGACAAGTACATCGAGCAGCTCCTGCGGCTCGGGCTGGTGAAGAACGTCTCAGACCTCTACTACCTGACGAAAGACGATTTCATGAAGTTTGAGCGGATGGGGGACAAGCTGGCGGAAAACCTCCTCTCCGCCATCGACAATAGCATGAAGCGGGAACTGGACCGCTTCATATTCGCCCTCGGCATCCGCCACGTGGGAGAGCACACCGCCAAGCTACTGGCCAACGCCTTCGGCAGCATGGAGCAGCTGGAAAAGGCCGGCGAGGACGAGCTCATCTCCATACGCGAGGTCGGACCCCAGGTGGCGCAAAGCATCCGCAACTTCTTCCATAACCAGGACAACCTCAAGGTGATCGAACGGCTCTTCACCGCCGGGGTCTCCCCTTCAGTGCAGGAGAAGAAGGTAGGGGGTAAATTCACCGGCAAGACCTTCGTATTCACCGGGGCGCTGACCCGCTTCACCCGCGATGACGCCAAGCGAATGGTGGAGAACGAGGGGGGACACGCGGCAGGGTCGGTGTCGAAAAAGACCGACTTTGTGGTGGCCGGGGCGGAAGCGGGGTCGAAGCTGGACAAGGCAAGGGATCTCGGGGTGAAGGTGCTGAGCGAGGATGAGTTTCTGGAGATGCTGGAGGGATAACCTCAGAGGCCGGCAAAAAGCCCAGTTCGCTTGAACGGGACTTTTTTGTTTATCCCCCGGTTTGTCGCCCCCCGCTTTGTCTGTTATATTTGAAACCATGGAAACGGTTCCGGCAGAAAAGGGTAAGACCCTGGACATGATCCCCAAGGATTGGCTTAAGCGGACCCTGGAAATTGCTGCCCAAGGTACAGGGGCCTGCCTCAGGATCACGGCCCTGGACGGAACGCCAGTAATGACCGTGAAACCCACGGCTGCGGAAGAAACGGGCACCTGTCCCGAAGAGGAGTGGCCTGCGGGTGAAGAAACTGCCGCCGCGGAAGCAGTGGAGAAGAACGGCTGGAGTTTCACCACCCTACCGCTTCGGCGGCGGGAAGAGTCGATCGGATACCTGACCGCCTGCCGTAAAGCCGGGACCGGCGAGGATGACAGGTTCAGGACAATACTGGCTCTGGCCGCTGCACAGATCGAGGGGCTGGTCGATGCGGGGTACGAGGTGGAGAGCCTTGCCGGCGAGGTCGTCAGGGTCTATGAGGAACTCACCCTCATCTACCGGCTGAGTAGCGAGCTGGGGACCCGCTTCGAAATTGAGGAGATATGTCGCATCGTTATCGAAGAGGCGGAAAAAATCCTCCACCCGAAGAACATCGTCTTCCAGCTCGCCGACGAGGTCGCAGGGGTTTTCCGCACCATCTTCGCCACCGGCATGCATCGGGAAGATGCATTGCGTTTTGCGCCGAAACTGGATCAGGGGATTATCGGGTGGGTGTTCGCGAATCTTCGACCGGCCATTGTCTCGGATGTGGAGAAGAAACCGGATGGCATCGAATGGCCGTTTCCTGTCCGGCACCTGCTGGTTCTACCGCTGATGGCAGAGAACAAGGGGCTGGGGGTCGTTTTTGTAACGGACAAACGGGATGGATCCGACTTCGACACCCAGGAGGAGAAGCTCCTTTCCGCCATCGCCTCCGTGGCCGCCATTTCCATCAAGAACTCCCAGCTCTACTCCGAGATCAAGAACCTGTTCGAGGGGTTCATAGATGCCTCGGTCTCCGCCATCGAGGCAAGGGACCCGACCACTTCGGGCCATTCCGCCCGGGTCGCCACCCTGACGGAAGAGTTGGGGAAGCTTGTGGACGCTTCGGACCTCCCCCACTTCAGAAAGATTACCTTCACAAAGGAACAGCTCCTGGAAATTCGCTACGCCGGCCTCCTGCACGACTTCGGGAAGATCGGGGTGAAGGAGACGGTCCTCCTCAAGGGAGCGAAACTCTTCGGCAAAGACCTTGAAAGGATAAGGGACCGGTTCGGCTACATCAAGGAAAAGAAATTACGCGAGGCCCTGGAAAAAAAGCTGGATATCATCCTCTCCAAAGGGAATGAAGCATTCACCGCGGAAACCGGGGAGATCGATTCCAGGGTGGCGCTGGAAATAGCCAGACTGGATGCGGATCTCGATTTTCTGGAGATCGCCAACGATCCGCGGATCCTGCTGACAGACCTGCCGGAGCCGGAAAGGCTTTCGGCGCTTGCAGAGCGCTTATATATCGACATGAAAGGGGAGAGCAAGCCGTATCTCACCCAGTTCGAGTTCCAGAACCTGAAGATTCTAAAAGGTTCACTGAACCCGGATGAAAGGAAGGAGATAGAATCCCACGTAACCCACAGCTACAGGTTTCTGTGCAAGATACCCTGGACAAGGAGCTTCCCCCAGATTGCCGACATAGTCCACTCGCACCACGAGAAGATCGACGGAAGCGGCTACCCTCAGGGGCTCAAGGGGGAGAACATCCCGTTTCAGGCGAAAATGATGACGGTGGCAGACATCTTCGACGCCCTTACAGCCTGGGACCGCCCATACAAGAAGGCAGTATCGGTGGACAAGGCCCTTTTCATCCTGGAGACCGAGGCCAGGGAAGGAAAGCTTGATCCGCACCTTGTCCGGCTGTTCCGGGAGGCTAGGGTCTACGACACGGTGGAGAACATGCGTACCCGGCGATAAGCGGGGTTTTGGAGGGCCGTATTAAATGAGCGCGGGAAAAGTTCTGGTTGCAGATGACGAACCGTACATCGTCCGATCCCTTGCCTTTGTGCTGCAACGGGAGGGGTTCCAGGTGGAGACCGCTTCGAACGGCGAGGAGGCCCTGGCCAAGGTCAGGGAGTTCCAGCCGCAGGCAGTTATCCTCGACCTGATCATGCCGAAAATGACCGGGATGGAGGTAGCCCATGCCATAGTCAACGACCCGGTGCTGAGGGGGAATCTACCCTATATCGTCATCCTGACCGCCAGGGGGGATGACACCGAGCGCTACAAGGGATACCTTGAAGGGGCAGACGAATATCTGACCAAGCCCTTCTCCCCCAGCGACATCGTCACCAAGATCAAGGAGTACTTCATGGGGAGAGAGTAAACCGATCTGCCATTCGTGAGAATGACTTTGTCCTGATGGAATGCAAAACTCCTAAGCAAGCCGGACTCAATCAGTGCGGCGCCAACAAAAAAACCGGCTGAAAATCCAACCGGTTTTTTATTTGTGGCCATCTGCGCCACTATTCCCCCTTCTCGTTCCAGATGGAGTTCTTTTTGTCGTCGGGATGGAGCTTTTCCATATCCTCGGGGAACACATGCCAGAAAGAGCTGTCCACCGCCCCTTCCGCATACTCCTGCTTTTGGCTGTGGGCGAAGGGGCACCACCAGTTTTCCACAATCATCACGAGGTACGCGGCATATCTGAACAGCGCCACGCTCAACGGGCAGTAGAGCTTGCAGTTGAATATCCAGAAGAACCTGTAGCGGGCGGGACGAAACCGCGTTGTATCAAGAACCGGCTGCTCGCTGTTCCGGTACCGATGGGAGATCCAGGTGGGGGCGAAGTCCCAGTACGATCGTATATCCATCCCGCCGACATACCGGAGATGGGTCTTGATAAGAAAGACCCCGATGATCATGAACGGCACAGTCGTAATGATCGGCAGGTATATGAGCGGGACACCCAGGATCACCTTCCAGAAAGGTTGCCTGACATAGTTGCAGCCGATTCTTACCCTGTCCATGCTATCTCCCTCATAATCCGCATTTAAACATGAAAACCCAGATGTAGGGGCGGGGCATGCCCCGCCCCTACAGTTGATATGTTGCTTGCCTCCGTAATACAACGCACCGGCGAAGAATATGTATAAAAAAAGGGGAACCCCGTTGGGTCCCCCTTTGCGCCGCGCTTTACCATTTACTGTAACAGACCGCCTGCTCCCGCGCCGCCTTGGTCTCGTCCAGCCGCGTGACCGGCATGGTGACCGGCGCCTGATGGAGCGCCTCCGGGTCCTTTTCGGCCATCTCCGCAGCCTCCTTCATCACCGCGATGAAGGCATCAATGGTCTCCTTGCTCTCGGTCTCGGTCGGCTCGATCATAATTGCCTCCTTGACGTTGAGGGGGAAGTAGACCGTCGGGGGATGGAAGCCCCGGTCGATCAGGTACTTGGCGATGTCAATGGCGTGCACGCCGTGCTTTAACTGGCGAGAGGCGGAGAAGACGCACTCGTGCATGCAGGTGAAGTCGTACGGCAGATCGTAGTGGGACTTGAGCTGGCTCATGATGTAGTTGGCGTTCAGCACCGCCTGTTCGCTCACCTTGATCAACCCTTGCCGGCCAAGCATCAGGATATAAGCGTAGGCCTTGACCATTACCCCGAAGTTGCCGAAGAAGCTGGAGACCCGGCCGATGCTTGCGGCGTTGTCGGTTTCGAGGCTGTATGCCCCGTCCTTCTTCACCACGCGCGGCATGGGGAGGAACGGTACGAGCGCCTGCTTCACCCCCACCGGCCCGCTCCCCGGACCGCCGGCGCCGTGGGGGGTACCGAAGGTCTTGTGAAGGTTCAGGTGGATGACGTCGAAGCCAAGGTCGCCGGGCCGCACCTTCCCGAGGATGGCGTTGGTGTTGGCCCCGTCGTAGTAGACCAGGGCGTCGAAGCTGTGGGCGATGTCACAGATTTCCCTGATGTGCGGATTGAAGAGCCCCAGGGTGTTGGGGCAGGTCATCATCACCGCCGCCACCTCGCCGTTCATCTTCGCCTTGAACTCGTCCAGGTCCATGTCGCCGTAGGGAGCCGAGGGGATGGTAATGATCTCGTAACCAGCCATGGCCGCGCTGGCCGGGTTGGTGCCGTGGGAGGAGTCGGGGACGATGACGTAGCGCTTCTTGTTCCCCTTGGCCCGGTGATAGGCGGCTATCAGCATAATGCCGGTCATCTCGCCGTGGGCGCCGGCCAGCGGCTGGCAGGTAACCTCGTCCATGCCGGTGATCTCGGTGAGAAGCTCACCCAGGTGATGGACCATGGCCAGGTTCCCCTGGGCGTAGCGCTCGCCGCCCGGAAGGAGCGCGGTCATCGGGTGGAAGTCGCCGAACAGCTTCGCCGCCTCCTCGATCGCCTTGCTGTTATACTTCATGGTGCAGGAGCCCAGCGGGTAGAAGTTGGTGTCCACCGAGAAATTGCGGCGCGACAGGTTGGTGAAGTGGCGCACGGTCTCCAGCTCGGAGAGCTCGGGGAGCCTTGCGGACTCAGCGCGCAAGAGGCTTTTCGGCAGCACCGCCGCTGTCGGCACATCAGAGGCGGGGAGCAGCACTCCGCGCCGGCCGGCCCTGGATTTTTCGTAGATCAGCTCCATAGTGCCACCTCCAGCCGCTCGGCCAGCGTATCGATCTCTTCCTTGCTCCGCTTCTCGGTCACCGTCACCACCAGCTGGTTATCCAGGCCTGCATACCAAGCCCCGGCCGGCACGCCAGCGGCGATCCCCTGGCCGAGGAGGGTTTCCACCACCTCCGCAGCAGATTTGGGAAGCGTCAGGGTGAACTCGTTGAATGTGGACCCGGCGTTGTATAGCGATACCCCCTTCACCGAGGCGAGGACCTGTTTCGCATAGCCCCCCTTGTCATAGTTGAGGCGGGCCAGCTCCACGAACCCCTCGCGGCCGAAGGCAGAGAGGAAGATCAGGCCGCGCAGGGCGCAGAGGCTCTGGTTGCTGCAGATATTGGAAGTTGCCTTATGCCTTTTTATGTGCTGCTCCCGGGCCTGGAGGGTCAGGACGAAGCCGCGTTTGCCGTTTCGGTCCACGGTCTCGCCGATGATCCGGCCGGGAAAGTTGCGGATGTACTTCTTGATCGACGCCATGAAGCCGAATGATGGGCCGCCGAAGGAGAGCGGGTTCCCCAGGGGCTGGCCGTCGCCGGTGACGATGTCGGCCCCCATTGCGCCTGGAGTCTTGAGAAGCCCCAGGGCCACCGGGTAAACGGAGACCGAGGCGAGCGCCCCCTTGGCGTGAGCCGCTGCGACGATGTCGGTGAAGTCATCCACGGTGCCGAAGAAGTTGGGGTTCTGCAGGAGAACGCCGGCAGCGGCCTCGTCAATGGCGGCGATGAAGGCCGTGCGGTCAATGGCGCCGTTCACCGGCATCACCTCCACCACCTCCACGTTCACCATGGCGAGATAGCTCTTCACCACCTGGCGGTAGAAGGGGTTGATGGCGCCGTCCATGACGATCCTGTTCCGCTCGGTGACGCGGAGCATCATGAGCGCTGCCTCGGCCATGGCCGTTGCGCCATCGTAGAGGGAGGCGTTGGAGACCTCCATGCCGGTCAGCTCGCAGATGGCGGTCTGGTACTCGAAGAGGGCCTGAAGCGATCCCTGGGAGCACTCGGGCTGGTAAGGGGTGTAGGCGGTGTAGAACTCGGCCCGCCCCGAAAGGTGGTCCACCACGGCAGGGATCACGTGGTCGTAGAAACCGCCGCCGATGAAGCTCGACAGGTCGCCGGCGTTCTTCCCGGCCAGGGCCTTCAGTCCGGCCAGCATCTCGAACTCGGACATCCCGGCCGGCAGGTCGAATGACTTTGCCCGGAGATTGGCCGGGATCGGAGCGAACAGCTCGTCGATGCTGCCGGCGCCAATGGCGGCGAGCATCTCCCGGATGTCCTCCGGGGTGTTCGGGAGAAAGTTCTCGTGACTCATTCCAGCCCCTTTACATACTCGTCATACTGCTCCTTGGTCATGAGGTTCTTGAGCTCGGTCTCGTCGCTGATCTCCACCCAGGCAATCCAGGCGGCGTCCTCGGGGGCCTCGTTGACGATCTCCGGGTTGTTTTCCAGGGCGTCGTTCACCTTGGTCACCTTGCCGGAAACCGGGGAATAGATGTCGCTCGCCGCCTTGACTGACTCGATGGCAGCCAGGACCGCGAACTGCTTCACTTCCTTGCCGACCTTGGGGAGCTCCACGAAGGTGACGTCCCCCAGCTGGTGCGCGGCAAAGTCGGTAATCCCTACCGCGCCGACCCCTTCCTTGATCTTGACCCACTCGTGTTCCTTGGTGTAGTAAACGCTCATCAGTTAACCTCCCGGATATAATGTCAATTGGTTTTTGCCACAGAGTCACGGAGACGCAGAGAAAACGTCATGGTTTTCACTCTTTCTCTGTGTTTCTCTGAGTCTCAGTGTCTCTGTGGCGGATTCTATCTCTATTTATTTCCGCAGCGACCCGCCAGTGTAGAACGGCAGTTCCACCACCGTCGCCTCCATAGTCACATTCTCGTGCCGGATGGTCAGCGGAGTGTCCAGATCGGCCGCCTTCGGCTGCACGTAGCCGAGACCGATGCCGCAGCCGAGCATGGGGGAGAATACGCCGCTGGTGACGCTCCCCACGCTGTCATCCTTGAAGCATATCTCGTAGTGGTGGCGGGGGGAGCGGCGCGACTGGACCCGGAAGGCGATCTTCCGCCGGGAAAGCCCTTCCTCCTTCTGCGTCAGGAGCGCTTCCTTCCCCACGAACTCCTTGTCGAAGTTGACGAACGCCTCCAGCCCTGCCTCAAGCGGCGTGGTCTGCTCGTCTATGTCGCTCCCGTAGAGGGAGTAACCCACCTCCAGGCGAAGCACGTCGCGGGCGCCAAGGCCGGCGGGCTTCACCCAATCGTCGGTCATGAACAGGTCCCACAGCTCGCCAACCTTGTGGCTCTTGAGGAATATCTCGTACCCCAGCTCGCCGGTGTAACCGGTGCGGCTGACGATCGCCTCCTCCCCCAGTATCTCCATGGTCTCGAACCGGAAGTAGGGGATTTCTGCGACCTTTTCGCCGAAGAAACGGACCATCACCTCGCGCGCAAGCGGCCCTTGCAGATCCAGCTTGCCGGTGGTGTCGGAGATGTTCTGAAATATGCCGCCGGAGATGCGCTGCTGGATCACCTCGAAGTCATTGTCCGCCGTGGCGGCGTTGACCACGATCATGACCTGGTCCTCGTCCAGGCGGAAGACGATCAGGTCGTCGATGATCCCCCCGTTTTCATTGAGGAGGAAACCATAGCGGGAGCGTCCCACCGGGATGTTCTTCACCGAAAAGGTGAAGACGTTTTCCAGCCCCGACTTCTCGAAATCCCCCTGGAAATAGAACTCCCCCATGTGGCAGATGTCGAAAAGGGCCGCTTTTTCCCGGCACCAGCGGTGCTCGGCGAGAATTCCCTCGTACTGGATCGGCATGTTCCATCCGCCGAACGGTGCAAGGAGGGCTTTCAAATCCTGGTGTCGCTGAAAAAGGGGAGTGGACCTGAGATCAGTCATAGTGTGTTCTCCGGAGAAAAAGTATTGGAGGATACGCGAGGTAGGGGTGCTGCTTTTGGCGGTTGTAACTTTAAAATAAATGATATAGAGTTGTAAACCAGTTTTTTGAAACTTGCCGCCTTTATTCGCTTTCTCGCTGCAACGATGCAGAACCCTTCAAGCTTTTTCTCAAAGGCCGGCGAAATTTTTCATTGACCGTCCCTCATAAAAATGGCAGAATTCGCTGCTGTCACCTGCGTCGGAAGCATTCGGCGGATATTTACGCCGTTATTCCGGCATATTCTATCCAATTCCATGCAAAGGAGGAAAACAATGAAACATGTAGTGAAACCTTGGGCTGTTGCCCTCTGCGCCCTTCTGGTCGCAATGCTGTCGGGACCGCTCCAGACAACCGTCCGGGCCGAGGCCCCGGCCCAGCAGAAGGCCACCCTGATGAACGCCGACTGTGGCAAGTGTCACCCGACCCAGGCCGGCCAGATCGAAGAGAACGGCAAGGCCCACAAGGACGCCATCGGCTGCCAGGACTGCCACACCGGCCATCGTCCGGCCAGCAAGAACAATATCCCCAAGTGTAGCAACTGTCACACCGACAAGCCGCACTTCCAGCTTCCCAACTGTCTCGGCTGCCACTCCAACCCCCATACCCCGAAGATCATAACCTTCGGCAAGCAGGTCACCGAGCCGTGCCTTACCTGCCACACCGAGCAGATCAAGCAGCTCAAGACCTTCCCGAGCAAGCACTCCAAGCTGTTCTGCAGCTTCTGCCATGACGTTCACGGCAAGATCCCGCAGTGCACCCAGTGCCACAAGGCGCATTCCAGCGAGATGACCGCGGCAGACTGCAAGAAGTGCCACAAGGCGCACCAGCCGCTCAACGTCACCTATGCCGACAATACCCCCAACAAGGATTGCGGCGCCTGCCACAAGAAGGCACACGACATGCTTTCCGCCAGCAGCGCCAAGCACAAGACGCTGGCCTGCGCGTACTGCCACAAGACCAAGCACCGCACCTTGCCCAAGTGCCAGGATTGCCACGGCTCGCCGCATCCGGCCGGCATCATGGCCAAGTTCCCGAAATGCGGCGAGTGCCACAACATCGCCCATGACCTGAACAACTGGCCGGCCAAGGCCGAGGCCGCCCCTGCAAAGCCGGCGGCCAAGCCGGCGCCCAAGAAGAAATAACCAGCACTGAAGCATGTAACAACGAAGGGCCGGGAATCATCTCCCGGCCCTTTTTTCATTTGTGTTACGTATACGCTACGGCAATGTATACACAATTGCCCTCTCGAATGCACAATAAGTATAATGTGGAAGTACTATCCCGCCACGACTTTACGGTGAAGGGACCCTTCAAACAAAATGTGCAAAAAAGTTTTTATCGCCGCCACCGGCCAGAATTGCGGAAAAACCACCGTCAGCGTGTCGCTCATGCACCTGGCCCGGAAAAAGTATGGGCGCGTCGGCTTCATCAAGCCGATCGGCCCCAAGTGCACCGAGTTCAACGGCATCACCATGGACAAGGACGCGGCGCTCATGGCCAGGATTTACGGCCTGGACGACGAGGCCCGCTTCATGTCCCCCGTGGTCCTCACCAAGCACTGTACCCGGCGCTTCCTCGACGGCGAGATCCCTGCAGATGTCCCGGTGCAGCAAATTGCCGAGGCCTGCCGGGAGCTGGAGGCAAGGAACGACTTTCTTATAATCGAAGGTGCCGGTCATGGCGGGGTCGGTTCGGTCATCGGCCTGAACAACGCCAGGGTGGCCAAAATGCTGAATGCGCCGGTGCTCATGGTCTCTGGCGGCGGCATCGGCAACGTCATCGATGCGGTACAGATGAACCTTGCCCTCTACGAGCGGGAACAAGCCGACGTTCGCCTGCTCATGGTGAACAAGCTCTTCCCCGAGAAGAGGGAGAGCTCTCTCGCATACATCAACAAGGCCTTCGCCGGGACTCCCATCCGCGCCATGGGCGCTTTCGACTACTCGCCGGTACTCGCCAACCCGACACTGCAGAACATTTCCAGGCTCCTCAAGGAGCCCCTGAACGGCGACTCTGAAGGACGCCACAGGATCGTCAACCACATCCAGCTCGGCGCCGCATCATCCCAGCGGGTCATCGACGGCCTGAAGGATTCGACCCTCCTCGTCACCACCAGCTCCCGCGACGAGCTTATCGTCACCGTTTCTTCCCTTTACCACATCCCGGAATACAAGGAGATGATCGCCGGCCTGATCGTCTCGGGCTTCGCCCAGATGTCCCCCATCACCAAAAAAATCCTGGACGACAGCAACATCCCCTACATCCGCTTCCACGACACCACCGCAAACGCCTTCATGGCCCTCAACTACCACGTCTCCAAGATCAGCGCAGAGGACGAGGAAAAGCTCTCCCACATCATGTCGCAGGCGGAAACCGATATCGATTTCGACGCTATCGACGCGCTGCTTTGATTCTCTTCGTAATTCTGCCCAACACAGAACTGCTCTTAACCATTACCTCAGTTCCGCCCAAGTCCATTTCTGTTAACTACCCCCTCTTGACAGCCAGTATCATTATTGATATCATTTATCCATGGCAAGCCTGCTTGAAATCATTGGAAAAATGCGCACCAATCCTGCTGGGGTTCGTTTTGCCGATCTCTGCAGGGTATGCGACCATTATTTCGGGCAAGCCCGTCAGGCAAGCGGAAGTCATCGGGTGTACAAGACCCCTTGGATTGGTGACCCACGGATCAACATCCAGAACAGCAAAGGCCAGGCAAAAACCTATCAAGTCAAACAGGTACTCAAGGCAATTGAACGGTTGGAGGTCGAACATGGCACAGAGAAATGACAAATATACTTATCGGGTCACTTGGTCAGAGGATGATGCCGAATACGTGGGACTCTGCGCAGAATTCCCAAGTTTAAGCTGGCTTGCGCAGTCTCCTGAGGCAGCATTAAAAGGAATCCGCAAGCTTGTGGGCACAGTTATTGCCGACATGCAAAGCAATGAAGAATCTGTCCCGGAGCCAATCGCCACCAAACATTTCAGCGGCAAATTTATGGTACGTGTCCCACCTGATGTGCATAGACAACTTGCAATTCAGGCAGCTGAAGCCGGAGTGAGTCTCAATCGTCTGGCAAGCGCAAAGCTCAGTCACTAGGCCCAATCTGATATCGATTTCGACGCTATCGACAGCCTTCTTTGATCCATTGTTCGGACACTTAGGCCGCCTGATGGGCGGCCTTTTTAATTTGAGCAACAAACACAAAGGAGTCGAAACATCAAAGGGGGCTATGCCCCCCGTGATCACTCTTCAGCACCTTCAGCAGCCGCCTGTCCCTCGTGATTGTGAATAAGGTTTCCAGGATTTCGAATTCGGCATTATCTCATATATCACTTCTTCTGCCCACTCCCAGTATCCTGAGTTCAAGAACACGAAAACCCTGCCATTTAGGTAGACAAACTTGTCTATCTCAAAACCGCCAACGCCTTTTCCATCAGGATTCATTGGTATTACTTCGTCAAGCCTGACCTGTGCATTTTCTATATCCAATTGGTAAAGACCTGCCATGCAGCATTGCATTTCACCCTTTTCGCTGTGCCATACGGCAGATACAAATTGATTAGCAGTACTATTTTGTGGTCTATATACAGTAACTGCAGGGAGATCGAAGAATTTTATTTCTGAAGTTTTAACCCCTTCTGAATAAAATTCATTGTTTTTCAGGAATTGGGTGAACTTATCTTTCAGCATCTTTGCTAATACATTTTTAAAATATTCAGGGATTTTTGTTTCAACATACGGGACTATATTCAGCTTTTTGATCAGAGGATGAGGTTGTTTCAAAACCACAATTTGCTCGTTAGAAAAATCGTGAACAACCGCCTTTTCAGGAGCAAGCTTGACAGTGATAGTATCGTCTCCACAACCGTCATCTACGTTATAATAAAATCCCTCTGTTGCCATGGCATAATTCGAATAATTTGACAGCACGGTATATTTATCACTCGACTTATTTACCACCATTTTTTGTAACAGCTTTGGTTTGATCCTGAAGATTTTCTGGACAGTTGGAACAGTCAACCCCCTCTCTTCCAAGGTCCGCCTGATTTCGTAATTCCAGCTTTCCAAGTCAGACTCGATCAAAATATAATTTTTTGACTGAGACATAACAAATTTGAAATTAAAGTAATCTCGTGCCGAATTGGCATTAGAGCCAATTTTATTATCACTACTATTTTGACTCTGAGCAATGCCAGTTTTTGTAAACACAATACAAGTTGTCACCAATAGCGCAATCAATACAAAACAAGCATTGCCTTTCATACCCCCCCCTCTTTCACACCACCAGCCGCACGAAATCCGGCACAGCTCTTATCCGCACCGGCGCATGGCAGAGGTAATCCCCGTCGATCTGCACCGCTTTCGTGCCGCTGACCACCACTTCCGACGCATTCACGAGTTCCACGCCGCTCCCGCCGGCCCCCATGCCAAAAACAAGCCGGGCGCTTGCCTTGAGATAGGTCCACCTGCTGCTTCCAGTGATGCAGACCAGTTGAAAACCGGGGGTGAAAATGTCCCCTTCCGGGGCGAGCGCGAACGTTCCGGCGTACTTGGCCGAATTGCAGACAACCACCGTGTGGCAGAGAATGGTTCGGTCATCGGCCGTCACCTCCACCGGCTCCCGCTCCCAGGAGATGAGTCGACGCAGGGCCGACAGGATGTACGCCCCTTCTTTCAGGATTCTCTTCTCTCCGAGCCTGACCCCCTCCACCACTGCCCCGTCAAAACCGATCCCGGCCATGAGCAGGAAATAGCGGCTCAGCCCCTCCTTTTCGAGAAGCCCGACCGACATGATCCTGGTCGTGCCCCGTTCGATGCGGCGCAGGGCGTCATCAACGGAGGCAATGCCGAGCTCCCGCGCCAGCACGTTGGAGGTGCCGAGCGGGAGCACTGCCAGGGTCGCCCTGCCGGGGGTGAGACCGTTCACTACGCCGTTGATGGTGCCGTCTCCCCCGCCGGCGATAATGAAAGGCTCCGCTTCTTCCTCGCATATGCGCCGGGCAAAGAGGGAGGCATCGTCAGGACCGCCGGTCAGCAGAACCTTCGGAACAAAGCCGTGCCTCGGGAGCATTGATGTAATTCTGTCAAGGAGACGTGGCGAATAACTGCCTGCGGTGGGATTGATTACGAGGTGGGCGATCCTGGGCAAATCCTGCATCCTCCTGCGAGCGGGGTCCATATAACCTACCGGACAATATCACAATAACGCTCGCGGAGCCATATATACCTGCAAAAGTTATTTCGCGCAAAGCTCGCAAAGAACGCAAAGAAAAATCAAACCAACAGGTATGTTTCTATATCCTTTTTGAAGTATTTGAATTTCTTGGCGGCCTTTGCGTCTTTGCGCGAGGAAATGCGGTTTCAAAGCTTTGCTACGCTATCTGTTTCTTCTCCTCCTTCTCCGCCGCGACAAACTTCTTCATGCTGTCCACGATGTCGCGCAGCCGCTTGTTCACGAGATAATTTATGCTCCCCTCCGGATAGACGCCATCAGGCTGGAGCTCGCCGGCCGGAACGCCGGTCAGGATCTCGATCCCCTCGTCGATGGTTTCCACGCTCCAGATGTGGAATTGGCCGGCCTTTACCGCCTCCACCACCTCGTCCTTGAGCATCAGGTGCCGCTCGTTGCTCTTCGGGATGACGACCCCCTGGTTTCCGGTCAGCCCCTTCATCTTGCAGACCGCAAAGAACCCCTCGATCTTGTGGTTGACGCCGCCGATGGGCTGTATCCTCCCCAGCTGGTTGACGCTGCCGGTCACTGCGATCCCCTGCTTGAGAGGGATGCCAGAGAGGGTCGAAAGGAGCGCATAGAGCTCGGTAGACGAGGCGCTGTCCCCCTCGACCCCTTCGTAGGACTGCTCGAAGCAGATAGAGGCCGAAAAGGAGAGCGGCTTGTCGTGGGCGTACCTCCCCCCCATATAACCGGTTATGATCATGACCCCCTTGTCGTGGATCGGTCCGGACAGTTTCACCTCCCGCTCTATATTGACCATCCCCGCCTTTCCCAGGTAAACCCTGGCAGTGACCCGTGAGGGGCGGCCAAAGGTATGATCCCCGAGAGAAATGACCGACAGGCCGTTTATCTGCCCCACCACCTCCCCCTCGGTTTCGCAGAGGATGGTCCCGTCCTCGAAGAGCTCCTGCATCCGATCCTCGACGCGGTTGCTGCGATATATCTTCTCCTCTATCGCCTTGGCGACGTAATCCTTTGTCACATGGCTGCTCTTCTCCTTCGTGGCCCAGTAACTCGCCTCCTTGATCAGGTCGGCTATCTCCATGAACTGGGTGGAGAATCGCTCCTGGTCATCCACCAGGCGGGACGAGTATTCCAGGAGCCTGGCGACCCCGCTGTTGTCGAAGGGGAGAAGCTTTTCGTTCCGGCAGTGGGTTGCAATGAACATGGCGTAATCCCGCACGATCTCCGGGGTCCTGGTGACACGGCTGTCGAAGTCCGCCTTTACCTTGAAGAACTTCCGGTAATCCGGCTCCAGGTGATAGAGAAGGTAATAAATCCAGGGGGTGCCGATCATGATAATCTTGGCCTGAAGGGGGATCGGTTCGGGCTTGAGCGATACCATGGTCATGAAGCGGTACTGCTCCAGCACGTCCTCTATCTTGATCTCGCCGCTCCTGATGCAGCGTTTCAGGGCATCCCAGGCAAAGGGGTTTATCAGCACCTCGCGCGCGTCGAGAATGAGATACCCGCCGTTGGCCCGGTGCAGCGCCCCCGGCTTGATCAGGCTGAAATTGGTGCTGGCCGCGCCACCCATCTGCATGACCTGTTCGATACGCCCGAAAAGGTTGTTATAGGTGGGGTTTACCTCGAAAATCACCGGCGCTCCCTCGGTCTCCCGGTTGTCTACAAGGATGTTCACCTCGTAGCGTTCGAACGAGGGCTCCTGGCGGGGGAGCCTGATGCCGGCAATCTGCGGGGCCGGCTGCGGCGGCTTAAAATCCTCCAGATTGTTGAGGATGTCTTCCTGCACCGCATCCAGATGTTCCACAACCTTGGCAAAGTCGGCATACTTCTCCTTGAGCGGCTCGATATGGTGACCCAGAGCCGACAGGCCGAGCTCGCGGTCGAGCTGGGCCATCCTGTCGCGGGTCTCCTTCTCGTTCTCCCGGACCTTGCGCAGCACGTCGTTCAGCTTTTCGGACAGCTCCTTGCCGACTGTCTCGACCTTCTCCATCTCCTCCTTGGGAAGCGCCTCGTATTCCTCCTGCGTATAGTTCCGCCCCTCCTTCTGCGGCACCATCACCAGTCCGGATACGGTCCGTTGGAGCGAAAACCCCTTCCCTGCCGCCTCCTCCTCGAGCTTGCCGAACAGCTCGGAGTTTTCCTGCTGGTATTCCTCGAATATCGCGGATTTCTGACTCTCGTACTCCTTGCTGTCCAGGGCCTTAGGAATGTCGTTCCGCACACTCTCCAGCATTTCCTTGATGTCCGACGCGAATTCGATCCCCTTTCCGGCTGCAAGTGCCAGGGCAACCGGCGTGTCCCCCTGTTTGAAATTGTTGACGTAACACCAGTCCGACGGAGGGGGCTCGGATTTGGCCTGCTTCTTCAAGAGGTTTTTGATGGTGGAAGTTCGTCCGGTACCGGGCTCACCCGCCATGAACAGGTTGAATCCCAACTCCTTTATCCCGAGCCCGAAATCCAGGGACTTCAAAGCTCGCTCCTGGCCGATGGTCCCTTCCAGCTCCGGCAGTTCATCGGTGGATTTGAAATCGAAATCCGCGGGATCACATTCCCATCTCAGCTTGTCAACCGGTACTTTCAGTTTGTCGGACACTGTTCCCTCCGTGACGTAATGGAAATCAGACTTCTGAGCAACTTGCACCTGATCGACCACCCCCCAGCCCCCTCCTAACCAAGGAGGGGGAGTTTGCTCCCCTCCTATTTTAGGAGGACCCAAAGGGCCTAAAGGGCTGGGGGTGGTAAGCTTTGCAAAGCTTCTCTCCGTCAAAGCACTGCCAAGGCTGCGTGGGGTGCTAATAGCTACACCCGCGGCAGCATCTCATCCAGCATATCCTCGAACCTTGCCGCAATGTTCACCTTGACCTCCCCCACCTCCGGAGCACGGTTTGAGAGGGCCTTTAGGGAAGTCACCCGGCAATTCGTCATGCCGCAAGGATTGATGGCGCTGAAAGGGGCAAGGTCGTTGGTCACGTTCAGGGCAAAGCCATGCATGGTGACCCAGCGCCGTACCCCCACGCCGATGGCGGCGAGCTTGCCCTCATCGACCCAGATGCCGGTCCTGCCCGGTATCCGACAAGCCGCAACGCCGTAATCGGCAGCCGTGGCAATCAGGAACTCCTCCAGAAAGCGGAGATAACGGTGCAGGTCCCTTCCCCTCCGGGAGAGGTCGACCAGCGGGTACCCCACCACCTGTCCCGGCCCGTGCCAGGTAACGTCTCCGCCGCGATTGATGCGGACCGCCTCGATATTGCTGTCGATGATGTTCGCATCGTTTCCGCCGCTCCCGATGGTATAAACCGGCGTATGTTCCAGCAAAAGGAGCGTTTCCTGGATTTTGGCGGCAGCCACTTCGGCGGCCATCTGTTCCTGTATGGCCCACGCTTCGCCAAAGTCGATGAGACCGAGATCGAGTGGATTCATGACCTTCCTCTCTCAAACCAGCATAGTTACGGGATTTTCCAGTATTCTCTTCAGTTCAGCCAGGAACCGCGCACCCTCGGCCCCATCAATCAGCCGGTGGTCCGCTGAGAGCGTGGCCTTCATCACCCGCGCCACGACCAGGTGCTCCCCCTTGACTAAAGGCGTGTCCGCGACCGCCCCCACCGCCAGGATCGCCCCCTGTGGCGGATAGATAACGGCCACGAACTGATCGACGCCGTACATCCCCAGGTTGGAGACCGAAAAGGTCCCGCCGCTGATCTCCTGCTCGGTGATTTTCCCGCTGCGCGCCAAGTCGGCCAGCTCGCGGCTCTTTACCGCGATCTCCGCCAGGGAAAGCTTCTGGCACCCCTTGATTACCGGGATCAGCAACCCGTCTTCCAGGGCGACCGCGATCCCGATATTGACATCGCCGTGCACCGTGATCCCCTCAGGTGCGAACGAGGCATTCAACCGGGGGAACTTCCGGAGAGCAAGTGCAGAGGCCTTCACGACCAGGTCGTTCAGCGACACCGGCGTGCCCGCATCCTTTAGTTCCTGCCGGACCCGCTCCGCCTCCCCCATCTCGATGGAGACGGTCACGCTGAAATGGGGAATGGTCTGCCACGCATGGCTGACTGTCTTCGCAATGGCGGCCCGCATCCGGGAGAGGGGGTGGACACCTGCCGATATTTCCGGTGCTGCTTTACCTGTCTCACGACTCACGTCTCCCGTCTCACGGGCTATCGCGGCCTCAAGATCTTCCTTCAGAATGCGCCCGTCCGGGCCGCTCCCCTCGACAGTGGCAAGGTCGATATCATGCTCCCGCGCCATGCGGCGCACCAGCGGGGAGGCCTTCTCTTCGACGCCGGCCGGAGGGGGAGAAACCGGTCGGGGCTTCTCCTCGACCTTCTCTTCCGGTATCTTCTCCGGTTCCTTCCCGGGCTTTTCTTCGATCTTCTCTTCAGGCTCTTCTTCCGTTTTCTCCTTGGGTTTCTCTTCAACTTTTTCTACAGGCTTCTTTTCAGCCTTCTCCTCGGGCTTTTCCCCGGCTTTTTTCTCCGGTTTTCCCCCGGCTGACCCTATGATACCGATGACCTTCCCCACCGCTATCGTATCCCCCGGCTCGGCCCGTGTCTCCAGAAGCACGCCCGAGGCGAACGCCTCCAGTTCCATGGTGGCCTTGTCGGTCTCCACCTCGGCGATGATATCGCCCCGCTCCACCGATTCCCCCACGGACTTCTTCCAGGAAACCAGCTTCCCCTCGGTCATGGTGTCGGAGAGCTTGGGCATGGTGATTTCTTTGGCCATGATTTAACCTCGGAATTTGCCACAGAGACACAGAGGCTCTGAGAAATACGAAATCGAGAAAAGGGGTTCTCTGTGCCTCTGTGTCTCTGTGGCAATAACCATGCTAATATTTTTCACTTAAAACCTCTTTGACAGCCGCTGTAATCGTCTCCACCTGCGGGATGCAGAGCTTTTCCAGTTTTCGCGAATAGGGCATAGGCACGTCAAGGCCGGATACCCTTCTGACCGGCGCGAGAAGGGTATCAAAGCACGCCTCGTGGATCCGGAAGGCGATATCCGAGCCGAGCCCGGCGGTCCGCCAACACTCCTCCACCACCACGGCCCGTCCCGTCCTTCGCGCCGAAGCGATAAAAGTCTCGGTGTCGAGCGGGTTCAGAGTCCGCAAATCCACCACCTCGCAGGAAATACCGTCCTTTTCCAGCTCTGCCGCTGCCTGAAGCGCCAGCACCGACATGCGGGAATAGGCGACGATGGTCAGATCCTTCCCCTCCCGCATGACAGCTGCCTTGCCGAGGGGGACGAGAAACTCCGGATCCTCCGGCACCTCCCCCTTGCTGTTGTACAGAAGCTCGTGTTCCAGGAACATGACCGGGTTGTTGTCACGGATACAGCTCTTGAGAAGTCCCTTGGCATCTGCCGGGGTGGCCGGCATGGCAACATATATGCCGGGGCAATGCATGAAGTAAGTCTCCAGGCTCTGGCTGTGCTGGGCCGCAAGCTGGCTCCCCCCGCCGCCTGGTGCGCGCACCGTTATGGGAAGGTAAGTCTGGCCGCCGAACATGGAGCGGATCTTCGCCATATGGTTCACGATCTGGTCCATGGCCAGGAGCGCGAAGTTCACGGTCATCAGCTCCGCCACCGGCCGCAAGCCTCCCATGGCTGCCCCGACGGATACGCCGATGATGGTGTTCTCAGATATGGGGGTATCCTTCACCCGCTCCTCGCCGAACTCGGCCAAAAGCCCACGGGTCACCTTGAACGACCCCTCGTACAGCGCCACATCCTCCCCCAAGACGACAATGGAAGGGTCACGCCGCATCTCTTCCTTCAGGGCCAGGTTGATGGCGTCACGGTAGGTCATTTCGGGCATGGATTTCCTCCATTTTCGCCACGGAGCCACAGAGGCTCAGAGGAAAAGCAGAAAACTCTAAACAAAACAGACTCCTCGCAAAGTCGCCAAGACGTTAAGAAATCCAGAACCCTTATGGTTTTCTCTGTGACTCTGTGTCTCTGTGGCAACAATCAAACATAAATATCTTTGTAAACCTCGTCATCCTCCGGCCACGGCGACTCCTCGGCGAATTTCACCGCCTCCTGCACGATTGCCGCCGCCTTTTCCCTGATAACTTCCAGCTGCTCTCCGGTTGCAATCCGCTCATCGGCAAGGCGCTTGGCAAAACCGACAATAGGATCGCGGGCCTTCCAGAGCTCCACCTCCGCGGCGCTCCGGTATTTGCCCGGATCGGCCATGGAGTGGCCTCTAAACCGGTAGGTCATCGCCTCGATGAGATACGGCCTGCTGTTCTCCCGTACCCAATCGACCCCCCACTTGACCGCCTCGTAGACCGCCATCACGTCCATGCCGTCGATCCGCACCGCCGGGATGTCGTAGCCGCAGGCCCGCTTGTGGATGTCCGCCAGGGCCGAGGAGCGATGCACCTCCGTGCCGATGCCATAGAAGTTGTTCTCGCAGACGAAGAGAACCGGCAGATTCCAGAGCCGCGCCCAGTTGAGCCCCTCGTGGAAGGTCCCCTGGTTCACGGCTCCGTCGCCGAAGAAACAGGCGGAGATCCGATCCTCCTTCCGGTACTTGGCGGCAAAGGCGAGCCCCACGGCGATGGGAAACTGGCCGCCGACAATGGCATAACCTCCCATAAAACTGAGGCCGGGGTCGAAGAGGTGCATCGATCCCCCCTTCCCCTTGCAGATGCCGGTGGCCTTTCCGAACAGCTCGGCCATGACACGTTTCGGGTCTGCACCCCGTACAATGGCCTGGGCATGCTCCCGGTAGGCGGAGAGGATGTAGTCGTCCTTGTGCAGCCCCGCCGTTGCGCCGACGGCCACGGCCTCCTGGCCGCTGTAGAGGTGGAGGAAGCCGGTGATGTGCCCCTTGGTGTACTGCTCGGCGCACGACTCCTCGAACTCGCGGGAGAGGACCATCTGCTGATAAAGCTTCAGAAGTTCCTGGTCAGGCAGGATCGCGCGGAGCTTGCTGTCCATTCGGTCTCCTCGGAAATGTCAGAGACGCATGCAATGCGTCTCTACAGATGTCGCAATTCAGGGATAATTGTACCGCACTCTGCCCCGATGTCCAGCCCGGCGCCTCTTTTCAGGCGCCACCCTTACGGACGTAGTTCAGAGTCCCGCCGGCGAGAAGTTCCTTCCGTTCCCGGTCCGACACCTCCAGGAGGGTAATTACTTTGCGGCCGTTCACCTCCACCGGTATCTCCACCGCCCCGGAGGAAACCAGTTCCCGCAGTTTCGGGCAGGTCACCATGTCCCCCTGCTTCACCATCTCGTAGTCCACCGGGTTCTTGAAGGTAAGGGGCAGGATGCCGAAATTCACCAGGTTCGCCTTGTGTATCCGGGCGAAGCTCTTGGCGATCTTCATTCGGATACCGAGATAGCGGGGAGCGAGGGCAGCATGTTCGCGGGACGAGCCCTGGCCGTAGTTCTCGCCGCCGACGACCACGCCGCTTCCTTTCTCCTTGGCGCGTTTCGGGAAGTCGGGGTCAAGCTGCTCGAAGACGAAGTCGCTTATGGCAGGGATGTTGCTCCGGAATGGGAGGACCTTGTTACCGGCGGGCATGATGGTATCGGTGGAGATGTTGTCCTCTACCTTCAAGATCACCTCGGCAGAGAAGTCGTCCGGAAGCGGCTCAAATTCGGGGAACGGCACGATGTTGGGACCGGTGACGATCTCGGTCTTCTCGGCCTCCTCCTCCGAGAGGGGGAAGATGACGCTGGAATCGTCGATAACGTACTTGTCGGGGTTTTGTACTTCGGGCCAGGGAAGGAGGTCCCCCAGCTTGCGGGGATCGGTGATCACGCCGAAAAGTCCGGCCGCAGCCGCGGTTTCGGGGGAACAGAGGTAGACCCGGTCGTTCTTTGTACCGCTGCGGCCGGGGAAGTTTCGCGGAAAGGTGCGGAGGCTCACCTGGTTTGTGCCAGGAGCCTGTCCCATGCCGATGCAACCGAGGCATCCAGGCTGGTGGATCTGGGCGCCGGCCAAAAGGAGCATCATCACCCCCCCCTGGGTCGCCACGTTCTCCAGCACCTGGCGGCTGCCGGGGTTGACGTTGAAGGAGACATGTGGCGCGACCCTGCGGCCGTCCAGGATGCGGCAGACAGTCATCAGGTCGCGAAACGACGAGTTGACCGAACTCCCCACGATCACCTGGTCGACCTTCACCCCTTCCGTCTCGCGGACCGGCACCACGTTGTCCGGCGACGACGGGCAGGCGATGAGCGGCTCCACCTGGGAAAGGTCGATCTCGTCATGCTGGTCGTAGGTGGCGCCGGGGTCTGCGGCAAGCGGCTGCCAGAGGTCCCCCCGACCCTGGGCCTCCATGAACTCCCTGGTGCGCTGGTCCGAGGGAAAGATGGTTGTGGTGGCACCGAGCTCCGCCCCCATGTTGCCGATGGTGGCGCGGTCGGTGGCCGAAAGGGTTTCCACGCCAGGGCCATAGTACTCGATGATCGCCCCCACCCCTCCCTTCACCGTGTGGCGGCGGAGCATCTCCAGGATCACGTCCTTGCCGGAAACCCAGGGCTGGAGCTTGCCGGTGAGCTTCACCCCCCAGATCCGGGGACAGGGAAGATGGAACGGATGGCCGGCCATGGCAAGCGCCACGTCCAGCCCACCCGCGCCGATGGCGAGCATGGAAAGTCCGGCGGCGGTAGGTGTATGGGAATCGGCCCCCAGCATCACCTTGCCGGGGATGCCGAAGCGTTCGAGATGTACCTGGTGGGAAACGCCGTTGCCTGGCTTTGAAAGGTGAATGCCGTAGTGCTGGGCCGCGGTGGCGAGGAATATGTGGTCGTCGGCGTTGCGGTTGTCGGTCTGCAGAAGGTTGTGGTCGATGTACTGGGCCGCCAGCTCCACCTTCACCCGAGGAGTCCCCATGGCCATGAACTCCAGCACCGCCATGGTGCCGGTGGCATCCTGCAGCAGGCAGTGGTCGATCTTCAGGGCGATCTCCCGGCCGGGGACCAACTCCCCTTCCGCAAGGTGGGCTTCGAGGATCTTCGTTGCGAGGTTCTTTCCCATTATTACCCCCTTTCATTTTTGCCACAGAGACACGGAGACACGGAGAAGAACCAAGCGCCAAATACTGCTCGAATTTTGTCTGGTTTTGCTTTTCTCAGAGTCTCTGTGACTCTGTGGCAAATATCAAGAGTGTATCGCTCGTTTATCCACATCCAGCGCCGCTTCCTTCACCGCCTCCGCCAGGGTCGGATGGGCATGGAAGGTCATGGCCACGTCCTGGGCCGTGCCGCCGTAAGTCATGGCCGTCACCCCCTCGGCGATAAGGTCGCTGGCCCTCGCGCCGAGGATGTGCATCCCAAGCATCCGGCCGGTTTCGGCGTGGGCCAGGATTTTAACGAACCCTTCGGTTTCGTCCATGCACTTGGCCCGGCCATTGGCCATGAAGGTGAATTTCCCGGCCTTGTAGGGGATCCCTTCGCCCTTGAGCTGCTCCTCGGTTTTCCCCACCGACGCCGCTTCCGGCCAGGTGTAGCAGATGCCGGGGAGAAAGTCGTACTCCACGGCCGATCCCTCGCCGTGCAGCCGTTCGGCGAAGACCACCCCCTCCTCCATCGCCTTGTGGGCCAGCATCGGGCCGGGGATCAGGTCGCCAATGGCATGGATGCCGGGGACACCCGTCTCGAAATTCTCGTTCACAGAAATTCTTCCAGATTGATCTAACTTCACGCCCGCCTCTTCAAGCCCCAGCCCGTCGATGAGCGGCTTGCGGCCGACAGCGACGAGCACCCGGTCGCACTCGATCCGCTCGGTTGTCCCGCCCGATTCCACCGGCACCACGGCCTTGCCGTCCTTCTTCTCCAGACCGGTCACCTTTGTTTCCAGCAGGAACTTCATCCCCTGCTTCTTGAGCGACCGGACCAGGGCATCGGCCACCTGGCCATCGGTATTGGGAAGGGGTTTGGCCAGCATCTCCACCACCGTCACCTGAGCCCCGAGGCGGCTCCATACAGAGCCGAGCTCCAGCCCGATGTACCCGGCGCCGATCACCACGAGGTGCTCCGGCACCCGGTCGAAAGAGAGCGCCTCGCGGGCCGAGACCACGGTCTCGCCATCAAAGGGAACCGACGGAATCTCCACAGCCGCACTGCCGGTGGCAAGAAGGATCTTGGAAGCTTTCAGCTCCTGGTTTACCTCGTTCCCCGCTCCTCGAATCTCGATCCTGTGCTTCTCCCCTTCCTTCCCTGCCAACCGCGCCGCCCCCTTCACCCACGCCACCTTGTTCTTCTTGAACAGAAACGCGATGCCGTCGGTCAGCTTCTTCACCACATCGTCCTTCCGGGCAAGCATCTTCGCCAGGTCGAGCTGCGGCGGATCGATCACGATGCCGTGGCCGGAGAACTTGTCCCTCGCCAGGGCGAACAGCTCCGAGGAGTCGAGCAGCGCCTTGCTCGGGATGCACCCCTCGTTCAGACAGACCCCGCCAAGGGAATCGCGCTTCTCCACCACGGCCACCTTCATACCAAGCTGCGCGGCGCGGATCGCCGCCACGTAGCCACCGGGGCCGGCGCCGATGACGATCAGGTCGAATGTTTCTTCGGACATTTGGATGAAACCTCCAGGAAATATTTTACCATATTGTCCCGCCAGGTTCAGGGACGGGGGAAAGATAATCCAATTTGAGCGGAATTCGCTGATGCGCCCATCTACGCCTTTTTTACAAATTCCGATTTCAACTGCATTGCCCCAATGCCGTCAATCTTACAGTCAATATCATGGTCGCCTTCGATGAGACGAATGTTTCTGACTTTAGTCCCGACCTTGACTACCAATGACGAGCCTTTTATCTTGAGATCCTTGATCACCGTGACTGTGTCGCCGTCATTCAGCAGATTCCCAAAGGCATCGCGCACGACACGTTTCTCTTCAGCACTCTCACTCAACGCATCCTTTGCCCATTCATGGGCGCACTCAGGACAAACATACCTGTCTCCATCTTCATAAGTGTATTCCGAACTGCATTTCGGACATTTTGGCAAACTGTTCATCGTTGCATCCTTTCTGATTTGTATAAACTTCTCCATTTCAGCATCTGAAAAAAAAGCCGTCACGCCAACGAGATGTCGACGACGACGGCTTCGAGGCGCCATGCAAAGCCCCTCCACTCCCTCCCCCGGCAAACAGCACAAATTACAACGCACCCCCGCTTCTGTCAAGGCAATCGTGCCTTCACAAAAAGCGTTGCCGCAGAGGAGTCAAGGAGACGTTTCCTTTCTACTCATCCTCGATGAATCCCTTCACCATCTCCAGCAGCTCCGGCGTCGGCTCAAGACCGTGCTCCCTGGCGTGTTTCCTGGCGCCTTCCAGCACCTCCTCCTCCGTTGCGCCGCGGATGACGTGATCGCAAGTGGAGCTGGGATTTACCTTGCAACAATGGATGACCTTGGCCATAAAGCCTCCCTGTCCTATTTTTTCCTCGGATCTTCCGCCGGGTTGATGTATGTGATCCCCCATGGGCCGGTCCCATGGATCTGGATGACCGTTTCCTCCGGGGCAAACGCGAACATCTTCATGCCGGGCGGCATTATGATGACGCTACCCGCCGGGTATGGCTTTGTCTTCACAGGGTCAAACCTGTCGCCGAATCCCAGGTTGAACGTGCCGAAGATAACGGTGACCCGCTCCACCACCGGATGGGTGTGGGGAGGCACAATGTAACCGGCTGGAACCTTCAGGCGGAAGGTGTACGGGACCGCCTCGTTCAACGGCCCTTCGATGACCGCTACTTTTGCTCCCGGCGGGAGCGACGGCACATCCGCCCACTTCAGGTCGGCAGGCGTCACGGCAATATGCCCCTCGCTCCCCATGCC
The DNA here is from genome assembly GCA_016177775.1 of Geobacter sp. Classification (GTDB taxonomy): domain Bacteria; phylum Desulfobacterota; class Desulfuromonadia; order Geobacterales; family Geobacteraceae; genus JACOUQ01. The sequence goes on from JACOUQ010000027.1 coordinate 37,468, forward strand.
GGCAAAGGCTGATGCCGCATAGAGTGCCATGGACACGAACATCACGCACGATACTGTCAGACTTAACCGTTTCATGGGTTCCTCCTGTCTCTTCTTTATAATCTCACTGAATCCCTCACCCCTCCAGCAGCATCTCCTCCGGCTCCTCGATATGCTCCTTCACCTTCATGAGGAACATTACCGCCTCGCGGCCGTCGATGATCCGGTGGTCGTAGGAGAGGGAGAGGTACATCATGGGGCGGATCACAACCTTGTTGTCCCTGGCCACCGGTCGGTCCTGGATGGCATGCATCCCGAGGACCGCGCTTTGTGGCGGATTGAGGATGGGGGTGCTCATGAGCGAGCCGAAAACTCCGCCGTTGGTGATGGTGAAGGTCCCCCCTTCCAGGTCCGCAAGGGCGAGCTTGTTGGTCTTGATCCGTTCCACGAAGCCGTCGATCCCCTTCTCGATCTCCCACAGCCGGAGCCGGTCCGCATCCCGCAGCACCGGCACCACCAACCCCTTTTCGCCGGAAACCGCGATACCGATATCATAGTAGTTGTGGAGCACGATCTCGTCGCCATCGATGCGGGCATTCAGCGCCGGATAGTCCTTCAGTGCCTCGACGCAAGCCTTGACGAAGAACGACATGAGGCCGAGCTTCACCCCGTGTTTCTTCTGGAAGCGCTCGCCATGCTCGGCGCGCAGCTCCCTGATGCGGGTCATGTCCGCCTCGTTGAAGCTGGTAAGCATGGCGGTCTGCTGGTGCGCGGCCAGAAGCCGCTCCGCGATCCGCTTGCGGATGGGGGTCATGGGGATGCGCGTCTCGCGCCCCTTTTTCTCAGGCTCCTTGACAGGCTCCTTCCTGGCCCTGTATTCAACCGGCTCCTCCGATTTAACAAATGCCGCCTCTTCTTTTGTTCGCCGTTCACCGGTCCCTGGTCCCCGGTCCCCAGTCCCTGCTTTTTCTGCTTCCCGGTCCTTTTTTCTCTCCGATGGAGTAGTCCGCCCTTCCCCTTTCTCCTTCTCCGACGGCTTCTCCTCCGCGGAAGGCTCCCTGGCGGAAGCGGCTTTGGCCGGAGCCTCTGCGGGAACCTTCTTTTCTTTGGCGGCCTTCTCCTCTTTAGCCCCCTTCGCCTCTTCCACGCTTCCGATGACGGCCCCGATCTTGACCGTGGTCCCGGCTTCGGTCGAAATCCTGAGCACGCCGTCCGTTTCCGCACTGAGCTCGAAGGTTATCTTGTCGGTCTCGATCTCGCAGAGGGGCTCGTCCTTTTTGACCTGCTCGCCGTCCTTCTTCAGCCACTTCCCCACAAGCGCCTCATACACCGATTCGCCGACTGATGGGATTTTGATTTCCATGTCAATTCCTCTTGGTTATTTTTGACCGAACGCTTCCTTGATGATCCGCTCCTGCTGCTCCTTGTGCATCCTGTGCGACCCGGTGGCCGGGGCCGCGTCCTCGTCCCGGCCGATGTAACGCGGCTCCTTGCCGACAATCTCCGCAAGCCGTGGCCGCAGGAAGTTCCAAGCCCCCATGTTGCGCGGCTCCTCCTGTACCCAGGCGATGTCTGCCTTTTTGAAGGGTTCCAATGCCTCGCGCAACAGGTCGTCCCGCAGGGGGTAGAACTGCTCGATCCGGACGATGGCAACGTCGTCTAGCTTATCTGACTCCTTCCGCTCCATGAGCTCATAGTAAACCTTGCCGGAGCAGATGAGCACCGTCTTTACCTTCTTTGGCGACCCGGCAGCGGGCAGAATCTCGCGGAACCACCCCTTCTCCAGTTCCTCCCGCCGCGAAACGCAGATCGGGTGACGCAAAAGGCTCTTGGGGGTAAAGACCACGAGGGGTTTGCGGAACGGCTGCTTCACCTGGCGCCGCAGGCAGTGGAAGAGCTGGGCCGGGGTGGATGGCTGGCAGACCTGGATGTTGTTGTTGGCGCAGAGTTGCAGGTAGCGCTCGATCCGGGCGCTGGAGTGCTCGGCCCCCATCCCCTCGTAGCCGTGGGGAAGGAGCATGACCAGCCCCGATACCCTGTCCCACTTGGTCTCGCCGGCGGCGATGAACTGGTCGATGACAACCTGGGCGCCGTTGGCGAAGTCGCCGAACTGGGCCTCCCAGATAGTGAGGCAGGCGGGAGTCTCCACGGAATAGCCGTACTCGAAGCCGAGCACCGCGTTCTCGGAGAGCATGCTGTCGTAGGCATGGAACCTGGCGCCGTTCTTGCCGGCGGCCGCCAAAGGCACATGCATGGCGCCGGTCTTCTGGTCGTACAGCGCCGAATGACGATGATTGAACGTGCCGCGCCGGGAATCCTGGCCCGACAGCCGGACTGATATCCCTTCCCGCAGAAGCGTCGCAAAGGCGAGGGATTCCGCACTTCCCCAGTCGATGGCTTCCCCCTTTTCCAGTTCTTCCAGCCGTTTCCGCAGACCGGCCTCTATCTTGGGATGTGGGGTGAACCCCTCGGGCATGGCGACCGAGATTCGCCCCAGTTCCAGCAGGGTCTCCCGCGTAACGCCGGTTTCTATCTTCTCCGGGGCATACTCGCGCTTGATGCCGCTCCAGGGACCGCCGAAACCGGCATCTGTAACCGGCGGTTTCTGTTCCATGGCGCTGTCGAGGCGCTTCTTTATTTCTTCGATTGCGGAATCGATCGTCTCGGCCGGAACCCCCTCTTCCATGATCCTCCCTGCGTAAAGCTCGTGAACAGGGGGGCGGTCTTTGATCTGCCCGTACATGAGGGGCTGGGTGAAGTAGGGCTCGTCCCCCTCGGAGTGGCCGTGGCGACGGTAGCAGAGGATCTCCACCACCACGTCCCGCCCGAACTGCCGGCGGTAGTCGAGGGCCAGGCCCGCCACATATACCACCGCCTCCGGGTCCTCGCCGTGCACGTGAAACACTGGCGCCTGCACCATCTTCGCCATATCGGTCGCATAGCAGGTGGAACGGGCATCCCTCGGCAGGGTGGTGAAGCCGATCTGGTTGTTGACGACGATATGGAGGGTGCCGCCGGTCCGATACCCCTCAAGTTGCGACAGGTTGAACACCTCCGCCACCACCCCCTGGCCGGCAAAGGCTGCGTCGCCGTGAATCAATACCGGCAGAACCCGCTTGTCGCCACCCTCGCCATACCGGTCCTGGCGGGCGCGGCTCTTTCCCTCCACCATCGGGTCCACCGCCTCCAGATGGCTCGGGTTGGTGGTAAGGGTCAGATGGATGCGCGTGCCGTCGCTAACCTTTACGTCGGCAGAGAATCCCTTGTGATACTTTACGTCGCCGTCCCCCACGAAGCCGAACTCCGCGTTGTCCTTGAACTCGGCAAACAGGGTGGCCAGGGGCTTGCCGAAGACGTTCGCCAGAACATTGAGCCTCCCCCGGTGCGCCATGCCCAGGATGAGATCGCTCATGCCATATTTCGCGGCCCGCTGCACCACCGCATCGAGAAAAGGGATGAGCGCTTCTCCCCCCTCCAGGGAAAAACGCTTCTGGCCTATGAACTTGCGGTGCAGGAATTCCTCGAACAGGGATGCCTCCTGCAGCTTGCGCAGTATGTTGAGTCGCTCCTGCTGCGTGAAGCGCCGCCGGTTGCGGGCGGTTTCCATCCGGTCGATGAGCCACTGCCGCTCCCCCGGCTCCTGGATGTGCATGAACTCCACCCCGATGGAGCGGCAGTAGGTCTCCTGGAGCAGCTCCAGGATCTCCCGCAGGGTTGCGCTCTCCTTCAGGAAGCGCCGGGTGTGGAAGACCGTGTCCAGGTCAGCGTCAGAAAGGGTGAACGCCTCCAGGTCCAGAAGGGGATGGGAAGTGCTGCACGGCGAAAGGGGATCGGTGCAGGCCAGCAGGTGCCCGATGTCCCGGTAGCGGTAGATGAGCGACTGCACCGCGGAGAACTTGAGCGCAATGTCGATCGGAATGCCGGCTGCCGGCGGGCCTCCCTGCCCAAGCTCGAAACCTTCGAAAAAGGCCCGCCAGTCAGCGGAAAAAGTCTCCGGCTGCCGCCGCCATTGCAGGTACTGCACCTCGATCCATTCAGGGGTGATGTTTCCGGTAAAACTCATGTATTGACCTTCTTCTGAGTAAATTCAACTTAATCGACCACCCCCCGGCCCCCTCCTAACCAAGGAGGGGGAGATTGCTCCCCTCCTATTTTAGGAGGGGCTGGGGGTGGTAAGCTTTGGTATGTGATTTAGCGACGAAAGCGCCGCCAAGGAAGCGTGAGGCCCTGTTCAATAATCCACCCCCGGCTGCGGCTCGATCCCCTGCCGGTAGGCATGCTTGACTTCCCGGATTTCCGAGACCGTATGGGCCCGTTCCATAACCTCCGGATGAGCGTCGCGGCCGGTGAGGACCAGGTGAAGAAGATGGGGCCTCAGATTCAGAAGTTCCAACACCTGGGGGAGATCGACCAGCTCCAGCTTCAGGGCATTGTTGATCTCATCCAGCACCACCATGTCGAATTCGCCGGACACGATCTTTTCCCGAGCCAAGGCAATGGCATCCTGGGCATTGGCCCGGTGCTCCTCGAATGGATAGGGGTTGGCCCGGATGCCGCAGAACCCCTTGCCGGTCATGTGGAATTCAACGAAAGGGGCAAGGCGGGGGATCGCGTCGATTTCCCCGGTGTACATGTCACCCTTCATGAACTGGATCAGGCAGACCCGCATGCCGTGCCCCACGGCCCGAAGCACCATGCCGAGGGCCGAGGTGGTCTTTCCCTTGCCGTTGCCTGTTATGACAACAACCAGCCCCAGCCGCTCGCGCGGTTCGGTCTTTTGCAGAACAGGGAGAGCCATGGGCAGGCTCACATCTCTTCGCAGAGGAGCTTCACCTTCTCCAGGACATTCAAAGCCTCGCGGCGGTTCAACTTCTCCACAAGCGAGCTGTTGGCGATTTTCTGCAAGACCAGTGACGGCATCTCGTAGTCGATCCGGATGGCCAGCTCCGTGCTGCCGCCATTGGCGGCAAAAGTATAATGCTCCTTGATCGGGATGCTCCCGTCCATGGTCAGCCCGAACTCATGCCCCTTCACATTGTCGCTGATCCGCCCGTTGCCGTGCAATTTTATGCCGAGCATCCGGTACTCCCAATCAAAGGAGGTGCCGGGCTCAAGCCCCGGAGACGAAACGTTGCTCACCTCGGTCAGGCTGGTGACGTACTCGGTCCAGTTGTCGGGATTGGTGACAAAGCCGAAAACCTTTTCCACGGGCGCGTTGATGACGATCTTTTCGCTGATTGTTGCCATGCTCTCCCCCCGAAATGTTTGATGGTACGGCTTGTAAAAAACGTTCTCTCCATTAGAATACCAGAAAAGGATTCTTTTTCATCAAGCGGTAAAGCACTCTGAGCAGGACAACATCTGCGACCGGAGCATTTCATGCAGAACAGCGAAGCGGAGAGGTCATTTCATCAAGGATTGGCGGCGCTGGAAGAAGGAAACGGGCCGGCCGCCCTCGCCTGTTTCGAAAAGGCCGCGACCACGTCGCGAAGCCCGGAAATCCTGTCGTACCTCGGCTATTCCCTCGCATGCGAGCGCGGCCAGATACAGAAAGGGATAGAGCTCTGCAACAAGGCCATCGCCACTGACCCCACAAACCCGCGCCACTACCTGAACCTGGGCAAAATCCACCTGGCGGCAAATGACAGGGCTACGGCCATCGTGGTCTTTCGCGAAGGTCTCTGCTTCGGCCCGGACGAACGGCTTGTCGCGGAGCTGGACGCCTTGGGGGCCCGCAAGCCTGTGACCATCAAATTCCTTCCGAGGGACCATTTTCTGAACAAATGGTTGGGGATCATCCTGGACAGGCTCGGACTCAGGTAGAAGAAGCCAGCAACTTGTCACTTCGCAATCGCGAGCTAAACTTGTTGCATGGCCCGAAATTTCCTTCAAGACGAGCTTTTGCCGGCATTCGTGGACAACCTGGCTGCATTCGGCGAACTGCATGGCCCGAAATTGACTGATGACGGCGTGACCGTCTTCGGCCGGGTTGTCACACATGCCGAGCTCCGCCTTGATTACCGCAGCACCCTCCTCCCTCCAAAGAAATACCTCCTGCCACCAAGGGAAACCACCCTCGCCTATTCGCCCGAAAGCGGTTACCGCCAGCCCGCTGCCACGGAGAAGAACATCATCCTTCTCGGGGTCCACCCATGCGACTTGGCAGGGATCGCCTACCTGGATCGGGTCTTTATGTACGACGCGGCCGACCACCTCTACAGCAGGCGGCGCGAAGCCCTCACCCTGATCGGCCTATCCTGCGAGCCGGATGATTTCTGCTTCTGTGGAGACGTGAACGCCGATCTCCCCGTGGGGTTCGACATCTTCATCCAGAGGGCGGACGATGGCTTCTGCCTCGATACCGGTTCGGACAAAGGTGCGGCCATCATCGCCGGGCTTTCCCGACTTTTTATGGAAAGGGAAAGGCCACCATCACGAATGAGAAATTGCTCCCCCATCAAGGATGCAATCCAGCGGGCCGTGAAGACGCAGGAAACATTCGAGGGAAGCCCCCTCTGGGACGACTTTGCTGCACGCTGCCTCTCCTGCGGGGCCTGCTCCCTATGCTGCCCGACCTGCTACTGTTTTGACGTCAGGGAATATGGCAATCTCGACGGAGCGACGGCGGAGCGGATACGGGAGTGGGACAATTGCCTGTTCAAGGCCCACGGCGAGGTGGCCGGCGGGCACAATTTCAGAAAATCCCGCCAGGAAAGGTTCCGCTACCGGTTCCAGCACAAGTACCTGGGTTTCGGGCCAACGCGCGGCCGCACCTCCTGCGTGGGGTGCGGCAGGTGCCGGGAGGTCTGTCCGGTGGGGATAGATATGCTGGAGCTTTTCAGGCTGAAGGTTGAAGGAAAGGCTGGATGATGAAAGATGGGAAAACAATCCCTATAATGGCCGAAATCGCCGAGGTTCGCTCCCTTTCCGGCGACACCTCCCTTTTCCGGCTCCGGTTTGAAGAAGAGGAGAATTTCCACTTCCTCCCCGGCCAGTTCGTGCAGCTTTCTGTCCCTTCCGGTGGGGAGGTCCCGATTTCGATTGCCGGAGGACCCTCGGACGACCGGAGCCTGGAGTTATGCGCGCGCAGGGTCGGGCACGTTACCACCATGCTCCACTCCATGGGGAGAGGAGAAAAGGTAGGGGTCCGCGGTCCCTTCGGCAATGGCTTTCCTGTGGGGGAGATGAAGGGGAAGGACATCCTTCTCCTGGCCGGGGGGCTCGGCATTGCGCCACTCCGCTCGCTTCTCCACTATATCCTTGCTTACAGAGAGGATTACGCTGCCGTCACACTCATGTACGGATCCAGGGAGCCAGACGCAATTCTGTTCCGGGAAGAACTGGCAGAGCTCTCCTGCCGCCGGGACATGCGCCTTCTCTTGACCGTGGATTTCCTGACCGATGGCCCGCCGGGGGAGCTGGCCTGCAATGTGGGGCTTCTCCCCAGCCTCCTGAAGGGGTTCGATCTGCGGCCGGCCGACACCACCGCGGCGGTTTGCGGCCCGCCGGCCCTCTACCGCTGCCTGACATCGGAGCTTGAAGCCCTCGGCATCCCCGACCGTTCAATCCTCCTCTCCCTTGAGCGGCGAATGAAGTGCGGGGTGGGGCTCTGCAGCCACTGCGCCGTGGGAGACCTGTTCTGCTGCACCGACGGACCGGTTTTTCGCTTCAGCGACATCAGAGGAATTGAGGGGGCGTTGTGAAAAAACCTGTCATCGCCATAGCTGGGCTGACCGCCTGTTCCGGCTGCCAGCTCACGCTCCTCAACTGCGAGGCTGAACTGCCGGAGGTGGCCGAACGGTTCGAGTTCGCCTGGTTCCCGATGGGGACAACGGGGGGGGACGACTGCGCCGCCATCGACGTTGCCATCGTGGAAGGTGCTGTATCCACGCCGGACGACCTGGAAACGCTCCTGAGGCTCCGAAGCAGGAGCCGCCTCCTCGTTGCATTCGGCACCTGCGCCCTCTGGGGGGGGATCGCCGCCATGAAGAACCATGAGCCGCGAACAGCTCTGACGGAAGCGGTCTACGGAGAGATGGCCGTAAACATCCGGACATTCAACCCGGCCCCGTTTCACCAATTCATCAAGGTCGATTTCGCCATCCCCGGCTGCCCGCCGGAGAAACACGAACTGCTGACCACCCTCGCATCCCTACTGAAGGGAACCTTCCCGGTATTCCCCCAATACCCGGTCTGCACCGAGTGCCGGAACCGGGAAAACCGCTGCCTTCTCATCGAGGACAACGAGATTTGCCTCGGCCCGTTGATCCAGGCCGGGTGCAATGCGCGCTGCCCGGCAGTCGGAATAAAGTGCGAGGGGTGCCGCGGTCCGGTGACAGAAGCCAACGTGGCCGCGGAGACGGAGCTTCTTCTGCGGAAGGGGTTCACGCGGGAGGAGATCGAGAGCCGGATGAGGAGGTTTTGTCCGGAGTGGGACTTGTCTTCCCCCCTTTTGTAAAGGGGGGCGAGGGGGGATTTAGGAATGCCGGGAGGAAAACCATGATCGGAAATAAATCTGTTCACTTTTATCTGTGAGTTTATGTAGAGACTAGGCGGATTACAGTTAACAGCGTACCACTTACAGCTTTTAGCAGTATTTACTATCTTTACTTATATATAGTGTATCATGTGATACATGGTACCACATGATACAACACCTAGAATATATTTACTATTGACTGAAATAAATGGCCACATGACCTTGATTTTGTCATGGGCTTTAATGTAAGCTTTTATTGTAATACAAATTTAGGCTCCTCGTTGTTTAAAAGAAGGCGACATGGGATTCTTCAACAAGCTATTCGGTGGCGCTGGGAAACGTTCTGACGGTGATCTTGGCCCAGCCGCTGAAGAATTGCTCAAAAAAATCTACACCTTAATGACCGACGAGGCGGTTCAGAACAATAAGTATCCGCCAGAATTTCAGCAGCTTATGGTTGCCGGCGGGGCCGTTGACGCGCTCGCTGGAGCTGAAGGCGACTTCGGACGCGACCTCGGCAATCCCATTCCCGTCAATGGGCCAGTTGGAGAGCTGGTCTACATCTCCAACATGACACTGCCAAATGGGGTCAAAGTCATGGGACACCGACTCGGCACCGTTGGTCGCATTGACGTGTACGAGACGGTAGCCCTTGACGGCTCCCAGTGGGACCTTCTCTACTTTGATATGTATCACACGCGCAAGTCGCGGCAGTTACCCAGCGGCTACCACTTCCTTTCAACTCCTGAAGCCTTCCTTTTTGCAACGAACTCCAATGTTCAAGATTTCCCTGGCGGAATCTATGAGGCGATGCAGGAATGCTCGGAACGAATAGTCGGGATGCCCCTGGTCGCTCCACAACTCCGGGACGTTCAGCTTTTTAGGAGTTTCTCCCGCCCAGAAGCACACATGAAGAGAATTCAGGCCCTGCAAGGCCATTCTCCCCCGCACAAGGAACCAATCCCTCACACTCCTCGCACCCTCCCTCACTACCAGCCCGGCGACACCATTCTCGCCAACTACCAAGTGGAAGATGTCATCACCACCGGGGGGATGGGGGTCATTTATGTCACCACCCACACGGGGTGGAAGGTGAAGGTAGCCATCAAGTCTCCCACGGAAGAGATGCTCAGTTACAGGGATTTCTCCACCCGTCTTACCAGGGAAGCAGATGCCTGGATCAACCTGGGACTTCACCCCAACATCGCCTATTGCTACTTTGTAAGGGAGATAGAAGAAGTCCCCCATCTCTTTGTAGAATATGTGGATGGGGGGAATCTCAGGGAATGGATAGATACGGGTAAGTGCAGCGATCTCAAAATCGCGCTCGATCTTGCCATCCAGTTTTGTCATGGCATGGCCTATGCCCATAGCAAGGGGATGATCCACAGGGACATCAAGCCCGAAAACATCCTCTTGACGAAGGATGGTATCCTCAAAATCACTGACTTCGGCATTGCCCGCTTCGGTGGCGATGTGACCTCTTCTCTCTCCCTTGCCGATACCACCAAGACCAGAGGCTTTATCGGCACTCCCGCCTATGCATCCCCTGAACAGTTAAGAGATGCCCATAACGTGCGTGAAGAGACGGACATCTTCTCTTTCGGGGTCACCATCTGGGAGATGCTCTTAGGCAGAAGACCCTATCGCATCGCCATTGAGAAGCAACCATTCCCCGAGCCCTTATCCTTGAGAACTGATCTTCCTGATGAGCTGGCAACGCTTCTCGCCACTCTCGTTGCCTATGACGAGGAAGACCGCAAGGCCCTGGGTGGATTTGCGACCTTGGCCGAACGTTTCAAGGTCCTCTACAACGGTCTCTTTCACGAGTCCTCTCTTCACTCTATCCTTGAAACCCTTGACCTCAAGGCAGACAGCCTCAATAACCGTGCTGTCTCCTACCTGGAACTGGGGAAGGAAGAAGAGGCCGCACGCTGCTGGGAACAAGCCCTGAATGAAGATCCTCAGCATCTGGAGGCTACCTTTAATTATGGGTACTACCAGTGGCAGAATGGTGCGCCGTACCATAAGGTGTTGAGGCTTCCAATGTCAAACCTCACGGGCATCCATGGAGGTAAGCCTGAGTACTGGCTTCTTCTTGCATGGCTCTACTACGGACAGGGTGAGATTGATGCCATAGAGGAGATACAGAATTCGGCCCACAAGGTCACTGATCCTGGATTTTTAAAACTGTATTACGACCTCAACAGCCCTACGGGAAGATGGGTACGTATCTTTAAGGGGCATAGTAACTCTGTATACTCTGTAGCCTTCTCCCCTGACGGCAGATACGTTCTCTCTGGTAGTGAGGACAGCTCCCTCAGGCTCTGGGAGGCAGCAACGGGCAGGGAACTTAGGCGTTTCGAAGGGCATAACAAATGGGTACACTCCGTCGCTTTTTCTCCTGACGGAAAATACGTCCTCTCGGGTAGCGGTGACAAGACCCTCAGACTTTGGGAGGCAGCGACCGGCAAGGAGCTCAAGCGTTTTGAGGGCCATAGCGACTCTGTATGGGCCGTCGCCTTTTCTCCTGATGGCAGATACGTCCTCTCGGGTAGCGGTGACAAGACTCTCAAGCTCTGGGAGACAGCAACCGGCAGGGAAATCGGGCGTTTCGAGGGGCATGTCGACAGGGTAATGTCCGTTGCCTTTTCCCCTGACGGCAGATACGTCTTCTCAGGAAGTTGGGACTGGACTCACATGCTCTGGGAAACAGCGACAGGCAAGCTAGTCGGGTTATTCGCGGAGTATAGTAAATGGGTACACTCTGTCGCCTTCTCCCCTGACGGCAGACACGTTCTCTCTAGTAGTGATAAGACCATTAGACTCTGGGAAACAGCGACCGGCAAGGAAGTAAGGCGTTTTGAGGGGCATAGCGACTGGGTACACTCTGTCGCCTTTTCCCCTGACAGCAGATACGTCATCTCGGGCAGTAGGGACAAGACCCTCAGGCTCTGGGATGTGGCGACCGGCAGCGAACTTGGGTGTTTCGAGGGGCATAGTTACCCTGTACTCTCCGTTACTTTCTCCCCTGACGGCAGATACGTCCTTTCTAGTAGTGACAAGACAATCAGGCTCTGTCAATTAAAATCCTTAACAAGGGCACCAGAATCTAGCAGTTATCCCGTCCTATCTCGTATCAGGCCTCCAAGCGAGTTGCTCACAGAGTCAAGAGAAGTCCAGCTTCTCCTCGCCTCAGCTACTGCCAGCATCCAGAGAGGCTCCTTTATGGAGGCTCACTCACTTCTTCGACAAATCCAAGTCGGTCATGCTTACGAAAGAAACAAGGAGGTCCTCGACCTTATCACCTTCTGCGGCATCAAGGGGCTGGGGAGACATAGTGCTATCAGGTCAGGGTGGCATGCCGCCACCTTCAAGGGGCATAACGACTCTGTATTGTCCGTTACCTTTTCCCCTGACGGCTTATACGTCCTCTCGGGAAGCGACGACAAGACCCTCAAGCTCTGGGAGACAGCGATCGGCAAGGAACTCAGGCGTTTTGAGGGTCATAGCGACTCTGTATGGGCCGTTTCCTTCTCCCCTGACGGCAGATACGTCCTCTCGGGTAGTTCTGATAAGACTCTCAGGCTCTGGGAGACAGCAACTGGCAAGGAACTCAGGCGATTCGAGGGGCATAGCGACTGGGTACATTCCGTCGCCTTCTCCCCTGACGGCAGATACATTCTCTCGGGTAGTTTTGACTTTACCCTCAAGCTATGGGAGACAGCGACCGGCAAAGAGATCAGGCAATTCAAGGGGCATAGTAACTTTGTATTTTCCGTCGCCTTCTCCCCTAACTGCAAATATATTCTCTCGGGTAGTGGAGGGATAGATAATTCAAACATAGACAATACCCTCAGACTTTGGGAGACAGAGACCGGCAATGAAATCAGGTGCTTCGAGGGGCATAGCAACACTGTACACTCCGTCGCTTTTTCCCCTGACGGCATATACATACTATCGAGTAGCGAAGACAGGACTCTCAGACTTTGGGAAGCAGCGACCGGCAAGGAGCTCTGGCGCTTCCAGGGGCACAGTGACATGGTAACCTCCGCCGCTTTTTCCTCAGACGGCATATACGTCCTCTCGGGTAGTAGGGATGAGACCATCAGGCTCTGGAAGACTGCGACCGGCAAGGAAATCAAACGTTTCGAGGGGCATAATCAGTATGTAGCCTCAGTCGCCTTCTCCCCTGACAGCAGATACGTCCTCTCTGGCAGTTCTGACAACACCATCCGTCTCTGGGAAATCGATTGGGAATGGGAGTTCCCGGAAGGAAGCAGGTAAAGGCGGAATATGATTATTTCTCCTAAAAACCCAGATACATCTATAGATCTCTCAACTCAGGAATGGATACCTGCGACACTTGACGGCTTCATGGCTGAAATGAACCATATAATTTCGTCATGTCGAAGCAAAAACTCTATGGTCTTGTTCCGAGGTCACAGAAAGAGAGAATGGCTACTTGATTCGACATTCGTCCGTTCATGTAAGGCATCTCTGTTCGGATTACCACCGGAGGCACGGCTCTCATCGGAAATCACGGGGTCGATGGTGTTGCACCGCGTATTTCTCAACCTGTTTTTACTCAAATATGGTGTACTCGTAAGACCAACGCCGGAGCTCGAAGAATTGTCAGCGAAAGAGGGGATAGATGCTTGGTTTGAACTGATGAAAAGGTATCAACAATATCAGAATAAAGACCTCGCACATTTGAAAGGTTCAAATCTGGTGGATTGGACAGAGTCCTCAGATGTCGCTATATACTTTGCTAACTGCAAAAGGGATGGAGCTGGCGCAGTTTACATATGCGACGCTACTGCGACAGGAAAAACTTTGCAAACAATCCCTGTCGGTGAGATTCTCTACAAAATGAATGAAGCAGGGAATGCAGGCAAAGCGCTAGGTTGCCCGTTGTTGTTCTGTCCACCTAAACAGATTCATTGTATACGCGCAAAGAATCAGCAGGCAATGTACTTTGCTCAGATGGATCTGCGGGCTGATTTGGAAACGCAATGGAGATTATGCGAGAAAAATCCTGGAAACGAGACAATATTGATCAAGCTGGTGCTTCCTTCAGGTTGTGAGGAAGATGTGGAAAAGTACCTAGTCAACAAAGGCATAACAGACAAATTCATTTATCCAGATGGATAACACAATGCGTGAACTCGCAAAGATAGTCATGACATCCGCAGCCACTATCCTTGGCGGAGTGATTGTGCTCATTGCAGGGCAATTGCTCTCGAAATTCTTCATAGAGCCGCTCCAGGAGTTCAAAAAACTCCTTGGAGAAATCCGCTACTCGCTTGTTTTCTTTGCTCGCGAGATACATACACCAATTTCCGGTGACAAGGATATTTGCGACAAGGCATCGGAAGCTCTACGCAAGCACTCTTGTGATCTTAGGTCAAAGGTGGCAGCAATACCCTTTTACGAATTTATGTCAAATCGTTCAAGCGGTTTCCTCCCAAACAAGGCATCGGTATTAGAGGCTGCAAGGTTGTTGATAGCCTTGTCTAATTCGGTACATAAAGATGATCGTTCAATGAATTTCGATCTCAAGAGGAAAATATATTCGTTGCTGGGCTTTGGCTCGATTGATGAGTAGTTCATCATCAAACAACTGGATCAGCATATGCGCTTCATAGTATGTGAGCCGAGTATCGCAATAACAAGGACTTTGAGATGAAACTCCTCTCCCAATCAATTGGAACCGCCTGGCAGATTGCCGCCTGGGAGGCATCCACGGCCTCTTCCCAGTTCATAGAAAAAGAGCATTTCGTCATCGGCATTCTGAGTTTGGAAAAGGTGTTGGCCGGTAAACCAGAGGAGATGGGGCTTGACCGACGGCAATGGAACCAAGTGATGGGCGAATGCGCCGCGTTGAAAGAAGTCCTCCGCCCCGTGGGACTTGACATGACGAGGCTGCGTCGTGAACTGCGAAAGCGCCTGCGAAAAGGTTCCCATCAGCATACGGGAAAAGTCATCCACCGAAGCCCGGAGTGCAAGGCAGTCTTTCAAATTGCCGATACGCTGGCCGGAAACGCGCAGGAAGTATCTACCCTGCATCTACTGGCTGCAATCGTGGGCGATCCGGGCACGCTGCTCGGGCAGCTTCTGCTGGAAGCGAGCGTGAACAATGCCGAGCTAAAGAAAAACCTCCTGGAGCGTGCCGCGCAAGGGTATCAACTCCCCGCGGATGACGGGATGCCGGAAGAAAAGCCCCAATCGTATCTTGAGCGCTTCGGCCGCGACCTGACCCAGGCAGCGCGGGACGGAAAACTCGGTCCTTTTGTCGGCAGGCGGGACGAACTTTTGCAAACCATCCAGACCCTTGCCCGGAACACCAAGAACAACCCGGTACTGATGGGTGAGGCGGGCGTCGGCAAGACCGCCATCGTCGAAGCCCTTGCCATGCGCATAATCGAAGGAAAGGTCCCAGATTTCCTGAAAGAGAGCAGGATTGTCGAACTGAACATGGGAACGCTAGTGGCCGGCACAAAGTATCGCGGCGAGTTCGAGGAACGCCTGACCAGGATTGTGGAGGAAACCATGGCGCAGAAGGAGGTCATTCTCTTCATTGACGAGCTCCATACCTTACTGGGAACCGGCAAAGTCGGTGACAGCCTGGATGCGGCCAACATCCTGAAGCCGGCATTGGCGCGGGGAGAGTTGCGATGCATCGGGGCGACCACGATTGCCGAATATCGCCGTCATATCGAATCGGACTCGGCCCTGGAGCGGCGTTTCGATAAGATCATAGTTGAAGAGCCTTCGCGGGACGAATGCATCGAAATGCTCAAGGGAATCCGTGGCAAACTGGAGAAACACCACGGCTGCGTCATATCCGACGGCGCCATTGCAAGCGCGGTGGACCTTTCCATCCGCTTCGACAGCGACCACCGGCTGCCGGACAAGGCAATCGACCTTCTGGACCGCGCCGGGGCAACCTTGCAGGCCCCTGTCCTTACGATGGTGCCCCGGAAAGAGGTTGCAGCCGGAGAAGTAACCGAAGCGCTTATTGCAAAGATGCTGGCCGTGAAGACCGACATCCCTCAGGAGGTCATTTCCGGTCATCTTGAAGGCGGGTTCAGGAAACTCCTGCAAGGTCTCAAAGAGCGACTTGGCAAACGAATTATCGGCCAGGATGAGGCAATCCGGAAAGTCTCCCAGAGATTGCTGGTGACTTATAGCGACATCAGTAGCCGCAGGGGGCCGCTGGCAGTATTCCTCTTCCTTGGGCCTAGCGGCGTGGGAAAGACCGAGCTTGCCAAGGCGCTGGCAGACGAACTTTTTGGTAGCGAGCGCAACCTGATTCGGCTGGATATGTCGGAGTTCATGGAAGAGCACAGCATCGCCAAGCTGGTCGGCTCTCCCCCCGGTTACGTCGGATACGATGAAGAAGGGCAACTCACCGGCAGATTGCGGACAAAGCCCTACTCGATTCTATTGCTTGACGAAGTGGAGAAGGCGCATCCCAAGGTCTTTGACCTGTTCCTGCAGTTGTTCGACGAGGGACGGATCACCGACGCGAAGGGAAGAACGGTGGATGCCAAAAACTGCATCGTTATCATGACTTCCAACATCAGGCAGAAGGTGCAAAGGCTCGGATATGGCGCCCAGGACGAACAAGAGAAACCAGGAGGTATCCCGGAATTGAAAGAATTCTTCCGCCCGGAACTGCTCAACCGGATTGATGAGAAAATTGTGTTCCTAAACCTTGAAAGAGAGGATATCCGGGCAATCCTTGCACCAATGCTGAAAGCTTTATCTAACACCATGGAAAAGCGGCACGGCATTGCTCTGGAGATCGATAAGGGTGTGGTGGAATTTCTGATTGAAAAAGGCTATAGCCCGGAATATGGAGCGCGGGAACTTCGGCGGGTCGTGGAGATGGAGCTTGAGGCGAAGATTGCCGAGAGGCTGATTGACGCGGAAGAAGCTCCGACTGGACTGAAGGCGGTTTTACGGGATGGAGCTATTGTTTTGGCGTAGGGGCATTCACACAAGAAGCACAGAGGGAACTGTGTCGAGCTTTTCCGCCGTACCCGCGAATTTTCGGTCAAAGGTGGCAATGCCTGCCAGTTCCGCGCTGCCGGCGAGATGGAGGGCATCGGCGAAGTCCATTCCCTCCGCGTACCAGGTGAGTGCCTGGGCAACGTTGGCGGCATCTTCCGTTTCCATGTCCGGCAGGCCGAGAATATGGAGCAATCGCTCGTGAACGGTATTTCTGGGGAGATTGTAACCGGCGGGGGAAGATAGGACCCAGGCAAGCTCCAGGAGAACGGTCTTCAGGACGAAGCATCGGTTGCGGCCAAGAAACGCGGTCGCCAGGGCCGCCTGCTCACGGTCGTCCTTCACCGCGTAACGGACCAGGACATTGGTGTCGACGGCGATCATTTGTGCTTCCCCGCTTCGATCATGATTGCCCGTTCCATATCTTCAAGGGAAAGTGGTTTCCCCTTGTAGACTGACGGGGCGCCGGGGGGTTCCAGTTCGGTTGGCGGAAAGACCCTGGTCGGCTTGATGATCAGTTCGGCCCCCCGGTCGATGATGACGAATTCCGTCCCAGCCTCCCAGTGGTGCCGGTCGCGGATCGATTTGGGAAGTATGAATTGTCCTTTGCTCGACAGTTTGACGGTTTCCATGGAAATCATCCTTACGGTAAGAAATTTGTAAGAATTGTATCGCATGCTGCCGATACTTGCAAGCAAAACATAAGAACGACAAAGGCTGCCAACATGTCCGAGCAAATTGAAATCTCCCCCCTCACCCGCGTTGAGGGGCATGGCAAGGTTACCGTCCATCTGGACAACGGGCAGGTGGAGAAGGTCACTCTCTCCCTCTTCGAGTCCCCCCGGCTGTTCGAGGCGCTCCTGGTGGGAAAGAGCTTTCACGAGGTACCGGAAATCATCTGCCGTATCTGCTCACTCTGCTCCACGGTCCACCGGGTCTGCTCCCTTATGGCTGTGGAAAAGGCCCTCGGAATTGAAGTGTCCAAGCAGACCAGGCTTTACCGGGAACTGATCCTGTACGGCGGCCATATCCAGAGCCACGCCCTACATCTTTTCTGCCTCGCCCTCCCCGATTACCTCGATGCGCAAGGCTTTGCCGATCTGGCGGCCAAGGCCCCGGAAGAGCTGAAGATGGGGCTGAGGATCAAGGCAGCGGGGAACCTGATCCAGGAGAGAGTAGGCGGAAGGCTTATTCATCCGGTCACCCTCATCCCTGGCGGAATGGGAAAACCGCTCGACAGGGATGGGCTGCTGGAGCTGAAGGAGACACTGGAAGCGGTGCTGCCCGATGCGACGAATACCTTCGAGCTTTTCTCAACCCTCCCCTCAGCGCCAACCTCCCTTCCCACTGCCCGCTTCATGGCTGTCATGTCCGACGAGGCCCCTATGCTCATTGGCGAACGGCTTGAGACCTCCGACGGGACAGCCTTTCAAGCAGAAGAATATCGGGAGAGACTGCGCGAGGATGTCTGCGAAGGCAACAACGCAAAGATAAGCCTTCTGGACGGAGAGCCCGTAACCGTCGGCGCCCTGGCACGCCTAAACATGGGGACATGGCTGTCACAGGAAGCCTCGCAGTCTTTCCTGGAATCGAAGGAGAAAATCATCGGCGCAGACATCCGCGCCAACAGCTTCTCCCAGGCCATCGAGCTGATCCACGCGGTGGAGCGTTCCCTGCAGCTAATCGACTCACTCCTCTCCGCCGGGATAAAGAAGGAGAAGCCCCCCGCCATAGCCCCGAGAAAAGGGAAAGGAACCGCCTCAATCGAGGCGCCACGCGGTACCCTCATTCACAGCTACAGCTTCGACGGGCGCGGACTCTGCACCGAAGCGGATATCATCACCCCCACGGCCATCAACCAGGCCGCCATGGAGCGCGATCTTCTCCACTATGCCCGTGCCCTGGAAGGGGCGGGCGAGGAAATTATGAAACTGGAACTGGAAAAGCTGGTCCGTGCCTACGACCCGTGCATTTCCTGCGCAGTGCACGTTATTTCGACACATTCACAAAAGAGAATATCGCCTTGACCATCCCCAGTTGAGGGTATATGGTTAAGGCGCGCCGATCCTCCTCAGGCGGCATTCTTTTATTCCTGTAAAGGCCCAAATCCATGCGCTTCAGACGCCCCACCAAATTGAGAATCTACGGCATCCTCCGGCTGTTCGTCCTGCTCGTCCTTTCGGTTCTCCTGGCCGGCTTCATCAACAGCAAGAATTACACATCCTACTTCAACAAAATGATGTTCCGCCTCCACACGGACCGCCGCCTGACGCTGGAGGATACCGATATGCCGGAGCGGATCGCGGGACTCCTCCTGCGAAACGATACCGCCCGCCTCCAACAGATTCTGAACGGCTATTCCCAAATCATCGCCCTGGTGGTGACCGACTGCATATCTTTGGATAAGCTCTGCCCGGAGCAGAGGATCCTCCACTCCACCAATCCGGCCCTGATCTGGAACAAGTCGATCAAGGTTGCAGATTTGAACCGCTACCCATTCGTGCCTCTCAGACAACCGTTGTCCCCGGCAACAAAGGCAATGCAGGAAAGGATACGGCAGATCAACCCCCTGCACCCGGTCGGCGGGAAGATCATCGGACGCGTATATGCGGTCCGCACCTTTCCGGCCAGCTTTGCCGAGGATTACAAGCTCTGGCTCCGGCATCCCTTCGAGGACAACGGCCCCTGGCGTTCCTACCTCGCTACCATGGTGGGGTGCCTGGCCAGCGGCTTCTCTGTCTGGCTTATCATGGAGCTTTTCCTGAAAATCCGCTTCATGGAGCGGCAGCGGGCGCGGGAGCGGGAATTGGAACTGATGTCCCGCGCCGACACTGCCCTCACGCAACTTGAAGAAAAGGAGACGCAGCTCAGGGCTCGCGAACAGGCGGCCAGTTGGCAAATGGAGTCCTACATCGGCAGGATCCGCAACCTTGAGCGCCAGCTGCGGGACAAGGAAGAGTACCGGGAGATCGCGGCCGGCATCATCATCGAGCTGGAGGAGGAAAAGGAGCGCCAGTCGGAGCTGTTCCGCCAGGAGATGGGGCGGACCAACCTGGAGCGGCAGAGCCTTCTTGATGAGTTGAAGAATTACCGCCTCAAGTCCGAGAGCGAACGGGAAACGGCCACCATGGCTCTGGAAAAGGCCATTGCCCCGCAATTCGCCAATGTCTTCGAAAAGATGGTCCATGAGGCAGTGACCGGAAGTTCCAAGGGGCGCAAGGGGGACTGGCTCGCGCTGCACCACTTCGACGTGGCGCTGGGAGAAGCTGGTAGCCAGTTCGTGGATTGCCTGGTCATAAGCCGCGAATGCCTGATGGTCATAGAGGCCAAATATTACGGCGGCACCCTGGAGGCGGAAGGTGACGTGGCCAACACCCGCTGGTTCAGCCGCAATCATGGTGCAAAAAAGAGCGAGATCAAGAGCAGCTGGGGTGACAACCCCTATCACCAGGTGCGGGAATACGCCACCACTCTCTTTTCCCTGATCCGGGAGCGCAGCCCCTGGAAGCTCCACGCCTACGGAATCATTGTCTTTCCGGCCGGCGCTGACATCACGGCCATTGGCGACAAACTGGGGAAATACTACAGAATCACCACACTGGACCGGCTGGTCGCCACCCTCGATCATATCGAGGCGGAAGCGCGCCGCGAAAACATCCACACCAGGCGACCCACCCCTGAGCAAGTGGAGGAGCTCATTCGTGGCCGCAACATGGGGAAACTGCTGCGGTTGAAGGGGACGGTTTGATGTTATTCATCATCCAGAACGACCCGGAAGTCCCTGCCGGCACATACGGCGCATACATTGAAGATCGCGGGATACCCTGCAGCCTCGTCCGCCCCTATCTCGGAGAGCCGCTTCCTTCTCCGGATCAGGTATCGGCTGCCATCGTCCTGGGCGGAGCCATGGGGGTCCATGAGATCGACAAGCATCCGTTTCTTGGGGACCTAAAGAGATTCATCCGGGAGACAGTGAACCGGAAAACGCCGTTCTTCGGCATTTGCCTCGGCGGGCAGCTCCTGGCGGACGTGCTCGGCGCACAGGTGATCGCCGGTTCACCTTGCGGCGAAAAAGGTACGCTGGATGTGCAACTTACCGAGACAGGCAAACATGACCCTCTTTTCAACGGCATCGCCCAAAGTTTCGTCACCTTCCAATGGCACAACGACAGCTTCGAGATTCCCGAGGGAGGGCTCCTGCTCGCCTCTTCCCAAGCCTGTCCAAACCAGGCTTTCCGATTTGGAAATAACGCCTACGCTACCCAGTTCCACCCGGAAGTGAACCGGACCATAGTTGAGATCTGGGCCAAATGGACCGAGGAAACGGCGCCCCATCTGGAAAGCTACCTCAGGGAATTCGACCTTGCATCCCCTCTTTACGAAAAAGCATCCCGAAAAATCCTCGCCAATTTCCTTGCGATAGCAAAACTCGCCTGATATAACCGGAGTCATGCGCAACCATTTGAACCTGCTGCGGGAATTCTCCGTCCCCCTCATATTGGGCGTGGTTACGGCGCTCTTCTGGGGAAACCTCGATCCGGAAGGGTACCGCCATTTCAATTATGACCCGGTTCTCGGGCCATTCAGCTTCCACTTTCTCACCAACGACATCTTCATGGCCCTGTTCTTCGGCATCGCCGCGGTGGAGATCTCCCAGAGCTGCCTGCCGGGAGGAGACCTCCACCCGCTGAAAACAGCCATAAACCCGCTTCTTGCCACCCTCGGCGGAGTGCTCGGCCCGATCCTCTGCTATTTAGGGCTGAACGCCATGCTCGGCGCGCCTGAACTTTCCCGCGGTTGGGGGATTCCGACCGCCACCGACATCGCCTTCGCCTGGCTGGTCGCACGGTTAGTGTTCGGCGCCGGCCACCCTGCCATCTCCTTCCTCCTGCTCCTGGCCATCGCTGACGACGCCATTGGCCTGATCATCATTGCCCTCTTTTATACCGATCCGACGACTCCGGTGCATCCCGCTTGGCTCCTTCTCACCGGCCTCGGCATGTCTGCTGCCTACATCCTGCGCAGATACGGGATGAAAAACTACTGGCCCTACCTCATTGCCGGCGGGATACCGAGCTGGATCGGACTACACGAGGCCCACCTCCATCCGGCCCTGGCCCTGGTCTTCATCATCCCGTTCCTCCCCTCCCGGCCGAAAGAGGAAATGCACATATTCGAGCAAGACCCGGTCGACAAGTCGCCCCTTGCCAGGTTCGAGCATGAATGGAAGGTAACCGTGGATTTCGGCCTCTTCATGTTCGGCCTGGTCAATGCCGGAGTTTCCCTCGCAGCCATGGGAACTGCCACATGGCTGGTCCTCGCTTCGCTCATCGTCGGCAAGACCGCCGGAATCTCCATTCTGGCACTTCTCGCCGTACGGCTCGGCTACCCCCTGCCTGAAAACATGACCGCCAAAGACCTCTTCGTGGCTGCCATGATTTCCGGCATCGGCTTTACCGTGGCCCTGTTCGTGGCCAACGAGGCATTCACCGACCCGGCAATACAGGGGGCGGCCAAGATGGGAGCTATGCTGAGCTGTCTCGCCGCGCCGCTGGCATTCGCCGCCAGCAGGCTGCTCGGAGCGGCAAAGGCAAAATGATTCGTCCTCTGACCAAAACTTAGGCAATTGCATTCTATTCAGGCGTCACCCGCCCCCCTCTTTCCTCAAAATGCCAGCAATTTCAGTAGCTTTAATATTGGCACGGTCAATGCTATATTAGTTTCAAAATCGAATTAAGAATACGATGTGGTATTCGCAAATATAATTTTGGCCTGGTCGGGAATAACCCGGTGCAGGCCTGACAGGCAAAGGCGCCCACTATTCACACAATGGGGCGCCTTTTTTGTTGCCCCGAAAATTCTACGAGCGGTCCACGGATGAGTGGCCGCGAAAGGAGACGTAACATGAGGCAGATCGCAATCTACGGCAAAGGCGGCATCGGCAAATCGACCACAACCCAGAACACGGTGGCGGGACTCGCCTCCATCGGCAAGAAGGTAATGATCGTCGGCTGCGACCCGAAGGCGGACTCCACCCGCCTGATCCTCCACGCCAAGGCACAGTCCACGGTTATGGACCTGGTGCGCGAACTGGGCACTGTTGAGGACCTGGAACTGGACGACGTAATGAAAGTCGGCTACGGCGATGTCAAATGCGTCGAGTCCGGCGGACCCGAGCCTGGTGTCGGCTGCGCAGGCCGCGGCGTCATCACCGCCATCAACTTCCTGGAAGAAAACGGCGCCTACACCCCCGACCTCGACTTCGTCTTCTACGACGTTCTGGGCGACGTCGTCTGCGGCGGTTTCGCCATGCCGATTCGCGAAGGTAAAGCCGAAGAGATCTACATCGTCACCTCCGGCGAGATGATGGCCATGTACGCCGCCAACAACATCTCCAAGGGGATTCTGAAGTACGCCTCCTCCGGCAAGGTCCGTCTCGGCGGTCTGATCTGCAACGCCAGGAAGACCGACAAGGAATTCGAGTTGATCTCCGCCCTTGCAGCAAAGCTCGGCACCCAGATGATCCACTTCGTTCCCCGCGACAACCAGGTGCAGAGAGCGGAACTCCGCAGGATGACCGTCATCGAATACTCCCCCGAGCATCCGCAGGCAGAGGAGTACCGCACCCTGGCGCAGAAGATTTCCGAGAACAAGATGCTGGTGGTTCCGACTCCGCTGGAGATGGAAGAGCTGGAAGACCTGCTCATGGAATTCGGCATTATGGAAGCGGAAGACGAGAGCATCGTCGGCGTGGCCGAAGCGGCAGCGAAGTAAGGCAGGCAAAAGGCGAAGGGCAAATGGCAAAAGGGATTGTTTTGCTCCTCGCCTTCTGTGAATTATTCAACAAAATACGTGTGGCAGAGGCCAAGTGTTGTCAGGGTTTTCCTTTAGCCCTTAGCCTTTTGCCCTTTGCCAAAGGAGCATTTTCATGTCCCATGCGATAAAGACAATAGAAGGCATCACCAAAGAGTCGACCCAGGAGATGATCGACAAGTCCCTGGAGGTCTATAGCGAGAAGGCGAAAAAGAAGCGTGCACCGCACCTCGCCCCCAACGATCAGGCTTCCGGCTCCGCCTGCGTGAAATCCAACAGAAAGACCGTCCCCGGCGTGATGAGCGCCCGCGGCTGCGCCTATGCCGGCGCCAAAGGGGTTGTTTGGGGCCCGATCCGCGACATGGTCCACGTTTCCCACGGCCCGGTCGGCTGCGGCTGGTACTCCTGGGGAACCCGGCGTAACCTTATGAGCGGCACCACCGGCGTTGACAGCTTCGCCATGCAGTTCACCTCCGACTTTCAGGAAAAAGACATCGTCTACGGCGGCGACAAGAAGCTGAAGACGCTGCTCCAGGAAGCGAAGGAGCTGTTCCCGCTCGCCAAGGGGATCTCGGTCCTCTCCGAGTGCCCGGTAGGACTCATCGGCGACGACATCAACTCAGTCGCCAAGACCTCCAGCAAGGAACTCGATATCCCGATCATCCCCTGCAACTGCGAGGGTTTCCGCGGCGTCTCCCAGTCCCTCGGCCACCACATCTCCAACGACACCATCCGTGACTACATCATCGAAACCCGCGAATTCCCCGAGCCGATCGGTCCGTACGACATCGCCCTCATCGGCGAGTACAACATCGGTGGCGACGCCTGGTCGACCAAACCGCTCCTCGAAGAGTGCGGCCTGAACGTAAAGTCGGTCTGGACCGGCGACGGCGAGATGGAGAAGATTGCAGCCACCCACCAGGTGAAGCTCAACGTCATCCACTGCTACCGTTCCATGAACTATATGTGCAAGGTAATGGAAGAGAAGTACGGGATTCCCTGGATCGAGCTCAACTTCTTCGGCCCGACCAAGATCAAGGAGAGCCTGCGCAAGCTTGCCGAGCTGTTCGACGACAGCATCAAGGAGAAGGTGGAAGCGGTCATCGCCAAGTACGACCCGATCATGCAGGCGGTGATCGAAGAGTACAAGCCGCGCCTGGAAGGCAAGAAGGTAATGCTCTATGTCGGCGGCCTGCGCCCCCGTCACACCATCAACGCCTACGAGGACCTCGGGATGAGCTGTGTCGGTTCCGGCTACGAGTTCGCCCACGGCGACGACTATGACAGGACCTCCGTCGAGATGCCCGAAGCAACCGTGGTCTACGACGACGTCTCCGAGTACGAATTCGAGCAGTTCGCCGACACCCTGAAGCCCGACCTGATCGGCAGCGGCATCAAGGAAAAATACCTCTTCCAGAAGATGGGGATACCTTTCCGCCAGATGCACAGCTGGGACTACTCCGGTCCGTACCACGGCTACTTGGGGTTCCCGACCTTTGCCAAAGACGTGGATATGGCTATAAACAGTCCGACCTGGTCGCTGGTCAAGGCACCGTTCTGATACCACCCCCCTTCCCCCTCCTGATTCAGGAGGGGGTGATTAAGTCCCCCTCCTAGTTTAGGAGGGGCTAGGGGTGGTAGAGTTTAAAAATAATAAATCTACCGTGGGACGGATGAGTCCCCGGAGAGGAGATATACAAATGGCTAACAACCTAGGACTTGCAGTAAAACCGGTGACCGAGACCCCGGAAGCAGAGATCAAGCGGGTCGCTGAGTGGATCAACACCGAAGAGTACAAGGAAAAGAACTTCGCCCGCACCTCGCTGGTCATCAACCCGGCCCACGCCTGCCAGCCTCTTGGTGCTGAACTGGCGGCCCACGGCTTCGAAGGGACCCTCCCCTTCGTGCATGGCTCACAGGGTTGTACATCCTACTTCCGCTCCACCTTCAACCGTCACTTCCGTGAGCCCGCTCCGGCGGCTTCCTCATCCATGACCGAAGACGGGGCGGTGTTCGGCGGCCAGAACAACCTGCACGAGGGCCTGGAGAACGCCTACACCATCTACAAGCCGAAGATGATCGCGGTCTTCACCTCCTGCATGCCTGAGATCATAGGCGACGACCTGACCGCATTCATCAAGAACGCCAAGCAGAAGGAGTGCGTTCCGGCAGACTTCCCGACCCCCTACGCCAACACCCCGAGCTTCAACGGCTGCCACATCCACGGCTACGACGCCATGCTCCTCTCCATCCTTCAGACCCTGACCACCGGGAAGCAGGTGGAAGGGCGCTGCACCGGCAAGCTGAACCTGATCGCCGGCTTTGACGCCAATACCGGCAACTACCGGGAGTACAAGCGGATTCTGGAAGCCTTCGGCATCCCCTACACCTTCCTGGCCGACATCTCCGAGACCTTCGACTCACCGCTGGACGGCCACTACAAAATCTACCCGGGCGGCACCAAGCTGGACGACGCAGCCGACTCCATCAACGGCAAGGCAACCCTGGCGCTCGGCACCTACTCCACAGCCAAGACCTTCACCTGGATCAAGGACAACTACTCCGGCAAGCATGTCTCCATGCCGGTACCGTTCGGCATTGCCAAAACCGACGCCCTGCTCATGAAGATCTCCGAGCTCTTCGGCAAGCCGGTACCCGAGTCTCTGAAGGCTGAGCGCGGCCGGGCCATTGACCTCATGACCGACGCCCACCAGTACATCCACGGCAAGAAGTTCGCCGTGTACGGAGACCCCGACTACCTGCTGGGCTACGTCTCCTTCCTGCTGGAAATGGGCGCCAGGCCGCACCACATCATGTGCAGCAAGGGGACCAAGAAGCTGGAGAAGGAACTCCAGGCGCTCCTCGACGCCTCCATGTACGGCAAGGATTGCAATATCTACATGAACAAGGACCTCTGGCACATGCGGAGCCTGGTCGTGACCGACCCGGTGGACGCCATGATCGGAGACTCCCACGGCAAGTTCGCGGCCCGGGACGCCAAAATCCCGTTGTTCCGCTTCGGCTTCCCGATCTTCGACCGCGTCAACCTCCACCGCGTGCCGCTGATCGGTTACCAGGGGACGATAAACATGCTCTCCACGATCTGCAACAAGTTCATCGACATCACGGATGAGACTTGCGATAACAGGCATTTCGAGCTGATGAGGTAAAAAGGCAGGGACCGGGGACCAGGAACGGGGGACCGGGAAAACCTTGCTGTAGCACAAAAAGGGACACTTCCGAAATTGGGAAGTGTCCCTTTTTTACTGTTCCCTTGAGGGATTTACTCGTCGGGTCAATCCTCTTCAACCTTTATCGTTCGTAGCCGACCCGTGCCAGCCAGCGCTTGAAAGGCTCCGCCTTGGGGGAGGGAATGGACTGGGATGATGCGCAGAAGACCTTCGGCATGGGAGCAGTCAGTTTCCCGCAATTTACCATCCGGTGCTTCAAGTTTGAACTGTCGACAAATTGTCGACAGTTCAATTCCGCTGATTTTTTCCCTTTGCTTTATGCGATACCAATAATCCCTCGGATTAGGGCTGTCGGTTAACCCATTGAAATCGTGGCTGCCCGATAGAGTCATTGGGGCATGACAAACCGAATTTGCGAGCGCATCAACTATTAATCTGCTTGACAGTAGTAGACGACCGGTCTAGTATTTGCTAATGGAAAAGAAAAACACGCGCAGCGAAATCATCCGCATCGGCACCGACATGATCTCGATCCACGGGTACAATGCCACAGGCATCGACGCGGTGCTGAAGCAGGCCGGGGTGCCGAAGGGGTCGTTTTATCACTACTTCGGCAGCAAGGAAGAGTTCGGCCTGGCCGTGATCGACCACTTTGCCGAGCGCTACGACCAGCGGCTCGACACCTTCCTGAACGACGAGGAAGTGACCCCCCTGAACCGCATCCGCGACTACCTGGAGAGCGGCCTGGCGCGCCTCACCCAGAACCAGTGCACTAAAGGCTGCCTCATCGGCAACCTGGGACAGGAGCTGGCGGACCAGAATGAGCGCTTCCGCGCCCGGCTCGATGAAATCTTCCGCTCATGGAAGGAGCGCTTCGCCTCCTGCCTGCGGGAGGCGAAGGAGGCTGGCGAGCTTGCTCCAGAGATCGACCACGCTGTTATTGCAGGCTTCATACTCTCGGGGTTAGAGGGGGCGATCCTCCGAGCCAAGGTGATGAAGTCGCCCCAGCCGCTGCAGGATTTCATCGAGATCATCTTTGGCACCGTCCTGAAGAAACCGTAAAAATTTTTACGGTATTATTTAGACGACTGGTCTACTAATACACCAATGGAAGCGGTCGTGGGCATCGCCCGCCGGAGCGGATACTGAAGACATCTTTGAAGACTAGGGCGGCCGACAGATTTCAGAGAAAGGGAGGCGGATACGGATATGACAACGGAGTTCAAGGCACTGGTGGTGGAAAAGACCGCCGACAAACGGTTTGTGCAGGGAATTCGGAGGCGCTCCCTCGACGACCTGCCTCAGGGGGACCTGCTGGTGCGAGTCCACTACTCGTCCCTCAACTACAAGGATGCCCTGTCGGCCACGGGGCACCCCGGCGTGACTCGGCAATTCCCCCACACCCCCGGCATCGACGCTGCCGGAGAGGTGGTCTCCTGCGAGAGCAGGGCCTTCACCCCAGGGGAAAAGGTCATCGTCACCGGCTACGACCTGGGGATGGAGACCGACGGCGGCTGGGGGCAGTTTATCCGCATCCCCTCTGCTTGGGCGGTGCGGCTCCCCGACGGGCTCACCCTGCGCGACAGCATGACGCTCGGCACCGCCGGCTTTACGGCGGCCTTGTCGGTGTGGAAACTGGAGCGGGCCGGCGTGCGCCCCGAAGACGGCGAGATCCTCGTCACCGGCGCCACCGGAGGGGTAGGGAGCATCGCGGTCTCCATCCTCGCCGCTGCCGGCTACCGGGTGACGGCCTCCACCGGAAAGGAAGCCGACGAAGAGTATCTCAAGGGGCTCGGAGCGGCGCAGGTCATCGGCCGGGACGAGGTGACGGCCGGGGCGGACAAGGCGCTCCTCGCCGAACGATGGGCCGGGGCCGTCGATGTGGTGGGGGGAACGACCCTGGCGGCTATCCTGAAGAGCACCAGGTACGGCGGCACGGTCACCTGCTGCGGGCTGGTGGGTTCGCCGGAACTGCCGATGAACGTCTACCCCTTCATCCTGCGAGGGGTGAGCCTGTTGGGAGTCGATTCGGTCCAGTGTCCCCGAGAGCTGCGCGAGGAGGTCTGGCAGAGGCTTTCCGCCGGCTGGATGCCCGCCCGCCTCAACGAGATGGTCACCGAATGCACACTGTCAGGCCTTTCCGTCATGATCCAGATCATTCTCCACGGAGGGATCACGGGACGGGTCGTGGTCAATCTGCTGGATAGTTGAACATTAGAATCCAAGGAGGATACCATGAAGATTGTCACTCTGTTGGGAAGCCCACGCTCTGGGAAAAACAGCGCGACCATAGCTAATCGCCTCACCGAAACCGCCGCCCGGCTCGGGGCCGAAACCCGCACCTTCGAGCTGAACCGCCTCAACTACCGGGGGTGCCAGGGATGCTACGCCTGCAAGAAGGGGCTCGACCGCTGCGCGCTGCAGGATGACCTGACAGATGTCCTCGCCGCCGTGCAGGAGGCGGACGTGGTGGTCCTCGCCTCTCCAGTCTACTACGGCGACGTCACGGCCCAGCTCAAGGGGTTCATCGACCGGAACTACTCGTACCTCAAGCCCGACTATCTCACAAATCCCCAGCCGAGCCGGCTGACACCCAAGAAGCTCGTCTTCGTCCTCACCCAAGGGAATCCCGACGAAGCCCTCTTTGCCGACATCTTCCCCCGCTATGACGGCTTTCTGAAATGGATGGGGTTCAGCGAGAGCCGCCTGATCCGGGCCTGCGGCATAGGCCCGGTGACGAGCGATACGGTGCCGGAACAGGTCCTGCAGCAGGCAGAGGAAACGGCGCGGGAGCTCGTGGCCTGATGGCAGCGTTTACCGTTACTGCAACTCATTTTGAGGAGGAACAACCATGAAGCAATCCCTGGGTGCCAAGACCCTGCTCTTTCCGGCGCCGGTCCTGCTGGTCGGAACGTACGACCGGGAGGGGAAACCCAACCTTATGAACGCCGCCTGGGGCGGTATCTGCTGTTCCGATCCCCCATGCGTTGCCGTCTCCCTTCGCAAGGCGAGATACTCCTACACCGCCATCGAGGAGCGCAAGGCCTTCACCATCGGCATTCCATCGGAAAGCCAGATGAAGGAAGCCGATTACGTCGGCATTGCCTCGGGGCGCGATCTGGACAAGTTTGGCGCCACCGGCCTCACCCCAGTTCGGAGCGAACTGGTGGACGCCCCCTTTGCGGCGGAGTTTCCGGTCGTCCTGGAGTGCCGCCTTCTCCACACCCTGGAGATCGGCCTGCATACCCAGTTCGTCGGCGAGATCGTCGACGTGAAGGCTGACGCTGCCGTGCTCGCTGCCGACGACCTTCCCGACATCCTGAAGATCAAGCCGCTGGTCTTTGACACCGCCCATCGCGGCTACTATGGTATCGGCCCACTGCTGGGTCTGGCATTTTCCGCCGGTAAGAACTAATGAAATTAAACTTGACCTTCTCCAGGCAAAATTGCTAAATTCGGAATGAACATTCATTCTGTAAACCAAGAGGTTAACAATGTCAAAGCCGGACAAGCGCGATGAAATAGTTCGCGCGGCCCTGGAACTGATTGCCGAGCACGGCTTCCACGGCGCCCCCATGGCGATGGTCGCCGAGCGGGCGGGTGTGGGAGCCGGGACGATCTACCGCTATTTCGAAAACAAGGATGTGCTGATTGCCGAGCTTTATGAGGAGCTCGAAGATAAGATCTATGCGGTCCTCCTCGAAGGTTACCCGACGGAAAAGCCTATGAGGGAGCGCTTTCTCCACCTCGGCAAGACGCTGCTGCGCTTCTTTATCGAAAATCCTCTCGATTTCCGCTATGTGGAGCAGTTCCACAACTCCCCTTACGGGGTTGCGGTTCGCAGGGACAAAATTCTGGGAACGAGGAACAAAAACGGCGGCTGCGACATCTTCCGCGAGCTGTTCGAAGAAGGGGTTTCCCAGCAGGTGATGAAGGACTTTCCCCTGGTAATCCTCTTTGCCCTGGCCTTCGGCCCTCTGCTTGCCGTTACGCGGGACCATATCCTCGGCTTCGTCGCGCTGGACGACACCTTGATCGCCCGGACCATCGAAGCGTGCTGGGACAGCGTCAGGAGATAACTCCCGGAAAATATCTTTTTAGATCTATTATAATCACCAGAAAAGGAATGAACGTTCATTCTATTTATCTCAGAGGTGTCTATGCCATTCACGAACAAAACCAGACTGTTAACCGCTATGGGACTTCTCATCGGCGGCGTCATGATGACCGGATGCGGCAGGAAAACCACGGCAGCCCCGCCACCGGCCGGACCTCCCGAAGTGGGGGTGATGGTTGTCCAGCCGAAGCCTGTTGCCCTTACCACCGAGCTCCCCGGCCGAACCGCGCCACACCTGATTGCCGAGGTGCGGCCGCAGGTGAGCGGGATCATCAGGAAGCGGCTCTTTACCGAGGGCTCCGATGTAAAAGCCGGCCAGGTGCTGTACCAGATCGACCCCGCCACTTACCAGGCGGCTTTCGCCAGCGCCAAAGCGGCGGAGGCCAGGGCGGAGGCCACAATGAATACGGTGCGCCTCAAGGCGCAGCGATATCAGGATCTCGTGAAGATCAAAGCGGTGAGCCAGCAGGACAACGACGACACCCAGGCCGCCCTCAAGCAGGCCGAGGCCGATGTGGCTTACGCCAGGGCGGCGGTGGAAACCGCCCGCATCAATCTGGCCTACACCAGGGTGACCGCCCCGATCTCGGGACGAATCGGTCGCTCCACAGTGACCGACGGCGCCCTCGTGACCGCAAACCAGCCCACTGCCCTGGCCACCATCCAGCAGCTCGACTCCATGTATGTCGATGTCACCCAATCCAGCGCCGAGCTGTTGAAGCTGAAGCAGAACCTGGCGAGCGGCCTGCTGAAAAAGAACGGTGCCCAGGCCCGGGCCAAGCTCCTGCTGGAGGACGGCAGCGCCTACCCGCAGGCCGGCACCCTGAAATTTTCGGAGGTGACCGTGGACCAGAGCACCGGCTCCATCACCCTCCGGGCGGTCTTCCCGAACCCGAAACAGACCCTGCTCCCCGGCATGTTCGTCCGCGCCATCCTGGATGAAGGGGAAAACCCGCAGGCGATCCTGGTTCCGCAGCGGGGGGTAACCCGCGACCCGAAGGGTGAAGCCATGGTCATGACGGTAGGGGCCGAAGAGAAGGTGGAACCACGGCCGATCAAGGTTGCCCGGACAGTCGGCGACAACTGGCTGGTGAGCGAAGGGCTGAAACCGGGCGACCGCGTCATCCTGGAGGGGCTCCAGAAGGCCCGGCCGGGCACGCCGGTGAAGGCTGTGCCGTTCGGGGCCAAGCCGGAAGCGGCTGCAAACAAATGATAGTCTGACAAGTCTGACAAGTCTGACCAGTCCGACATCAGACGACTTTTAAAGGAGCTTCCCATGTCCCGCTTTTTCATAAACCGCCCCATCTTCGCCTGGGTGATCGCCATCGTCATCATGCTGACGGGCCTTCTGGCGATCAAGGCGCTGCCGGTTTCTCAGTACCCCCCCATCGCGCCGCCGCAGATCACCATCAACGCCATGTATCCGGGGGCCTCTGCCCAGACGGTGCAGGACACGGTCACCCAGGTCGTCGAGCAGAAGATGAACGGGATCGACAACCTGCTCTACATGTCGTCCACCAGCGACTCGGCCGGGGCGGTCGCCATCAACCTGACCTTCAAGGCGGGCACCGACCCGAACGTAGCCCAGGTGCAGGTGCAGAACAAACTGCAACTCGCCACACCGCTCCTCCCCCAGGTCGTGCAGCGCCAGGGAATCCAGGTGGTGAAATCCACCCGGAACTTCCTGCTGATCGCCGGTCTCGTCTCGGAGGACGGAACGCTTACCCGGAACGACCTCACCGACTACATGGTTTCCAATATCCAGGACATCATCAGCCGGGTGCAGGGGGTGGGTGAGGTCACGGTCTTTGGTTCCCAGAACGCCATGCGGATCTGGCTTAATCCCGACAAGCTTAACAACTTCAAGCTCACCCCCAATGACGTGATCACCGCGCTCCAGGCGCAGAACGCCCAGGTCTCCGCCGGCCAGCTGGGGGGGATGCCCGCCAGCCAGGGGCAGCAGCTGAACGCCACTATCACCGCCCGGTCGCTTTTGCAGACCCCGGAGCAGTTCGACGCCATCGTGCTCCGCACCAACCCGGACGGCTCCACCGTCAAGCTGCGGGACGTGGCCGAGAGCAAGGTCGGCACCGAAAACTACGAGATGCTCGCCCGCTACAAGGGGAAACCGGTCGCCGCCATGGCGCTTCGGCTCGCGGCCGGCGCCAACGCGCTCGACACCGCCAACAGGATCAAGGCGAAAATGGCGGAGCTGGAGAAATTCTGCCCCCCCGGCGTCAAGGTGGTCTACCCCTATGACACCACGCCGTTTGTGAAGATCTCCATCGAGGAGGTGCTCCGCACCCTGGTCGAGGCGGTATTCCTGGTGTTCATCGTGATGTTCCTGTTCCTGCAGAACATCCGGGCCACCCTGATCCCGACCATCGCCGTGCCGGTGGTTCTGCTCGGCACGATGGGAGTGCTCTTCGCCAGCGGTTTCTCCATCAATACCCTGACCATGTTCGCGCTCGTCATCGTCATCGGCCTCCTGGTGGACGACGCCATCGTCGTGGTGGAAAACGTCGAGCGGATCATGACCGAGGAAGGGCTCTCTCCAAGAGAGGCAACAATCAAGTCCATGGGGCAGATCACCAGCGCCCTGGTGGGGATCGCCACGGTTCTGACCGCGGTCTTCGTGCCGATGGCCTTTTTCCCCGGCTCTACCGGCGTCATCTACCGCCAGTTCTCCATCACCATCGTCTCCGCCATGATCCTGTCCGTTCTGGTGGCGATGATCCTCACCCCGGCGCTGTGCGCTACGCTCCTCAAGCCGGTGCCCAAGGGGCATTCGCCAGGGGAGCAGGGTTGGTTCAAGGGATTCTTCCGCCGGTTCAACAGGCTGTTCGACAGCGGCAGGGGGAAATATGAGGGGCTGGTCGGCCGCTCCTTCGGCAAACCGGTGCGCTACCTGGTCGTGTACGGAACCATCGTGGCCGTGATGGCGGTGCTGTTCGTGCGCCGCCCGACGGCCTTCCTGCCGGACGAGGACCAGGGCTTCATCGTCTGCCAGGTGCAGCTTCCCGCCGGGGCGACCCAGGAACGGACCTTGAAGGTTATCGAGCAGCTGGAACAGCATTTCCTTGAGAAAGAGTCAAAGGCAGTCGATTCCCTGATCACCGTGGCCAGCTTCAGCTTTGCCGGCCGCGGCCAGAACATGGGACTCGCCTTCGTCAAGCTCAAGGACTGGAAACTGCGCCAGACCCCGGACCTCAAGGCGCAGGCCGTTGCCGGCCGGGCCATGGGGGCCTTCTCCCGGATCAAGGACGGCATGGCGTTCGCCTTTGCGCCGCCGGCGGTGATCGAGCTGGGAATGGCCAACGGCTTTGACTTCCAGCTCCAGGATCGCGGCGGCCTCGGGCACGATAAGCTGATGGAGGCGCGCAACCAGCTCCTCGGCATGGCGATGAAGAACCCGAAGCTGGTGGCGGTCCGCCCCAACGGCCAAGACGATACCCCGCAGTTCAAGCTCGACATCGACGACGTGCGGGCCGGAGCTCTCGGGGTGTCGGTGACCGACATCAACAACGTTCTTGCCACCGCCTGGGGTAGCGCCTATGTCAACGACTTCATCCAGGGCGGCCGGGTGAAGAAGGTCTATCTCCAGTCTGACGCCCGGTACCGGATGGTGCCGGAAGATATCGGCAAGTGGTATGTCCGCAACAACCAGGGGGAGATGGTCCCCTTCTCCGCCTTCGCCACCCCCCGCTGGCAGTATGGTTCGCCCCGTCTGGAGCGCTACAACGGCATTCCGTCCATGGAGGTCATGGGGCAGGCTGCACCGGGGATCAGTACCGGCGAGGCGATGGCCGAGATGGAGAAGATGGCCGCCCAGCTCCCGGCGGGCATCGGCTACGAATGGACCGGCCTCTCCTACGAGGAGAAGCAGGCTGGGAAACAGGCGCCGGCCCTGTACGCAATCTCGCTCCTGGTGGTGTTTCTCGCCGTGGCGGCCTTGTACGAAAGCTGGACCATACCGTTCGTCAACCTGCTGATGCTGCCGCTCGGCCTTGTGGGGGCGGTCACCGCGGTAAGCCTGCGCATGCTCCCTAACGACATCTATCTCCAGATCGGGCTCCTGACCACCATCGGCCTTTCCACCAAGAACGCGATACTCATCATCCAGTTCATCAAGGACCAGATGCAGCAGGGGCATGAACTGGTGGAGGCGACCCTCCTGGCGGTGAAGATCCGGCTGCGGCCGGTCATCATGACCTCCCTGGCCTTCTTCTTCGGCACCCTGCCGCTGGCCCTCACCAAAGGGGCCGGCGCCGGAGCCCAGAACGCCATCGGCACCGCCGTCACCGGCGGGCTGCTGTCGGCCACCTTCATCGACCTTATCTTCATTCCGTTCTTCTTTGTCCTGGTTTCCCGGCTGTTCGCCCGGAAACGGCAGCCTGCCGCCCAGCCGGCCGCTGTCGTCGAAGCCCCGGAGGCATCTTGATAAATCTGGTTACGGTAGGGGCGATCCTTGTGATCGCCCGTTTTCCCGCACAAGCCGAAAAGGGCGAACACAAGGTTCGCCACTACACATGTTATCCGGAGATGACAAAATGATTCGTAATACAGTTATCATTGCCGTTCTGGCCGGCGCTTTGGCCGGCTGCGCTACCATGGCTCCCAAATACGAACAGCCCGCCTCCCCCGTTCCGGCCGTCTGGCCTAGCGGCCCGGCTTACAAGGAGACGACGGCCAAGGCCGACAAGCCGGTTGCCGACATCCCCTGGCAGGAGTTCTTCGTCGATGAAAAGCTATGCAAGCTAATCGCACAGGCGCTGGAGAACAACCGCGATCTGCGAGTCGCCATCCTCAATATCGAGCGGTCCCGTGCCCAGTACCGGATCCGTCGCTCCGACCTCTTCCCGAAGGTCGACGCCACCGCCGCCGCCAGTTTCCAGCGGGTCCCGGAGGACCTCTCCAGCACCGGCAAAGCCACGACCGTCGACCAGTACAGCGTCAACCTGGGGGTCAGTTCCTACGAGCTGGACCTGTTCGGCCGGGTGCGAAGCCTCAAGGACCAGGCCCTGGAGCAGTA
Organism: Geobacter sp.; assembly: GCA_016177775.1. Classification (GTDB taxonomy): domain Bacteria; phylum Desulfobacterota; class Desulfuromonadia; order Geobacterales; family Geobacteraceae; genus JACOUQ01. Next base: position 73,095 of record JACOUQ010000027.1, read on the forward strand.
TCTCGCCACCGGCCAGGCACGGCGCAGCGTACAGATCAGCCTGGTTTCCGAGGTTGCCGCCGACTACCTGACGTTGGCCGCCGACCGGGAGCGCTTGCAGCTCGCCAAGGAGACCCTGGCGAACCAGCAGGAGTCCTACAAGCTCACCAGAAGCCGCTTCGAGGCGGGGGTCTCCTCCGCCCTCGATCTCCACCAGGCCCAGACCATCGTGGATGCGGCGCGGGTGGACATTGCCCGCTATACCAGTCTCGTGGCCCAGGACGAGAATGCCCTCAACGTGGTGGTCGGCTCCCCTGTTCCGTCGGAGCTCCTCCCATCGACCCTTTCCGAAAGCCTTACCGCCATGAAGGATATCGCTCCAGGCCTGCCGTCGGACGTGCTGCTGCGCCGTCCTGACATCCTCCAGGCCGAGAACCTGCTGCAGGGGGCCAACGCCAACATCGGCGCGGCCCGGGCCGCCTTCTTCCCCCGCATCACCATGGTGTCGTCCGTAGGCTTCGGCAGCGACGAACTGGCCGGGCTCTTCGCCTCCGGCTCATTCGCCTGGAGCTTTGCGCCGCGGATAACAGTCCCGATCTTCACCGCCGGAGCGAACCAGGCCAACCTGAAGGTGGCGGAGGTGGACCGGGACATCGCGATAGCCCAGTACGAGAAGGCGATCCAGACCGCCTTCCGGGAGGTGGCCGACGCACTTGCCCAGCGGGGAACCATCGACGACCAGTTGTCGGCCCAGCAGTCCCTCACCGACGCCACCGCCGAGAGCCACAAGCTCTCCCAGGCCCGCTACGAGAAAGGGGTGGACAGCTACCTGCAGGTGCTGGACTCGCAGCGCTCCCTCTACGGAGCCCAGCAGAACCTGATCAGCACGCGCCTTACCCGGCTCGCCAATCTGGTGACACTGTACAGGGTGCTGGGAGGGGGGAGCGAGTAAGAGGGGATAGTTAAAACCAAGCTATGTTTTTCCATATAAAAAGGGACACCCCAGCAACGGGAGTGTCCCTTTTCATCATCACTCGAATATCTCAAATTCGGGCGGAAGCTACTTAATCCTTACCATGCCCCCCCTTGAACTCCTTGCCGGGGCCCTTCATCCCCTTACCTCCGCCTTTCTCGAACATCTTCTCCATACCCCCGCCCTTCTCCATGTGGCCCCCTTTATCCATAGGGCCCTTCTCCATGTGCTTCTCCATGCGTCCGCCTTTTCCGCCGTGCCCCCCCTTCTCCTTCCACTCTTTGTATGGGACATGGCGTTCATTCGCAAACTTTGTGCGGTAATCCCCAGGCACACGGACCACCGGGCCGGGAACATAGCGCTTATTCACAACACCCCATGGGCCGTTGTAGCCCTTGGCGCGATACCATACCCCGCCGCGCGGCGACCACCAGTAGCCGTTATAGAAAAAGACGTCGAATTCCAGGCCCGGCACGAAATAGACCCCTATGCTCGGCATCAGCACCACTGCCGGCGGTGCGGCAATCGTTATGGGGGGAGGGCCGATATTAACGTTGACGCCGACGCTGACGTCGGCAGCTTCCGCCTTCACTCCAGCACCGACAAGCATCACCATGAAAATAACCACCGACATCAGCACTCCGTACATGCTTTTCCGCATTTTCCACCTCCAGTGGCAAATTAACAGGATTTTTACATTTCTCTATCCGTTTCAATTCCCAGTTTTCAGGATAATTCACCCCGAACGATTGTCAAGGTGGCCCGCAGGATTTGCGAATGGCGTCATTGTGTTCTTGGCTGCACAACAAATAAGCAGACAGTCGTACCGATATTTTCTGTTGGATAGAAAAATCTCAGCATATTCGCGGAGATATCGACATGCCGCCAATTTGGCACGCCAAATGCTCAAGAAGAATCAACTGGCAGTTTCACCGTGAGTCGCATTGGCAAAGGCGCCTGCATCCGACGAGATGAGGCGCCTTTTTGTTTCAGGCAGGAAATTGAGGTTCATATGGCAAGACCCGATTATTACGACGCACCCGAATGCGATACCCATAACGAAAAGGGCGCCCCCAAGTTCTGCAAGAAATCGGAGCCGGGAGAAGGGACCGAGCGCTCCTGCGCCTACGACGGCGCCCGCGTCGTCCTGATGCCGATCACCGACGTGATCCACCTGGTGCACGGCCCCATCGCCTGCGCCGGCAACTCCTGGGACAACCGGGGTGCCCGCTCGTCGGACTCCCAGCTCTACCGGCGCGGTTTCACCACCGAGATGCTGGAGAACGACGTGGTGTTCGGTGGCGAAAAGAAGCTCTACAAGGCGATCCGGGAACTGGCTGAACGCTACCCCGAGGCAAAGGCGATCTTCGTCTATGCCACCTGCGTCACCGCCATGACCGGCGACGACGTGGAGGCGGTCTGCACGGCGGCCGGTGAGAAAGTGTCCATGCCGGTCATACCTGTCAACACCCCCGGCTTCATCGGCGACAAGAACATCGGCAACCGCCTGGCGGGAGAGGTGCTGTTCAAGCATGTCATCGGCACGGCCGAGCCCGAGAATGTTGGGGAGTATCCGATCAACCTGATCGGCGAGTACAACATTGCCGGCGACCTCTGGGGGATGCTCCCACTGTTCGACCGGCTCGGCATCCAGGTCCTCTCCTGCTTTTCCGGGGACGCAAAATTCGATGACCTCCGCTACGCCCACCGGGCGAAGCTCAACGTGATCATCTGCTCCAAATCGCTCACCAACCTGGCGAAGAAGATGCAAAAAAACTTCGGCATGCCCTATATCGAGGAGTCGTTCTACGGCATGACCGACACGGCCAAGGCCCTGCGGGACATAGCGCGGGAACTGGACGACGCCGTAGGGGGGCTTGAGAAGCGGGTGATGCAGGACCGGGTGGAGCGGCTCATCGAGGAAGAAGAGGAGAAGTGCCGCGAGCGTATCGCCCCCTACCGGGCGAAGCTGGAGGGGAAGCGGTCGGTCCTCTTCACCGGCGGGGTGAAGACCTGGTCCATGGTGAACGCTCTGCGGGAGCTGGGGGTGGAGATCCTCGCCGCCGGCACCCAGAACTCCACACTGGAAGACTTTTACAGGATGAAGGCGCTCATGCACAAGGACGCCCGCATCATCGACGATACCTCGACGGCCGGCCTTCTCCAGGTCATGTACGAGAAGATGCCCGACCTGATCGTGGCCGGAGGGAAGACCAAGTTCCTGGCGCTCAAAACCAAGACCCCTTTCCTGGACATCAACCACGGCCGCTCCCACCCCTATGCCGGTTACGAGGGGATGGTGACATTCGCCAAACAGCTCGACCTCACCGTGAACAACCCAATCTGGCCGGTCCTGAACGGCAAGGCTCCGTGGGAGAAAAGCGCGGGGGAAGTCACGGCAGACGCGGCGCTGGTGGCCGGACACGCTGAAACATATCTTTCCGAGGACATGAAGGAATCGCGGGTCAAGGTGCCAACCAAAAACGCCACGGTCAACCCCCAGAAGAACTCGCCGGCCCTCGGCGCCACCCTGGCCTACCTCGGGATAGATTCCATGCTCGGCCTCCTGCACGGCGCCCAGGGATGCTCCACCTTCATCCGCCTCCAGCTCTCCCGCCACTTCAAGGAGTCGATCGCCCTCAACTCCACCAGCATGAGCGAGGATACCGCCATCTTCGGCGGCTGGGAAAACCTGAAAAAGGGGATCAAGCGGGTGATCGAGAAGTTCCACCCGACTGTGGTGGGGGTAATGACCTCGGGGCTTACCGAGACAATGGGTGACGACGTCCGGAGCGCCATCGCCCACTATCGCCAGGAAAACCCGGAGCATGCGGACATCCCCATTATCCATGCCTCAACGCCCGACTACTGCGGTTCGCTCCAGGAGGGTTATGCGGCTGCCGTGGAGGCTATAGTGGCTGGCATCCCGGTGGAGGGAGAAATCGTCAAGGGGCAGGTAACCATCCTCCCCGGCGCCTTCCTCACCCCTGCGGATATAGAGGAGGTGAAGGAGATCGTGGAATCGTTCGGCCTGGAGCCGCTGGTCGTCCCCGACATCTCCTGCGCCCTGGACGGCCACATCGACGAGACCGTCTCTCCCCTCTCCATGGGTGGGGTTTCGGTGGAACGGATCCGTCTGGCGGGCAGGAGCGAGGCAACAATTTATCTGGGCGATTCCCTGGCGAAGGCCGCCGAGAGCCTCAAGGCTAAATTCGGCATCCCCGCTTACGGCTTCACCTCCATCACCGGCCTTGCCGAGGTCGACCGGCTCATGGAGGTCCTCTCGACCATCAGCGGCAGGCCGGTTCCCGAAAAGCACCGCCGCTGGAGAAGCCGCCTCATGGACGCCATGGTCGATTCCCACTACCAGTTCGGCAACAAGAAGGTGACCATCGCCCTGGAGGCCGATAACCTGAAGGTGATGACCGGCTTCCTCGCCGGCATGGGGTGCGAGATACAGGCGGCCTTGAGCGCCACCCGCACCAAGGGGCTCGATGCCCTCCCCTCGGAGAACGTCTTCGTCGGCGACCTGGAGGACCTGGAGACAGCAGCAGCCGGGAGCGACCTCATTGTTGCCAACTCCAACGGCCGCCAGGCAGCGGCGAAGCTCGGCATCAAGGCCCATCTGCGGGCCGGGCTGCCGGTGTTCGACCGGCTCGGCGCCCATCAGAAGATGTGGGTCGGCTACCGGGGGACGCTGAATCTCCTGTTCGAGACGGCCAATATCTTCCAGGCAAATGCGAAAGAAGCGCAGAAACTGGCGCATAATTAAACGGGATATTTGCCACAGAGCCACAGAGACCCGGAGAGAGACGTAAAGCGAAGAAAAACAAGTTTTGGGGTTAAACCCGAAAAAGATTTCCGTTCAGTTTTGTATCTGCTTAAAAACGAATTAAATGGTTTTCTCCGTGCCTCTGTGTCTCTGTGGCAAAAATGAAAGGTGGTTACCATGAAAATAGCCTTTACCAGCAAGACCGGCGAGATCATCGACGAGCATTTCGGCCAGTGCACTGGCTTCCATGTCTGGGAAATCGGCCCGGAGGAGGCGACCTTCCTGACCAAGGTAAGCGCCATCACCACGGCCGAGGACGAAGAGGACCGGATCGCGGCCCGGGCCAACGCCATTGCCGACTGCGCCATCGTCTACACCATGCAGATCGGCGGCCCGGCCGCGGCTAAACTGGTGGCCCGGAAGATCCACCCCATGAAGACCAACACCGAAGTGCCGGTTGCGGAAATTGTTGCCAAGCTCCAGGAAGTGCTGAGGGGAAATCCGCCACCGTGGCTCAGGAAGGCGATGAACAAGGACAATGCGACGTCTTTCGACGAGGAATAACCAACAGGGACTAGGGGCTAGGGATTAGGGACTGGTTAAAAGCCTTTGCCAATCCCTAATCCCCAGTCCCTAATCCCTAAAAAAATACGGAGGAAAAGTAAAATGGCTTACATCACAGGACTCAGAAGAAACAAAACCGAGTACACCCCGGAATTCATCAAGACTATCGATGCGGAGACCTGCATCGGCTGCGCTCGCTGTTACAAGGTCTGCGCCCACGACGTGCTCACATTCGAAGAGGTGGACGAGGACGATTCGGCCAAGATGTACATGAAGGTATCAAACCCGGACAACTGTATCGGCTGCCAGGCCTGCGGCAGGACCTGCTCCAAGAAGTGCTTCAGCTTCGAGCCGGTGGTGCTGTAAGGTATAAATTGGTGATTTGTAGAGACGCATAACATGCGTCTCTGCAATAACCATTCAGGAGGTTAACCATGCTCATCGCTGTTGCCTCAAAAGACGGCAGGGAGATCAACCAGCATTTCGGCCATGCGGAACGCTTCCTCATCTATGATGTGGAAGGGAGCGATGCCAAGCTGGTTGACGAGAAAAAGGTGGAGCGTTACTGCTCCTACGAGCCGAATCACCCGATGCGCGCCCCGCTGCTCAAGGCCATCGCCGATGCTCTTCAGGGATGCCGGGCCATAGTCTGCGCCCAGGTCGGCCAGGCTCCGCAGATGGAGATGGAGCGGCTCGGGCTGGATACGTTCGTGGCTGAAGGGGCGATCAAGCCGACGCTGCTGGAGCTGGCGAAAGTATTATAGGTTTTGATTGAGCCACAACGGGCGAGAGATTTCGGGTTCTGGCAAGGCTTTGCAAGCATTCAGGCGGAGGCGTGGTACCCAATGGGCATAAACAGCGCCACGTCGCACAACTGAATGCGCAGCAAAACGAAGCCAGGTTCCGGAAGGTCTCGTCCGCTCACGATGAGGTGATGACCCATGCATAGTTCCGGCTTCAACCTGTGCAACCTCCCCCCCTGGGTCATCGCTTCGCGGCATTTCAATGAAAACCCGCAGCCGTTGGAGATCCAGGGGGTCAGGCAGGCGAACCGCTTTCTTTTCGAGAAGCTGGGCGCCATTGCCTCGGCCGAGGAGCGCGCGCTTGTCTTCAACGACTATATGTCTGTCAAGTTCCAGCTCCACCACTACCAGGACCAGACATCCTGCGCCAGCAAGAGCCTGAAGAACAGCTATCTGCGCTACCTGCGCGGCTGGATGATGGACTCCAATTCCATCGAAGGGGCTGTCCTCAAGGGATGGGTTGAAAGCCGCATGGGCATCCCTCCCTCCTTCCACAAGATCCGGATACCCGGCATCCACAGCGAAGAGTACATGACCTTCGCCATCGACCGGACCAACGGGAGCAAGCGGACCAACGCCATCAACTCCCAGCTAGACCTCCTCTATGAATTCTGCCAATACGAACTGGCCCGCCGCTTTCCCGCCAAAAATATCATGACCCTGTATCGCGGCACTTACGACGCCGCTGAGCACGACCTGCTGGATTTCATCTCCAAACGCGAGCAGATAGTGCGGCTCAACAACCTCGTCTCACTCACCTCCGACGAAGAACGGGCCTGGGAGTTCGGCTCAACGGTCTGGGAAGTAAAAGTGCCGGCAGTGAAGGTCTTTTTCTTTGATCGTCTCTTCCCGTCAAGCATCATGAAGGGTGAAGGAGAGTGCATCGTCATCGGGGGGGAATACAGGGTCAAGCGGATAATGTGCACGATTTGAGGCAATGCCTCGTAATTCACACCGTTTTCTTGAACTCAATCCCCAACAGGGTTATGTCGTCACCAGGGGAAAAGCTGTTGCCGAAACCCATGAGAGAGGACATGATGTCTATGCACGCCGCCTGAAGGGGAAGATAGCGCGTTTTTTGCAACGTCTCGACGAAACGTTCCTCACCGTAGAGTTCTCCCGCTTCATCGGCATGCTCCACGATGCCGTCCGTGTAGAGAAAGAGCCTGTCCCCCTCCTTCATGTGAATTTCACCCTCTTCGAAAATGATATTTTCCTCCACACCGATAATCGGCCCCCCCTCTCTCAGCCACTCGACCCGGCCATCCCTGCCCAGGTGGACCGGCAAGGGATTCGCAGCGTTGCTGTAGCGCACCGTACCAGTCCTCACATCCAGCAGAAGGTAACAGACCGTAAAAAACTTGTCAAACCGCTCAATGGGGTATTCCCGGTTCAGCTCGGCCAGAACCTCCGCGGGCGAGATGAGCTCGTAGTAAGGCGGCCTGTTTATGGATTTCTTCAGGAGGTTCCCCACGAAGGGGTTGAGGGATTGGGCCACGGAAGTGGTAATCATGGCCGCAGGGACGCCTGATCCGCACACATCAAGCACATATGCCCCGATATGGTTTTCATCGAGCTTGAACACATTGAAGAGGTCCCCGCCAACCTTGTAGGAAGGGATGAACTGCCAGGCGAAGTCGAACGATTCAACGATCGGCGGGGCATGGGGGAGTAGGCTTTGCTGGATCAGGGCCGCGGACTTCAGGCTTTCGTCGGTCTGGTGCTCTTTTTCAAGGAGGGTGCTGCGGGTTTTTTTCAGCGATTCCGACAGTTGGTGGAGATTGAGAAAATTCCTGATCCTGGTCTGGATCTCCCGTTCATTGAAGGGCTTGCTGATATAGTCCAGCGCCCCCAACTCAAGCCCCTTTACGCTCCCGAGCGTTATCCCCCATCCCGAGAGGAGAAGAAGGGGGATATCCGCGGTCTGGTCGGAATTTTTGAGGGCATTGCATAGTTTGTGGCCATCCTGTTCCGGCATTGCGGTGTTTATGAGCACCACGTCCGGGTGCTCCCGCAGGACCAAGTCTATCGCCTCGCTCCCGTTAGAGGCTTCCAGCAGCTCATAAGGCTCATCCCTGAGAATGGCGCACAATTTCTTCCGGTTTGCCGGGCTGTCGTCCACGATCAAGACCTTGGGCATGGCAGTTTGCCTCGATAGAGAAAAAGATTAGCAGTCTCTTTTACTATATCCGGCATTCCAGGGGAGTCAACCCGCCTTCAAGCCCCCCCTTGCCAGCGGCGAGAAGGTCAACAGCTTTTCCGCCAACAATGAAACCTCGTCGATGACTCGCCGGTCCATTCTCTTGATCCAACGCTTCGGTATCTCGTCCATCCCGTAAAACGCCCCCGCCAAGGCGCCGGCAATGGCACCGGTGGTATCCGCGTCCCCACCCTGGTTGACGGTACTCACCAGGCACTCCTCAAAATCCCTGCTCCGGAAAAAATAGTGCATGACCGTCTGCATGGTATCCACAACATAGCCGGTGGCGAGTCCGCGGTAGTTGTCGAAGCGGAAATTGTCGCTGACGCTGAACAGCCCCTCCAGCTCCCGCCGTATCCGGTTCCTGGAGTATCCAAGGATCGCCAGGTGGACGAGCCTGCCGAAGAATATGCAGGCTGCATCCGAAAACGGGTGGTTATGGGTGATGCGTGCCTGCTCGACCGCACATTTTTCCAGCAAGGCATCGTCGCCCAGCGTATAAAGGGCCACAGGAAGCATCCGCATGACCGCGCCATTGCCGGCATCCCACTGGTTGAACGGGGTTTCCATCACCCCGTTCAGCATGTAGTTCCGGATCCCCCGGCGGCAGGTGTCTCCCACGTCCACGGGCCTCGATTTCAGCCAGGCGGCGAAGTTGTCGCCAATCCCCTTCAGGTCCCACCCCCCTCCCGCGGCAAGGGCGCGGGCAATGCAGAGGGACATCTCGGTGTCGTCGGTCACCTGGCCGGGCTTCAAGCGGAGCCAGCCGCCCCCGACGATCTCCTGCAGGATTCCGTACTCCGCCCTGATCTCGCTGGCGGTCATAAACTCCACCGGCGCCCCGAGGGAATCGCCGATAGCCAGACCGATGAACGCTGCCTTGGCCCGTGATTTTATCTCCGCTGTTATGGCTGATGTCATGCAGGTGGAGATGCAATATACAATCCGCGAAAGGCAGGGACTGGGGACTGGGGACGAGGGACTAGTGAATAGAGGAGTTAGCCGTTCCACTCCTCACTCCTCACCCCTCACTCCTCACTCCCCACCTGCTCAACAAATAGTCACACTTCCATTAAATGGGCATCACGTATACTTTTCATCTTGACTGAAAACCTTTCAACACACTGATCTTTCGGTATTTATTCGTATACGGCAAACTGGCACGCTTTCTGCCAATAGAACAATCAAAACAACCGTACAACGAAGTACTCCCAAAGACAATGAGGCCCGGCAGGGATGAATTCCCGCCGGTCTTTTTAGTCCCGCAAAGGCGCTGTGACCATGATGGTCCTGCGTCTTTTTTCGTGCTTCGCTGCAAAAGAAAGGAGTTCGATATGTCAACATCCTGTAACCAGCGCAAGAACATCCAGGGACACCCCTGTTTCAGCGGCAACCACCACAAGAACGGCCGGATGCACCTGGCCGTTGCCCCAAGATGCAACATCAAATGCGGCTACTGCACCAGGCGCCACGACTGCGCCAACGAGTCCCGCCCCGGCGTAACCAGCCGGATAGCCACCCCGCAGGAGGCAATCGAAAAAGTGCGCGAGGTGATGGCGAGCGAGATCCTCGGCCCCATGATCAAGGTGATCGGCATTGCCGGACCGGGCGATCCCCTGGCGAACGAGGAAACCTTCGAGACCTTCCGCATGGTGGGCGAGGAGTTTCCCCACCTCATAAAATGCCTTAGCACCAACGGCCTGCTCCTTCCGGAGAAGATCGACCTGCTGGACGAGCTCGGGCTGCACAGCCTCACCGTGACCCTCAATACCCTTGATCCGAAGGTGGGGGCTGGGATATACTCGCATATTCTCTACCACGGGAAACGCTATACCGGCGAGGAAGCTGCCCGCATCCTGCTGGAGAACCAGCTGGAAGGTCTCCGGAAGGCGGCCGGTTACGGCATGACCATCAAGGTGAACACGGTTTACATCCCCGGCGTCAACGAGGAGCAGATCCCTCTCATAGGCAGGAAAGTCAAGGAGCTGGGGGCCTTCGTCATGAACGTCATGCCGCTCATCCCGCAGGCCGATTTCGCCCATGTCACTCCCCCCTCACCCGAACTGCTGGAGAAGGTGCGTGGAGAAAACGAGAAGATCATCGGCCAGTTCAAGCATTGCCGTCAATGCCGGGCCGACGCGGTGGGGTTGATCGGGCAGGATGTGAAATTGGCCGAAATGGAGCGCGCGGCTTAGTACTGTATCAATTGCTCCTGCTCTTATGCAATCAAGTTCCCCCTTCAAAGAGAGGGTTTTATAGTTTCACTGAATATTTTTTCTCATATTAAAACACTGCATTATTATGTTGACATATTTCTGTATACATTGTGCAATAAATGACACAATCTGAAACTCCGTTTTTCAAACATCAAACCGGAAAGCAGTATACGGAAAGCCGTTAAATCCAATGAGTCCATACCTGGTATTTTTCATATTTCTTCTGGCAGCGGTGGGGCTGGTCGGGCTGATCGTTCTGCTGAACGCGCTCCTGGGACCGAAGCCGGTAACCAACGCCGTCAAGGCCGAGCCGTTCGAGTGCGGCTCCCGACCGCTCCAGTTGCGCAATGTGCGCCCCCTGTCAATCAAGTACTATCCGGTCGCCATCTTTTTCCTCCTTTTCGACCTGGAAACCGTACTCCTGTTCATCTGGGCGGTTTCCGCCGGTAACCGCGAGCTGGCCACCCTTTCCCTCTGCTCCTTCCTCTTTTTCATGGGTGTGCTGGCGCTGGCTTTCGTCTATATCTGGAAGGAAGGTGGACTGGAATGGCGATGATGGAATTCCTCACAACCAGGAAGGACGAGCTCGTGGGATGGGTGCGCAAGTTCAGCATTTTCCCCTACCCCTTCGTCACCGCCTGCTGCGGCATGGAGTTCATGGCAGTCAGCTCCACCCTCTACGACACCGACCGGTTCGGCGCCGCGCTCCCCCGCTTCACGCCGCGCCAGTCCGACCTCCTCATGGTGGTGGGAACCATCACCCACAAGGAAGCGCCGGTGATCAAGCGGGTCTACGACCAGATGTGCGAGCCGAAATGGGTAATGGCCTTCGGCGCCTGTGCCACCAGCGGCGGCTTTTATCGCAACTACTCGGTCCTGCAGGGTGTGGACAAGATAATACCCGTGGACATCTACGTTCCGGGCTGTCCGCCCCGGCCGGAGATGGTGATCGATGCCATCATGAAGCTTCAGGACAAGATTGCAAGCGAGCGGCATCCGATTCTGCCGTTTGAGGAACCGAACCCGGTGAAGGTTTAACGGCCGGGACCGGGGACTAGGGACCGGTAACGACGTGTAGGGGCGAATCTTGTATTCGCCCGTCAATCAGGGCGATCACAAGGATCGCCCCTACAAGGCATGGACCCGAATAACCAATGATCTACCAAAAGATAACCAACAATCTGAAAGACCTCTTCGACCGTTCCCATGACAGCCACGGCATGCTGGTGCTGGAACTCTCGCCGGAGAAAGTCCTGCCGCTGGTCACCCGGCTGAAGGAGGAGTTCGGCTTCGATCTCTTCCTCGACGTTACGGCAGTCGATTATCCGGAGCGGGAGCCCCGCTTCGACGTGGTCTATCACTTCTACAGCTCGAACCAGAACAAGCGTATCCGCCTGAAGGTGCAGGTGCCTGAAACAGAGCCGGTTGTACCGACCCTCACTGGCCTCTACGGCTCGGCCCGCTACCTGGAGCGGGAAACCCACGAGATGTACGGCATCAGGTTCAACGGCAACGACGACCTCCGGCCGATCCTTCTGTACGAGGGCTTTGTCGGGCATCCGCTCAGAAAAGACTATCCCATCGACATGGAGCAACCCATCGTCGAATACCGCAAGCAGGTGGAAAGTGGAATATAAGTCCCCGGTCAGATCATACCTGGAGGAGACAGCCGACCCGAACAACGTGCTGGTCAACCTCGGCCCCTCCCACCCGGCCACCCACGGCACCATCCAGATCATCGCCGAGCTGGACGGCGAGACCGTGAAGAAGGCGGACATCCATTGCGGCTACCTCCACCGCGGTTTCGAGAAAGAGGCGGAGCACCACACCTATCACAAGATCATCCCCTACACTGACCGGCTCAACTACTGTTCCAGCCTGAACAACAACTTCGCCTATGCCGAGGCAGTGGAAAAGCTCCTGGGGATCGAGATCACCCCCCGCTGCAAGTGGCTCCGGACGCTGCTCTCCGAATACAACCGGGTCGCCGACCATGTCACCTGCATCGCGGCCACAGTCATGGAGATGGGGGCGATGACCGCCTTCCTGTATCTCATGACCATCCGCGACTATATCTTCGAGCACCTGAACCACCTGACCGGCGCCCGGCTCACCTATTCCTACGTCCGCATAGGAGGCCTGTCAAGGGACCTGCCGGAGGGCTGGCTGGAGCGGCTGGAGGAGATCCTCCAGTTCCACGAGCGCTACATCAACCGTATCCACGGCCTTCTGGACCGCAACCGCATCTTCATCGACCGGACCCGCAACGTGGGTGTCATGACCCCGGAGCACGCACTCAACTGGGGTTACACCGGGCCGATCCTCCGTTCCACCGGCATCCCCATCGACCTGCGCAAGGACTCCCCCTATCTCGCCTACCCGGAACTCGATTTCGAGGTGCCGGTGGGGATCAAGGGGGACAACTACGACCGCTACTATGTCCGGATGCGGGAGATGGACGAGTCGCTCTCCATGATCCGCCAGTGCGTGAAAAACCTGCCTAAGGGGCCGGTGAGCGTCGTCGATTCAAGGGTGGTGCTGCCGGAAAAGTCGCGGGTCTATACCCAGACCGAGGCGGTCATCAACCATTTCAAACTGATTATCGACGGGATAAAGGTCCCGGCCGGCGAGGTCTACAGCGCCCACGAGGCCCCCAACGGCGAGCTCGGCTTCTATCTCGTGAGTGACGGAAGCGGCCACCCCTACAAGATGCATGTCCGCTCCCCCAGCTTTGCCCACATGGGGGGGATGCACACCCTGCTGGAGGGGTACCAGGTGGCCGACATCATCGCCACCTTCGGCTCCATGAACATGATCGGCGGGGAGTGTGACCGATGAGCTGCCTGACTGACAAATTCGACCGCTTGCGCGCCACCTATCCGCCGGAGATGAACTCCTCCCTGGTGCTCCCGCTCCTGCATCTCATGCTGAGGGAGAAGGGACACCTGACCGAGAGCGACGCCATCTTCATCGCCGATTACCTTGGGGTTCCGGCCATGCAGGTGAAGGAGGCCCTCACCTGGTACACCATGCTCCACAGAAAGCCGGTCGGGAAGCACGTGATAAAGGTCTGCCGCAACATCGCATGCTCGCTCATGGGTGCCGAACGGATCATCGACTACCTGAAGCAGAAGCTCGGGATCGAGGCAGGGGAAACCACCCCGGACGGCCGCTTCACCCTCCTTCTGGTAGAGTGCCTCGCTTCCTGCGGCACGGCGCCGGCCATGCAGGTGAGCGACACCTACCATGAAAATCTCGACGAAGCCAGAATCGACCATATCCTGAAGGAGCTTTCATGACGGAACCGAGAGTCTTCTTCAATTTCGGGATAACCGACGACTCCCACACCCTTTCGGCATACCGCGGGCGCGGCGGCTACCAGGCCCTGGAAAAGGCCCTCCGGACCATGCAGCCGCTTGACGTGGAAAAGGAAGTCACCACATCCGGCCTTCGCGGCCGCGGCGGCGCCGGCTTCCCCACCGGGAGCAAGTGGTCGTTCGTGGACAAGAAGAGCCCGGTCGTCTACCTCTGCTGCAACGCGGACGAGGGGGAGCCGGGGACCTTCAAGGACCGCTGGATATTCGAGCACAACTCGCACCAGCTTGTGGAAGGTGTGCTCCTGGCAGCCTATGCCCTGAACGTGCGCCACGCCTTCATCTACATCCGGGGTGAATTCGATCTGTCATACCGCCGCCTGCTGCTGGCGCTGGAAGAAGCGCGGGAAGCGGGACTGGTTGGCGAGCGGATACTCGGCACCGAGTTTTCCTGCGACATCATCGTCCACCAGGGTGGAGGCGCCTACGTCTGCGGCGAGGAATCGAGCCTTCTCACCTCCCTGGAAGGGTTCAAGGGGTATCCAAAGAACAAGCCCCCATTCCCGGCGGTAAAAGGACTCTACCAGGCCCCGACGGTCATCAACAACGTGGAGACCCTGGCCACCATCCCCTGGATCATCACCCACGGCGGCGGTGCCTATGCCGGCATCGGCGCCCAGAACAACACCGGCACCAAGCTGTTCGGCATATCCGGCCACGTGAACAAACCAGGCATTCACGAGCGCCCCACTGGCTATCCACTGAAGAAGATAATCTTCGAGGATTGCGGCGGCATACTGGGAGGGAAAGCGCTCAAGGCAGTGATCCCGGGCGGCTCCTCCACCCCGGTGCTCAAAGGTTTCGAGATCGAGAATGTGACCCTGGATGCGGAATCGGTAATAAAGGCAGGGAGCATGCTCGGCTCAGGCGGCATCATCGTCATCGCCGAGGGAACCTGCATGGTGCGGCTGCTCCAGGTCCTCACCCGCTTCTATGCCCACGAGTCGTGCGGCCAGTGCACCCCCTGCCGCGAAGGGACCGCCTGGATGGACAAGGTGATCGGCCGGATCGTGGCGGGCCAGGGTGTCAAGGGTGACCTGGAGCGGCTGGAGGCGGTCACCAGCGGCATCATGGGGAACACGGTCTGCGCCCTGGGCGACGCCGCCTCCATGCCGGTGGCGAGCTTCATCAAGAAATTCAGGGACGAATTCGAGTATTACATCGAGCACGGCCGGTCGATGTTCGATGGCCGGCTGGAGATATGACAAGTATATTTTTGCCACAGAGCCACAGAGGCTCGGAGAAAGGCAAAACCAGAAAAGCATTCTCGCGCAACGGTGCAAAGACGCGAAGGAAAAGCAAAGGCTTAAACCTTGTTTTTTGGGTTTAAAAACCAAAATCTTAAAAGTTTTTCTCTGTGATTTTCTCCGTGTCTCTGTGTCTCTGTGGCAGATTTGGATTTTAACCTTATGATCGAACTGAAGATCGACAACAGAACAGTGGAAGCAAACGAGGGAGAAACGGTGCTCCAGGCTGCCCTGCGCCACGGCATCGAGATCCCCCACTTCTGCTACCACCCCTGCCTCTCCATCGCCGGCAACTGCCGGATCTGCCTGGTGAAGGTGACCGGCCGCCCCAAGCTGATGCCGTCGTGCAACCTGGCCGTCACCCCCGGCATGGAGATCGAGACCGACAGCGACGACGTGATCGCGGCGCGGCAGGCGGTCATGCAGTTCATCACCCTGAACCACCCTGGCGAGTGCGGCATCTGCGACAAGGCCGGGGAATGCCGCCTCCAGGATTACCATGTCAGATACGGCGAGCCGGAATCGATCTCCCTGGAGCCGAAGAACAAAAAGCCGAAGTTCTACGACATCAGCCCACGCATCCTGCTGGACAGCGAGCGCTGCATTCTCTGCAGCCGCTGCGTCCGCTTCACGAAGGAAGTTTCCGGATCGCACCAGCTCGGTATCGTGGAGCGGGGCAATCATTCCCGACTGGAGCGGCTGGAGTCGCAGCCGATGGACGACCCCTACTCCGACAACATCATCGGCCTCTGTCCCGTTGGCGCCCTCCTCTCCCGCGACTTCCTCTACCAGAGCCGGGTCTGGTACCTGGAGCCAATCCGCTCGGTCTGTACCGGCTGCTCCCGCTGCTGCAGCGTGAAGGTCTGGCGCCGCAACCGGCACTGGCACCTCCGCTCCCTGGGCGAGGAGATGAACCGCAAGGTCTACCGGGTCACCCCCCAGGAGAACAGGGAGATTAACGGCCCCTGGATCTGCAACAAGGGGTTCGACCTTCACAAGTTCATGGGCCGCAAGAGGCTCCTCCAGCCGATGATCGGCGGATCCGTCGCAACTGTGGACGAGGCGCTGAGCGAGGCGAAGAAACTCCTGGCAGCCGCGAAGAGCCCGGCCGCCCTGGTCTCCGCACATGCCTCCAATGAGGAGCTGGCGGCGTTCAAGGAGACCCTCGGATCGCGGATGACGGTCTATAGCCGCGAGGACTACAAGGCCGAAGAGGGCGAAGTGGTCGAGGACAACATCCTCATCAGGGAAAACAAGAACCCCAACAGCCACGGGGTGCACGCCATGTTCGGCGACCTCCCGTGGAGCGTCGACTCAGGACACGACCTGGTGCTCGTCTGGGGGGACAATGTCGATTACACGCCCATGGGTAACGCAAAGGTGATCCACCTGGCATCCTTCGAGATGCCGCAGGAGCGCCACGCGGATGTCCTGATACCCATTTCCACCACCTTCGAGCGGAGCGGCAGCTTCACCAATTTCGAGGGGAAGGTGAACCGCTTCACCAAGGTGTTCGATAAACCGGGGCTTGTCCAGCAAGCCGGCGACGTTTTCGGGAGGCTTGGCGCATGATACAGGACCTGGTCGTTTATCTGGCCTACATGGGATACGCCATCGGCTTCATGCTGGGGATCGCCACCCTCTTCACCTGGGTGGAGCGGAAGCAGTCCGCGATCATGGCCGACCGGATCGGCGCCAACCGCTGCTATATCCGGATACCCTTCACCAACGTGAAGCTCGTGGCATGGGGACTCTTCCACGGCATCGCCGACGGCGCGAAGATGCTCCTGAAGGAAAACTTCACCCCCCTCACCTATGACCGCTTCTGCTTCAACCTGGCCCCCTTCCTGGCGGCAGCGCCGGTTCTGCTGGTTTTCAGCGTGATCCCCTTCGGCGGGACCCTGACGCCGGGACAGCTTCTCCCCCAGCTCCACGACTTCTTCGGCGACCGGAGCTACGCCATGCAGGTGGCGAGCCTCGATGCCGGCATCCTGGTGGTCCTCTCCTTCTCCGGGATCGGGATACTGGGGACCATGCTGGCCGGCTGGTCGTCCAACAACAAGTTTTCCATGCTGGGGGCCGCCCGGGCCGCCTCCCAGATGATCTCCTACGAAGTCTCCATGGGGCTCGCGCTCATCAGCCTGGTGGTGACCTACGGCACACTGGACTTGAACACGATGGTGCAGTGGCAGTCGGGGCTTCTCTTCGGGGCACTTCCGGCATGGGGGATATTCACCCAGCCCCTGGCATTCATCCTGTTCCTGACCGCGGCCATCGCCGAAAACAAGCGGGTGCCGTTCGACCTGCCGGAGTGCGAATCGGAGCTGGTGGCGGGTTATTTCACCGAGTACAGCGCCATGAAGATGGGGCTCTTCATGTTGAGCGAGTTCATAGAGATCGTGGTGGTCTCGGCCCTGCTGGTGACCATGTTCCTGGGGGGCTATAACCTGCCGTACCTGACAGACAGCGGCTTCATCTTCCCGGCCGGTGCCACCTGGGCGCTGCCGCATCTGGCCGTGGTGCTCCTCCAGGTGGGGACCTTCCTGGTGAAGGTGGTCCTGGCCGGCTGCTTCCAGATCCTGATCCGCTGGTCGCTGCCCCGCTTCCGCTATGACCAGCTGATGAATTTCGGGTGGAAGTTCCTGATGCCCCTGGCTGCTCTGAATCTGGTGGTGACGGCCTGCGTGCGGTGGTGGACGATATGAAGAAGGATTACTGGAATAAACCGGAAATGGGACTGTGGGAGCGCCTCTACATCTTCGAGGTGGTCCGCGGGCTCTGCATCACCGGCGGGGTCTTCTTCGGCAACATGTGGAAATGGCTCACCTTCCGCAAGGGTGCCCTCACCGCATACTACCCGGAGGAGATCCGGAGCGACTACTCCCCCAACAACCGCGGCCGCCACGTGCTGACCCGGCGGGAGAACGGCGAGGTGCAGTGCGTGTCGTGCAACATGTGCGCGACGGTCTGCCCGGCCTATGCCATCGAGATTCTCTCCACCGCCAATTTTGACGACCATTTTCACCCCAAGGCCCCGGAGCGGTTCGAGATCGACTATTCCCGCTGCATCTTCTGCGGCTTCTGCGTGGAGGCATGCCCCGAGGACGCGATCCGCATGGTGAAGGAAGTCCCCGACTTCCCCACCTACGACCGCAACAACCTGTGGGCCACCCAGGACCTCCTCATGAACTGGCGGCCGACGTGCAACCCTGCGAAAATTTATCCGGCGGCGCAGAAGGCCCTCGAGGAGGTGCATCCGTGACCGGCGTCTTCATCTCATTCTTTGCCCTGCTGGCCGTGGCCTTTGCCGCGATGGTGATGTGGCTGCGGCAACCGATGCGCGCGGCCCTTGCCCTGGTCGGCCACATGGTAAGCCTGGCGGCGATTTATGCCTGCCTCGGCGCCCATGTGGTGGCGGTCTTCCAGGTACTGATCTATGTCGGTGCGGTGATGGTCTTCATGGTCTACACCATCATGCTACTGGACGACAGGGACGCTTCCTGCCAACAACCCTGGTCCATGCTGGCGATTCCGGCCATCCTGGTCGCCGTGCTGGTAGCGGCCGCACTCTGGATGCTGGTCGGCAAGCAACCTGCCGCTGCACCCGTCGCGGGTGCGGTTGCGGGCGACATCTACACCTTTTCCGCCTTTTCCCTGGCATTCATGAAACATTACTGGTTCCACTTCGAGCTCGCCACGGTGCTGCTGCTGATCGGGGTAATCGCCGCCTGGACAGCCATCAGGGAGGGGCGCAATGGATAGATACCAGTTCCTCATCGCTTTATCCGGCCTCATCTTTTCCATGGGACTCCTGGGGGTCGTTATCCGCAGGAATCTCCTGGTAGTGATGATGTGCCTGGAGATCATGCTGAACGCGGTTGTGCTCAGCTTCGTCACCTTCGCGGTGCGCAGCCAGACCCTCCACGGCGTGGCCATGACCTTTTTCATCTATGTGGCCGCTTCCTGCGAGATCGCCCTGGCCATGGCCATCGTGGTGCTGCTGGTTAAGCGCCGCGGCACGCTCGACCTCTCCGCCCACCAGGAACTGAAGGGATAGGGAATGAACCAACTCACGCTCATACCGATACTGCCGCTCATCGGCTTCCTGGTAAACGGGCTCCTCGGCTCCCGCCTCCCCAGGTGGTTGGTCTCAGTAGTGGCCTGCGGACTGCCCGCCCTCTCCTTTGCCCTGACGCTCTCCCTCTTCATGGGGATTGCATCAAACGGCACCCCGGTGATCGAGAATCTCTTCACCTGGGGGTCGACGACCGGATTCCAGGTGGATGCCGCCCTCTATTTCGACCAGATGGCCGCTGTAATGTGCCTGGTGGTGACCGGCGTCGGGACATTGATCCATATCTACTCCGTGGGGTACATGTCCCACGACAGGAGCTTTAGCCGCTATTTTGCCTATCTCAACCTCTTTCTTTTCTTCATGCTCATGCTGGTGCTCGGGAAGAATATCCTGATGCTCTTCGCCGGATGGGAAGGGGTGGGGATCGCCTCGTATCTCCTGATCGGCTTCTGGTTCGAAGACCCCGACAAGACCGCCGCCGGGCTCAAGGCGTTCGTGGTCAACCGGGTGGGTGACACCGCCTTTATCATCGCCGCGTTCCTGATCTTCCACTTTGCCGGGACCCTCGACTTCCAGGGGATCAACGCCTTCTTCTCCGCCAGCCAGCCGTCGCTCCTGATGATGAACGTAATCGGGATTCTCCTTCTCATCGGCGCCTGCGGCAAGTCGGCCCAGATCCCGCTCCATGTCTGGCTCCCTGACGCAATGGCCGGCCCCACTCCGGTTTCGGCCCTGATCCACGCGGCCACCATGGTGACCGCCGGCGTCTACCTCCTCTCCCGGCTCTCCGGCGTATTCCTCCACGCCCCCGGCGCCATGGCCGTGGTCGCCTGGGGCGGGGCGCTCACCGCCTTCCTTGGCGCCACCATGGGGCTCACCCAGTACAATCTCAAGAAGGTTCTCGCCTACTCCACCATGAGCCAGATCGGCTTCATGTTCATGGCGTGCGGCCTCGGCGCCTTCCAGGTAGCCTTCTTCCACCTCTATACCCACGCCTTCTTCAAGGCCTGCCTCTTCCTCGGCGCCGGCGCCGTAATCCACGCCCTGCACGGCGAGGAGGACATGCGGAACATGGGGGCCCTGGCGAAGAAGATACCGTTCTCCTTCGCCACCTTCCTCCTGGCAAGCCTGGCCCTCTGCGGCGTGCCGCCCTTCGCCGGCTTCTTCTCCAAGGACGAGATCCTCTGGAGCGCCTGGTCGAGCCCGAACGGCTCCCCCGTACTCTGGCTCGTGGGGACCGTCACTTCTTTCATGACCGCCTTCTACATGTTCCGCGCCATCTTCCTCACCTTCTTCGGCCCCTGCAACGTGCCGGAAAAGGTGAAGAAGGGGATCCACGAAGGACCCCCTTCCATGTCCATCGTGCTGGGGGTGCTCGCATTCTTTTCCCTCGTGGCCGGTTTCGTGGGACTTCCCGGCTTCTGGCGGGAACTCCTGGGGGTCTCCGCACCGTTCTATGATTTCCTTGCCCCGGTTCTCGGCCATGCCGGCGAAGGGGCGGCAGCGGACCACCATGCCGAATTCATCCTCATGGTGATAGCGGTGCTGGCTGCCCTTTCCGGCATCTTCCTCGCCTGGCTCTTCTACAGCCGCAACCGGGATTGGGCCGTGAAAGCGAAGGAGATCGCCGGCCATGCCCATGGGCTTGCGAGCCGGGGTTACTACTTCGATCCCCTTTACGGCCGCCTCGTCGCCGCGTTTGACTGGGTTTCCGAGTCGCTCCTGGCCCGCCGGGTGGAACCGGCCATCAACAACGCAATTATTGAGAAACCTGCCGACGGGGTAAGCCGTACCGCAAGTATCTTTTCCCGTCTGCAAACCGGCAATGTCCAGGGGTACGTCCTGTACGTCCTCGTCGGTCTTGCCCTGATCCTCTGGTGGGGGGTGGCCCATGTCTGATTCCGCAACCGTCCGGGTCCAGCGTACCATGCCGGGGTTCGGCGCACTCCTCTGGTCCTCGGTTTTCAAAAGTTCCGGCCTGCACCGCATCGGCGCCATGCTGCTGATGCTGTCGATCCTGGCGCTCTCGGCCGGCATCTTCCTCAACTTCGACGGAACTGCCGGACCCAGCCTGATGGAAATAAATATCCCCTGGATCGATTCCCTCGGGATCAATTTCCACCTGGCAGTGGACGGGCTGAACGTCTACCTGCTGCTGCTGACCGCCATCCTCTTTCCGGTGGTCCTGGCCTGCTCGTGGAGCGCGGCCCCCTCCCGAAGCCGCATATTCCTCGCGCTCATGCTCCTTCTGGAGCTGGGGCTCATCGGCACCTTCCTCTCCCAGAACCTGATGCTCTTCTTCATCTTCTGGGAAGCGGTCCTGATCCCGATGTTCATCATGATCCTGGTCTATGGCGGCGAGCGGGCGCGTGAAGCGGCCATGACCTTTTTCCTATACACCCTGGCGGGGAGCGTCCTCCTTCTGGCGGCCGTGATCCTGCTCGGGGTGGAGTCGCTCCACCAGACCGGGCAGTGGTCCTTCGAGTTCTCGACCCTTTATGGCCTCCAGCTCGGCTGGGGGACCCAGCTCTTCGTCTTCATTGCCGTGGTGCTCGCCTGCGCCATCAAGTGCCCGATCTTCCCGTTCCATTCCTGGCTGCCGCTCGCCTACTGCGAGGCTCCATTCGCCGGGACAGCGCTCATGGCCGGCGCCCTCTCCAAGATGGGGGCATTCGGCCTTCTGAAGCTCGCCCTGCCGCTCGCTCCCCAGGTCTCAGCCGTCATGGCACCTGCCATGGTGCTGCTGGCCGTGGTCAGCATCCTTTACGGCGCGGTTCTGGCGCTCCGGCAGGATGATTTCAAGAGGCTGGTGGCATATTCATCCCTCAGCCACATGGGGTACATCGTCCTCGGGATATTCAGCTTCCAACAGACCGCGCTCCATGGCTCGCTCTTCCAGATGCTGAGCCACGGCCTGTCGGTCGCCGGCCTCTTCCTGATGCTGGGCCTTCTGGAGCAGCGCGTGGGCGCCTCATACAGGAACCTTACCGCCCTTGCCGGCCAGGCGCCCCGCCTGGCGGTGGTCCTGATGCTCTTCATCCTCACCTCGGTGGCGCTCCCGCTCACCAGCGGCTTCACCTCCGAGTTCCTGATCCTGTTCGGCGCGTTCCAGCACGGCATGGCCACATGGCAGGCCGGTTCCGGCACGCTGCCATTGATCGCCACGGTTATCGCCTGCTCCGGCATGGTGCTCGGCGCCGGCTACATGCTCCGGTTCGCCCGGGTCATCCTGTTCGGCAAGGGGAGCGGCCTCGGCATCCATGACCTGAAACCGCGGGAGGCCGTCGCCTTCCTGCCGCTCCTCCTGTTGATCGTCTGGGTCGGTGTCTGGCCGGCCCCGATCATGGCGAAGGCACAGGCTGCGGTGACGCAGTTGACTGCTCAGGTGACCGACTTCAAACACCCCATCCCCCTCCTGGCCTCCCCCTTGAAGGTGGAGGAAAAGGTGGAGGAAAATGTAATGAACAACGGGGGCGCCAATGGCCGCTGATCTTTTCTACGCCCTTCTGCCTGAGCATATCCTCCTCGCCCTCATCCTCGTTCTGATGACCCTGGAGATTCTGGGGGCTGACCGGAAGCTCGCCAATTGCGTCTTCACCATTTCGGTTGCCGTGGGTTGCTGCGTGCTGCTGGTCCAGCTTGGCCAGGGGCATACTGCTACCGTGGTGCCGGGAGAGATAATCGTCGACCGCTTCGCCCTCCTGGCCCGCCTCACGATCCTCGGCTGCGGGCTGGTCCTCGGGCTCTGTTCCCTCACGACCTCAGGCACCTTCAAGTTCTGGATGCTCCTATCTTCCTCCCTTCTGGGGGGGATGCTCATAATGGAAAGCGCCGGTTTCATCTCCATGTTCATCGGGATCGAGATGCTCTCGCTTCCCGCCTTCGCCCTGATGGTGCATGGCTGCGGCGCCTCCAGCGCCAGCGAGGGGGCGTTCAAGTATCTCCTCATGTCGTCGGTGGCAAGCGCCCTGATCCTCTTCGGCCTGTCCCTCGGCTACGGAGCCACCGGGAACCTCTCGGTCGCCGATTTCGCCGCGGCCCTTCAGGCAGGCGGAGCGCACATCACAACTGCCGGTATCATCATCCTCTCCGGCTTCTTCCTCAAGGCAGCGGTCTTCCCGTTCCACGGTTGGGCTCCCGATGCCTATTCCAGCGCGCGGCTCCCGGTAACTGCATTCCTCGCCTCCATCATCAAGGGGGCCGTGGTCCTCGGCCTGGTGCGGATTCTTGGCACACTGACACTCAATTCGGAAACTGTCGCCGTCGTCGCCGTGCTGTCCGTGCTCTCCATCTTCTACGGGAACATCACTGCCATCCGCCAGGTGGCCTTCAAGAGGATGCTAGCCTATTCCTCCATCGCCCATGCCGGCTACATGGTCTTCGCCCTGACCGACAACACCGGCGGCACGGTAGAGGCGCTCCTTTACTACGTGGCGGTCTACGCGGTCACCACCATCGTTGCCTGCACCAGCTTCTCCCTCCTTGTCAACGGGGAAAAAGACGACCTGGAGCCGCTTGACGGCGCCTTCCACTCGCGCCCGCTGCCAGCCACCCTCCTGGCCCTTTCCGTTCTGTCCCTGGCCGGGATTCCGCCCCTTCCCGGTTTCCTGGCCAAGTTCTTCATCTTCAAGTCCGTAATTGCCTCGGGCTACCTGGTTCCGGCCCTCCTGGCCTTTAGCGGAAGCTACATCGGGGTCGTCTTTTACCTGCGGATAGTCTTCCGTCTCTTCAAGCCCGCCCCTCTCCCTTTGTCCGCGCAAACCTCCCCCCGCAGCGGCTGGACCTTGGGGGGCGTACTGCTGGGGGCCATGCTCCTGACACTCTTCACCCTCGTTCCCGGCGTATTTCACTGATTCTTCCCCTGGCACCGTAGGAGCGCCTTCAGGCGCGATAATCGCGGCTAAAACCGCTCCTACAATTTTAGCGGGTATCCATGCAGATCGACCAGTTCAAGCAAAACGACATTGACCGCTTCATGACGCTCGCCAAGGCGGAGGGATGGATCTGCGATCGGTGGGAACTCGACTTTCTCTTCAACGCCTTCCCCCAGGGATGCCTGGTGGCGCGGCGGTGGGATATTCCGGTCGGGTTCGTCACATCGATAAAGTACGGCAACAGCGGCTGGATCGGGAACCTGGTCGTGCGGGAACAGTTCCGCGGCCAGGGAATCGGCAGCATGCTCATGAAGGGCGCTCTCGCGGCCCTGGAAGATGCCGGGGCCGAGACAGTCTGGCTGACCGCCTCCCTTGCCGGAAAGCCGATATACGAGTCCCTCGGCTTCAGGTCAGTTGACGTGATCAACCGATGGGTCGGCAGGGGGATGGGCGACGAGGAAGAGTATCACTCTGCGAGGGGGAATATTTCCCGCGACGAGATACTTGACATAGACCGGGCAGGATGGGGGGACCGGCGGGAAGCCATTATCGACCTCAGCATGGAGCGGGGACGGGTCTTCTCCACCAGCGGCGCGTTCCTGGTGAGCCAGTCCTGGCCAGATGGGGTCCAGCTCGGCCCTTGGGGGGGGAACGACGGCGGCGCCCTGCTTCTGCTGGAGGAAGCCCTGGCCGAGGCAGGCTGGGAGAACAAGATATTTCTCGATGCCCCACTGGCCAACAGCGCCCTCACATCCATCCTTCTGGGAATGGGGTTTGCGATACGGGGAACAACGCTTCTCATGTGCAGGGGCAAAGCGCAGGACTATGCGCCCGGGCGGGTCTACGCCCTTGCCAGCATGGGGAGCATGGGGTAGGCGGATGAAAAAAACGATATGGTACCGATTGACCCTCAACAGCGCGGAAGTGGCCGCCGGCGAAGTAGAAAAGCGCAAGGCCGCTTTTGACGAGGCTTTTACAGCCGCCCGCGCCCCGCGCATGATGGCCCTTTTTCAGCAGTCCCGCCAGGACGGCGGCATAGATCTCTTCCTCACCCCCGAGTGCATCGATGACGCTCCGCAGCTCATCGACGAGTGGGGGTGCACCCCCTGCGATCGGCCTTCCATGGCCGGGCTCTTCCTCCTGGTCGGTCACAACGAGATGACCTACTACATGCCTTGAACATCCCCCGCATCATCAAGTAATGCTTCCCTCTCCCTGAGGACCCACGGGCCTAAAGGAGAGGGTCAGGGTGAGGGGGAAAAGTGAACAGTTGCCCCCTCATCCGGCCTTCGGCCACCTTCTCCCTTGAGGGAGAAGGGTCAGCTACAATATCTGCACAATCTCCAACGCCCCGCCTCAAGATGGTATACTGAACACATATATCACTCCAGGTGGTGACACATGCTCACACGCCGCGATTTTCTGCGCCTGACCGGCGGGGCCGGGATGGCCCTGGCCCTGCCGGGGTGCGCCATGAGCCCGCCGCTCCGCCGTGAGAACTTCCATGACTTCGGTGACGAGGACCATCCCTACCTTGGTCTGGCCACCTCCCTCCCCGAGGAGCACGATTACGAGGCCCAGGTTGATGGACGCCTCCCAACCGAGCTTCGCGGGACATTCTACCGCATCGGCCCCGGCCTGTTCGACCGGGGGGGGCTGCGCAAGCGGACCCTCCTCGACGGCGACGGCATGGTCCAGTCGTTCACCTTCCACGACAGTGGGGTGCGCTTCCGCAACCGCTTCGTCCGGACAAAGCGCTATGTGGATGAGGAGGCCGCCGGGCGGTTCATCTATCCATCCTGGTGCACCCAGGCGCCGGGCGGATTCTGGGCCAATTTCTTCAAGGCCGACGACGTCTCGAGCCAGGCCGGGATCACGGTCTACTGGCGCAACGGCAAGCTCTTCGCCTTCGACGAGGGGAGCTTCCCCTACGAGCTCGACCCGGAAACCCTCGATACCGTCGGCCAGACCACCTTCGGACTCCCCCCCGAGCTGACCATGTACGCGGCCCACTCCCGGATGGACCCGCTAAACGGCGAATGGCTCCATTTCGGGGTCCGTTTCGGCCCGAAACCGACCCTCCACGTCACCATTTTCGGGCCGGACGGAAAACTGCGGAACCACCGCTCCATCCCCTACCCGCGCTACGTCTACATGCACGACTGGTTCGTTTCCGACCGACACGTGATAATCAACCTCCAGCCGGTGGTGATCCATTTCTGGGGATTCCTCTTCGGATTCAGGAGCATGATCGAGTCCCTGCGCTGGGAGCCGGAACAGGGGAACCTGCTGATCGTGATGGAGCGGGAAGGGAATAATCCGCCGGTCCTCATCGAAACGCCCCCCTTCTTCATGTGGCACTCCATCAACGCATTCGAGGAAAAGGGGGAGATCGTCGCCGACTTCATCGGCTACGACAGCCCGGATTACCTGGTCGGGAAAAATTCGGTCGTTTCCGCGGTGGTGACCGGCCGAAAGCCCGAGATCCGTTCCCCCGGCATTGTCCGGCGCTGGCGGATCGATCCGGTAAGCAAGCGCATCCGCCAGGAGACCATAGCCGGTGGTAGCTGCGAATGGCCGCGGGTGAACGAGCTTTTCCGCTGCCACCCATACCGCGTGGCCTACATGATCAAATGCCGCGGTGACGAATTTTACTGGTCGATCCTCACCCGGGTGGACATGGCGACCGGCAATACGGTTGATTACGATTTCGGCAGCGGTCGCTACTGCACCGAGCCGGTCTTCATCCCACTTCCCGGCCACATCTACCGCGCCGACGACCCCATGGAGAAAGGGTGGCTTGTTACCGAGGTCTACGACAGCTCCACCAGGAAGAGCCACCTGGCGATCCTTCGGGCCGAGAACATCGCCGCTGGGCCGGTCGCCAGGATACAACTCACCCATCACGTTCCGTTCAGCTTTCATGGGTGGTGGCATGGGAGGGGGTAGTAATGAACCTGATTAGCATCGCACCCCGCCCCGTCGGGGGTTTGTCTTAGAGTAACTTGCTGTTTTCCTCGGGATCCGATATTTTTGCTTCGGCAGCCGGGGTGAGGAGGCCGCTTTCACATTGGTGCCCTGTGCCCGTCGATTAGC
>JACOUQ010000007.1 GCA_016177775.1 Geobacter sp.
CGATTCCAGCTCACGCAGCATCCGCAGTTCCTCGACGAATTCTCCACTTCCAAGGACACGTTCGTCGTAGGGCTCTTCACCCAATTCTTCCAATAATTCCCTCGACAATCTTCGTCCACTGCTCAGGTCTTCGCGTTTTCCCTTCGGGATCGGTGGCGGAGGCGACGCGGTGCTTTTCGTCATAGGCGTATGTGGTGGTGTTGCCGAGCGGATCGGTCTTGGAGAGAAGGAATCCCTTGTCGTCGTAGACGTAGCGCCATGCGCCGCCGTCGGGATAGGTGATCGACGAGAGGAGGCCGTTTGCGTAACCGAAGGCGTAGCTCTCGCCTGCCGGGCCGGTGACGTTGGTTATGCGGTTGTCGCTGCCGTAGGTGAACGTTACGGTCTTTCCCGCCGGGTCGGTGACCGTGGCAAGGTTGCCGTTTGCGTAGGCAAAGGCCAGGGCGTTGCCATTTCGGTCAGTGACCGAGGAGAGCTTGCCGCCGTCGGCGAAGAGCTGGCGGGCGCCGTCTTTTGCGGTGAGGGTGAAGCCGCCGTCGGCGTTTTTTGCCAATGTGGAGTAGTCGCCGGGCTGGCCCACGTAGGCGCCGTTCGCAAGCGTGTAGAGCCTGCGACTGCCGCTCCCCTCGTGGAGCACTACCGAACCATCGGCGTTCTCCTTGAGGAAGATGTCGTAGCCGTGGCTCCAGCCGAGCCCCAGTGAACCTGCGTAAGGATCGAGGCTGTTGTAGTGGAGGGTCATTGCCAGGGGGAGAGCACTCCCGCGAGTGGAGAACAGCTCGCGGCTGTCGGTCAAGGCCCCGCTCGCCACATGGGCGGAGGAGCCAACCGTAACGTATAGTCCGCAGCTGTCGGCTGGCGGGAGGCTGACGGTTATGGGGACGGGTTGCGTATCTTTACAGCCATCGGTGTTTTGGGCAGAAATAGTGGCGGAATAGCTCCCTCCCGGCTCCACAATCTTGCTATTTGCGTCCTTCCCGTCCCAGGTCGCGGAGGGTGTGGTGCCGCTTCCCGTTTCGGCCATTCCATTCGGCAGCGTTATGGTCCAGGTTACCGGCTTGCCGGAGGGATCGGAAACGCTACCGGAAATACCTATGGTTCCACCGGTGGAAGGGTTTATTACCGTACTTTCTTTATTAACAGCCAGCTTGAGTTTGCAGGATGATTTGACGGTGATCTGGACGCTCTTCGTGTCGCTGCATTTCCCGTCGGAAGTTTGTGCGGAAAGGGTGGCGGTATATATTTCTTCCGGCATCGGATTGTCGTCAATGTCCCTCCCGTCCCACGTGGCTTGGGGGGACTTGCCACTTCCGTTGCTGGTCTTGCCGTTCGGTAGAGTGATGATCCAGTTTACGGCTTTACCGTTGGTTTCGGCGACTGTGCCGGTAAAGGTTGCGCTTTCCCCCGGTTCGATTGTCTGGCTGGAGCTGGTGAAGTCTGCTATTTTGAGGTTGCAGGGAGGCTCACAGACCCGCTCTGGATCATTGCACGAAGCAGGGGGTTGCCATTCATAAATTTGCCTATCCCAAACGCTGTAATTCCACGGCATGCTGTTACAGCCTGGCGGCGATGCATTCGGAACTTCTTCAGCGTTTGCCGCCGCAATAAGTCCAGCTTGATCAAACATTGACTCACTTGCATTTACCGTACAAAGCGTGTGCTTCGTCCACATGGTAAAATCACGTTCAAGAATCATTTTATTGCCAACATACCGGGGGATGGTATTACCGTGGGCATCACGGTTCCATGCTCCGCCAAGGGTTGCTACACATCTTACATCCCAGATTACATAGGGTTGATAAAGGTTTACACAGCCACAAACACCGCAAGATGGCCCCCCCATGCTCCAGCGCCAAGAAGAAATATGAACCCACTCCCCTACCGGCATCCTGACCTGCTTAGCCGCTGTGTTACCGCAGGAATCCCAGACCGTTATCGTAGCCGTGCCACAATGCCCCGACACAGTAACTACGCCACTTGAGTTGATGCTCCCCTTGCTGATGCACCAGGAGTAAGGAGCACACCCTCCACTTGCCGTATATTGCGAACCATCAACTGGCGCGTCAGGGCCGCTGATTGCCAATGTCTCGGCGCTGCATGGACCGTTCAACAAGAACACCTGAACCAGGATGATCCCTGCCATCAGCACCGATCTAATTCTGCCAGCCACCAAGCTCCAATGCATTACAGCCTCCATGAACAACAAAGCCCACCCCTCGAAAAGGGTGGGCTTTGTATGGACAGATCACATCCGAAAGCACCACTTCGACAACCCCTCTTTCCGGCTCGATCCGGACAGGTGGCTTTGCGTCACACGGTTACCCGTGCTTTGCCTTTTCGATGGCTCTGCGTTGATTGATTGTATTCGCTACGCGGCACAATTAATCAAACATCACCAAACATGTCAACTTAATATTTTCCAACAAAAAGAGGACCTTTCGGTCCCCTTTCCTGTCTGCTATGTCCTCACGCTCACCGCACGCCCGCTCTAAATTGCCGAAACGAGCTTAAACGAGCTTAAATCCAAGCATCACAGCCGCTTCCCAACCCGCCGGAGCAGAATGGAGTTGGTCACCACCGACACGGAGGAAAAGGCCATGGCCAGCCCGGCGAACTCGGGCCTCAGGGTGATGCCTAGGGGATAGTAGAGAGCGCCAGCGGCGATGGGAATGCCGAGAATGTTGTAGAAGAGCGCCCAGAAGAGGTTCTGCTTGATCTTGGCGAGGGTTGCCCTCCCGAGCCTGATGGCCCGCACCGCGTCCATCAGGTCGTCGCGCACCAGGATCACGTCGCCGGTCTCCTTGGCGACATCGGTCCCCCCGCCAATGGCGATGCCGATGTCGGCTCGGGCCAGGGCCGGCGCGTCATTGATCCCGTCCCCCACCATCCCGACCGACAACCCCTTTGCCTGGTACTCTTTCACCACCTGCTGCTTCCGCTCGGGAAGGACCTCTGCCTCGAAGCCGTCTACCCCTGCTGTTTTAGCTATGGCGGCAGCCACGGCACTCTGGTCGCCGGTGATCATGAACGTCTTGATGCCGAGGCGCCGCATCTCCGCCACCGCAGCCGCGGAAGATTGTTTCAGCCGGTCCGCCAGGGCCGCGATGCCGAGAATCCGCTCGCCGGACGCCACGTAGATCAGCGACTTCCCCTCCCCCGCCAGGCGTGAAGCGTCACCCGCCAGGGATACAGTGGAGATTCCGGCCTCTTCCAGAAGCCGGGCGTTTCCGGCCAGTATCCGCATATCGGCGACAGTGCATGAAACTCCGAATCCCCCCTTTTCCTGGTAATCGGAAACCGCTACCGGCTTGATTCCTCTCTCTGCGGCCCCCCGCACCGCTGCCTGGGCAAGCGGATGGGTGGACTGGGATTCGGCCGAAGCGAGGCACTCCAGGAAGCGCCCCTCATCCACAGCCGGAGCGGTCACGATGTCGGTCAGGGCCGGCTTCCCCTCGGTCAATGTCCCGGTCTTGTCCAGCAGCATGGCCTGAAGTTTGGAGATGTTCTCCAGCACTGAGCCGCGCTTGATGAGTATGCCGCGGCCAAGCCCCACGCCGCTACCCACCATGATGGCGGTCGGCGTGGCCAGCCCCATGGCGCAGGGGCAGGCGATGACCACCACGGCGATGGCCAGCTTGAAGGCGAACAGGAACGGCTCATGCAGCGCCAGAAACCAGAGGCCGAAGGTGATGATCGCCAGCACCACCACGATCGGCACGAATACCCCGGAGACCCGGTCCGCGAAGCGCTGGATCGGCGCCTTGTCCGCCTGGGCCTCCTGCACCATCTTCACGATCTGGAAAAGGAGCGTATCCTCTCCGACCCTGGTGGCACGGACTTTCAATAGACCGGTCCGGTTGATGGTGGCGCCGGTAACGGCATCCCCCATACCCTTTTCCACCGGCACCGACTCGCCGGTAACCATTGATTCATCAATAGTGCTCGTCCCCTCCGCGATTTCCCCGTCGGTGGGTATAGTCTCGCCAGGACGCACAAGGAGCATGTCCCCAATCCCGACCATTGAGGCAGGCACCTCTTTTTCTCCATCTTCGGTGATAAGCCTGGCCTTGTCGGCCTGTAGCTTCAGAAGCTTCTTCAGGGCCTCGCCAGCCTTGCCCCGGGCCCGGGCCTCCAGGTACTTGCCGAGCCGGATGAATGCGATGAGCATGGCCGAGGTCTCGAAAAAGACCTCGCCGCCATGTTCCCCGAAGGCCCCGAAAAAGGCGAAGAGGGAATAGAAGTAAGCCGCCGACGTCCCCAGGGCCACCAGCACGTCCATGTTGGCGCTGCGACTTCGGAGGGCAAAATATGAACCGCGGTAGAAGGTGAGCCCGGCCGTGAACTGGACGATTGTGGAGAGCAGCAGGTTCATCCACCCTACGGCGCGGTTCTCGTGCATCCCCATGGTGAGCATGATGGGGAGCGAAAGGGCAAGGCTCGCGATGAACCAGTTGCGCTGGCTCCGGTAGGCCTTTGCCTCGTCCTCCTTTGCTGCCCCCTCCGGAACCGGCTCGTAGCCGGCGGCGGACACGACGGCATGGATATCAGCCGGAGTGATGGCAGATGGGTCGAAGTGGACGAAGGCAGATTCCTGTGCCAGGTTCACCACAGCAGCAGTGACGCCGGGCGCGGCAAGAAGCTTCTTCTCCAGGTTGTTTACGCACGAGGCGCAGTGAAGCCCCTTCACGCCGAAGCGGAGCTCACCCGCCCCCCCCTTCTCCCGGATGCCATAACCGAGCTTGACGACCTTCTCCTCGATGGCGCCACGGCTGATGACGGAATCGTCAAATTCCACCAGCAGTTCCTCCATGGCAAAGTTCACGGAAGCACGGCTGATGCCGGCGGTCTCGTTGAGCGTCTTTTCGATCCGGCCCGCGCAATTGACGCACGACATGCCGGTTATGTTGTATGTTGCTTTTTGCATGAAAACCTCTGTCTATATATTTTGCTTTCAGGCTATCTCTCCAGGCCGGTGCCGACTCTTTCCCGGAGGAAAGAGTAGCCTTTGAGCAGACACGCCAATCAGGTGGAAAATGCAGAAGTATGGCGAAGGTGAACCAGGGAGCGGGAGGCGACACATTACTCTTTTCTCCGGGAAAGAGCCGGCACCGGCCCAGCACGCACGTTGGGCACGCTACGCTTTGCCCAACCTACCCTGAAGGAGATGAGTTGAAGGTACGGATGAAATCCTTGATCTCGAAGGCGCAGATCTTCACCACCGCGGCCAGCGGGATGGCGAGCACGATCCCCCAGAACCCCATCAGCTCCCCCATGGCCATGACCGAGAAGATGACCCAGAGGGGATTGAGCTTGAGCGTCCCCCGCATGACCAGCGGCTTGATCAGATTACCCTCGATCACCACGTTTATGAGGAAATAGAGCGCGCAGATCTTAGGAATTATCGTCAGGTCGCCGCTCTGGGCATAGCCGATCACGGCCGGCGGGATAACCGCTACTATGGCGCCGACAAAGGGGACCACGGTCGCGAACCCCGCGAGCATGCCGTTCAGGAGGGAAAACTCTATCCCGAGCGCATACAGGGCGATGCTGCACAAAATCCCCACCAGCAGACAATCGAAGAGCATGGCCAGGACAAAGCGCTCCAGGGTGCGGTTTATCCGCTTTCCCAGGTCGATCAACTCGTGCCGCAGGTGAGTCGGGGTGTACCGGAGGAGAAGAACCTTGAAGGTATCCTTGTAATAGAGCATGAAAAAGACCATCACAGGGGCAAGGATGATGTTGAACACCCCGAAAAGGACCCCCTTGAGCCGCTCATACCCCTTGCCGGAGATCTCCGCTGCCGCGCGCCCCATGGCGGCATCCATCTGCGACGAAAACCAGGCCATCTCCTCATCGGAATAGTAGAGCGACAGGGAGTCCCGCCACTGCTCCACCGCCCCCTTCAGGCGCTGGACATAGGAGGGGAGAGACTCGCCCAGCGCATCGAGCTGGTGACCAACGTAAGGGAGGAATAGCAAAGAAACGCCGACAGCCGCCGCGAGCAGCAGGAGGTAGAGGAGCGCAATGGCCGGCAGCCTCGAAAGGCCTCGCTTTTCCAGGCGCTTCAGAAGCGGATTGATGAGATAGGCGAGAACCAGGGCGGTGAGGAATGCGGACAGGGTATGGCGCAGCAGTAATCCGGCCAGCAGGATCCCTGCGAGAACACCCCCGACAAGCAGGGCGAGTTTGGCGCTCCCCTTGTGGAGCTGCATGGCTCAAGCCTCCCCGGTGAAATCTCCACGACGCAGGTGATCCATGACGATCTTGATGGCAGCGGCAATCGGAATGGCGAGCAGTATCCCCCAGAAACCCATCAGCTCGCCAAACGCCATGACCACGATGATGGTGACGAGCGGGTTCAGGTTCATCGCCTCCTTGAACACCAGCGGCTTGATCACGTACCCCTCGAGAAAATATATCGCGGAAAAGGCCGCTATCACCTGCAAGAGGATCATGCCGCTCTGGAACTCCACGTAGGCGAAGAAGAG
Organism: Geobacter sp.; assembly: GCA_016177775.1. Taxonomy (GTDB): domain Bacteria; phylum Desulfobacterota; class Desulfuromonadia; order Geobacterales; family Geobacteraceae; genus JACOUQ01. The sequence continues at coordinate 6,489 of JACOUQ010000007.1, forward strand.
CGGGGGGATGGTGGCGATTATCACCCCAACGAAAGGTATGATCGAGGCGAGCCCGGCGAATACGCCGTTAAGCACCGGATAGTCTACGCCGAGGGCCGCCAGGGCCACAACCGAGAGGATCGCCACGACCACCGAAACCATTGCCTGGCCGCGAATGTAGCCGCCGATGCTGGTATTGATCTCGCGCCCCAACTCGAGGATTTTTTCGCGGCGGGCGGTAGGAAGCCAGGAAGCCACCCCGGAGACAATGTCCTTCTTGTAGAAGAGCATGAAGAAAACCAGGATCGGCGAGAGGAGGAGGTTGAAAAGGTTGAACACCATGCTGGCTGCAGCCGCATAGACCCCGGTGCCGAGCTTGGCCACCAGCTTGTCGATGTTTTTGGATGTGGCATCGATGAGCCACCCCCACTCCTCACCACCGTAATACGGGGCCAGCTTCTGCTTCAGCTCCAGGCCGAGCGTCTTGGTCTTCTGGAAATAATCGGGGAGGTTCGCGATCATCTGGTTCCAGCTGATGGACATGAGGGGGAAAAAGTAGAGCACAAAGATCAGCGTCAAAAGAGACATAATGGCATACAGCACCAGGATGCCGTAAATCCGCCGGAGCTTGCGCTTTTCCAGCATGACCACGAAGGGGTCGAGCAGGTAGGCGATCACGAACGACAGCAGAAAGCAGGAAACCGTGTGCTGCAGAGCGTATAGGGCGGCTATGAACGCTGTTGCCGCAAGGAGGAGAAAGACGGCACGGCTGGAGGTAAGGATTTTCTCTTTTGGCATGTTTTCGGTCCGTTAAAAGATGTCTTCTTCCTGAAAATAGAGATCGTGCTCCTCCAGCCAGCGCCGGACACGGTCGGCGACCAGTTCGTCCCGCAGGGCCATGAGCTGTTCAGCTTCATCGGGATAGAAAGAAAGGATCTCGTCGATCTTGCCGCAAGGTGCCTTGCCGGAGAAAGCCCGCTCCAGAACCTGTTTCAGCCCCTCGTCCTCTATCCCCTTGATGAATTCATAGAGCAGCAGCCGCTCCTGTTCATAGTCATAGCCAGGAATCTGGAGGAAGCGCTCCGGATCGGACTCCACCTCTTTCCAGAACTCCTCGTCCTGGTATTCGAAGGGGACGAAGAATACCTCGCCGGTGTCGCGGTCCAGAAAGTATACAATATTTTCGCTGTTATTCATGAAGGCTTCAAGGAGGTCGTCCCAGGCAACCTCCATATCGCGCAGATGCGCCATTATTCACACCGCAGAAGCGAAGCGCCTTCCGGCTTTCCCCACCTCTTCCTTTACCTTTAACGGAATTTTGTTTATAGTTCCTGCATGCGCAGAATATTCATAGCAGATGCCCATCTGAAACATCCTGACGATCCGTGCTACCAGCAGCTCCTGAAGTTTCTCCAAAGTCTCCAGGGGAATCTGGACGAGCTGTTCATCATGGGTGACCTGCTGGATTTCTGGATAGGCTACCCGAAGAATGCCTTCCCCCATTATCAGCCGGTCCTCGACCAGCTGGCCCGGCTGGTTGCAGGCGGAACGCGGATAGTCTACTTCGAAGGGAACCACGATTTCCACATGGGGCCGATTTTCACCAGGCAGCTCCGGGCCGAGGTCCATCCCGGCCCGGCGGTCATCTCCCTCGACGGGAAAAGGGCCTATCTCTGCCACGGCGACCAGATCAACGAAAAGGACTACGGCGCCCGGATGTTACGTGCCGTCCTTCACAGCTTCATCACGAAAGCGGCAATGTCCTTTGTCCCCCCCGCGATTTCAAATAGAATTGCCGTGTTCCTCGGCGGCAAAAGCAAGCGGAAATATCCGGAAAACGAGCGCAAATGGGACCGACGCGCCATCCTGAGGGAATTCGCCGCCCGTCGTTTTGCCGAGGGTTGCGACTTGGTGGTTGCCGGCCATTTCCATGACCCTTTCACGGAAACCGACGAGCAGGGCAGGGTTCTGGTATCCCTCGGCGACTGGCTCAGCAGGTTCTCATACGGTGAGTGGGAAAACGGCGGAATCGCGCTGAAAGAATACCGGTAGGCATCGGCGCACGACCGCGCGCCGCTACAGATCGAAAATCCTCAGATATCTCTCCACCCGCTCATTAAGCGTTGGAGCCGAAACCTCCCTGCATATCCAGTCGGGACTGTATCCACGGCAGACTTCAGGGCGCTCTTCGTAGATCGCACACAGCCAATCATCGCCCAAATGCCGGCACCGCACCCCCACCGGCTTCTGGAGCGACGAAATGTCCGGCGCCGTGCAGCATGTCCCGCAACGGAAGCATTCCATTATTAGCTCCAGGCTATAGGCTGTAGGCTTTAGGCCATAGGTACAAGCATGTAACTCGCAGGAAAATCCAACCCTTACAGCCTATAGTCTACAGCCTGCCTTTCTACCTGAAGTACGCTTCCAGTGCCTGTTCCCCCAGATACGATGCCTTGATCTTCCACTTGGCCTGGTTGATCACCAGCGCCACCAATGCAATCTGGGGGTCGTCCGCGGGTGCATAGGCGGCAAACCAGCTGTAATGGCCTTCCGGGTCCTTGCCGTTGATGGAGCCGGTCTTCGCGGCTATCTGGAGGGAGGCGAGTTTGGCCCTCCCGCGCCGGTCGTGGAACACGCGCCTGGATGTGCCAGATTTGACGGTGGTGGAGAGCATTTTCATCAGCTGCCGGGTGGTTTCGGTTTCCAGGACCTTGCACAAAGGCTGGGGATTGCTGATAAATACGGTTTTGCCCTTCCCGTTTCTGATTTCATCGGCCAGCAGGGGATTCATCATGACACCTTCATTTGCCACGGCCGAGATGATGGCAGCGGCATGGACCGGTGATATCTTTACCTCGCGCCCGAGGCCGGCTCCCATCAGCTTGAGTTCCGTGTCGTTCTGGGGCGCCGGCGCCGTACTCGGCACTACCGGCGGATTGGGGAAAAGAAGCCGGTTGAACCCGAACTTGTCCACATAGGCCATCATGGCATCGCGGCCGACCACATCGCTGGCCAGGCGCCCGTAAACCGGGTTCACCGATTTTCCCATGGCCATCGACAGGTTAAGCTGGTTGTTCCGGCCGCGGGGATTAACCGACCAGTAACGCGGGTTCTCCGAGCAATAACTCCCCCGGAACGGGAAAACCGTATCAGGAGTAATTTTTTTCTGCTCCAGTGCCGCGGAGGCAGTGACGATCTTGAAGAGAGACGCCATGGGATAGATGGATGAAAAAGAGCGGGGTTCCCATGAGGGATCGACAGAAGAATGGCTTACCATGGCGAGAATGCGGCCGGTCTTCGGCTCCACGGCCACAAAGACGCCGTAGGGAACCTTCTGCTTCTCCATGACGGAGAGCACACGCTGCTGCAACTCGGGGTCTATGCTGAAGGTCAGAGTCCCGCCATCCGGAATCGGCGCCTGCAGGCGCTCCCCAGTCAGGCGGGCGTTCTGGAGCGCCGCCACGGCCAGTTGGAACGATTCGCCGGATTGCAGATCCGAATAGGGCCTGATCCGCTCGGGCTGCCCTTTTTTCACGCTGGAAACAGCATTCCGGGTGGAGAAGAGGAGCGACCCTAATGGATAGGCGACCAGCAGCGCTGCCAGTGCCGGCAGGATGATTTTGAGGCGCCGCTGCTTCTGGGGAGTTTCGATCAGTTTTCGGTAGTTGTTCGCTGATTCCTTTTTGCGAAAAAAGGAGAAGCCGGACTTCCCGGATATGTGCTTGAAATCACGCATATTATTCGTATTTACCCGTTGACTCTTTTATCGAGGCACTATAAGGCAATACGTCCTGTTTGTCAACGCGGCTTGGACTCCTCCGCATTGCCATGACCTGCCACCTTTTCAACCAGGTCATGCAGGCTCATGCCTGCAATCGCTTCTGCGGCACCCTTCCGCAGTTTGGTCAACAGTTCCTCCAGCAGATCTCCCCCCCTGAATTTCAGGGAAACCGGATAAGATTCGCCATAATTGCGCACCGCATCGATGATTTCAGCCAGTCTCACCTGTTCGAGCGGCTTGGCAGGGTGCCACGCGGGCTGCTCTCCGGCTACCTGCGTCAGAAATCCCGCGCCTGTGAAGAGAGCGAGCAACTCGGTCAACGTCCGTACCGGGATTCCGAGTACCTCCGCAAGCCGTTCCGCGGTCCAGGGGGGGGAGCCCTTCTGATAGGCAATGGCTATTTCCAGCATCATTGCCAGGCCGAGCCGCTCCCGGACCGCATGGCTGATCAGCAGGCCATGGACCTCGTGCAGGAAAGTCCGTCGGTTCTGGTGGGCATAGACGACCTCCACCCCGAACAGCACTATCAGCCAGCTCGTGTATATCCAGACCATGAAGATTGGAACCATCGCCAGGGTCCCGTAGATGGCATTGTACTTGGCCACTCCCACCTGAAAATGGATATAACCCCACTGGGCGAGCTGCCAGAGAGTCCCCGCAATGACCCCCCCTGCCAGGGCGGACTTGAAACGCACGCGGGTATTGGGGATGAATACATAAAGGAAGATCAGCGCCCCCCACATGCTCACGTACGGCACCAGCTTGAAAAAGAAGACGATCGCCGGACCCAGATAGGTCCTGTCGATGATCCACTGCACTATGGTTTGACTGGAAAGCGTCGTCGTGAGGCTTATGGCCGTGAACATGAGAAGCGGCGCGCTCACCACCACGCTGAGATAATCGCTGAATTTGCGATAGAGGGAACGGGTCTCCCTCACCCCCCAGATGGCGTTGAACGCCTCCTCTATATTGCCGAGCAGGGTGATGACGGTGATGATCAGGGTAACCGCGCCGATGGCCCCGAGAGACGTCACGTTGGTATTGTTGATGTAGGTGATGAGACGGTCAACGACCTCGTGCAGGCCCGCCGCCACCTGCTCGATGATGATGGGCTCCAGGGTGTTCTGCACACCGAGCCCCTTGAGGACGGCAAAGGCAATGGCACAAAACGGGACAATAGAAAGGATGGTCGTGAAGGTAAGTGCCGATGCCCGCAGCAGGCATCTGTCATCCACGAAATCCTTCAGGATGAGGGCGAGAAACTGGGCATACCTCGCCGCTTCGCGCCGCTTTCCCTGGTATTTTTCAGGAACAAGGCGGATGAGACGATCAATGACTGGGATCTCGGATGGTTTTGTCGCTTTCCGGGACATGCGGCCTCGTATAAAGGAAAAGCCCACTGTTGGGTGGGCTTTTCAGAGCGTAGCGGAAGATCACGCCTCCTTGATCCGCTCCCGTTCGCGTTCCATGGCTTCCTTCCCTGCCTGAAGAGCCGACGAGAGAACAGTTTTCTTCTCCATTATCGTCTCTTTCCCCTCTTCAAAGGTGGAAACGATCTTGTCCTGCGCTTCCCTGGTGATCTCCTTGATCTTGTCTACGGCATCATCGGCCATATCGGAGATCTGCCCGCGAAGCTCCTCACCTGTCTTGGGTGCATAGAGAAGCGCCAAGCCAGCGCCTACCACCGCGCCGGCGAGAAATGACAGGAACACCGTGCCGGCACCAACCCCACTTTCCTCGTCAGACATGAGTTATTCCCCCTTCCTTTTTAGTTTCTCCAGAAAATACCTGAAACTGGCCTTCACGCCGGTCGCCATGACGTTGTACCTGCTGAAGGAGTCACTGACTGTACAGAGGAGATCATTGACGGCGTGAAGGTTACGACCCGTCTCGCCCAAGGCCGACATGAAAGTCTTTACATCCTCGGCACAGGCTGCGGAGCTTTCGGTGAACGGGCGCAGATTTGTCATCACCGCGCCCACGTCCCTCAAGACATGGCGCAACTCCGTATCGGTACGGGTAAAGAACTCCCTGGCCGCCTTGGCCGTCTTCCGCACTTCGATCACAGTGGGAATCGCAAAGCTGACCATCACGACAAGTGTTATCGCAATCACGGAAACAGCAATCTCAATAACCATCAAAGCCCTCCATTAGTGCCATTATGAGGAGAGTATAGAGCAAAATAAAAATATTTCAACTCATTGTTGCCAATCAAAAAATCATCCCACAGAAGATGTGTCTACCCTGACGTTTCCAAAAATGGAAAAACAGCTTGGCATTCTTGAACGAATGGCGGGTGATCGCGAATGCCCTACGATGCGATGCCCGATGCAACGCGGCACGAGAGCAGTCTTGACATCGAGGGGGCGAGTTCTACACTTTCCTGGCACAGGCAATTATTACGTCAAAAACCGGTTAATGAAACTCTTACAGGAGGACAGGAGATGAAGATGAAAACCGTGATGAGAGTTATCAGCATTCTGATTGCCGGGTTCTCACTGAGCACGTTTTTCGGATGCGCGGGCTACGAGTACAATACTCGTCAAAAGGAATACCCGTACGCTTATATTCATAAGGAACTGCCGGAGGCAGACCGGGCCATCGAAAAGGCGCGCAGGGAGGGAAAGGACCGGCAATGTCCCGAGGAATTCAAGGCTGCGGAAGAGCTAAGGGACAAGGCCTATTCCGATTATGCAGCCTGTCTCACCAAGCAGGGGATTGCCCAGGCAAAGGATGCAACGGCCAGAGCGAACGCACTCTGTCCGCCGCAGGCTGCCGCCCCTCCGGCTGCCCCGCCTGCTGCTGTGCCTGAACCGGGAATAGTAAAATACTGCATTACGATCAACATCGTGTTCGATATAGATAAGGCCGAAGTACGGCGCGAGTTCCATGACGAGGTCGGCCGGGTCGGCACGTTCATGCGGAAATTCCCCACCACGACCGCCGTCATAGAAGGGCACACCGACGATGTGGGGACGGATGAGCATAACATGGAACTCTCCCAGAAAAGGGCCGAGAATGTCGTGAACTACCTGGTGGACAATTTCGGCATAGACCGCTCCCGCCTGGCGGCCAAGGGATACGGTAAGACCAGGCCGATAACCGATGATCGCACGGCAGAAGGGATGCAGAAGAACCGGCGGATAGAGGCGATCATCGACTGCGCCATGGACATCGAAGGACTCGAGCCTGTTCCCGACAAGCTCTGCCTCACGCTGAAAATAGAGTTCGACACCGACAAGGCCGACATCAAGCCGGAATACCACGGCGAGATTGAAGAAGTCGCGGACTTCATGAAGAAGAACCCCACGGTTACGTCCGTTGTGGAAGGGCATACCGACGATGTCGGGACGCCGGAATATAATATGAAGCTCTCCCAGAAGCGGGCGGAAAGCGTGGTTAACTACCTGGTGGAGAAATTCGGCATCGACCGCTCCCGGCTCTCCGCCAAGGGATACGGCCAGACCCGCCGCATAGCATATAACACCACACCTGAAGGGCGGCAGAAAAACCGCCGGATAAACATGATCATCGATTGCGTATTGAAGAAGTAAACCACGCAAAAAGGCTTCGGGACAAAATCCCGAAGCCTTTTTCTTTTACCGCAGCTGCTGCGCTCTCTATTTCTTCTTACCCTTTCCCGGTGCCGTCGTGCATCGCTTCTCCCATCGAGCCTCCGCAGGGTGGCCCTTTACCTAACGAAGCAAAATGCTAAAGGTTTTCCTGCTGGCGTTGCCTGCGGCATCCGTCGCAGTTACAGTTACCGTATTTGTTCCCTTCACAAGGCCGGTTATCAGGTAGGACCAGGTACTGCTGGTTGTGACCGTTGCCGGGCCGTCGGAAGCAGCCGTGTCCGTGGTGACCACGACAGTTGCCCCTGGTTCCATAGTCCCCTTGACCGTGTATGTTGTCTTATTTGTGGTAACACTGGTCCCCTTAGGTGAGGTTACCGCCAGAGCCGGTGGGGTCACGTCCACTGTCCAGCTTACGCTGGCAGGCGTTATCTGCCAGTTGCCGGCGCTGTCCTTGCCAAGCACGGAGACGGTGTGTCCCCCCTCGGCAAGACCGCTGAGGATGATGGGAGTAGCCACCGCTATTTCGGTGCTGTATGCCCCCGTGTCAACTTTGTACATGTAAGCGACCACATCGGCGCCGCCGACAGTAAGGGTTGCGCCGGTCGCGTTGGTTGGACTTGCTGGTGTCCCGCTGATGGCGGAGGTCGGCGGAGTCGTGTCCACTGACCAGCTTACGGTGGCAGGGGTTATCTGCCAGTTGCCGACGATGTCCCTGCCAAGAACAGAGACAGTGTGTACCCCCTCAGCGAGGCCGGTAAGGATGATGGGAGTATCCACCGCTATCTCGGTGCTGTAAGCTCCTGAGTCAACTCTGTACATGTAGGCAACCACATCGGCGCCGCTAACAGTAAAGGTTGCGCCAGTTGCGTTGGTCGGACTTGCTGGTGTCCCGCTGATGGCGGAAGTCGGCGGGGTCGTGTCCACTGACCAACTTACGGTGGTGGGGGTTATCTGCCAGTTGCCGGCACTGTCCCTGCCGATAACGGAGACGATGTGTACCCCATCTGCAAGGCCGGTTAGGATGATGGGAGTATCCACCGCTCTCTCGGTGCTGTATGCCCCTGAGTCAACTCTGTACATGTAGGCGATCACATCGGCGCCGCCGACTGTGAGGGTTGCGCTGGTTGCGATAGTCGGATTTGCGGGTGTCCCGCTGATGGCGGAGGTTGGCGGAACCGTATCCACAGACCAGCTTGCGGTGGTGGGGGCTGTCTGCCAGTTGCCGGCACTGTCCCTGCCGAGCACGGAGACGGTGTGTACCCCCTCAGCGAGGCCGGTAAGGACGATGGAAGTATCCACGGGTATCTCGGCGCTGTATGCCCCTGAGTCAAGTCTGTACATGTAGGCGACCACTTCGGCGCCGCTGACAGCAAGGGTTGCGCCGGTTGCGTTGGTCGGACTTGCAGGTGTCCCGCTGATGGCCGAGGTTGGCGGAGTCATGTCCACTGACCAGCTTACAGTGGTGGGGGCTGTCTGCCAGTTGCCGACGCTGTCCCTGCCAAGAACGAAGACGGTCTGTACCCCCTCTGCAAGTCCGGTGAGGATGATGGGAGTATCCACCGCTATCTCGGTGCTGTAAGCTCCTGAGTCAAGTCTGTACATATAGGCAACCACATCGACGCCGCTAACACTAAGGGTTGCGCCGGTTGCGTTGGTCGGACTTGCTGGTGTCCCGCTGATGGCGGAGGTCGGAGGTGTCGTATCCACTGACCAGCTTACGGTGGTGGGGGTTATCTGCCAGTTACCGACGCTGTCCCTGCCGAGAACGGAGACGGTGTGTGCCCCTTCTGCAAGGCCGGTGAGGATAATGGGAGTATCCACGGCAATCTCGGCGCTATAAGCTCCTGAGTCAACTCTGTACATGTAAGCGACCACATCGGCGGCGCTGACAGTAAGTGTTGCGCCGGTTGCGTTGGTTGGATTTGCTGGTGTCCCGCTGATGGCCGAGGTTGGCGGAGTCATGTCCACTGACCAGCTTACGGTGGTGGGGGCTGTCTGCCAGTTGCCGGCACTGTCTCTGCCCAGCACGGAGACGGTGTGTACCCCCTCAGCGAGGCCGGTAAGGACGATGGAAGTATCCACGGGGATCTCGGCACTGTATGCCCCTGAGTCAAGTCTGTACATGTAGGCGACCACTTCGGCGCCGCTGACAGTAAGGGTTGCGCCGGTTGCGTTGGTCGGACTTTCAGGTGTCCCGCTGATGGCCGAGGTTGGCGGAGTCGTGTCCACTGACCAGCTTACGGTGGTGGCGGCTGTCTGCCAGTTGCCGACGCTGTCCCTGCCAAGAACAGAGACAGTGCGTACTCCTTCTGCGAGGCCGTTAAGGACAATGGGGGTATCCACAGGCATTTCGGCGCTGTATGTCCCTGAGTCAACTCTGTACATGTAGCCGACTACATCGGCACCACCGACAGTAAGGGTTGCGCCGGTCGCGCTGGTCGGACTTGCTGGTGTCCCGCTGATGGCGGAAGTCGGCGGAGTCGTATCCACTGACCAGCTTACGGTGGTGGGGGTTGTCTGCCAGCTACCGATGCTGTCCCTGCCGAGAACGGAAACAATGTGCACCCCATCTGCAAGGCCGGTGAGGATGATGGGGGTTTCGACTGATATCTCAGCGCTGTAAACCCCCGTGTCAAGTTTGTAGATATAGGCGACTACATTGGTGCCGCCGACAGTAAGGGTTGCGGCGGTTGCATTGGTCGGACTTGCAGATGTCCCGTTGATGGTTGAGGTAGGAGGGGTCACGTCGGGCGTGACCTGAATCGTGACTGTCCGCGCCGTGTTCCAAGCCCCGTCCTTGCGTCCCGTGAAGTCCCTGGCCAGGAAAGAAACCGTATAGGAACCCACTGTGGTCGGCGTCCAGCGCAATTCTCCAGTGCCGTCACCATTATCGGTAAAGGTTGCCCCAGCTGGCAGCTCGGCAGATGAATCAGGCCAAGTTCCTCCAACAGCTGAAATGTCTACTTTATCCCCTTCGGGATCAGAAGCACTTACCGGCATGATGAGCTGAGTATTGGGAGCGACGGCCTGACGGCTCACCGTGGCCAGGGAAGGAACGTCATTGCTGACCATGATATTGTAAAAGTTGGCTCCGATGCCTCCCCGTACCCATTGTACGTGACTCGTACCTAAGCTTGCCCCGAACTCATCGGCCCCTGGTACGTAGTTCATGGCGTACAGCGATGTGGTGCCCGTGCGGATATCATAGGCGTAAAGGTTGTTTTTCAAGTAGCCGGACTCGGTCCCCATCCTGCTGTACAAAACGGTGCTGCCGTCAGTAGCAAACGAGGACCCTGGGAAGTCTTCTGCAACAGTCCTGATCTCCTTGGTCGTTTTGTCAAAGAGCATCAAAGAATTATTCGCAACGGAATCCGTTTCATTCCAAACAACAAAGCCTGGAGAATTGACAGCTGTACCAAAAGGATGTCCATAATCAACGACTCTATTCAACAGTCTGACTACCTCATTTTCACCCGTTGTGAGGTTCGTGAGGTTCAGCGTCTCGTAAGGATAATTCAGAGGAGCCGGGTACCACATGTGCGTTACCACGCTATTGCCTGAGATAGACGGCCAGCCTGCGCTGTAATCCCCCTGGGGCAGGGGATACTCTTGAGACAAGGTGTCGGTCTTGATATTATAAACATAGACCAAGGCCCCGTAATAAGGATTACGGCCCTGATTCAGTAAAATATTGTCCTTGTCAACAGAGAACAACTGGTAAGGAAGCTTACGTTCAACTACTATGCCGTCGGTTGGACTCAGTGAAGCAACAACAGTAGATCCGTAACTGTAATTGGTTTCATACCATACAATTTTGTTGGGGGTGAGGAATATTTTGTCAATCCATGCCCCAGGCTGCCCTTCTACGGGGGATATTGTCAGCAGCCGGTTGGTTGCGCCATCGTATAACTTGACGAGTTGAGGAAGCAGATTCCCATCTGCAATGGTGACCTCTGTCCAGGCGAACCTGTCGCCTGCCGAAACCGGATTGTCCACGAAGACAGGCGGTATACTTCCGGTCAGTTTGTAGAAACTCGAATCATCCTTGTAAAGCATAAATTCTTTGACATCGGTGAAACGGGTATTATCGGTGGTGACGACCTCCAGCTTCACCAGATAATACCGGTTCGGTTCAAAGAGAGAGCTGTCGATGGTCGCCAGAACTCCGCCGGTCACCATCTGCGCAGACTCTGGCCCCAACGCCTGCCATGCTCCAACCTGAGCTAAGGTCTTGTCCAGTGTCGCATAGTAAAGTCGATAGCTGGCGAAATTTGGTCCGTTGGCGTCTCCTGTGACCGTTACGGTAGTGTTGGTAGCCACATTAACCGGCCCTGTGGGACTTGTTATCTTCACATGAGGGACAACGTTTACATTAACAGCCTTCTGTGCGTTTACCCGTCCGGCTCCTGAAAAAAGATCGAAGTCTACAGACTCGATGTCGTCCGCTGAAGCCCGCAGAACCTGAGATACATCATCCGGAGTGAATTCGGGATGCTTCGCCACCACCAGGGCTGCAACCCCTGACACGTGCGGAGCAGCCATGGATGTTCCACGAGCCCGGAAGTATTTGTCACCGACAAGGCAAAGGCCGTCGCCGTACATATCGGTCGATCCGGCACGCAGGGAAAGGATGTTCCTTCCCGCCCGATTGGTGCTTGTGCCGTCATCTCCTCCTCCCGGAGCCGCCACATCGATCAGGCTGCCGAAATTGCTGAAGTAACTCCGCGTGTCCAGCTCCGAGCTGGCCGCAACGGTGATAACATCGTTCGACCGATTCTGGGGTGAAATCTGCTGCACATCACTCTGGCTGTTGCCTGCCGCAAACACCACCACCGCCCCCAGGTCATGGGCATACCTTACGGCATCCTCGGCCACGGGGTTGGATGGGCACGGGCTACCACATCCCCAGCTGTTATTGATGACATCCGCCCCGTTATCTGTCGCGTATTTAATTGCGTTGGCCAACCATGACGACTTGCCACTCCCTGAATCGGACAATCCTTTTACCGGCATAATCCTGGCCGATGGCGCCACGCCGACAATACCCTCGGCGTTATCGCCGACAGCCGCAATCGTCCCGGAGACGTGCGTCCCGTGGCCATGCCCGTCCATCGGGTCATTATCAGTGCTGGCAAAATCCCAGCCCCGCACATCGTCCACAAAACCATTGTTGTCGTCATCGAGACCATTTCCGGCAATTTCTCCGCCGTTGCTCCACAGGTTGGCCGCAAGATCGGGGTGCGTATAATCCACGCCCGTATCCACGACTGCCACCACCACTCCCGATCCCCTGGTAATGTCCCACGCTGCCGATGTTTGCAGCTTCTTCAAGCCCCACAGGTCATCATACCCCTGTGCCCAGCTGCCGCTGGAGGAATAAAAGGGATCATTGGGTATCCACTGCGCCTGCATCGGGTAATCCGGCTGACAGTAAGCCACATTCGGATCCTGCGCGTAATGGCGGCAGGCCTCATCAATATCCGCTTCCGGATCAACCTCGACCCTATACACCGACCCTAAATATGGGACTTCTTTCTCTGTGGTTACGCTCTTTCCCTGCTGCATCTTTTTTTGCAGCCGTTTTTCCCTAATGGCGGCGACTTTAGCCTTGAAGCTGTCACGCTGCTGCCGATGTCGCGCCTCGGCATAACCCCTGTCGATCCGTTTTGGCGCTGTCCCAGACACAGCCTCTTTCCCGAACAATCTGCGCATCGCCTTAACCTTGTACCGCGCATTCAATCGATCGAGATTGGCATTACCCGTGATCTCCTGAAAAGCCTGCTGCCCCTGAAACAATTCATCGGCAACCGCGCCGACAATTGCTTCATCTTTAAATTTAATTATAATCCCACCACGCTGAGTATCCGGCTTTTTCCCCGGCAATCCCGGACTCGGCTGCGCCGAGTGCGGCGATACGCCATCTTCCCGAGTGAGCGCAAAAGTCAAAACAGGAATCGCCATACTGCTAATAAAAATACTTGCTGCAACCGGCACTTTCATAGCACGAAAAACATTCCACCACATAATCGCCTCCTTGGTTGACTATCGGGGTAAGTGCAATGGGGGAGCACTCTGTTATAATGAAAAAAGCCGCCCGACGGTTCGTTCCGTCCGTGGCGGCTTAATTGCTGATGCGATTTCTGATGTCATCCATCATCTCAGCGACCTCTGATTGCTAATTAATTAACGATATATTATACCATCCGCCCTGTTGTCAAGGGAAATTTCTTACAAGCGAAACAGTTCAGGGAACCTGTATGAGATTCCGCGGTTATAAAAAAAGCCGCTCCACCGGACAACCCGATGAAGCGGCCTTTTGCATGCAGACGAAGTCTGCCGGTTATTTCTTCTTCCCCTTATTCCCCAGCGCCTCCAGCATCGCCTCCCCCATCCTGGTGGGGCTGGATGAGACGATTACCCCGCATTCGGTGAGGGTGCGGATCTTGTCCTCCGCCTTTCCCTTGCCGCCGGTGATAATGGCCCCCGCATGCCCCATCCGCTTCCCCGGAGGGGCGGTGACCCCGGCGATGAAGGCCGCCACCGGCTTTTTCATGTTCTCCCGGACCCATTCGGCCGCGTCCTCCTCGGCGCTCCCGCCGATCTCGCCGATCATGAAAACCGCCTCGGTTTCCGGGTCCTGGTTGAAGAGGCTCAAGACATCGATGAAGTTCATCCCGATGATCGGGTCGCCGCCGATGCCGACGCAGGTGGATTGACCGAGCCCCGCCTCGGTCAGCTGCTTGACCGCCTCGTAGGTGAGGGTGCCGCTACGTGAGACCACGCCAATCTTCCCCTTCTTGTGGATGTACCCCGGCATGATCCCCACCTTGCATTCGTCCGGGGTGATGACGCCGGGGCAGTTTGGGCCGACCAACCTGGTCCTGCTCCCCTGGAGCACCTTCCTGGCCAGGACCATGTCGCGCACCGGTATCCCCTCGGTGATACAGACCGCCAGGTCAAGCCCGGCGTCGCAGGCCTCCAGAATGGCATCAGCGGCGGCCGGAGGGGGGACGAATATCATGGAGACATTGGCGCCGGTGTAGCGCACCGCCTCGTCGACCGTGTTGAAGACCGGTATCCCCTCGATATGGATCCCCCCCTTGCCGGGGGTGACGCCCGCCACGATCTTCGTGCCGTAGTCCCGACAGAGCTGGGTATGAAACAGGCCGCTCCGGCCAGTGATGCCTTGCACGATGACCTTGGAATTGTTGTTTAATAATATGGACATGTTTTTCTCCTATCCCAGCATCTTCACGATCCGCGCCGCGCCGTCCCCCAGATTGACCCCAACCTGCACGTTCAGCCCCGACTCCATGAGGAGGCGCTTCCCCTCCTCCACCTGGCTGCCGTCCATCCGGACAACTATTGGTAGGGTGCAATGAAGGCCGGAGGCAGCCTCGATGATCCCCTGGGCAATCACATCGCACCGCATGATGCCGCCGAAGATGTTGACGAACACCCCCTTAACGTCCGGATCCTCCATGATGATCTTGAACGCCTCGGCCACCTTCTCGCGGGTGGCCCCCCCGCCGACATCGAGAAAGTTGGCCGGCTCGCCGCCGTACTCCTTCAGCACGTCCAGTGTGGCCATGGCCAGGCCGGCGCCGTTCACCATGCAGCCGATGTTCCCCTTCAATTTGATGTAGGAGAGGTCATACTTCCCTGCGTTGATCTCCAGGGGATCTAGCTGGGAGTAATCCATCATGTCGGGATATTCACGGTGCCGGAACAAAGCGTTGTCATCAAAAGTGATCTTGGCGTCCATGGCCAGGAGCCACCCCGCCTTGGTAATCACCAGGGGGTTGATCTCCACCAGGAAGCAGTCCTTCTCCAGGCAGCACTTGTACAGATTGAGGATGAGATCGACGCTATCCTCGCAGACGCTCCCCTTGAGCCCCAGGGCCAGGGCGATCCTGCGCGCCTGGTAGGGACGAAGCCCCACGAACGGGTCGATGGTGAGCATGTGGATCTTCTCCGGCGATTTGGCCGCCACCTCCTCGATCTCCACCCCACCCTCGGCGGAGGCGATGAGGCAGTAGCGCGAGGTGGTCCGGTCGAGGGTGATGGAGAGGTAAAACTCCCGGGCGATCTCTACCGCCTCCTCCACCAGGATGCGCCGCACCTTCAACCCCTCCGGCCCGGTCTGGATGGTAACCAGGCGCTTGCCGAACAGTTCCTTCCCCAGCTCCTGGGCCTGCTCCGGGTGGTGGACCAGCTTGACTCCGCCGGCCTTTCCCCGACCACCGGCGTAGATCTGCGCCTTCACCACGCAGCGCCCGCCGAACTCCTTGGCGGCCCGCTCCACCTGGTCGGAGGTGAGGGCCACCCTGCCACGCGGCACCGGGATACCGAACGAACTGAGGATCTCCTTTGCCTGATACTCGTGAATATTCATGCAGCTACCTCATTTTTTATTCCGGAATTATCGAACATGATGAATGGAAAACTTTATCAAAGAGAGCCGGTGACAATATCGGATAAATACATAGTAACCAACTCTGGCTGGTTATCAAGGAAGGCATGGAGGGAATGCGTGACGCAAACCGGATGGATTGCCTTCAAACTTCGGTCATCCTGAAATTTCGTGAGAACGTGATAGAATTGCCTTGTTCCAAATATGCGTTGGCGAGGTGATTCCATGAGAGAACAGGGAAAATCAGGGATTGATCGTTTCCGTATCGGTTGCCGGAAAAGTATCCAGTTCAGACTATTGAGACGGATTGCGGCGAGTATCGCCATCTGCTCCGCAGCGACGCTTCTGCTGGCATTCCTAGTCGTGGCAGCTCCAACACCGTCACACGCCCAGGTTTCCGTGGGAATATCGGTCAGCATCGTCCCTCCGGCGCTCCCCATCTATGTTCAGCCGATCTGCCCCGGCCCCGGCTATATCTGGACGCCGGGCTATTGGGCATGGGACCCGGTATTCTTCTACTTCTGGGTGCCCGGAACCTGGGTGCTGGCCCCCTTCCCCGGCTGGTACTGGACTCCCGGATATTGGTGGTGGTATAACGGCGGTTACGTCTGGTACGAAGGGTACTGGGGACCGGTGGTAGGCTTCTACGGGGGGATAAATTATGGCTTCGGGTACAACGGCTACGGCTACTACGGCGGCTACTGGCGGGGCGACACTTTCTACTATAACCGGACGGTCAACAACGTGAGCTCCACGACCGTCACTAACGTCTACAGCAAGCCGGTTCCCAGAAGCGCCACGACAACTCGGGTGAGCTATAATGGCGGAAGAGGCGGCACCACCCTGCGCCCCACTGCCACGCAGCAGGCTGCCCGGGAAAAGAGTAGAGCCCCCATAGCCGCACAAAAGGAACATGTGCAGACTGCCAAAGGTGACCCCAAGTTACGGGCCTCGGTCAACAAGGGGCGTCCCGACATCGCCGCCACCCCGAAACCGGGAGCATTCAAGGATCCTGGTGTGGTTCGCGCCAACAAGGCAGGTGCCCCGTACAAGGCTCCGCCGTCAGGCAGGGAGGCCCCCGGCGGCGGCGTTGAAAAGCCGGGCAGGATGGAAAAAAGGGAGCCAGGTGCCGCGCCCAAGCGGGAAGCGCCTTCCAAGCTCAAGCGGGAAGCCCCGTCTACACCTGAACGTGAAGCGCCCTCCAGACTCAAGCGGGAAGCACCCCCGGAACGGATGGAACGGCCAACTCCCCGGAAAGAACTGGAACGTCCCGAAACCAGGCCGATAGAGCCTCGCCGCGAACAGCCGCGACCGGAACGGATGGAGCGGCCGCAAATGGAGCCCCGCCGCGCACCGGAAAGCCCGAAGATGGCCCCGCAGCCCAGCGCACCGCGCGTTGCGCCGCAGAAAAAAGAAATGCCCCAGCAAATGCCGGGCGGCGGCAAGGAACTCAAAGAGGGAGGACCGCGTTAGTAGATAAATGTAGGGGCAAAGCAAAAGAGGTATCTGCTTTGCCCGCTTTTCCACAAACATCAAAAAGGGGGCGAAGCAGGTGAACCTTGCTTCGCCCCTACGTTTCCCCTACGGATTCTCTACATATCCCCCGTCAATTCCTGCAAAATGTAAATCTTCGGATTAATCCCGGCGACGCAGGCAATAATCTCCCGCAGGCGCGCCTCGTCCACCTGCTCCTCGATGTCGGCCCCCTGAAAGAAGGCAAACCCCTTCGGCAGCGCTGAATAGGCGCCGTCGCGCAGAAGCGACACGTCCACCAGGTCGTTGACCCGGCCCGCCCCCTCCCACGGATCGCGGTAATTAAATTGCCGGGCGACCACGTGCATCCCCATGCCGTTGGGAAACACCCCCTTCACCTCGAAGGAGAAATCGCGCGGCGCGCCGTAGCTGTCGCTCCTGCCGGAACGGGCCATGACCTGGGCGCCCGCATCCTCCAGAAGCTGCCGCACCGAGTCGGCGGTCATCGGTGTGAATTCGTCCATATTATTCCCTTTCAGTTTTGCCACAGAGCCACAGAGACACAGAGACACTGAGAAAATCTGGATCACCTTAAAGCTTTTCAGACCAACGGCAGCCGCAGCTCCACTCCCCATGGCGCCGGCTTCTCCCCTTCCCGCGTCAGCACCCATAGGGTCGGAAACTCCATCGCTTCCGGCGCCGGGCCGATCCCGTCGGTGAGGTAGATAATTGCCGCGGGCCTGGGGTGCATGGTCCGGGCATGGTCGAACACCGGCCGCAGGTCGGTGAAGCCGCCTCCAGTGTAGACCTCCGCCACGAACGAGCTCCCCTTGAAGCTGTCGATGCGCTGGATGCGGCTGTTGGCATACAGAACCGTGATCTGCGCTTCCCGCCCCCTGGCGATACTCATCAGTTCGCGGGCAAAGGCCTCGCGCAGCTCCGCGATGTCGGTCGACTCGCTCACATCGATCCCCACCAGGAGGTTCAACTGGTGGCGCTTGCGGATGCCGGGGGTGGTGTGCTCGAAGCGGCGGTGCTCCCGCTTCCAGGTGGTCTGGCGGCCCAGACGGCAGGCGGTTGCCACAAACTGCCGGAGCACCTGGCTCCAAGGGATCGGCACGGGAGCCAGCATCCCATCCACGAGTGGGCGCAAATCAGCCGGCACCTCGCCATCGCTGGCCCGGAAGGCGTCCCGCGCCATGCCGCGCACCATCTCCTCCGCCAGGGCAAAGGGGGTGGCATCCGCCTCGTCCCACGGCTCGTGGTCGTCCAGAGTGTCAACCGGCACCTCGTCCGTCCCGACATCCTCCTTCCCGGCCTCGTCCCTGGCTGCACTGCCGATGCCGGCCCCTTCCAGGCTGCCGCTATCGAACGGCGGCACCAGCAGGGCATAGTACTCCTCCGCAGCCAGCCCGTCCGGAAAACCGAAGCGCTCCGGCAGCAACGCATCGCCGGGAAGCCCCTCCACCGTGGGGTTGATCGCAAGATCGCAGGCGATGTCCCAGTCATGGGGGTTTCGTCCCTTGCGCCGCACCATGTGCAGGTGGAGAAGGTGCTTGACGGCATGCTCCAGAAGCGCCTCCTGGGCCTTTGGGGGAAGTGCGCCGAATATAGCGGGATTGCAGGAAAGGGTCGGCGTACCGCCGGAAATGGTGATGCCGAGGGGATACTTCCCCTCCCCTTCCCGCCTGTGGCAAGCGAGGAGGTGGTGGCCATAGAAGGGGCGGGACTTCAGGAGGCGGATGACGGCGTTTTCGAGGGTTCGGTTCATGAACATCGATAATTAACCACGGAGGCACAGAGACACGGAGAAAATCGTTTTAACAACGAAAAACACGACGGGGTTAGTCTTTCTCCGTGCCTCCGTGTCTCCGTGGTGGATATTCAAGCTTCCTCGCTGATGGCCCGGATCGCCTCCAGCACCACCGCATCATACTTGTCCTTGGCAATTGCCAGCGCTACCGGAGGGATTTTGACCAGCGACTTCACCAGGCCGAAGCGCATGTCGCGCGGCAGGCAGTCGATGTAGGCTACCAGGCTCTCCTCCTGCTGCTCCGACAAAGCCTTCACCCCTTGCAGGGTCGCCACCAGGTCGGCAAAAGTGGCGGCCTGGAGGTCGTCACGCTGGGCAGAGGCCCGCTGCGCCACCTCCGGCCAGTGGTCGAGCACCTCTCCGGCAAGGACCGGCCTGTTCCGCTGGTCGTGGAGCCAGCGCATGAAGGTGATCGCCGCCTCCTTGCCGATTATGCCGGCATAGACTTCCATTTCCAGCTCCTGCGGGAAGCGGCAGTTCTTCCGGAGGATGCTCACCATCTCCCAGGCGCGCTCCGTGGGCTCCACCTGCATGTCCATGGGTTGGCCCTGCTTAGCCAGCATCTGCCGGTTGGCGGCGAGAAATCCCCGCACCCCGTCGTCCAGGCCTCGGCTTGCCGCGTACCCCGCCCAGCAGGTGTAATCGGTCTCCACGTAGAGCATTACCATCCGGTCGATCAGCGCCCGGTCCAGGGTCGCCACCTGGTATGTGCCGTCCGGCGGGTTGATGGTGACCACCACCTTGTGCCTGGGATGTAGCTTGTGGGTGTGGAGCGCCCGTGGTTGCCCCTCGGCAGGCGGCTCCACGAACTGGAAGATGGCCTGAAGGGTGTCCTCCTGCTGGGCGCGGTTCAGCTCGTCGCAATGGACCACCGTTTCCGGCTCCTCGTCCCCCGGCCACCACGAAGGCCGCGACCAGTGCATGATCGTCCCCTCGCGGTACGGGATTCCCACCAGGTCACCCACCTCCATCTGCCCCAGCCGCAGCGGCACATAGCGGCGACCGATCTCCCGGCATATCTGGACAATGCCAGCGGTCTTCCCCACCCCGCGATGCCCGACCACGCAAGGAGTCAGGTCGGTCTTCGCCAGTATCTCCCGCAGGACCGTCTTCATCTGTTCTATGTTCATGGTTATTTGTCCTTTTCTGCAAAGCAGACCAAATTCGTCTGCTTCCATGTTACCCGTTTACAAATGGTGGGGTCAACGGGAATTTCGGCTTGATTGCATTCCGGCATCTTTGGGATAACATTGAACATTGACAAACCCTATCCACGGAGAGTGCCGATGCGCCGTGCACCAACGCTCATGAGACAGTTCCCGGCTCTCGCGGCATCCCTTCTGGCGCTCCTCGTCATGGCCGCAATTCCCGCATTCCCCCATACCGCCGAAGATGAGGTGCTTGCCGGGGTCGGGGTGGACGAGAAACTCGGGGCACAAGTGCCGCTCAACCTGACATTCCGCGACCAGAGCGGTCGTTCAGTCAGGCTTGGAGATCTAGTCAGCAACGGTCCGGTCATCCTGACGCTCAATTATTATTCCTGTCCCACCCTCTGCCCGGTCTTCCTGCGGGCGCTGAGCAAGACAGTCGACGGCATCAAGGGGCTGTCGCTGGCCAGCGATTACCGGATCGTCACAGTCAGCATCGACCCGGACGACACCGTGGGACTGGCGCGGTCAAAGGCCACGGAAACATACGGGATGCTCCCCGGCGTCACGGGGCTCCCAGAGCGCTGGCCGTTCCTGGTGGGAAAGCAGGAGGCGATCTCCCGGCTGACCCAGGCGGTTGGCTTCCGGTATGTCAGGACGAAAGAAGGTGAATTCGCCCACCCGTCGCTCCTGGTGATACTGACACCCAACGGAAGGGTTTCCCGCTATTTATACGGTGTGGAGCAGCGCCCGCAGGATCTGAAGCTGGCGCTCATCGAGGCGGCAGGCGGCAAAATCGGCGGCGCAACGATCATGAACAGGGTGATCCTTTACTGCTACCACTACGACCCGGCCGAGAGGCGGTATGCGCTGGTGGCGACAAATGTGATGAAAATTGTGGGAGGAGCGGTACTCGGGCTGTTGGGGCTACTGCTCTTCGTGCTTTGGAAACGGGAGAAAACTTGAACATGTCCCTCTTCACTCCGTCCGGCGCGGGGGCTTCCCGCGTCGCCGGCGAAATAGATTCCGTCTTCATCTTCATCACCCTGGTGGGGCTCTTCTTTTTTCTCCTCACCCAGGGATTCCTCATATATTTCGCCATCAAATACCGGCGAAGGAAACGCGAAGAAGAGGAGGAAACACCTTACATCACTGGCCACACTCTCCTGGAGTGGGTCTGGATCGTGATCCCCACCATCCTGGTAATGGTCATGTTCGCTTACGGCTTCAAGGTCTACCGGGACATCCGGATGCCACCTCCAGGAGCAACGGAGATAAACGTCACGGGTAAGCAGTGGTTCTTCGAGTTCAAATACCCGGACGGCAGAAGCGCAATCAACGAGGTGCGGATCCCGGTGGGGAAACCTGTCAAGTTCATCCTTACCTCCAGGGACGTGATCCACAGCTTTTATCTCCCTGACTTCAGGATAAAGCAGGACTTGCTCCCCGGCGCCTATACCTATCTCTGGCTGCAACCGGAAAAGACGGGGACTTTCGATATCTTCTGCGCCGAATACTGCGGAGTGGGCCACTCCATCATGCGGGCGAAGCTGGTGGTAATGGGACAGCAGGAGTATGACGCATGGGCGGGCGGTGCTGTCGCCGCGGCTCCCGGGGCGGTCCCCACCGTTGCCAGGGGGAAGAAGTTGGTGGAAGACTCCGGCTGCCTCGCCTGCCACTCCCTGGACGGCACAGCCAAGGTCGGGCCGACCTTGAAGGGGATTTACGGCCGGAAGGTCGGGCTGACCGACGGAAAGACGGTGATCGCCGATGACAACTACCTGCGGGAGTCGCTCCTGGAGCCGAACACCAGGGTGGTGAAAGGTTTTCAGCCGGTGATGCCCACCTTCAAACAGACATTGAAGGAGGAGGACATAGCGGCGATCATAGCGTACCTGAAGACGGTGAAATAACCTTCAACATTCAACGCAAAGACGCGAAGGCGCCAAGACGCAGAGGAATTCTTACTACATAACGATTTTAACTTGTTTCATTGCGTCTTTGCGTCTCTGCGACTTTGCGTTAAAAAGTTTTCCGGCATTTCAATTAAGGATTAACCATGTCTGCAAACTCTGATGAACACACATTGTCCGCCCACAGCTACCTGGCCGAAAAAGGCTTCAAATCCTGGGCCACCACCCTGGACCACAAGCGGATCGGGATCATGTATCTATACACCACGCTCCTCTTCTTCTTTGTCGGCGGGGTGATCGCCCTCCTCATGCGCCTGGAGCTCCTGACCCCCGGCCCCTCCATGATGAGCGACCACACCTACAACGTCCTCTTCACCATGCACGGCAACATGATGATCTTCCTTTTTGTCATCCCGGCCATCCCGTCGGCGCTGGGGAACTTCTTCATCCCGCTCCTGGTGGGTGCCCGGGACGTGGCCTTCCCCCGGCTCAACCTGGCCAGCTACTGGATATTCGTGGCCGGAGTGCTCGTCGTCCTCGGGTCGCTGCTCTCCCCCATGGACACCGGTTGGACCTTCTACACCCCCTATTCCGCCAAGATCGCCACCGCGGTCACCGCCATCTCCTTCGGGCTCTTCCTGGTGGGGATGTCATCTATCCTCACCGGCCTCAACTTCATCGTCACCATACACAAGCTCCGTACACCGGGGATGACCTGGTACCGGATGCCGCTTTTCATCTGGGCCATGTACGCCACCAGCATCATGCAGGTGATAGCCACCCCGGTGGTCGGGGTCACCTTCCTGCTTCTCGTGGCGGAGAGGGTCCTCGACATCGGCTTCTTCGACCCGGCCAAGGGGGGAGACCCGCTCCTGTTCCAGCACTTTTTCTGGTTCTACTCCCATCCGGCGGTCTACATCATGATCATCCCCGCTATGGGGATAATCAGCGAGATCATCCCCCCCTTCGCCCGCAAGCCGATCTTCGGCTACAAGGCGATTGCCTACTCGTCCCTCGCCATCGCCTTTATCAGCTTCATCGTATGGGGGCACCACATGTTCGTCAGCGGCATGTCGGACGTGGCCGGCGCCATATTCTCCTTCCTCACCTTCCTGGTGGCGGTCCCCACCGGGGTGAAAGTCTTCAACTGGATCGCCACCCTCTACAAGGGGTCCATCATCCTCGACGCGCCGATGCTCTACGCCCTCACCTTCATCTTCCTCTTCATAATCGGCGGGCTCACCGGCCCGTTCCTGGCGGCGCTCGCCACCGACGTGCAGCTCCACGACACCTATTTCGTGGTAGCCCATTTTCACTACACAATCATGGGGGGGACGGTCATGGGGTATTTCGCCGGGCTCCACTACTGGTTCCCCAAGATGACCGGCCGGATGTACAGCGAGAAAATTGCCAAGGCGGCATGGCTCTTCATCTTCCTCGGCTTCAACATCACCTTCCTGGCAATGTTCGTCCTCGGGGCAGAAGGGATGCCCCGCCGCTGGGCCGAGTATCCAGTGCGCTTCCAACCCTTGAACATTGTTGCAACAATCGGCTCCTGGCTCCTGGCCGCTGGTGTGGTGATCATGTTCGTGAACCTCGTCCGCAGCGCCATGCGCGGGGAAATGGCGCCGGGCAATCCATGGAGGGCGCTAACCCTGGAGTGGCAGACCCCTTCGCCCCCTCCGACGGAGAACTTCGAGGAGATACCGGAAGTGACGGATTGGCCGTATGGGTATGGGAAGAAGGCGGGGACCGGGCCTTCGCCCAAATAAAATCCTCCTTTGCTAAAGGACCCAAACTACGGGCCTAAAGGGGGTGAGGGGGATTTAGGCCTGTGGAAAAAAGTATCGTAGGGTGCGTTAGCGCAGCGTAACGCACCGCGCAATGGTGCGTTACTGCAAGGACCCGCCTAACGCACCCTACCAGACTGTTAGCTCACCTTACAGGTACTGGAGAATTGTATGTGGAAAAAAAGAGCTGGAATAAGCATTTTATTTGTTTGTTTAGTCTTGTCAGAACTAGGATGTAGTACAGCATATGTACAGATGGTTGACAGAGTAACACATTATTCAGTTGGCCCCTGCGAAGTAGATGTATATCAAACAAAGGCAAAAGCTTTGGAAGCAGGCAACATCACTGAGATGTGTATTGTGTCGGGAAGTAGCGCGTTCAGCTTCGACCACAGCATAGAAGGCGCTATAAAAAATAATATTAAAAAAGTCTGCGACTGTGGCGTTACAAACGCATATATTGAATCGAGACATACCCAATCTGAAATGGGTATAAAGGGCGTGTCTCATGTGACACTTGTAGGTTTTCGTTATCAACAATAACTTACGAGTCGAAAAACAAATAGCATGCAGCAAATGAACTTCCCCCGCAGCCAGCTGTGAGGCATCTCACAAGCAAATGATTTCATCAATCGAATCAAGCTTCGAGGAATGTATCCTGAGAGGTTAAGTTCGAACTAAAGGCCATAATCAATGCACGAGAAAACCATACGCGACAGACTTGTCGAATACGGAGAGGTGCTGTTCCGTGCTCCAAAGCATCAGATTGAGTTTACCAAGGTAGCTGATGCGGATGCCTTGCTGAACGATCTCGACGGACATCCCCACGCCTTCGTGCTGGCATGTGTGATGGACCGCCAAATAAAAGCTGAAAAGGCATGGATCATTCCACACCGGATTTCAGTCAAACTGGGCACCTTTTCCATTGAAGACCTCTGCCGGCTGTCGAGAGCAGACGTGAATAATTTGATGTCGCAACCAGAACCGCTCCACCGTTTCGTAGACAGCATGAGCGGGTTGTTTTATTCGGCAGTTCAGCGGATTTCCGGCCAATATGAAGGGGATGCCGCACGTATTTGGAAAGGTAATCCCACAAGCGCTGAGGTGGTTTATCGTTTCCTGGAGTTCGACGGTATCGGCCCGAAAATCGGGACCATGGCGGCCAACATCCTTGCACGGGATTTCAAAATTCCATTATCGGACCACTTCTCAATCGACATCTCGGCAGATACCCACGTCCGGAGGGTGTTTGCCCGCCTCGGCCTTTGTTCTCCCGACGCCAGCGTGGAGCAGGTGGTTTACAAAGCAAGGGCTCTTCACCCGACATTTCCTGGCATAATGGACCTCCCAAGTTGGGAGATTGGAAGGAACTGGTGCAATGCACGCAGTCCGGAATGCGACGGTTGTTACATGAAAGACTTGTGCCCGACCGCGAGTAGAAGAAACTGAAAGAACATCGGGTCTACCCTGGAACATGAGACATACGGCTAAATCCCTCCTGGCCTCCCTTTACGAAAGGGAGGAGCACAGCAAGCCAGCTTTTACCCCCCTTTGGTAAATGGGGGTGAGGGGGGATTTAGAGAAACAAGGGTGTCAGGGCTACACAATTCACATAATTCATTATTGATGCTTTTCTGTCAGATGTGTAGCTCTGACACCGTTATCTTTTTAGTGCTTTGCCGCTGTTTTTGACATCGGAGGCCAACATGAACAAGAAACAAAAGAAGGTACTGATTGCAGCGTTTGCGATTGTCATTCTTATGGGGCTAATCCCGCCATATTCAGCCCAAATACCAATTTACGATTCTTCTAATTACACAACTGAAGATTTGGGCTACAGTTTCATCTTTGATCCAGCACCAACTTCAGCGAAACCTGTAAGGGGCAATTTTATAAGCGGCAGCATAGATTTTGGAAAGCTTTTTTTACAGTGGCTCATCGTGGGGATAACTGCATCAGGATTATACTTTTTTATGCGCAATCCTGACGAGAGGGAAAAGACTGAAGATTAAGGTAAATGAGGTGAAAAACATGAAAGAAGAAGCCAGGAAAGCCCTTGAGATCATCTGCGATTTAACGGAGGCTGGCTTGGATCAAGTCTTTGTCGATGGTTTTCTGCGTGATGTCCCAGTGATCGGCACCGCTTATAAGATCGCAGAACTTGGCAAGTCGATATCCGACCGCATCTTCGTGACAAAACTTGCGAGGTTTTTCAAGTGTATCGAAGACATTCCAAAGAATGAAATAGAAGATTTCTGCCGCAAGGTCGACGAGGGCGGAATAAGCCTCCAAAGACTTGGGGAAAATCTGGTCCTCGCGATCAATCGCGTGAATGATATGGACAAAATGCCGATTCTAGGGTTGGTATTTCGAGCCTACATTGAGGGAAAGATTACCTACGATCAATTTCAGCGAATCTATGCGGCTGTAGACGGTGCAGTCATTTCAGACCTCCGTGCTTTCATTGCGTCGGATGCCAAAGCAGACGACCCTACTTTTTCTTGTCTCATAAATACAGGCTTTACGGCGATAAGTCGTCGCGCCGTTAGCGGACACGGCGATTTCATACCTCTACGCGTCGAGAAGACGGATCTCGGAGAGACGTTTCGACAGGTCATGTCGGGAAATGAACAAAGAGTCAGCCCTTGACAAGGGCCATTACCGACTGAATGAAACCCGTCTCTTACGCCGCGCTTCTATGCTTGAGCGTTTCCCACCCGATGCAGGCGAGCCAGACATGACGGGGAATCTGCTTGCTCCCGGTGCGATAATGCGCGATCATCCGCCGCGTCATGCCGATGGCCTCCGCAGCCGTGGCCAGGGAAAGACCATTGCGGTTCATCCAGTCGTTGAATTCCGCAGGGGACGGCTCGCCCGCCTGGGCCTTGCAGCGGGTGTAAAGCTGGTCGGCGCCGAGCTCGATATCATCTCCCCATTCAACGCTGTGGCCGTGCCAGCCGACGCGGGCCTTTGTGAACATGGTCGGCTCCTTGAGCGGAGCAAGGAGCGCAAAACGCTCCATCCAGTCGCCGATGTCGGCCTGCATGGTTTCGCCGGTCGTCCAGCGGATAACAAGCGTTGCCGGTTCGATGGCGGTAACTTCTTCTATGCGCGGGGGTTTGTTCATCGGGTGAGAGTAAATGAGATATTGACGGGATTATCGGGCATCAATGGCGTTCCACAATTCAGAAACAGGGAGGGTATTTCCTTCAAGCGTCTCTTTCATCCCCTGCCGAACACTTTCAGGGCGGGCTTGAGGCAGACCACCTTCGGCGCCTTGCCTTCCTCGAAATGGCAGCGGACGGCATCACGCACATTGGTGTGGAGTTCATCGAGCGAATCCGCTTCAGTGAAAATGGCTTCACCCAGCGCCCGTGCCGTGTATCCTCCTTCGGGCGCCTCTTCGACCAGGAAAAATATTTCGTTCATGGCGGACTCCTTGATTTCTGTCATGATAACAAAGGAAGTAGTTGCGCGCAAAGGAAAAACAGGCAATCGACAAGCACAATGGTGCGTTACGGCAAGAACCCGCCTAACGCACCCTACCGGATTGAACATCGGGTCTGCCCTGGAACATGCGACACACAGCTAAATCCCTCCCCGCCTCCCTTTACGAAAGGGAGGAGCAGAACGAGTGCTTTCCGTCCCAGAGGGACGGTTGATGGTAGCCGGGGGATTCATCCCCCGGAACCATGATGCCCGCCATTCCCTTCCGTCACGTACGTGACGGAAGGGAATGCAACAAGGGAATACAACGTCTCATTCCCCGGCGTTGAAACGCCGGGCTACCATCCTGCCGTCCCTACGGGACGATATTTATTGGTACGAGCAACCTATGACCGAAACCAACCACTCCACAACCGAACATCATGCCCCCGGCATGGAGGCGGCGAAGCTGGGGATCTGGACCTTTCTCGCCACCGAGGTGCTCCTGTTCGGCGGGCTGTTCACCGCCTACACCGTCTTCCGGATCCGCTACCCGGAGCTGTTCCATGCCGAGCACCTGAAGCTAAACCGGGTGCTGGGGCTGGTCAACACCGGGATACTCATCACCAGCAGCCTCACCATGGCCCTCGGCATCGCCGCCATCCGGCAGGGGAAGCAAAAGCTGCTTCAACGCTGCCTCCTCCTCACCATCCTCCTGGCTGGTTGTTTCCTAGGGGTGAAGTACCTGGAGTACAGCGAGAAGTTCCACCACGGCCTGCGCCCCGGCACCAACCTCTTCTTCGCCCTCTACTTCATGATGACAGGGCTGCACGGCCTGCACGTCATAGGCGGCATGGCGGTGCTTGCTGCAATGCTGATCATGGCGCGGCAGGGGAGGTTCTCGGAAGATTACCACACGCCGGTGGAGATCAGCGGGCTGTACTGGCATTTCGTGGACCTGGTGTGGATATACCTGTTTCCGTTGCTTTATCTTACCGGTTGACTGTAGGATTTGCCACGGAGACACGGAGACACTGAGAATAACAAGCTCTATTATTATAAATCTGGATTTGAACTTTTAGATTTTGGATTTTCTCCGTGCCTCTGTGGCTTTGTGGCAAAAATTGAGGAACTACCATGGCCTCCTACCGCATCTACATAATCATCTGGGGAGCCCTACTGGTGCTGACCGGCGTCACCTGGGGCGTTTCGTACATCAACCTCGGAATGGGGAACGTGGCGGTGGCTCTTCTCATCGCGTCGGTGAAGGCGTCGCTGGTTGCCCTCTTCTTCATGCACTTGCGCTACGAAAGCAAGCTGGTCTGGGCCTTCGCCCTCTTCCCACTCTTCTTCCTGGCGCTCATCATCGGGGGTACCCTGTCGGATACGCTGTTCCGTTAGGGCCTGTCAGGAAATAACTGTAAAGATATGGCGCTCAGATTTGGGTCATGTTTGGCCGGACAGATTGAGGCAAACCGCAGGCGTAGCCTAGCTACGCTGAGGATTTGGCGATTGAGGAACGGTCAAAGATGGCCCGAAGATGAGATGCCAGATGTAACAGTTATTTCCTGAAAGGACCTTTGCATTTATAAATTGCACTTTTTGATGGAATGTTTTATTCCCTATCTGTTTCCAATAATCTCCTCGCAGCAGGCTGCTTAAGAAAGGTTAAGAATGGACAGAACCATAGGCATATGTCTCGGAGCAAGCACGATCGGCATCGCGGAGCGGGTCGATGGCGAGATCCGTTTTTCCAGCATCAACCACGATGGCCGGGTAGCACAGACGCTCCGGGAGATTGCCGAATCGGCATTCCCGGCCCGGATCGGCATAACGGGGCGCAAATTCAAAAATCTCCTCGACATCCCCACCATCTCCGAGCCGGAAGCGGTGGAGCTCGCCTTTGACCATATCAGGCGCTCATATCCCGGCACCGGCACCATCGTGTCAGCCGGGGGAGAGACGTTCCTCGCCTACCTCCTCGACCGGCACGGCAAGATCAGGACCGTCCACACCGGCAACAAGTGCGCTTCCGGAACAGGCGAATTCTTCCTCCAGCAGATCAAGAGGATGGGGCTCAATATCGAGGAAGCCCTGGCTCTGGCTGAATCGGCGGAATCCTACAACGTGGCGGGGCGATGCTCGGTCTTCTGCAAGAGCGACTGCACCCATGCCCTGAACAAGGGGGTGGAAAAAGGGCGGATCGTGGCCGGACTCTGCCGGATGATGGCGCAGAAGCTGGCGGAGATATTGAAGAAGTCCGGCAGCGGCAGGATCGCGGTCATCGGCGGCGTCAGCCGCAACGAGGTGGTGATGCGCTACCTGCGGGAGAGCTGCCCGAACGTCTATGTCCCCGAGGAGGCGCTCTGTTTCGAGGCCCTGGGGGCGCTCCTCTGGGCCGAAAAGAACGGCCCCCGGCTGGAAAACAGCGACTCGCTGATGAAGCCGGGGCACCTGTCCTTCCCGCTCCTTCCCGGCCTGCGGGAGGGAGAGGCCCTGGTGAGCTTCAAGGAGGCGCCGCGGGGGGAATTTCATGACGGTGATTACATCCTCGGCCTTGACGTGGGGAGCACCACCACCAAGGCGGTCCTGGTACGGAGCGACAGCCGGGCCATCGTCGCCGGCACGTATCTAAGGACCAACGGAGACCCAGTGGGGGCAAGCCGGGAGTGCTACCGGGACATCCTGGCGCAGGTACCGGCCGGGCGCGCACCCAACATCATCGGGCTCGGCGTGACCGGGAGCGGCCGGCAGATCGCAGGTCTCCACGCCCTCACCGGCGGAGTGGTCAACGAGATCCTCGCCCATGCCGCGGCTGCGGTCCATTTCGACCCGGAGGTGGAGACCATCTTCGAGATCGGCGGCCAGGACGCCAAGTACACCTCCATCACCAGCCGGGTGGCAAGCGACTACGCCATGAACGAGGCGTGCTCGGCCGGCACCGGCTCCTTCCTGGAGGAGGCGTGCCGGGAATCGCTCGGCATCGACACCCTGGAGATCGCCGGCATCGCCCTCCAGTCCGACGCGCCCCCCAACTTCAGCGACCAGTGCGCCGCCTTCATCGGGAGCGACATCAAGACCGCGGTGCAGGAAGGGATCGCTAGGGAAGAGATCGTGGCCGGGCTCGTCTACTCTGTCTGCCAGAACTACCTGAACCGGGTCAAGGGGAACCGGCCCGTGGGGCGGAAGATCTTCATGCAGGGAGGGGTCTGCTACAATCGGGCGGTCCCGGTTGCGATGGCGAACCTCTGCGGCCGGGAGATCATCGTGCCGCCGGAACCGGGGCTCATGGGGGCATTCGGCGCGGCCCTGGAGGTAATGCACCGGTTTGAGGCCGGGATCCTGGAGAAGAATCGGTTCGATCTGGCGGAAATGGCAGCGAGAGAGATCGACTACGGCCAGCCGTTTGTCTGCAACGGCGGCAAGGAGAAGTGCGACCGGAAATGCTCCATTGCCAGGATTGTCATCAACGACAAGACCTACCCCTTCGGCGGGGCCTGCAACAAGTTCTACAACCTGGTGGGGGGTAAGGAGGCCGATGCCGGAAAGCTCGACCTGGTGAGGATCCGCGAGGAGCTGGTCTACCGGAAATACGCCCCGGCCGAAACCCTCAGCGAGGGGATGACCGTCGGCATCCTCCCTTCCCTCTTCACCAACACCCTATATCCACTCTACGCCCACTTCTTCCACAACCTGGGGGTGCGCACCGTCACGGTCGACCACGCGGACCCGGAGGGGATGGAGGCGACCGGCTCATCCTTCTGCTTCCCGGTGATCCAGGGGCACGGCTTTCTCAAGGAACTGCTGAAGACCGGGGTTGATCGGGTATTCATCCCCCATGTGAAGAACGCCCGGATCGAGGCCGGCGAGGATGCCAGCTGCGCCTGCCCCTTTGTCCAGGGAGAGCCGTACTACCTCAAGGCCGCATTCCACGATGACCTGGAGAAAAAGCTCGTGACGGCCGTTCTCGACCTGGGGGACAGGAAGAAGCTGAAAAAGGCCTTCGCCGGCATCGCCAAACAGCTCGGCTTTCCGGCCAACAGGGGGGTAAAGGCCTTTGCGGACGCATGGGGGGTATTCACCGCCATGCTCGACGAGATGCAGGAATACGGCCGGCGCTTCATGGCGGAACTGAAGCCCGAGGATACGGCGATCGTGCTGTTCGGCCGTCCCTACAACGCCTTCAGCCGGTTCGGCAACATGGGGATCCCCCACAAGTTCGCCAGCCGCGCCTATCCGGTCATCCCCCACGATTTTCTCCCCCTCCATGAGCTGGACATTCCGGACGCGGACCGGATGTACTGGGCCACCGGCAAGGTCATCATGAAGGCCGCCACCCATGTCGCCAACCATCCCGCGCTTTTCGGAGCCTACATCACCAATTTCAGCTGCGGCCCCGACTCCTTTCTGACCGGCTATTTCCGCAACATCATGGGGGACAAGCCCTCCCTGACCCTGGAGCTGGACGCCCACAGCGCCGACGCCGGGGTCGACACCCGGATCGAGGCGTTCCTCGACGTTATCAAGGGGTACCGGGAGCTCCGCAGGCCCGCGAAGGCAAGGGGCGTCTTCACCCCTGCCCAGGTGGTGACTGAGAACGGGATGCTCCAGGTGCTGACCGGCAAGGGAGAGAAGCTACCCCTCACCGACCCGCGAGTGCGCCTGTTGATCCCCTCCATGGGCGAGGCCAGCGCCAGGAGTCTGGCCGCAGCCTTCCGCCACGTCGGCATAAACGCCCAGGCCCTCGATGCGCCTGGCCAGCAGGAACTAAACCTCGGCAAGGGAGAGGCGACCTGCAAGGAGTGCCTGCCGCTTCTTCTCACCACCGGTTCGCTGCTTCGCTACCTGCAAGGGGAAAGGGATAAAGACGAGGTAATAGTCGCCTTCATGCCCGAATCGGACGGCCCCTGCCGGCTCGGCCAGTACCGGGTCTTCCTGGAGAACCTCTACGACAGGCACCGGCTGGAAAACGTGGCCCTCATGTCCCTCACCTTCGAGAACGGCTACGCCGGCCTCTCCACCGCCTTCACCAGGCGGGCCTGGCAGGCGATTGTAGTCTCCGACGGGCTGGACGACATCTACGCCGGCATCCTTACCCTGGCGGAGGAGCAGGATAAGGCCCTGGCGCTCTTCGCGGAGTGCCGGGAGCGGATCTTCGCGAGCATCGCCACGGACAGCCGATCCCGGCTCCTGGAAGTCCTCCGGGAGGAGATGCAGAAGCTCGCCAGCTTGCGCAAGCACCCCATCGAAGGAGCCACCAAGGTCTCGCTGGTGGGTGAAATGTATGTCAGACGCGACGGTTTTTCCCGCCAGTTCCTGGTGGAGCGTCTGGCTAAGCGGGGGATTCTGGTGAAGACCGCGCCGGTGGCGGAATGGATCTATTTCAGCGACTACTGTGCCACCCGGGACCTTACCAACTGCTCGTCCCTGAAGGAAAAGCTCGGCATCCTGCTGAAGCACCCCTTCAAGCGGATGGACGAGCGGGCCATACAGGAATGCTTCTCCCAGTCCGGTTTTTACGAACCGTACCACGTCGACATGAAGTACCTCATGACGCGGGGAGAATTGCTGGTCCATCCGGAGCTCGCCCTGGAGACGAACCTGACCGTCAGCGCCACCCTGAGCGACCTGGGGGACGAAAACCACGGCGTCATCAGTATCGGCCCCTTCGGCTGCCTCCCCTGCCGCATCTCCGAGGCGATCCTCAACTACCGCCTCCACGAGGAAAAGGAGAACTTCTCCCGGCACAACAGCCGGTTCTGGGCCGGCAACAAGGATGACCTGCCGCTCCCGTTCCTGGCCATCGAAAGCGACGGCAACCCGTTCCCACAGCTTGTGGACGCGCGGCTGGAGAGCTTCGTCCTGGCCGCCCACCGGCTGAAGGGAGAACTGGCGGAGATGGGGAGAAACGGGGGAGCCGTTTAACCTGGGAAAAACAGTTTCGCGCAAAGCTCGCAAAGTACGCAAAGGAAAATCAAACATTTGTCGGATTTCTGCTTTTACCCGATAAGTGCGGCTCTCAAACCACTAAAAGGCATTTGAATTCCTTTGCGGCCTTTGCGCCTTTGCGCGAGTAGATGGTTTAAAGGAGGGTGATGCCATGCTCGGACGCGTTACCGTTGCGCTCTTCTTCGTACTGCTGGTCTGGGGGAACCTGGTTGCCGGGGTGAAGGCTGGCCTTGCCTGCCCCGACTGGCCGCTCTGCCGCGGGGCGGTCCTGCCGCCACTGCAATTCGACGTCTGGATGGAATTCATCCACCGGGTGATCGCGGCCGTGGCCACCATCTGCCTCATCCTCCTCTCGCAGAAACGCCTCAGATCATATCCCGGAACCGCCAAGACCGTACCCATCGCCGCCCTGGGGCTGGTCGCCGTCGAGATAGCCTTCGGCGGGCTGGTGGTGCTGCTGGAACTGCCGGTGCAACTCACGGTAGTCCACTTCATGATCGGCCTCACGGTCTTCCTTCTCGTCTGCCTGATGGCGGCCTTCGACGGAGAGAACATCCCTGCCCGATTTTCACTCCGGGGATACGCCGGCATATTCCTCGCCGTGGGCGTTCTCCTCTATTGCCAGGCGTCCCTCGGCGCCTATGTCCGCCATGCGGGGGCCGGGCTCGCCTGCCCCGATTTCCCCACCTGCCTCGGGGCGTGGCTTCCCCCGGTTTTCTCCGAAATGGTGCTGGCCCACTTTTCCCACCGCCTGCTGGCATACTGCCTGGCATTAACCATCGGCGCCCTCTGCGCCGCGATCTACGCCAATCCGAACCTTGCGGGACAGCGGCGAGGCGCCGCGGCGCTCCTGATCCTCGCCCTGATCCAGATCGGCGCCGGCGCCGGGGTCGTCCAGAGCGGCCTCCACTATGCCGCCACCGCCTTGCACCTGGCCGTGGCGCTCGCCATGATGATGATTCTGGTGGGAATGTACTCGACTGAATTATCGCGCCGGGGAGAAAAGCCATAGAAGCGGTCGGAACGCAGAATTTCCGTATCTCCCGAGAGCGCGCGAAAGAACTCGGGACGGGGACGGCCCTCTTCAGGCTGATGAAACCTGGGATCGTCGCCGCCGTCATGCTGGCGGGATGCGCCGGCATGGCGACCGGCGCCCATGGTCTGCCGGAAGCTGGACGTTTATTCGCCTGCCTGGCAGCGCTCTTTCTGGCCGCCTCCGGCGCCGCAATCCTCAACAACGTGCTGGACGCGGAAGCCGACCGGCTCATGCTCCGCCTGGCGAAAAGGAGCGCCGCCCTGGAGCGGATCGGCAAAAAAAGAGCGGCCGCCGTGGCCGGCGCCGCTATTGTAATCTCCCTCTGGATTGCCGCCGCATTCGTCAACCCGCTGACCGCGTTTCTCCTCTTGGCAGCTGTGCTCAGCTACACCCCCCTTTACACCCTGCTCCTCAAGCGCCGCTCACCCCATGGCGCGGTGCCGGGTGGGCTGGCGGGAGCGCTGCCGGTCCTGATCGGCAGCGCCGCAGCCAATGCCGCCCTTAACCGCGAAGCGCTCATCCTCTTCACCCTGATGCTACTCTGGCAGCCTCCCCACTTCTGGACCCTGGCCCTGCAATATCGGGACGACTACCAGGCAGCCGGCATACCGGTCCTGCCGGTGGTCAGGGGCGTGGCTTATACAAAAAGTATGGTCCTCATCTTCGCCGCCGTTCAACTACTCGTCACCTTCTGGCTCGGAATCCAGGGAGACCGCTCCGCCTGGTTTGCGGCAATCTCAGTCATCCTCGCCCTTCTATTTCTCAGCGTCTGCGCATGGAACGTCGCCATCAAAGACCGCTATCGCCGCGGTTTCGCTGCCTCGCTCGTCTATCTTGTTCTGCTGCTTATCTCCTTCATTGCAGACTCGTTTCTGCCTGCTTGAACGACACCCGGCACCATCTACTCCCTCCCACACATCGCTCGCAATACTCAACAAAGATTGGCGAAAAGGCGACACACATTGTTATTTAAACCTGTAATTCCAGCTGCCTTATTGCATATTGTTTTTAAATAAAGCTCAACCTGCACATATTATTATGATTTATTATTATTCACTTGTTATTTAAAATTTGGAATTAAAATTGCTTTACCTCCCCGATACCGCAGCACAGCGGTGAATTCCACTTAAGGAGGGAAAAGATGATGCGACAGAGGTTCAGAAAAATGGGGCTGCTGTTACTATTGGTGGCCATGGCGTGTTTGCCTGCGCAGGGTTTCGCCTCAAGTCCAGATTCAATCATTTCTGGCGACATTAAAGAGGCGGATGGAACAAGTGGGCAAGACACTAATACAGGGACGGGCATCAAGACGAACCATATCCAGTCAAGCGCCGTTACGACGGATAAGCTTGCGGATGGTGCGGTCACTACATTGAAGGTAACCAATGGCGCGATAATCGATACGAAACTTGGTATCAATGCAGTAACTAATGCAAAGATCGCGGATGGCGCGGTTACCACAGGAAAGATCGCAGATGCGTCGATCACTAATGCGAAAATCGGAGCTGATGCCGTATATACATCCAATATCGCTGATAACTCGGTCACGAACAGCAAGATCGCGGACGGAGCAGTTACAGCGGTAAAGCTTGGCGCCGGTGCGGTAGGGAGTAACAATATCGCAAGTGGCGCGGTCACAACCGCAAATATCGCTGATGGAGCGGTCAGCAGCTCGAAAATCGGCTTGGGGGCTGTGTCAACGTCGGCAATAATGGATACGGCGGTCACCACCATCAAAATTGTTGACAGTGCAGTTACTACAGACAAGCTTGCCGATGGTGCAGTGACCGATGCCAAGATAACTGGCCCGATATCTGCTTACAAAATTTCAGGTCTGGGCACAGACAATATTGTCGATGGGGCTGTGATCGCTAGCAAGATAGCCGATGGTGCAGTGACCGACGCCAAGATAACAGGCCCTATTTCAGGCGAGAAGCTTGGAGCGCACGCTCATTATGGGTCTGATATCGTGGATGGAACGATAACTTCTTCAAAGATTGCTGAAGGAGCGGTTACTGACTCAAAAATCTCCGGACCGATTGCGGCCGAGAAAATTACCGGAATCGTTGGCATGGGTAATTATGCTAAGATAAAAGTGGTTCACAAAGGTTCTGCTGATGGGACAAACACTTTCAACTCTCTCACAGCTGCGATCCAAGCCATCGGGCCGAATACGGCTGAACGCTATGCTATTGTAGTCATGCCTGGAACCTATACTGAAAATTTCAGTTTTCTTGATCCATGGTACATTTCATACAATATCGATATTATCGGTGAAAGCCGCACAGGTTCTATTATCAAACCTACTGGCAATCACTGGAATAATTATTCCAACTATAGACCGTATATACATCTCCCCGACAGGATGACTCTCAAAAATATTTCGATTGAAGGTATTGTTGATCTGTCAGGGGATGTGGGCGTAAGTGTTGTAGATTGCTTTATTAATGTAACAACACAGTCTGGCCTTGGTGCTGGCATCATGTCTCATTATCCGCAAAAAGTAACCATCGATAATGTTGATATCATCGGAGATGGAAGCGGCATGTGGCTGTATAATTACTGGGATGTTGACAATATCGTCCTGAACAACATCCGGATCAAGCTGACTGAACCCGATGCCGGGGGGATATGGATATACCCATCACAACCCACACCCATCAAGTTCAGTAACATCTCCATCACCGGAACCGGCACCAACGGCTGGGCCTTTGCGTTTTTCAGTTATGATTCTGGGCTGGTGGAACTCGACAATGTTACCATCAACGGCCAGTTGCCTCCGTTTGCCTACAGCGGGTCCGGGACTATTTCTGTAAACGCACGGAATTGTAACTTCAATTCCACAGCAAACCTGATAAATGGCAGTGGCAGTTCCTATCTCAACTTCAGCATAGATAATTCCGTCATCAACAACGTTGTTTCGAGTTCCGCAAGTCCGGTAAAAATTGGTAATTCTAAAATTGCCGGTCCGCTTCAACCTGTCAGCGGTCTGGTAACTGTCGTAAATTCGTACAACGGCAGTTACCAGCCCATACCGAACGGTTCGTACTGATCGTCAGCAAAAGTCAACTAAATAAAGGCGCAGGTTTGCTGCGCCTTTATTTAGGATTTTCACAGGTGCTTTTCCTCCAGATATTTCCTGTAATCCTTTTCATCAAGCTTTGACCCGCGCAGCGGTTCGACACGAACATTGTGCTCGATGTGCTCATGGACAGGATGCCGTTTTCGGACGCCGCGGTCGAGCTTTTTTCCAAAGCGGAAGATAGGACTATCATCGGGTGTCTATGCGGAACCACGGTTACTACCATATATTATCTTGCATCCAAAGTGGTGGGTGCTGCACGGCTCGGGAAGAAGTTAGAAAATTGCTGAGCCTGTTTGAGGTGGCGCCGGTCAACAGGGCTGTCCTCGAATCCGCTCTAGCGGCCGATTTTAACGATTTCGAAGATGCGGTCATCCATGAAGCCTAGGTAAACCTCACCTGACATCCTCCAGCTTTATCTCCCTCACCTCTCCCAGCGAAACCAACGGCTTGTCGAATTTTGCCGGATCACCCACCACCACGATGGTCAACGCCTCGGGGTGGAGGTAGCGTTTGGCCACCCGCAGCACGTCCTCCCGCGTAACCTTGGCGATGTTGTCCCGGAAGTTTTCCAGGTAACCCGGCTTGTAGCCGTAATATTCCAGGCGGGCTCGCTGGGAAACGACCGACGCGGTGTTGGCAAAGCCGAAGATGAAGGAGTTGATGATGGAATCCTTGGCGAGGGCCAGCTCCTGCTCCGTGACCTGCTCCTTCATCATCCCGGCGATGATGTCCCGCATCAGGCCGGCGGCCTTGACCGTGGATTCCGACTTTGTTTCGGTTTCGGCCTTGTAGATGCCCGCAAAGCGACGGCCTATGTCGAAGTATCCGTCAACATTGTATGCAAGCCCCTGGTTGGTGCGGACCTCCAGCACCAGGCGGGAGGTGAAGCCGCCCCCCAGGATGTAATCCATCACCCGGATAGCGTAGACGTCCGGATTGTCCTTGTCCACGCCGACATGTCCCATGCGGATCACCGACTGGGGGATGTCCTTCTTCGCCAGGTAGACGCCGGGGCGAAGGTCCTGCGAAGGCTTGTCCACCTTGGGGAAATCCACATCTTTCTTCTCCCATCCGGCAAAGGCATCCCGCAGCTTCTTCAGCATCTCATCCCTGGCGAAGTCCCCGGAAACAGCCAGGATAACGTTGTTAGGGCGATAATAGCGGGCATGGAACGCCACCAGGTCGTCGCGGGTTATGGCGCTCACCGTCTGGATGGTCGCAACCCGTCCCAAGGGATGGCCGGAGTAGATCAGCTTCCCCAGCTCGCGGTCGCCAACCGCTTTCGGGTTATCGTTCTGGCGGCGCAGACCTTCGATGGTCTGGTTCTTGGCTAGGTCGACCCGCTCCTGGCGAAACGCCGGTGTCGTCAGCACCTGGGCGAATATCCGGAGGGTCTTGTCGAGGTTTTTCCTGAGGCAGGCCATGGAAGCCCCGCCGGAATCGGCGCCGATGCTGGTCTCGACCGACGACGACATGAACTCCAGCTCGCTGTCCATCTGTTCGGGGGGCATCCCGCTGGTGCCGCCGCTTCGCATCACAGTACCGGCAATCCCGGCCAAGCCCGTTTTTTCGGCAGGCTCATAAACGCCCCCCGCGCCGATAATCGCCGAGATGTTCACAATGGAAAGCTCGTGGTCCTCCATCAGATAGACCACCATCCCGTTTTCCAACACCACGCGCTCGGCCTTGGGTATCTCGAACTTCAGCGGCGGAAAGGACATGTTGCGCGGATCGGCCGGCTTGAACGGTTCGGCGGCAAATGCCGTAATAGTTGACAGCAGTATGATTGCGAAGATCAAAAGTGTACGTATCGGTTTCAGCATATAAGTCTTAGCCTCCTTGGGCTTTTTTCCATTCACGACTCACGATTCACCACTCACTTTTGGGTAATAAACCCCACAGTCCTGTTCTCCCGCGTGAAATAAGTCTTCGCCACCCGCATCACGTCCTGCGGCGTCACCTTCGCCACCTTCTGCCGGTGCTCCACGAGATACCGCCAAGTGCCGGCCACTGCCTCGTATTCGGTGAGGTTGCGGGCAAGACCGCCGTTGGACCCCATCTGCCGTACCTCTTCGTATTCCAGCTTGTTAAGGATCTGCTGCAGCTCCCGCTCGCTTGGCGGCTCGGCCTTGAGGCGCTCCAGCTCAGCGTAGATCTCCGCCTCCACCTCGGCCACCGTGTGCGGCGCCCGGGGGGTGGCGGTCAATACGAACAGGTTCGGATAGCGGCTGCCAGGGCCGGCAAAGGTGGAGACATCGGTGACCAGCTGCTTCTCGACCACCAGTTTTTTGTAAAGCCGCGATGTCCTGCCGTCGGCGAGGAGCATGTCGATGACGTCGAAGACATAATCGGCTTCGGAAGGGAGGGTCGGCTTGTGAAACCCGATCAGAAGTTCCGGCCGGGCGTCGGCCACCAGTTCCACCCGCCGTTCCCCCTGCTGCTGCGGCTCGTCGTCCGCCACCGGCGGGACCAGCACGGCTGCCGGGATATTCCCGAAATAGCGCTCCACCATGGCGATGGTCCTGTCCGTGTCGATGTCCCCCACGATGGCGATGATGGCGTTGTTGGGGGCGTAGTAGCGATGGTAGAACTCCTCCGCCTTGGTGCGGGTCAGGTTCTGGATGTCCGACTGCCACCCGATGGTGGGCTGGCCGTAGGGGTGGACATTGAACGACACTGCGAGCATGGTTTCCCACAGCTTGTTGTCCGGCTCGGTGTCATAGGTACGGCGCCGCTCCTCCATAACCACGTCCCGCTCCGTGTAGAACTCGCGCAGGACCGGACTCCGCATCCGGTCGGACTCGATGGTAGCCCAGAGCTCCAGCTTGTTCTGCGGCAGGGAAATCAGGTAGGTGGTTCCGTCCTTGGCGGTGAATGCATTATAGCTGGAGCCGCCGTTTCTGGCGTACAGCTCGAAGAACTCGTCCTTGATTACGAACTTTTCCGCCTCGGCCTCCAGTTCCGCCAGCTTTTTCTTCAGCTCCTCGATCTTCGCGGCATCACCCTTGTCGCGCTTGCGCTTTTCCGCCATGAGGGCCTGGGCCGTCTCCTCGATCTTGTCCAGGACCGGTTTCTCGGCCTTGTAATCGGTGGTCCCCAGGGTCTTCGTTCCCTTGAAGAGCATATGCTCCAGAAGGTGGGCGATCCCCCGCTCGTGGCTCCGCTCGTCCACGCTCCCCACCCGGAAGCGGATCCAGGCCGAGACCGTGGGAGAGGTGTGACGTTCCACGAGGAGCAGCTTCATGCCGTTCTTCATGGTGTGCTCGCGGACCTTTTCTTCAAGGCCGGCGCCGGAAGCGGAAACGGCGGAGATCAACAGCAGTACTGCGACAAACGTCGTGCGGATTGCGCGCATGGGGCGTACCTCTCGCGAAGTGTTGTTGCGAATCGGATTACCTATTACCACCATCAACGGAATGAATCAACAGGGAAAATGCGGGAGGGGTCTTTGAAGGGGTTATCGCTGTAATACGCATGCTCACCAAACCCCTCCAAACCTCCCCTTGTCAGGGGAGGTTTAAAGGCTTCCCCCCTGACAAGGGGGGACTGAGGGGGGTTGGTTTTAGGTGTTACACGCCTGCTAATGCAGCACCTGCGCCAGCATGTCCTCGATGTAAATCTCCATCTCGGCCAGGGTCACCTCGCGGATGCCGAGCAGGTGAGTTTCCACGCAGGAGTATGGATCTGTGGGCTCTTCTCCGCCGCAGCCGATCCCCAGCTTGATGCAGATCTTGTCGGCCAACCGGACAAGAATCAGAAGGATGTTGTTCTGATCGAACTCCTCCTCCTCGTGCTCCAGCACCACTGTGCAGTAAATATCGGGAAGGTTCCACGATTTCATCAGCAGGTAACCCTGCTCCACGTGCATCGACACGAGGATGTCGCGGACGAGCGGCCCAGGCAGGTGAAGCCCTGCCCCTTTCTCGGAGGCAATTTCGTCCAGGAGCTTCAGCAGAAAAAGCTTGCCAATGTCGTGCAAAAGCCCCGCCAGAAACGCATACTGCTGCAGTGATTCGTAACCAGTCCTGACCGCAAGCCACCGCGCACCGTAGGCGGAGCCGAGGGCATGGCGCCAGAGGTCCTTCATCTGCTCATCTATGAACTGGTTCGCGGATTTGTAGTAGTCGGCATGGCAAGCCATCATGGCCAGGTTTGCCACCTCCTGGGCGCCGAGCCGGACCATGGCGTCGCTTATGGTCGCCACCTTGGTGAGCCCGGCGAAAAAAGCCGAATTGGCCATGCGCAGCACCTGGCCGGCCAGGGCCTGGTCCTCCGAAATCAGCTCCGCCAGCTCGCCCATGTCGAAATCACTTTTCGCAAGGAGCTGCTGCAACCTCAGCTCCACGTCGGGGAAAACCGGGAGCATCTGGACCCCCTGGGCGATCCGTTCCTGGATTATCTCCACCAGAGGCTTTACGTCGGTCATGACGCCCCTCCCAGGATACGGCGCAACTCCACCAAGGGCCGAGGTTTCCCTAGCCTGGGGAGGTCCTTCAGGACCTGCTCCAGGGAGACTATCCCCTTGGCAGCCTTGAGGACGGCATCTTCCAGCAGCGAGACCAGGCCGGCCGACTCGGTGCTGAGCCTTCTGATCTCATATGAAGTCTTGTTGGCAAGAATCGAGTCCTTGACCAGCTCGTTCAGAACCAGCAGCTCAAATACACCGGTCCTGCCGCGAAAACCGGTGAATCGGCATTTCGGGCAACCGTGTCCCTTGGAGAAGGAGCTCCCGGCGATGTCCTGGGGGCCGTACCCCAGCCTGGCTAGCTCAAGCGGGGTAGGAAGATACGGCTCGGAGCAATTGGGGCAGATCTTGCGCAAGAGTCGCTGGGCAAGGACGCAGACCACCGTGGAGGAGATGAGAAAAGCTTCGATCTCCATATTGAGCAGACGGATGAGCCCGCCGATGCTGTCTTCCGTGTGAAAGGTAGTCAGGACCTTGTGCCCGGTGAGGGCTGCCTGGATTGCGGTTTCCGCGGAAAACTGGTCGCGGATCTCCCCCATCACGATGATGTCCGGGTCCTGGCGGACAATGTGCCGCAGCGTTTCCTCGAAGGTCAGCCCGATCCTGGGATTGATCGAACACTGCGAAACCCCGTCGATCACGTACTCGACCGGCTCCTCTGCCGTGATGATGCTGGTTGACATGGAGTTGAGGTAATTAACGCAGCCATACAGGGTAGAGGTCTTGCCCGAACCGGTCGGGCCCGTGATAATCATGACCCCGGTCGGGGTGTCCAAGGCCTCGTAGATGAAGCGCTCCAGCATCCGGGGTGCCATCCCGATCTCCTTGAGACTTAGCATCCCCCCCTTTCTGTTGAGAAGCCGCAGGACTATCTTTTCCCCGTAGATGGTGATGAATATTGAAACTCGCAGGTCAATGGTTATGCCCCGCCCCGTGCTTTCATAAAGTATCCTGCCATCCTGGTGTCGCCTTCTCTCGGCAATGTCAGTGGAGGACATCACCTTGATGCGCGTAGCAAGCTGCGGTGCAATGTCCCTTGGAAAGTCCCGGTGGTGCATCATGACGCCGTCCCGCCGGAACCTTACCCGAATCCGTTCCCTCATCGGCTCGATGTGGATATCGCTCGCATCGTCCCGGATTGCATCCTCTAGCAGGCCGTTTATGATCCCGGTTACGGTATTGTCGTCGATCACCACGGCGGCCGCCTTCTCGCCAGCCTTCTCCAGGGTCGAGAGCAACTCCTCCAGATCGCTCCGCATGGCAAGGGCAACGGTATAGTCCTTGCCAAAGTAATTTGAAGCAGCATCACGGCTCTTGGCGTCGAGAGGGTCGTCAAACGCCACCATCGTTGCTTCGCCTGAGCGCCTGACCGGAATAATGCTGAATTTCCGACAGATGGCAAGCGGCACGACCTTCAGCAGGGAACGGTCGATGCTGCTGAAAGCAAGTTCCACAAAGGAAAAGCCGAGTTGCAGGGCAAGGGCTTCCTTGAGCCTGCGCTCCTCGATGAAGCCCCCTTCCACCAGTATCTCGCCGATTCTTTTGCGGGTTTCGTCGGTTTTCTGCATCTCCAGAGCAGACTGAAGGTCGGAATCACGGAGATACCCCAGCTCCACGAGAAGCTCGCCTATGCGGATATTGAGCTGATGTTTCCGCAGGATGGCGCGAATCTGCTCGGCTGTGACGTATCCCAGCTCCTGGAGAATGTCGATCAGCTTCCTTGCCGAAGGGAGCTTGGACTGGATCCGTTTTGCGTAGGTGAGCTTTTCGAGGGTAACGACCTCTTCCCGCAGAAGCAGGGAGGCAATGAGCCCGAATTGCGGTTCGGCGGAGGGCGGGGCGCCGGTCGCATGCTTTTCGTTATCGTTCGGGCTCATGGTTGTCATGGCTACCTAACTCCCCCCGCCCCTCTCTTAAGTTAAGAGGGGGAGATGGGCATTGGTTGCAAAACGTCCCTCCCCTTAAATAAGGTGAGGACAGGAGGGGTTATGGTTATCGAAGCCAACGTGACATAGTTAAGCTAGAAAACCGACAGTTTGATGTACCTCCGCGGATTCGCCTTGATGTCTTTCACCAGGGCGTCGATGTCCTCCACGGCCCGGTTCATCTTGTCGTACAGCTCGCGCTCCTTCACGAGCTTTCCGGCAGTCCCCTCCCCTTTGTTGAGGGCTGTCACCGTCTCCTCCAGGGCCGCCAGCGAGCGCTCCGTGCGCTCCATCAACCGCACCCCCCGGTCGTAGAACTCCCGGTCGGTAATGAGCTTGCCGACGGTCCCTTCCGGAGACAGTATCCGCTGGTTCAGCTCCCGCAGGTCGTCGGTGGCCTTCTCGCTCTTCTCGACCACGGAGACCAGCTTGTTGTAAAGCTGCGGGTCATGCACGAACTTGCCGAAACTCCCCTCGCCACGGTTGACCGCGCTGACAAGCGCCTCCATCTCCCGCGCGAACTTCGCCATGTTGTCATAAAGTTCCGGGTCATTAAGAAGCCTGCCAAGCGACCCCTTTCCGTCTCCCATCTTGTCCATCATCTTGTTCAGCCGTTGAAAAGCATCCCCCGCCTTCTGCATCACCTCTTCGACGCGTGCCGCCGGCGTGCCGTACAGGCGCGTCTCCGGCTTCTCCATTACAAAGCGGCTCGGGGTGATGTCCACGTATTTCTCGCCGAGAAGACCGCGGGTCTTCACGGTGATGACCGAATCCCGGCCGATCTTCTTCAGTGCCTCCCGCTCGATCTCCAGTACAACGTCCACCTCGTTCGAGACCCGCGGACGGTCAAAATGAATATCCGTGACGATTCCGACATCCACACCGGCGAGCCAGACGGGCGCCCCTTCCTTGAGACCGGCGACATCGGTCATCACCACGGTCAATTCACCCTTCGGGACGAAGAACTTCGTCTTCTCGCCCAGGAGGATAATGCCGCCGGCAAAGAAGGTGAGCGCCGCAACGATTAGCATCCCCACCTTCACCTGTGACCAGGCTATGTTGTC
The DNA here is from genome assembly GCA_016177775.1 of Geobacter sp. GTDB lineage: Bacteria > Desulfobacterota > Desulfuromonadia > Geobacterales > Geobacteraceae > JACOUQ01. Next base: position 51,324 of record JACOUQ010000007.1, read on the forward strand.
GCTCCGTTTCATTCTTTTTCCCTGAACTCACTCGCTATCAAACCTGAACAGCGATTGTTCCGTCGGCTTGAGAAACTCCTGAACAGCCGGGATATCGGCCTTTGCGAAGTCATCTTTCGGTCCGTCGAACAGAAGCCTCCTTTCATGCAGAAAAGAGAACCGCTCGGATACGGCATAGGCTGTTTCCAGGTCATGGGTGACCATGAGCGTGGTTTTCCCCTGCTCCTGGAGCATGAGAATCAGACGCTGGATATTGTAGACCCCGATCGGATCAAGGCCGGTAGTCGGCTCGTCGAATAAGACGTATTCAGGATCGGCCGCCAGGGCACGGGCAACGGCCACTCTTTTCTTCATCCCCCCGGACAGCTCGGCCGGGTAATGGTCGATGGCGTGCTCCAACCCCAGCATCGAGAGCTTTTCCAGAACAATCTTCTCAATTTCGGACTCGGATAGCTCCCTTTCCTCCAGCAGGCGGTAGCCCACGTTTTCTCCAACGGTCATGGAATCGAACAGCGCGCTCCCCTGAAAAACGATGGCTATCTTCTTCCGCAGCCTTATAAATTCGCGCTCGGAAATCTTCGCAACATCGGTCCCGTCTATGACAATACGGCCGGAATCCGGTTTCAAAAGCCCCAGCAGCAGTTTCAAAATCGTGGTCTTTCCCACCCCGCTCATTCCCAGAATGGTACGGTTAACTCCGGGTTCGAGGCAGAGATCGAACTCCTCCAGGATCCCCCTCCCCACAAAGGAGAAGGAAACCTTCTGCATCTTGAGACCACGCTCCATAGAACACCAGACCTCGTGAGAATGGAGCGAAAGCATGCGGCGAGAGTGAACAGCGAAAAAAAGGCCTTTCACTCTCGTTCCAAACTCTCGCCTTTCACTCTCGCATTTCGCATCTACCGAAACGCCACGAATATCTTGGACATGAAAAAATCGGTCACCAGTATAAGCACCGACGCCAGGACCACGGTCCGCTTGGCTGCCGCACCCACCCCCTCAGCGCCACCGCGTGTGTTGAGCCCCACATAGCACCCCATCATACAGAGGATGAAACCGAATACGAGCGGCTTTACGCACCCTTCGACCAGGTCCTGGAACACCAGGAACTGCGGGATCGATTTCCAGTAAAGGGTAAAGCTGATCTGGTAGCCGGTGGCGATCAGATAACCTCCCACCAGGGCAACGGCATCGGTGATTACGGTCAGCAGGGGCATCGCGATCAGGATTGCCTTCAACCTCGGCGTCACGAGGCGCTTGACGACGTCAGTCCCCTCGACAACCATGGCGTCAACCTGCTCAGTAACCACCATGGTCCCCAGTTCGGCGGTTATGGCCGAGCCAACGCGCCCGACCACCATCAACGAAGACAGGACCGGGCCCAGTTCCTTCACCATGGTTATCCCCACCACCGACCCGACGTAGGTGGTAGCGGCGAAGGGCTTCATCTGGATCAGCCCCTGCAGCGCCATGACCATGCCGGTGAAAAGGCCGGTCAGGATAATGATGAAGAGCGACCCCACGCCGATCTTGTCCAGCTGGGTGATGAACTCCCGGTAATACCACGGGGGAGCGAACATCTTCCGCACCGCCCGGCCGGCCAGCATGAAATACGCCTGGATTTCCCAGAAGCACTCCTTGGCCTTATCTTCGATGAGGGTGATTTTCATGTTTTTAACGCACTCTTTATCGCTTCCCGCACATCCTCCACGAAGACGAGGTTGAGCTTTTCCTTCACGTCAGCGGGGATGTCCTCCATGTCCACGCGGTTGCGCTCGGGAAGAACAACCTTCTTTACTCCAGCCCGGCGGGCGGCCAGGATCTTCTCCTTGACTCCACCGATGGGGAGAACGCGGCCGGTCAGGCTGATCTCGCCGGTCATGGCCACATCGCGCCGCGCCGGCTTGCGGGTCATAAGGGAAACCAGGGCAGTGACCATGGTAACCCCGGCCGAGGGACCGTCCTTTGGGATGGAACCTGCCGGGACGTGGATATGGATGTCCGAGTCCTCGAACTGTTTTTCCTGGATGTCGAACTCGGCCGCATTGGCCCGGACGAACGAAAGAGCCGCCTTGGCCGACTCCCGCATCACCTCTCCCAGGGAGCCGGTGAGCAGCAGTTCGCGCTTGCCCCCCATCCGCGTGGCCTCCACGAAGATGATGTCCCCGCCGGTCTCGGTCCATGCCAGGCCGGTCACCACCCCGACGCGGTCCTTTTCGGCCGCCACCTCGTCGAAGAACTTGCGGGCCCCTAGCAGCTCATCCACCACCTCCTGCGTAACCGTGGTACGCGCCGGCTTTTTCTGGGTGATCTCCTTGGCCAGCTTGCGGCAGACACTCCCGATGCTCCGCTGGAGGTTGCGCACCCCCGCCTCGCGGGTGTATTCGCGAATGACCTTGCGGATTGCTCCCTCCTGGAACTCCGGCGGGGTGGCAGTTAGCCCGTTCTCCTCGATCTCCCGCGGGACCAGGAAGCGGGTGGCAATATTTAGCTTCTCGTCGTCCGTGTAGCCGGAAAGGCTGATAACCTCCATCCGGTCCTTGAGGGGGGCGGGTATCGGGTCGAGGATGTTGGCGGTGGTTATGAACATCACGTTGGAAAGGTCGAAGGGGACGTCCAGGTAGTGGTCGGTGAAGGAGAAATTCTGTTCCGGGTCGAGCACCTCCAGGAGGGCGCTGGCCGGGTCCCCCCGGAAATCCATCCCGATCTTGTCCACCTCGTCCAGCATGAAGACCGGGTTATTGGATCCGGAGCGGAATATCTCCTGGATGATCCGGCCGGGGAGCGCGCCGATGTAAGTCCGGCGATGCCCGCGGATTTCCGCCTCGTCCCGCATGCCGCCAAGGGATATACGGATGAACTTCCGCCCCAGGGTACGGGCAATGGACTTGCCGAGACTGGTCTTTCCGACGCCCGGCGGGCCGACGAAGCAGAGGATCGGCCCCTTCATCTTCTCCTTGAGGGTGCGCACCGCCAGGTATTCGAGAATCCGCTCCTTAACCTTGTCCAGGTCGTAATGGTCCTCGTTCAGCACCTGCTCGGCCTGAATGATGTCGTTATTGTCCTGAGTGCTCACCTGCCAGGGCATCCCCAGCAGATAGTCGAGATAGGTCCGCGAAACCGTATATTCAGGAGATGCAGAATTGATCCGCTCCAGCCGCCGCAGCTCCCGCTCCGCCACTTCGGCCACGTCGGGAGGCATCTTCACCTCCCCCATCTTCTTGCGCAACTCATTGATCTCGGAGACCCGCGGGTCTTCCTCCCCGAGTTCCTCCTGGATCTGTTTCATCTGCTCCCGCAGGATATACTCCTTCTGGGTCTTGCCGACGCGGCGGGTCACCTCGGCCTGCACCTCGCCCCGGACCTGAAGCTTCTGGACCTCGTCGGTAAGCTGGATATAGACCTTCTTCAGCCGGTCCAGGGGATCGAGGGTCTCCAGCAGCTGCTGCTGCTCGTCGATGGGGAGATTGAGGTAGAGCGTTACCAGGTCCGAGAGCCGGGCAGGGTTGTCGATATAGTCGAGCATCTTGATGACGTCTTCGGGGAGCGGACGGCCGTGGGAGAGGGCTATCTTGAGAAGCGCATTCAGGCTCTGCACCAGGGTTTCGGAAACGACCGTCTTCTCCGCGAACTCCCGCACCTGCTCCACCCTGGCAAGGATAAATGGGGTCTGCTGGACGAAACTCTTCAGGAGGACCCGCGATACCCCTTCCAGCTGCACCTTGGCACCGCCGTCGGCCTGACGGGAAAACTGGCTGACACGGCAGACCGTCCCCACATCGTGCAGGGCCGGAACCATGTTGTCATGCTGTTCTTCCCTCAGCTTTACGGCAAGCACCAGATTGTCGTAGTGGACCGCCTCCTCGAAAGGAATACTCTCCCGCGGCTTCAGGTAAAGGGTAATGACCATCTGGGGAAAAACGACCATGTCGCGCAGGGGATAGGCCGGCACAACGTCCGGAATGCTGAACGGAGGCATATCGCTCATGGGGACAGTCCTCGGGGAAACGGGCGGATATTTGAAAAATCGGTAAGTTAAGGTTATCGGTTAAACGGGGGAAGTCAAGGAGCGGGGACTAGGGACTAGGGACTGGGGACTGGGGTTGTAAGTTGTTGTGGGTTGTGGGTTGTATATACCGGTCCCTGGTCCGCAGTCCCTAGTCCCCGATTTTCTCCCACTCATCATAAAGCGCGGCGATCCTGGCGGTGAGTGTAGCGTGATCTTCCGTTGCCTGCCTGGCTGTGTCGGTGTCACGGAAAAAATCGGGGGCCGACATTCGCTCCTCCAGCTGCGCGAGTCCGGCTTCGGCGGCGTGAATTTCATTTTCCAGCTCGGCCAGCCGCTTCTGGCGGGCCTTTTCCTCGCGCTGCCGCTGCTTATCCGCCTCGCGCTGCCGCAGGCGTTCCTCCTTGGAGCCTGGAGGGGGGGAACTGGGAGAGTTGGCCTGTGTAGGGGCGAAGCATGCTTCGACCTTGCCCGGAGCTGCAACCAAGCTTTCCTGGGCCTTCTTCGCCAGATAATCCTCGTAATTGCCGATGAACGAGGTGAGCCGGCCCGCTTCCACCTCCACCACCCGGGTGGCAAGGCCGTCCACGAAATAGCGGTCATGAGAGACGAACACCACGGTGCCGGGGAACTCCCGCAGGGCGTCCAGAAGGACATCCTTGCTGAACAGGTCGAGGTGGTTGGTCGGCTCATCCATAAGGAGCAGGTTGGACGGCCGCAGCAGCATCTTGGACAGGGCCAGGCGGTTGCGCTCCCCACCGGACAGGACCCCCACCCTTTTGTGGATGTCGTCACCGGAGAAGAGAAAGGCGCCGAGGATGTTCCTGAGCTGCGGCACCATGTCGTACGGGGCGTCGGCTAGGATCTCGTCGTGTACGGTCCGCTCCTCGTTCAGGATTTGCGCCTGGTCCTGGGCGAAGTAGTCGAGGGCGACGTTGTGCCCCACAATCCGCTCGCCTCCCAGAAAATCGCCACCGGAGAGGATCCGCATCAGAGTCGATTTCCCCGCGCCGTTGTGCCCCACGAGGGCCACCCGCTCCCCCGTCTCCACGATCAGGTCCACACTGTCGAGGACGACATTGGCGCCGTACCCCTTGGTCACCCCCTTCAGCTCCATGACAATCCGGCCGCTCTTGGGGGGCTCCGGAAAGCGGAAGTGGATGCGGCGACGCTCCGGCGGGAGAACGATCCGTTCCACCTTCTCCAGCTGCTTGACGCGGGACTGCACCAGGGACGCCTTGTTCGCCTGGTAGCGGAAGCGGTTGATGAACTCCTCCATCTTCCGGACTTCCTCGTCCTGGCGCAGCTTTGCATCCCGAAGCCTGGCCACCCGCTCTTCCCGTTCGGTCAGGTAGCGGCTGTAGGAGCAGTGGTAGTCGGTCAGGGCATGGTTCCAGACCTCGACAATCCGGTGGCAGACCTGGTCCAGGAAGAAGCGGTCGTGGGAAACCAGCATCACCGAGCCGGGGTAGGACTTGAGATAATCCTCCAGCCAGTTGCGCGCCTCGATGTCCAAATGGTTCGTCGGCTCGTCCAGAAGCAGTACCGACGGCTTCTGCAGAAGCAGCTTTGCCAGGGCGATCCGCATCTGCCAGCCGCCGGAGAACTCGCCGCAATCCTTCTCCCAGTCGGCCTGCCGGAAGCCGAGGCCCCGCAGCACCTCGGCCACGGCCGCCTCCATGGCGTATCCCCCCCTGGCGCGGAACTCTTCCTGGAGGTCGCCGAAGCGATGGAGCAGATCCTCGTAGCCGGGGTCATCATGGGAAACGGTCTCCACCTGTTTGGAAAGCGCGGCAATCTCCCGCTCGATCCGCTGCAGGTCCGCCAGGGCGGAAAGCCCCTCCTCGAACAGGGTCCGGCCGCGGGTGACGATACCGTCCTGGGGGAGATAGCCGACGGTCCCACCCCTGGCGAGCCGGATATCCCCGGCCGAGTGCTCCACGATGCCGGCGATGATCCGCATCAGGGTCGACTTCCCGGCGCCGTTCTCGCCGACGAGACCCACCCGCTCACCCTTTTTCAGGTGCCAGGAGATATTGGTGAACAGCGGCTTTCCCGCGAAGTCCATGGAGAGGTTCTGAAGATGGAGCATGAAAAAACCTTTAACGTAAGGGGGATTTCGGAAGGAATAAGGCTCAGGCGAACAGGGCCAGTTCTGAATTTTCGGCAATTACCGCAAAGTGCGAATCCATGGTGAACAGCGGACAACCGTGGTGTATGGCGATGGCAGCTATGGTCGCGTCAGCCGCCGGCACCGTTATTCCCTTGCGCCGCAAGCCGCGATAAATTTCGGCGGCCAACAGGTGAACGTCTCGGCCAGCCTCCAGGAAAGGGAGAAACATGAGCCTCTGCCTGGTCTGCTCGTAAGTTTTCCGCTCCCTGATTCCCTGGAGGATCTCCTGAAGGATGATGCCGCAGATGGCTGCACGGTTCGTCCCCCGAATCAGCTCCTCCAGGCGCGCACCGGCCTCGTCTGCAGGAGTGCGGAAAAAATCGATCCAGACCGAGGTATCAACGACAACCATGGCGGTCCTTCCGCATCTCCTCCAGGTCCCCTTCCCACTGCACCTTTCCGCGGAGTTCGATGAGCCGTTCCAGCTCCTTCTGCTCCACGAGCTTTTTCAGGGCGTAATTCACGACGTCCACCTTCTTACGGATGCCGGTCAACCGTTGCGCCGCGGCAAAGGTTTCCTCGTCGATGTCTATCACTGTCCTAGCCATATCGAGTCTCCTGTGCATCAGGATACTACAATTTTGATATCATTTCAACTGCTGTTTTATATCGTTCTTTCTGTTCTGCAAAAACACGCAACCGACTGCTTCTCAAATCCCTGACCCGCGCAAGTTTTTTCTTAGGAAACCGGCTAAACTCTGGTATACTTTTAGAGTTTTGTGCAGGGGACCATGCGGTCCGGCCAGAACAGGGATTCCGCCGCCCGGGGTGCGCCCCGCTGTTGGCCGAAAAATACACGAGGGTTGACGGATCTGCAAGAGCGCCTGATGATCGATCTTAGCATCGAACGTCGTATGCGGTTTGCAATTTGTCCCCGGAAAAGGAAAAATATACATGTCAAGAAAGATGCTGATCAATGTCATGCATCCGGAAGAGTCCAGGGTGGCCATCGTGGAAGACGGCCGCCTGGTGGAGCTGGATGTGGAAGTGGCGGGCCACGAGGAGACCCGGGGCAATGTCTACAATGGGGTGGTGGTCCGGGTGGAGCCCGGCCTGCAGGCCGCCTTCGTGGATATCGGCACCAAAAAGCTGGGATTCCTCCAGATGGGGGAGATCCACCCCGACTACTGGCAGTGGCGCGACGACGTCCCCGAAGACCAGCGCAAGCGCCGGCCCCGCATCCAGGAGATCCTGCGACGCGGCCAGGAGCTCCTGGTGCAGGTGGAGAAGGGAGAGCGGGATATGAAGGGCCCGGCCCTCACCACCTACATGTCCCTGCCGGGACGCTACATGGTCCTTATGCCGGGGAGCGATTCCGCCGGCATCTCCCGCAAGGTGGAGAGCGAGGCCGAACGGAAAAACCTGAAGCAGATGGCCGTGGAACTGGAGTTCCCGGAGGGTTTCGGCTACATCATCCGCACCGAGGCCGAAGGTAAAAAGAAGACCGAGCTTGCCAAGGACCTCAAGTACCTCCTCAACCTCTACGACACCATCAAGAAACAGGCCGCCGAAGTCAAGGCCCCCGCACTGATCCACCGCGACGCCAATCTCGTGGTCCGCTCCATCCGCGACTACTTCACCGACGAGATCGACGAGGTGCTGGTCGACGGCAAGGACACCTACAAGGAAGCCCGCGCCTTCTTCAAGCAGACCATGCCCAAGTACGAAAAGCTGGTCAAGCTCCACGTTGAAAAGCGCCCCATCTTCGCAAAATACCAGCTGGAAGAGCAGATCGAGCACATCTTCGAGAAGCGGGTGCCGCTGAAATCCGGCGGCTCCATCGTCATCGACCCGACCGAGGCGTTGGTCTCCATCGACGTCAACTCCGGCAAGAGCACCGGCGAGAAGAACGTGGAGGACACCGCCTTCCGCACCAACATGGAAGCCGCCGAAGAGGTGGCGCGCCAGCTCCGCCTGCGCGACCTGGGTGGCCTCATCGTCATCGACTTCATCGATATGTACGACAAGAAGCACAGGGTCGATGTGGAGAAATGCCTGAAGCAGGCGCTCAAACTCGACAAGGCGCGGGTCAACGTGGGGAGGATCTCCGACTTCGGCCTCCTGGAGATGTCGCGGCAGCGGATCAAGCAGACCATTTCGGAAGGTTCCGCCCAGATATGCCCCCATTGCGGCGGCATCGGGAAGGTCAAGTCGGTTGAGGCAATGGCCATCTCTTTTGTGCGCAAGGTGCTGGCTGCAGCCTCCAAGGGAAATGTGTCGGAGGTCCGTGGCGCACTGCCGCTGGATGTGGCCTACTACCTTCTGAACCGCAAGAAGCAGGAGCTGGCAAGGATAGAATCCGATTACGACCTGGAGGTGACGGTCAAGGGTAAGACGTCGTTCCTGCAGAACCAGATGGAGATCGAGATCCTCCGTCGAGAGAAGGCGGTCGAGCACGAGCCTGAGCATGTGCATGAACCGAAGCATATTCCGGCACCTGAGCATGTGGTGGAGGCCGGTGCGGAAGCCCCTGCCGAAGCGGGCGAGGCAGCGGAAGGGAAAAAGAAGAGGAAACGGCGCCGCAAGAAGAAAGGGGCCGAGACAGAAGCTGTAGAAGCGGCCGAGACCACGGAGGCTATCGAGGAAGCGGAAACCGGGGAAGAGACTGAAGAGCCCGAAGCCGCCGAAATTCCCGAAGAGCCTCACTCTGCCGAGGAAGCCGGTGAACACAAGAAGAAACGCCGCCGGCGCCGGCGGAAGAAGAAGCATCCGGGCGAAGAAGGGGCTGCACCCGCCGAGGCACCGACAGCGGAGGCTGCGGAGGAAGTTGCCCCGGTTATGCCGGAAGCAGCGGAGGCCGAGGCTGCGGAGGAGCATAAAAAGAAGCGCAAACGGAAGCGGAAGCGGGGCAAGAAGGAGGAAGGGACTGAGATAGCGCCGGCAGGGGAAGTCGTTGAGACGCCCGCCCCCACAGTAACTGCGCCCGTCGAGGAGACCCCCGCCACACCGGAAGAAAAGCCGAAAAAGAAGCGCCCCGCCAAGCGGAGCAAGGCCGCTGAGGCCGCCCCTGTCGAATTGGCCCCGGAAGCGGCATCGGAAGAAAAACCCGCTGAGAAGGAGAAGAAACCCCGGCCGGCCAGAAAGAAAAAGGCCGTTGCCGAAGCGCCGGCGGAATCTGTCGAGGAACCGGCCAAGCCGAAGCGGAGGAGAAAGAAGACCGCCGCCGAAGCCGAGCCTGTGGAAGCTGCGGCTGCAGAAACTAAAGAGACTGCCGCCAAGCCCAAGGCGAAACGGGCGCCCAGGAAGAAAAAGGAAGAAGCAGCCGAGTAATGAAAAAGGGGACCGCATGGTCCCCTTTTCAATTCACATGATTAACAACCCGCGCCGCCTTACCACCCCCAGCCCTTTAGGCCCTTTGGGTCCTCCTTAAGCAGGAGGGGAGCAATCTCCCCCTTCTTGATTAGGAGGGGGTCGGGGGGTGGTCGATGAAATTGAAGTTACTCAGAAGCTCATCATGTTTTCCCCTGATCCTTAAGAAACACCACATACGCCCCGCTCCCCCCCATCTGCCGCGGCGCCGGGAAGAATTCCGCCACCTTCCCCTTCCCATGTTCCCGCAGCCAGGCGGCCACCGCTCCTTGTAGCACAGGCTCACCCGGCGAGTTGTACCCCTTGCCGGTGATCACCAGCACTGCCTGCTGCTTGCGGCGAAAAGCCCCGCCAATGAAATGCTCCAGGCTTTCCAGTGCCTCAGCTCGGGTTAGGCCATGCAGGTCGAGCTCGAAATCAATACGGATCTCCCCCCGTAGGAGCTGTTTCATGCGGCCTAGCGCTGCCTGCTTCTTCTGTGGAGCCTCCCCTTCTTCCTTGGGTAATACCTTCAACACCTGCATCGTCTCCAGAAAAAGGTCGCGGTCCTCCTCAGCCAGAACTTCCGAAAATGGCTTTGCCGCCACCTCCCGCCGGCGCACCCGGCCGGGAAGAACGGTCCCGTCCAGCTTGCGCACATCGGACATGGCCCGCAGAAACAGGTCAAGATCATCCGCTACCGGAATCTTCCGCTCCGGCTCAAGCGCCTTTTGCTGAGGGACCTGCTTCGGCGTCTCAGCAGGCTTCGCCTCCTCCACCCGCACCCCCTTCAGCGCCTTGAACGGATTAACAGCGAACTTATCTTCGTGCTTTTGCACTTCTTTCTGTTTTTTCCTTTTCACCATTCACCATTCACCATTCACGATTTTCAAGGCGCATCCTTCGGCACCAGAATGATCTCTATCCGCCGGTTCCTAGCCTTCCCCTGCTCCGTGGTATTATCCGCCACAGGACGGTATTTGCCATAGGCCGCTGCTGAGAGAAGCTGCGGGTCCAGCCCCTGCTGCTGAAGAAAACGGGCCACGTTTATGGCACGGGCCGCGGAAAGTTCCCAGTTTGTGGGGTATTTCTTCGCCAGGGCACCCACGATCTGCACGTCGTCCGTATGCCCCTCTATGCGGATCTGCTTGTCAGGCACGCTCTTCAATATGTCGATCACCTTCTGCAGAACTACCAGACCCTCCTCCTTCACCTCGGCCTTGCCGGAATCAAAGAGGATGGCGTCCACCATGTTGACCGTCAGCTTCCCCTTGAGCTCGGAGATGGTTACCTGCCCCTGGGCGATCTCGCCCTTCATCTTGTCCAGCAAGTCCTCGTAGGTCTTGCTGGTCTTCTTGACCTCCTCCTCCTTGGCCTTCTGCAAATTGGCTATCTGTTCCTTCAGCTTGTCATTTTCGTTTTGAAGGTCCGATACCTTTTGGCGGAGCTCGGTTATGTTCTGCGACAAGGTGTCGGATTTTGCTTTGAGGACCTTCTCAAGCTCCCTGTTGTCCGTCGCCAGCCTCTCCTTCTCACTGCCGAGATCGGCCATCTCGCCGATTAGTTTCTCCACCCTGACCTTCAGGCCGGCATTCTCGACGTAGAGGTCGTTATGCTCCTTCTGAAGCGCAGCAAGTTCCTTCGTAAGATTATCAGCTTCCTCCACCTTCTTGAGGTACTTCCCCTCCCCCACCATGCAGCCGTTCAGGCCGAGGGAGACAAGACACAGCAATGCGAAGAGAATGATCTTTTTCATAAATATGCCTCCTTTCTTATGCTTTTTCTTATCTTCCCTTGTAGGGGCGCAACATGCCCCGCCCCTATGATTGATAAGGTCAACCACCGAAGTAAAAATACTTTTGTATTTGAAATTATATCATCCCCTGAACAGATATACAGGCACCGCCCCCGCGGCCAGCACTAGCGCCGCCGGCACCCACAACCGGCGGTAGACCTTGGCCATATCCGCCTCGAAGTATTCCCGGGTCAGTACCAGACAGAGGTGCATGGGGGAGAGCATCACCCCGGCGAAGCCGCTGCCGAAGGCAAGGGACAATAACCCGAGATTGGGAGCCTCGCCACCAATCAGCGGCATCAGGATCGGGAAGGTGATCCCCACGTAGGCCACGGTGAGCCCGGTCATCACCCCGGCAAGAAACGGGATGCTGGTCAGGATCAGGAGGGGCGGCAGGCCGCTTTGGGCGAAGAATTGGGAGATGGCCGCCAGCGCCCCGGTCACCCGCAATGTCTCCTGAAATATCAGGATACTGGAAACCAGGAAAAGCGCCTTGATGGAGACGCTCTCTCGCAGGGATTGCAGAACCTTCTTTAACGGATAGCGGTGAAAGAGATAAAGGGCGGCGCTCACGCCCCCCATGGCCAGCACCAGGTTCACCTTGAAGGCCACCACCAGCAGAAGGGTCACGAAGATGGGGGCAACACACAAGAGGAATACCGCCAGCTCCCGCCCCCGGTTCACCCCTTCCCCCTTTGCCCTTCGCGCCGCGCCGATCCCGGCAAAGCAGAAGATCGCCCCCCAGAGTACCTGCGACAAGGCAAACGGCGCATTGGCCAGGGCAAGCTTTTCATAGGGGACCCGGCTCATGCCGGCGGCAAGGATGATGCCCGGATAAAGGGGGCAGACGTATTCCCAGATGTGGCGGTACCAGTAGTTGATGAGCGCCTTCTGCTCCGGCTTGATGGTCAGGCCGGACGCGGCTTCTGCCACCATGGGGGCGGAAAAGACGGCTCCTCCCGGCGAGGGAAGCATGCCGATCATGGCTGGCATGGCCGCCATGACCACCCGAGCGTCGGAGAGGACTGCAGAAAGGCTCTCCACCATTCGCTTCAGGGTATCGGTTCGACGCAGGATGTTCTCGATAATCATGGTGAAGACGAGCGCTGCGGTCATCTCCAGGGACTTGGAGGACATAACCGCCACGTACACCCCTTCCAGAAAGCGGAGCGGCGAAGTGAGATAAAGGAGAGCAAGCAAAAGCGAACCGGCCGCCATGACCGTGCCGAGGTAGACTTTGCGGCGCAGGACGAGGATCAGAAAGACAAGAACGGAGAGGATTTTGACGAGGTCAGCCATGGGGACTCCTTGTCCGGTCACGGCATTGTAGCAACGGGAGAAGGCAAAGTCAACGCGGCAGGGGCGCCGACCGCAACCTTGACAAGGGCGGAAAGTCGGATAACCTTTCACAGCGACTGGTTTCTCTGGAATTCTTCTCGCGGCAAAGGAGATGAAGCATGAAGCTCTCAAGAGTAATATCAATCACTATCTCCCTCCTTATGTTTGCTGTTTCGGCACATGCGGTCTATAAGGACGGTAAACCTCAGCCGAAAGGGCCCGAGTTCGCTCCGGATCAGATTCTGGTGAAATTCAGGAGCGATGTGACTCCGGCCATCATCAACCAAGTCACCAAGAGGAACAAGGTGGAGGTAAAGAAGGTCATCCCCGGAATCGATGTTTATGTAATGAAGTTTAACCGCGGTATGCCTGCCGAGGAAATGGTGAAGAGGTTCAGCGCTGAGGTAGCCGTTGAATTTGCGGAACCCGATCATGTCGCCATAGCAATGGACGTGCCTCATGATCCGCTTTATAGCCAGCAGTGGGGATTGCCCAAGATAATGGCGCCCGGTGGTTGGGATATCCAGAAGGGGAGCAATACAGTCATTATTGCCATTGTCGATACCGGCATAAAGGTTGATCACGAGGATCTTCAAGGCATACTTGTCCCAGGTTACAACGCCATAAAAACAACCAAAGAGGTTCTAAATCAAGACGCGAATGATGACAACGGCCACGGGACACATGTTGCGGGGATTGCCTCAGCAGCGACGAATAACCAGGATAGTCTGGGAAGCTATGTGGGAATAGCAGGGGTCTCCTGGGGGTGCAGTCTCATGCCGGTCAAGGTCCTCGACGAAAACGGAAGCGGGTTTTACAGTGACGTGGCAGACGGGATTATCTGGGCGGCGAGCCATGGAGCCAAGGCCATAAATTTAAGCCTCGGAGGTTCTTTCAATTCCAAAACACTCAAGGCAGCCGTGGATCTGGCCTGGAATGGAGGGACCGGTAAAATCAAATACGGTGATCAGACCGTAATAGTAGAACCGACTTTCCTGGCATGTGCCGCCGGCAACTCGGGTAGCAGCTCACCCAACTATCCAGGAAGGTACGACAACTGCACAGCAGTGGCCGCGACTGACTCGGGAGATCAAAAGCCTTGGTGGTCTACATTCGGCAAGTGGGTTGACGTGGCTGCCCCTGGAGCATTAATAGTAAGTACATATTTTGACGGTTCCTACACAACCATGAGTGGAACCTCCATGGCCACGCCTCATGTGGCGGGACTTGCGGGGCTTCTTTTCTCGGCAACATCTCCCGCTCTCGTTTCGAAAATTGATACCGACGGAGATTTAAAGCTTGAAAACAACGAGGTGAGGGCCAGAATAGAAAAAACTTGCGACAAAATTTCCGGCACAGGTAACTACTGGAAGTACGGGAGGATCAACGTCTATAACGCCCTCACCCGGCCTTGAGCATTCCCTTCGGATAATCGCATCAAAAAAGGGGACCCGCCGGTCCCCTTTCCATTTACCTCCCCCACATTGCTATCTCCCCCTTCTCCCCGGCAGAAAAGAGAAGCGACCCGTCGGCCGAAAAGGCCAGCCCCTGGGGCTGGGACGGCTGTCCCTGCAAGGTCCCCAGTTTGTCTCCGTTCTCCGCTTTCCAGAGATGGATGTTGCCACCCTGGGTGGCAGTTGCGAAGAGTGCGCCGTCCGGGCTGAAGCGGACAGCCCAGGAGGAGGACTGGGAAACGTAGAAGTTCTTCACCTCCTTCTGGGTGGCAACGTCCCAGAGGGTGATGCTGCTGTCCATGTGGGTAGTGGCGAGGCGCTTGCCGTCCGGGCTGAAGGCGATTCCGCTCACGTCGGACTTTTCATCGACCTTGGGGATGGTGTAGGTCCGGCCGGCGCCGGACTCAAGGTCCCAGAGGGTAAAGGTGTTGCTTGCGCTCCCGGCGGCCAGGAACTGGCCGGAAGGGGAGAAGGCAACGCTGCGCATCGGGGTCGGCATGTTTACCCGGGCGATCTCCTTCTGTGCGGCGATGTCCCAGATGGCCACGAACTTGTCGTAGCTGGCGATCGCCATGTACCGGCCGTCCCTGCTGAGGGCAATGTCGTAGCACTGCCCCACCGAGCCGGAGCGGACCGGCGTGCCGAACCCGTCCGGCGTAAGGGGCCAGAAGGTAACCCCGCCGTAGGCGTCGATTGTTATGGCGATGGTTCCGTCAGGCGTGACCGCAATAGCGCTGGGGCGGTACTCCATCTTGACGGACGCCATCTCGCGGCCATCGACTATGCTCCAGCGGGAAACCGTGTAATCGCCGTAACCGGCAGTAACGAATGAGGCGCCGTCCGGGGTTATCGCCACATTCCCCCGCATCTGGCTCTCCCCTTTCCCGCCTATGGTCTTCATGAGCTTGGGAAGTTCCTCCCCCTCCCGGAAAAAGGTGCGGCTGGCCCCGATCTGAAACGGGTTTCCCCCCAGGTTCTGCTGCCAGTTCTCCTTGTCGATCTTCCAGGCTCCCCCCTCCTTTATTAATGTGACGGTGCCGCTGGCGCCAGTGGCGGAAAGTCCCGGCACGGGGCCGAGAGCCGGCGCCTTCGATCCTCCCGCCAGGGTAACCAGCGCCCCTTCCCGCAGATTAAGGGTGGCCTTGTCGTCGACCAAGGTCACCCCCATGACCGTCATGGTACCGGGCATGAACAGTGCCGCAAGTCGCAACTTGTCCGGTGCCGCCGGGTCGGCCGATATTTCCTTTGCCCGCGACGGCGTCAGATATGAAACGACTTTCTGCACGTTTCCCGCGCTTAAGGCTGTCCGATAGGCGACGTAGGAATCCACCACCTCTTGAGAGCGCTCCTTGGACGAGAAACGGTCGCACCCCGCCAAGAGCGGGAAGAACAGGGAAGCGGCCAGTACAAGGATCAGTGATCTCATGGCGATTTTCCTTCCGGAATGTTCACAATTACGGAACGGGGCCATCCGTCCTTGTCGGAAAGCCGCCACTCCCCAAGCACCCTCCCCCCCTGGGAAACTTTCATTTGAATCTCAGGAGAGAGTTTTTTTTCTTCGCCGGGACGGGGAGTGACATCGAAATCGATGGCGTTCACCCCTGTCTGGAAGTTCTTCCCGAAGACGCTGATGTTGTACTGCATGTCCGGCACAGACTTGATGACCTCGAATTCCTGGCCATTGACCCGGATGGTACCAGGCGCATTGACGGCATAAATGAAGATACTCAGATCGGTTTCCCTGAATGACGAGCCCGACGGGGCGACGCCGGAAGCCGGGCCGATCTCGATGGTCGGGGTTAAACCCGTGCCGGTTGATGGCGTGGAAGCTCCGCCTGGCCCGGCACCTTGTGGGAGCCCGGCGGGTAGATCACCGGAAGGGGGCGGGATGGTAATTACCTGGCGCCCTTCCGATCCGCCCGACTTCAGAAGCGACAGCGGGTTTCCGTACTTATAGACGCCGGCTCCTGACGCAACGACAAGCAAGAAGCCACTTAACAGTATCAGGCGGCGGTTAGTCCCCCCAAGGCCGCCGGACGTGGAAGGCCGGGGAGGAGTTGGCGGGGGGACCCGTTTCGGGCTTGCCATTTCCGGCTTTTTCGGCGTCGGCTGCGGAGTTGATCCCGACAAACCCACTCCTGACAGCGGTGGCGGTGATTGAGAGGGGGGAGCAGGCGGAGGTAAAATTGAGGGAGTCGGCCTGCTTCCTGCCTCCGGCGCCAGAGCAGAAGGCTTCCGGAACTCGAAGGCCTCCTTGCATTTGGGGCAGGTAACCCGGACCGGCCGGTCCGGTATCTTGTCTGCGGTGAGATCACGACTGAATGAGCAGTGGGGGCAGCTTACACGAACGGTGGACATCCGTCTTTACTCCTGGCGACCTTGGGACTGGCAAATGCCTCCATTATGCCGCTCTTTAAAATGTCATAAAGGTTAAACCTTATCCTCAAAGCGGCCCCTTTACAAGATCAAACGCCACATATCCACCTGCCTGCCCCGGGAGAAGGCCGCCGCCCCTGAGGACCACCCGCGTCTGCAGAAAATCCGTACCATCCCCCTCGACAGGAATTTCAGCATCTAAAAGGAGCTTCCCCGGCTCTCTGACCAACTTTTCCAACGTTTCAGCCGCCTTTACGAGGTCGAAGACCCCGGACAACCCGAGTGCATGCATCTTTCTAAGCGCCTTGGCAGCTTCCAAGCCCCAATGCGTTACAGAAGCATTACCGGCTGATATTTCAGCGGATTCGTACCGGAACGCGTTAACGTAATACTCGCATCCGCCATTCATGGTTATTACGCGGTCTCCGAACAGGGAGACTATTTCCTCGATCGCTTCTGTCCTTGATTGCAGGGTAAATGAGTGTGATTTTATTTTGGAGTTGTTTCCGGAAAGAAGCGGCTCCGGTTCTCCTCGGACACAGATTGACTTGTCGCCCAGGTCTGCCGCCAGAGATTGCAGGGGATAGAGTGTCGTCAGAATGCAGAAAATAAAGGCGGTCCTGTTCAGTTGCAAGATTTTGCTCCTAATCGCTTCCATTAGTGAGGCGATCCAATCTCGAGAAAAATAAAAACAACCGGGAAACCCAAGGATACTGATACAGGCAACAATAAGCCGGCATGTTCCGAACAGCTCTTCTTGTGTACTTTATTAGTAAAAATTAAGTTGATTTGTCAAGAATGGCGATGAATAATGTGTGAAAACGATAATTTGGAGTAATACATGAAACTATCACCATATTTCATCGTTGTTTTATCACTGCTGCTTACCCCCCTCTCTGCAGTCGCGGGCACAACATCCTGGCTCAAAGTCGGCGACTCCTACATCAGTTCGACCTTTTTAGATACCACTACCGTCACTAACGCTTACAACGGGAAGGTGCGCTACCGGACCATGACGGTTCCGGTCATGGAAGGAGCCATCGATGAGGAGTTTCACCACGACCACATCGACAAGGTGATCGCCGAAAACGAAGTTGATTGCCCGCACCGGAAGGTCCAACAGCTCTCCCTCGATATCTTTACCAACGATGGCCGGCACATGGCAGAAGCGGATGACGACAACCACAGCCATGATGGAGAAAGGCGCATCTCCTGGCTAGTCGACCCTGATACCTACGACGCGACCATCTACACCGTAGTCTGTCACGCCGACGTCACCCCCTGACCGCACTCCCTCACCTTAATTTCACGGTGCAAACATTTCTGCAAGAACCGTCAAAACCTCTTCTTGCGTCTGTTTGTCGATTCTGCCGAGCTTTTGAATAAGCCGCGATTTATCAATCGTTCTGATCTGGTCAAGGACCACTTGCCCATCCTTCGCTACCGATGGTCGGGTCCAAGTTGACCAGATAGACATCGAATCGTTTAATTACCATTCCCATTCATCCTTGTCCCACTCTGATTGTCCGCTCAAATCGTAGTCGGTCATTTTATCGTCGCAGCACTCAGCCATGAGCCTGAATTTTTCCCCCCACCCGTGGCGGGGGCGAGAAGCCGAACGGATAACTATTTTTTCGTCTTCTACTTCCAGTTCTACTTCCGTTCCAAGATGGCTCTGCTCAAGGAGAATCTTGGGAATACGTATTCCCTGTGAATTGCCTATACGAATTATATGTGTCTTCATGGATTGCGTCCTCCAAAGAAAAGATTGCCAAGTGCCTACATTGTAATTACCGAAGTGCGGCGCGTCAATTGTTTTTTGTTGGAGGGAGGGTTAGCAAAGGGAGCATTATTGATTCTGTGGCCTGCTCAAAAGGGGTTAGTCAACAAATCAACTACGTTATATAAGGGGTGAGTTATGAGTTAGCTCCCCGGAATATATAACAAAAAGACTTATTATATCAGTCTTGTTAATTCTATTGTCTCCTGTTATTGAATTGTCATTTATTCAAAATAACAGGAGGATAGCATGAACGATGCAACTGATAGACTGATGCTGTTCCGACAAATGAGAGCTTCAGTCAGGGGTTCGGAAAAACACTTGCTGGTCGGTGTCGATGTCGCCAAAAACAACCACCATGCCTTTTTCGGCACCCCCAATGGAAGAACGCTTCGCAAAAATCTGGTCTTTGACAACAGCACAAAAGGTTTTGAGAGTCTCCAAAGTCTGGCTAGAGACATTCAGAACCAACATGGCTTGGTTGAAGTTGTGTACGGACTGGAGCCTACGGCTTCCTACCATAAGCCCTTGGCCGAATATCTGATCCGCCAGGATGAACACGTCGTCTATGTCTCCAACGTGGCCGTCGCAAAGAACCGAGCGCTTCTGGATGGTCGCTGGGACAAAAACGACAAGAAAGATGCCGCCAATGTCGCTGACCTGGTCGGCCAGGGGCGCTGCCTTTACTATGACGTGCCGGAAGAGAGCCTGCGGGAATTAAGGAGCTTGATAGCATTCCGGATCAGGCTTAAGAAACAGGAGCACGCTCTACGGATGCGGTTAAGAAACAACGTGTTTGCGCAGTACTTTCCCGAACTGGACAAGCTTTACATCCGGGCAGGGCAGCCGGATGACCTGGTTTTGTCGATCGCTCAACACTGCCTGGACCCAAGAGAAATTGCCGGGATGGAGTTTGAGGCATTCCTGAAGCTGATAACGACACGTAAGATCAGGATCGAACAGGAAAGGCGGTTGCGCGAGCTTTGGGAGGTCGCCAAGGAGTCCGCCGGGTGCCAGGTGCATGACGCGGCCAGATGG
>JACOUQ010000004.1 GCA_016177775.1 Geobacter sp.
GCAAAAAACACAACCAGGCAGTACGAGCATTGGGGCGCCATCTTTGCCGTGTTATATTCAAAATGCTCAAGCAAGAAAAAGACTATGCAGTTAGAAAATAGCTTCATTTTCTCTTGAAAATTCCAGCGGGATGTTCAAGCCTGCGTTAATGTATTGCCGCCGAGAAAACAAAGTAGAGAATAGAGATGAGATCAGTAGTGTCCCAACGCTGAATAGTTGATGAACCGTAATGGCCCGTAAAATCTAAGAGAAATGACATTATGGCGTTTAACGACTTGAAGTTTTTCCGGCGGTCCAGTCATCATCGCAGCTGGTTTTTTGCGAGTGCCGTAAATCTCAAGCGTCTCCGAATGATAAGTTCTTTGGAAACACAAATATTGAAAGTGTTTCAAAAATAAAACACAATGATTCGGCCGTGTAGTTTCTGCGGTGAAGAAGGTGGAGAAAGTCATCAAACCAGTAATTGAACCAATCATAGTTCACGATTTGTTGCGCTGCATCTGTAGAGTGTTCTCCGCATATAGCTACACCATGGAGCACAGCAAAGAACTCATTAACATATATTTCCCGCTTGTCATCATACTCCGTTACTAATGGTATTATAGGACGAAAGCGAACAAATGCTGCCGCCATCAGGCCTGCAACTTTATGAAGTTGCACCTCATCTGGAATGTTATACCTAGTCTTTAAAATCGCCCAGTCATCGACGTAATGGTTCACCACTTCATCAATCAGCGGCTGAGAAAGTGCAAAATGGTTCGGATTTATGAATCCCTCTTCGACGAGAAGGTTCCATAAGCCTGTCAGAAAAGCAAGCCGCTTCTCCTTGATGTCAGCCATTTTCTTCTGCAAATCCGCATGTTTTTTCATTTGGGAGCATTCCTTTATTTGATCCAAAACCCAACAATGCTTCCGATTAGGCCAGCCCCGAGTTTCGAGCTGTCGTCACTGCCTTTGATGAGCAGAAAACTACCCAGTCCGAGGATAATTAAAGTTACAATCACCTGCATCCCAAAGCGGCAGGCATTTTCATTCTTGAAGCCTTCTGGCTTCCGTCCTGGTGATGTCAGCCAATCTGTTTTTTTTGCAGAGGATTTTTCTGATGAAGAGGATTTTGGTGCTGCAGAAGCTTTTCTGGGGGGAGCTGCCATGTATTCCTCAAAAAAAAAGCATACTTTCGGGAGCGAAAATATGCTTTTTCTTTCGCGTGATCTTTGCGCTACTTCAGAAGAAACTTAATGAGCTCGTATCCCTCCCGGATTCGGGTTCCGAAAAACGGGGATGTAGCTTTTTCTTTTCTCCCACGAAGGAGTGCCTTTGCTGCTTTAAATTCAGCATCAGCGGATGCACGATGTGACCTATTCGGCTTTCCATTAGCGTGATCTTGTGTGATAATGTTCTCTTTCGCACCATACCCTGCGACATTAACTACAGCAACACTGTGCTTCAGGCGGTCGAATGAAATCTTCGAAAAAACATCTGTTGCCTTAAACATATAGGCCATTTCTTCCTCCTGTTCTTGGCCCTGATGATTCCTGCAAAATGAATACAGGATCAAAATTAGCGACCAGTCATACCGTAATTTAAAGACATTGTCAAGAAAATTGTTCAACAACCTACAACAAGAATAAGGTTTCCCGGTAAAAAGTCAAAGATGTAAACGCGAAATACTTGCAACTTCCCAGGCAGATCGCCGCCCCATCAGCCAGAAGATGAACCGAACGGCCCTGCCCTACCCCAAAAGAAAGCAGGGTTTCCAAGATAGCAAGATGACGCGGAAGTCATCAGGAATTTGCTTAACCGCCTCGCCGATGATCTCCAGACTCCTGACAAACGCCCTTTTTAGCGTCTCATCAGCAAGGAAGGCCGCGCGCGAAGTTCCGGCAAAAGCTTTCGTGAGATACTCCGCCTCTGCCAGAATATGCTTACAGTAGCTAATGGATGGTTTCATAGTAGGCGTCTTTTTCGATGTACGGACGGATAAAAGGGCTGAGGGATTCAGGGGTGAGGAGGTCAACCTTGTGGCCGAGCAGCTCTTCGAGGAAAAAGCAGAGCTCGATGAAATTGTCGTAGTTTTTCTTGCCGGCATCGAACTCGACTACAAGGTCGATGTCGCTCTCCGCGCGCGCCTCTCCTCGGGCGTACGAACCGAAGATGCCGATTCGCCTCACTCCATGTGCGATGAGGAAATCGTCGTGCTGGCGAATCTGTGCCATGATTTCGTTGCGCGTCATGAATGGCTCCCTCAAGCAAACAGCGCCTGCCGGCAATTTGGAACTTTAGTGAAGCATGAGGTGGAACGTAAAGCGGGGAAAACCTCTCAGTCCATCTCTTCAAGTAAGACCTTAAGCTCCGGCAGCCTCTCCTTCACGACCTTCCAAACCGTTTTGAGATCGACTCCCATATAGTCATGGATCAGTACGTCACGCATGCCGACCATCTTGCTCCAGGGGATATCGGGATATTTTTTGCGGAAGGTTGCAGGAATGCCCTTTGTAGCCTCACCGAGCACTTCGAGGCTTCTGATGACGGCATTGACCGTCTTCTTGTCCGCTGCAAACGCCTCAAAGGTCATTCCGCGAGTAAAATCCTCCACCTCGGCGATGGCATTGCGGATATCATCTAGATAGTCGGCTATCTCCCGCCCCTTATACATACTCCACCTCGGAGAGGATGCGCTTGCCGATGGCAGGTTTAAGGGCCTTTTCCATGACGAGATCGACCTTGTGACTGAGCCGTGCCTCCAGAAACTCCCGCAGGTCAATGAACTCAAACAGGTCGATATCCCGTTCAAAGGAGACGAGGATGTCTATGTCGCTCTTTTTCCGCTGCTGTTCGCGGACGTACGAGCCGAACAATCCAACCCGCATGACGCCGTAACGGGCTTCGATTTCCGGCTTACTGGTCCTGATTATGTTGATGATATCCTGTTTGCCCATGGGTATCTAGTATCATAAAACGGAAGGCATCGCAACGGTGGAGCTGCGGCAAACAGAGAAAGGTGAACGTGGAAGATATAATGGAACGAGTGGCTGGACAAATAACAAGGGGTTGCGTCACTATTCTTCATAAAATGAAAAATGGTGGCGCAACCCCTATAAAACCACGTAAGCCGATCTATAACCTACTTCTGGCCAATTGCCGACAGCCGCCACGGGTTGTTCCCCACCGGCCGCACAAAGGTCCAGTACTCCTCGAACTTCACCGGTTCCGTCTTGCTCCCTGCCACCACCTGGCCCGTGGAATCATCGGTGGTGTAATCGAGCAGGTTGGCATAGATGAGGGCCGTGATGTAATCCTGCCCTTGCTCCTGCCAAGCCTCGGCGACCTCAACGTTGCGCACCGCGATGTTCTCCAGGCGGTTGACCCGCTTCTCGCGGAGCAGTCCGTCGATATCCCCCTGGAAAATGCGGCTCATCTCGTCGGTCAAAAGGGTGGCGACCGGCGCCAGATCACGGTTCATCCAGGCCCCCTGGATCTTGAAGAAGATGTCCATTACATTGTCGGTGAAACGGCTTTCGTCAAACGAGGAGTCCATCTGCCGGACATGAGACAGGCCGGTTCCGACGTCGCTTTGCTGTGACTCGAAGCCTTGGCGGGGGATGTCGTACGACTGCTGGTAATCCCCCTGGGCATTGGAGTTCCGGTTATAGACGGGCGCCATGCGCTTCTTTGCCACCATCCTGAAGATCATGTAGCCAATGCCGGCGATGAGGATGATCTCGAACAGGCCGATCCCCCCTCCCCCAGCGCCGCCCATGCCGCCAAAACCGAGGCTCCGGAAGAGCATGCCCCCCAGCATCCCGCCCATTATCCCGCCTGCCATGTTCCGGAAGAAACCTCCCCCCGCCGGCTGCTGGTATGGTGTGTTGTAAGGCCCCTGTGCAGGCGCTGCCTGCTGGCGATACGGCTGTGAATAGGGGCTGGCGGGCCTGGAGAACCCGCGCGACCCGATGCTTCCCGAGGTACGCCCGCCTCCGGCCCGTGCATGAGCGCTCACCTCAAATACACAGACCGCTAAAAACATTACCGCTACAACTATCAGGCCTTTCCGCGCCGTATTGCTGTTCATGTATTAATCCCCTTGTGTGGATATGTCGAAAAAACTATAGATTAGCTACCTTAGCACATTTTTCTGTTCTGTGTCGTCAATCTTCTGGTCCCTTCCGATGAACCGATCAACCTTCAAACAGCATTTACTCGCGCAAAGACGCAAAGGCCGCAAAGAAATTCAAATACAAAAAGGGGATTGAGAACCAGGACCATCGGGTTAAAGTATAATGTCCTATAACCGCTTGATTTTACTTTGCGTTCTTTACGAGCTTTGCGCGAAACTGCCTTTTCTAGGATCAAAAAGAAACCCTCCCGGAAATGGCCGGGAGGGTTTCGGTAATACGGCCTGAACAGAGAGGATTACAACACCACCGTCTCCTTATGTGTCCCGAAAACATCGCGCAGGACGTCGGCGATCTCGCCGAGGGTGGCGTAGGTCTTGACCGCGGCGAGGATATGGGGCATCAGGTTATCCGTACCCCGGGCCGCGCTCCCCAAGGCCTTGAGCGCCTCATTCACGGCGTTGTTGTCGCGCTTCGCCTTTGTCTCCGCCAGCCCCTTCTTCTGGGCGATCTCCACCTCTTCCTTGATCCTCAGCAGCTCCGGCTGCGGTTCGTTCTCGATGGTGAAGCGGTTTACGCCGACGATGATCAGGTCGTTCCCTTCGATCGACTTCTGGTAGGCGTAGGCCGAGTCCTGGATCTCCTTCTGCTGGAAGCCGCGGGAGATGGCCTCCACGGCGCCGCCCAACCTGTCGATCTTCTCGATGTATTCGAAGGCCCCCTTTTCGATCTGGTCGGTGAGGGACTCCACCAGGAAGCTGCCGGCCAGCGGGTCCACGGAGTCGGCAACACCGGATTCATAGGCGATGACCTGCTGGGTGCGGAGCGCTATGCGGACCGAATCCTCGGTGGGAAGCGCCAGGGCCTCGTCGCGGGAGTTGGTGTGCAGCGACTGGGTGCCGCCGAGGACCGCGGCCAGGGCCTGGATGGTGACCCGCATGATGTTGTTGTCCGGCTGCTGGGCGGTGAGGGTGCAGCCCGCTGTCTGGGTATGGAAGCGGAGCATCAGGGAGCGGGGGTCCTTGGCCTTGAAGCGCTCCTTCATGATCTTCGCCCACATGCGGCGGGCGGCGCGGAACTTCGCCACCTCCTCCAAAAGGTTATTGTGGGCATTGAAGAAGAAGGCGAGCCGCGGGGCGAACTCGTCCACATCCAGCCCCGCCTTGATCGCCGCATCCACGTATGCGATGCCGTCGGCCAGGGTGAAGGCCACCTCCTGCACGGCGCTGGAGCCAGCCTCGCGGATATGGTAGCCGGAGATGGAGATGGTGTTCCACTTGGGCACATGGTCCTTGCAGTAGGCGAAGATGTCGGTGATGATCCGCATCGACTCCTGCGGCGGGTAGATGTAGGTGCCGCGCGCCATGTACTCCTTGAGGATGTCATTCTGGATGGTGCCGGAAATCTTGTCCGCCGACACCCCCTGCTTTTCCGCCACCGCGATGTACATGGCCAGGAGGATGGCGGCCGTGGAGTTGATGGTCATGGAGGTGGAGACCTGGTCCAGGGGGATGCCGTCGAACAGCACCTCCATGTCGGCCAGGGAGTCGATGGCCACGCCGACCTTGCCCACCTCGCCGGCGCTCATGCCATGGTCAGAATCGTACCCCATCTGGGTCGGAAGGTCGAAGGCGACGGAGAGGCCAGTCTGGCCGGCCTGGAGCAGATATTTGTAGCGTTCGTTGGACTCTTTTGCCGTGCCGAAACCGGCGTACTGGCGCATGGTCCAGAAGCGGCCGCGGTACATGGTGGGCTGCACGCCGCGGGTGTATGGATACTGGCCGGGAAAGCCGAGTCTCTCCTCGTAGGCGGGATATTCAAAATCCGGAGAAAAGCAGCGCTCCATCTCGATGTTCGAGGTGGTACCGAATTCCTTCTTGCGCTCCGGCGTCTTCGCTATGTTCTTGGCCACAATGCCCTCGGCCCACTGCTGTTTCTTGTCCGAAATACTCATCAACTCTCTCCTTCAGGTGCGGTAAATGCCTTTAAACCGGCAACGAATCAAAGTATCGCCTTGACCTTGGCCAGGACCTCTTCATTGATCTCATCCTGGGGCCTGTCGGCTGAAGCGTTAATTATGACCCCGTGCCACCGGGAAATTTCCTTGAGATAAAACTCCCGCATCCGTTTATAGAATTCGATCCCCCCTTCGTGGTGGATCTGCAGGACATCCTCTATCCGTTCGCAGGCTTCCTCCGCCGGCACGTCGAAGAATATGGTCAGGTCGGGGAATATCTCGTCTTCGAACAGAAAACCGCGGGACATCTTTTCCAGATGCCTCAGCGCGTCGAACTGGTGCGTATAACCGTTGACCCAGGCGTTTCCCAGGGAGGAGATGCTTGATTGCTTGCACAGGACGATCTTGTCATGGTCCAATGCCGGCCGAACAATGTTCTTGAAGATCTGCGAGCGCACCGCGCATTCGAGAAAGAAGTCCGCCCGTCCATCCGTACCGAACGACCAGTTGAGCAGATTCTCGATCCCCAGCTCCTTTGCACGGCCGGAATCGGGATTCGCGCATTCGACGACATCATGCCTGAGATCGACCAAAGCCTTGTGCAAAGCCACGATGCCCGCCTTCACCTGCTGGCCGGAGCCGTTGATCCCTTCGACGACAATGAATTTCCCTTTTCTCATTGCATCCTCCCGAGCGTTTGATTTGGTTGCTCCCGGCTTCGGCACCCCCCTCAAACACCTGACCCTGCCATTTCAGGCAGGGCCGGGTGCTGCGACAATGCCACAGGCTGCCGTCAGAGCACAGCCTTCAGGTATTCGGTAGTCCGTTCGCGTTTTTCACGCTCGATCTCCTTCGGATCGACTTCCACAAACTTCTCGTCCGGGGTGATCTTGAAGAGCGGCTGACCTTTCTGCACGATGGAGCCGTCGCTCCCCTGCATGATGATCTTGTCGATGGTGCCGGCGAATGTTGCCCGGACAGTGTTGAACATCTTCATCACCTCGATGATGTAGAGCGCCTGCCCCTTCTCGAAATGCATCCCCTCGTGCACGAATGCCGGCAGGCCTGGGGCCTCCTGGCCGTAGTACATCCCGCCGCAGACGGCAACGATCTCATCGGCCCTGGTGGCGGGCGGGGGTACCAGAAGCTTTTTCATCCGCGCCTGGAGTTCGGCGTCATGCAGATTGGCGGGGATGGTGACCTCCAGGTCGTCCTCAACCCTGAAGTCCCAGAACTTGACGTTCTCAGCGATGAGGAAGAGCATCCCCAGGAGTTCCAGTCCCGCTTCGAAGCCGATGTGGGCAGAGCGGATATCCCCCCACTCCTCCTCGCTGAAGCCATTCTGCGGCTTCTCCTTGGCAAGATGGGCCGACAGCTTGTCGAACTCGTGCATTCCCAGCTTGAACCGGCCGGAAAGGGTGGCATAGAAGTTCAGGCCGTCCTGGAGGAGGGCGTTGTCGTGGTCCCAGATCACATCCGCGGCGGGCGCGGCGGGGTCGTAGGACATGTTCAGGTAATCATAGGTATCCGCCAGGATGACGAAGGGGTTGTCGTGCCAGACCACCTTCCCTTTCTCGATGGTGAAGTTCCGGCGGTTGATGGAGAGCCACCCCGACAGCAGATGCGGGTCATCGAGCAGCCTGTCCATGGGACGGGTCACCAGCAGCCCCTTGCGATCCAGGATCTGGGAGACGGCCTTGGCGACCGACGGATCATCGGGGAACTGCTCGGCCATCTTCCTGGCGTAGGCCTTCTTCATCTGCAGGAAGGCATAGACCGTGTCGAGCTTGCTCGCCTCTTCCTTCAGCTGCCCGATCAGGGTCAGGTAGGGGACCACGAAGCGGGTGGTCGGCTTGGCCATGACGTTCTGGCCGAGGAACCAGTTCACCAGGCCGTAGTGAAACTCCAGGTTGGTGGCCAGGTCGGTGCCGCGCAGCGTGGTCTTGCCCAGGACCTTTGACAGGTGCTGGTAGCTCGCCAGGCGGTCCTCACCCTTGGAAAGCAGAAGCGCGATGTTGGAATCATAGGCGCCCGCCACCTTGTAGCGCATGAACATGCCGGTATCCGGGTTCACCAGGCATATCCCCTGGTCATCGCGGATCTCCCCGTCGATCGGGTCCGACCAGTAGCGGATCATGCCGCCGGCGTGCGGGGAAAGCGAACAGTCTGTGGCGTTGAGGCGCGCCTCGGCCGCGGCGCCGAAACGGGGAATCCGCTCCGGCTTGGGAAGGCGCTTCTTGTGGCGCACCAGCAGGGCCATGGCCTCGACCAGCGATTCGACGATGAAGGAGTCTTTCTTGTCCTTGGGGTTGGTGAACTTCAGGGAGTAGCAGAGTTCCGAGACCCGGTGCTCCACCTGGATGCGGGTGTTCACCTCCATGAAGTAGTAGCGGTCGCGGTCGACGATGCACTCGAAGGTGGAGGCCGAATCGAGACTGACCGCGGCGCCGAACTTGGTGGAGTCCTCTTCCATCCGCTTCAGGACCTTGAGGTCGCTTTCCAAGGCCTTGACTTCGGCCTTCCTGCCGGCCTTTTTGGCCTTCTCGACGGCCAGGGTAAGACCTTCCTGGGTGACCGAGATTTCCAGCAGCTTCTGTTCGTGCATCTGGAGGGAGCAGTCGCGGCCGCCGAGCGATACGCACCACTCGCCGTTGCCGAGGAGCTGGATCTCGTTGTGGCGGGTCTGCTCGATGTTCAGCTCGACGAGGACGTTCTTGTTGTCCCCGACGCCGTTCGCCTTGACCTCGTTCAGCACCTCCCGGACCAGGGTCGGTGTCTCGGCAGCGGCTTCCTTCACCTGCTTGGCGGTCGGGCTCTTCAGTGTCAGGAGCGAGGCCCCGAGGATGCGCTGCCCCTTGCCGCCGCCGCCGCCGATGGCCTTCAGGCGGATGCGGCTGGCCGGGTACTCCTTGAACATGTTCTCCACCTCGACCTGGACCTGGGCGCAGAGCTCCTCGATGGAGTAAAGGTCGAGCCCCTTCTCGTAGGAGGCGTAGAGGATCTCGTCGGCCAGGTCCTCCAGCGAGAGATTCTTGTCGCCGAGGACCTTGGCATCAACGGCTAGCCCCTCGGCCTTGGCCAGGGCAAGGAGCTTGTCGCGGGTGCCGTGCTTCTTGACCAGGGTCCGGGCGGTGACGTTGTTGATGCCGGGGGTGACGCTGACTCCGACCGAGAGGGCGGTGCGCTTGGCCTCGTCCTTCTTGCCGGCGTCGGCCTGGGTCCGGGAATTGGGGCCGATGAAGGAAAGTCCCGCGTTCTCGATGGAGGCGACAAACTCCTCGTCCTCGGCCATGAAGCCGTAACCGGCGAAGATGGAGTCATAGCCGTTGTCCTTGGCGATCTGGATGATTTGATTGATCCGCTCGACCCGTTCCTCCTTGCTGGCGCCCGTGTAGTCGGGCACCCGGTGAACGCGGGTGGAGTCGGTCAGTTGCCGCAGCTCAGGGGCCAGGGCATTCGCATAGACGATGGAATCCTTCTCCGAGAGGAGTATGCCGTAATGGCTCATCCCCATCTCTTCGAAGACATCCATGGCTTCCTTGCGGATCGGGCCGCGGCAGACGATGAGGGGTTTCAGGTCTTCGCAGGAAAAGGAGCGGACCCACTCGGAGGCAGACTGGCCCAGGCGGCGGTCCCGGTGAATCAGGGGGTTGTGCATGTACAGGTCATTGGTCTGTGTCATCTGGCTCTATCTCCAATTCGTCAGAAATTAGATTATTAATGGAACTCGCGCTGCGGAGCCATCATCGGGCCGGGCTTGTAATGGCGCATCAGGAACGCGACGTTCTCGCCAAGCACCTTCCGCAGGTCGGTCGGCATGACAATGGAAGAGATGGAGCCCAGGGCCAGACCCTCTTTGGGGTTCATGAGCTCTTTTTCGTAACGGGTATTGAGAGCGGCCTCCTGGGCCTTGAGCCAGTCGGCAGCCTCCCTCTCGGCATCCCTCTTGGCGGCGTCCCCCTCCATTCCGGCCTTGATGCGCTCTTCCGCGCCTTTTTTGACCATTTCGGAGATGGCCCCGCGAAGCTTGCGCAGTTCATCCTTGTAGACGAACTCCTTGCCGGCCGGTCCCATGACCGCCAGGCGGGTGGTGGGAAGGGCCAGGACCAGGTCCGCGCCGGTGGGATAGTTGTTGTAGGATGCGTAAGCGCCTCCGTAGGCATTGCGCAGCAGCAGCAGGATGCGCGGCGTGCGGACGTCGACGATGGCGTCGAGCATGGAGCGGCCGGCCTGTACTATGCCGCGGGCTTCCTGCTCGCGGCCGGGGAGGAAGCCGGTGGTGTCCTCCATGAAGATTATCGGGATATTGTAGATATTGCAGAAACGGACGAAGCGGGCGATCTTGACGGCAGAATCGCAGTCGATCTGGCCCGAGGCCACGGCCGAGTTGTTGGCCACGAAGCCGACCACGTGCCCGCCAAGGCGGCCGAAGGCGGTGACTGCCTCGCGGGCCCGGTCGGGCTGGAGCTCGAAATAGTCGCCATGGTCGCAGATCTGCTGGATAATGATGGAGACATCGAACGGGGTGTTGAAGCCGGTCGGCGAGTTGAACGCCTTCTTGAGAAGGGTATTGATCTCCCAGGTCTTGCGATCGAGGGGATCGCTCGTCTCCTGGAAAGGGGACAGTATGCTGTTGTTGTCGGGGATATAGGAGAGGAGGCGCACCGCGGTACGCAGGGCCGCCACTTCATCCTGGACAGTGAGATCTGCGACGCCGGACTTGCCGTGGACCTTGGGTCCGCCCAGCTCCTCCGGGGTGATATCCTCGCCGAGAACCGACTTTACGACGCCGGGGCCGGTCAAGCCGAAGAAGGTCTCGTTCGGCTGGATGACGAAGCTTCCCTGGCGGGGGAGATAGGAGCCGCCGCCCGCATTGAAGCCGAACATGCACATGATTGAAGGGACAACGCCGCTGATCTTTCTCAGGGCGGTGAACGCCTCGGCATAGCCGTCGAGGCCGCCGACCCCGGCCGGCACGAAGGCGCCGGCAGAGTCGTTCATGCCGACCAGGGGAATCCCCTTCTCGCCCGCCATGTTGAAAAGCCGGGCAAGCTTGTTGCCGTTGGTGGCGTCGATGGAACCGGCCCGCACGGTGAAGTCATGGCCGTAGACCGCCACGTCACGGCCGCCGATATTGAGAATGGCGGTAACCAGCGAGGCGCCGTCCAGGTTCTTCCCCCAGTTCTGGTACAGGACATTCGGGGCCTGGGCCGACAGCACCTTGAGGCGCTCCCAGACCGTCATCCGCTTCTTGAAGTGCTGCTTTTCGATCTGGTCGATCTTGACCGACTTGATCGGGCGCTCGGTCAGGTCATGCCCTTCCTTCATCGCCTCTTCGTAGGGGCCGGTCGTCCGGGAGATCTCCCCAGGGATGATGAATTCTACCTTCTCGGGTGGCTCGAACGGGTTTTTCAGTGCAGGTTTGATCGCTTTTTTGGACATCTACGCCATCCTTCCGCTTAGTGGAATTTTTCTATTCAACGGCGAACTTAGTGTATACGGCTTTGCCTATAAAAAAAGGAGCGAGGATAAAGCGCGGGTCCGATTTTCCTACCCGCTACCAGATGGTTGTCCTCACTCCCTTTTTGTCGTCCAATCGGTTAGTTACCGCGTGACCACCGCCAGTGCCTTGACTTCCGAGCCGTCCTTCGACAGCAGGCGGTGCTTGATCGACGAGTCAAAATAGACGCAGTCCCCCTCCTCCAGGGTGATCCGCTCCTCGTCCAGGAGGAGTTCCGCAACCCCCTGCATGATGTAGAGGAATTCCTCGCCGTCGTGACTGTAGGTATTCTCCTCGGCGGCCTTCTCAGCCACGGCGAGGATGAAGGGCTCCATCTTCTTGTTCTGCTTGCGCCACGACAGGGACTCGTAGGAATATCCCTGGCTGGTCCCGGCGCGGGAGATGACCCGCGGCACCAGCTTCCGCTCCCCCTTGCGCACCACCTCGTAGCGGTACTCTTCCTCGTCCTCGGCGAAAAACACGCCGATCTTCACGTCAAAGAACTTGGCCAGCCTGGAAAGCGTGGCAATAGGCGGCGATACGTTATTGTTCTCGATCTGGGAGATGAGGGCCGGCGAAAAGCCGGTTTCCTTGGCCACCGCCTGCAGGGTGAGCTTCTTCGCCAGGCGGAGCTTCTTGATCTTTGCGCCTATGTTGTATTCGGACATTTGGACCCCCCGTCACACTTCAGTATTCCTGGGGGTTATTTAGGCAAAATAAAACTTGTTTCTATTTTTGCTTAAATAACCCGAAACAGTTTCTATTGTCAATAAATATTTTCACCCAAATTAAATTCCGGTCAACCCCCAATGGGGCGATCGGCTCAAAATATCGAAAATATTATGGAGTTGATTACACCTGTTTAAAACGGCTTGTCAAAGCGCCGTGTTACGTCCGTTTGATCCGCCTGGCTAATATTTCCAGGGTATGCATGACCCGTGTCTTGCAGCCAGACTGCTGAAGACCGTCGGCAAGCTGCATCATGCAGCCGGGACAGCCGGTCACCACCGCCTCTGCCCCGCTTTTGGCGATGGCAGCGGCCTTGGGCGCGTTGATGTTCATGGAGGTCTCGTAGTGATAGACGTTGAACGTCCCGCCAAGGCCGCAGCAGCGGTCCGCCCCCTCCATTTCGGTCAGCTCGACGCCGGGGGCCGCCCGGAGCAGCTCGCGCGGCTGCTTGGTGATGTTGCGCGTCCGGAGATGGCAGGGGTCGTGATAGGTGATGGAGAACGCCTCGCCCGCACCGGTTTCTTCCGGATTCAGCCCCAGCTTCTGAAGCAGGACCGCGGCATCCACGGTCTTGTCCGCCAGGGCTTGAAGGCGGGCATGGAGTTCCGGGTTGCGCTTGCCGACCACGGCCGGGTAGAACTTGTGGAGCGCCCCGCCGCAGGTGGCGCAGGCAGTCATGACATAGTCGGGATTGTGCTTCTCGATGGCAGCCAGGTTGCGCTCCGCCAACTCCCGCACCGTCTCCATATCTCCCCCCGACATCCCCGGCAGGCCGCAGCACTGCTGGTCCCTGGGGATGATGACCGTGCACCCCAGGTGCCGGAAAAGGGCAAGCGCCGCCTCGCCGATCTCGGTGTAGACGAAGTTGGTCATGCAGCCGACGAAATAGACGATGCGCGGTTTCCCCGGCTCTCCAGGGATCACTTCGGGATGGCGGGACAGAAACGGCTTCTTCGCCAGTTGGGGAACATGCCGCTTTCCCCCCAGGAAGGGGAGCGGGAAACGGAGGCGAAGGCCCGAGGTTTGCGGCACCTTGCGGAAAAAAATGGGACCAAGGATGGCAGCGGCCAGCCCCCCCATGTTCATGGCCTTGCGGTTCCTGATAATCCTCCCCACGGCCTTGTGAAAGGTGGTGAGCCCGCGCTCCCTGGCCAGGGCCTCACGGGCGGCGATCACGATCTCGTCGGTCGGGACGTCGTTCGGGCACTTCTCCGCGCAGCTTCCGCACAGCAGGCACTTGGACATGATGGAATAGGTCTCGTCCTCAAGCTGCACATCCCCCTTGGCCAGGTGATGGGCCAGGGCCACCTTGCCGCGCGCCACCGCAGGCTCGCGCTGGATTGCGGCGAACGCCGGGCAGTGCGCCCGACAAGCGCCGCACTTCACGCACTTCTTTATTTCCTTTTCGACTCTTTTTAACGGATCCAATGTTTTTTGCCTTTGTAGGGGCGAGGCATGCCTCGCCCTCGGATAAACATATAATGCAGAACCAGGGCAACGCATGCGTCGCCCCTACGTGCTACACCGGAAACATCTTCCCCGGATTCAGTATGTTGTTCGGGTCCAGCGCCCGCTTGATCGCCTGCATCGCCGCCACCTGCTCCGGCTTGAGCTCCAGGGAGATGTACGGCTGCTTGGCCAGCCCCACGCCATGCTCACCCGACATTGTGCCGCCAAGATCGAGGGCCGCCTGGAATATCTCCTTGATCGCCCCGTGGGCCTTTTCCTCCTGGCCCTCGATCTCCTTGTCGATCATGACGTTCACATGGATGTTGCCGTCGCCGGCGTGACCGAAGTTGACGATGGGGATGGCGTATTTTTGCGCGATTGCGTCGATCCTGCGGATCACGTCGGGGACCCTTGAGCGCGGCACCACGATGTCTTCGTTGTATTTGGTGGGGTTCACGTCGCGCAAGCTTGGCGACACCAGCCGCCGCACCTTCCAGAGGGCTTCCGACTCCGCGGCATCCTTCGCCACCATGCACTCCACGAGCCCCAGCGGCTTCACCAGCTCCTGAATGCGTCCCGCCTGCTTCTCGATCAGCTCCCGGTCGCCATCCACCTCGATCAGGAGCACGGCCCGCCCGGTTTCCGGTATCCCCAGGCTGAATCGTTTCTCCACGCACTGAAGGGTGGCGTGGTCCATGAATTCCAGGGTCGTGGGGATGATCTTGTTCCCGATGATGGTGGAAACCGCCTTGGCCGCGCCGTCGATGGAATCGAATATGGTGAGCATGGTCTTCTTCGCATCAGGGAGCGGCAGCAGCTTGAAGATGATCTTGGTGATGACGCCGAGGGTCCCCTCGCTCCCGCATAGGAGCCGCGTCAGGTCGTATCCCACCACCCCCTTGTAGGTTTCACCCCCGGTCCGGATGATCTCGCCGGTGGGGAGCACCACCTCCAGCCCCATGACGAAGTCGCGGGTCACCCCGTACTTCACGCAGCGGGGACCGCCGGCGTTCTCCGCCACGTTGCCGCCAAGGGTGGAGAATTTGAGGGAGGCCGGGTCAGGCGGATAGAAAAGCCCGAGCTTCTCCACCTCCAGCTGGAACTGTTCGGTCACCACCCCCGGCTCCACCTCGGCGATCAGGTTTTCGGTGTCAATGCGCAGGATCCGGTTCATCCGTGTGGTGACGAGAACGACGCCACCCCCCTTGGGGAGCGCCCCGCCGGTAAAACCGCTTCCGGCGCCACGGGGGAATACCGGGAACCGCTCGGCATTGGCCAGCTTGAGAACGGCCGACACCTCTTCAGCGCTGGCCGGATGCACCACGGCATCGGGATGGAACTCCATCTGGGTAGCATCGTAGCCGTAGCAGAGAAGCTCCTGCGCGCCGGTGGCCACGTTGCCGGCGCCGACGATGGCTTTCAGTTTTTCGATTATGCGCGAGTCGAGCATGGATATTCTTCTTTCATCAAATTATTCGTAGGGGCGAGGCATGCCTCGCCCTTGGGAATCGCTGGGTGCATGAACAATCGGGCGAGGCATGCCTCGCCCCTACACAAGAATGGGCAGCACCGTTCCCCCCTCGGGAATAACGTATGCTTTATAATCCTCCGGCAGCATCTCCGCCGCCTTGCCCATCGCCTCGTCCAGCCCCTTTGCCGGGATCATCGACATGGTCTCCACCTCCTCCGGAGGAAGGGAGGAAACGAGAAGGATCCGGAAGCGCTGCGCCTTCTGGAGCGTGGAATAGGCGGTCTGTCCGTTGATCTCGTAATGACGGCGCAGGGCCGCCTCGAATTCGGCCAGGTCCCTGTGCTTGAACCAGTCGGAGAAGGTGGCGTTGCCGTAACCGTCCCGGCACTCGGCCAGGAGAACCATGACCCCGCCGTCCTTGAGGGCATGGCTTGCATACTCCATCGACTTGTGGGCCTGGATCAGGTTAATGTCCTTGGGGGAGCCTCCGCAGGAGACCACCACCAGGTCGGCCTTCTCCCGAAGGGGACAGGTGAAGCGCTCCGCGTAGTAACGGCATCCCGCCAGGTGGGCGTCCCGCCAGTGGCCGGCAAAGGCGGCCATGATCCGCTTGTCCGGAGAAAGAACCGTGTTCAGGATAAAGTCGGGCTCCACCAGGGCGCACGCCTCCTCCATTGCCTGGTGGACAGGGTTCCCGTCCAGATTCCCGGTGGTTGCCAGCGGGTTCTTGCCGCTTCCCTCGCTGGGGTTGAGGACCGCAAAATGGCTGGCCATGCAGGCGCGGCGTGACGCCACGCCCGGCAGTACACTCTTACGTCCGCCGCCGAAACCGGCAAAGTAGTGGAAGCCGATGGTGCTGGTGAGGATCACCCGGTCCGCCTCCACCACCCGGCGGTTCAGCTCGATGTCGATGCCGTTCCCCGTCCGGCCGATGAACGCCAGTTCTCCGGGATCGTCGCAGTCGTGGTCAGTAACCCGGACCTGACCGAAAAGAGGACCGAGTATCTTCTTGTGCTCATGCTCGGTCTGTTTGCGGTGAATGCCGAGGGCGATCAGGATTTCGATGTCCTGCTGCCGGATTCCCGCTGCCGTAAGGCGCTCCACGAGAAGTGGCAGGTAGATCTCGCTCCCGGTATAGCGAGTGATGTCGGACGTGACCACCACCACCCGCTCGCCCGGACGGAACTCACGGATAATCGCATCGCAGCCGTCGAGAGCGCGGCAGATGAGCGCTTCGCCGCTCTCCGCTGGCAGATCGAGCGCCGGACGAATGACCCCCTGAAGATTGGTCGATGGAATATTCAGCGTACAGACGCCGTTGCCGTAAAAAAGTTCCATGTCTCTTGATGTTACCCGATTTATCGGCCAAAGGGCAAGGTTTTATAACCTGAATACGTCTTGCTCCCCGTTTATGGCGCTGAATACGCTATTTAAGGTTGACAAACCGCCCCTTTTCCTATAACAATTTTTCGTTTGTTTTTCGACTCAATCCCACTTGAACATATAAGCCTTTTAAAGGCAAATTCACAGGAGGTTCTAGTAATGGAACAGTATGCAGTACTCTTTGCCCTGGCCTGTGCCGTGGCTGCCGTCGCCTACGGCCTTGTATCGGCCAAATGGATCCTGGGGCTCCCCCAGGGCAGCGACCGGATGCGCCAGATCGCCGCGGCGATCCAGGAAGGGGCCGGCGCCTACATGAAACGCCAGTACAGGATCATCGCCATAGTCGGCGTGATCATGTTCATCGCCCTCTTCGCCAGCCTCGGCGCCAAAACCGCCATCGGCTTCGCCATCGGCGCCATTTTCTCCGGCCTTACCGGCTTCATCGGCATGTTCGTATCGGTCCGCGCCAACGTTCGCACCACCGAGGCCGCAAAGTCCGGCATTCACAAAGCCTTGAACGTGGCATTCAAAGGGGGGGCTATTACCGGAATGCTGGTGGTCGGCCTCGGCCTCCTCGGCGTCGCCGGTTATTACCTCGTACTGCAACAGATCATGCCGGGCGCACCGGTCAAGGACGTGGTCAGCCAACTGGTCGGCCTCGGCTTCGGCGGTTCGCTGATCTCCATCTTCGCACGGCTCGGCGGCGGGATTTTCACCAAGGGTGCCGATGTCGGCGCCGACCTGGTGGGCAAGGTTGAAGCCGGAATTCCAGAGGACGACCCCCGCAACCCTGCAGTCATCGCCGACAACGTCGGGGACAATGTTGGCGATTGCGCCGGCATGGCCGCTGACCTCTTCGAGACCTATGCCGTAACATTGATCGCCGCCATGCTGCTGGGCGCCATCACCTTCACCGGCAGCTCAGCCACCGTCAGTTATCCCCTGATTCTCGGCGGCATCTCCATAATCGCCTCCATCATCGGCACCTTTTTCGTCAAGCTCGGCGGAAGTGGGAAGATCATGGGAGCTCTCTACAAGGGGCTGATCGCTTCCGGCGCCATTGCGGCTATCGCCTTTTATTTCGTCACGGCACAAATGTTCCCGGAG
This sequence comes from Geobacter sp., assembly GCA_016177775.1. Lineage (GTDB taxonomy): Bacteria > Desulfobacterota > Desulfuromonadia > Geobacterales > Geobacteraceae > JACOUQ01. Next base: position 17,712 of record JACOUQ010000004.1, read on the forward strand.
GGGCTTACCAACACCGCCGGCCAAAACTTCAGCGCCATCAACATCTTCATCTCCGCAATTGTCGGCCTGGTAGTTACCGGCGCAATCTTCTGGATTACGGAATACTACACCGCCACTGAATACGGCCCGGTCCAGCACATTGCCCAGGCTTCCACCACCGGCCACGGCACCAACATTATCGCCGGTCTCGGTGTCTCCATGAAATCCACCGCCCTGCCGGTGATCGTAATCGCTGCCGGCATCGTCGTCGCCTACAACTGCGCCGGCGTCTACGGCATCGCCGTCGCCGCCGTCTCCATGCTTTCGCTCACCGGCATCGTCGTCGCCATGGACGCCTACGGGCCGATCACCGACAACGCCGGCGGTATCGCCGAAATGGCCGAACTGGACAAGTCGGTCCGTGACGTCACCGATCCCCTGGACGCGGTGGGCAACACCACCAAGGCGGTTACCAAGGGCTATGCCATCGGCTCGGCCGGCCTGGCCGCCGTGATCCTGTTCACTTCCTATGTTGATGAGTTGAACCACGCGCTGCAAGCGGCCGGTAAAGAGATCATCAAATTTGACCTCTCCGACCCGTACATCATCGTCGGCCTCTTCATTGGCGGCATGCTCCCCTACTACTTTGCCGCCCAATGCATGGAAGCTGTCGGCAAGGCAGGCGGGGCGGTTGTGATCGAAGTTCGTCGCCAGTTCCGCGAGATCAAGGGGATAATGGAAGGGACCGGCAAACCGGACTACGCCTCCTGCGTCGACATCGTAACCAAGACTGCCCTGAAAGAGATGGTCATTCCCGGCCTGATCCCGATCCTTGCACCGATCCTCGTCGGCTTCACCCTCGGCCCGAAAGCCCTGGGAGGCGTCATCGTCGGCACCATCGTCACCGGTATCTTCGTCGCCATCTCCATGACCACCGGCGGCGGCGCCTGGGACAACGCAAAGAAGTACATCGAGGACGGCCATCATGGCGGCAAGGGTGGCGAGGCCCACAAGGCCGCAGTTACCGGCGACACCGTCGGCGACCCTTACAAGGATACGGCCGGCCCGGCCGTCAACCCGATGATCAAGATCATAAACATCGTTTCTCTCCTCATTGTTCCCCTCCTGAGCAGGATGGGATAGAAGAGCGGAGATTCTTCCCACAAAAAAAGAGCGGCCCGGAAATTCCTGGCCGCTCTTTTTTTATTCGACGCAATTGACCATCTTACGGTCTGTGTTCCTTTGCAGGCACCCTTTTCTCCTTAAGGGGATTCTGCTTCCAGAAATGCCCCAGCACCTCACGGTCTTTGGCGGTCAGCGTTGCCCCCTTCTTCTCCATCAACCGCTGGATCTTTTTCAGGTCCTTTTCCTTGCGCATGGCCTCGTCAATCCGCTCCCGGTTGTGGCAGACAAGGCACTTCTCCCCGATCACCCGCATCGCGGCATCATCGGGAGGCCTGAAGTGGGCGCCGAGCTGCTGCTTTTCCGCCGCGAGCGAGTATGACGCCAGGATAACGCACAGTGCAAAGATTGCTTTTTTCATAGAGATCACTCGCGCACGTAGATGTCCTGGTCGGACTTGTCCACCATGGTCATGACGTGCATGTACTCGTCCTCGATCAGGTCGTAGTGCTTCTGGGTCTCCTTGACCACCCGCTCGAAAACGCTCCTCACCAAAGGATCGATGATGTCCTTGGCCAGCACCAGGTAATGGTCGAGGGTCGCTTTTTCCTCCCGCAGGGCGATCTCCAGTGCCTGTTGCTCGTGGGTCTCCTCGTCAATGGCCCGCAGCAGTGCCCTGTAGGTCGGGTTCTCGGTGTTGGGAGGGGTTTCCATGAAGCTCTTCAGATCTCCGAATTCTCCCCCCCTGTAATGGTCGAAGAACGACTTCAGGTGCCCCACCTCCTCGTTAGCCAGCAGTTCGAACACCTTTTGCGCCCGATCGTTTGCAGTAGCTGACGCGGCCTTGCGATAGAAATCCATGCTGTCCTTTTCCCCCTGGATCGCCATCCTGAGGGCTTCCTGCACATTATATTCTTTTCCCATGACAATGCACCTCCGTTCTCTGATCAGTAGATCTTCCCGTATACAAAGAGTATATCGGGCCGGAGAGAGTCTGCAACGGGTGAGAGCGAATTTTTCGGTTGTTAATTAGACAAGAGGTCGTTCACCACGACCCCGGCCATGGTGAGGCCGAATATGGAGGGGATGTAGGAGATACTGCCCAGGATGACGCGGCGATGCTCGCAGGAAAAGAGCTGCTCGTTGCGGTTGGGGCAGATGCAGTCACTCTTGCAGCCGGCGTCCTTGACGCGCGGCTCGCGGTACTCCTCGGTGGAGTAGACCACCTTCACTCCGCGCTCGATGCCGCGCTGGCGCAGGAGCTTGCGCACCGAGCGGGCCATGCGGCACTTGTGGGTTTCGGAGATGTCCGCCACGTGGATCTTGGTAGGGTCGAGCTTGGCGGCTGCCCCCATGCTGGCAATGATCGGCAGGCCCCGTTCCAGGCAGGTGGTGATGAGGTGCACCTTGGCAGTGAAGTGATCAATGGCGTCCACCACATAGTCGAAGTGGCCGGCCAGCAGCATGTCGCTCTTTTCCGCTGAGTAAAATTCCCGATAAGGGACGATCTCGGCCTCGGGGCTTATCAGGCGGAGCCTCTCCGCCATCACCTGAACCTTGGCCCGCCCCACGGTCCCGTCCATGGCATGGAGCTGGCGGTTCACATTGGTCAGGCAGATGTCGTCGAAATCAACGATGACCAGCCTGCCGATCCCGGCTCGGCAAAGGGCCTCGGCAGCATAGCTCCCCACCCCGCCCAGGCCGAAAATTGCCACTGTAGCCTGCTTCAGGCGCTCCAGCCCCTCCGGGCCAATCAGGAGTTCAGTGCGGGAAAATCGATGCAGACGGGACATCATTTTTTCCTTTCAAACAGTATGTCGCAACGCGATGTCAGATTCTATACTACGTCAAAGCGACACCTGACCACCCCTAACCCCTCCTGAACCAGGAGGGGGACTTAAAGCTCCCCTCCTTGATAAGGAGGGGCTGGGGGTGGTCGAGATTAAACCCTTTCCAGTCCGGCGAACCTGACGAGAAGTTTTTTGGGGCCGACAGTATTAAACCAGACAATCACCTTCTGATTGTCCCCTTCCCCTTCCACCTTGCGGATGGTGCCGACGCCGAACTTGCCGTGGCGGACCTTCATCCCCAAGTATACCGCATCTTCCGCCTCGTCGGGGACAACTTCCACTTCTGGAAAATCAGGCTCGATCTCTGTCTCGAAAATAGCGGCAAGATTGTGGCGGTCTGTGTCGTGAGAACCCTGCGAGAAACGGCCAAACGTTCCCCACTGACTGCTCCCTGCCCCCTGCCGCTCTTCCTCTAAATCTAGAAACTCCCGCGGAATGTCGTCAAAGAACCGCGAAGGGGAGTTGAACTGCTCCTGACCAAAGATGCGCCGGCGGCGAGCATTGGTCAGAAAGAGGCGCTCCTTGGCCCTTGTCATCCCCACGTAGCAGAGCCGCCGTTCCTCCTCCATCTGGTGCGGGTCGTCCAGGGCGCGCACATGGGGGAAGAGCCGCTCCTCCATGCCGACAATGAAGACCAGCGGGAACTCCAACCCCTTGGCGGAGTGGAGCGTCATGAAGGTCGCGGCCTCCACGCCGGCGTCGCTCCGCTCCAGATCGGACACCAGCGCCACTTGCTCCAGGAAGGCGGACAGCCCCTTCTCACCGCTGGAGCGGTCGAACTCCTCCAAAGCCGACAGGAGTTCCTGGAGGTTGGCAAGGCGGTCATCGGCCTCCGGAGTCCGCTCCCCCTTGAGCCGGTCGGCGTATCCGGTCTCCTGGATAAGGCGCGACGCCAGCTCCGCCAGGGAAACAGCGCCAGCCAGTATCCGGAAATTCTCCATGAGGGCGCCGAACGCGGCCAGCTTCCCCCGCGGCCCCGCTCCCAGGAGCCCTCCGCTTGACGCCTCCCGCAACGCTTCGTAAAGCGTGATACCCCTTGCGGCGGCAAGCTCTCCCACCTTGTCCACAGTGGCATGGCCGATGCCGCGCGCAGGAGTGTTGATGATTCGTTTGAGGGAAATCTCATCCGCCGGGTTGTCCAGGACCTTCAGGTAGGCGAGGATGTCCTTGATCTCCAGCCGCTCATAGAAACGGACGGCACCGACCATCCGGTAGGGGATGCCGTCGGCCACCAGGGCGTCCTCCAGAACGCGGGACTGGGCATTGGTCCGGTAGAAGACCGCCACGTCCCGCAGGTCCCCCCCTTTCCTGACATGCCGCTCGATCTCGCGGCTGACGAACCTCGCCTCGTCCCGCTCGTCGGTCAAGCGGCGATAGACGATCTTTTCCCCCAGCGGGTTGTCGGTCCAGAGGGTCTTGGGCTTGCGCCCCCGGTTCCTGGCCACGACACTCCCGGCAGCGGTGAGGATGGTGCGGGTGGATCGGTAGTTCTGCTCCAGCTTCACCACCTTGACGCCGGGGAAATCCTGCTCGAAGTCGAGGATATTGCGGATGTCGGCGCCGCGCCACCGGTAGATGGACTGGTCGTCGTCCCCCACCACGCACAGGTTGCGGAGGCTTCCGGCCAGAAGCTTCACCAGGCGGTACTGTACCGGGTTCGTGTCCTGGTACTCGTCCACCAGGATCCAGCGGAAGCGGTCCTGGTAATGGCGCAGCACCTCAGGGTGCTCGTCGAAAAGGCGCACTGTCAGGAGAATCAGATCGCCGAAGTCAACGGCATTGCACTTCTGCAGCCGCGCCTGGTAGGCGGTATAAACCTGGGCAATCTTCTCCTGCATGTAGTCGGAAGTGGGGAGGTCCCCAGGAAGGAGCCCGGCGTTCTTGCACTCATCGATGGCGCTGGAGAACATCTTGGCAGGGAAGCGCTTCTCGTCGAGGTGCAGCTCGGCCACCACCTCCTTAAGAAGCTTCTCGGAATCCTTGTCGTCATAGATGGCAAAGTTGGGGTCATAGCCGAGCCGCTGGATCTCGCGGCGCAGGATGCGGACACAGGCGGAGTGGAAAGTGGCGATAAGTGGCGCCTCGCCGGGACCGACGAGCTTTTCCACCCGCTCGCGCATCTCTCCGGCTGCCTTGTTGGTGAAGGTGACCGCCAGAATCTGCCAGGGAGGGATGCCCAGCTCCTTGATGAGATGGGCTATCCGGTGGACAATGACGCGGGTCTTGCCCGAACCGGCGCCGGCCAGGATCAGAAGCGGCCCTTCACCGTGGAGGACCGCCTCCTTCTGGGGAGGATTTAGATGGTGGAGTAGATTCATTGGATTATTGTCCGCGGAACAGAAAAAGGGGTTGCGCTACCGGCGCAGGCCCCTTTTGATTTCTGGTGGAGATGAACGGGATCGAACCGTCGACCTATGCGTTGCGAACGCATCGCTCTCCCAGCTGAGCTACATCCCCAAGACGTGGTGAACATCGCGACTGTGCTGTCGCAGTGTTGAACTATACAACAAATGCTTATCCTTGAAAAGGGGGAATTTAAGGGAAGTAGTATCAGTCCTGAATCCGTGAGGATTGAGATCAGTGATTGGCAGGAAGGAGAACCGTGAACTCGACCCCCACGCCCGGCTGGTTGTTTATCCGCAGCTTGCCGCCGTGATTGGAGACGATTGCCTGCACTATCGGAAGTCCAAGGCCGGTGCCGTGGTCCTTGGTGGTGAAGAAAGGATCGAATATTCTGTTGAGCAGCTCCAGCTGTATCCCCCCCCCCGTATCCGCCAGCCTGACCGAGATTGCCGGGGCATCGTCCAGGGTCCCCTGTTCCAGGGAAATCCCCAGCCTCCCCCCGCCAGGCATGGCCTGCAGCGAGTTGGCAATGAGGTTGAGAAATACCTGCTTGAGCTGCTTGCTGTCACCCTTGACGAACATCCTCTCCGCCGGGATATCCTTGCCGATTGCCACCCCACTCTTCTGCACCTGGTCCGACAAGATGGCCAGCGCTTCCTCGATGATCTCGGCCACATCGCATTTGGCGGAAGAGACGACCTTTTTCCTGGAAAATATCAGGATATCCGTCAGCATCTGTTCCAGCCGCTCCACCTCGCGAGTGATGATATCGGCATATTTCCACTCCGCAGAGCCCTGCGCCGTCTTTTTCCCGAGGCGCCGGGCAAAGCCGCCGATGGAGACCAGCGGGTTTTTCAACTCATGGGCAATGCTCGCCGCCATCTCACCGAGCATGGCGAGCTTTTCCCCCTGGAGAAGGCGATCCCGTGCCTCCTGCAAGTGCCGGTCGGTGTCCTCGATCCGGTTGTAAAGCATGGAGTTCTCTATGGCCATTCCCGCCTGGTTGGTGAAGAGCTGCAGATAACGCAGGTTATCGCGAGTGATCGACTTCCTGGAGAATGGATTATCCACCAGGATGACCCCGACCACTTTCCCCCTGGCAATAAGAGGCGCAGAGGCAAAGGAAGTAATGTCAAAGCGATCAGTAAAATCCCGGTCAACAACCTTTTCTCTCGCTACGTCCGGCACATGGATGCAGCGGCGATCCAGCACGGCACGGGCCGTGACGTTTTTCGAGCGGTCAAGCTCCAGCCTGGCTCCCCGCACCTTGCGGCTGAAAGGGGAATCGCTCTGGCGCGTCATCTGCTCTTCGGAGATCTCCCATCTGCTGAGCAGAATATCCTCCCCCTCCTCCATGGCCGGGAGGATCCCCTCCGCCGTCTCCTGCGTGACCCCGAGCATCCCCTGCATGATGCCGGTCCGCTCGTTGATCAGGAAGAGCATGGCCCTTTCGAAACAGGAGTTCGGCCCGGCAGTCAGGGCGGTCAGGATCAGGTGAATCAGCTTGTTGAGATTGATGGTGGAGAGCATGGTATTGCTGATCCGGTACAGAAGTGCTATTTCCCGCAGCTTCTTGTCGTTTTCCCGGGCAAGGGCCTCCATGCGCTGAGCGGAGAGCGTACTTTCAAGGGCGTTGTCGACAAGCACCATCATGTTTTCGAGGAGTTCCCTGTCTTCCTCGTCATAGTTGCGGTAAAGACCGTTGCCGCCCTTTCTCCCGAAAACCGTGATTGTCCCCGTGACGTTGCCGGCAAATTTCAGCGGCACGCATATGCTTGAGGCGGGTAGATCGGGGTCGGCGACAATGTCGGTTACCAGGAGCGGCATGCCGCTTTCCATGACCCTCGCCGAATATTCCGCTTCCAGCTCGTGCAGAGTCGCGAGATGGGGCTTTAGAGCCGTTACGCACTTCGCGTACACCTTTTTGCCCCGTCCGGCGGGAGGATTCAGGCGCAAAAGCGTGCAGAGCGAGCCGGTATTTCCTTGAACCCCCCTGAGCGTCTTCGCCAGGACGGCTTCGGCCTTCATGGGCCGGTTGATGCCGAAGCCGAAATCATTGAGCGCGGAGAGGTCCCTGATCCTTCGGCCTGATTCCTCAACAATGCCGGCTGAGCGGAGCAGTCCAGCCATTAATTTCAAAATATCCTGAAGAAGGCGATCATGCGTATCAGGAGACGGCACATCCCGCTCCGGGCAAAGGTAAATCATCCCCAGAAGCCTGCCGCTGTCCATAAGAGGAAGAGAAAAAGTCCCGGCCCCGCTCAATGTGGCATGCTGGGAAATAGCATGGGGAACCAGATCATCAGCGGGAATGGTGCATGATTGCACCTGTTCCGGGCCGGAACTGGCAATCCTGGCTATGAAGCAATGCTTGTCTGAATCGAGGATGTAAATGGATGCCGATTCAAGGTGAAATGTCTTTGAAAGCAGTTGGGAAAGGGATTTCAGACGGGCATGATGGGAGAGGCTTCCGGAATGGGCAATATGAACGGCAGAACTCAGGATGTCGAATCTATCCTGCGTAACCATCATGGCTCCTGATTCCGGATTTTCAGACGGAGAAGGCGATTCCTTAATCAATTCAGGGGCGTTTTTCTCCCCGTTCCTCGTCGGTCTTGCAATCAATGCAGAGGGTGGTCACCGGGCGCGCCCTGAGGCGGGCCTCGCTGATCGGCTCTTCGCATTTTTCGCAAATACCGAATTCACCGTCGTCGATACGCTGCAAGGCTTCCCGGATCTTGTTCGACAGCCTACGCTCGCGGTCCCGGATCCGCAACTCGAAATTGCGGTCCGATTCGAGGGTGGCGCGGTCGTTCGGATCGGGAATATTGTCGCTGTCCTTGTTCATGGTGGAAACGGTCTTTCCCGCCTCTTCCATGAGCTTGCGCATCTCTTCCTGCAGTATACCACGAAAGTATTCAAGTTTTTCTGCATCCATAACCAGAACCCCGAGATGTCATAAGTCCTTCTAATACTAAGGAAATTCACGCTGCAAGTAAAGATAAATTTCCTGTCCGAGTTGGAAGTATGTCTAAAAAAGTTGAGCCAGGGCCTCTTCCAGGGATTTTACCCCCACAAGTTCAATCCCCTTGGCCTTTGCCTGCCTTACGCTTCCCGCCGGCAGGATGCATCGGGTAAAACCGAGCTTGGCCGCCTCCTTGAGCCGCATCTCCGGCTGGGTGACGGCCCGCACCTCGCCGGCGAGCCCCACCTCCCCGAGCACCATGGTATTAGGATCGATGACTTTGTCCAGATAGCTGGAGGCCACCGCTGCCACAGCCCCAAGGTCGGCGGCAGGCTCCGACAGGCGCATGCCGCCGGCAACGTTGAGGAAGATGTCCTGCCCCCCCAGCGCCATCCCCACCTTTTTCTCCAGCACCGCCACCAGGAGCGCCAGCCGGTTATGGTCGATGCCTATGGTCGTCCGGCGCGGCATACCGAGGGACGATGACGTGACCAGCGCCTGCAGTTCCACCAGAAGCGGCCGGCTTCCCTCAAGCGTGGCAACCACCACCGACCCCGATGCCCCTGCCGGGCGCTCGGACAGGAAGAGCTCCGAAGGGTTTTTCACCTCCTGCAACCCCCCGTCGGTCATCTCGAACACCCCGATCTCATTGGTGGAGCCGTAACGATTCTTGACCGCCCGCAGGATCCGGAACGGGTGGCCGGAGTCTCCCTCGAAATAGAGCACCGTGTCGACAATATGTTCCAGAACGCGAGGCCCGGCAATGGAGCCGTCCTTGGTCACATGGCCGACCAGCAGCACCGGCGTGCCGCTCCCTTTGGCGAGCAGCATCAGCTTCCCCGCGCACTCGCGCACCTGGCTCACGCTGCCGGGGGCCGATTCCACCCCGCCAGTGAAGACCGTCTGGATGGAATCCACCACCACTGCCCGGGGCTGCAACCTCTTGATGTGGGTAAGTATCTTCTCCAGCGACGTCTCGGCCAGGATGTAGAGTCCGGAGGATTTAGACCCGAGACGCTCCCCCCGCATCCTGGTCTGGCGCGCAGACTCCTCTCCCGAGACATACAGAACTCCACCCGCTTCCGCGAGTTTGTTCATGGCCTGAAGAAGCAGGGTTGATTTGCCGATCCCCGGATCGCCCCCGATCAGCACCAGAGAACCGGCCACCAGCCCGCCGCCGAGAACGCGGTCAAATTCGGATATTCCGGTGCGAAAGCGCTCCTCATGCTCCTTCGGCACATCCGTAATCGGAATGGGAACCGAAGACCCGAGCGGATCCGCCACCCCCCCTCCCCGAAACTGCACCTCTTCCGCAAGGGTGTTCCATGAGGCACAATCCGGGCATTTGCCAAGCCACTTCGGGGATTGATACCCGCAATTCTGGCAGGTGTACAAGGTTTTCGTCTTCACTACGACTCCTGTCTGCCGAGTTTAAGCGCATCATAATCCGTAACTGCAAATATTGTCAACAAACCTGGATTCTCCCCCTTCCTCCCCAAAGGCAACCATGGTATATATAGAAAGGATGCAACAATATTTTCCCCCGGTTTTTTGTCCCGGCGGACCCGCAGGGCCTAAAGGACAAATAGACGGTAGCCCGGCGTTTCAACGCCGGGACACTTAGAGAAACCATGTCCGACAAACAGGAACAGCATCTCAAACTAGTCAGAAGCGAGGCAGCCAAATCCATCGGCTCTGCCCTGGCGGACCTGTACCGCACCCTGAAGGTCATAAGCTTCTACCCCAAGGAGCACCCCCTGCTGACAGAGGCCTTGTTGCGCGCCCACCAGATCCTCCAGGGCGCCCTTCAGGGCGGGCCCCTCTCCCTGATTGTCTCGCGCGGCGGCTTTTCCCTCTCAACCGGCGCGTCAATCGACGGCAACCCAATGTCCCAGGCCCTGGCAAAAGAGCTCTTTTTCCGCCGGGCAAGCCAGCTCACCATCTTGCCCGACCTTACGCCGGACGACCTGAAGAATTTTCTTTCCCTGCTCCTGATGGAGCCGCGTAGAATTGCCGAGGCAGGCGGCCTGGAGCGCCTCATGGCGACCCGGAAGATAAAGACGATATGGGTCAACGAGCTCGACCTGTCGGCGATTTTCGCCAAGCAGCAGGCGATGGAGGTCGAGCAGGAGGTAGCCGCAAGCGATGAGGAGATCGAGGCTGCCCTGGCGGCATCTCAGGAGGTCCAGCCCCAGCCCCCCCAGGAGAAAGAGGAAGAAGACATCCGTGAGCTGATTCAGCTCATGAACGAAGAATTCGACGACAACCGCTATATCCAGCTTGCGGAACTCCTTGTCTCGAAAGCCGAGCAACTCAAGGGACAAGGCATGCACCAGGCTTTGCTCCATCCTGTCTTCTCGCTTTTCGCGCATCTTCTGGACAAGCGCCGAAGCAATGCTCAGCGGGAACATGCGGCCTTCACGCTGCAGCAGATCACGAACGGCATGGCCGATACTCTGGCCGAACAGGTGGAGAACAAGGATTTCCCCAGGAAGGATGAGTTGTTTCATGTTCTGAAGCACCTCGGCGCCCAGACTGTACCGCGCCTCATCGAACGTCTCGGCGTGGCGGACAACCTCTACGCCCGAAAAAGCCTGGCTTCTGCCCTGGTGCAGATCGGCGAACCCTCCATCCCGTTTCTTGCGGCCATGCTTCAGGACAGCCGCTGGTACGTCATTCGCAACATGGTGGCAATCCTGGGAGAAATCGGCATACCCTCCAGCGTTCGGCTCCTGAAAGGCCCCGCTTACCACGAAGACGCAAGGGTCCGCAAGGAGACCATCCGGAGCCTCTCCAAAATCGGCGGGACCGAGGCAGAAGCCATCCTTATAGGCCTTCTCACCACCAAGGACCGTGACGTCAAGCAGCAGGCAGTCCTCTCCTTGGGCATCATGCGCAGTCAGACGGCTGTTCAGCCCCTGTTGGACATTGTCTGGCATCGAGACTTCTTCGGCGATCTGGAGTCCCTCAAAAGGGAAGCGCTCCTCGCCATCGGCCGCATCGGTGACAGGCGCGCGGTACCCTATCTGGTCAAATTCCTCAACAAAAAACCGTTGTTCACTGTAAAAAGTCTGGAGGGTCTGAAAATAGCCGCAGCTTCCGCCCTCGGGAATATCGGCGACGAATCGGCCCTGGAGCCCCTACATTCCTTGTCCAAGCGCGGCGGACGACTCAGCGCCGCCTGCAACGAGGCGATCGACGCCATCGAACGCCTCCCCGGATAATCCATGAGCTCAGTCACCCTGGAAAAAGCCGAACGCGTGGCCACCCTTTTTTCCTCCTGCATCAAGGGGATGATGCTTTATCCCCCTGCCCATCCTTCGGTCTTGCAGCCGCTGCGGGAAGCAGCATCCCAGTGCGCTGAGATCCTCTTCAAGCAGACGGAGTTCAAGGTCGGGCTTGTGGACGACACCTTCTTTTTCGAGGAGCATCTCTTCACCACACCCAGCGCGCCCGTGGCAGAGCTTGCCCAACTCATCCGCAACAGAGGTGTCGACGGCTTCACTTTCCTGAAGGGATTGACCCAGCAAGAGCTAGCAAGGTTCTTTGCCATCATGGTCAGGAAATCGTCAGGCAACGCTGCAAATGCTGAAGAGTTGCGGCGCGAGGGGGTCGAGCATATAGTCCCAAGCGGAAAAGAAGGAGAGGAACCGCCGAAAGAAAATGCGAAGGGCGCTCTCGGCATGTATGGCGAGGCACTAGACGCGGTCGAGGGCGTTTTCAGGGAGATCGAGAACGGCCGCATCCCGGACTGCGGAAAAATCATCACCGTCGTGGAGGAAATGGTCTCCTCCGCCATCAGGGACACTCCGACCCTTCTTGGCCTTTCCATGATCAAGGATTACGACAACTATACCTACAACCATTCCGTCAACGTCGGCATCCTCGCCATGGCCCTCGGCGCCTCCCTCGGCTTCGGGAAGGAGGAGCTCAAGGACCTGGGGGTTGCCGGAATGCTGCACGACATCGGCAAGACCAGGGTGGCAAAGGAGATTCTCAACAAACCGGGAAAACTGACCGCAGCCGAGATGGAGGAGATCAAGCGGCATGCCGAATTTGGCGCCGAAATCATCAAGGAGATGCCCGGAGTCAATCCGGCCTTGTCCGACGCGGTCCTGGGCCATCACATCCAGCATGACCGCAAGGGGTACCCGGAATGGGGGCGGCAGCGCTCGTTCGGCATCATCACCGACATCCTGGCCGTTGCCGACGCCTACGATGCCCTGACAACACTGCGCGTCTACCAGCGCCCCTACACCCCGAAGGCTGCCATCGACCGGCTTCGCCAACTGTCCGGAACCACCTTTGACGGAAGGATGGTGGAGAAGTTCGTTGAGATGATGGGGACCTATCCGGTGGGGACGATGGTGCGACTGGACACCAATGAAGTGGCTGTGGTGGTGCGGCCAAACCCGGCGGACCGGGAAGCGCCAGCGGTAAGAATAATCATGGATGCGGCCGGAGAGCTTCTGCCGGAACCGCGGGTGGAACAGCTGAAAACCGCCGACGGCGAATACTACGCCCGGATCGTTGCCGTCTTCGAGCCGGTGGTGAGAAGCCCGGAAGACGCGGTGCGGTTTCTCAGCTGATTCTACAAGGCCGGAGACCCCCAGCTCGTGCCAGACCGGAATCGGGGGCAGTTCGCCCCCCTCCGGCCCCACCACGTAACGCCCACCACCTAGGGCGCCCACCAGATGAAACGAAGCTGCCCGCAGGTTCTCGCGCCAGGCCAATCCCTCAAGGCCGGCAAGGACGTCCTCGCTATGATTGAAGCGGGCCACGACAATACGGCCCGCTGTGCCAACCTGGTAGTTCATCGTATATCCTCCGGTTCGTAATTTGAAATTGTCCTGAATGGGCTAAGGGTCCGTAGAGGATCACCAGATCAGGCCACAAGCACATAAACTGAGACGGCGATCCAAATCTGGCTTTTGACGGCATTTTCCGAAGTGCCATAGAAGGTCTTGATCCTCAGGTTTTGCTTGATCCATTTGAAGAACAGCTCCACCTGCTTCTCTGCCGTTGACACCGCTCTATGCTCCGATAAACTAATTCTACATACAAGACACTCTATTACACAATAAAGTTGCGATCTTCCCATGCCCGAGGAAACCATCGCCACATTCACCGTCCGCTCCCTGCGCATCCTGGACGAGAGGGGGAAGGCGGACGAGGCGCTCATGCCTCCCCTGTCCGAGGCCGACATCCGGCAGATGTACGAGCTGCTGGTGCTGACCCGCACCTATGACGAGCGGGCGCTGGCACTCCAGCGGGAAGGGCGGATCGGCACCTATCCGCCGGTAAAGGGGCAGGAAGCGGTCCAGGTTGGGAGCGCCTGCGCACTTTTTCCAACCGACTGGGTCGTCCCCTCCTTCCGGGAGATGGGGGTCCACTTCACCCTCGGCTATCCCCTGGATCTGATGTTCCGCTACTGGGCCGGTGACGAGCGGGGGCTCGTGACCCCCGCGAACCTCAACATCCTCCCCATCTGCGTCTCGGTCGGGACCCACATCCCCCATGCCGTCGGCATTGCCATGGCCGCGAAATACCGGCGGGACCCGGTTGCGGTGGTCGCCTATTTCGGCGACGGGGCCACCTCCAAGGGGGACTTTCACGAGGGGTTCAACATGGCCGGGGTGTTCCAACTGCCGGTGGTCTTCATCTGCCAGAACAATCAGTGGGCCATCTCCATCCCCCTCAAGGGGCAGACCGCCTCCCGGACCCTGGCCCAGAAGGCCATTGCCTACGGCTTCGATGGAGTACAGGTGGACGGTAACGACGTCTTCGCGGTCTACCGGGCGACGAAAGATGCGGTGGAGAAGGCGAGAAGCGGCGGCGGCCCCACATTCATCGAGTGCCTCACCTACCGGGTGGCGGACCATACTACCTCTGACGATGCCTCGCGCTACCGTTCCCCCGAGGAGGTAGCGGCCTGGCGGGAGAAGGACCCGATCCTGCGACTGGAGCGGTACATGTCCGGGCGGGGATTGTGGGACGAGGGATATGGGGCGGAGGTGAAGCGGAAAGCTACCCGGGCCGTAGATGAGGCGGTGAAGGCCATGGAGAGCGCAGCCCCGCCGGAGCCGGGGGAGATGTTCGAGCATGTTAGCGCGACCCTGGGGCAGCGGCAGGAGAAGCAGCGGTTCGTCGACCACCCCCCAGCCCCCTCCTAACCAAGGAGGGGGAGCTGTAGGTTGGGCAAAGGCGGCCTCATGCCGTGCCCAACAAGCTCCGCCGTTATTGTTAGGCACGCTATGCTTTGCCCAACCTACTGAACTGCCTTGGCAGCGTTTTAATGGAGAGAACCTCGCAAAGCTTACCACCCCCAGCGCTTTAGGCCCTTTGGGTCCTCCTAAAATAGGAGGGGAGCAAACTCCCCCTCCTTGGTTAGGAGGGGGGTGGGGGGTGGTCGAGGAAGTTGAAGTGCTAATGCGGTGAAAAGGGTCTACAAGTATGCCCCAACTGAACATGGTACAGGCTATAAATCTCGCCCTTCGCGAGGAAATGGAGCGGGACGATCGAGTGGTCCTGCTCGGCGAGGACGTGGGGAAGGACGGCGGGGTCTTCCGCGTCACCGAGGGGCTATTTGACCGATTCGGGGCCGAGCGGCTGATCGACACCCCCCTCTCCGAGTCGGCCATTGTCGGCGCAGCCGTGGGGATGGCAGTCTATGGTCTATTGCCGGTGGCGGAGATTCAGTTCATGGGGTTCGTCTATTCCGCTTTTGATCAGATATTCGCCCACGCCGCGCGGCTTCGCAGCCGGTCCCGCTCGCGCTTCACCGTCCCGCTCGTTGTGCGCGCCCCTTACGGCGGGGGGATAAAGGCGCCGGAGCTGCACGAGGAGAGCACCGAGGCGTTCTTCTGCCATATGCCGGGGGTGAAGGTGGTAATCCCCTCCGGCCCTTACGTTGCCAAGGGGCTTCTTGTCTCGGCAATACGAGATCCCGATCCGGTCATTTTCCTGGAGCCGACCCGACTCTACCGCCTCATCAAGGAGGAGGTGCCGGAGGGGGAATATGCCGTGCCGCTGGGAAAGGCGCGAATTGTCAGGGAGGGGAGCAAGGTCACGGTGGTTGCCTGGGGGAGCATGCTGGAACGGGTGATGAAGGCCGTGGAGGGGTACGATGCGGAGGTGATCGACCCCCTGACCCTTTCCCCGTTCGACTGGGAGACCCTTCTGGCCTCGGTCCGGGAGACCGGCCGGCTTGTGATCGTACACGAGGCGCAATTTACCGGTGGCTTCGGCGCGGAGATTGCCGCTACCGTTGCGCAGGAGGCGATTCTCTACTTGCGCGCGCCGGTCGTGCGCGTCGCTTCGCCGGACGTCCACGTGCCGCTGGCGAAGCTGGTGGAGCATTATTTGCCTTCCGTGGAGAGGATACGGGGAACGGTGGATGAGGTGATGAAGTATTAAGGCCGAAAAAAATATTCAACGCAAAGACGCAAAGACGCAGAGGCGCAAAGAACGTCATTCTATCAATTTCAAATTCTTTTTCTTGCGTCTTAGCGTCTTTGCGACTTTGCGTTAAGGATTTTAGCCGCGATTCTATCCCCCCTCATTAAGAAGGGGGGGACAGGGAGAAGCAAATGGCATTTGACTTCAAACTCCCCGACCTGGGCGAAGGGATAACCGAGGTGGAGCTTCGGCGCTGGCTGGTGAAGGAGGGGGACACTGTCGCCGAGCATCAGCCGGTGGTGGAGGTGGAGACCGACAAGGCGGTGGTAGAGGTCCCCTCCCCCCGTGCCGGCGCCGTTCTCCGTCTTCAGAAACGGGAAGGGGATACCGTGCGGGTGGGGGAGGCGCTCCTGACCATCGGCGAGGCCGGCGAGGCGCGGCAGGAGACGCTGCCGCGGCCGAAGTCGGTCGGGATCGTGGGCGAGCTTCCGGAGGCGGAGGAGGAGAAGGAGGACAAGGCCGAGGCGGGTGAAATCCTCGCTACTCCCATGGTGCGGAAGCTGGCGCGGGAACGGGGCGTGGACCTTCACGGCATTCACGGCAGCGGCCCGCGCGGGAGCATCACGCCAGAGGACCTGGAGACGGTCGCGGCTCCCCCGTCAGCCGAAGGGTTCGGGCCGGCGGAGCGGGTGCCGCTTCGCGGCGTGCGGCGCGCCATTGCCCGCAATGTCATGGATTCCAAGCGGCGCACCGCCTTTGTTACCGGCATGGACGAGGCAGACATCACCGATCTCTGGGAGCTGCGGGAGCGGGAGCAGGAGGCCGTGGAGGCGCGGGGGACCCACCTCACCTTTCTCCCCTTCTTCATCAAGGCCGCGCAGCATGCACTGCGGGAACACCCATACCTCAACGCGGCCATCGACGACGAAGGGGAGGCGATCATCCTGAAGAAGCACTTCCACTTCGGCATCGCCGTGGAAACCCCGGACGGCCTGATGGTGCCGGTCATCCGCGACGTGGACAAGAAGAGCATCATCGAGCTGGCGGCGGAGATACAGGAACTGGGGCAAAAGGCGCGGGAACGGACCATCTCCCTCGACGAGATGAAGGGAAGCAGCTTCACCATCACCAACTACGGCCATTTCGGTGGAATCTTCGCCACGCCGATCATCAACTGGCCCGACGTGGCCATCCTCGGCTTCGGCCGGATAGCGGAGCGGCCATGGATACTTCGGGGGGAGATCGCCGTCCGGAGGATACTCCCCCTGTCGCTCACCTTCGACCACCGGGTCACCGACGGCGCCGACGCGGCGCTGTTCCTCGGGAAGGTGGTGCGGTATCTGGAGGATCCGGGGCTTTTGTTTGTGGAGAGTACGTAACACATTTTGCCTAACCGTCAACTTCCTCGACCACCCCCCCCCGCCCCCCTCCTAACCAAGGAGGGGGAGTTGCTCCCCTCCTATTTTAGGAGGACCCAAAGGGCCTAAAGGGCTGGGGGTGGTAACCAGCTTGAGAGTCAATTTATGCACCCACTCGACATCCTTTTCTCACCCCGCTCCGTGGCTCTCGTGGGGGCGTCCCCCGACGAGGGGAAGCTCGGCGGGGTTGCCTTCCGCAACCTTCGGGCCTTCAGAGGGAAGTTCTATCCGGTGGCCCCTACGGTCGGGGATATCGATGGTGTACCCGTCTTCCGGTCGATAGCCGACATTCCCGAGACGGTCGACCTCTCCGTCATTCTCCGCCCTGCCCCTGAAATCCCCGCAATACTTGCGGAGCATGCCGGCAAGGCGCGCTGTGCGGTGATCGTCAGCGCCGGGTTCGCCGAAACCGGTCAGACCGGGCTCCAGGAGGAGGTCGCCAGGATCGGGAGGGAGCTGGGAATCCGCATTCTCGGCCCCAACTGCCTCGGCGTGTTCAGCCCGGCCCGGCGGCTCGACACCTTTTTCCTGCCCACGGACCGGCTCAAGCGCCCGAAACAGGGGAACGTGGCGGTTGTCTCCCAGAGCGGGGCGCTGCTGATGTGCCTGCTGGAGGCGCTGGCCGAGGCGGGGCAGGGGGTATCACGGGGGGTGAATTACGGCAACGCGGTCGATCTGGATGCGCCCGACATCTACGATTACCTGGCAGGCGATGCGCAGTCCAGGGTGGCGGTGTCGTACCTGGAGTCGGTGGGTGACGGCCGGCGTTACGTGGAAGCAGCCAGGGCGCTGTCCCGGAAGAAGCCCCTTCTCGTTCTCAAAGCGGGGAAGGGAGAGGGGGGGCAGACCGCGGCCTATTCCCATACGGGCCGCCTGGCCGGCCGATATGAGGTGTTCAGCTCTGTCATGCGGCAGTTCGGCATCCGCGAGGTGGGGGATTTCGACGAGCTGCTCGATGCTACCCATGCCCTTGCCATGCAGAGCGGAGGGGCGGGCAAAAGGGCCTGCATCATCACCGACGCAGGAGGGCTGGGGGTGCTGGCGGCCGACGAATGTTCCTGTATCGGGCTGGAGCTCCCCGCTGTGCCGGAGGACGCACAGCAGCGGCTGCGTTCCATCTTTCCCCCTTTCTATGCCTTGGGGAACCCGGTCGATCTTACCGGCCAGGTGCGGGACGACCAGTATCTGGCGGCGCTCCGGGAGGTGCGGGATTCGTATGACGGCTTCCTGGTTATTGCCCACACGGGCGTGGCCGGTGTGACTCCCCGGATTGCCCCGCTACTTGTCCAGTTCCGTAGCGAGTGCGACAAGCCGCTTGTGGTCTGCATGCCCAAGGGGGGGATCGGCGGGAAGGTTGGGCGGCTCCTGGAAAAGGGGGGGATACCGGCTTACTCCACGCCGGAGCATGCGGCGCGGGGATTGCGGGCTTTGCTGCAATGCGAATAAAATCTAAGTCCCCCTTTGAAAAAGGGGGATTTAGGGGGATTTGCCTTTAAGTCGCGCTTGCAAAATCCCCCCTGGCCCCCCTTTTATAAAGGGGGGTAACAGCTAGTGGGCAAAGGCAAAATGACAATTACCAACCACCTCCACAAATTCCTCGCCACCCACGAAGGCGAATCATCCTTCCTCGAACACGAGGTCAAGGGGTTCCTGCGCGACCTGAATGTGCCGGTGCCGGCCGGGGTTTTCATCCCGACCGGCGGGAGATTGCATGACCCCCTCCCTCTTGACTTCCCGCTCGTTGTCAAGGTGGCGGGACGCAAGATTACCGGCAAGAGCGACGTTGGCGGCGTGAGGCTGGCAATTACCGATTCACAAGAACTCGGACGGGCCATTGCCGAACTTTCGGCCATCTCCGGTGCGGAAGGTGTGCTGGTGGAGGAGCAGGCGCGGCCAGGGGTGGAGGTGATCGTCGGCGGGGCCATTGATCCGCAGTTCGGGCCGGTGGTGATGTTTGGGCTGGGTGGGGTGTTAGTGGAGCTGTTCCGGGACGTGGCCTTCGCCCTGGCGCCGCTCAAGCCGGAGGAGGCGCGCGGTCTCATCGCCCGGACCAAGGGGTCGCGACTCCTGATGGGGTATCGCGGCAAGCCGGCCGTGGATATGGAAGCCTTGGCATCGGTGGTCGTCACGGTTTCCGAATTGATTGGGAGCGGGCTTCTGGAGGAGATCGACCTGAACCCGCTGGTTCTCTATCCGGATGGGGCGCTGGCGCTGGATGCGAAGATGAAACGGAAATGCATCAAGGAATGATCGCAATGGGAAAATGGGCATTAACAAAGAGGTCGACCAATCCCAGGTGGTTGAGCGCTGTCGCGGTGGCACTTGTTTGTGTGACGGCGGCGGTCTTTATCGTCCTGTTTCACGATCACGCCAAGAACGAACGGGACGCGGAGCATATGATGACGCAATTGCATCAGAACGCTCAC
Organism: Geobacter sp.; assembly: GCA_016177775.1. Classification (GTDB taxonomy): domain Bacteria; phylum Desulfobacterota; class Desulfuromonadia; order Geobacterales; family Geobacteraceae; genus JACOUQ01. The sequence continues at coordinate 37,213 of JACOUQ010000004.1, forward strand.
GAACTGAACGCGCTGGAGTGGCAGACTATCGCGAGCCGGAGGGTGGAGGCCGGGACGCACGAAAAGGTCCGTTCCATCATTGCCGACAGCCGGCACGTTATGGCGAGGCTGCACCAGCTTGATCCGCGCTCTGAGATCCTGGAGGAAGTCGTTGCCGGCTTCAATAGGTATGTGGCGTCAATGGATGAAGAGTTCCGCCTTCTGCTTGCCGGAGACGTGGAGGGGGCGCTGAGGCAGGACGAAAAATCGGTTGATCCCGCCTTCGAGGTGGTCGGCACCGCGGTTGAAAAGGGGGTCGCGGTCTATGCCGAAAAGGCGGACAGAAGCCTGATGATCGCGGAAATCGGGGCCACCGCCACGATAATCCTCGCCTTTGCGGTAATTTACTATCTCTTCATGCGGGCCCGCCGGCTCGAAACCCTGCGGCTTCAAGCGGAGCACGAGGCATTGAGGCGCGCCACCGAGTTTTCCCGGACCGTAATGGAAGGCATGGGCGACGCCGTTTCCATTGTGGATGCCGCTGATTACCGGCTCCTGGAGTGCAATGAAGCCTTCCTCAACTTGTTCGGGCTGAACAAGGGAGAATTGCTGGGGAAACCCTGTTACGAGCTCACCCACAACCTGGTCGAGCCGTGTTGTGGTTCTGACTATAAATGCCCGCTCCGTGAAACAGTGGCTACGGGGAGGCATGCAAGGGCCGAGCATCTCCATCTTGGCGGAAATGGTGAAAAGAGGCATGTCGAGCTGTCCACTTCCCCGGTCTTCGATGATGGCGGCAGTGTGGTCAAGGTGGTTTATGTGGTGCGGGACATCACCGACCGCAAGCAGGCGGAGGCAGCGCTCCTCGAATCGGAGGACAAGTTCCGCGTCATGGCCGAGAAGGCGATGGTGGGGGTCTACCTCATCAAGGACGGGATTTTCCAGTATCTAAACCCGAAATTCGAGGAGGTGTTTGGTTATCCGCTGGAAGAGATGATCGGCAAGATGGGGCCAAAGGATCTGACGCTACCGGAGGATTGGCCGACAGTGCTGGAGAACCTGCGGAAGAGGGAGAGTGGTGAGATTGACTCTATCCATTACGAATTCAGGGGGTTGACGAAGGAAGAGAAGGTCATCGAGCTGGAGGTTTACGGTAGCCGGACCGTTTTCCATGGCGAACCCGCCGTGATCGGGACCCTGCTGGACATAACCGACCGAAAGCGCGCGGAGAGGGGCCTTGTGGAGCAGGCACGCAAACTGGAGCAGCTTGCGTTGCTCGACGAATTGACCGGGCTTTACAACAGGCGCGGGTTCCTTCTCTTTGCCGGTCAGCAACTGAAGGCGGCGGAAAGGATGAACAAGGTCGCCCTCCTCATTTTCGCGGACCTGGACGGGTTGAAGGTGTTAAACGACAGGTTGGGCCACCATGAAGGGGACGCAGCCCTGAAGGAGTGCGCGGCGATTCTCCGCGAAAGTTCCCGCGGCTCGGACATTATCGGACGCCTCGGAGGGGACGAGTTCGGGGTCCTTGCCCTGTGTGCCGATCTTGAGGGGGAAGAGGTCATTGTATCCCGGATCGAGCAGAACATTGTCCGGACAAACGCCGGGGCGCATAGGCAATATCCGCTCTCCGTAAGTTTTGGCGTCGCCCAGTACGACGTTTCATCCCCCTGCTCGCTCGATGAGCTGATCGAGCGGGCCGACGCCCTGATGTATGCCAGGAAGGTGGCGAAGAAGGGGGAGGCGGCAGTTTCATAAAAAAGTTTCCCGGAGAAACAGGCCATGTCGAAAATGTCACGAGAAGCAGGGATCGGCCGGCAGCTGTCACGCCGGCTTCTCCCCCTCGCCGTCAGCATCGGGCTCCTCCTGTCGCTCGTCCCACCGCTCATCTTCTGGACCATGGTGCGTGAAAGCCATGGATACCAAGCGCAATTCCTCTTCCTTATTCTCCCTCCGCTAGTAGGCTGCGGCCTGGCTGTTCTGGTATACAAATTCACGCTCCGGGTGGTGGCCGGACTGGAAGGGGAGATGGATGCAAGCAGACAGGCCGGGGAAAGCGCTACGGAGCTCTCCCGCGCCGTGCTGGATAGCATCAATGATCCCCTTTACATCATCGATGTCGAGGATTACCGGGTCCTGGGGTGCAATGCCGCGTTTATCAAAAAGCACGGGGTGTCCGAGGCGGATGTGCTGGGGAAACGCTGCTATGAGTTGACCCATAAGCTTGACGAGCCATGTCATGATGAATTCGACATTTGCCCGCTCAAGGAAACCTTGAAGACCGGCAAGTATTCCATGGCCGAGCATGTTCATTTCCAGGCGAACGGGGAGAGGGCCTATGAGGAGATCTCCACTTCGCCGGTGTTCGACGAGAACTGCGCGATCGTCAAGGTGGTGAGCGTGGCCAGGGACGTGACCGAGCGCAGAAGGGCCGAGGAGGCGCTCAGGCGCGCCATGGAGTTTTCCCGTACGGTGATGGAGAGCGTGAGCGATGCCGTTTCCATCGTCGATGTCAACGATTACCGGTTACTGGGGGCTAATACCGCGTTTCTGGAAAAGGTCGGGATGTCCGAACAGGAGGCGCTGGGGAAGTTCTGTTACAAGCTGACCCATCATTACGACGAACCGTGCCACGAACCGTACGATATCTGCCCGCTCAAGGAGACCGTTGCCACTGGCAAATTTTCCAAGGCGGACCATACCCATTTCACCGCAACCAACGAAAAGTATTTCACGGAGGTTTCCACCTCGCCGATCTTCGATGAGAGCGGCAGGGTGGCAAAGGTGGTGCACGTGGCCAGGGACATCACGGCGCGCAAGGAGATGGAGGAGGCGCTGCGCGAGTCGGAAGACAAGTTCAGGAACCTTGCGGAGAAGGCGCTGGTCGGGGTCTACATCATCCAGGATTCCGTTTTCCGGTACGTGAACCCGAAAATATGCGAGATATTCGGATACGGCGTGGACGAGCTGACCGGCAGAATGGGGCCAAGGGAACTGACCATTCAAGAGGATTGGCCGCAGGTTGAAGAGAAGTTGCAGGAAAGGCTGAGCGGCGAAAAGGAAACGATCCATTATGAATTCAGGGGAATGACCAAGGAGAAGGAGTTGGTCCACCTGGAGGTTTACGGGACGCGGACTGAGTTCCAGGGCAAGCCGGCCGTGATCGGGACACTTCTGGACGTTTCAGACCGGAAGCGCGCCGAGTTGGCGCTTGTGGAACAGGGACGTCAGCTGAAGCGTCTTGCCCTGGTGGATGAATTGACCGGTTTCTATAACAGGCGGGGTTTTCTCGTCATTGCCGGGCACCAGTTGAAAATGGCAGAAAGGCTCAAAATGGGCGCGCTCCTTGTATTCGCAGGGGTGGATGGGCTGAAGGAGACAGGCGAGCAGTTCGGGCGCGGGGATGTTGACCGGGCCTTGCAAGATACGGCAATCCAGCTCAGGGAGATTTTCCGCGAGTCGGACATTATCGCCCGGCTGGGAGACAACGAATTCGTGGTGCTGGCGGTGAGCTCCGGCCATGAGGGGGAGGATGCCATTGTCTCCGGCTTTGAAGAGGGGATTGCCCGCTTCAATGCCGGGGAGAACAGGAAACACCGGCTCTCCATAAATTTCGGGGTAGCCCGCTTTGACCCGCTTTCACCATGCGCCATCGAGGACCTGATCGAAGGGGCCGATGCTATGATGTATCTGAGGAAGGGGGGGAAGAAGGGGGACGGTTCCAGGTAGGGGCAGACCCGCGTGTCTGCCCGCTGTTTGGGCGAACACACGGGTTCGCCCCTACATCCTCGGTGAAATCAGCCATTTACGCCAGGTCTTTCTCCGCTTGCGGCCGGCAGAGGGTATCCTCTCCATGTACCGGCGCCACGGCGCTGTCCGGGTCACAGGCCGGGAGGAGGTATCGCTCGAGCCCCGCAAACAACTCGTTGACCCGCAGATAGACCGCTTCCACCCGATCGAACACCGGAGGTTTCCCAGAAGCCACGTAGTCATCGTGCATCAGGTCCACATCCCCCTTGAGCGCCCGCAGCCCGGCATACAACTCCTCCAGTTGGAGATAGTCGCTCTCGGCGATCTCCCCCAGCCGCTTCGTATTCAGTTTTTCGGTCATGGCGCCTCTCCTCTCAATCCTTCCAGTGGATGCACGAAACCGGGCAGGCGTCGATGGCGTCATTCTGGATAGCGTCCTCCGGGGCTCCGGACGGGTCGTAGCACTCCGCCTTGCCGTCGTTGTTGAAACGGAACACGTCCGGCAGGTTGTTCACGCAGAGTCCGCAACTGATACAGAGGTCCTCGTCAACCCAAACTGTCTTCGGCATGGCAATCGCTCCTTTGACGCACTAACGGCGCGTGGCGTCAGTGCCGGGATTTTGTCCGCAATGTTTCGGGATACATAAATTGATACCGCATTGCGGCCGGCTGTCAAGTAGGGTGCCAATGGTCGGTGGGAGCGCTATTGCGGCGGCAATAAAACAGCTCAATGTAGGAGCGCCTTCAGGCGCGATAGTCGCGGCTAAAGCCGCTCCTACGATGTGATATTTATCCGCAAGAGTAATACTGCCAGGCAATGCACGGTCCGAAATGTTTCTTGACTTGTTGCTTGCTCTTCCTATCTTTTCAAGGTAAGCTGAACTAGCTAGACAGTCTAGTCAGATGGAGGGATTATGAAATCAGGTCATAAACGCACCGGCCATGCCGGCCAATGGCAGCTGCAGGAAGCCAAGAGCCGGTTCAGCCAGGTGGTTGAAAAGGCCCGTCAAGACGGCCCGCAGGTCATAACTCTGCGTGGCCGTCCCGCCGCCGTGGTTCTTTCGGTCGAGAAATTCCAGGAGCTCTCCCGCCCCAGCATGCCGCTTTCCGCCTTTTTCAAGGCATCACCTCTGCGGGGAGTGGAGCTTGAGCTGGAGCGGAGCAAGGAGACGGGGCGGGAGGTGACCCTGTGAGGTACCTTCTCGATACCTGTCTTATTTCCGAGCTGGTCAGGCCAAAACCCCATGCAGGCGTGGTCCGCTGGCTCGACAGCCGTGACGAGCACACACTTTATCTCAGCGTGCTAACCATCGGTGAACTGCGGAAGGGTATAAGCAAGCTACAGGATGGCGATCGCAAGGAGGCGCTGAAGGAGTGGGTCGATAACGCTCTGGCGGACCGCTTTGAAGGGCGTATTCTGCCGGTTGATCTGGATGTTGCTTCCGCGTGGGGAGAACTGCAAGGGGAAGCCGAATCCCGTGTAACCAAACTGCCGGTCATGGACAGCCTCATCGCCGCCACGGCACAGGTCCACAATCTGGAGGTAGTCACCCGCAATGTTCGTGACCTGGAACGCTGCGGGGCGCGGGTCTTCAATCCGTGGGAAGGTAAATGCTGAATCCGTGGGTATTGATAAAACTGGATAACCAATCTCCCGCTATAGCGGCAAATGGTCCCCTCTCCCTGAGGGAGAGGGCTAGGGTGAGGGGGATATAGTGGATTAATCGGGACTGTTGCCCCCTCATCCGGCCTTCGGCCACCTTCTCCCTTAGGGAGAAGGGTTCAGCAGGAGATCAGTGCTAATCAGGTCCATTAATAATCCGGTCCAGATCCGCGATCAGGTCGTCAGCATCCTCCAGCCCCACGGATAGCCGCACCAAGGTGTCGGTGATACCGCGGGCGTCGCGCTCCTCCCTGGGCATGGCGGCGTGGGACATCCTGGCCGGATAGGAGAGGATGCTCTCCACTCCGCCGAGGCTTACGGCGAAGGCTGCCAGCTCCACCTGTTCCAGGAGCTTCTTTGTCAGCTCGTACGAATCGAGGGTGAAGGAGAGCACCGCCCCCGGCCCCGAGGACTGGCGGTTGTGGATGTCATACCCCGGATGGTCCGGTAGGCCGGGAAAGTAGACATTGGTGACCCGCTTCTGCTCCGCCAGCCACCGGGCGATTTTGACGGCACTCGCCTGGCTCTCCTCCATCCGCACCTTCAGGGTCTTTATCCCCCGCAGCACCAGCCACGAGTCCTGGGGACCGAGTATGGCACCGAAGCCGTTCTGGACGAAGCGGATGCGGCTCGCCAGCTCCTTGTCCGCCACCACCGCGAAGCCGCAGATCACGTCGCTGTGGCCATTGAGGAACTTGGTGCCGCTGTGGAGCACGATGTCGCACCCGAGCTCCAGCGGCCGCTGGAAGTAGGGGGTCATGAAGGTGTTGTCCACAAGGGTGAGTATGCCTTTTGACTTCGCAAGTTCCGCCGCCCCCTTCAGGTCTATGATTTTCAGGAGCGGATTGGAGGGTGTCTCCAGGTAGATCCCTTTGGTATTCAGCCTGATTGCCGCCTCGATGGCGGCGAGGTCGGTTGCGTCCACGAAGTCGGACTCGATGCCGAGGCGGCTGAAGAGCTTGGTCAGCACCCGGAAGGTGCCGCCATAGACGTCCTCGCAGACCACCAGGTGGTCGCCGGGGGAGAAGAGCAGCAGCGCCGAGGAGATGGCCGCCATCCCGGAGGCGAAGGCAAAGCCGTGGGTTCCGCCCTCCAGCTGGGCGACGGTCTCCTCCAGCGCCTCGCGGGTCGGGTTGCCGGAGCGGGCATAGTCATACTTGCCGAAATGGTCCGGCGACTCCTGGGCAAAGGTGGATGTCTGGTAGATGGGGATGGAAAGCGCCCCAGTGGTCGGGTCGATGGTGTGGCCGGTGTGGATGATGCGGGTGGCGAGTTTCATTTTTATTCTCCTGATGTTTGCCGCAGAGACACAGAGACTCGGAGAAAACCTGAACACGTATAGGACGCGGATCAAAACGAAAAATGCGGATTTAAAGATTTAGAAAACAAAATAAGTTTGATTTTGTTTGATCCGATTTTATCGGATTTTTTCGCTTTTACCGCGTTCCATTGCCTTTGTTTTTCTCAGGGTCTCTGCGTCTCCGTGGCAGATTTTTATTGTTCGAAGGCCTGCGCCAAGTCGGCGATCAGGTCTTCCACGTCCTCTATTCCCACCGACAGCCGCAGCAGCACGTTGTTGATGCCGAGCCTCGCGCGGATCTCCGGGTCGATGTCGGCGTGGGTCTGCACCTCCGGGAAGGTGATGAGGGTCTCCACCCCTCCCAGGCTCTCCGCGAAGGAGATGAGCCGGGTCTTGAGGAGCAGTTGCTCCACCAGGGCCGGTTCGGTCACCTCGAAGGCGATCATGGCGCCGAAGCCGCGAGCCTCCCGTTCCAGGGTAGCATGGCCGGGATGGCTTTCCAAGCCCGGATAATGAACCTTTTTCACCTTCGGGTGCGTTTCCAGCCACTCCGCGATTCGTTTCGCATTTTCCTGCTGGCGATCGAGGCGCACCGACAGGGTCTTCATGCCGCGGATGGTGAGCCAGGAGTCCTGCGGCCCGAGTACCGCGCCGGCGGAGTTCTGGTGGAAGTAGACCTGCTCGGCCAGCTGCGGGTCCTTCACCGTCACCAGGCCGCAGACCGTGTCGTTGTGGCCGGCCAGGTACTTGGAGGCGCTGTAGATGGCGATGTCCGCCCCGAGGTCGAGGGGGCGGAGGAGATAGGGGGTGAGGAAGGTGTTGTCCACGATGTGCAACAGGCCGTGCTTGCGACAGAGCTGCGAGAGCGCCGCGATGTCCGCCACTTTGAGGAGCGGGTTGGTGAGGGACTCCACGAACAGCGCTTTTGTCTCAGGCCGGATGGCCGCTGCCACGGCAGCGGTGTCGCTCGTGTCCACGTAGGTGAAGGAGAGGCCGTACTGGGCGAATATTTTCTCGAAGAGGCGGTAGGTGCCGCCGTACAGGTCTTCGGTGACGATGATATGGTCACCCTGCTTGAAAAGGAGCAGGAGGCTCGTGATGGCGGCCATCCCCGAGGAGTAGGCAAATCCCCGCGCCGCGCCGTCGAGGCGGGCAATCCCCTCCTCCAGCGCCTGACGCGTCGGGTTTCCGGAGCGGCTATAGTCGTAGCCGGTGCTCTGTCCCAGCCCTGGGTGCCGGAAGGTGGCTGTCTGGTAAATGGGGACGGTCACCGCCCCGGTGCGGGTGTCCCATTCGAGTCCGATCTGTGCTGCCTGAGTAGCGATGTTCATGGTAAGCCTCCCCAAATGAAAAAATCCCCTTCCGGGGTGCGGAAGAGGATTTTCCCTATGGGGGGTCATCGCTCTCCCTTATCTCCCGGAACATTGCTGTTCCGTAGGAATTGGCACCTTCCCCTTGCGGGGGGTTGCCGCGACGTCATAGGGCCTGTCCCTCGGTCGCTCTAGATAAGAAATGGCGGTATTAAATTTTAGTAAACTGATAAAGAAATCAGTTTGGTAAACGATAGTGGCATCACCGGGAAAAGTCAAGTATAAAAATTGCACCCTGGCTACCGGCAGGAATGGAAGGAGGGGGAGTACCGGACCGGGGTAATGGTTCGCAATCTTCGGGATCAACGGGCGATAAAGGTTTTACAGTCCGCGTGCCCTTGGTGAAGGCCGACCATGATGTCCTTGGCCGAACACTCCAGCGATTTGTTGAATTTGCAGCTGTCAATCTTGCAGGCGCCGACGCTGCCGGTGGATGCAATGTCTCCGCCTTTGGCGGCGCTTTTCGTAAAGGTGTCGCATCTCGGGTGGCTCGCATCTCCCACGGTGATAGCCAGGGCGTGGCACGCCTTGCTCTTGTTGTAAGCGCAATCTTTGACTTCACAGGCTTTGACTTTCGACATGCTCATTGTCATTGCTGTTCTCCTTTCCACGGTACTCCCCCATTCCGTTATTACGTTTTATCATCGAAGAATGGGTTGTCAAGATGGCTGCGGATAGTGAGTTCGAGGGCCTTTGCATGGCGAAGGGGAGGAGTGGCCTGCCGGCGGTGAGACGGCAGAATGTTTTTACAATAAGGCAACCTGAAGGCAAGAGAAAAAACACTTGACATGACTTTGTCTTAATAATATAAGCAAGATTAAAAATACCCAACCAGATTACTTCCCTTCAGTGAAGCGCATCCAGAATGTTCTTTCCCCTCACCCCCTCCTGCAGGGGGATTCTTGGCAATTCGGATCTACTTGTGCAAGTGCATAAACTGTTTTTTTCATAAGTAAATCCAGCGGTAGATAAGAGTTGGCGGAGAGAATGGATGCTAGATATTGCGTTGCAGTTTCTCGTGGATGAGATAAACGCCTATACCCTTACCCGTTCCGGTTCGAACTCGATACAGGTCAAAATGGGGCAGGTGGTCAATGGCAAGGGGGAATATGCCATTGATGTCGGCACTATCGGCTTGAGCATCGTCAATATCGAGGAAGAACGGGCATTAAGATCGCAGGTCGCGGAGCACAGAATGGTGGGCGACAGGCATATCGTGCTGGAGCCGGAGCTGAAGCTGAATCTTTACTTACTGTTTGCTGCCAATTACACCTATTACGATGTTGCTTTAAAATCCATTTCTTATGTACTTTCTTTTTTCCAGTCACATCCTTCTTTCACTTCTGAAGAATTTCCATTGCTTGACAGGCAGATCGCCAAACTGAATGTAGAACTGCAATCTCCGACTTACGAGCAACTCAACCAGATATGGGGCTTCATTGGAGCGAAACAGATTCCCTCTGTTCTTTACAAGGTGAGATTGATAACGGTCCAGGATGTTTCAGTTAAAACCGTAAAGCCTCCTGTGACTAAAATCGGGGGGAATACGTACAGCCAATGATAACAACTTTCAGGACCCTGTTCACGGTCTCCATTTCTCACGCTTACTACTCGGAAACCTGCAACGACATAGATTTTGTTTTGCCGCTCGATTCGCGTGAGCTTCTCCGTAACGCAAAAGTGATCTGGAGGGTGAGCAACGGGGTCCTTTATTTTCTTTATGAAACCGATGCCGGCAATGGACCCCTAATCTCCCTTTCCGGTGAGACGGTGAGGTTCCGGCTCAAGTTGCTCAACCCCTATTTCATGAATTTTACCGAGTTGGATATTCCTCCGAAGACGGTGCTGTATTATCGAAACCAGTCCGAGGCGGAGGATCTCGGCGAGGCGAAGGAAGTGCTTGTGACGGGGGATATCCTTACCCATTCGATCATGAGCGAGTCCCGGCCGATCAATGCGATTTTGAAGGACCGGACCGGAACCCTGCTGGCAGAGGAGTCGGCAGCTGATGCCGGGTTCAAGGAGATCCGATTTCCTTTGAGCGGATATCCTCCGGGTATTTACATCGTCGAGGAAGGATATCCCGGCTCGGGCAAGACAAAAGAATATTACCATGATGTGGAGATGCTGAACGCCGGAGCGCTGGGAGTTGCCGAAATAGTGATAGCCGAGAGTTTCTATGGCCACCAGGATGACGAACCTCTGCGACTTAAGGTGCCTTTCAGGACCAGGGAGAATTTTCTCGAGTTTTACGTGATCGCAAAAAACTATTCGCAGGAGGAGCTGGATCAGCTGAAGGTTGAGGATAAGACTCCGGGTACAGGCGAAAATGGAGATTCGAAACCGCTTTTTGAAGCGATACCCTGTGAAAAGCTGACTCCACCATATAACCAGCTTGGCGGAACGGATGCGAAGGTCGTGCTTTTCAAGTCGAATAAGGCTGTGCCACGCTCGGAAGTCGGATCGAGAAGAATACAATTGTTCAGGAATGGCGAGACTCTCATCAAATCGCTGCCGCTGCCGAGGGCCGATAAACCGGATGGTAGGATCGTCATCCATATATCAAAATGATGAGGACTGAAAATTATGAGACCATTGAAAACACCAGATGTTTATGTTGACGAGATTTCTCTGTTTCCACCATCAGTGGCCGAAGTCGAGACCGCAGTGCCGGCATTCGTGGGGCACACGGAAAAGGCGACGAGAATCTCGGAAGGTGATCTGAAAGGGGTGCCGACGAAGATAAAGTCGCTGCCCGATTTCGAGTTGTATTTCGGAAAAGGCCCCGCCACTGCCCCGTCACGGATCGATCTTGACGCGAACAATAATTTCGTCAGTGCGACGTTCGCCAACAACTATTACCTGTATGACAGCCTGAGGCTTTTTTTCGATAACGGAGGGGGTAAGTGCTACATCGTGTCGGTCGGCAGTTATTCCGAGGGGGTGGAGAAAGAGAAGCTGGTAGCCGGCGTGAAGACGCTGAAAAAATACGATGAGCCGACAATGATTCTCTTTCCGGACGCAGCCGGGCTTTCCGCGGGCGATCTCGGAGATGTGCAGCAACAGGCCCTCATGCAATGTGGCGACCTGATGGATAGAGTCGGAGTTTTTGACACCACTCATGACGACTGGAATGGTGTCGATTTCCGCGACAAGATAGGCATCAATAATCTCAAGTACGGCGCTGCGTATACCCCATGGCTCAACGTCAAGCTGAGCAAGAACATCTCTTATGTCAATGTCAAAGCGGCGATAGGGAAGGAGGGGATTTACAAGGACGGAGCAAAACTGGACACTTTCGACCAGCTGACATTGGATAAGTCTATAAAAGACCTTATAAAGCAACTTGACGATGCCCTGTCGGATATTTCGACCATAGATCAGGAAATGAAGAAACTCCTCGGCTCGAAAAGCATCGACAAGCACTACCAGGACTTGGTGGCCGCCTACAGGAACACCAGGAATCTCGGCAATATAGGTGCTATCTTTGAATTTGTATTTAAAATTCCCGACGTTATCGAAGCCCTTTTGATGTCTGCTCCGGGGGGTGTTAAGGGAGATAGTCTCCGCGCATACATAAAGACCTGCATATCTGGAACCTTGAGGAAAGCGTACAAGGAATTGATAGCCAATGAGAAGGAGTTGGATGCGAAATTCCCCCCAGGCGATCCCGCCGGCGACTATTCTCCGCGGTGGAGTATCGATCCCGATCCGGCTTCCCCGGAATGGGACAATATATTTTCCTCGGTAGAGGCGGATGCGGCAAAGATATCAGCATCGACGAAGGTAGACGCCGATGCGGAGTCCGTTGACGAAAGATGCGACCCGATTTTCTCAAGCGTGAGGGAACATTTCTCTATCATCCGGGAAGTGGTGGCGAATATCGTTGCTTCTGCCTCGAACTACGCCAAGGTATATGAGGAATCTCTCGGCGAAAGTTCTCCCGTCTACCGTAAAATCATCAAGGGGATCGGCGAAACGGCTACTTCGACACCTCCCAGCGGAGCCATTGCCGGTGTCTATGCGATGGTGGACAACCAGCGGGGAGTCTGGAAGGCCCCTGCCAACGTCAGTCTTGCGGGGGTCGTCGGTCCGGTGCATGCTTTCGACGCCGATGAGACCGATAACCTCAATATCGACGTCAACGCAGGGAAATCGGTCAACGCGATTCGCGCATTTTCGGGGAAGGGAACCCTCGTCTGGGGAGCCCGCACCCTTGCCGGGAACGATAACGAGTGGCGCTACATCTCGGTCCGCAGGTTTTTCAACATGGTCGAGGAATCGGTGAAGAAATCGACCTACTGGGCGGTCTTCGAGCCGAACGATGCAAACACCTGGGTCAAGGTGCGCGGAATGATCGAAAACTACCTCATGCAGAAATGGCGCGACGGGGCCTTGGCGGGGGCGACTCCAAAGGAGGCGTTTTTTGTCCGCTGCGGCCTGGGGACCACCATGAACTCGCAGGACATCCTGGAGGGGAGGATGAACGTGGAGATCGGTATGGCGGTCGTCCGCCCGGCAGAGTTCATAGTCCTGAAGTTTTCTCACAAGCTGCAGACTTCGTAACGTGATTTCATCGTAACCTGTTTCTGAATCCAAAATAAAGGAACGAAAATTATGACCATCACAGCAGATTATCCACTTCCCGTTTTTCATTTCAGGGTTGAATGGGGGGGGAAAAGGATCGGTTTTTCCGAGGTGTCCGGGCTTACACAGGAGAGCCAGGCTATCGAATACCGGGATGGATCGTTTCCGGAATACTCATCCATAAAGATGCCGGGGCTGCGGAAATTCAACAACATCACACTGAAGCGCGGAGTGGTCAAGAGCGACAATGATTTCTTCATATGGCTCAGCACCATCAAGCTCAACACGGTCGAGCGGCGCGACCTAGTCATCAGTCTGCTCAACGAAAATCATGATCCCGTCATGGTCTGGAAGGTCCACAAAGCTTTTCCGGTGAAGGTGGAAGGACCACAGCTCAAGGCATCGGGGAACGAGGTGGCGATCGAGTCGATAGAGATTGCCCATGAAGGGCTCGAGGTCCAGAACGACTGATGGCCATTTACTATCCCCCTGTCGGTTTTCATTTCAACGTCGAGGTGCTGGGACTTCCGCCGAACGACCAGGATGTCCGGTTCACCGAGGTAACCGGTCTTTCGTTGGAGCTGGGCACTGAGGAAGTGCCGGAAGGGGGGGAAACCCGCTTCACACAGAAATTCCCCACCCGCGCCAAGTACCCGGAACTGGTTCTGAAGCGGGGGCTTCTTCTCAACTCGCAGGTCGTCGAGTGGGTTCGGCAATGCATCGAGGATTTCGAGATTGAGCCGCGGAACATCGATATCAAGCTGCTGAACGAAGAGCACCAGCCGCTCATCACCTGGCACGTGGTGAATGCGTATCCGACGAAATGGTCGGTGAGCGACCTGAACGCCTCCAACAACGCCGTGGTAATGGAAACGCTTCAGCTTTTCTATCAGTATTTCACAGTGGATAGGTCATAGCCATGCCGGTCATAGTCGACGAAGTGATCATTTCGGTGGAGGTCACGAACCATCCTTCCGGTGAGGCTTCCTCGCCCCATTCATCTGCCGATGACTTGCAGACGGTCGTCAGCGAGTGCGTCGAGCGGGTGCTGGAAATCCTCGCCCGGAAAGGGGAGCGGTAGAGATGGGAGACAAGGGAGCACTCGAAAAGCTGCTGATCCTCGCTTTCCAGGAGCCCGATTACTCCGGCTCTCCCTGCGCGAAGTTCGAGGCATACCTGAACCCGAACGAGATCACCCTTTCGTACGAGATGGAGTACGACAACGCCCAGGGTGCCGGCACCACCAACAGCCGCATGAATTTCAAGAAGGCCAAGCCGGGGGACATGTCGCTTTCTTTCTTTATCGACGGTACCGGAGCCAATGGCAGGAAAGCTGATGTTCAGCAAAAAATCGAGGAATTTCAGAATGTTACCGGTTATGACGGAAGCATTCATCGTCCCAACTATCTTAAGGTACTTTGGGGGACGCTGCAGGTAAAGAGGTGCGTGTTGAAGAGCGCCTCGATTGCGTACAAGATGTTCAAACCGAGCGGCATTCCCCTGAGAGCGGTCATCACCGCCAACTTTACCGACAACTCGGACGACCAGACGCGCCAGGCGATGGCTCAGGACGAGTCGCCCGACCTGACGCACATGCGTGTCGCGCGGGCGGCGGACAACCTCCCGTTGATGTGCAACGAAATTTATGGCGATCCGGGGTATTACGTGCAGGTTGCCGAGGCGAACGGCCTCGATCACTTCCGCGCTCTGGTCCCCGGAACGAAAGTATTTTTTCCGCCGCTGGAGAAGTAGCCATTCCCGCACAGAGAACACTACCCATTCCCGCCGGGCATCGCGAGTTCACCGTAAAGGTGGACGGCACTGCTGTAGGCCGCGAGCACCAACTGCTCGGTGTCTCCATCACGAAAATGGTGAACCGGATTTCGTCCGCGCGGCTCGTTTATCTGGACGGCTCCGCATCGTCGGGAGATTTTCCCCTAAGCAACACCGACACGTTCCTCCCTGGGAAAAAGGTCGAAATATTCGCCGGCAGCGTGAATGAACAGGTCTCTCTCTTTAATGGGACCGTTGTGCGGCAAAGCATCAAGGTGCGAGGACAGAGCGCGTCGCAACTGGTGGTCGAGTGTCGCCATGATGCATACAGAATGACGGTCGGTCGGAAAAACGCATATTTCTTCGACCAGACCGACAGCGACATCATATCCGCCCTCCTTGACTCAGCCTCCCTCGATGCCGACGTCGAGTCGGCGACGGTCACCCACAAGCAGCAGGTACAGTACGACTCTACCGACTGGGATTTTCTGGTCGCACGGGTCGAAGCGTGCGGGAAGGGTGTCTTCACCAACGGCAAGAAAGTGAGGGTCGCCTCCCTCAAGTTCGGCGGGACGCCCGTCTGCACGCTGTTGTACGGGGCGACGATCCTGGAGATGGATGCGGAGATGGATGCGCGCAACCAGTATCCTTCGGTGAAGAGCTTCACGTGGAACCCTGCCCAGCAGGCGGTTGCCGAAATGGAGGCTGTAGATCCCGGGCAACCGGCTCCGGGCAATGTTTCCACCGACGAGCTCGCCGCAGTGGCCGGACTCGATCACCTTCGGCTGCAATCTGTTGCCGTGACGGACGAGGAAGCACAGGCGTGGGCTGATGCGCAGTGGCTCAAATCGAAGTTGAGCAAGATATCCGGCCGCATAAAGTGCGAGGGGATCGCTGGAGTGAATCCCGGCGACACGGTCGAAGTCGACGGAGTGGGGGAGCGTTTCAGCGGCAAGATCCTGGTCACCGGCGTGAGGCAGGATTTCGACAATGTCCAGGGCTGGAAGACCCATCTGCAGTTCGGAAATACCGAAAAGTGGTTCGCCGAGGAACATCCTGTCTCGGCGCCGAAAGCAGCGGCGCTTCTGCCGGCAGTCAGCGGCCTGCAGATCGGGGTAGTGGTGTCGAACGAGGACCCCGACGGAGAACACCGGGTGCGTGTGCGTATGCCGCTGGTGAGCAGTGACGAGGACGGCACTTGGGCAAGGGTCGCCGCCCTGGATGCGGGAAGCGAGCGCGGGTTTTTTTTCAGGCCGGAGGTGGGGGACGAGGTGGCGCTCGGATTTCTCAACGACGATCCCAGGCAGGCGGTGATTCTCGGAATGCTTCACAGCAGTGCCAATGCTGCCCCCCTCCAAGGTTCGGACGACAACCATGAAAAGGTCTACCAGAGCCGCTCTAAGATGAAGCTCTATTTCAACGACGAGAAAAAGGTGATGCAGTTCGAAACGCCCGGGGGAAACAAGATCGTCTTGAGCGAGGAAGACAAGGCGATAAAGATCACCGATATGAACGGGAACAAGATCGAGATGACGCAGGACGGCATTTCCATGGAAAGCAGCAAGGCGATCACGTTGAAGGCAGGGACGGAGTTCAAGATGGAATCGGGCACCTCGTTCTCCGGGAAGGCGGGGACGGAGCTGAAGATCGAGTCCGGAACCTCCCTCGGCATCAAGGGAGGCACCGATTTGAAGGCGGAAGGGGGAGTGGCGGCGGAGCTTTCGAGCGGCGGCGTCACGAAGGTTAAGGGGAGCCTGCTTCAACTTAACTGAGGAGGAACCATGCCGTCGGCTGCACGTGTCGGAGACACAACAACTCATGGCGGAACGATCACCGGTCCAGGGAGCCCGACGGTTCTGATCGGCGGAAAGCCTGCTGCGGTTGCCGGAGACATGCATGTCTGCTCCATTCCCCCATCGCAGGCACACCCACTCACCAGCAGCACTTTCCCTTCCGGCAGCACGACCGTTCTCATCGGGGGAAAACCGGCGCTTCGCTCCACCGATACCTGTCTCTGCGGAGCAAAGGCGGCAGTTGGCGAGCCTACGGTGCTGATTGGCTGAAATGGAGGAAATATGGGGGATAACAAAGAGGCATTCTCTTCATTTCTGGGGACAGGCTGGAGCTTTCCTCCCTCATTCACGGCCGCCAGGGGGGGAGTGAATATGAGCTCCGACGAAAAAGACATCGAGGAGAGCCTGGGAATCTTACTGGGAACCGCCGCGGGAGAGCGTTTCCTCAATCCGAAGTACGGCCTGGATATGCAACAGCTGCTCTTCGAGCCGATGAGCGAGACGATGAAGACCTACATCACCGATCATATCCGCATCGGGATACTCATTTACGAAGCGCGCATAAACCTGCTTTCTGTCGTGCTCGATACAACCGCCCAATACGAAGGGGTGATAGCCGTCGTTCTTGAATACGAAATACGCGCAACCAACTCGCGCTACAACCTTGTATATCCCTTTTACGTCGCCGAGGGGGGAGAGGCCCGGCGTGCCCTCGGGCGACCAGCCCTTAAGTCATCGTGACGACTGGAAGAGCAGATGGCTGAACGAGACATCATCCGGCATATGATCGCGGCGCCGGGACAAGACCGGCGCAGCCGCCTCCTCAAAGAGCTGTCGGTCCACTTTGCCGATATCGATGAGCGGAGCGCGAGCGATTTCCTTCTTCTGGCGAAGAGGCTGGCGGAGATCATCAATTTCCACGATATCGATCCCTTAACCCCGGCCGGGGAGTGGAGCCGCTTCTTCGACTACGACGAAGGTGAGGCGAATAGGCTGCCGGAATCCGACAGCGGAGAAATTCCTCCGCACCTGGCCCTCTTCATTTCCTTTCTGAAGCTCTACGAAAAGCCGAAGGAGGTGTTGAACCGCTTTAGCGGCCGCCACCTCGATTTTTATTACAGAGACGTGCTGCGGTTCGGGAAAAAACCGCCGGAGGGGGACAAGGCCCATCTTCTGATCGAGTTGAAAAAAAACGTGGCCGCGGTGGAGATCGGTCCCGAGCATCTTTTCTCAGCGGGAAAGGATGCAAAGGGGGGTGGGCTTCTCTATGCCCCTGTCAGGAACACGATAATCAACGCGTCAAGAATAGTATCCCTTCGTTCTGTCCATATCGACAAGAGCGGAATGCTTCTCGTCGCCCAGGTTGCCGATTCATCTGACGGGGTGGGTG
Source organism: Geobacter sp. (assembly GCA_016177775.1). Lineage (GTDB taxonomy): Bacteria > Desulfobacterota > Desulfuromonadia > Geobacterales > Geobacteraceae > JACOUQ01. The sequence continues at coordinate 54,818 of JACOUQ010000004.1, forward strand.
GGGCGCTGAAGGGGCCAGAACCGAAGTGGCCCCCTTTCGGAAGCAGTGTGTGGCCCAAGGCCGAAATCGGTTTCGCCATGGCCTCGCCTGTCCTGCGGATGAAGGAGGGGAGCCGCCGAATCATCCTGAAACTGACGCTTTCGGGGGCGGAAAAGCTGAGCGGAACAGCTTCCCTGGCCAAGGTACTCGACGTCCGCCTTACTGGTGAGAAGCAGTGGATAATAACCACGATTGCCTCAGCTTCCTGCACCAACAACATCTTGTCTCTCGATCTTCGCATAGGGGCGAAGGAACAGGCGGTGGTCGACTGCGATCCGGCGATCCACCAGTTTTCCTGCCTCCCTCCTGCTCCGGTCGTCCAAGTGGGCCTGAAGCAGGCTGAAGGCCTTGGATATGGCGAGTTCAGCGGCGTTAAGGTGATCGATGCCGAACTCACCGTGGAGGTGGGGCGAGAAGTGCCGGAGGGAGATGTTTCGGTGAGGGTACGTTCTCTTCATCTGGAGACCGATCTGGGCATTGCGGACCCGAAGAAGCCTTTTCTTCCTTTCGGCCCGCTGCCGGTTGTTGGGTCGAGGTTCTCGGTCACCTTTCCCGAAGCAGCGGAAAAGAATGTCTCATCCCTCGACCTGACGGTCAAGTGGAAGGGTGTGCCGGATGACCTCGGCAAAAACTATTGCGCCTACGGCAGGAACGAGGTCAATAACAACTTTTTCACTGCAAGCGTTTTCGTCAGGGACTGCGCCGGCACCGACCTCCCCTTGCCCGGTCCGGTAAAGCTTTTCGAGTCAATAACCTCGAACCCCAGAACTTTTATTTTTGACAGGTCGGGGCCCGTTACCTTTTCCCTCACGAATGATTTTTTCCATTCCGCATACAGGAACGTTTATGCCGAAGCTGCAATAGCTCTCGCCAAGGCGCCGCAAATGTCGGCCGAGCAGAGAGCCTTGAAGGAATCCGGTACCGTTGAAATAGACGCAGCGAAACAGCAGGGCTTCGTTTGCCCGGTTCTGCCGAATGAACCTTATACCCCGACGATAGACGAAATCTCTCTCTCCTATACCGCCACTTCCGGCAAGGTTGCCATCTCTTCCATTCTGGAAGAAGACTGCAAGAACGAAGGAATCCGCTTCTTTCATGTCGCCTGTTTCGGTATCGCCAGGGAGCATGGATATCTGCGGAACAGGGCCGGTTTCATCGACAAGGAAGCCATGTCGGTTTCGCTTCTGCCGGAATACGCGGACGAAGGTCAACTTTTCATCGGTCTCGCGAACCTCCATCCGGGAGACAGCGTGAGTGTTCTGTTTCAGGTCGCCAAGGGGAGCAACGATCCCGACCTGAAGTCGCAACCGGTCGGTTGGTCGGTCCTGTGCAACAACTATTGGAAGCCTTTGAGCCAGACGGAGGTGTTGCTCGATTCGACCAGCAACCTCCTGGGAAGCGGCATCATCACATTCATTATCCCTGCCGAAGCCACCCTCCTCAATACACTCTTGCCCTCCGGGTTCCTCTGGATCAGAGGGGGGGTGGCGGAAAATGCCGGCGCAACTTGCCATTTGATCGAGATTGCCGCAAACGCGGTCGAGGTGAAATTCAGGGACAACGGCAACGACCTCGCCCACCTTTCGGCCCCGCTCCCGGCGGGAACCATCACGAAGCTGAAGACCCCGGTTTCGGCGATAAAAGCGGTCAAGCAGCCGTATGCCTCTTTTGGCGGCGCCCCCGAGGAATCCGATGCCGACTTTCATGCCCGCGTCTCGGAAAGGCTCCGGCACAAGAATCGTTGCATCACGCCGTGGGACTACGAACGGATCGTGCTGGATGCGTTCCCCAACATCCACATGGCGAAGTGCATTCCGCATGCTAATGAGGGGTCGTGGCTAGCGCCCGGAAACGTGCTCCTCGTGGTGGTCCCGGACCTGCGGAATAATAACGCGGCCGACCCGCTGGGACCCAAGGTCGATGCCGACACCATCAGCCGCATCGCATCATGCCTCCGGGCGAGAACCGGCCTTCATGTCAGGGTTGCAGTCAAAAACCCAACGTACCAAAAGATAGAGCTCGATTTCAAGGTGAGGTTCAGGGACGGATATGAATTCAACTACTACAGCAAGGAGTTGAAGGCTTCGCTGACGAGGTTTCTATCGCCGTGGGCCTTCGAGTCGGAGAAGGAAATCAACTTCGGCGGCAGGATATACAAATCGGTACTCCTCGATTTTGTGGAGGAGGTCGATTATGTTGACTTCGTAACCGACTTCAAGATGTTCACTTATACCATGGAGCGGTCGACAACGGATATCGACGTGGCCCAGCCGGAGCGTCCGGACGCGATACTGGTCTCGGCCGGTTCCCACTCCATCAGCGAGGTCTGAATGCTGTCCCCGGTAACGATACCGAAAAGGAAGCTGAGCGAAGATGTCGACCACCGGCAGCTTTTCGAGATCGGGCTCGAGCATGTGCAGCGCCTTTCCCATCGCATCTGGAGCGATTACAACATACACGATCCCGGAGTCACGACTCTGGAGCTTCTTGCTTACGCTCTTACCGACCTCTCGTACCGTGCGTCGTTTCCCGTGCAGGACCTTCTGGCCGCCCCGGCTGACGGCGCAAAGAACTTGAAGGGAGAGTTTTTCACCGCGGGGACGATTCTGCCGAACCGGCCGCTTACGGTGCTCGATTACCGTAAGCTGCTCATCGATCTGGAGGGTGTGAGGAACGCATGGGTGGAAAAGTTCCCCATCACCTACTATGCCGACATCCCGGCCGGAGAATTGCTGCACCTGAAGCCTCCACGTCCGGCGATCAGGAATGTGGAGATCCAGGGGCTCTACAATGTGCTCATAGATTTCGAATCGAAGGACGCCGATGCGCAAAAGGAAACCGAAGAGAGGGTCTGGCGGACCCTTCATGCGAACAGAAACCTCTGTGAGGATTTCGTAGGCATTACCAGGGTCGAAACGGAGGAATTCAACCTCTGCTGCGAGATCGAGGTTGCCCCGGATACTTCCGATGCGAAGTTGGCGGAAATCAATGCAGAGGTCCTTTTCCGGGTCGAACAGTATCTCGATCCTCCGATCAGGAGCTATTCTCTGAGCGAAATGCTGGAAAAGAAAAAGCCTGACGGGTCGGCGTTCAGGGCAGACGAGATTTTCGAGGGGCCGAAACTTCATTGCGGCTTCATTATCGACCATGAACTTGTCGGCGCCGACTTGCGCAAAGAGATATACCTTTCCGACATCATCGGCCTCCTCATGGATATCGAAAGGGTCCGGGCGGTCCGCGAAATAGTGGTGAACCCGGTTCGGAGGGGGAGGGTGGAACCGGCGGGGAACAAGTGGCTGATAAAGGTCGATTCCGGGAGGAAGCCGGTACTCGGGAGAAGCCGCGTCATATTTTACAGGCGCAGTTTTCCCGTCACCCCATCCGTGGCTGTTGTCACGGAAAAGCTCGACGAGATGCGGAAGCAGGCGATCTCAATGGCCGAGACGAAACGGGAAGAGGACCTGGAGATCCCGCCGGGAAGGTACAGGGAAACAGGCAAATATCATTCGTTCCAGAACCACTTTCCGCGGATCTATGGGCTGAGCGAATACGGGCTGGGCAGCGCATCGGACGACAAAAGAAAAGCCATGGCCATGCAACTCAAGGCCTACCTCCTCTTTTTCGACCAGGTGATGGCCGACTACCTGGCCCAGTTGAGCCGCGTCAGGGAACTTTTTTCTAACGATCCGGGGATTGAGCGGACCTACTTTCATCAGGCGGTCGATTCGTTTTCGGAGCACGAGCGTATCTATTCCATAAGGGGCAGAATCGAGGAACTGGCCGCCGGCGGGCAAGACAAAAGAAAAACGATAAAGGAGATCGTCTCTTTCGTTTGCGGCAGGTCTGCCGATGAAGCTGCCGTAGGGTATGCAGAGAAAGCGGCAGCCCGTTTCCTCAGGACCGGCACGGTGGACAAGGCCGATCTCAAGCGGCTCACCCAGCTGGTTTTAGAAAACCGGATGGAAGAGGAGACCGTTCTCATCGACAGGAGAAGCCGTTTCCTTGACCACCTGATCGCCCGTTTCGCCGAGCAATTCGCCGAGTTCGCGCATATCATGTATTCAGATTTCGGCGCGGGACCGCTGTCCATAATCAATCACAAATGCGAGTTTCTGCAGGACTATCCACGCATAAGCAGCGGCAGATCCCTTGCCTTCAACCATACGCTGAAAGGGGAAAAGGATCTCTGGGACAGCGAGAATATCTCCGGCTACGAGAGGCGTCTGGCACGGCTTCTCGGCATCCGGAACTTCAATCGCAGAAACCTCCAGGACGTTATTCCTTACGAGATCTATCCAGAGATCGACACCACCCCGGGGGATGAATTCCGTTTTCGTATCCGCAGTCGCGAGACGAACGCCGTAATTCTCAGCAGCAGCAGGCATTTTGCGACGCAGGAGCAGGCGAGGGAGGAGATGATGCGCGCGGTCCAGTTCGCGCAACTGCCTGCTGCATATGACCGCGGTATGACCTCCGACGGCAGGCATTACTTCAAGATCGTGGACGAGAACAAGAAGGTGGTGGCGATCAGAAAGAAGTCGTTCAACAGGAAGCAGGAAATGGAGCGCGCCATTGATGAATTGATCGAATGCATGACAGCGAATTACGGTAGCGAGGGGATGTATGTCGTGGAAAACATCCTTCTTCGCCCGGCAGAGGGGAGCGACGACCCCTTCCTCCGCATCTGTTCAGCTTCAGCCGACAGTGACCCGGCCGCGCTGGACCCCTACTCCTGCCGTCTGCACGTGATTCTGCCGGCGTACGGGCACCGCTTTGGAAACATGCACTTCAGGCGTTATGCCGAGGAGGTCATCCGGCAGGAGACCCCCGCGCACATACTCCCGAAAATCTGCTGGATCAGCAGGGAAGACATGGCATTGCTGCAGGAGGTCTACCGGGATTGGATATGTCTGAAGGGGGAGGAGGAAGATCCGGAGCGCAGAAGCAAGCTCCTGAGGTTCTTCTGTACCCTCTTTGCCGTCAAGAACGTCTATCCAACCGCAAGACTGCATGGCTGTGAAAACGGAAGCAGCGAAGGCAAATTCTATCTCGACCGCACCAGTCTCGGCACAAAGAACGAATAAGGAACCGACAACATGTCAAACTACATTCCGAGTTGGCTTGTCCTGGGCCCGATTTTCAGCCAGAAGCATCAGTCTTCTTCCCATCAGCCAGGCGATGGGCACCCCCTTGCCGCGCAGATCATAGAGGACATCGACACTGCCTCAATCTCGCCACGAAGCATTACCAGATCGCTCTGCATGTCGCCGCAGGACGGAGAGAGCGCCTCATACTGCAGCAACCTATACGAAAAAAGAAGCTGCACCTGGAAGGCCAGGACCTTCAAGGTCCTCGACTGGGAGAATCCCGACGACACAGGGGACGACATCCACCGCCTGCATGGTGAATTTTCCGACAAGCACCATAGCCTGGCGTTTTTCCTCATTTATATCCATTCTCCTGAAGCCAGGAAGACGGAGCTTCGCGTTAGAAACGACGATTCCATCAGGGTCTGGCTGAACGGAGATGAAATCGAGAAGCTCAGGTTTATTGGCGAGATGGAGCTCAATGTAGCCGAGAGGTCAGCTGAGGTATGCCTTTACAAGGGTACCAACATCCTGATGGCCGCCATCGCTGAAACCCATTATGAATGGGGGTTTTCAGCGAGGTTCGCGAACGATGAAGGCCTGGAGTTCACTACACTGAAACCGGATGCGGAGCCCTTGTACCCGCCGGGACACAATCCGGTGATACAGTCGTTGAAGGGCATTTCCGATACCTACAGTATCTTTGAGAAGGACCAGTTACTTACCCATGACCAGCTCAACAGCATAACGGAATATTTCGATGACCAGACGCGGCTGACGAGGGTAAACCTCATCGGAGTCGGCATTCTCTGCGGGTTCGATGTCTCGTCCGACGACAAGAGCATCACCGTCGGCAAAGGAGTGGGAGTGACGACCGATGGCGATCTGGTGGTTTTTCCCGCTCCGCGCATATTCCCCTGGTTCAGAACGTTCGGCGAGGGCCGCCCTCCCTATGCCCCTTTCTATAGGGGGGATATTCAAAAGGGGGAGCTGATCGAGCTTTACGAACTGATGGCGGAGAGACCTCTCACCGACGAAGAGGGGACTTCGGTCGGTGCGCTTCCCGGCATTCGGGAGATGGCGGCAATTCTGTACGTGGAAAGCTACATTACCGACAGGGATATCTGTTCCGCCACGGATTGCGACAACCTGGGGCAGGAGCGGGTCAACAGGGTGAAAGTCCTCCTCTGTCCCGCGACGGCGGCCGAACTCCTCAATGTGAATCGATGCGGGCCGTGGCCTCCCAAACTCGATGTCGATCGTCCCGTCCTGAATCCGCTGACGCCCCTGGCCGCCGGCATCTCGAACAAAGAGGATGCCTGGTATGATCTTATACAACTTACATACCTGAAGGCCTGCGAAAAGATTAAACGGCGGCTGTGCGAGGGGCTCTCGCGCCTCGGCGAAGTTATCAACTGCCGTGTCGGAGTAGAACTTCGCAAGGCTACCGTCAAGCAATGGATTGCTATGCTGGAAGAACACCATGCTGTGTATGCGAAGAGTGAAACAAAGGCGTCCGAAATAAAAGATGGGGGTGAAGGTTCCTACCTGAAGTACAAACTGGGGATACAATACTATTACGATTTCCTGAAGGACCTCGTCGAGGTTTACAACGCCTTCATCGATGTGGCGCCTTTCGGTGGCTCGATCTGTTCTCCGGACATCAACTGGTTCCCGAAGCACTTGCTGGTCGGCGCCGTCGATGGCAAAGTGGCCGGAACCCGGACACCCTTTTATCCCGCCCCCGCCGCATTTGACAAATGCGACTGCGTCGATGCCGCGGGAAACCTGATGAGGAAAATCGACGAAATGCTCCGGACTTTCTCCGTGCCGGAAGTGAACTGGGTTGGCGTAACGCCGAGCAGGACGGAGGAATGGCCGCCGCAAAAGAGGGCGACCCCCTATTACTACCAGGGGGTTAATGATTTCGAAGCATCCCGGATCGGTTTCGGGAAGGTGTTGTACCGGATGCCATGGCGCGAATTCGGCGGGAAACAGGTCATTTTGGGCGAGCGCGGTTCGAGGAAGAGCCTTTTCGGTGACGAGATGGACCGGCAGGAAGCATTGAAAATGTCTTTGGGCTCGCACTCCTTTTTCAGGATCGAGGGGCATTTGGGCCAGGAGATAGAGGTAGTCGTGAGGCGCCTCAGGACCCTCATTCGGTGTTACAACCTCCCCTTCTCGGTACTGCCGGTCAGTCTGAAAACATCGCCGCTCAGTGAAGAGGAGATCCGACTGGACAGTGAACTGGACAGTAAAAGTCTCAATTCTTTACTGAAATTTGCTCTGGAGTCTGCTGACGTTGATAGACGCATCGATATCGAGAAACTGGGCGAAATTATGGCAGAGAAGTACAGGGAGATGCTTTCGGCTGAGAGGAATTTTCGCATAAAAACCGAATTCCTAGATTTCAGCATTATTTTCGATTGCCTCAACTTTGCCCTTGCCAGCGGCCTGTCGATTATAACTAAAGACGATGCGGGCAGATTTTTTGAGAGGTACATACAGTTTTACCGCAATATTAAAGAATGGGTCAACGATAGGGATTCCTTCATGTCGTTAATGGAGTCGAAGAGGGGGGCCGAGCATTATGCGGGCGTTTCGAGCGGCGGCACGTTCGTCGTTGTCGATTACAACGGTATCGTAATAGCCGATTTCATGTTTCCTTATTACATCCCTGTTCTCCCGAGCGCTCAAAAGAAGGAAGAGCGTGAACTATTCGTACCACAGGCAACCACGGGGAAAGGCACCACAATTCGTAAGGTTCGCCCTCCCGCGGTTGAAGAGAAGCCCCAACCGGCGTAGCCGAAGGAACGACTTGTGCCGACATCTCCCCACCGCATACGGAAGCAACGATGGATCGTCCGCGCAGCTTCTGCTCCGGAGGCGTTCGCGCTGCGGAGTTTTTTTCGCGAGGACGGGGAGGGGGTGCTGGTGCCGGCTCTCCAAAGGGCATTCGATGAAGCGGCGGAGGGGGGGCGTCTTCTCCGGATTCCGAAGCTCGAACTGGACCTGACGGTCGATGCCGAGGCGCAGTTGAAGGAGCTTCTTCCCGATCTGATCCTGCAACAGGTGCGGGAAAAACTCCGCCCGTATCTGCCGCGCCCGGAGAGCAGGTCGGATAAGGTTTTATCTCCGGAAGACCCCCCCTTCGCGACCAGCCGTTTCGATGCGCTCATTCACTACCTTGATAGCGGTTTTCTTCCATGGGAAAATTCGCTGGCGCCACCTTCCGAAATCGCGGCCGCCCTTGAGGAGACCTGCCGCAAGCAGTGGATGCAGCTGGTCGCTTTCATCAGGGAAAAGCAGCCGGGTGCCCCATGGTTTTTCCGCCTTCTGCGGATAGTCGGGGAGGAGAGAATTACTCCTCTGATAAACGACATTTCGACGGGAACAGCGAAAGTGGGGGGACTGTCGGCCGTCGAAGCGGTTGCTCTTCTGCTGAACGATCGAAAATTGCATTTCAGCAGGCAGACCCGGATGAAACTCGCGGCGGCCATAATCTCGAAATGCGGTGGCTGGCGCAAGGAATACGCGACAGATTCCATATCTGCGGCCATCGCCGGCACCATCGTGACTCCGCAAGAGGCGGGTGTATTGGCCGAGTTCGTGTCCTTGCTGCGGGAGGCTGCCGCTTGCCGGGCTGAACGTCGGGAATCGACTGCTCCCCGCGAACCCGACGGCGCTGACGCAGACGATTTCCCGAAAATAAAAGGGGCCACGGAGGAAGGGACCATGGCTGAATGGCGAGAAGGGCACTCGCCTCGGGAAAGGGAAAAAAGCGGGAAAGCGGGCTCTCGTGACTGTAAGGAAACAGCCTCCGGTACGATTGTGGCGCCGCAAGAGGCGGAAGTATCGGCCGGGTCTGTTTCATTGTCGGGGGAGGTTGCCGCTTGCAGTGTTGAACGTCGAAAATCGAGAATTTCCCGCGATTCCGGCGATTATGCTTCAACCATTTTCCGCGAAGCAAAAATGATTACGGCCTCGGTAGAGCTAGAACGGTATAAGGGGCCGTCCTCGCGGAAAGGGGAGAAGAGGGGAAAGGCAGCCCCTCGTAGCGGCAAGGAAACAGCCTTTTCGATTGCCGGTGTTCAGCATATTCCGGCGGAATGGGGAGATGTCCGGCCGGCACCTGGCCCCTTTCCCACGGATACCGCGGCCGAATTTTCTCGGGAACTCTTTCCTCTGGCGGTACGGCAGTCCGGGCTGATCCTGCTTCATCCTTTCGTTCCGCAGCTTTTCGCTGCCACTGGGACCACGGCTCCGGCAGGGCCGCCTTTGCTGGCCGACCCGGCGCGGGCGGCTGCTATCCTGCATTTCTGTGCTACGGGGGACGAAGAGGTTTACGAATTCGAGCTTGGCCTGACGAAAGTTCTGTTGGGCCTCGAACCCGAAATGCCTCTGTCGGTTTGCGAGGGGCTTCTCGGACAGCAGGACAGGGAGGAGGGAGAGGCGCTGCTTCGCTCGGTGGTGACCCACTGGAGCGTGCTGAAAAGCACCTCTGTGGACGGATTCCGCTCCGCGTTCCTTCAGCGCCGGGGAATGTTGCACAGGGAGGAGTACGGCTGGAAACTCAACGTGGAGCGCGGGCCGTTCGACATGCTGCTGGATTATCTGCCTTGGAGCATCGGCATAGTGAGGCTGCCATGGATGAAAAAACCGGTTTACGTCGAATGGTAGTCGCCTCCGAGGAAAACGCCCGTGATCTTGCGGCAGAGCTTTCCTGGGTTTCCGATGTCCTCGATGCGCGCTTCAGGATCTATTTCAAAGGTGAAAATGTCGTCGGCTCCGTCTTCGACATCGTCCCCCCCGATATCTCCGGCAGCAGTTCCTGCTATGCCGGGTTCGTAAGACATTACGACATCTCCTTTGCGGAGCGGCTGGTTCTTATGCTCGCCCTCATACCCCATATACGTCCGCAGCTCCTCGACGTCCTGTGGAGCAAAAACGATACGACGGAGCGGGGCTTCAGCGAATTCGGCGGTTTGCACGGAGGCACCCACGGGGGGTTCATCCCCACCGGCGAAACCGCTGCGTTCATACTCGCGGGTGACGATCTGGGCATGCGGTTCGAGGTCGGCAGACTGTTCGACGGGGACCACTTTTTCGAACGCCACAACATCCTCCAGCTCTCTACTGTTTCAGCCGGTGAGCCGACACTGAGCGGCGCGCTCGTCATTTCCCGCGAACACCTCCAGTGGTTCACAACCGCCGTTGAGGGGAAACCGGCCTTCAACTCCGATTTTCCAGCGCGCCTGATCGAGACGCAGCTCGATTGGGACGATCTCGTTCTTCCTCATTCCACCATCGGGCAACTTGACGAAATCCGAAACTGGGTCCTTCACGGAGAGCGGCTGTTGGAGGAGTGGGAAATGAAGAAGAAGCTCCAGCCCGGTTTCACCAGCCTGTTCCATGGTCCACCCGGCACCGGCAAGACCCTTTCCGCCTGTTTGATTGGAAAACGATGCGGCTGCGACGTCTACAAGATCGACCTCAGCATGATCGTCTCGAAGTACATCGGCGAAACGGAAAAGAACCTGGCGAAGATATTCGACATGGCGGAGCACAAAAAGTGGATTCTTTTTTTCGACGAGGCGGACGCACTTTTCGGCAAGCGAAGCAGGGTCGACGATTCCCACGACAGATACGCCAACCAGGAGGTGAGCTTTCTCCTGCAGCGGATAGAGGAGTTCGGCGGCGTCGTCATCCTCGCGTCGAACCTCAGAAATAACATTGATGATGCATTCGTGAGGCGTTTCCAGTCGATAATCTATTTCCCTATGCCGAAACCTGCCGAGCGGTTTCGGATCTGGAAGAACGCATTTTCTCCCAAAGCGGTGCTGGAGGAAAGACTGGATTTTGAGAGGATAGCTGAAAAGTACGAACTGACGGGGGGAACGATCATGAACGTGGTGAGGTTCTCCTCGCTCAAGGCGCTCAGCCGGGGGGAAACTGCAATACTGCTCGACGACGTGGAAGAGGGGATACGAAGGGAGCTGCAGAAAGAGGGAAGAACGGTCTGAGCGGGGAGTGACGCGTGCAAGCTGTGAAACAGAATAAAACGGTGAATCGTGCGGCGACTGTCCTGCCTGCCGCCTCGGTCAAGATGGCGCAGCGGCAGTCCGTCACCCCCACGCCGCTTCTCGTTCAGCCCTCCCTGAAGGTCTCGTCCCCCAAGGACCCCTCCGAGCGCGAAGCTGAAACCACCGCCAGGAAAATCATGCGGATGGCGGCTCCGCCGGCTCTCTCGGCCTCTCCCTCCGCGGTCGGAACGATTTCGAGGCAGCTGGAGTCCCCCTACGTCCGGAGGTTTGCCGGCTCGGGAATCTTCAGAAAGGAAAAACCGAATGAGGAAAAGGAAAAAATCCAGCGCAAGGGGAAAGGGACTCCTAGCGTAACGCCGACTGTTGCCGCCGGGATCGGTTCGAGTCTAGGCTCCGGCTCGCCCCTCCCCTCGGGCGTGCGCCGCTTCATGGAGCCGCGGTTCGGCGCGGATTTCGGCAAGGTGCGCATCCACACCGGCGAAAGATCGGCCGTTCTGAACCGCAAGCTGAACGCGCAGGCTTTCACGGTGGGGAACAACATTTTCTTCGGGAGGGACAGCTTCAGGCCCGACGGCCAAGGCGGCAAGGAACTGATAGCACACGAGCTCACTCACACGATCCAGCAGGGTGGGGTGGTCCAGCGAAGCGCGGATGTAAGCGTTTCCCGGCATACCTCGCCGATGGTGCAGCGCCTAGGGCTGAGCGATGCTCTCGATTACTTCGCCGACAAGGCGAACATGATTCCCGGTTTCCGGATGTTCACCATCATCCTTGGGGTGAACCCGATCAACATGGGCCGGGTCGAGCGGAGCGCCGCCAATATATTGCGGGCAATGGTTGAATTCATCCCCGGCGGCGGCCTCGTTACGCAGGCGCTCGATAACTACGGCATCTTCGACAAGGTGGGCAAATGGGTCGAGCAGCAGATCGCCTCCCTCGGCATGACCGGCGCCGCCATCAAGCAGGCGGTATCGCAGTTCCTCGACTCGCTCGGCTGGCGGGACATCTTGGATCTCGGCGGGGTCTGGAGCCGGGCGAAACGCATATTCACCGAGCCGATCGACCGCCTCATCGGGTTCGGCAAAGGGCTCATCAGCGGGATTCTGAAATTCGTGAAAGTGGCGATAGTCCGTCCGCTGGCGAAGCTCGCCGAAGGCACCCGCGGCTACGATCTGCTGAAGGCGGTACTGGGGGAGGATCCGGTCACGGGGGACCCGGTGCCGCAGAATGCCGATACTTTAATCGGCGGCTTCATGAAGCTGATCGGCCAGGAGGAGGTCTGGCAGAACCTCAAGAAGTCGAACACAGTGGGACGCGCCTGGGCCTGGTTCAAAAATGCGCTGTCGTCCCTTCTCGGCTTTGTCCGCCAGATCCCGTCGCTCTTTATCAAGACGTTGCAGTCGCTGGAGCTGGCCGATATCGTCCTTCTCCCCCGGGCCTTCGCGAAGGTTGCCGGCGTCTTCGGCAGCTTCGTCGGCCAATTCTTCTCCTGGGCGGGGAACGCCGTCTGGAACCTGCTGGAGATCATTTTCGAGGTGGTCGCTCCTGCGGCAATTCCATATCTGAAAAAGGGATTAGAGGTATTCAGAACAATTCTGAAAAATCCGATCCGGTTTGTCGGAAATCTGGTCAATGCGGGCATTCAAGGGTTCAAGCAGTTCTCCACCAATATCGGCACGCACCTCAAAACGGGCCTTATCCAGTGGCTGACCGGGGCGCTCGCCGGTACCGCCGTCTATATTCCGCAGGCGTTAGAGATAAGAGAGATCATCAAGTTCGTTCTCTCGGTGCTCGGACTTACCTGGCAGAATATCCGCCAGAAGCTGGTGCTTGCAGTCGGCGAGACAGTGGTGAAGACGATGGAGACCGGTTTCGACATTGTAGTTACGCTGGTAAAGGAAGGTCCCGCCGCCGCCTGGGAAAAAATAAAGGAGCAGCTCTCGAACCTGAAGGAGATCGTTCTTGAGGAAATCCGCAACTTCGTCATGGTAAAGGTGGTGCAGAGCGCCATTACCAAGCTCCTCACCAGCCTCAACCCGGCAGGCGCTCTCGTCCAAGCGATCATCGCGATTTACAACACGATCATGTTTTTCATCGAGCGGATCAAGCAGATCATCCAGGTGGCGAAGTCGTTCCTCGATTCGATTGCTGCCATAGCATCGGGGGCGATCTCTGCAGCGGCCGACCGTGTCGAGCAGACCATGGCGGGTCTGCTGACGCTTGTCATAAGCTTCCTCGCAAGGCTAGTCGGGCTTGGAAAGATTACCGACATAACTACGAACATCATCAACAAGGTACGTGTGCCGATAGACAAGGCGCTCGATAAGGTGGTGGAGTGGATCGTTGCGGGGGCGAAGAAGCTGGGGAAGATGGCTAAAGATGCAGGGGGGGCAATAGTCGGTTGGTGGAAAAAACGGAGTTCTTTCTCTACGCCGAAGGGTGCGAAGCATGAATTCTTTTTCAAGGGGACGGAAGCGAAGCCGATTCCCTGGATTGCGAGCGAGAATCCTGGGGAGGCGCATGCAAGGATCAACCGGTGGAAAAGGGATGCCGACAGTGCCGATGCAACCCCCGCGATGAAGGCGTCGAAACCGAAACTCGAAGAAGCCTCGAAACTCGATGCCGCCTTGAAAAAGGCGGCGCAGGAGAAAAAAGATGAACCGAATAAAATGTCTGGAGAACTGGAGAAACTGATCGCAGAACTTCTTGATACATTTGAGACACATTTTTCGGAATCCCCCGAACCTGCCAAAGTGGGGGAAGTCGAAGTGAAGCCGGTCATCACTTACCGTACTGGGGCTGTGAGGATTGGCAACAAGTCTTCCATGGCCGGTTATCATATGATATATGAATATCTTGCACCCAATCACGGACAGGGGACGAGCCCTAAGGATTCAGAACAGGCGGAGGTATTTTCGGTCCTCCCAACCGTTGGCAAGATCGGCAAAGGGAGATACGGAGGGGAGACTTATATCAAGGGGCACCTGCTCAACGACAATGTTGGCGGTCCCGGAATCGCAAAAAATCTATTCCCGATAACGACACAGGCAAATTCGGATCATAAGACGCAGGTGGAAACTCACGTTAAGAATCTTGTTAACAAAGCAGGGTGCCTCGCTTTTTATGAGGTGAAGGTGATAGAGAAGGCTGCCGAGGCTCTTAAAGACGTGAAGAACGATTCTGGAGAGCAAATGTATAAGATCGACGCACGTTTGGAGGTGCTTCTCGATACATATATTCTTGTGGAGAAAAAGCGGCTTGAGAGACGGCGCAAGGATCCTAAACGATTCACGATCAACTCAGTCTACAGGGTGGGATCAACGCCTAAGGAGGAGTCAAAGAAAAAGGCCGAAGAACGGAAAATGACAAAGGCGGAGTTTGAAAGAGAAGTGAACGATGCTGCCAAGATGACGGACTTTGATCCTTCAAAGGTAAAATGGAGCGAGGCATATTATGAAAGAAGAAAGAGGTAGTTAAGTGCAGACATAAGATTTCTAGGGTTACTCCAACAGCAAGAAATAAGAAAGTAAACGGAGGCCACATGGCATCGTACAAACTCGGCTCAAAAGGTGACGAAGTTCGCAAAATCCAGGACAGGCTGAAGGCGCTCGCGCTATATGCCGGGCCGCTGGACGGCGATTTCGGCGGCGGCACGCAGTCGGCGGTGAAGGCGTTCCAGGTGAAGGAGGGGTTGACGGTGGACGGGGTGGTCGGGCCGGAGAGCTGGCGGACCCTCTTCCGGGAGGAGGTGACGAAGCTCCCTCTTGCTCAAAAGCCGCTTGACCACCGCTGTCTCGCCCTCACCGGCTCATTCGAGACCGGCGCAGCTTTCCCTGACTGCTTTGCCGGCATCAGTGGCGACTTCGACGGCCAGGGGATGAGCTTCGGCGTGCTGCAGTGGAATTTCGGGCAAAAGTCGCTTCAACCTCTTCTGAAGGATATGCTGAGGGATCACCGCGAGACCGCCGCCAGGATTTTCGGCTCCAAACTCCCTGTGCTCGAGGAGATACTGAAGGCGGACCAGGAAGAGGTGATGCAGTTCGCCCGCTCCATCCAGCATCCGGTCAAGCACTTCGTCACCGAGCCATGGAAGGGGATGTTCAAGGCACTCGGGCGTACCGACGAGTTCCAGCAGATCGAGCTTCGCTACGCGAAGCAGCTTTTCGACGAGGCGGTGGCGCTCTGTGCCGAGTACGGCCTCTGGTCGGAACGAGCGGTTGCGATGATGTTCGACATCAAGGTTCAGAACGGCAGCATCGGCAAGGTGCTGAAGCAGAGGATCCTGGCGAGGTTCGCGGATCTTCCTGCCGGGGCGGAAGAGGAAAAAGAGGTTGCAAGGATGAAGGTGGTGGCGAATCTCAGGGCCGAGGCGGCAAATGCGAAATGGGTGGAGGATGTCCGCTCCCGCAAGCTCTGCTGTGCCAATGGGACAGGAAGCGTCCATAACATCCTCTACGATCTGCAGGAACAGTTCGGGATAAGGCTGGCACGGCATCCGGCCTGATACAGCTTGGCGTATATCTCCTTCCCCTTGAACAGGGCGGGGGGGGTAGGAGCTGCTGATACGGAATTCCGGGAACACCTTGCTTAATTTTACTCCCCGCTTTCCTTCACCCGATAAACCCCATGATGCGCCTCGGTATCGGCCCGATGGGCATCAAGATTTGCTGCGACAGCATCAACCTTTTTGTCAAGGACACCGACCTTTTTGTCCACCGCATCAATTCGTGAGCGCAGGGTATCGACCTTGAAATCGACATGATCAATTCTTTCAGTCAAGTCCCGCCGCATGCTCTGCATTTCAACATGAAGTGACGAGTGTCCTTCAAGTACCAGGTCGAACTTGCCGCGAATATCCTCCAGAAGGATTTCCAGGTGATCTTTTTCCATTTTCATCTCCTTTGTTACAACCGGCAATCACTCGTCCCACACAAGAAGTCATGCCCCCTCATTCTACTGACCTGGACCTCGTTTGCAAGAGAAAACGTCTGGCAGGTGTCGGGCGGTTAGCTCTGCTCAGACCGTCTTCCGGTCCAGGCTCCGGTACTGGATCGCCTCGGAGATGTGCTGCTCTCGCACCTGCTCGCTCCCCCCAAGGTCGGCGATGGTGCGGGCGACCTTGAGAATGCGGTTGTAGGAGCGGGCCGACAGCCCCATCTTGTCCGTGGCCATCTCCAGCAGGCGGTGGCCGGCGGTGTCCGGCTCGCAGTGCTTCCGGATGAGGCGGGGAGTCATGTGGGCGTTGCAGTGGACCTTTGTCCCCTTGAACCGCTCCCGCTGCACCTCCCGCGACGTTTCCACCCTGTTGCTTATGGAGGCCGAGCTTTCGGCGTCGCTGCGGTCCGCCAGCTCCCGGTACTTGACCGCCGGAACCTCGATGTGGATGTCGATCCGGTCCAGAAGCGGTCCGGAAATGCGGGAGCGGTAGCGCTGCACCATGATGGGGGAGCAGGAGCAGGGGTGCATAGGGTCGCCCAGGTAGCCGCAGGGACAGGGGTTGAGGGCCGCCACAAGCATGAAGCGGGAGGGATAGGTGATAGACATGAGGGCGCGGGAGATGGTTACCTTGCCATCTTCCAGGGGCTGGCGGAGGACTTCCAGGACATGCTTCTTGAACTCGGGCAGCTCGTCCAGGAAAAGCACGCCGTTGTGGGAAAGAGAGACCTCGCCGGGACGGGGGACATTGCCGCCGCCGATCAGCCCCACGTCGGAGATGGTGTGGTGCGGCGAACGATACGGCCTTGTCGTGATGAGCGAAAGCTCCCGCTCCAGAAGCCCCATTATGCTGTAGATCTTGGTTGTCTCCAGCGCTTCGTCGAAGGAGATGCGGGGGAGGATAGTGGGGATGCGGCGGGCGAGCATGGTCTTGCCCGAGCCCGGGGGGCCGATCATCAGGATATTATGAGCGCCGGCGGCCGCTACCTCCAGGGCGCGCTTGGCGTGCTCCTGGCCTCTGACCTCGGCGAAGTCCTCGCCGTACTCCGGATCGTTCTTGAAAATGGCTTCGAAGTCGACGCGATGGGGAGGGATGGCCCGCTCGCCGTTGAGGAATTCCACCACCTCGGCCAGCTCCGAGACGCCGATGACGTCGAGGCCATCGACCACCGCCGCCTCGGCGGCGTTTTCCCGCGGGACGATGATCCCGGCAAGACCGAGCTTTTTCGCGGCAACCGCAACCGGCAGCGACCCGCGCACGCTCTTGATGCTGCCGTCAAGTGATAGTTCGCCGAGGAGGATATAATCGCCCAGCCGCTCCGGCTTTACCGTGCCGGTTGCGGCCAGGATGCCGACTGACATGGGGAGATCGAAGGAGGTCCCTTCCTTTTTCAGGTCGGCAGGGGCGAGGTTCACGGTGATGCGACGGGCGGGAAAATCGTATCCGGAATTCTTCAGGGCAGACTTGACCCGGTCCTTGCTCTCCTTGACAGCGCCGTCCGGCAGTCCGACGGTGGAGAACTGGGGTAGCCCTTGGGCGATGTCAACTTCCACATCTACGGGGATGGCGTCTATGCCGAGCAGGGCACTGGAAAGGACTTTGGCGAGCATGGGGCTTCCTCCGCCGCGGCCAAACCGCAGCCTGTTGGGATGAATGCCCCTTTATGTACACCAGTCAATGAAAATTTGCAATCGCAATCCGCGCAGCCGCGTATCAGTGGTGGCGGTGCGGCAGCCCTTCCAGCAACCCCTTCAGCTTTAAAATCTCCTGCTCCATCTCGCCAATGGTCGATTCCAGCTGCTCCAGATCTTCGGAACTGAGCCGTGCCGCGGCATCCCTGATGACACCAAACTGGAGGCCGAGCGCCTCGTTTACTCTGGCGGTTTCAATGTGCGTCATGTCGGTATCCTCCTTGTGGTGGGGAAATTCTGATTTTATGGAAAAGTATAGCCAATTATGCTGGATTGGCAAATGTGAGGGGGGAGGCGGTTTGCAACCGGCTTGAAGACTTTCCTGAAGCAAATGGTAATCTGTTACCGTTGTGGACTCGGTTGAACTGATTACCATATTCGGGCGGCTTCTCTCCGAATAAATTTCCTGCATGAAAGCCGTACCATTTGCTTCAGGAAAGTCTCCAAGCCGGTTCTGGCTGGAGGTGTAGATGATTTGGTGTTGATGATTTTCTAACCAAGCGATTCCAGGTAACGGTCAGCGTCCAGAGCCGCCATGCAGCCGGTGCCTGCCGAGGTGATCGCCTGCTTGTAGTACTGGTCCTGCACGTCTCCGGCGGCGAAGACGCCGGGGATGCTGGCGGCGGTGAAATTCCCTTCGCCTCCGCACTGGGTGCGGATGTAGCCGTTATCCATTTCCAGCTGTCCTTCGAACATGTCGGTGTTCGGCTTGTGGCCGATGGCGATGAAGCAGCCGTGGACCGGTATGTCCTTGGTGGAGCCGCTGGTATGGCGAATGCGGACACCGGTGACGCCGCTCTCGTCCCCCAGTACATCGTCCAGGGTATGGTGCCACTCGATGGTGACGTTTCCTCCCTTAGTCTTCTCGATGAGACGGTCGGCCAGGATCTTTTCGGCCCGGAACTGGTCGCGCCGGTGCACGATGGTCACATGGCTGGCGATGTTGGCGAGGTAGAGGGCCTCCTCAACCGCGGTGTTGCCCCCGCCGATGACCGCAACCTCCTTCCCACGGTAGAAGAAGCCGTCGCAGGTGGCACAGGCCGATACGCCGCGCCCCTTGAATTTCTCCTCCGAAGGGAGCCCCAGATACCGGGCCGAGGCGCCGGTGGCGATGATGAGGGCATCGCAGGTGTATGTTCCAGAATCACCGGCGAGCACGAACGGCCGCTGATTCAGGTCCGCGTTATTTATCTGGTCGTAGATGAAGATGGTGTTGAAGCGCTCGGCATGCTGCCGCATCCGCTCCATCAGGTCGGGTCCCTGCACCCCTTCCGGGTCGCCCGGCCAGTTGTCCACCTCGGTGGTGGTCATCAGCTGTCCTCCCTGCTGGAGGCCGGTGATGAGGGCGGGCTTGAGGTTGGCACGGGCGGCGTAGACAGCGGCGGTGTAGCCGGCGGGGCCGGAGCCGAGGATGATGAGTTTGTGGTGTTGAGTCTCCATGTGGCATACCTCTTAATGAGATTGGTGGACAAACATAGCAACATCGGGGGGAAAATGCAAGATTGCCGAGAATATCCGCATTGACGCGTTCCCTGTCGATTGATACACTTGAAGACACGGCACAGAAGGCCTGACGGAAAGGCTCGGTAAATGTGCCGGCTTCAGTCTCGCGCCGCAACCGACATAGTCAATAATACCACATAACCGACAGAGGTTTTTCATGCACGAACACGAACACCACCTGGACCAGAGCATAGCCGGCCGCTTCAAGTACGCCATCATTCTGACCTCGATCACCATGGTCGCAGAAGTTGTCGGCGGGATAATGACGAACTCCCTGGCACTCCTCTCCGATGCGGCCCACGTCTTTCTCGATCTATTCGCCCTGCTTCTTTCCCTGGCGGCCATCAAGCTGTCCGCTTTTCCCGCGTCGGACACCCGCACCTACGGCTGGCACCGGACCGAGGTCTTCGCTTCGTTCATCAACGGCGTCACGGTATTTCTCATGGCTGTCGGGATATTCTACGAGGGGTGGACCCGGTTTCTCAGGCCGGAAGAGGTAAAGACCGTCCCCATGTTCATCATCGCGGCCATCGGCCTGGTCATGAACGTGATTGCCGCTTCTGCCCTGCACGAGCATTCCCATGACGACCTCAATGTCCACAGCGCCTTCCTCCACGTCATCGGCGACGCCGCCGCATCGGTTGGAGTCATTGTCGGCGGCGTGATCATGTATTTCACCAACTGGTACGTCCTGGACGCGATTATTTCCGTTGCCATCGGATTCATCATCTTCTGGGGGTCATGGCGGGTTATCCGCGAATCGGTGCATATCCTGCTGGAAGGTGTTCCGCGCGGCCTCACCCTGGAACAGGTAGCCGACGACGTTCGGGGGGTCGAAGGGGTGCACAACGTCCATCATCTGAATCTCTGGACCATCTGTTCCCATATCCTGGCACTATCCGCCCATGTGGACATAGAGCCCTCCCACAAGGGAAACCAGGCATCGGTGCTGCGCGCCATCGAGGACATGCTCCTGGAGCAGTTCCACATCACCCATACCACCCTCCAGGTGGAGTGCACCATGTGCGTCGAGGCGCCGGTCATCAAACCGCTTCGTCATCGCCCGCGTCGGGGGGCACATCCGCATGCCCATCCCCACGGTCACCAGCACCATGATCATGACCACGAGCATGATCATGACCATGAGCATGATTAGTGAATGGTGAATGGTGAAAAAATCTTTTTGGGTTCAGAATTCATCTATTCACTATTCACTTTTCACCATTCACGCATTTCGGAGTTTGAATGTTCCCCAATCTTCTCATCCATGAAGCCCGCGAGCGTCTGAAGAAGCGGGTGCGCCACACGGAGCTGATCCATTCCCATTATTTCAGCGAAAAGCTCGGCTTCCCGCTTTATTTCAAGTGCGAAAACCTCCAGCGCACCGGCTCGTTCAAGATTCGCGGCGCCCTCAATTTCATGACTTCCCAGCCGCGGGAAAAACTGCAGCGGGGAGTGATTACTGCATCTGCCGGAAACCATGCCCAAGGGGTCGCCTTTTCCGCTGATCTGCTGGGTGTGGCTTCGACGGTCTACATGCCGGAGAACACGCCGCTGCAAAAGGTCCTGGCGACGAAGGACTACGGGGCGGAGGTGGTGCTGATTGGGAGGAATTTCGACGAGGCGTGCGCCGCGGCCATGGAGGCGCAGAAAGCCAATGGAGCTTTGTTTGTCCATCCTTTCGATGATCCGCTGGTCATGGCGGGGCAGGGGACCATCGGGCTGGAACTATTGGAGGAACTGCCGGACCTGGAGAATGTCCTCGTTCCCATCGGCGGCGGCGGGCTCATCTCCGGGATAGCGGCGGCTATCAAGGAGGTCCGGCCCCAGGTGCGGGTCATCGGGCTTCAGGCCGCGAAGGCCCCCTCGGCCTGGCAGTCGCTGGCCAGGGGGAAGATCGTTCAGGTCCCGGTTTCGCTCAGCCTGGCCGATGGCATTGCGGTGAAAAAACCGGGTAAGAACACATTTCCGGTCATCCGTGAGTTGGTGGACGAGATCGTGCTGGTGGAAGAGGAGGAGATCGCCCAGGCGATCGTTGCCCTTCTGGAGAAGACCAAGCTCCTGGTGGAGGGGGCCGGGGCGGTGGGGCTTGCAGCGCTATTGAACGGCAAGGTAAAGGATATTCGCGGCAAGACGGTCTGTCTCCTCTCCGGAGGGAACATCGATGTGAAGACTATTGCCCGGGTGGTGGAGCGGGGGCTTCTGGCCGCGGGGCGTTATCTCAAGCTGAAGATCGAGCTGGAGGACCTTCCAGGCTCCCTGGCGCGGCTGTCGGCAGATATCGCGGCGGTCAATGCCAACGTCTACCTTATCGACCACGACCGGCGCTCCATGAACCTTCCATTCGGCGCTACCGAGGTGCACCTGGAGTTGGAAACACGCGGCTATGACCACATCAGGGAGATTATTGATTTTCTGGAAGGGAAGGGATACAAGCTGGAGGTGATGAAGTAGAGACCGCCGGTTCTAACGCGCCTTCTTGACAATCGTGTAAAGTAGGGTAAATGGAGTATAGAGGCAGAGCAAAGAACAGTATCCCGCCAGAGAGGAGACCTGAATGGGTTGGAATTCCGGCATCAATTCCAGTTTGAAGCTGCTCAGAAATCACAAAGGCCAAACCCTTGTGGAATACGGGCTTTTGCTGATTCTCATTGCGGTAGTCGTTATCGCCATTGTTACTGCTGTCGGTCGCTCGACGAACAATGTGTACAGTACGGCTAACAGCGCCATTGAGAAAGCAACGGGAGGAGGAGGCTGAGGCGCTTCAGTTCCGCATGCTTTTCTTGATGAACTCCCGCGTTCGCGGCGCACCGTTCCCCTCATCAAGCAGTTCAGGCCTTTCCAGGTCCTTGCCCGTGTCCACGTCATGCCATGTCGGCAGTAACGAAACCCTGATGCCCGCAGTATTCGCCCGCTCGATGCTTGTCTCCAGCACCTCCCCGCTGCTCCAGCGTATCTCCCGGAACAGGTCGGGGTATAGTTTCCCCATCGCCAGAAGGTAATACCCGCCATCATCGCTCGGCCCGAAGACTGCGTCGCACTCATTTGATTCAAGCTTCTTGAAGGCACTCTTGACGTATTTCAACGGCAGGTCGGGAATGTCCGTTCCCATGATGGCGACATGTTCGTAACCGGCAGAGAACATCTCCGCGAAGGCGTTGGCCATTCTTTCGCCAAGGACATTTCCCTTCTGCGGCGAGGGGTTCATCTGCGGGGCGATCTGCGCAAAGTATGTCGCCGCATGTTCCCCCGGTTCATAAAATACATGCCTGTCTACTCCGGAAATGGCCAATACCTTCTCCAGAATGTCCTCCAGCATGCAACGATAGAGTTCGGCCGCCTCCTCCAGGGAGAGGTGAGGGAAGATCCTTGTTTTGACCCGGCCGGCTATAGGGCGCTTGGCGAAGATGATCAGTGCTTTTCTTGAAGTCTTCAACATAATTGTCTGTTTTGCTTGGGGATTTTCAAATTGTTGAGTAAACCCGTGAAACCGCTGAAATTGGGGTATCAGCAGGGTGGTTGATGCGGAAAAGTTTAGTTTTTTCCACAATCTTGCGACTTATCAACAGTGTTATCCACACCTGCGCGGAAGGTTGTGAAACAGGCTTTGAGCGTTTCACGGCATAGCAGACTAGATTGGTAAGCATTCTTCCAGCGGGTGACACCACATAACGATTGAAATATTGAATATATACGGCTTTGCGGGATGGTCGCGGCGTGTCTTGCGAACTATCTCTTGTCCCGCTCGATGGCGGCATATGCCGAATGCTTGTGGATCGATTCGAAGTTTTCAGCCTCCACCGCGAACCAGGTGATGTTGGGGTCTGAATCAAGCCGCAGGGTCGCCTCGCGCACCATGTCCTCCACGAAGCGGGGGTTCTCGTAGGCCCGCTCGGTGACGAATTTCTCGTCCTGCCGCTTGAGGAGGGACCAGACCGGGCTGGAGCCGCAGCTCTCCACCATCTCGATCAGGTCCTCGATCCAGAGGAAATCGATGTAGCGCACGCGCACGGTCATGATGGAGCGCTGGTTGTGGGCGCCGTAAGCTGAAAGTTCCTTGCTGCAAGGGCAGAGGGAAGTCACCGGCACCTTCACCTCCAGCACGAAGTCGAAGGTGTCGGCCAGGGAGGCGCTGAAGCTGCAAGTGTATTCCATGAGGCTCTTGGCGCCCGAAACCGGGGCCCGCTTCTCGATGAAGTAGGGGAATTCGATCTCCAGATGGGCGCTGGATGCTCCCAGCTTCTCCTTCATCTGCCGGAGGATGGTCTCCATCTTGTCCAGCGCCATCTTTTCCCGGTAGGCGTCCAGGACCTCGATGAAGCGGCTCATGTGGGTCCCCTTGAATTGGTGGGGAAGGTCCACATACATGTTGATCCGCGCCACGGTCTGCTGCACCTTGCGGTGCTTGTCCATCACCACGATGGGGTAGGAGATGTCCTTCACCCCCACCTTGTCGATGGCGATCTTGCGGGTATCGGGGCGCCGCTGCACGTCGTGTAACTGCGGTGAATGGTGAATGGTGAATGGTGAATGGTTAGAATCTTTTTTCTTGTCTTTCATGGTTTCCCTTTCACCATTCACTTTTCACCCTTCACGGCGTAACGGATTGGATCCGTTACGCCTGCCTCCGCGAACCCCTTCAGCCGCAGGCGACAGGAGTCGCACAGGCCGCAGGCAATCCCCTCGGGGGTCGGGTCATAACAGGAGTGGGTGCGGCCGTAGTCCACGCCGAGCGCCACCCCCTTCCCGATGATCTCCGCCTTGGTGAGGTGGATCAGCGGCGTATGGATGGTAAAGTGTCCCTTCCCCTCCACAGCCGCTTTGGTGGCGAGGTTGGCCATCTGCTCGAAGGCGGCGATGTATTCGGGACGGCAGTCGGGGTAGCCGGAGTAGTCCAGGGCATTCACGCCGATGAAGATGTCGAAGGCCCCCAGCACCTCGGCCCACCCCAGGGCAAAGGAGAGAAAGATGGTGTTGCGGGCAGGGACGTAGGTGACCGGGATGTTGTTCCCCACTCCTTCCTTCGGCACATCAATGTCGGAGGTCAGGGCGCTTCCCCCGATCTTGCGGTAATCGAACTCAACAACCATGTGGTCGATGGCGCCGACGGTCCCGGCATTTTTCTTCGCCAGTTCCAGCTCCACAGAGTGTCGCTGGCCATAGGAGAAGCTCATGGCATAAGGCTCGAACCCTTCGGCCTTGGCTATCGCAAGGCAGGTGGTGGAATCGAGCCCGCCGCTGTAAAGGATCACAGCTTTCTTACTCATGCGCTGTCCCTTCCCCCGCCGGTTTCTTCTTGCGCGGCCGCCTGCGGCGCTTCTTCGCTTCCCCTTCGCCTCCTTCGGCTGCCGGGGCCGGCTTGGCTTCGGCTGGCGTCGGGGCGGGCTTGCGTTCCTGCGGCGGCTTGCCGCCACGTCCCCCCCGGTCACGCCCCTGACCCGGCTTCCCCTTGGCGGCCGGCTTCGGCTCGCGCGGCTTTGCTTTCACCCGGACGTAATCGTGGACGAACATGTCGTCCTCGGCCCACTCCACCGGGATGCTCCCCTTTATGAACTCGTGGATGTCCTCCAGATGGAAGGCCCCATCTTCGTCGGCGAGGGAGATCGCCTTCCCCTCGGCCCCGGCGCGGGCGGTGCGGCCGATGCGGTGGACATAGTCCTCGGCGTCCTGGGGGAGGTCGTAGTTGATGACGTGGGAGACTCCCTCGATGTGCAGCCCGCGCGAGGCCACGTCCGTGGCGATCAGGATCGGGAGTTTCCCCTCCTTGAAGTCTTCCAGGATGCGCATTCGCTTTCTCTGCTCCACGTCGCCGGAGATGACGCGGGCGGGGAACTCGTTGGCGTTGAGGCGGTCAAAGAGGAATTCCGCCTCCCGCTTGGTGTTGACGAAGATCATGGTCCGCTCCATCCCCTCCTTGCGCAGAAGCCCAAGGAGCAGAGGGAACTTCTCCTTGCGCCCCACGTGGTAGAGGACCTGCTCGACCCGCTCCGCGGTCATCTGCTCGGGGGTGACCTGGACCTTTTCCGGCACGTTCATGAATTCGTAAGCAAGCTCCATCACCCGCTGGTTAAGGGTGGCGGAGAACATCAGGTTCTGCCTCTTGTCATAGGGAGGGAGCCGCCGGAGAATAAAGCGGAGGTCTGCAATGAATCCCATGTCGAACATCCGGTCCGCCTCGTCGATGACGAGAACGTCAATATCATTCAGGGTGTAGACCTTCTGCTTCAGGTAGTCGATCAGCCGCCCTGGCGTGCCGATGATGACGTCGGCCCCTTCTTTCAGGGCCTGCTTCTGTTTCATGTAGTCGACGCCGCCGTAAATCGCCTGGATGTTGAACCCGGCGTGTTTCCCGAGGAGCTGGGCGTCCTTCTCGATCTGCACCACGAGCTCGCGGGTCGGGGCCAGGATCAGCGCCACCGGGTTCTTCTCCCCGCCTTTCTTTCCTGTGCGCAACAGGCGTGTGAAGAGGGAAACTAGAAAGGCCGCGGTCTTGCCGGTGCCGGTCTGGGCCTGCCCTGCCACGTCCTTGCCGGCAAGGGAAATGGGGAGGGTCTTTTCCTGGATCGGGGTGCAGTCGGTGAAGCCGGTTTCGGAAATCCCCTGCATTACCTGCGGCGGGAGGTTGAGTTCAGTGAATTTCATTCGATCAATCCTTTTGTGCGTTATTTCAACAGGATACCTTTATCACAGCGGCCGGCAATAAGCAACGGGAAGAACGGCTTTGCACCGCCGAGGTCGCGGAGGAACGCAGAGAAAAGGTGTGTGCGTTTTGTTTTACGTGGTGAAAATGCTTTTGCAGAAACTGGTTTATCTAACGACGTTAACTGTGCTATTTTACGCCATCTTCATGTTTTGAGAGGTTTCGTTTTCATGCAGCGCGTCATACCCATCGAATCACCGTTTTTCATCAAGGAAGAGGAACTGGAAGGGGTACCCGACTGGCAGGCGATTTTCGGCAACGATCATCCCCTGGCCCTGGAGATAGGGTGCGGCATCGGGGACTTCATCGTCAAGATGGCGGAGGAGCATTCCGAGCGGAATCACATCGCTATCGACTTCTACAACAAGGGGTGCCTCAAAACTTGCAAAAGGGTCGACAAGGCGGGCCTCACCAACGTGCGGGTCCTGCGGGTGGAGGCGCGGAAGTTCATCGCCGAACGGATACCGAAGGAGTCGCTGGCAGCGGTCTACATCAACTGTCCCGACCCCTGGCCGAAGAAAAAGCACCGCAAGCGGCGGATGGTGAACCGGCAGTTCGTTGAGTTCCTCCGTGAATACCTGGCGCCGGGCGCGGATTTCTACTTTGCCACCGACTTCGACGACTATGGCATCGACGTGGCGCAGATGATGCCGGAGGTGGAAGGGTTCGATAATTGCCAGGCCCCGGAGCTTTACAGCCATGACATTCCAGGCTACCACCGGACCAAGTACATGCTGAAGTTTATGGACGAAGGGAAGCGGATATATTTCGTGCATTACCGGAAAGCATGAAACGCCGCTTTTTCGCCCGGCTGCGTAAGTCTTCGCTTCGGCTTTGTGCGGCGTAGCGCTGTTTATGCCCTGTGGGTACTACGCCTCCGTGCCTCGCTTGACAGCCTTGCCCGGACAAAAAATCGACGTTTCACTATGGATTGGTAAACCAATGAAGTATCTGACCACCGATATTCCCGGCACCGGCGGGGTGATGAAGGAGAGCCCCGAGGATTTCCGGGTGGAGGAGATTCCGCTCTACCTGCCGTGCGGCGAAGGGGAGCATGTTTATCTCACCTTCGAGAAGCGGGGGATCACCACCCTGGAGGCTATCCGCCGCATCGCCCGCGGCGCCGGAGTGCAGGAGCGGGACATCGGCTACGCCGGGATGAAGGACGCCAGGGCCTTGACCGTTCAGACCATTTCCGTTCCCAGGGTTGCGCCGGAATTGCTTATGGGGCTGGACCTGCCTAGCATTCGGTCGCTGGCGGCGGTACCGCATCGCAACAAGCTGAAGCTCGGCCACCTGGCTGGCAACCGCTTCCGCATCCGGGTCCGTGGGGTAACGCCGGAGGCCCTCCAGCGTGCCGAGGCCGTTTTGAATGTGCTGAGTGAAAGGGGCGTCCCCAATTTCTTCGGCGAACAGCGCTACGGGGCACAGGGGAACTCCCACCTTATCGGTCGGGCGCTACTCAGGCAGGATTGGCACGGGGCCGTGGACGTCCTCATGGGAGACCCGGCTGCTGTGGAGGATGCTGGCTGGCGCACTGCCATCGAGGCTTACCGTAACGGGGATCTGGCCGGGAGCATAGCCGCTTTCCCCAGGTTTTGCGCTACTGAGCGGGAGGTGCTGAAGCGCCTCGTGGCAAGGCCCGACGACTACCGGCAGGCGTTCCGCGCCGTACATCCCCGCCTGGTGAAACTCTACCTCTCGGCATTTCAGTCGTTCCTGTTCGACCGGGTTCTGGCCTTGCGCCTGGATGGGTTCGACCGGGTCATGGCGGGGGACCTCGCCTGGAAGCATGCCAACGGCGCCTGTTTCCTTGTGGAGGACGTGGTGGCAGAGGAGCCGAGGGCAAAGGCCTTCGAGATTTCTCCCACAGGCCCCATGTTCGGCTGCCGGATGAAGCTCCCCGATGGTGAGCCGCACAGGCTGGAGGAATCGATTCTCCTGGAAGAGGGGATTACACTGGAGCAGTTCGACCTTGCCGGCGGGCTTCGCATGGAGGGGGAGCGCCGGCCGCTCCGCGTGCCGCTTGGCGAACCGTTGGCGGGGCAAGATACGGAAGGATTGCTGCTTGAATTCTCCCTTCCGAAGGGTTCTTACGCCACGGCCGTCCTGCGGGAGGTCATGAAACGCGAGAGCATGGACAGCGGGGCGTAAGCTGATAAACTTCAAGCAAGGATCAGGCTATCATGAAAATCAATAACGCAAAGACGCAAAGACGCGAAGACGCAAAAATAGACTAAGAGCACTTAACCTTGGAATGAAGTTCTTTGCGTCTCTGCGTCTTCGCGTCTTTGCGTTAAAAAACTTTTCTGTTCTGAGTCATTCCATTGTGCCAGGAGGCGGCCATGAACGACAACCGACGCTACGACGTGAATCTGTTCCGCCCCAAGCCCGGCTACATGCGGGACGAGGTCAAGGTCATCCTTCTGGTGCTTGTCGGCTGGGGGGTGCTGACGTTCGGGTTCCAGCTGCTCCTCCGGCTTTTTGCCGAGCCGGTCACCGGCGAGAGCTGGCTTACCCGCCTCAGCTTTTTCAACCTTCCGCTCCATTTCTGGTTCACAGGCCAGTTCCTCCCCCTCTGGTTCGTCATTCTCTGCGCCCTCTTCAACCTCTTCATCGACAAGCTGACCGAACGCCACAGCCGCAGAAGGGATTTCCGCGATGAGCGACACCTCCACTAATCTCGTCCCCCTCATGATCGTGGTCGGTGTGCTGGCCTCCTTCATCGTCGTCGGACTCCTGACCAAGGCGAAGGAAGCCACCGAGTACCTCTTCGCGGGGCGCTATATCGGGCGCGTCGGCGGCGGGGCCGCCATAGCCAGCAACTGGATGAGCGCGGCCAGCCTCATGGGGATGGCGGGACTGATCTACCTCTACGGTTACCTGGCCCTGGCCTATGTCATCGGCTGGACCGGGGGATACGTGCTGCTGTTGGTGCTCCTGGCAGGCCAGATCAGGCGCTTCGGCAAATACACGGCCCCGGACTTCGTGGGGGAGCGCTATGCCTCGCCTACGGCCCGGCTGATCGCCGCCGTGATATCCATTGCCATTTCGGTCATCTACTGCGTTGCCCAGTTCAAGGGTATAGCCCTCCTGTTCGGCTGGCTCCTGGGGCTCCCCTACCGCTCCGCGCTGCTGGTGGGGGGCATATCCACGATTCTCTACGTGGTGATCTCCGGCATGCTCGGTGTGGCCAAGAACCAGAGGATGCAGTACTTTGTCCTGATTGTTTCCTTCATCCTCCCGCTCATGTTCCTGGCCCGGAAGCTCGGGTACTTCTGGATACTTCCCCAGTTCGGTTACGGCGCCGCTATCGACGGGCTATCCCACGAAGCCCAGCGGCAGTTCGTAACCCCCTTTGCCTCCGGGTCCCTTTTCCAGTGGGTCGCCCTCTGCTTCACACTGATGGTGGGAACCGGCGGATTACCCCATGTCCTGTCCCGCTTCTACATGGTCCCCAATATCCGGGATGCCCGCTGGAGCGTGGTCTGGGGGCTTTTTTTCATTGCCCTCATCTACTGGTCTGCCCCTGCCTACGCCGTGTTCGGCCGGCTCATGGAAACCAGGCTCGGGATAACGCTCGATCCCGATACTGCCCGGAGCATGGCGGACCTCGTCATCATCAAGACCGCCGTGATGGGGGGGCTCCCCCAATGGCTGGTCGGGGTCCTGGCCGCCGGGGCAATGAGCGCCGCCTTTTTCACGGTGGCGGGGCTTCTCATGACCGGGGCGGCCTCCATCTCTTACGATATTTACTACCGCCTCATCAACCAGAGGGCAAGCGAAGCCAACCGCATGGCAGTAGCCAAGGGAGGGACTCTGGTGCTGGCGCTGGTCGTGTTCCTCCTCGCCCTGGAGCCCCGCGGACTGATTGCGGAGATTACCGCCATCGCCTTCGCCCTGGCGGGAAATACCATCTTCCCGGCGTTTCTCCTTGGTATCTGGTGGGAAAGGGCGAACCGCCACGGGGTGATTGCAGGGCTTCTCACCGGTGTCCTGGTGACCTTCGCCGCGCCACTGTTCGGGGGAGCATTCCCGCTGGTGGCGCAGCTTCTGCCGGTCACCTCGTCGGCAATCATCGGCGCGCCGTTGGTCATACTGGTGATGATCGGAGTATCGCTCGTGACCCCGCCGCCGCCGGAGGAGATCAGAAGATTCCTGGCGGAAGAGGTGCATGGGCATATGGACTGATATGGGAGATGCGGGAATGGACATTCTTCTCGGCGCAAAGGGGCGCGACGTTCTGGCCTGGAACGGAACCGGCAAGCTGCTGCAAAAGGTGGAAGGTGACCTGGTCGGCGCCATGGCCTACATGATGCCTGACGGGCAGCTGGAGCTTTTGCGCGGCCTGCGGGATGCTGTCGTCGCCGAACGGGCATTCGAGGAGGATTTTGCCCATCGCTACTCTGCCGCTTTGCAGGAGATAGAGCTGGTCACTCACGCAAGGGGGCTCGGAGCAATCCACCGGCGCCTTGAGGACATGGCAATCGAATATTTCCGGAAACGGGAGGCAGTGACGGGACTGCACGTCATGTGTTCCGGATACCGGGACCGGCTCGTCCAGCGGACCTTGCGGCTTGCCGAACAGGAAATGGAGCGCCAAGGCCACGGGGCATCGCCTGTCCCCTATGCCTGGCTCGGCTTCGGAAGCGACGGGCGGCAGGAGCAGACCTTTTCAAAGGAGTTGAACGGATTGCTGGTTTACGGGGATGCGGCAGGGAAACCGTCGGAATGGTTTGCCGCGTTCTGCGGCCGGGCCGCAGAATTCCTCGAACAGGCCGGTTTTACGCTGGGGTCGGACGGCATGAACCCACGCAACCCTTTCTGGTGCAGGAGCAGGGAGAGCTGGAGCAGGGCCATCCGTGAAGGGTTCGAGCACCATGTCACCCTGACCGAGCTTCGGCCGCTCCATGGCGATGCGGCCCTGACGGCCGAGCTCGTGCGGCAGGTGTGCAGTTCCATTCAGCGTAATTCCCACCTGTTGCGGGAAACCGGGAGGAGTGTGGCGACCATGCCGGTGGCGCTCGGCTTCCTTGGACGGTTCCGGGTGGAGCGCAGCGGAGAATATCACGGCATGGTCAATTTGAAGCAGTTTGCCTGGCTGCCGCTGGTGCTCAATGTCCGGATAATGGCGATCCAGAGCGGAATCACCGAAACCGGCACCCTGGCGCGTCTGCGCAAGCTGCTGGAGGAGGGGAAGCTAAGCGTCGAGCTGACGGAACGGCTGATCCATGCCTACCATGAGATCACCCGCCTGCGGGTGCAGGCGCAGATCAAACGCGCCCCACACGACCCCTTCCTTGACCCGGAGACCTTGAGCTCCAGCCAGGAGCATATTTTCAGGGGAGCGGTCGAAGCGGTCGTGAATCTGCAGAAGATCAACTATCATGTCATGGCGGAGCAGGGGTGACCGGACGGATGCGAATCTCCCTTTCAACCGGAACTCTGTATACCCTGCCGATCCGGCGGGCCATGGAAATCGCCCGCGACACCGGATTCGACGGTGTCGAGCTGATTGTCAACCAGGCTTTCCAGAGGGTCAACTGCCGCCAGTTTCTGTCGGAGTTGAGGGAAATTCTGCCGATACACTCCATGCACGCCCCGTTCATGCCGCTCGACGGGTGGGGGTCGCCTATCGATTCGCTCAAGCGGTGCGTGGAGTTGGCCGATTTCGTGGGGATACCGCTGGTGAATTTCCACCCACCATCCTGGATGGGGTTCGAGATCCGCTTCTGGCGCTGGATGTACCGCATTCAGGACTTTCAGAAGGAGATCGGCACGGACCGGGTCATCGTGACCCTGGAGAACATGCCGTGGGTCGGGAGGTTCAAGATCAATCCCCACATCTTCGCAAACACCGGGAAGCTGATCGAATTTCTCCAGGAGCGGAATCTCTTCCTCACCTTCGACTGCACCCACATGGGGTCCGGGAAGACCAACTTCATCAACGACTTCTACCAGATCCACGACTCCGGCCGGATCAGGAACATCCATTTCTCGGACTACGGCCATGGCCGGGAGCATCTGGTGCCGGGACATGGCATCCTGCCGCTCACCCGTTTTCTCAACCATCTCCGCACGACCGTCTACGACGAGACCCTCACCCTAGAACTTTCCCCGCACGAATTCCCCAGGGACGAGGGGATCATCAGGGAGAGCCTGGTCGAGATACGGGAGTACCTGGTGCGGGAAACGGCAGGGGAGCCGGGGTGGGAGTAGTTTACAGGTTCCAGTCCTTGGCGAAGTTGCTGCGCGACCGGTCATAGGTCCGCTCCCCCTCGGGTGTGAAGAGGCAGCCGGGGATCTCTCCCTTCTGCTGGTGGTAGGTGATGCACTTGCAGCAGTTGCCCCGCCTGTTGCAGTCGGTATATGTGCAGGTACAGTGCTTCCGGCTTTCGGTGGAGATGCATTCCATTTTTGAGGCCTCGTGATGGTGGGAGTCGCGCCCGCGAGGGGCATGGTGGGTGCTATACTTACATGAAACATTCCGGGAAGCAAGCGCGATGAAAAGCAGGCCGAAACAACCGACAGTTCCGCCGCTGCAGCTGGATACCATGCGCCACGAGATCATCCGGCTTCTGGAGGCGGAGACCGTCTCGGCCCGCGATATCTCCATGGCGGTGCACATTGCGGAGCGGGAGGTCTACGACCACCTGGAGCATATCCGCCGCACCATGCACGCCACTGGCGGCAGGTTCGAGATCACCCCGGCGGAATGCAAAATGTGTGGCTTCGTTTTTGCCCACCGCGAGCGCTTGAAAAAGCCGGGCAAATGCCCGGTCTGCCGTAATCAGGCCATCCATGAACCACTCTTCCGGATTGTCCCCCAATTTGATTAGTACCAATCTTCCGTTGCACCCTTCTCCATGAGGACCCTCGGGCCTAAAGGAGAAGGTGGCCGAAGGCCGGATGAGGGGGCTGTAGCCCTCATGAATCCGCCTTTTCCCCCCTCACCCTAGCCCTCTCCCTCAGGGAGAGGGGATTGTTCAAAGCTACAGCGGAAGCTCATCGCTAATCAGATTCCCCAATTTTGATTAGGACAGGCAATAAAAAAGGCCCGCATTGCTGCGGGCCTTTTTGCGAGGAGAGAGTTGCCAATGGCCAGGATTACCGGTAGACCGTTATCGAAGTGGTGGCGGCATTGCCTGCGGCATCGTAAGCCTTGGCAAGGATGGAATGCTGGCCTGTCGCCACGGTGCGTAAATTCCATGCCCAGGAGAGTGTTGCCGAGGAAGAGGTGGTTTTGAGAGCGCCATCGACATAAAGGTCGATTCTGGTGACACCGGTATTGTCGGAGGCGGCAACATTGACTGTAAGACGTTTCAGACCCGCTATGGACGATCCATCGGCAGGTGAGGTGATCGAAACCGCCGGGGCAACCGTATCCTTTGCATTGGCGACCTTCACACTCACCAGGCTCGACTGGCCGACGTTCCCGGCCGCATCATAGGCCCGGGCTTCCAGGGTGCAGGAACCGTCCGGGTAACCGGCGGTGTCCCAGTAGAAGCTGTAGGGGGAGGAAGAGTCGGTTGTCAGGAATGCGCCGTTGACATAAAGTTCGACCCGCGCAACCCCGACGTTGTCCGTGGCATTGACGCTGACGGTTACCGCACCGCTGACCGATGCTCCGCCTGCCGGAGAGGCAATGGCCACCGACGGCGCCGTGGTGTCGGATTGCGGCACCGCACCTGATACGGCCGCCAGCGACTTGTAGACGTTTATCCGGCCGTTGCCGAAGTACTGGTCGAACCCTGCGGCACCCAGATCATCGGCATTGGCAGTGATAATGTCAACAACCTGCTGGTTTGTCAGGACAGGGTTCAGGGAAAGGATCAGGCCGGCAAGGCCCGCTGTGAGCGGAGATGAGAAAGAAGTTCCGTTCCATGTGCCGTATGCGCCGCCGTTGTTGGTGGTGTAGATGGATACTCCCGGCGCCGAAATGTCGATCCATGAACCATAGTTCGAGAAGCTGGCTTTCGCGTCGTTGGAATCCGTGGCGGCAACGGCGACAACATTGGTGCATGCCGCGGGATAGTATGGCGTGCTGGTCGAGTTGTTCATGGCCGAGGCGAAGATGATTGCTCCCTTGTTCCAGGCATAGTTCACGGCATTTTGCAGGGTCGATGAACTGCTGGACCCGCCGATGCTGATGTTGATGACTCTGACGCCGTGGTCGGCGGCATAGGTTATTGCCTGGGCAATGTTGGAGTAAGTGGCATAGTTTGATGAGTCGAGCACTACGAGCGGCATGATCGGATTCTGCCAGGCAAGCCCGGTCACGCCGAGAGAGTTCCCTCCCATGGCCGCTGCCGTCCCGGCAACCGCGGTGCCATGGCCGAGGACATCGTGTGTATCGGTGTTGCCGCCGACGAAGTTGTAGCCGGGAACGAGCTTGGCGGCAAGATCGGGATGGGAAGGGTCGATGCCGGAATCTATGATGGCGATGTCAACCACGCCGGAGCCGGTGCTGATGTCCCACCCCTGGGGAGAGGATATCTTCGGCAGATGCCATTGCGAGGGATAAAGCGGATCGTTCGGAGTGCTGGAACCTTCGGCGAGGTAGTTGTTCTCAACGAACTTGATGAGAGGATTTCTCTCCAGGGCCGCCTTGACCTTGTCCATGACCTCGGGCCGGACCTTGATGATCCTGACATTCAGCTGGGGAATCTCACCGGCAGCCGTTGCGCCTGTTTCCGCGAGTATCCCGGCTAGCCTTGTTTCGGGCACCCCGGCCATCACCTGCACCAGGAGTTCATCAGCCACGAACTTCGGGCCTTCGGAACCAGCCCATGATTTCCCGGCAAGGGCGGAGAAAAGGAGCACCAGGCTGAAAACGACGAATTTGAGAGAAAGTTCTGAAGCTGTTCTTTTTTGCATATTTTCCACCTTCGCTGACTTGTTCCTAGAAAAGACAGGTTCTCATCCGCGAAGGTGAGACCTGTTTTTCGGCAACCCGGCGGTCCTTGCAGGACCCGTGGCTTTGTGCCCCCCGGTTGCCCGGGGTTTACCCTTTCGGAAACAGAATTTTCCGGTTTCGGCAGTAATTAAGTCAATTATAAGGCAAGTGGGAACGAAATCGCTGTGACGCGTGTCACAATAAATGAAGTTTTTTCGAGAAAGCGGGTTTCAGCAGGATATGCCTGTTTTCGAGGATTTCTATCTCCCCTTCGCGGGTGAGTCGGCCAAGTAGCCTGGTAACAGTTTCGCGGGAAATCGAGGCATAGTCGGCGATCTCCTTGTGGGTAAGCTTGAGGGGCAGGAGCGTGCCGCGCGCGTCCTTTACGCCATGGAGCCTTGCCAGGTGGTCAAGAACGGCGCTCACCCTTGACTCGGCATCGCTAAAGCCCATCACCCTTATCATGAACCATGCCTCGCGCAACCTTTCGCACAGAGCTGTTATGACCTGACGAAAGGCATCTTCGTTACCAAGCACGTGCCGGCTGAAATCGTCCTTGGACAGCAGACCGATCTCCGATTCCTCCATGGCGATTACCGTAGCCGGCGCGGTTTTGCCATCCAGCAGCGCCATTTCGCCGAAGAAATCGCCCCGCTTGTGGATGGTTAGAATCTGCTCCACACCCTGATCCTGGAACTGGACAACCTTGACACTGCCGGAATAGACGAGATACATGAAATTTTCGGTCTCTTCCTCCACAAGAACCACCTGGTTCTTGCGGAAGTGTTTCCTGACCACGAGCCTTGCGACTTCCCTGGCTTTTTCGGGTCCGAGTGAAGCGAAAAAGGGGATACGGCCGAGGAAGTCGTTTGTGGCCGAAATTTTAAGAACAGATACCGTTCCCATGAATCCCGCCTTGTATATCCGAAATCAGAAGGGGCCGTTTCCGGCCCCTTCTTCCTCCCCCTTTGCTACGGATAGGTCACCGCACATCCCCCCTGGTTCTCCAGGACATGAGATGTGGCGTTATTGTTGATCTGGTCGAGCACCGTGATGAGAGTTGTCACGACACTCTTGTCGGAGCCGTCGCACAATGCTGTGTCGGCGGCCGCGATGATGTCCTCCACCGACCAGAGGAAATAGGTCGAAACATTGCCGGCATAGATGGCGCAGTTGAAGTTGCAGCTGCTGAACTTGATCACATTGAGCTTTGCCGCCAGCAGTTGCGCAGCCAGCATCTTCCTGCCGTCGCCCGAGGCGTCCGCATTTTCGAATATGTCTTTCGCCTTCTGGACTGTGGTGACGTTGTAGGGTTCGGGATAAGCGTAGATGCCACCAGGTGGTTGGCAGCCGGTTCCGAGGATGATCGGCAGAGAGTTGTAGGTCGAATCCTTACGCGGCTTGTCCAGGCCGGTGTGTGTCTTCCAATATCCCTGGGTGAGTCCCGCGGTGCTGAAGCAGATGTTGCCGAAATTCTGACCGGTTATGTCCTGCAGGGTGGTCAGGTCGACGATCAGGCAGGTGGCGAGTGAGGTAGCCTGCCATACACCGCAATCGGTGGCTAGCGGGAAGATCTCCACGATCTTGTAGAACCCGGTTTCGGTGATGCCGGCGAATGAATAATTACCGGAGCCGTTTGTGAACTGGGTGGCTACCAGGGTCCAGGACCCGTCAGCGCAGGATGCCGGCGTTCCCGCACCGGTATATTTCCAGAGCTGGATTTTCCATCCCGATATCCCGGGCTCGCCTACAGTCGTTTCGTCTCCACCGCAAGGATTGATCTCTACGCTCGCATCTCTTGCGCCGTTCAGGTTGAGATCAAGGAACTTGGTGCCGGAGATGCTGCCGGTTGTGCCACCGCCACCGCCACCGCCGCCGCCACCGCCGTCGCAATCAGTGCAGCCGCAGGTCTCGCAGCATCTGACCTTGAAGTTGTCGGTCTTGTTCGTTCCGCCGGTGAAATCGGAGCTCTGGCTTGCCCACACCTTATACTCATTGCCGGGATTGGTGGTGGTGTCGTAGCCGGCGGCCGTAAAGCCTGAACTTGCGGTAAAGAGAATATCAACGAGGCGGTAACACTGGACAAAACGGCCGCCGCTGACCACGACAGTCGCTCCGGCGGTCTTGCCCAGCACTGTCCCGTCAGGCGTCGTCACCTGCACATAGTAATTGCCGTCCGGCAGCCCACCCCCCCCTCCGCTGGGTCCGCCATTCAGGTATACATCCCCTTTGCAGTTGTACAGGTTGATGTTAACCCCCCCGCACCCCGCGTTTGTTGTCCAGATGGCTCCTGTCGCCGCCTGGGCTATCGATGCAGCCCCGAGCAAACAGGTGATAAGAAGAAAATAGACGTACTTTTTCATGGTCCACCTCTCTTTCGGATTTTTTTGTCATTCAGTAAAAAATATTGCGAAGATGAATCCAGAGTTTTCAAACGTTATCCTTCTGGCGAGGCGCAACTCACCCCCTTCCGCTACCGGTCAGGATCTTGTTGATAAGATGTCACAATGCGAACTTTAGTCGATGCTTAAGAGAAATATCATTGAAACGTGAACTGTCAAGAACGCCGGGGGGGTGCTGAAAAAATGGCGGGAAGGGTATGGCAGGCTGT
Source organism: Geobacter sp. (assembly GCA_016177775.1). Lineage (GTDB taxonomy): Bacteria > Desulfobacterota > Desulfuromonadia > Geobacterales > Geobacteraceae > JACOUQ01. Next base: position 92,325 of record JACOUQ010000004.1, read on the forward strand.
AATCGCTTTAGTTTCGGAGTGAAAGAATCTGTTGGATATTAAATTAAAGTTTGTTACCAACCGGCACCTCAGCGCATCCCCAGTTTGCTGAAGACTTTGCCCAGGAACCTATTGAGTGGGTGGCATCTCCCAAGGGAGGGGAAAACCGGGGCGATCCTGGTCCCGAGCGAGTCAAGCTCGGCACAGAGCGCGTCGTTACTGCTGAACTGGAGCCCGCGGCGCAAGGCCTCGATGGCCTTACGCTTGTCTCCGCTGGCAATCAGGACGCGGGCAAGGTGGAGGTAGTGGAGGGGGTTGCGCGGGTCTTGCGAAATGGCACCTTCCAGCATGGCGCAAGCCTCCGAGTATTCACCGCGGACGATCCCCCTGCAATAGCCCAGGTATGAGGCGAGAAGAGGCGAGTTGGCAATTTGGGCGGCCTGCTCGAAGCAGGTGAGGGCAAGGTGTTCATGACCGTTTTCGAGCGCCTCGATACCTTTTTTCAAAAGTGCATCAGCGTCCCCAGGCAGCATGGCTTGCTCCTTTATCTGGTGTCATGTGAAAAATTATACCCGTCCAATTCCGTTTTGCAAAGGAGTAGTCTTACCCCCGAAAAGCCTGCATGACCTCGTCGCGCAGCAACTCTTCACGTCCTTCATAGCGTGGCGAGAAATGAAACGGCACCACCTGCCGGACATTTGCCTCCCTTGCCATCTCGCCGGCACGCAGGGCGGTGAGGTGAAAGCGGGCGCGGGCGCGCTCCGCGTCTTCTTCCGGAAAGGAAGCCTCGATGAAGAGGTAGTCGGCATCGCAGGCCAGGGCGACGATTGTGGCGGCGTTGGCCTCGTGGTATGCCGAGTCGGCCACGTAGACGACCTTCTGGCCAGGTTCCACCGTGAGGATCGTTTCCTTCAGATGTCCAAGCGGAAGGGTCGTTTCGCGCGTTTCCCCTTCCTCTTTCCATTTTATGTTGAACGGAAGGTCGTCAGCTGCTCCCCGCTGCACGGCAAGCTTAAGATCCCGCAGCCACGACCCCACCGGCCACCCCTGCTCGATAAGGCGATTCTTGAGGATGTTGACATGGACTTTTTCCTCCAGGCTGAAGGCGAGGGAAGGGGTGCGATGGTCCAGGATCACAGCGCGGAGCCGCAGGGTCTCTTCGTCCAGGAGCAGGCCGCCCGGCGCAGGGCGCTCGGTCTCGTTCTCGCGCCTGAAGCCCCGTTGGCAATGAAATTCGGCACTGACAAGCCGGTCGTCGGGATGGAGTTCCCAAGCGACTACGGTGAAGTCAGTGGGATAGCTCTCCACCAGGTTCCAGGTGTAGCCGGCGAGCCGGTGCGCCACCTGGTCGACAAAGCCGGGCGGGCCAAAGATGTGCAGTTCCTTCTCACGGCCCAGGAGCAGGCGCACGAGCGGATCGAAGCCGATGAAGTGGTCCATGTGGGCATGGGATACGAAAATGTGGCTCACGCGCAAGAGCTTGCGCGGGGAGAGAGGGGAGAGGTCCCCCAGGTCGAAGAGGATCGCTCGCCGCTCGAACAGGAAGTCGACGTAGACCGCCGGATCGCCGAAGGGGTCGTTCACGAGTTGGGGGAGGAGAAGAGGTTTCATTAGGCACCTGATGAAAATTCATCGGGACTATAACCAAAACAGAGTAATCTTTTTTTAACGCAAAGACGCGAAGACGCCAAGGCGCAATGAACTTCATGTGCAGATCAAATCCTTTCTTTGCGGCTTTGCGTCTTTGCGTTAAGGAATTCCGTGTCTCTGTGTTTGAGCATTTACGAAATCACCTCCGGCGAGAACCCCCGCCGCATGGTGTTTTCCGTCACCACCCGCGGCTCCATGAACTGGAGGAGGTAGTCCGGCCCCCCCGCCTTGGAGCCGACGCCGGAGAGGCGGAAGCCGCCGAACGGCTGGCGTCCCACGATGGCGCCGGTGATGGGGCGGTTGATATAGAGGTTGCCGACGCGGAAGTCGCGGCGCGCCCTAGCAATGGCCGCCGGGCTGCGGGAGTAAATCCCGCCGGTCAGTGCGTAGTCGGAGGCATTGGCCATGTCCATGGCCTCGTCCAGGCTCTCCACCCAGACCAAGGCCAAGAGCGGCCCGAAAATCTCCTCCCGCAGGATGAGGGAATCGGGAGAAAGCTCTCCCACCACGGCCGGCGAAACGTAGAAGCCGCCGTTCGGTACCGGCAGTTCCACCAGCACCTTCCCTTCCCGCCTCGCCAGCTCCAGGAACGAGGCGTACTTTTCCACGGCTCGCCCGTCGATCAGGGGGCCAACGGCATTGGCAGGGTCCTCGGGGGGGCCGGACGTGAGGCTCTTAACCGCCTCCACCAGGCGCTCCACGAACCGGTCGTAGCAGCTGGCAAGGATGATGACGCGGGAGCAGGCGGAGCATTTCTGCCCCTGGTAGCCGAAGGCTGACTGGAGCACGCCGCTCACCGCCAGGTCCAGGTCAGCGTCGGCGTCAACGATGATGGCATTCTTTCCCCCCATCTCGGCAATCACCTTTTTTACGCACCGCTGTCCCTCGCGCACCTCGGCGGCGCGGCTGCTGATGGATAGCCCCACCTCACGGGAGCCGGTGAAGGCGATGAAGGCGATTGCCGGGTGGCTGACCAGAAGATTTCCCACCACTTCGCCGCTCCCAGGCACAAAGTTCAGGACCCCTGCCGGAACCCCGGCCTCGCGCAGGAGCGAAACCAGCTGCCAGCCGTTGACCGGCGAGAGGCTGGAGGGTTTGTAGAGGACCGCGTTTCCGGCGACCAGCGCAGCCGAGACCATCCCGGCGGAGATGGCGAGCGGGAAGTTCCACGGCGCTATGACCAGCCCCACGCCGCGAGGCTGGTAGAAGTAGCGGTTATCCTCGCCGGGGATGTTCCCCAGCCTTTGCGGGGTCCCGAGCCGGAGCGCTTCCCTGGCATAGTACTCGAAGTAGTCGATCGCCTCGGCCACGTCCGCGTCCGCTTCGGCCCAACTTTTGCCGGTTTCAAGCACCTGCCAGGCCAGAAGGTCATGGCGCCGCCTGCGGGCGAGCTTTGCCGCCTTCAGCAACACCTCGGCCCGCTCCAGCGGGGGGCGCCCTTCCCATGCCGGTTGCGCCTCCAGGGCCGCTGCCACCGCCTCCTCCGCCAGCTCCCGCGTGCAGGCTGCCATGCGTCCCACCACCTCGGCGGGGGAGGCGGGGTTCACGGACGCGATCTTTTCCTCTGCGGCAACTTCCCGGCCACCGATGATCAGGGGGTAGTCCCGCCCCAGTTCACCATTGACCCTGGCCAGGGCCTTTCTCACCCGGTCGCGCACCTCCATGCGGGAGAAGTCGAGGAGCGGCTCGTTGGCGAATTCATCCCCTGGTGCTGCCGGTGGGGCGGGTCTTTCCTGCCACGGCTCCGGTTCGGCCAGAAGCTCCTCAGGCGAGGCTCCCGCAGCGAAGGTCTTGCGCAGGAACCCTTCGTTGGAGGTATTCTCCAGGAGCCGCCGCACCAGGTAGGCCATGCCGGGGACCAGTTCCCCTATCGGCGAGTAGTCCCGCACCACGTGACCCAGCTTGCGCAGGGCATGCTTGACCGGCTCGGCCATGCCGTAGAGCATCTGGAACTCATACTGCTCCAGAGACAGTCCCCGCTTGTCCGTGGCCGCCATGGTGGCGGCGATGGAACGGATGTTGTGGGAGCCGATTGCCAGGGTCAGGGCGTCGCGGTTGTCCAGAATCAGCTCCATGCACTGCTCGAAGTGCCAGTCGGTGTGGTTCTTCTCCGTGAAGACCGGCACCGGCCACCCCTTCTGTTGCGCCGTGATGGTCTCATACTCCCAGTATGCCCCCTTCACCAACCGGACCGTGACGTTGCGCCTGTTTTTCCGCGCCCACTCAGCCAGTCGGTTGATGTCGTCGCGGGTCTCCTTCAAATAGGCCTGGAGCGCAATTCCGGCGCCGTCCCACTCGCTGAACTCCTTCTCTTCCAGGAGCGAAGTGAAGATATCCAGAGTGATGTTCTTCAGGCTGAACATCTCCATGTCCAGATTGACGACCCCCTCCAGCTCCCGGACCATGCGGAATATGGGACGCAGGGCATCCCTGGTCCGCTCCACGCTCTCCTCATAGTTAAGCGGCCCGATGCGGGGGAAAAGTGAGCTGGCCTTGACCGAGAGGTTCAATCGGGGGAAGCGGGCCTCGTGTGCTTCGTCCAGCGGGGGCCAGCGGCCGATTTCCCGAGCCAGGGCCTCGGCGGTGGAGAGGTAGAGGCTTTGGTACTCCTCTGCCTCCAGGTTAGAGAGAGCGGCCTCCCCCAGGATGTCCACGGTGAAGCACCGGCCGTCGCGCCAGATCCGTTTCAGCTCCGGAATGGCGTCCTCGGCCGATTCTCCCGCCATGAAGGTCCGGGCGAAATTCACCAGGTTCTTCCGGATGAGGGCCGCTTCGATGGGAGCGGTGAGCGGCGAGTCGAGCCCCTTGAGGATGGTCTTCAGCAGCGGCGGGAGATGGTGCGCATCCTCCAGGAAGTACTCGCGGATGTGCTGCGTCACCAGGTCGGTCGTGGTCAGGGTGGGGAGCACGTCCACGAACCGGAACAGCCGCACCTTCAGGTCCGCATTCTCCATGGCCAGGGACATAAGCTCGCCGATCCAGTGCTTCCTGTCGAAGAGTCCCGGTTTTTCCCTCTCCATCAGACGGAAGATCTCCATCCCCTTGGTCTGGATGAGCGAATGTGGCGCCATGTCTGCCTCCGAGCATGCTTTTCTCCAATGATACCAGATACCGCCCGGCTGGAAAGGGCTCGGCAGCAGCGGGACCGATGTTATTGCAAAAAAGGCGGTTTTGTGCTCTAATTCTTTGAGTGGAAGAGAAGGTATTCATCGCACTGGGTAGCAACGAAGGGGACCGCGAGCTGAACCTGCTCCGGGCCGTTGCCGAGATCGGCAGGCTCGCAGGGACAAGGATCACGGCCCTTTCGCATTTTTACGATACCGAACCGGTGGGGCCGGTCCCCCAGGGGAATTTTCTGAATGCGGTCGCCCGGCTGGAAACCTCCCTCGACCCCCATGGACTCCTGGCTGCCCTGCAGCGGATAGAAACAGAAGTTTTCCGGCGCAAACGCACGGTCCACTGGGGTCCACGGATAATGGACCTGGATATCCTCTTCTACGGCGATCTTCACATTTCCGGGGATGATTTGGTGGTTCCTCACCCCCGCCTGCACGAACGGCGCTTCGTGCTGGAGCCACTGGCCGAGCTGGCCCCCGATTTACTCCATCCCCTGCTGGGGAAAAAGATGCGGGAGCTTTTGGACGGGCTTGGCGGGACGGGAAAAGTAGTCAGGATTCAGGAGGCAGTATCGTGAAATTTATCATCTGGCTACTCATCGGTTATGTGGTCTACCAGATGTTCAAGGGGCGCTCCGGCGGCGAGATTCCAGCGGCGCAACCGGCGGAGAAGGGTGAGGAAACCTTCCGGGACCCGGTCTGCGGGGTCTATGTCTCCGCGGAAGACGCCGTGATTGGCAGGCATGAAGGGGAGCGGCTCCATTTCTGCTCCATGGAGTGTCTTGAGAAGTACCAGGAGCGACTGGAAAATAAATAACCAACGATCTTTTCACCATACACAATTCACCATTCACCGCATACAGGAGGAATAAATGAAGTTTTTCATCGACACAGCCGACGTCAAGGAAATCCGCGAAGCCAACGAGCTCGGGCTCGTGGACGGCGTTACCACCAATCCGTCACTCATCGCCAAGTCCGGCCGCAAGTTCGAGGATGTCATCCGCGAGATCACCGCCATCGTGGACGGCCCCATCTCCGCCGAGGTCGTTTCCCTGGACCACGACGGCATGATCCGGGAGGCCGAGGTTCTGGCGAAGATCCACAAGAACATCGTCATCAAGCTCCCCATGACCCCGGAGGGACTGAAAGCCACCAAGACCCTGCATGCCGAGGGGATCAAGACCAACGTGACCCTCATCTTCACCTCGATGCAGGCGCTTCTGGCCGCCAAGGCTGGCGCCACCTACGTCTCCCCCTTCGTCGGCCGGTTGGACGACATTTCCCAGGACGGCATGGGGATCATCGAGGAGATCCGGACCATTTTCGACAACTACGGCTACACCGCCGAGATCATCGTCGCCAGTGTGCGGAACCCGATCCACGTCCTCAACTCCGCCCTCATCGGCGCGGACGTCGCCACCATCCCCTTCTCGGTCATGATGCAGCTCTCCAAGCACCCACTGACCGACGCCGGGATCAAGAAGTTCCTGGAAGACTGGGAGAAGGTGCCGAAGTAGGGTATTACCCGGCAACTACAGAGTCACTGTAGGAGCGGGCTTTGCCCGCGATAATCGCGCCTGAAGGCGCTCCTACAGGTTCGAATTATCAAAAAGCCCCGAAAGATCGCCTGATCTCCGGGGCTTTTTTATTGGAAAACCGTGCATAGTCTGGTAATAAAGCAGTCAGTGCTTCTCCACCAACCAAGGAGTGCCCGATGCCCGCCCCGCAAGAAATCCTCGACCTTGTCGAACGCTTCGACCGCAACCTTGTCTCCTACAAATCAGGCCAGTACAACGAAACCCAGCTCCGCCGCGAGTTTCTCGATCCGTTCTTCGAGGCCCTGGGCTGGGACGTGAACAACCGGCAGGGTTACGCCGAGGCATACAAGGACGTGATCCACGAGGACGCCGTCAAGATCGGCGGCAACACCAAGGCCCCCGACTACTCCTTCCGGATCGGCGGCACCCGCAAGTTCTTCGTGGAGGCGAAAAAGCCCTCGGTCCACATCAAGGAAGACTCCGCCCCCGCCTTCCAGGTGCGCCGCTATGCATGGTCCGCCAAGCTCCCCCTATCCGTCGTCACCGACTTCGAGGAATTCGCGGTCTACGATTGCCGCATCAAGCCGGACAAGGGCGACAAGCCCGCTATCGCTCGCACCGTTTACCTCACATACAAGCAATACGCCGAGAAATGGGACGAGATCGCCGCCGTCTTCTCCCGCGATGCGGTCCTCAAGGGCTCCTTCGACCGGTACGCCGAATCCCACAAGGCGAAGAAGGGAACCGCCGAGGTGGACGATGCCTTCCTCTCGGAGATCGAGAACTGGCGCGACCTCTTGGCCCGTAACATCGCCCTGAGAAACCCGGCCCTTTCCACCCGCGAGCTGAACTTCAGCGTCCAGCGCACCATCGACCGGCTGATATTCCTGCGCATCTGCGAGGACCGGGGGATCGAAGATTACGGCGCGCTGCGCAATCTCTGCAACGGCCCCAACGTCTACCCGCGCCTGCGGGAGCTCTTCTACAAGGCCGATGCCCGCTACAACTCGGGCCTCTTCCACTTTCGCCAGGAGAAGGACGTCACTGAGGCCCCGGACAAATTGACCCTGGATCTCGCCATAGACGACAAACCGCTCAAGGAGATTCTCCGCCACCTCTACTACCCCGATTCACCCTACGAGTTCTCGGTTCTTCCCGCCGACATCCTCGGCCAGGTCTATGAGCAGTTCCTGGGAAAGGTAATCCGCCTCACAGCCGGGCATCATGCCGTGGTGGAGGAGAAGCCGGAGGTGAAGAAGGCGGGCGGGGTCTTCTACACGCCGAGCTACATCGTCGAGTATATTGTCGGGAACACCGTGGGGCGGCTGTTGGGAGACCCGATTTTTGTTCGTAGGGGCGATCCTTGTGATCGCCCGAAATCCGGGACAGGGCGAATACAAGATTCGCCCCTACAGAAAATCACCCCCAAAGAAGCCTCCAGCCTCCGCATCGTCGACCCCGCCTGCGGCTCCGGTTCATTCCTCCTCGGGGCCTATCAGTATTTGCTCGACTGGCACCTCCGCTGGTACACGGAGAACGACCCGGCAAAGTGCGCCAAGGCGAAGCAGCCTCCCCTCTACCAGGGACATGGCGGCGAGTGGCGGCTCACCACCGCCGAGCGCAAGCGCATCCTCCTCAACAACATCTACGGGGTCGACATCGACTCCCAGGCCGTGGAGGTGACCAAGCTGTCGCTGCTGCTCAAGGTGCTGGAAGGGGAGACCGGCGAGTCGATCAGCAAGCAGCTTTCCTTCTTCCACGAGCGGGCGCTTCCCGACCTTTCCAACAACATCAAGTGCGGCAACTCCCTGATCGGGCCGGACTATTACGATCAGCGGCAGTTGGGTTTCATGGACGAGGAGGAGCGGTACCGGGTAAATGTGTTCGATTGGGAAGCGGAGTTTCCGGAGGTCTTCAAGGCGGGGGGATTCGACTCGGTGATCGGGAACCCGCCGTATGTGCGGGCCGAGTCCCTGGGCGACGCGAAGGGTTACCTTCAAAGCCGTTACGCCTCCTACGACGGCGGGGCGGACTTGTATGCCTACTTCATGGAAAAGGGAATCCGGATGCTGCGGGATGGGGGGATGTTCGGCATCATCGTTTCCAGCAGCTTCCACCGCACCCGCTTCGCCGCTCCCCTGAGAACGTTTCTCGCCAGGGAGGCGGCCGTGGAACGGATCGTCGATTTCGGCGGCCTGCCGGTCTTCGAGAGCGCCAAGGACACCTACGTCTGCATCCCGATCCTGCGCAAGGGGAAACCGGGCGAAACGGCCGAGGTCTGCAACGTGACGAGCCTCACCCTGCCGGACCTGAACTCTTTTGTCGCCGAAAACTCCTACCCCATTCCGGCGGCCCGCCTGAGCGCCGAGTCGTGGTCCCTCAAGGACGACCGGGAGACAGCGGTCTTCGCGAAGGTCATGGCGGCCGGCGTGGGGCTCGGGGAGTATGTGGAAAAGAAGATGTTCTATGGGGTTAAGACCGGTCTGAACGAGGCGTTCGATCTTTCCCTTGATGAATGGACTGCGCTCTGCGCCGCTGAACCCCAGTCGTGCGGTTTCATTCATCCGCTCGTGGGGGGGCAGGATATCCGGCGTTTCCGGCTGGACGCCAAGGAGCGCTACATGGTGGTGATCCCCTGCGGCTGGACCCGGCAGATGCTGGCAACCGCAGCCGACGAGCAGACGGCATGGAAATGGTTCAGGGAGAGGCATCCCCTCCTGGCGAACCGGCTGGAGCCCTTCGCCGCAGCCGCCCGCAAGCGGCAGGACAAGGGAGAGTTCTGGTGGGAGCTCCGTTCGTGCAGCTACTACGAATACTTTGCAAAGCCGAAGATCATCTTCCCCGACATCACCAAGGAGCCCCGCTTTTTCCTCGACCCCGACGGCCACTACCTGACCAACACCGCCTACTGCCTCGGCACCGACGACCGCTACCTCCTCGGCATCCTCAACAGCCGCCTCTTCTGGTTCGCCATCAGCCACATCAGCATCCCCTTCGGCGTCCGGGCCGGGCAATACCGCTATCGCCTCATTTATCAGTACATGGAAAAGGTCCCCATCCGCCCCGTTAACCATTCCGACCCCGCCGATAACTCCCGCCACGACCGGATGGTCGCCCTTGTGGAGCAGATGCTCGCCCTCCAGAAGCAGCTCGCCGTATCCAAAACCGCCCACGACACGACCCTTATCCAGCGCCAGACAGATGCCACCGACCGCCAGATCGACCGGCTGGTGTATGAGCTGTACGGGCTGAATGAGGAGGAGATTGCGGTGGTGGAGGGGAGGTGAAATCATATCCACCGGGGGATGAATCCCCCGGCTACCATCATTCCGTCCTTTAGGCCCATTGGTTCCGACGGGACGGAAAAGATGTTGCCGCATGGCGGCAATGGATGGTAGCCCGGCGTTTCAACGCCGGGAATGGAACGCCAGGTGTGGAACGACGGGTACGCAACGCCGGGGATCGTATGCCGGGGAACAACCCGGGGATTTTCATAATGCCATATCGTCGCGTCGCGACGATGGGAGACGCCATGGCCAATACCTATACTTCGTTGCACTATCACATCGTTTTCAGCACCAAGAACCGTGAACCGTGGTTTACCCCGGAAAATGAACAACGAGTGTGGGAATACCTGGGCGGCATTGCCCGCGATCGCGAGATAAAGGCGGTGCAGATCGGCGGGTACAACGATCATATTCATGCGCTTGTAGCCATACCTCCCTCTTTGGCTGTGAGCAAGACTGTTCAGCTCCTGAAAGGTGCGTCTTCGCGCTGGATACATCAGACGTTCAATGATATGGCAGCGTTTGCATGGCAGGATGGTTACGGCGCCTTTACGGTAGGCGTGTCGCAAATCTTGGATACAGTCCGATATATCGAGGGCCAGCGGGAGCATCACAGCATAAAGACTTTCCAAGAGGAATATGTTGCGTTCTTGCGCAAGCATGACGTTGAATTCGATGAACGGTATGTGCTTGGATGAGTAATCCGGGGGATGAATCCCCTGGCTACCGTCATTCCGTCCCGACGGGACGGTAAAGATGTTGCCGCGTGGCGGCAATGGATGGTAGCCCGGCGTTTCAACGCCGGGTATGGTGTGCGCGATGTGGATGATGTCTCCTTCAGTCGCTACGCGACGTGGGAAAATGTTGTGGCGAATCGTGATCCGGGGGATGAATCCCCCGGCTACCATCATCCAGTCCCGACGGGACGGTAAAGATGTTGCCGCATAGCGGCAATGGATGGTAGCCCGGCGTTTCAACGCCGGGAATGGGGCACCCGGGCGGGTGCCTTTTTTGTGTCTTGCATTTTCCGCGACACTTCCTTATATTATTCAATATTTCATATATTAATTAAATGGAATGCTATGGGGGTATGTCTGTCATGAAGATTCTTGTCATCGGCGCCAATGCTGCCGGGGCCAAGGCTGCGGCCAAGGCGAAGCGACTCAATCCGGCCGCGGAGGTGACTGTGGTCGACCGCGGGGAATTCATTTCCTACGGGGCCTGCGGTATTCCATACTATGTGAGCGATACCGTTAAGGAGCTCCGGGAGTTGATGAGCACCCCGGCGGGGGTGGTGCGCAACCCCGCCTTTTTCGCGAGGGTCAAGGGGGTCACTGTTATCACCGGCACCGAGGCGGTGGAGATCGATCGTTCGGGGAAAAAGGTAACCGTCCTGGAGCAAAAGAGCGGCGAAATCCGGACCCTTCCGTACGACCGGCTGGTGCTTGCCACCGGGAGCCATCCCGCTACCCCGGTCCTGTACAATGTCCAGTGCCCGAGCATCGTCACGGTCAAGAGCATCGAGGACGCCGAGCGGCTGAAGGCCAGGGCGCTTCCCGGCACCGCGGTATGCGTGGTGGGGGGCGGGCTGATCGGCCTGGAGACCGCCGAGGCCCTGCGGATGCGAGGGGTCAGGGTGACGGTGCTGGAGATGCGCGATCAGCTCCTTCCGGGGGTCCTCGATCCGGAGATGGCCCATCAGGTGGAGAAGGAGCTGCGCGCCAACGGGGTGGAGGTCGTCACCTCGTGCCAGGTGGTCGGATTCGACGGGGAGAAGCAGGTGGAAAGGGTAATCACCAACCGGGGGGAGTTTCCGGCTGATCTGGTGGTCTGCGCGCCCGGTGTCCGGCCGAACGTGACCCTGGCGGAGCAGGCGGGGCTTACCCTTGGCACTACCGGCGCGATTGCCGTGGACGAAAGGATGCGGACCTCGGACCCGGATATCTTCGCCTGCGGCGACTGCTGCGAAACCACGCACCTGGTCACCGGCCGGAAGGTCTACCTCCCCATGGGGAGCACCGCCAACAAGCAGGGGAGAGTGGCCGGGATCAACGCTGCCGGCGGCGATGCGACATTCAGCGGGGTGCTGGGGACTACCATCATCCGGGTCTTCGACTGCAATGCTGGCAAGTCGGGACTCACCGAGGCGGAGGCCCGTGCCCTGGGATACGACGTGGAGACGGTCCTCGCCCCGGCGCCGGACCGCCCGCATTTCATGCCCGAGGCCAAGCCGATTGCCCTGAAGCTGGTGGCCGACCGGGCAACCGGCCGCATACTCGGCTTACAGGCTGCCGGTATGGGAGATGTGGACAAGCGTATCGATGCCGCCGCTACTGCCATCACCTTCGGCGCTACCGCCGAGCAGCTCTCCCAGCTAGACCTTGCCTACGCCCCCCCGTTTGCCTCCGCCATGGACAACCTCATTGTGGCGGCCGACATCATGAAGAACAAGCTGGCCGGCGAGGCGAAAGGCATCAAACCCCGCGAAGTGTGGCGCAAGCTGGAGGATGGGGAAGATTTCATCCTGCTCGATGTCCGCTCTCCGGACGAACATGGCGAGGTGCGGATCGCCGGGGCGAAGCTCGTGCCGCTTGGCGTGCTGCGGGAGAAGCTCGATTCCCTGCCGCGCGACAAGGAGATCATCACCTACTGCAAGGTCAGCCTGCGGGGCTACGAGGCCCAGAAGATCCTCCAAGCCGCCGGGTTCGCCGATGTGAAGTTCATGGACGGTGGGATACTTACCTGGCCATACGAGCTGGAGCGGTGAGATGATGAAAATTTGAAGGGAAGGAAACAAAAAGCCCCGGCGAAACCGGGGCTTTTTTGATGGCTATTCCTCGACATATGGCTGGTGCAGCTTGACCGGCGCTCCGGCCCGCTTCAGTCGCAGGTTCAGCATCTCCACGCAGACCGAGAAGGCCATGGCGAAGTAGATGTACCCCTTGGGAATGTGCATCCCCAAGCCGTCCCCCACCAATGCCACGCCGATCAGGATCAGGAAGGAGAGGGCGAGCATCTTGATGGTCGGGTGCCGCTCCACGAAGTCGCCTACAGCGCCGGAGAAGAGCATCATGAAGCCGACCGCGATGACCACGGCCATCACCATGACAGAGAGCCGGCTGGCCATGCCGATGGCGGTGATGATGGAGTCGAGGGAGAAGACGATGTCCAGCAACATGATCTGCACCAGCACCCCGGCGAACGATGCCGCCACCCTGGCCGAGGCCTCGCCTTCCACCCCCTCCAGCTTTTCGTGAATCTCCAGGGTGCTCTTCCCAAGGAGGAACAGGCCACCGGCAAGGAGAATCAGGTCGCGCCCCGATATCTCCCGGCCGAGAACGGAGATGAGTGGCGCCGTAAGCCCCATGAGCCAGGTGAGGGAGAAGAGAAGCCCCACACGGGTGAACATGGCGAGCCCGAGGCCTATGACCCGGGCCTTCCCCTGCTGTGCGCGTGGGAGCTTACCCGCTAGGATGGAGATGAAGATGATGTTGTCGATCCCGAGGACGATCTCCAGGGCGGTCAGGGTAGCCAGGGCGATCCATGCCTGGGGGTCGGTAAGCCAGTCCATTGTAGTTATCTCCTGTGTCAGGTGTTGTTCAGCCGGAAATTATCTTGCTACCCCCTCTCCCCATGGTGGGAGAGGGGGGGACGCCGCGCGTCCAGCTCCGCTTTCCAAAGCTCCAGCGCCTGGCGCATCATCTCGGACATGCTCGAACATTTGGTGGTGAGGAGCTCAAGAAACTCCTGTTTCTCCTCTTCACTCACCCGCAAGGACAATACATGGTAGCGGGGCGTTCCTTCGGTGTCCTTTGCTTTTGCATTGCGCCGGCGGAGCGGCATGACAGTTTGATTCGACATCGTTGTCTCCTTTCAGCCCGTCAAAGTGATCGGCCAACCATCGCTTCCAGCCTGGCGATTCGCTCCTCCATCGGCGGATGGGTGGAGAAGAGTTTCAGCAGCGAGCCGCCGGTGAGGGGATTGACGATGAAGAGATGGGCCGTGGCCGGGCGTGCCTCGTGCATGGGGGCGAGGTGGGCCGCCGTGTGCAGCTTGCGCAGGGCATTGGCCAGAGACAAGGGATTGCCGCAGATGCGAGCCCCCGATTCGTCGGCCAGGTATTCCCGCGAGCGGGAGACTGCCATCTGGATCAGCATCGCGGCCATGGGGGCGATGATCGCCATGGCGAGGCCGCCGGCCAGGCCTGGACCTTCCTCGTCGTCATGCCTCCCAGCGCCGAACATGGCGGCCCACTGGAGCATGTTCCCCAGCATGGAGATGGCGCCGGCAAAGGTGGCGGCGATGGTGGAGACCAGGATGTCGCGGTTGCGCACGTGGGCAAGCTCGTGGGCCATGACCCCTTCCAGTTCATCCTGCGAGAGGATGCGCATGATCCCATCTGTGGCGGCAACTGAGGCATGGCTCGGGTTGCGGCCTGTGGCGAAGGCGTTGGGGCTGTCGGATGGAATGATGTAGACTTTCGGCATGGGAAGGCCTGCCTGGATGGCGAGCCGCCGCACCATGCCGTAGAAAGCGAGGTTGTCATTCTCGCCGATTTCGCGGGCCCGGTACATGGCCAGAACAATCCGGTCCGAGAACCAGTAGGAGAAGAAGTTCATGGCGCAGGCCATGAAAAAGGCGGTGACCATGCCGCCGCGGCCGCCGATGGCACTGCCCATGGCGACCATGAGGAGTGTCAGCAGGGTGAGAAGAAATGTGGTTTTGAGTCGATTCGTCATATATACCTCCGAACGTGTGTGCTCCGCCGGGGCAAATAAAAAAGACCTTTACCCTCGGCGTTTTGGTTAACGCATGGGTAAAGGTCTCGCTGACTTTGAAAAGTTCCGCGCCCGGGTGCTGGCACCGTCCTGACGGGCAAACGGGTCGGCCTTGTCCGTGGCCGATAGCTACTCCCCTTTACAGATTGCCATGTTACCCATGACGCTGATGGGTGTCAATATTTTTTTACGCCGGGGGCTGAGATGCGTTGCAGTACTTGCAGACGGCGGCATCCCATCCGATCCATTCCTTGCATCCGGCACACTGCCTGAACCCGCCCGGCACCTCCTTGATGGGTTTCTGAAACCAGATCACCAGGAGGAAGATCGGGAAGATCATGGAGAGGAGGCACCAGAGCACGATGCTTCTTCCCCGCTTGTAGGCAAGAACCCCGCCGGCGACCCCGAAAGTCGCGATGACGAGAAAAATAAAATAAACAGGTTTTGCGTAGCCGGGCATTGCATCTCCTCCCTATTCTAGATCATTTCACTTCCGGGCATTCCTCGTCCACAACCTGATCCAGCCGCGATGCGACAGGGATCGCCTCCCACTCGGTCTTGCCGGTCAGGTCGTATTCCGCGATTTTTCCACCCGAGGCGTCGAAGTGGACCACCCGGTTGAGCCGGCTCTGTTTACTGTTGCAGTTGATCTCGTACTGGTATAGGGAGTGGGAGATGTTGCGGAACTTCTCGTTCTTCAGAACGTCCATCACCTCTTGCCGGCCGTCTGCCATGTATGCCACCCGCGCCCAGACGGTGAGGAGCCCTTCCGGCGTCCGGACCAGCGAGTCCTTGTCGTAGAAGAAGTCCGAATGGTCCGGGGTGGAGTCGAGCAGGACCCAGTTCTTCTTTGCAGCGCAGGCGGAAACGGAGAAAATTGCCAATGCTGTGACAAAGACCAGGAGTGTGCGTTGATACAATTTCAGAGTTTTCATGGGTATCATTCCTTTTCGAATTTGAGCGATGCCGAATTCAGGCAGTAGCGAAGGCCCGTGGGGGCCGGACCGTCATTGAACACATGCCCCAGGTGGGCGTCGCAGCGGGCGCAGTGGACCTCGGTGCGGCGCATGAAGAAGGTGCGGTCCTCGGCGGTGGCGATGTTCTCCGGGGCCACCGGCTTCCAGAAGCTGGGCCAGCCGGTGCCCGATTCGTACTTTGTCCCGGAGTCGAAGAGATCCAGGCCGCAGCCGACGCAGCGGTAAATCCCCTTCTCGTGGTTGTCCCAGTAGGCATTGGCAAAGGGGCGTTCGGTCCCCTTCTTGCGGGTGATCTCGAACTGCTCGGGGGTCAGGAGCCGGTGCCACTCCTCGTCGCTCTTCACCACCTTGTCCGTCATGATATACCCTTTCTCCTTCACTGAATAGACCCGAATGCGGGTCTGGGGGGCATTTTTGGGCGGGGCATCCGGCGCTTGGGGGCGCTCCGCGCATCCCGGCCCGGATATCAGGACCGCCGCAGCCAGAAAAGCGGCCGGCGCGATGATGTGCCTGATCCTGTGTTGTTTCATTCAAACCTCCAGGTAAATTTCAGGAGAGGGAGACCTGGCAGCCGGCCAGGAAGCGAGTCGCCAGTTCCGGGTCGACCAGGCAGTGCCATACCGCCCGGCTCAGCTCGTAGCTGCGCGACTCGAGGCCGAGCCGATCCAGGGTATCCCCGAGCGTGCGAAAGGATGTGTCGAACAGATATTTCTGCACCAGGTTCATGACCACCGGCACCGGCTCGCAGGGATCGGCGTCCATCGCCTGACGGCAGATATCCGGGTCGGTGGAGGTGATGCTACGGCAGACAAGGGGGCGGGCCAGGTGGATGCTGCACCAGCCGCGCGTATCCAGGAATGGACAGCTTATCCGTAGCCTCCGCCGTTCATCGTCCTCTATCCAGCGCACCCTTTCCGCCGTCTCTCCCAGGACCGCCTTCATCCGGGGAAGCATGGCCGGGGGAAGGTTGGCTGTCAGGTATTGCGCGATGGCCACGGCTTCGGGGAGGAGGACCGAGACGTTAAGCGAGCAGCAGACGGAGCAGCCGGCCCGGCACGCGATCATTTCCGCAGCCTCGCTGGTGAGGGCCGCGTCCACGGCCGCCTCGGTCCGGGCGCTTATCCGCTCCATCACCGCTGCCACATCCCGTGCGCTGCTGGCTTCCTCCAGATGCGCCGCGGCTGCGGCTATATCCTTTTCGAATTTCTGTTGCTCTTCATAGTCCATGAGACAATTCTAGACCATTCCTGCGCGGTTGCAACAAGGCAAGGCGCACGGCCAGATTAACCGTTTGCAAGAACATGGCTCTGTGGTAGCATGCCGTTGTAACGAGTTGAGCGGAGAGGAGCTTTCCATGCCGAACGTAACCATTTCCTGCCCGCATTGCGGCTTCACCCGCGAAGTGCCGCAAGACCGCGTGCCTGCCGGAGTTGCCAATGTCCGCTGCCCGAAGTGCGGCGAAAGCTTTGCCTGGGATGGGGGTGCCCCGCTATTCCAGGATATGCAGGAGCCGGCCAGCGAACCTGGCGCTCCCCGACCTGAGGAACCCCAACCGGAGAAGGCAGCGGCTGAAGCGGCTGGGGAGGGAGAAGGTGCACAGGCTCAAGGACCAGCCGGAACCCCCTTCGCCGGTCTTCCCCCCGTGGGGTCGCTCCTAGGCAGAGCTTGGGAGATTTACCAGCGCCGCTTCGGCACCCTGATTCTCCTGCTCCTCTTCGCCATCTTTTCGCTGCTTCTGTCCGTCCTGCTCTTTGCCGGCATCGGGGCGCTCCTTTCCGGCCTGGCCCCGGACATGCGCCGTCCCCTCATTGCCGCAGGGGTCGTCACCGGGCTCATGGCCGGGCTGGCGGTCATGTTCTGGGGGATCGGGGCTTTCATCTGCGCCGTGACCGACGAGTCGCTGGGCATGAGGGAGGCCCTGGAGAACGGCTGGCAGCTGTTCGGCCCCTTCCTCTGGCTCTTTTCCCTTACCGGCTTCATCGCCGGGGGCGGGTTCCTCCTCCTCGTAATTCCCGGCATCATCTTTTCCGTCTGGTTCGTCTTCGCGAAGTTCATCCTGGTTGCGGAGGGTGAGCGGGGTATGGACGCCGTTCTGAAGAGCAAGGAGTATGTGCGGGGCCGGTGGGGAGAGGTGTTCGGGAGGCTGTTCGTGATCTGGTTCTTCGAGACGGCCGTCAGCTCCATCCCCTATGTGGGTGTCATCTGCGCGCTCTTTTTCGCTCCATATGCCATGATCGCCCGGTATCTCCTCTACAAGGACGTGAAGGCGGTGCGCGGGCCGGTCCCGTCCACCTATCCCACCTCCGAGAAGGCCCTCTGGATCGGCATCGGTGCCATCGGCTACATCGCCCTTCCCATTATCGCAATTCTCCTCGTCGGGGCTTTCCTGACCTCGATGTTCGTCATGATGAAGGGGATGATGTTCGGGATGGGGCATTGATGATCGCCTCTATCCCCCGCAGCGGGATCGCGACCCACCCCGGCCGGTTGTCCAGCTCGTAGCCGAGCTCGTAGAGCGCCTTGTCCAGCAGGAAGGCGCCTAGCAGCGTCTCGATCTCCCCCCGCTCCTTCGGCATGAAGGGGGCATTTCCAACGGTCTTGAGGTACGAGGAGAGGAATATCCCTGCAATGGAGCGGTACCATGCCTCCAGCCACGGTTCCAGGTAGGGGATGTCTTCGGCCCGGATGGCCGTCTGCTCCATGAGCACGGCATAGGCCGCGTAATGAAATGATCGGATCATTCCCGCCACGTCCCGCAAAGGGGAGTGTTTAATCCTTCTCTCGCCCATGGTCCTCGCAGGTTCCCCCTCGAAATCTATGATGACGAAGTCGTCACCCGTGTAAAGAACCTGCCCCAGGTGGTAATCTCCGTGGGTCCTGGTCTTCAGGGCCGAAATCCTTCCTTTCGATAATTTCTCCCATTCCGTTGCGATTGCCTGCTCCGAGGCCAGCAGGAGTTCCGCGGCCGGACGAAGCTCTTCCGGCAGATTCGACAGGTTTCTTGCCAGAAGCCCCATGGTTTTCCGGGTCCGGGTTCGCATCGACTGCTGCAGGGAGCGCTGGTACATGAGTGTGAACGGCTCCGGGGCAAAGGCAGGGTCACCGGTGCCGGAGGCGAGGGCGAGGTGCAGTTCGCCGGTCCGCTGCCCGAGGAGGCGGGCCATTTCCGGGTAGAATCCGCCCAGCAGATCGCTCAGCGGGGGAAGAAGCTCCGGGGTAGCGTCGAACAAGGAGCGGGAGAGGTCAGGGGCTTTTTCCAGCTTGCCTTTGTGGGCCAGGACCCGCTCGATATACTGGGTCACCTCGTGGAGGGTGAGGCTCCAGGCATCCCCCTGGCTCTGGACGAACCCCTGGAGTATGCCGAGGGTTAACGGCTCCGCGCCGGGGCTCCGGTATTCGAGCGCGCCGCAAAAGGGGGCGGCGTGGCCGAAGCGGGCCTTGTCGGTAAGGAATCTGCCGATCTCGGCCTCCGGGTTCATGCCCTCCTCCACGCGCCGGTAGAGCTTGAAAAAGAAGGCATCGCCGTAGCGGATGGCGGAATTGCTCTGCTCGACCCTGAAGAGTTGTGAGGCAAGGGAGAGCTTCCCCTCCCCCGCAATCCTCCGGAACATCCCTCCCGGATGCCCCGCAAGCGTTCGCCCCCTGACGTTCGCCCCCCTCCTCCGCGCGAGCGAATCCAGCAGGTATTCATGAAAAGCTGGCTGGTAGACCGCGTCGTACAACACCCCCTCCATTTCGCCGACCTGCAGGCGCGCTATGATTGCCTCCGGATACTCCTCTGGCAGACGGCCGGCATCGGCCAGCGGGAGGTAATGGAGGGGGAGGAGGTAGCGGTCGCTGCTTCCGTCCGCATAGCCGGCTTCGACGAACGCCAGGATTACCGTGGAGCCGCTCACCGCGAGCTGCAGGGTTTCAGCGACCTCCATTCCGATAATTGTCCGCCCCTTGCCGCCGAACCACCGGCATTTCCTCAGGTAACCGGGAAGGGCCTTCTGCTCCAGGCGCTTCAGCGCGGCACCGGCCAGGACATTTTCCCACTTTCCCGCGACCGTAATTTCCGGCAGAGCACCCTTGGCGGTGCCGGTTGCCGCCTCTTCTTCCTTTTGCATCGACAGGATGTGGTAATCGTGGGGCCCGAGGATCAACATGTAAGGGGTTTCCCTGATGACCGGGAACCGGTTGCTGCTGAAGATGTCCTCGGGCTGGTATCCCACGAACGGCGGGAGGCCGATCCCCACGGCCTGGGAAAAGCGGGAGAGGTTGACAATCACCAGTATCCGCTCCTCTTCCTGCTGTCTGACGAATGCCAGGACCTTCGGGTTGTCGAGGGGGATGAACTCCAGTGCCCCCCGGCCGAACGCTTTGAACTGCCTGCGCAGGTTGATCAGCCGCCTGAGCCACCAGAGGAGCGAGGACGGATTGCTTGCCTGGTTCTCCACGTTCACGGTCTCGTAGTGGTATGCCGGGTCGATGATTACCGGAAGATGGAGTCTCTGCGGATTGGTCGGGGAGAAGCCGGCATTGCGGTCCGGGCTCCACTGCATCGGGGTCCGGACCCCGTTGCGGTCCCCCAGGTAATAGTTGTCCCCCATGCCGATTTCGTCGCCGTAGTAGATAATCGGGGTGCCGGGGAGGGATAAGAGGAGCGCATACATCAGTTCCATCTTCCGGCGGTCGTTCCCCATGAGGGGGGCCAGCCGCCGCCGGATGCCGAGGTTGACCCTGGTGCGGGGGTCCCTGGCATAGACGCGGTACATGTAGTCCCGCTCCTCGTCGGTGACCATCTCCAGGGTCAGCTCGTCGTGGTTGCGGAGAAAGAGCGCCCACTGGCATTCATCCGGGATGCGAGGGGTCTGTTCCAGGATGTTGGTGATCGGGAAGGAGTCTTCCATCTGGAGCGCCATGAACATGCGGGGCATCAGGGGGAAATGGAAGGCCATGTGGCACAGCTCTCCCCCGGCCAGGTAGGAGGCGGCGTCCTCCGGCCACTGGTTTGCCTCGGCAAGGAGCATCCGGTCGGGATATTTTCCCGCAACGTATCTGCGCAGCTTCTTGAGAAACTGGTAGGTCTCGGGCAGGTTCTCGCAGTTGGTATCCTCGCGCTCATAGAGGTAGGGGACCGCGTCGAGCCGCATCCCGTCGACCCCCATGCCGAGCCAGAAATCGATCACCCGCAGCATCGCCTCATGCACTTTCGGGTTGTCATAGTTGAGGTCGGGCTGGTGGGAGTAGAAGCGGTGCCAGTAGTACGAATTGGCCACCGGGTCCCACGACCAGTTGGAGGGTTCGAAATCCTTGAAGATGATCCGGGCGTCGCGGTACTTGTCCGGCGAATCGCTCCAGACATAGAAGTCGCGCCAGGCAGAGCCCGGCTTGGCGCGGCGCGCCTTCTGGAACCAGGGGTGCTGGTCCGAGGTATGGTTCAGGACCAGCTCGGTGATGACCCTGATGTCCAGGCGGTGCGCTTCGCGCAGCACTGCCTGGAAGTCCGCCAGGGTCCCGTAATCCGGGTGAATCTTGAAGTAGTCGGCAATGTCGTACCCGTCGTCACGGAGCGGGGAGGGGTAGAAGGGAAGGAGCCAGATGGCGGTAATGCCCAGGTCGCGCAGATAGGGGAGCTTGCGCAGCAGCCCGCGGAAATCGCCGATCCCGTCGCCGTTGCTGTCATAGAAGCTCCTGACGTGGAGCTCGTAGATGACGGCGTCCTTGTACCAGAGCGAGTCGGTTTCTGGATGTGTTTCGGCCGGGGGCATTCGGGACCTCCCTTATCCGCAACATCAATTTGCTTGTGCCATTGAGATCAGACCTATGTAATTATACCATTTCGTGGGGAGGTTGCTTCTTGACCGGGCGAAGAAGAGCCTTGACTGGCAGGTGAGGAAGGAGGAAAAGGCGGGGAAGGTTGCGAAGCCTGTGCTGGAAGAGGTGATTGATAAAGTTAGGGCAATTCTAGAGGGGTGAAAGCTCACTCCCCGTTCTCGTCATAAATGTCCGAAAGTCTAACCCGACCCCACCTCCCCACCTCCCCCATTCAACAATATACCTTCATAATAACGATATATAATAACTGCGTTAATTAGAAACGTTGACATACTTCTACTGCTGCTGGTATTTAATCTGAAATCCATAAAGCTTGACCGGGATTATCACGAAATAAAGGGGTGAATTTGGCGCTTGTCAGGGAGTAGCTTATTAAAAGATTAGGAGGATACGGATGAAGAGAATTGAGTGGGTGTCATTTGTTTTAATTATGCTAATGGTTGCTTCGACGGCCATGGCCGAGACGTATTATGTCAGGCCTGACGGCAACAACAGTAATACCGGACTTGGTGATTTTTCACAAGCTGCATGGGCCACGATCCAGTATGCGGCTGATAACGTGGCCCCTGGTGACACCATAATGGTTCAGAGCGGAACCTATTCGGAAAACGTTACGATCAAGAACTCAGGGCTTCCAGACCTGCCGATAAAATTTCAGGGGATCGGCACAGTCCGCGTGGGGAGCTTCAATTTCCCTGGTGTCAACACCTTTTCCGGCAGCGTCAGCTACTACAACACTATTGATAATTTCAAATTCGATGGGAATCTCGGCCTTTCAGCCTATGGAATACGAATTTACGGATCGGGGCTGATAACCGTCTCGAACTGCTCCTTTGAAAACTTAAGGGCCGCGACTTGGGAAAGCGCCGGGATATTGTTCATTAACAACGCTTGGAGGTCCTGCTACAGCATCACCGTCAAGGACTGTCTGTTCAAGAATAATACTTGGGCAGCAACGGCACCGGGTAGCGGCATGCTTTACTCTTCGCTGTTCGATAATTGCATTTTTATCGGCAATGAAATCGGCTATTATGCCAGCAACTGGGGAACTTCATACACAACCTTCAACAAGTGCACCTTTGACGGTAACCAGTTCGGAGCGATACTCGAAGGTGTTTACTGGTACTGGTTAAAAACCCATCACAACACATTCACCAGATGCATATTCAAAAACAACAACACAGGTCTGCTCATCGGCGACAAAACCGCCAGCAATTACAATGGTGCTTCTTATGCTAACAGTGTGATTAATTCTGATTTTTACGACAATATAGGTGCTGGAATCTTGGTAAATACCAATTTCACCGGGACCAATGACGGAGGTGCGGCGTATTACAACTCACTAGGGCAGACATTTACTAATAACATTTTCCTTAACAATGGCACATACGGGATTGACAACGCCGTTAACCAGACAATCTACGCGAGCTTCAATCTAGCTTATCAGAATGGCACTGGTGCCGGCAACAACGCCATTATTGATGCTTCCAACAACTCATTGACGACTGATCCTAAGCTCGTGGACCCCACCAATGGCGATTTTAACCTTCGCTATGACTCTCCATGCATAGACGCGGGCAATTCGGCGTTCGACAATGACCCCGCGCGTCAAGGGACACATATAGACATTGGTGCGTTTGAGGCCAACCCGGCTCCTGCACAGCTAATCGCCGCACTAACCGAGCAGGCCGGCAACATTCCCGAGTCATACCTTAAAAATAAAAACAATTCGCTCCCCCTTTCCAAGAAGCTTTATGTGGCAATGCAGATGATCATTCGCGGCGATGAAGCCGCCGATGCGGGGGAAAAGGGGAACTTCTACAATTCGGCTCTCAATAAGCTCGAAAACGACATCCTCCCCAAAACCGATGGATGCGCGTTGAACGGTGCGCCTGACAATAACGACTGGATCCAGGTTTGCGAGACCCAGTTGGAATTCTACGGTCCGATTGTCGACCTGATAAACAGACTCAGGACCATGGGCGCAAGGTAAGCTGATCATAATCACCGGTTAAACAAAAGGCCCATCAGCTTATGCAGGAGGGGCCTTTTGCATCTCATTGAAATGTTGGTCGATGGTCACCGGCAAAGAGGCGGTTGCCGCGGAATCGCTGCTTGACGAGTTCATGGCTGGCGTGGATCGGGAAGAGGCTGCCGAGCTGGCGCGCATAAGAAAAAAGCTGGGGCTTACCCAGAAGGAAGCGGCACTGATCGCCGGTGGCGGACACAACGCCTTTTCCCGCTACGAGAGGGGAGAGGCGAAACCGGTTGCCGCTGTGGTTAATCTCTTCCAGTTGCTGGACCGGCATCCCGAATTGCTGAATGAATTGAAGCAGCGAAAGGCTGCGTAGTGGACCGGACGCTGCGGGCTTGCATCATTTCTTCACCAGCCGGAAATTGGCCTCGAACGAGGCGAACAGGTCCAGGTACTGTTCCAGGAGCCGGGTGATGAGGTACTGCTTGCGGACGCTCTCCCTGGCCTTCTTTCCCATGCTGCGGCGCAGTTTCTCGTCCTTTACGAGCGTGACGATCCGCTCCGCCGTTTCCTCCACCGACGAAACCAGAAAGCCGTTCTCCCCGTCCTCGATCTGGTGCTTGATCCCGCCGACCTTGCCGCCGATGACCGCCGCCCCTTTCCACATCGCCTCTGTGACCGTCAGGCCGAACCCTTCCCTGAGCGATTTCTGCACCACCACCGCCGCCTTGCGCTGGAGGGCATTCACCAGCGCCGTGTCCTGGTGGCTCAGCATGATGATCCGCTCATCCCGCAGCTTGAGGAGCGATTCATAGACCTGGTGCCCCTCGGGGTCGTCGGTGGCCACGTTGCCAAGAAGGACCAGGGTGCAGTCAACCTTTTTCCGCGCAAGCTCGAAGGCCTTGATGACCCCTTCCGGGTCCTTCCATCGGTCGAAGCGGGAGATCTGCACCACCAGCGGCAGATCGGTGGGTATCCCGTAGTGGTCGAGGCGGTCCTGCATCTCCTCCTCGCTCAGCTCCCGGTTCTTGATGGAAAAGGGGTCTATGGCCGGCCTGAAGTATACCTGGGGGGTATCGATCTTCCGGGCATATTCCTTGAGGGTGAGGATGACTGCGTCGAACTTCTCCACGAACTTCCGCAGGTAGTTCCAGAGTTCCTGATTGGGGGAGGAGAGGTCCAGGTGGCAGCGCCAGATCCAGGGGCCCCGCTTCCTGAAATGATCGATGAGCGGCAGGGGCTGGGGGTCGTGGATGACCACGATGTCGTGATAGAGGTGGTTCCTTATGGCGTTCTCCTCGATGACCTCCTCGTATATCCGCTTCTTCAAGTCGGAGAGGTTGATCTTGTCCCCCTGGAGGGCGTTGTGCATCTTCTTGGTGATGCTGAAGAAGTCTGGTGACCCCTGGATAATGCGCCAGCCAGTCCTGATGCCGATGTTGTTCAGGAGCAGGGTCAGGGGGGAAAGTATCTCGGCCACTCCGCCGCCGTAATAGGTGGAGTTGACGTGGGCCACGTGGAGGTCCCGGAGCTTCCGGGATTTTTCGAGGATGCGGTCGATGGTCTCCGCGCCGATGTACGGTTCATACTGTTCGAGCGAAACTATCTGATGAGGTTTGTCCACGCCCATCTCCTTCATGTCTCACATGTAGTAATCGAAATCATTCTCCCTGCGAAGCCGCGGCCTGAGCTGCCATATCCTGCCGGGCACGGCGCGTACGTCCAGCGCCACCCGGTTCAGCTCGCCGTGCCAGATCTGCCGCTCGTCGGAAAGCAGGTCGTGCACCAGGAAGGGGTGGCCGGCGCTGGTGCCGAGCTCCTCCAGGGGGAGCCGGACGTTCCCTTCCTGGCTGTTGAACGGGTCGAGGTTCACCGCGATCAGGAGGCAATTCGACCGGTCCTCGCTCATCTTCAGGTAACAGATGATGTTGTCATTGTCCGTTTCGCAGAACCGGACGTTCCAGGTGGTCTGGAGGGCCGGGTTCTCCCGCCTGATCCGGTTGACACTGGAGATCAGCTCCCGCATGCTGCGGGGATCGTCCCAGTCCCAGCAGCGGACCTCGTATTTCTCGGAGTTTAGATACTCTTCCCTGCCGGGGAGGGGGTCGGCCACCATGAGCTCGAAGGGGGGCCCGTAGATGCCGTAGCTGGCGGAGAGGGTGGCCGCCAGCAGGAACCGGACGGCAAAGGCGGGCCTTCCGCCATACTGGAGGATTTCGGGGAGGATGTCCGGGGTGTTGGGCCAGAAATTGGGGCGGAAGAACTCGCGCACCTCGCTTCCGGTCAGCTCCCTCATGTACTGCTCCAGCTCCCAGCGGGTGTTTCGCCAGGAGAAATAGGTGTACGACTGGCTGAAGCCGAGCTTGGCGAGGCGGTACATCACCTTGGGGCGGGTGAACGCCTCGGAGAGGAAGATAACGTCGGGGTGCTCCCGCTTTACCTCGCGGATCACCCATTCCCAGAAGGGGAAAGGCTTTGTGTGCGGGTTGTCGACCCGGAAGATGCTGACCCCCCGCTCGATCCAGAACAGAAACACGCTCCGGAGCTCTTCCCGGAGTGAGTGCCATTCCGCGCTCTCGAAATCGAACGGGATGATGTCCTCATACTTCTTCGGCGGGTTTTCGGCATACTGGACGGTGCCGTCGGGGCGCCAGCGGAACCACTCCGGGTGCTCCCGCACATAGGGGTGGTCCGGCGAACACTGGAAGGCGATGTCAATGGCTACTTGAAGCTCGTATTCCCCCGCCTTCGCGATGAAGCGGTCGAAATCCTCCAGGGTGCCGAGCGCCGGGTGGATTGCCTTGTGTCCCCCTTCCGCCGAGCCGATTGCCCAGGGGGAGCCGGGGTCTTCCTCCTCGGCGATTGGCGCGTTGTTCTTCCCCTTCCGGTTGGTCCGGCCGATGGGGTGGATGGGGGGGAAGTAGACCACGTCGAATCCGGCTTCGGCGATCAGTGGGAGGAACCGCTCGCAATCCCGGAAGGTGCCGTGGCTGCCGCTCCCGGTGCAGCAGGAGCGGGGGAAAAGCTCGTACCAGGCGCTGAAGAGGGCCTCCCGCCGCTCGACCACCACTTCGAGCTCTTTTTCATAGGTGGTGGTCAGGTCGGAACCGGCATGTTCCGCCATCAGTTGGGCCAGCTCGCTGCTCTGGGCGAGAGGGAGAGCGTCGGCATCGGCCCCGGCATCGCGGATCCGCCTGGCCATTTCCAGAAGACGCTCCTGCTCTTCCCCGCCAGCCCGCTGGGCGGCCTTATCGATCAGTTCGGCTCCGATTTGCCGATCAACGGCCAGCTTTGTTCCGGCCTTGAACTTCTTCTCCAGGTCGCCGCGCCATGTGGCGAAATGGTCGATTCCCCCGCGCACCGTATAGTGCCAGCTTCCCAGCTCGGTCACGATGAAGCCTGCCTCCCACCGGTCATTGCCAAGAGGGGCCATGAGAATTTCGCTCCACGAATCTTCCCCTTCCTTCCGGTAGAGGAGCCTGGCCGAAATTGCATCGTGCCCGTCGCCGAAGACATCCGCCCGGACCGTCACTGTTTCGCCGACCACCCGCTTGATCGGGAAGCGGCCGCAGTCGATTTCCGGTGAGACTCTCTCGATGACGACCCGCTTTCTTCCGTCCATGGATACTCCCTCATGCTATTGCAACGAGCGCAATCACTGCTGCCGCGACAGGAACTGCCTGCGGAACTCCATCGGGTGGGCGATCTTGTGGAACACCTCCCTGGTCCCCCCCGTTCCTATGATCGTTATGGTGCCGTACTTGAGCATCCGCCCCATGACGCTCTGGTCCACGTTTATGGATTCGACCTTGGAGAGGTTCATCTCCAGGATATGCCGCGAGACCAGGCCGATCTTGATGATGACCCGCCTGTTGGTGATGGCAAACTCGCTGGTCAGCCGGTCGATGAGCGGAGCGATGAAGAGCGTCAGAAACCCCTTCAGGGTGAAAAACGTGATCCAGTGCAGATTGGTCTCATAGACGACTGTTTCCCCTTCGATCAGGTTGCCTTGTATATACTTGCCCATGGCCCGCCTCCTATTGCGATTTGCCGCAGAACTTGACCCTGCCGTTCTCATAGAGGGTGATGGTCGTCAATTGATCGCAGCTCTTGCCGCCAATCTGCACCGGCTTTGAAAGCTTGCAGCTCTCCAGCTTTCCCGATTTGTAGAAGGTGAGGAGGCTGTACTGGTTGCACGAAACCGGTCCGTAATTGTAAAAGTCGGTCGAGACGCAGCTCCTGAGCCGGCCGTTGGGGTGGAAGCTGATCTGCGCGTACTGGTTGCACTTTACGTCCCCTTCGGAATAGAAGTCCTTGGTCACGCACGACTTCAGCTTGCCGTCGGGATAGAAGGTGATGTCGGAACCGGGGTTGCAGATGGACTGGTCCGCGCACCAGCCTCCCTGGATAGAGGCGATGAGCATGATTGCCGAAATGATGATACGCTTCATGGCATCCTCCTTTTCATCTTTGGATTCCATTGCTGTCCCATAGTTTAAGCCAATAAAGATAGGCTCGGAGAGCTGCTGTGCTATACTGTGTTCGCTCAAACCCAGAATAGACAAGGATATCCAAGCCATGGCACATTTAAACACAGTACTGAAACAAGTTGTAGGTTTTTTCAAGAGACATGAATTTGAGTCCCTTGCCCGCATTTACCTGCCTGGGCCACTACCTCTACATGGCGTTTGCTCAGTCGACCTATCGCGAAAGCCTGTCGCCGAACACCTGCCCGATCAGTATATCAGAGATTTCCTCGAAAGCCTTCTTCAGCGCCCGCCCCTTGTCGGCCAGAGCGATACGGACGGACCGGGCGTCCTCAGAACCTATAGGGTCTACCTGGGATTTGTGCAGATGATAGAGGATGGCCCAAGGTGGTAGTTTCGCTGACCGAGCTTTCCCGCAGAATGGGTCGCGATGTTTCGTCCTTGAGTGCCGCCGCTGCTCGGATACAGAAACGGTCGGCATCAGATCATGGCCTTTTGGGCGAGAAAGTGGAACTTCTCCACCAAATCGCCAAATGCAAAGCCTGACCCTTGTTTTTTCGTTTTTTCTACCTGATCCCCCGCCGCATCAACTCCTCCTCCACAATCTTTTTCTGGGGCGCTGCCAGCCGGCGTGAGGCTGACAGATCACGGACCTCGTGCCCCTGGAGCTGGGGAAGAAAGAGGGTGAACCAGACCACGGGGGTCTTCGGGTTCTTGAGGATGGCAAGCCGGATGGTGGGGATCGCCTTCCATCGCTCGTGCCGGGCGATGGAAGAGATGGTTTCGGCCGAGGCGGCCGGGCCGGTGAGGAACTGGTAGACCGCTCCCTGGGTTAGCCGTGGATTAGCGAGACAGATTTCCACAACGCGCGACTCCCCCTCCTTGAGCAGGGCTTCCAGCACTGCCGCAGTACCCCGCCGCGCCAGAGTCTGCTTGTTCCCGAGCGGGGTCCCCGGAAGGCGCTGGATGATGGCCCTTTCGGCCGCGCATTTCTGGTCCGGGCTGATGCCGGCAAGGGATAGCATTTCCACCAGTTCGAAGAGGTAGATGTGCGGAATCAATGATAGCGAGATCGGTCCGGGGGTCTTGGGATTTTTGACCATCGCCAGTTTCAGGCTATGGCTCCCCTGCACCAGTCCGTGCCGATACAACAGCTTCAGAAAATCCTCGGACAGGTCCCGCCGGTTCAGGAGTGCCATCAAATGGCTTTCAGTCAACGCGGGATTCTTCAACACAGCCTGGAGCACCTCCATAGAGGGGTCCGTCACAACCTGGAACAGGGCCGCCTCATTCCCCGTTAGCGCCAGTTGCATCCGCTTGACCAGTCCCATATCCATTGAAGGATTTTTTTCGGAAGGTTCCATATTTATCTCGAATCCCTTACTCGGCACAGCAGGATAGCTTGCTTATGTCCCTGGAAAATCCCTGGGCGCAAAGCCTGAGGCCCTCGCCAATGGAGGGGTAGACGTGCATGGTGTTGGCCAGGTCCTCCACGGTCAGCTTGAAACGGACCGCCAGGGCCGCCTCGTTTATCAGGTCCGCGCCGCGATGACAGGCCAGATGTACTCCCAGCAGCCGGCCGGTGGCCCGGTCCGCCACCATCTTGATTGTCCCGGCGGCATGCCCGGTGACGTGGGCCTTGGGGATGGCCGAGACGGGCATGACGTTGACCACGATATCGAAACCGGCCTCCTTGGCTGATTTCTCCGAATGGCCGACCACGGCCACTTCCGGATCGGTAAAGATCGCCATGGGGAGAGCAAGATAATCCATCGTGCAGCCGCAGCCGGTGTTGAGCATGTCATCCACCGCAACGATCCCCTCCCGCGCCCCCTTGGTGGCTATCATCATGCCACCAGTCACGTCACCGGCAGCCCAGATCCCCGGCACATTGGTTCGCAGGCGGCCATCCACCTTCACGAACCCGCGGGAATCCACCTCGACGCCGGCCTTGTCAAGGCCGATGCCGGACGTGGCAGGGGCCGTGCCGACAGCCAGCAAAACCCGCTCGGCATGGTATTCCGCAGGGGCACCCGCCACCTCCACCGCCACCACGGTCTCTCCTTCCCGCTTGGAAAGGCTGCAGATGGTAACATTCGTCACGATCTCCACCCCCTCGGCCGCCAGTGCCGCATGCAGGGCGCTCGTGACCTCCTCCTCCACCGCCGGGAGGATACGGGGGCCATGCTCCAGGACCGTGACCCGTGTGCCGAAGCGCCTGAACATCTGCCCCAGCTCAAGGGCAATGACCCCGCCGCCTATGACCACGAGCGATTCGGGAAATTTCTTCAGCAGCAGGGCGCTCCGGCTGGTGAGGTAGTCCACCTCCCCCAGGCCGGGAAAGTTGACGATCTTCGGAAAACCGCCCGTGGCGATGAGTACCTTGCCACAGTCATAGCGATCCTCCCCAACTTCCACGGTCCGGGCATCCACGAACCGGGCCGATCCCTTCACAACGCGCAGCCCCGGCACCTCACGCAACACATCCAGGTACTTCGTCTGCCGCAGGTGATGCACGACGTCGTCCTTATGGGACATCAGCCGCCCGAAGTCCGTGGTCTCCCCGGAAAGACCGAGGCCGATCCTTGCCCCGAGCCGGGCGTCCTGGTAAAATTGAGCAGCGTGGATAAGGGTCTTGCTCGGCACGCATCCCCAGTTGATACAGGTCCCTCCCATCACCCCCTTCTCCGCCATCAGGACCCTGGCGCCGTAGGAATGGGCACGCAGGGCGGCGGCAAAGGCGGTTGAGCCGGACCCGAGGATGAGCACATCGAAATCGCTTGCCATGGATGCCTCCTTGCTATGACAAGTTTACCCGGAAGAAACTGAAAAAACAAAAGATAAACCACTGAGACACGGAGGCACGGAGAAAAAACCTGTTTGTAAGACTTTCGCATTTCTCCGTGTCTCTGTGCCTCCGTGGTTGATTTTGGAAAAGGAATATCTTATGTCTTCTGAACAACAGTTCAGGCTCGGCGCCAACACCCTCCGCATGCTGGCCGTGGATGCCGTGGAAATGGCCAATTCCGGCCATCCCGGCCTTCCCATGGGGGCCGCCGACTATGCCTTTCTCCTCTGGCATTCCTTTCTCTCCTTCAATCCGGCTGATCCGGCCTGGCCGAACCGCGACCGGTTCATCCTCTCCGCCGGGCATGGCTCCATGCTCCTTTACGGCCTGCTGCACCTGTTCGGCTACGATCTGGCTCTGGAGGATCTGGAGAAATTCCGGCAGTGGGGGAGCAGGACCCCCGGCCACCCGGAATACGGCCACACGCCTGGGGTGGAGGTGACCACCGGCCCCCTCGGGCAGGGGTTCGGCAACGCCGTCGGCATGGCTCTTGCCGGCCGGATGGCCGCCGCGCGTTTCAACGACGGGGAATTCCGGGTCATCGATCACCGGGTCTACGCCCTTGCCAGTGACGGCGACATGATGGAGGGAATAAGCTCCGAGGCCGCCTCCCTGGCCGGGCATCTCGGGCTGGGAAACCTGATCTGCATCTACGACGACAACCGGATCACCATCGAGGGTGAGACTGAACTCGCCTTCTCCGAGGACGTAGGGGAACGATTCGCGGCCTACAGCTGGCATGTGCAGAGGATCGACGGCCACGACATCGCGCAGATCGGGGAGGCCCTGACCGCAGCGAGGGAAGAGACGGGGCGCCCCTCGCTCATCATCGCCCGCACCCACATCGGCCACGGAAGCCCCGGCAAGCATGACACCGCCGCCGTACACGGCGCGCCGCTCGGCCCGGAAGAGGCGGCCGCGACCCGTAAAAACCTCGGCTGGCCTGACGAGAAGTTCCACGTCCCGCCGGAGGTGCGGGCGCTGTGCGCGACGCGCGTAGCCGAACTACTGCAGGAATATTCGAAATGGCAGGTTGAGTTGGATGCGTGGCGGAAGCGTAATTCGGAGCGGAGCCGGCTGTGGGACATCATGTGGGGCAAGACGATCCCTGCCGACCTCGGGACCAGGCTTATCGCCGCCATCGAGCAAGATACAGGCGCCACCCGCACCCTCTCCGGCAAGGTCATCCAGAAGATCGCGGCACTGGTCCCGGCTTTCGTCAGCGGTTCGGCCGACCTGGAACCTTCGACCAATACAGGGATCAAGGATGCCTCGTCGGTCACTGCCGCCGATTTCTCCGGTCGAAACCTCCATTTCGGGGTGCGGGAGCACGCCATGGCCGCGATCATGAACGGTATGGCCCGGTACGGCTGTTTTCTGCCGTGCGGCTCCACCTTCCTGATCTTTTCCGACTACTGCCGCCCTTCCATCCGGCTGGCGACCCTGATGGGGGTCCAGGTCGCATACGTCTTCACCCACGATTCCGTGCTCCTGGGGGAAGACGGCCCCACCCACCAGCCGGTGGAGCATCTCTCCTCCCTGCGCTTGATCCCCAACCTGCTGGTCATCCGCCCGGCCGACGGCGCGGAGACCGCCCTGGCCTGGGAATCAGCCCTGAAAAACCGACAGGGCCCCACGGCTCTCATCCTTTCGCGGCAGAAGCTGCCGCTTTTGGAACGAAAGGAAGGGATAAGCACCGAAGAATTCGCAAAAGGGGCCTATATAGTGCGCCAGGAGGGGGGAGCGCCCCATGGGGTGGCGCTGGCCAGCGGCTCCGAGGTCTGGCTCGCCGTTGCCGCTGCCGGGCAACTGGAAAAGGAGGGTATCGCGCTGCGAGTCGTTTCCGTCCCCTGCCTGGAACGTTTCCTGGCCCAGCCGCCAGAATACCGGGCAGGCCTTCTTCCTCCCGGGATTCCGCGCATCGCAGTGGAAGCAGGGCAAGGCGGGCTCTGGTGGCGGCTTCTGGGGGAGGACGGCCTGTTCATCGGCGTCGACACCTTCGGCGCCTCGGCCCCGGAGCGGGACTTGGCAGAGAATTACGGCCTCACGCCGGACCAAGTGGCGGCACGGATTCGCTATCATCTGGCGGGAGGAAAACACTGACGGAATGTCAAATAAGTTGCCAGACAAAGTCACCTTCAGCTAGAATCTGCTGGATCCCGATGTAGGTTGGGCAAAGCGCAGCGTGCCCAACGTAGCTGACGGCTGTGTTGGGCACGGCATGAAACCGCCTTTGCTCAACCTACGTAACTTCTAAAACGAAATTTTCACAAGGAATGCGCCATGGAACTGAATGACATACTCCGAAAATCCCTCCTCTTCTCCGGCCTGGACGAGGAGAATTTGTCGGAGGTGGCGGCCATCGCCACGAAGCGGACGTTTGCCAAGGGGGAAGCGCTCTTTACGGAGGGGGAGCCTGCGGTGGGGTTCTACCTTCTTGCATCAGGAGCGATGAAGCTGTGCAAGATTTCTCCCGACGGCCGGGAAAAGGTGCTGCACTTCGTCCATCCGGGGGAGACATTCGCCGAGGCAGCCTTTTTCGGCGACGGCAAATACCCCGCAGAGGCGCGGGCCATTGAGAAGGGGGAGGCAATCTTCTTCCCCCGGGAAGGGTTCATGGGGCTCCTGGAGCGAAACCCCCGCTTCTCTCTCAACCTTATCATCGCCCTCTCGCTCCTGTTGCGCCGGTTCGCCCGCCAGATCGAGGAGCTCTCCTTCGCCGAGGTCCCGGCGCGTCTTGCCGCCTATCTCCTGGAACTGTCCGAGAAGAAGTCGACCAGTTTTCAGGGGATCACCTACCTCGACCTGGACATCAAGAAGGGTGAGCTCGCCTCGCGCCTCGGCACCGTCAGCGAGACCCTCTCCCGCACCTTTCGCAAGCTGAAGGAGGAGGGCATAGCGGAAGTGGAAGGGAGCCGCGTCACCATCCTCGACATGCCCCGCCTGCGGGCCATGACCGGCAAGCAGGCCGGCTAGGGGCGCCAAAGATACATGAACGAGCTGCCGCCCATGGCATCCAGCCCCCCCAGGTCGAAATTGACCAGATTGATGACCGGCGCCGAGCCGGCCGGCCCGGAGTAGATGCTCCCCCGGTAACTCCCCGGCCGGTAGTAGGTGACCACCCGCGCCTTTTCCAGCTTCAGCCCCTTTTTCATGTTATTGATTGTTTCATCCAGGTAGCCGACCCGGTCGATCAGCCTGGCCTGCAACGCCTGATCCGCGGTGTAGATCCGGCCGTCGGCCAGCTTCTCCACCTCATCCCGCGAGAGCTTCCCCCCCGGCCGGGCCAGGGCGACGTCCACGAACCTCCGGTGCAGGCTGTCGATAATCTCCTGGACAAGCCTCTGCTCTTCGGGTGTGGTGGGGCGGAACGGGGAGAGGATATCCTTCTTGTCCCCCGACTTTATGGTCAACTCGCTCACCCCCACCTTGCTCATCAGCCCTTCCACGTTGAACTTCATGAGGATAACGCCGATGCTCCCGGTAACGGCCGTGGGGTGGGCGCTGATCTCGTCTGCCGCGCATGCCGCGTAATAGCCCCCCGAGGTCCCCATCCCCACGATGGAAGCATATAGCGGCACCTTTTTCTCCTTCCTGAAGTTCAGAAGCTCATGGTAGATGATATCGCTGGCAGTGACCGTCCCGCCCGGCGAGTTGATGCGGAGGACGACGCCGGCAATATCCTCATCCTTCTCCGCCTTCAAAAGCGCCTCCTTCAGCTCCGCCACCATGGACGGTTGCTCCTGGCTGAGCCCGCCACCCCGCGCCTTTTCCGAGATTATGCCGGTCAGGTCCAGAAGAAGGAGCTTGGGCCGCCCCTCCCCCTCTATCACCTTTTCCTGGAGCGGCTGCGTCTGGGGAACCAGTTCCACATTGAAGAATGCGCAGCCGTTCAGCAACAGCATCGTGAATATGGCGAGACAGAGACGGGTTTTCATCGTTTGACCTCCATGGGCGAATCAAGAAAAAACGTTCACCACGGAGACACAGAGGCACGGAGAAAAACAAATCCTTTGTAACAACGAATCAATTTGTTTTTTGGTTTCTCTCCGTGTCTCCGTGTCTCCGTGGTTAAATCAGTTTTCCGGCTCAAGTATAACAAAAAAGGCGGTAGCTGCTGCCACCGCCTCAATGAAAACCGTTATTACCGCACCTTGCCGTTATTCTTCAGCTGCGGCACGATCTTCTTCGCCATGTTGACCGGAATTGCAAAGCCTATCCCCTGGCCACCCGCGACGATGGCGGTATTGATCCCGATTACCTCCCCCTGCGCATTGAAAAGGGGGCCGCCGGAATTGCCGGGATTGATGGAGGCGTCGGTCTGGATGAAATCATCGTACGGACCGCTGCCAATCACCCGCCCCTTAGCGCTGACAATGCCGGCGGTGACCGTCTGCTCCAGGCCGAAGGGGTTGCCGATGGCCATAACCCACTCGCCAACCTGGATGGCGTCGCTGTCCCCCAGAGGCGCCACAGGGAGCTTGTCCTTGCTGTCGATCTTGATCAGGGCCAGGTCGAGCCTCTCATCCACCCCCTTGATCTCCGCCTTGTATTCCAGGCCGTCGGAAAGCTTGACCTTGATCTCGTCCGCGCCGGCCACCACGTGATTGTTGGTGATGATGTAGCCGTCCTCGCTGATAATGAAACCTGAACCCAGGCTTCGCTCCCTGAACTTGCGCTGCGGCTGCTGGGACTCACCGAAAAGCCGCTCGAAAAAATCCTCGAACGGGTCAGTACCGTAAGGTGTAGGGATTTGCCTTCTAAACCTCTTCTGCGTGACGGTTTTCGCCGTGCTTATGTTGACCACGGATGGCTTGAGCTTTTTGGCCAGCTCGACGAAATCGGGGCTGAGCGGCTTTGCCAGCGTCCCCTCGATGCAGAGGAGCGACATTGTCAGTACCAGTACAAGAGACCTTACGAGATACATGCCTTGCATACCTCCTTAAAGTTTGTTGTGCAAGTACCTCAACATGGTGACGGCAGATAATTAAATGGCGAACGGGTGTAATGTCAATATGGAGAGGGGAGGAGAAAGTAATGAGAGTGGTAGGTTCTTTTTCTAGCCTTCTGCATCGTCATCCGGCGACAGAGGGAAAGTAACCGTGAACACGCTCCCCATGCCCGGCTCGCTGGCGACAGCGACCGTCCCCCCATG
This sequence comes from Geobacter sp., assembly GCA_016177775.1. Lineage (GTDB taxonomy): Bacteria > Desulfobacterota > Desulfuromonadia > Geobacterales > Geobacteraceae > JACOUQ01. The sequence goes on from JACOUQ010000004.1 coordinate 127,935, forward strand.
GAGTTCGGCAAGGATTTTGACGATTGCCAGGCCGAGGCCTACCCCTCCGTCCGCGCGATTCCGGGACTTGTCCACCCGATAGAAGCGGTCGAATACAAACGGCAGGGCCTCGGGCGGCATGCCGATTCCGGTATCGGCAATCCTTGCCACTGCCCGGTCTTGTTCCGCAGCAAGGTCGATCCGGACTTCCCCACCCTCGTTGGTATACTTCACCGCGTTATCCAGGAGGTTGAGAAAAAGCTGCCTCAGACGGGCCCGGTCCCCCGAAACCGGCAAGGGATGCACAGGCTCGAAAAAAATTTCAACCCCATTTTCAGCACCGAGCTGCTGCGCCTTGCGAAGCAATTCAGCAAAAATCTCATTGAGATCAAGAGTTTCCCTGTCGAGCGGCAACTTTCCGGCATCCGCCTTGGCAAGCTCGAGCAAGGCCTCCATCATGTCGGACATCCGCTTGACCTCCTCCAGGTTGCTCTGGATTATGGTCCTGAATTCATCCGGCTCTTTTGCCCAGCGGAGAGCAACCTCCATCTCCCCGCGGAGGATGGTGAGCGGCGTGCGTAACTCGTGGGAAACATCGGCTGAAAACTGCTTGATTTTCGTGAAGGATTCTTCGAGTCTGGCGAGGGTGTCGTTGAAGGTCTGTGCCAGCCGCCCGATCTCGTCTTCGGGGTTGACGATTGCGAGACGATGGCTGAGGTTTTCCGCGTTGATTTTCTGCGCGCTGTTGGTGATGAGCTCGACCGGATGCAGCGCCCGCCCTGCCAGGAACCATCCGCCGCAACTGAGCAGCATCACGGCTCCCGGCACCGAAACGACCAGCACCAGGAGGATCCGGTCCAGGTCGTCGGTCATACTGGCCAGAGATGCCCCGACCTGCACTATCTCCTTGAGCTTCCCATCCTCCAGAACCGGATAGTTGATGACCCGCAGCGGCGGGTGTCCGTTGATACGCTGTATTTCGTAACTTGGCTCCCCCTCGCGGGCATTTCGCTGGGCCGAGCCGGAAAGCGACAGACTGAAGTCCCGGAGGTTCTCCGAGTGGGCCCCACGTTTGCCGGCGCTGTCCAGGAGCTGGACGTACTTGCCCTTCGCCTTCGGGCCAATGAAATCCTCCAGCACCTGTTCGAACGCCGACGAGGCCGTGCTGCGAAACGGCTCCAGGGTCGGGTCCGCCAACGATTCGGCTATAAGCAGTATCCCCTCGTCGACCTCCTTGAACAGCTCTTTCCTGAACGTTACGTACAGGAAAGAGCTGAACAGGCAGAGGACAACAGCGATGGTTACGGCATACCAGAGCGTGAGTCTGAAGCGGATCGATCGGAAAAACAATGCATCAATCCTCTTCCTTCAGGATGTAGCCTACACCCCGCACCGTATGAATCAGCTTCTTGTCGGAATCCCTGTCGACCTTCTTCCGTAGGTAATTGACGTAGACGTCGATGATGTTGGTGAAGCTGTCGAAGGTGTAATCCCAGACATGCTCGGCAATCATGGTACGCGTCAGCACCTGGTTCGGGTTGCGCATGAAGTATTCCAGCAGGGCGTATTCCTTAGAGGTGAGGTCGATCTCCTTGTCGTCGCGCCAGACCTTGTGGGAAACCGGATCGAGACGCAGGTCCGCGAAACGGATCTCGGCGCCGCGCTCCTGCTCGCTGCGACGCATGAGGGCACGGATGCGCGCCAGAAGCTCGGCGAAGGCGAACGGCTTGGTCAGGTAATCGTCGGAGCCGGAATCGAGACCGGCGACGATGTCGTCCACCGAGTCCTTGGCTGTCAGCATCAGCACCGGCGTGCGGTTCTTCCTCGCCCGCATCTCCTTGATCACGGCGACGCCGTCCATCTTGGGAAGCATGACGTCGAGAACGATGACCTCGTATTCGGTCGCCAGAGCCTTGGACAAACCCTCCTCACCGTCGAATGCGGTGTCCACCTCGTATTTTTCCTCTTCCAGGCCGCGCTTTATGAAGCTGGCAACCTTTTTTTCATCTTCCACCACGAGAATCTTCATCTTTTTGTCTCCTTTCTCTTCTGCCAGATTTGAACGAAATTCAATCCGCTTGCAGTCTTTTTATGATCTCGGCGGCAATCTCCTCGACCGCCTTGTGGGTCACGTCGATTTGCAGCCATTCGGGATGCTGCCGGTACAGCCTCTTGCAATTGTCCAGCTCTTCCACAATCTTTTCGAAATCGGCATAACTGTTGCGGGCTGCCTGTCCCATGTTGCGCAGCCGGGCGGAGCGCAGTTCCACCAAACGGCGGGGATCGATGCAGAGTGCGACGATCCGTCTCTGATCGATCTTGAACAGCTCCTTCGGGGGCTCTATCCCGTTGACCAGCGGGACATTGGCCACCTTGTATCCCTTGTGGGCAAGGTACATGGAAAGCGGTGTCTTGGACGTGCGCGAAACCCCGACAAAGACTATGTCCGCCTTGTGCAGATTGCGCGGGTCCTGGCCGTCGTCCATCTTGACCGTGAAATCGACCGCCTCCACCCTCTTGTAGTACTCGGAGTTCATCTGGTAGAGAAGGCCCGGCTGCTGCTGCGGCACCACCCCGAAATAATCCGAGAGTTTGAAAAGCAGCGGCGATATCAGGTCGACCGCGGTAAGGCCGTGGACCGTTGCCTCGTCATGGACCAGCTGGGCCATCTCCGTGTCCACCAGGGTATAGATGATGATCCCCTGGCTCTTGATCACCTCTTCCACCGCGGTCACCACGTCCCCCCGCGTCCTCAGCTTGCTGACCCGGTGCAACTTGATCTCCACATCCCGGAACTGGGACATGGCGGCCATCAGCACACGTTCCACCGTTTCGCCCGTGGCGTCGGAAAAGAGGTAGACATGATACATCCCGCTCGCTGTCTCCCATTCGATATTTTCATGCAACTCTTTCAGTATAATTCACCGCTCATTAAATTCAAATTATTACTGTTTTAATTCCGCTGAATTGAATTCGGCGCGAATATTCTGACGAAGTTCCGGAGTGCAGATCAGCTCCAGTGCCGTCAGGGCAAGGGCCTTGGCCCCCTCCAGCACCGCTGCCCTTCCCTTTGGAGAAATCGTAGCCTTGGCGAACTCCTCGGTATGGATATGCAGTCCAGCCCCGAGCGGAACGTGCGGGTGGATGGTCGGAACCACCTGCGAGACATTGCCGATATCGGACGACCCCCTGTTCTTGTCCACCGGAATCGGGTTTTCCTCCAGCCCCAGGAATTTCAGCTGACTGGAGTAGAGCGCGGAAAAAGCCATGTTAATCCGGAGCGGCGCCAGGACCCGCGGGTCGGCCTCAGTTTCCAGGCGGCAACCGGTTGCCACGGCCGCACCCTCGGCGCAGGCAATGACCCGTTCCCTGACCTTTTCCAGCTCCACCAGGTCGTCCGCCCGGAGGTAAAAATGGCACGCAGCCCGGTCGGGGATGATATTGGGGGCGATCCCACCATCGGTAATGATGCCATGCACCCGCACGTCCTGCCGAAGCTGCTGGCGCAGGGCATTGATGGCATTGAAGGTCTGGATCACGGCATCCAGGGCATTGATTCCTTCTTCGGGATAGGCCGCTGCATGGGCGGCCCTGCCCAAAAAAGTGAATCTGTATTTTGCCAGCCCCAGGTACCCTCGGACGACGTAACGCCTGGAGGATGGGTGAACCATCATGGCGAAATCAATGCTGTCGAAAATACCGGCCCGGACCATCTCAACCTTGCCGTAGCCGATCTCCTCCGCCGGAGTGCCAAGCACCACCACCCGGCCGGCGTCTTCAGGCAATACCTGCCGGAGTGCCAGCCCGGCCCCCACGGCCGCCGCTGCGATGACGTTGTGACCGCAGGCATGTCCCATGTTCGGAAGTGCGTCCATTTCGGCCAGGATCGCAATCTCGGGGCGGCCGGCACCCCAGGATGCGCGAAATGCCGTGTCCATCCCGGCGACCTGGCGCTCCACGCCAAACCCGGCCGATGCCAGTGTTTGGGCCAGCAAATCGGACGCCCGGTATTCCTGCAAGGGGAGCTCGGGGTTATGGTACAGGTCCGAGGCAATGGTGGCGAGCAGTTCCTCCATGGCATCGACCCGCTCCAGAAGCGCCTTTTTCATCTGTTCAACCCGCAAAATCCACCCCAAATGATTTTAATGAGAATTAGAGCCCACCTCGCCGATTTTGTCAAGGATTTTTTATTGCCTAATCCCTTTGGTTCTGCTAGCTTAGCTGGAAAACGCTGAATCCGGCCTCACGGATACAGCCATCTTTTCGGAGGAACCGATGGGAACACGCTGGGCAGAGATATCGATTACCGCCCCCAATGAACTTGTGGAAAGGCTGGCCGATTTCCTGACCTCCATTTCATCCTCCGGCGTAAGCATTGAGAACCGGGAAGTAGACACCTTCTCCATAGATGCCATTGAAGAGACCCCCAGCAAAACAGTGAAGTCCTATTTCCCCGACGACGGGGAATTCCCCGCTGTGTTGGAAAAGATCAATGCTCACCTGCGGGATGAAGCGTATTCCGGGATCTCCGGCATGGAACCGCGGGTGACGCTTATCGACGAAGAAGACTGGGCCAACAACTGGAAGGCCTACTTCAAGCCAGCCCGCATCGGTCGGCGCATGGTCATCAAGCCGACGTGGGAGTCCTATCCGGCGAAAGAGGATGACATTGTGCTGGAGATCGACCCCGGCATGGCGTTCGGAACCGGAACCCATCCGACCACCAGGCTCTGCCTCGAAGCACTTGAGCGGATATACGACCGCCGCCCCCCCTATGAAGGACTCTCCCTCCCCCTGGCGCGAGTCCTGGATGTGGGAACCGGCTCCGGCATCCTGGCCGTCGCCGCCGCGAAACTTGGCGCCCGGCAGGTAATCGCCGTCGACATCGATCCCCTGGCGGTCGAGGTGGCCCGCGAAACCAGCATTCTCAACCAGACCGGGGACGCGGTCGAGGTTTCCACTACCCCCCTGTCCGCCATCACCGGGAAATTCCAGGTGATCCTGGCCAACATCCTGGCGGAGGACCTGGTCAGGCTGGCTCCCGATCTGATTTCCCGCCTGGAAGCTGGCGGATCCCTGGTCCTTTCCGGCATCCTGGCTGAAAGGGAAGCGTTTGTGAAAAACGGGTTTGCCCCATTCCCCCTTGAGCATGTGGAAACGGTGCAGGAGGGCGAATGGGTCTGCATCGTCTACCGGGGCAGATGAGCCTATGCGTCGCTTTTTTGTCGAAAAGGGAACAGTGCCCGATGCCACGGCCGTTATCACCGGCGAGCTTTATCACCACATTGCCAGGGTTCTACGGATGCAGCCCGGCGACCGGCTCATCCTTGTGGACGAAGAGGGGCGGGAGCACCAGGGGTTGATTAAGCAAATAGGCAGCGATACACTTATCGTTGGTGTCGAGGGTACAACCCTTCGTGAATCCGGGAAAGAACCCCGGATCATCCTTTGCCAGGGACTCCCGAAAGGGGACAAGCTGGAGCTGATAATCCAGAAATGCACGGAACTGGGGGTGGGACGGCTGATCCCATTCAGCTCCAGCAGAACCGTGCCGAAACTGGACCAGGACAGGGAGTTGAAGCGCCTGGAGCGATGGCGGCGCATTGCGCTGGAGGCTTCACAGCAGTCCAACAGGACCGATGTCCCTGAAGTGTCTTCCATCATGGCTTTCGACCGGATGCTCGACGTTGTGGATGCCGAGGTCAAGCTCCTATTATGGGAAGGGGAGCGGACAAGGAGCCTCAAGGGGGTTATGGCGGAGCTGCCGAAGCCGCAACAGGTCGCAGTGATTGTCGGCCCCGAAGGGGGGCTTTCTCGGCAGGAGGTCGAACTGGCCGAACAAAGGGGATTCGTTCCCGTCACCATGGGTGACCGCATCCTGCGCACGGAAACCGCCGGCATTGCCATAACGGCGATTCTGCAGTATCAGTGGGGAGATCTTGAATGATTTTTCTGCAAGGAGAACGGCAATGAAATGTCCAAAATGCGGCTACAACAGCTTCGAATTTCTCGATGCCTGCAAGAAATGCAACTCTGACTTGAGCAAGGTCAAGGCGGCGCTCGGTTTTAGTGCTTTCACAACACCTCGTGCCTCCCAACCCGCTGCGCCTTCTCCCGAATCTGCCGCCGTCACGCCGCCGGCCGCACAGCCCGAGCCGCCTATTCCCGAGGCAGCAACAGAGCCTGTAGCTGAAATCGGTAAGGGGCAGCCATCAGCCGACTTCGACTTCCACTTTGGGGAGCCGGCAACCGCTCAGAAGGAAACCGAAACGTTCTCGTTCGACGAACTTCGCGCATCGACCGAACTCCCCCCGACGAGGGAGGAAACTCCGCAGAAATCCGAAGAGTTTTCCTTCGATGAATTCACCTTTTCAACCGCTGGACAGGAACCACCCCCTCAATCTGCAGAAGTAAAGGCAACGGAAGAAAAGGAAATATTGGCAGGGTTCGAGTGGGAAGGGACATCCATGAAAGAGAAAGCGCCGGCCAAGGCTGAAGAAAGAGGTGCCGAGGCCCGGCCGGAGACCATCTCGCCTGCAGGTCCGCCGGAGGAATTCGACCTGTCGGCATTCTCTTTCGAGGAGCCCGAACCGCCCAAGCAGCCGAAGAAGCCTGCCCAGCCGGAAGGGGAAAAATCTACCGTTCATTCTGATTTTGACGACAAGGAATACACTTCGCTTTTTGAAGAGGAAAACGATAAGAAATAAGCGGGCTCACCCGGCTTTTGTCTGCTGAAGGATGGAAAGCAGTTCATCGCCGAGCTCGCGCCGCTGCCACCTTTTCAATATGGCCAGGTCCAAGGGCTCACTCGCCACCAGAGCTTCCAACTGGCTGTTCCCCATGAGGATCCCCGCATCCATCCGCAGTTCCGCCGCTTTTCGCTCCCGCCATTCCTTCAGGGCCTTGAGACTTGTTTCCTGTTGCTGGTTCCGCTTCACCCTGGGATGGCGCGGGTACGCCGGCAACAGGTGCTCCGGAACATCCATGCCGCGGGCTACTCCCTCCAGAATCCCCATTCCATAGCGGTCCAGCTGGCGCGGCGACAAGCCGCCCACACGTTTCAAGGCCGCCAGGTCAGCCGGTTTCTGCTCTGCAATGATCCTTATAGCGTCATGGGAGAGGACCATGAACAGGGGGCGGTCACGCATTTCCGCCATCCGGTCGCGGAAGCGCAGCAGTTCCTCCAGGACCGCCAGGGTGCGCCCGTCCATTCTGGACGCCCCCTTGAAACGAAGAAACATCGGCTCATTCGGGTCACGCACGGCCGATCTGACGCCGCAGAGAAGCGCACACTCCTCCTCCACCCATTCCAGCCGCCCGAGCTCCTTAAGTCCCTCGGTCATCTGCAGGTACAACAGGATGAGATGCCCGGTATCCTCGGTGGCATAGGCGATCATACCAGGCTCCAGGGGACGCCGGCTCCAGTCGGCGCGCTGATACCGCTTGTCCAACTCCACCCCGAACCTTTTCCTGAGCTGGGCCGCAAGCCCTATCTCCTTCTCACCCAGGAACTGGGAGGCGATCATGGTGTCGAACAGATTGCGCACCTCAAAGCCGAAATCACGGTGAAATGAGCGTATGTCATAATCGGCGCCGTGCATGACCTTCAAAATGCCGGAATCGGCCAGGATCGGGCCGAGGGGGGAGAGGTCATCCAGAGCCAGGGGGTCGATGATGGCGTTTTCGGAAGTGGTGGAAACCTGTATCAGACAGACCTTCTCCTGATAGTGGTGCATGGAATCGGCCTCCAGGTCGAAGGCGACGACAGGCTCCCCCTGCAAATGGTTGACAAGACGGAGAAGGGCATCGGATGTGGTGATGATTTCTGGAGTATTAACAGACAATGTGAAAAAACCTTTCTTGAGCTAAAATTCCCGAATGGTGCGATAAAGCGTGGTTCGCTGGGTGGCGCGGAAGCCGGCCCCTTTGATGAGGCCCACCATCTCCTCCATGCTCATCCGGAAGCAACAGCCGGCGGCCGCCACCACGTTTTCCTCCAGCATGGTCCCCCCCAAGTCGTTGGCGCCGAAGAAGAGCGCCACCTGGGCCATCTTGGCCCCCTGGGTCACCCAGGACGCCTGGATGTTGGGGATGTTGTTCAGGATGATGCGGGAAAGAGCCAGCACCTTGAGGTACTCGACACCAGTTGCGGTCTTCCCACCCAGTTCTGTGTTCCCCGGCTGATAGGTCCAGGGTATGAAGGCGGTGAAGCTCCCCCCCTGCTCCTGTAGCTCACGGACCCGAAAGAGGTGCTCCACAATGTCCTCGGGCCTCTCACGGCTGCCGAACATCATGGTGGCGGTGGTCGGCATCCCGAGGCGCGCCGCCTCTGACATCACAGCCGCCCACCCCTCCCAGCCGATCTTTTTGGGGGAGATCTCCTGCCTCACGCTGTCCACCAGAATCTCCGCCCCGCCTCCCGGCACGGAATCAAGCCCCGCCTCCTTGAGGCGTTTTAGCGTCTCGGGAATGGTTAGTTTCGAAATGGAAGCGATCTGGGTGATCTCCGCCGGCGAGAGGGAGTGGTTCTGGACGGCCGGGAAACGACGCTTGATCTCGCGAAAGAGACGCTCGAACCAGTCGATTCCGAGCGACGGATGCAGCCCCCCCTGCATCAAAAGCTGGGTGCCGCCAGCCTCCACCAACTCCCGGATCTTGGCGTAGATATCCTCCTCGGCCAGCAGATAGGCATCCGCCGCCCCCTCTTCCCGGAAGAACGCGCAGAACCGGCACTTCGACTCGCAGACATTGGTGTAGTTGACGTTCCGGTCCACCACGAAGGTGACCAGGTTCTCCGGGTGAAGCCTCTTGCGGATGCCGTCGGCGAGCTTTCCCACAGCCAGCAGGTCCGCTTCGCTCAGAAGCCAGAGGGCCTCGGCGCAGGTGAGAGACTGATTCCCGTTGATTTTTCCTGTGATCGTTTTAAGCATCAGAACGTTCTCAACTCGTTATAGAGCGTGTCCCGCTCCACCGGCTCCCGCCCCGCCTTGCGGATGAGGTTCACGATATCCTCCCGCGCCATGGCTTGAGGGGAATCGGCGCCGGCGTCGTGGCCGATCTTCTCCTCCACCACCGTGCCGTCCAGGTCGTTCACCCCGAAAGCGAGCGCCACCTGGGCGATTTTCGGGCCGAGCATCACCCAGTAGGCCTTGATGTGCTGGAAGTTATCCAGATATATCCGGGCGACAGCGAGAGTTTTCAGGTCGTCCACCCCACCGCCGTATTCGGGGCGTCGCTCCAGCTTCAGGGGGGTATTCTCCGGCTGGAAGGCAAGGGGGATGAAGACCTGGAAGCCGCCGGTCCGGTCCTGAAGCTCCCGCAGCCGCCGCATGTGGTCGACCCGGTCGCGGTACGACTCGACATGGCCATAGAGCATGGTGGCGTTGGATTTCAACTCCGCCCGGTGCACCTCCTCCATCACCTCAAGCCATCTTTCCCCGGATATCTTCTCCGGGCAGAGCTGGTCACGCACCTCTTTCCCCAGGATTTCGGCGCCACCGCCGGGGAGCGAGCTCAAGCCTGCCTTTTTCAACTCCTGGAGGGTTTCGGGGAGCGACAGACAAGCGAGCCTGGAGAGATAGTCGATTTCCACTGCGGTGAACGCCTTGACGTGGAGGCTGGGCGAGGCAGCGCGGACGGTACGGAGCATCTCCAGATAGAAGTCGAAGGGGAGGTCGGGATGGAGGCCGCCAACGATGTGAATCTCCGTAGCCCCCTGGGCAGCGGCCTCCACCGCCCTGTTGTGGATCTCGGCCAGATCGAGGGCATAGGCCCCGGACTCGTCGGCCTCCCTGGAGAAGGCACAGAAGCGGCAGCGGTTCACGCAGACATTGGTGTAGTTGATGTGGCGGTTGACGTTGAAGAAGACCCTGCGGCCGTTCTTTTCTTCATTCACCGCCGCGGCCAGTTCGCCGATCGCGAGGAGGTCGGGATGCTCGAAGAGAACGAGCGCCTCCTCGTCGGTAATGCGTTGCCCCGCGCGAACCTTTTCAGTTATGGATGCAAATGAAATCATCACGCTTTTACCGGTCCCCGGTCCCTATTCCCTGGTCCCCGCTGTCCCCCCAACGTTTGAAAAGCGAGTGCTCAACCCCCAGCTGGTCCAGCACCTTCCCCACCATGAAATTCACCAGATCGTCCACCGACTCGGGCTGGTGGTAGAATGCCGGCATGGCGGGAACTATCCTTGCTCCCGCCCTGGCAAGCTTCAGCAGGTTCTCCAGGTGGATCTCGGAAAGCGGAGTTTCGCGCGGCACCAGGACCAGCGGCCGCCGCTCCTTGAGCATCACATCCGCAGTCCGCTCGATGAGGGTGGACGAGAGTCCCGCGGCAACCCTGCCGACGGTCCCCATGGTGCAGGGGCAGATCACCATGGCAGCCGGCGCGGAAGAGCCGCTGGCAAAGGGGGCCATGAAATCGTCATCGGCGAAGTACATAGGGGCAAGGCCCGATCCGGCAAATTGCTCCCGCACCTTCGCCGTCACCTCCGCGGCTTCCCCCTGCCAGTCGAGGCCGGTCTCCTCCTTCAGCACCTGGAAGCCCGCCTTGCTTATCAGGAGTGTAGGCTCGCATCCCGTCTTTATCAGCTCTTCGCAGAGCCTCAGTCCGTAAACGGCCCCCGATGCTCCGGTTATTGCCAGTACGATGCGGTTGTTCTTCATCGCCACCTCTAGAAAAGCACGTCCAGCAGGGTGAACGCGAAAATGGTTACGCTTATGTAGCCGTTCATGTTGAGAAAAGCGGCGTCGATCTTCTCCAGATTCCCGCCGCGCAGCAGCCAGTGCTCGTAAAGAAGCATTCCGGACGTTGCCGCCAGCCCCATGCCGTACCATGCGCCCAATCCGAGCTGGAAACCAAGAAAGAGGAGCAGCGCCACCATGGCCAGGTGGAACAGGCGCGCGGCCCAAAGGGTTCCATTGGCGCCGAGCTTTACAGGGATCGAGTGAAGTCCGCGCTGTCGGTCGAACTCCAGATCCTGAAGAGCATAGAGGATATCGAAACCTGCCACCCAGAAGAGCACGGCCAGTCCGAGAACAATCACGGGGAGATCAACAGAACCACGAATGGCTATCCAGGCCCCGACAGGAGCCCCTGCCAGGCAAATGCCGAGGACGATGTGGGCCAGGGAAGTGAATCGCTTGCAGTAGGAATATAGGACGAGAAAAAAGACAGCGATGGGGGAGAGGTACAGGCAAAGGGTGTTAAGCCGGTAGGCCGAGTAAAGCATGAGCGCAAGGGCAAGGAGGATAAAAACAATCACAGCCCCTTTTCCGATAAGGCCAGCAGGAATGGCCCGGCTCCTGGTCCGGGGATTCTCCGCATCGATCTCCGCATCTATCATTCGGTTCAGTCCCATGGCAGCAGTACGGGCACCCACCATAGCCATGACGATCCAGAAGAGCTGGTAAAAAGTGGGGAGGCCTCCCGCAGCAAGCACGCCGCCGGTAAAGGCGAAGGGAAGGGCGAAAACCGTGTGGGAGAACTTGATCATCTCCAGAAATATGCGGATTTTTTGCAAAGAGCCCGAAGAAAAGGCTGTCCGTTCATGCATGATCAAGCCTCGCTGTGCATTGCCGATAGCCGGCTCACCCCAGGTTTTTCCGCAGCATGTTCATGACCCTTTGCAGGGCGCGGTTGACTTCCTGGAGATCGAACATGCTGGGATAGTTTTGGTAGGGGTAGTTCTTGGACAAGGTCAACACCCTGCCGTCGGAGTTATAGACATAATCCGTATAGATTGCAAGGTCTACCGGTAACAGGATTATCCGCGTCCCGCCATCCTGCAGCGGGGCGAGTCGCACCTCGAGCTTGCAGTAATAATCCCGTCCCCCGGCCGGCTGGTTTGTGCCTTTTTCATTATAAAACAACGAGGGAGATGTCAGCAGGTATCCCTTATCTTCGTCTGCCTCCTCGACCTTGATGCCGTACCCTTCCAGATAGAGCCGGATATTGGCAAGGAGTCTGGGACGGTGCGCCGGGATGACAAAAGAAACTGGTTCAACCGGGGCCGGATCGATTCGCATATGATAGCATCCCGGCAAAACGGCAAAAAACAGAAGGAGCAGCACTACTGCAAAACTTTGGCAAAACAGATTCAAAAGCCGTACTCCTCCCACCTGCTCACCACCTTGTTGCTTGTTGCCGCGTCCTTTTCCATTTCCCGCACATCCACTCGATGCCCCGCTTCGCCGGGGAGCTTGCGGGTCGCATCGATCCCGAGCATTCCCCCTTTTCCCCTGGTAAACGGAGGGCTGCTCGTTTCCCCACCGATGACCAGGTCACGGTGCCAATCGGCCAGATTCGTAACTCGCCAGGCGACATAGGAGAGGTCATGGATATCCGCATCCGCGTCCAACACGACAATAAGTCGCGAATGTCTCAGAAACCCCTTCTCCCAGAGGGAGCGGATAAGTGCCGCACCTTGATCGGGATGGCGCTTTTCCATGGAGACTATGGCACAGCCGTGGAAAATCCCCTCTACCGGCATGTGCAGGTCACGAATTTCCGGATGCCGAACCTGGAGAAACGGGAGCATGAGCCACGCCACGCTCCTAGCCAGAAAACAATCCTCCATCGGAGGCCTGCCGATGACCGTGGCAGGACAGACGGGACTGGACCTGCGGGTAATGCAGCGCACCCGCATGACAGGAACATTCCCCACCGGCACGTAAAAGCCGGTGTGATTGCCGAAAGCCCCCCCTTGGCGCGTCTCGCCCGGCTCGACAATTCCCTCTATGACAAGCTCTGCCTGGGCCGGCACCAGCAGGTCGCTGGTCCGGCAGCGTACCAATTCAAGCGATCCCTTGTACAGAAACCCGGCAAAAGAGACTTCGTCAAGTTCATCCGGGAGTGGTGCGGCAGCAGCGACAGTCAGGGCCGGCGCGCCTCCAAGGGCAATGGCCACCGGCATCGGTTCATTGCGGTCGCGGTATTTTCTCCAATGTTCCGCCCCGCCCGAGCTAGACTGCCAATGGATGCCGGCAGTTTCCCCATCAAAGAGTTGCACCCTGTATATTCCGCAATTGCCGGCGCCTGTTTCCGGGTCGCGGCTGAACACGATGGGAAGGGTAAGTGCCCGGCCGCCGCTGTCCGGCTCTCCGTCATGCGGCCAGCATTGGATAAGCGGCAGGGTTGCCAGAGAAGGCATGTCCTCCACAATTTCCTGGCAGGGTGCCTCGGTGACCAGAAGCGGAGCATAGGACGCAAGACCCAGTCTGGCCTGATTTATTGCCGAATCCGGGCCCGGGGCGCCCCCGAAAAGGGTCGTGACACGCTGGCTAAGCGTGTGGAGGTCCGCGATTCCCAACGCTCTGGCCATCCGGCTTTCCGAGCCGAACAAGTTGGTGGCCACCGGCACTGCGCTCCCTTTTACCTGTTGGAACAGAAGCGCCTTCCCGCCCCCTGGCGACTTGCAGACCTGATCGGTCACGGCAGCGATTTCCAGTACCGGGTCCACCTCCACCGGAACCCGGTGCAACTCTCCCGATTCTTCAAGCCCGGTGAGAAAGCTCTGCAGGTCAGGATAACCCATACGTCCGTACCGGAATGCCGCGCGATTTTGTTCCGAAAAATATATATTACCCGTTAGACTCGTTTGTTGACAACCTCTTTTTTACCTTGCTGCTAGCTGCAACGCTGCACGTCGACGTATATCAAGCGTTACGCTATTGACAAAAATTCTTCGACCGGTTATTATAACAAACTCTTGTCGGGATGTAGCGCAGCCTGGTAGCGCACCTGCTTCGGGAGCAGGGGGCCGCTGGTTCGAATCCAGTCATCCCGACCATTTACAACCTAACCCTTGGGAATAACAAGGATTCAATAAGAATCCCCCGCATGTTGGCCTGCAATCTGGCCTGCATCGGGGGATTTTTTTGTTATGTACCTGAAGAAGATCGGCGGAACGTTTTATTATTACTGTCGTGTACCGAAAGACTTGACGGGGCTCCTGATGCGAAAAGAGCCGAAGAAGTCATTGAAAACAACAGCCTGCCGCACCGCCAAGACTGCGGCAAAAACCTATGCCCTGGAGCTAGAGCGGCTGTGCGTGTATGTGAGGACCGGGATCATGGATGATGCCGCCGCCAAAATGGCGAACCACAGACCCTCTTGTGTGGGATTCCACTGCAAGACTAATTGGTACGTTTCGATCTCAGTTGTGGGGAAATGCAATGGGGGTGAATTTAAAGCACTTAGCTGAGAATAGGCGGGTCGGAAGCCGGTTTTATTTGACCAATCCTTGCGTCAGCGGTTTGCTATGCTTGCAGATAGCCAAAAACAAGAGAGCGGCCAAGGCCGCTCTTCAAGGTACTTCCGGTATTGATATTTTCTATTTCCGCGCAGCCTTTGCAGCCACCTGAGTCCTGATCAGAGCACGCTCCAGCGCAGCCTCGTAGGCGCGGAAGTTATGATCTTCCGGGGTGAGCTTCTTGAGTGCCTCTTCTGCCCTTCCGAGTGCCGCCCTTGCGCGCTCCAGGTCGATCTCATCGGCCCGCTCCGCGGTTTCCACGAGAACCGTGACCGTATCGTTTTCCACCTCGAAATATCCCCAGTTAACCGCGAGATGGAACACCTTGTTGTCAGCTTTATAGGAAAGCTCACCGATCTTCAAGGAGGAAAGAAACGGCGCATGGCCGGGGAGCACGCCAAATTCTCCCAGCGAGCCGGTGGCGGTGATTTCGTCCACTTCTTCGGTCAACACTTTTTTGTAGGGGGTAACCAGTTCGAGTTTCAGCTTTTCTGCCATGAAAAAATCCTTCTCGGCTAAAGGCTAATGGCTAAAGGCTAAAGGAGAATCCGATGCTCCCTTTTGCCCTTCGCCCTTAGCCCTTCGCCTGATTCATTAAACCGCCAGACTCTTGGCTTTTTCCAGCGCTTCCTCGATGGTGCCGACCAGATAGAAGGCCTGCTCGGGGACGTCGTCGTGCTTGCCGGCCACGATCTCCTGGAAACCCTTGATGGTGTCCTTGAGCTCGACGTATTTGCCGGGCGAACCGGTGAAGGCCTCGGCGACAAAGAACGGCTGGGAAAGGAACCGCTGGATCTTCCGGGCGCGGGCAACCACCAGCTTGTCCTCCTCGGAAAGCTCGTCCATCCCGAGAATGGCGATGATGTCCTGGAGGTCCTTGTACTTCTGGAGGACGTACTGCACCTGGCGGGCAATGGCGTAATGCTCTTCGCCGATGACCTGGGGATCGAGGATCCGAGAGGTGGAGTCGAGCGGGTCAACGGCCGGGTAGATGCCGAGCTCGGCGATCTGCCGGGAAAGAACCGTCGTTGCATCCAGGTGGGCGAAGGCGGTGGCCGGCGCCGGGTCGGTCAAGTCGTCGGCAGGAACGTAAATCGCCTGGACCGAGGTGATGGACCCTTTGGTGGTCGAGGTGATCCGCTCCTGGAGCTCACCCATTTCGGTGGCCAGGGTCGGCTGGTAACCGACCGCGGAAGGAATCCGGCCGAGAAGCGCGGAAACCTCGGAACCTGCCTGGGTAAAACGGAAGATGTTGTCGATGAAGAGGAGCACGTCCTGTCCTTCCTCGTCACGGAAATATTCGGCGATAGAAAGGGCGGAAAGTGCAACGCGGGCGCGGGCTCCGGGAGGCTCATTCATCTGACCGTAGACCAGGGTGGCCTTTTCGAGAACGCCCGATTCCTTCATCTCCATCCAGAGGTCGTTCCCCTCGCGGGTACGCTCGCCGACGCCTGCGAACACCGAGAAACCACCGTGCTGCATGGCGATGTTGTTGATCAACTCCATGATGAGAACGGTCTTGCCGACGCCGGCACCGCCGAACAGGCCGATCTTCCCCCCCCTTGCGTACGGAGCGAGGAGGTCGACGACCTTGATGCCGGTGGTGAACGCCTCGACCTTGGTGGACTGGTCCACGAAAGCCGGCGCTTCCCGGTGAATTGCGTACTCTTTTTCCGCGCTGACCGGCCCCATCTCGTCAACCGGGTCGCCGATGACATTGAGGATGCGACCGAGGGTCTTGCGCCCGACCGGCACCGAGATCTGCTTGCCGGTATCAATTGCGTCCTGGCCACGAACCAGACCATCGGTGGAATCCATGGCAATGGTTCTGACGACATTTTCACCCAGATGCTGGGCAACTTCCAGCACCAGGTTATTCTCCCTGTCATCGATCGAAGGATTGGTAACCCGGAGCGCATTGTAAATAGGAGGCAATTTGCCCGGCTCGAATTGTACGTCGATAACCGCACCGATGACCTGCGATATTTTTCCGATGTTCTGACTCATGTAACCTGTTCCTCCTGCGGCCTGTGTAAGGCCTCTATTTTTTATGCGTAAGGGGCTATCCTTTAATCGATTCGGCGCCGGAAATGATCTCCATCAGCTCTGTGGTAATGGCGGCCTGACGGGCACGGTTATAAACAAGGGTCAGTTTGCCGATCATCTCCGTGGCGTTTTTGGAAGCGCTGTCCATGGCGGTCATCCGTGCACCATGCTCGGAAGCGACCGATTCCAGCATCGCCTTGAACATAGTCACTTCTATATACTTGGGGAGCAGTTCACCGAGCAGTTCGTTCTTGGACGGCTCATAGATGTATTCCGGCGGAGTTTCCCCCTCGGCCGCAGACGCCTCCGGCGGAGTGATCGGGAGGAGCTGCTGGAGCGTGATATCCTGGGACATGACGCTGCGGAATGCATTATAAAGGAGGAATACCTCGTCGTAGTCACCCTCCAGGTAGCCCGCGATCACTTCCTGGGCCAGCATGGCAGCGGTCTGGTAATTTAGGCTGGACAGCACGCCGGTGTAGTTTTTCCGGATCGTCTGGCGGTTTTTCAGGAACTCATACCCTTTGCGGCCGATGGTAAGGACGGAAATCTCCGCGTAATCGCCCTTGCGCTCCTTGATGTATCTCTCGGCAGCCTTGGAAATGTTGGCGTTAAACCCGCCGCACAGACCTCGGTCGGATGTTACGAGGATCACCAGCGCCTTTTCTGCAACGCGCTTTTCCAGCAGGGGATGTCCGTCACTGTCCTGGCTCTGTGCCAGACGCTGCAACACTTCACCTAATTTCGTGGCATAGGGACGGGCGGCAACGACGTTTTCCTGGGCACGACGCAGCTTGGCAGCCGAAACCATTTTCATGGCCTTGGTTATCTGCCGGGTATTCTTGACCGAAACAATCCGCTTTTTTATGCTTTTCAGGTTTGCCATTCGCTGATCGTCCTTGGATTAAGCAGTAAATTCCTTCTTGAAATCATTAAGGGCGGCAACAATTTTGCCCTTAAGGTCGTCGTCGATCGCCTTCTTGTCACGCAGATCGGTCAGGATATCGGCCTTCCTCGAATCAAAGAAGGTATAGAGTTCGGTCTCATAACGACGCAGGGAGGCAACCGGATAGTCGTCAAGGAAGCCGTTGTTGGCGGCAAAGATGATCAGTACCTGCTTCTCATTGGGAATCGGGCGGTACTGCGGCTGCTTGAGAATTTCCACGAGGCGCTCGCCACGGGCGAGCTGCATCTGGGTTGCCTTATCGAGGTCGGAACCGAACTGGGCGAAGGCCGCCATCTCACGATACTGGGCAAGGCTCAGACGGAGCGTACCGGCAACCTGTTTCATCGCCTTAACCTGGGCGGAACCGCCGACGCGGGAAACCGACAGGCCGACGTTAATGGCCGGGCGGACCCCGGAGTAGAACAGGTCGCTCTCCAGGTAAATCTGGCCGTCGGTGATGGAGATGACGTTGGTCGGAATGTATGCGGATACGTCACCGGCCTGGGTTTCGATGATCGGCAGGGCGGTAAGCGATCCCGCGCCGCAAGCATCGGAGACCTTGCAGGCACGCTCCAGCAGACGGCTGTGAAGATAGAATACGTCGCCGGGGTATGCCTCGCGTCCTGGCGGACGACGAAGCAGCAGGGAGAGCTGCCGGTAGGCAACCGCCTGTTTGGAAAGGTCATCATAGATGATCAGGGCATGCTTGCCACTGTCGCGGAAGTATTCGCCCATGGTAACACCGGTGTAGGGAGCGATGAACTGGAGCGGCGCCGGCTCGGAAGCGCTGGCGGCAACGATGATGGTGTAATCCATGGCGCCGTGCTCCTGGAGCTTCGACACCACCTGGGCGACCGTTGAACGCTTCTGGCCGATGGCGACGTAGATACATACCACGTCACCACCCTTCTGGTTGATGATGGTGTCGATGGCAACGGCGGTCTTTCCGGTCTGGCGGTCGCCGATGATCAGCTCGCGCTGGCCACGCCCGATGGGAACCATCGAGTCAATAGCCTTGAGGCCGGTCTGCATCGGCTGGTGAACGGACTTGCGCTGTACGATGCCGGGGGCCTTGACCTCGACCTTGCCGAACTTGTCGGTATTGATCGGGCCCTTGCCGTCAATCGGCTGGCCGATTGCATCGACCACGCGGCCGATCAGGGCCTCGCCGACCGGAACCTCGACGATCCTCTCGGTACGCTTGACCGTGTCGCCCTCTTTGATCTCACTGAACTCGCCAAGGATCGCGGCACCGACGTTGTCCTCTTCCAGGTTGAGGACCATCCCGGAAATACCGCCCGGGAATTCCAGCAGCTCACCCGCCATCGCCTTGTCAAGGCCATGGATACGGGCGATACCGTCACCGATGGAGATGATTGTGCCGGTCTCGGCAACTTCGACTTCCTTGCCATAACCCTTGATCTGATTCTTGATTATTTCGCTGATTTCTTCGGCTCTGATTTCCATAGAGACATCTCACCCCTTCTGTAATATATCGTGAATCCTTGTCAGTTGAGTCTTCACACTTCCATCAAAAACCTTGTCGCCGATCTTCGTTACCACACCGCCGATCAGCGAGGAATCAACAGTCACATCTAGCACGACCTTCTTGCCGGTCATTTTCTCCAGCGCACCCCTGATACCGTCCACCTGACCAGCCTCCAGCGGCGCTGCCGATGTAAGCACCGGGCGAACCACACCCGACAGCTCATCGGCAAGTACCCCGTAGCTGTGTTTGATCTGGGAGACGAATTCCAGCCTGCTCTTGTCGAGGAGCAGGAAAAGGAAGTTTGCCACGGTTTGAGAGATGGCCATCTTGGCAACCAGCGCCTTGAGCACTTCCCGCTTGGCTTCGATGGCATAGGCCGGACTGGCGAATACTGCCTTCAGTTCGGGACTTGCCTTGAGAGCGCCTTCAAAGGTACCCAGATCCTTCTGGAAGCTGTCGACGGCACCTTCCTCGGCGCCCAGTTGCACGAGGGCCTTGGCATAACGTTTTGCAATAGCGTTCGTCATCAATGCAGTTCCACCACCTTGGAAAGATATTCACCAACAAGCCGGTCCTGGTCATCCTTCTTGACCTGCTCGCGCAGGGTCTGCTCGGCAAGCTGCACGGCAAGGCGGACAGCCTCCTCGCGCAGTTCGGTCTTGGCCTTGAGGATTTCCTGCCGGGCGGCCATTTCGGCCTGCTCCTTGATCTTGGTAGCCATGGCACCGGCCTCGGCAATGATCCGCTGCTTTTCGATCTCGCCTTCCTTGCGAATAGCAACCTTGATCTCTTCAATCTCCTGGTTGGCCATGTCGAGCTTGCCGCGGTATTCGGCCAGCTTGCTCTCGGCCGCTTCCCGTGCCTGCTGGGCTTCCTGCAGCGCCTTCTCTATGCCGGTACGGCGGTCGGCCAGGGACTCCTTCATCTTCGCCTTCTTGATGGCAAACACCACGATGGCGAAGAGAACGGCAAAGTCGATGACCCGCCACATGAAATCCTTCATCTGCTTGGCAGTATCCACATGGTGGGCGCCTTCGCCCCCCTCGGAGGCGAAACCGGCGGCGGCGAGCACGAGAAGCGCGCCAACGGTGAGGATTGCTGTGGCAGCAGTGTTGAAACCTCTATCGTTACGTTTCACTGAAAACATTATTACAGACTCCTTCCAAGAACCTTCTGGCAGATTTCGAGCGAAATAGCGGACGCCTGCTCCTTGAGGAGAGCGCGGGCATCAGCCGTTTCCTTGGCCACCTGGGTCCGGATGGATGCCAGGGCGCCATCCGCTTCCTTGCGCGCAGCTTCCACGATGCGCGCCTCTTCGGCTGCGGCTTCTCCCTTGAGGGCATTGCGGTCGGCAGTGGCATGCGACCTCATTTCGCGCAGGCGGGCCTCGTAGTCGGCCATTTTCTCCTGCACCTCGCGGTCAACCTCTTCGGCCTTTTCCCTTGCGCCGGAAATGGCGCCGGCGCGCTCGCCAAGCACCCTGCGCAGCGGACGGTAGAGCAGAAAGTTCAGGACGATCATCAGAAGCAGGAAGTTTATCACCTGAAAAATAAAGGCAATGTTGATATCGATCACTACAGCACCTCATTCCGTGCATTTTTGTATACTGTATACAAATCTTCAACCGGCCGTACCAAGCCGATGCTTAAAACAGAGGATAGCTATCATAGCCCCGAACCAATGTCAAGTTTTTTTCCGTTTACAGAAAAAAGGGGCTTTGACGCTTAAGCCGAACCATGCAATTCACTCACATGTCGAGCGTCTCGATAATGCGCGTCAGTTCGCGCGTATCGGCGAAGGATATCTCGATCTTCCCCCCCTTGCCGCTCGTCCGGATGGCGACCTTTGCCTTGAAGTGGCGTTTCAGGCGTTCGGCCAGATCGGCAACATGGGGATCGGCCGATTTTTTTTCAGAAGCGGGACGTTTTGCCTTCAGCTTCTTGATGAAACCCTCGGTCTCCCTGACGGTCAGATGTCGCTTGATGATCTCGTCGCGGGCAACGGCCATCTCGGCCGGTTCATCCAGGGCCAGAAGCGCCCGGGCATGTCCCATGGAAAGGCGGTCCTCCACGATGTCGCGCTTGATCTCGGCCGGGAGCCGCAGAAGCCGCAGGGCATTGGCAACGGTGGAGCGCTCCTTCCCTACCCGCTTGGCCAGCTCCTCCTGGGAGAGGTCGAACCGATCGATCAGGGCGTGATAAGCCTCCGCCTCCTCGACTGCATTCAGGTCCTCGCGCTGGATGTTCTCGATGAGCGCCATCTCCAGCGCCGTGTCGTCGGACACGTCCTGGATGACGACCGGCACCTCGCGCAGACCAGCTTTCTGGGAGGCACGCCAACGCCGTTCGCCGGCAATCAGTTCATAGTGGTCGCCGTGCTTCCGCACCACCAGCGGCTGGATGATCCCCTTCTCCCGGATGGAGGCGGCGAGTTCGTCCAGCTTGTCGCCGGCAAACGTCTTGCGGGGCTGGTTGGCGTTCGGCTTGATCTGCTCGATTGGGCAGGAGAAGAAATTCTTCTGGTCCTCCGCCTCGCTGACCGGCAGGAGCGCGGCCATTCCCCTGCCGAGTCCGGTCTTTTTAACCATGGCTCCCCCGCTCGATGATCTCCCGCGCCAATTCCATGTAGCTGGCGGCACCGCGTGAGGTAATGTCGTACAGCATGATCGGCTTGCCGTGGCTGGGAGCCTCGGAGAGCCGCACGTTGCGCGGGATCACGGTCTGGAACACTTTATCGCTGAAATGGGTCTTGACCTCCTCGCTCACCTGGCGGGAGAGGTTATTGCGGACATCGAACATGGTGAGGAGTATCCCGTCGATCTCTAGGGACGCATTGAGCCCCTTCTTCACCAGGTTGATGGTCTTGAGAATCTGGGACAAACCCTCCATGGCGTAGAACTCGCATTGCAGCGGGATCAGCACGCTGTCCGCCGCGCAGAGCGCATTGAGCGTAAGAAGGCCGAGCGACGGGGGACAATCGATCAGGATGTACTCGTAATCGTCCTTGACACTTTCCAGGGCCTGGCGGAGCTTTCGTTCCCGCCCGGTTTCGGCGACCAGCTCCAGCTCTGCGCCGGCAAGGTCGGTGGTGGACGGAAGTATGAAGAGATGAGGGATTTCAGTAGGAATAACCATGGGAGCAGCGGAGGCGTCATTGATCAGCGCGTCGTAAATGCTCTCCCGGAGTTGGCTCTTGTCGATGCCGACGCCGCTCCCCGCGTTTCCCTGGGGATCCATGTCCACAAGCAGGGTGCGCTTTTCGGCGACTGCCAGCGAAGCGGCCAGGTTGACGGCGGTGGTGGTCTTCCCCACTCCACCTTTTTGATTGGCGATGCAGATTATCTTGGCCATGGTTTAGATTCTTAGTGAGAAGAAATTGGATGCGGCAGGTTATGCGTCGACTACCTAGAAGGCGTTGGAAATTACCACAAAAAATCGTTTTTTGGAAGGGAATTTTCAGAGTCCGGCAATGGCCGGTTTTTGACCTTGGTCAAATCCTTTCAACTCCGTTTCGGATAGTTTTGAGGCAGTGCCGCGCTTTCGCCCAATCAGCCGATGTCCAGGAGTTTCCATGAAAAGAACCGTATTCTCTTTCCTCATCCTCCTCTTAACCCCGATCTGTTCAATGGCCTTCGAATGCAACGTCTGCCACAGCAAGAACCCCGCCATGGTCAAGATGCACAAGGCCGTCAAGGGACGGAACTGCTTCGATTGTCACAAGATCGGCGAAAAGCTGATGGGGAAAGCCCAGCCCAAGGACCGCGATTCGCTGCTCAAGCGCCGCTCCACCGATCCGCTTTGCGTTGAATGTCACGCTTCCAAAGCAAAATAGCCTTTCCCGCTTGAACAAAATATCGGGCAGATGCTCCCCCTGTCCGCCTTAAACCAGTTGCACATCCCGCAACTCCGGCTATACTTCCCTGAAAGGAGTTGCGGGATGCGCTGGTTCTCCAATCTCAAAATCCAGACAAAGTACAATATCATCGTCTCCTTCATCCTTATGGCGCTGCTGGGGATCAATGCCCTGTCCGATTACGTGCGCCAGCAATCCCTGGTCACCAGAAGCGCGGTGGACAACGCCCGAAGCCTGGCCAAGCAGATCGTGGAGACCCGCGACTACATGTCCAGCGTTGTACGTGGAGAGCCGGAGCATAACTACTCCCTGGTTCCGCAGGTCGTTGCTACCCAGGTGGCGAAACGTATCACCACCGGCAGCAACTATTATGTAAGGCAGGTTTCTCTCCGCTATCGCAACCCCGACAACCGCCCCGACCCGTACGAAAGCACCATGCTCCGCAGATTCGCCGGGGAGGGAATCCGCGAGACCTATGAAATACAAAAGATAGAGGGGATCAAGTATTTCCGATACCTGCTGGTGATGCACGCCGAGGAATCATGCCTGGAATGCCACGGCAGATACGAAAAGGCCCCCCGCTTCGTGCAGGAGCGCTTCCCGCCGGGCCATTATTCCTACAATTACAAGCTGGGCGAGGTCATCGGGGCGGTATCGGTTCGCATACCCCTGGCAGACCTTTACAAGAAGATCGGCCTTAATCTAAAGCGCGACCTGGCCGTTGTCAGCGGGGTATTCCTGCTGCTGATCCTGTTGATGGGGGCTCTCATCAGACGCGCCATCATCGACCCGGTCAAGACGGTTTCCAGCGCCATCAGCTCTGTAACGGTCACGGGCAATTTCAAGGAGCGGATTTCCGTGGCCCGCGGCTCCTCAGACGAGATCGGCGAACTGGTGACCGCCTTCAACCAGCTGATGGAGGAGATGGACCGCAAGACCAAGCAGAGTCATGAGGCAGAGGAGCGTTACCGGAAACTTATCGAGATCGCCCGCTCGGCCGTGGTGTCGTTCATGGAGGACGGCAAGATCATCATCGCCAACAAGCGGGCCGAGCAGTTGCTGGGGGTTGCAAGGCAGGACATGCTCGGGGTCTCCATCTTCGATTTCATTGAGGAAGGGAATCAACTGCGGGAAGGGATCGGGGAATTCATCCGCACCGGCAAGGGGGGAGGGATCGGGGAAACCCAGCCGTTAAGGGTCCGGAGCGTGACAGGCAAGATAATGCCAATAGAAATGGCCCTTTCCGTCTCCTGGTCGGAGGACAAGGCGATCTTCACCGCCATCCTGCGGGAGCAGGGAGATTAGTGAACTTTGGGGGCGAACTCAAAAACAGGAAAGGGGACGATTGAATGTCGTCCCCTTTCTTGTTTAC
Organism: Geobacter sp.; assembly: GCA_016177775.1. Taxonomy (GTDB): domain Bacteria; phylum Desulfobacterota; class Desulfuromonadia; order Geobacterales; family Geobacteraceae; genus JACOUQ01. Next base: position 151,867 of record JACOUQ010000004.1, read on the forward strand.
TCTCTCCGCCTGTGCCGTTGGTTTAAGGGGCCTCAAAGCGAGTTCCCATAAGGTGGGTGTCTCTGTACCGCTTCAGGCAGTTCCCGCAAGGCGGGCAGCTCACCGCGGCAGGGAAAGACCCCGCTGATGTAATTATTCCGCTTGGGCGCATCAACCTCACGGACACCGCAGAGAGAAGTCTGTACGTTGAATTCAGTTTATCGCTCCCCCCGGCGGAAATCAAGCATCTTTTTGTGCAAAACCGAGGAATGAGATTAGCCCAGCCACCTCCTCCATCAGCTTCTCGAACCCCTGGAAGGTAAGCGATTGCGGCCCGTCGGAGAGGGCCTTTTCCGGCTCGGGGTGCACCTCCACCAGGAGGCCATGGGCGCCGGCGATCAACGCCGCCTTGGACATCGGCGCCACGAGGCTCCGCTTGCCAGTGGCGTGGGATGGGTCGACCATGATCGGAAGGTGGGAGAGTTCCTTGACCAGGGGAACCACGGCAAGGTCCAGGGTGTTGCGGGTGGCGGTCTCGAAGGTGCGGATCCCCCTTTCGCAGAGGATGACATGCGAATTCCCCTCGGCCAGGATGTATTCGGCGGCGGCAAGGAACTCCTCGATGGTGGCGCTCATCCCCCGCTTGAGGAGCACCGGCTTGCGGATCCGCCCCAACTCCCGCAGCAGGTCGAAATTCTGCATATTGCGCGCCCCCACCTGGAGGAGGTCGGCATACTCGGCCACCAGCCCCACGTTGTCCGGGCTCATCACCTCGGTGACGATGGGGAGCCCGGTCTCCTCCCGCGCCAGGGCCAGAAGCCGCAGCCCCTCCTCACGGAGTCCCTGGAAGGTATGGGGGCCGGTTCTGGGCTTGAACGCCCCGCCCCGCAGCAGGTCCGCCCCCATTTTCTTCACTGCCCGGGCAGTCTTGAGAATCTGCTCCTCGCTCTCCACTGCGCAAGGGCCGGCCACCACAACCGGCCGCTTCCCCTCCCCGATCTCCACACCACCGACCCTGACCACGGTCGGCCGGGGGTGGAAATCCCGCGAAACCATCTTGTACGGCTTGGAAACGTGGATCACTTCCTGGACGCCAGGGAGGTCCCGGATCGTCGAATCGTCCACGTAACCCTTGTTACCCAGGACTCCGATGGCGGTCCGCTCGCTTCCGGGAATCGGTGCCGCCCGCAGCCCCATTTTCTCCACCGCCCTGATGACGGCCTCAATCAGCTTTTGCCCGGCATTGTGATGCATGACTATCAGCACGGCCCCTCTCCTTCCCCCGCGAATTTCCTATCTGGTACATACCACAAATACCCCGCCGAGAAAATACATTGAATTAAATCCCGATTTATGCAATGTTGCACCTAATTGTTACTAGGCCGTAAAATCCCCCCCAGAGGCTTTTGATGCGCTTGAAAGAGGAGCAGATCGCCCGACTGTCCGAGAAGGTCCTGACAGACCTCGCCGCCAAGTCGCTCATTTCGCTGAAAAAGGAGCGCGGCATTGTTGCGACGGCGATCCGGGCAACCATTGCCGCCGACATCAACAAGGAGTTGCAGCTGGAAAAGGACGCCGAGCTCCTGCTGGAGCAGACCCTTCGCGCCATGGGGGGAAACGCCGACATCGACCGCCACAAAATGCTCCGGATGATCAAGGAAAAGCTGGCAAAGGAAAGAAAAATAGTCCTTTGATTTTTTCACCATTCACCATTCACTTTTCACGGGTTTAATCCATGCGCATCTCCGAAGACCGCATTTCCCACCTGGCCCACCAGATCATCGACAAGGTCTGGAAGGACGACCTCGCCGATTTTCCCGATGAATCCAGGGCCCTCGCCTGCGTCAAGGACTCCATAACCGCCTATTTCACCGTAGAGGAAGAGGCGGATGAGCTGGTACGCAGGAAACTCGCCTCGTATGCCTCGGCCAAGATCCCCGGCAGCCGCGAATGGGAGATCCTCTACCAGAAATTTTACGCAGAGGAGATGGCAAAGCGCAAATGGTAATGGTTAAAAAAACATTCCGCTCCTTCTTGCTCCTGACTATCGTTCTCTCCCTCCTCCTTGCCGGCTGCGCTAAACGCTCCGGCATCAAGGTAACTTCCGCGCTCACTCCGCCGGCCGAAACAGAATTCGCCTACGTGGTCCCCTTTGTCACCACCCTGGTGCCCGAAAGTTTCGGCGAGCCGGCTTTCAACGGATTCGTCGACACCCTGAACGCGAGCCGTGGAAAGACCCCGGTCAACACCTTCCTGATCCTCAAGGAGGAACTCAAGGAGGTTGACCCCGCCTGGCTGGAAAAGCAGCTCTACATCACCGGCGAAATCTGGAGCTATATCGAGAATTCCGGCTGCTGCTCCACCGAACTGCGGGTCAAGGGGCGGGTGCAGATATTCGAGCCGGGGCGCAGATCCCCTGCCGTGGAAATCTTCGTTCCTCTCGATTCCTTCTTCGATCACGACGCCTCCAAGCTCTCCGTCGAGCGCGACAAGCTCTCAAAGCGCCTTGCCCGCGAGCTCGCCGACCAGACCATCAAGGCGCTCGCTCCCCGCTGAGCCTCCTCCTGGATTTTACTTTCACTTTTTTTCGTTATGCCCCTTGATTTTTGTTCAGGCGCTGTATATATTTTCGTTTAGCACTCACCCCGACTGAGTGCTAATTTTTTTCCCGGTTACTTTTTTCCATACTATTTAATCCCGCAGAGAAAGGAGATGGAAGCATGAAGTTGAGACCGTTACAGGACCGTATCATTGTGAAGAGGGTTGAAGAGGAAACCAAGACCGCAGGCGGCATCTTCATCCCGGAAACCGCCAAGGAAAAGCCCCAGCAGGGCGAAGTCGTGGCTGTCGGCAAGGGGAAGGTAACCGAAGACGGCAAGACCCTCCCGGTGGATGTCAAGGTGGGCGACAGAGTGCTGTTCGGCAAATATGCCGGCAGCGAGGTGAAGCTGGATGGCCAGGAGTACCTCATCATGCGCGAGGACGACATCCTGGGCGTTATCGAGAAGTAAATCCGTCTTACATACATTAATTAAACAGGAGGATACATTCATATGGCAGCAAAAGTGATCAAGTTCGATCAGGAAGGAAGAAACGCCATCCTGAAGGGGGTCAACACCCTGGCCAACGCCGTGAAGGTGACCCTCGGCCCCAAGGGGCGCAACGTTGTAATCGAGAAGTCGTTCGGCTCCCCGCTCATCACCAAGGACGGCGTTACCGTCGCCAAGGAAATCGAGCTGGAAGACAAGTTCGAGAACATGGGCGCCCAACTCGTGAAAGAAGTCGCCTCCAAGACCTCCGACGTTGCCGGTGACGGCACCACCACCGCCACTGTCCTGGCCCAGGCCATCTATCAGCAGGGTGCCAAGCTGGTCGCTGCCGGCCACAACCCCATGGAAATCAAGCGGGGCATCGACAAGGCCGTGGACGCGATCGTCGTGGAACTGCAGAAGATCTCCAAGCCGATCAAGGACCACAAGGAAATCGCCCAGGTCGGCACCATCTCCGCCAACAACGACAGGACCATCGGCGACATCATCGCCCAGGCCATGGAGAAGGTCGGCAAGGAAGGGGTCATCACCGTCGAGGAAGCAAAGGCCATGGAAACCTCCCTTGAGACCGTCGAGGGGATGCAGTTCGACCGCGGCTACCTCTCCCCCTACTTCGTGACCGATCCGGAGCGGATGGAAGCCAACCTGGAAAACGTCAACATCCTCATCCACGACAAGAAGATATCCAACATGAAGGACCTGCTGCCGATCCTGGAGCAGACCGCCAAAAGCGGCCGGCCGCTCCTCATCATTGCTGAGGACATTGAAGGCGAAGCCCTCGCCACCCTGGTGGTAAACAAGCTGCGCGGCGTGCTCAACATCTGCGCCGTCAAGGCCCCTGGTTTCGGCGACCGCCGCAAGGCCATGCTGGAAGACATCGCCATCCTCACCGGCGGCACTGTGATCGCAGAGGAGCTCGGCTTCAAGCTTGAGAACACCACATTCGACATGCTCGGCCAGGCCAAGAAGATCACCATCGACAAGGATAACACCACCATCATTGACGGCGCTGGCAAGGAGGCCGACATCCAGGGACGCGTCAAGCAGATCCGCGCCCAGATCGAGGAAACCTCCAGCGACTACGACCGCGAGAAGCTCCAGGAGCGCCTTGCCAAGCTGGTCGGGGGCGTTGCCGTGATCAAGGTCGGTGCCGCCACCGAGACCGAAATGAAAGAGAAGAAAGCCCGCGTCGAAGACGCCCTCCACGCAACCCGCGCCGCGGTAGACGAGGGTATCGTTCCCGGAGGCGGCGTCTCCTACATCCGCGCCCTTACTGCCCTCGACGGCGTCAAGCTCGTCACCGAGCAGCAGTTCGGCGTCACCCTCATCAAGCGCGCCCTGGAAGAGCCGATCCGCCAGATCGCCCAGAACGCCGGCGTGGACGGCTCCATCGTAGTCGACAAGGTGAAGAACGGCAAGGAGTCCTTCGGCTACAACGCCGCCGACGACGAGTACACCGACATGCTCGCGGCCGGGATCATCGACCCGACCAAAGTTTCCCGCTGCGCCCTGCAGAACGCCGCTTCCGTGGCGGGCCTCATGCTCACCACCGAGGCGATGATCGCCGAGAAGCCGAGGGAAGAATCCCCGATGCCTGCAATGCCGGGCGGAATGGGCGGAATGGGTGGAATGGGCGGCATGATGTAAGTCGCCTCGGACGCCTGGAGCGTATCGAAAAATCTACGTTCCTGAGTTTTCCAGGAATCACGAAAAAAAGGGAGCGGCCCGCAAGGACCGCTCCCTTTTTTTCTCCCTGTAAATCTCTGAAAGCTCACTTCCGGCCGCAGTAGGCTAGCGGCAAATTCGCTATCAGGCAGGATTTCAAGCTCCTACATTATCCAACTAATCGGGCCGTCTCCGGATCGTATATCACTGCGGAAATTGAACCATCGCGAATACGTTGTACCGCTTCATCAATCACATGAAGAGGTACTAGGAACCATTCCCTTGGCCGTACTGGATTACCGAAACGGTCCTGGATTGTAAGGTCCAACTGAGCCGGTGCAAAGATGCGATGAAAGAGGTTCTCCAGCTTCGTGCGGTTAATTCCGGCAAGTTTGTAACTGGCAACAACTTCAACATCCGCCAACAGGTAAGTAGCATCAAGAGAAGCATTGGCAATACGAGATTCAACCTTTCCACCCGTGACGCCAATTTTGTGAATCAGCTCTCGGTGTTCGGAAATGAATGGATGATTGGACAAGCTACGCAGGACATATATTGTGCCGCTTTCAATGTCGTCCTCTTCCCACGTTTCGCTGAACAATGGCCCGGCACTCGGGTCGGTAAGACGGCGTCCAGTCTCATCCTTGTAAAGAGCACGCTGAAGAGATCTGAGCAGGAGATTGCTTTCGGTGCCATTGGCATAGATAACCCTGAGTCGAGCATCCAGATGGCCATTCGGTGTTTGAAAGTCATCTCCTTTCTCAGCCACGTAGACAAGCTGGCCGCCGAGAATGAAGAAGTTACCTGCGTCAATGCTCGCATCCTTGCCAAATGGGCGCGTTTGTCGAATATCAGCCTTGAGTTCACTTTCAACTTGCTTGAACAGAGGCTGAAAGCTATCGAAGTCCTCACACTTCTCGCGATTGGCAATTTCCTCGGCCGCGCGCTTCTCTGCGCTTGTGCGAACATGGCGCAGTTCGGTTATTTCTGAGGGACAAACCGCGCCTTCGAGTTCGGCGAGCAGCTCGTCATCGTCCATCGTTTCCGCTGTCTCCGCCCGGACAACCTCGGCCCCAGTCAACAACCCTTGATGATCGAGCGGCACGAGAAGGGACCGGCATTCCTCCAGCGCTCGCAGGCGATCCAGGCGTACGGCGTAAAGCCGCTCGAAGATGTCCTTATCTTCTCCATGCTGCGGAGCGCGCCCATGCTGTTCGACAAATCGCTGGATTTCCTCGAACCCTGCAATGATACGTTCCTCGCGCGGCGTCCGACGCGATTGTTTCTGGACTTCAACCTCTACGCCAAGCTTTGCGAGAAGATCATCATCCTCTTGTGTAAATTGTTTAGCCACGGTTTGCCTCTGCCTTCATACGAGCAAGAACAGCCACCCCTTCTGCCATGCGCTTCTCCCAAGCATCAGCAGACGTAATCGAAGGTAGGCGTCCACGTTCTTGCTTGAATTTTAAAGCCCGCTTAGCCAATTCACGCGCCTCCTCAATCGTCAAATTGGCACGTTTACCTGCAATCACCGCCGCAACCTGCTTCAGGCTCTCCTCGCTCATCGCCTTGGCGAGGATCGCATAAGCTTCACTAAATGGATTGATGCGGTCGATGAGGTCAATGTCTAGCTCGCGTACATCCATCGCGAACTTACGTACGCCATAAATCAGGGCTGTATTGGCGGCTGGCCCGCTTTCTAGGCTCCCGTTGGCGCTTGCGAGTTGCTTGGCCTGTTGCACCAGATTGATAGCGGCGACAGCATGCTGGCGCACCGCCTCTTGGTCTTCCTCATCAAGGTCAGGATACTTCTCCTTGATAATCTTGCCCATGCGTACCTGGGTCAGTTCCTCGGGCACGAGTTCTTCGTCAAATAGACCTCGCTCGATGGCAGTCTTATCCTGAACGAAGGTTGCGATAACTTCGTTCAGATCTTCCCGGCAAATACGGACCGCCTCCTCACTTTTGGGTTCCGCGAGGCCCTTGATTTCGATCAAATAGCGCCCCGTCTCTTCGCACACGCCAATATTGCACCGGCTAGGATCATAACCGGCTTCGCCGTAGTCGAATCCTTGCACAGGACCACTCTCCGGATTCTTTGGCTTAAACTCGAAGCGAGGTGCTAAAACCTGCTCCATCAGCAGGCTTGCTGCAATAGCCTTCAACGTATCATTCACCGCCTCGGTAACTGCTTGTTCAGAGGCGTCGGGCTCGGCGATCAGGTTGGTGAAGCGGGCACGGGTCTTTCCGGGCGCGTCGCGGGTGGCACGGCCGATGATCTGCACGATTTCCGTGAGGCTAGACCGATAGCCGACCGTCAGCGCGTGCTCGCACCAGATCCAGTCAAAACCTTCTTTTGCCATACCGAGGGCAATGATGATGTCAACGTGGTCGCGGTTGTTCTTCTGGGTCGGGTCTTTTAGCGCAGCGGAAACCTTGTCGCGCTTGCTTGGATCATCGTCTACCAAGTCGGCAATCCGCAGGACATGGCCACTAGGCGTCTTGACCAACTGGAATCCGGTCACGGGATCAGCTCCTTGCCATTCGCCCAGTTCCTCGATGATGTGCTCGACCTCCCTAATTTTGTCCTTGGTGCTTTCGCGCGAATTGACGTTTGGGATGTGGACGATGGTCTTCTCGGCCGGGTCGAGCACCTTGAGGATATCGTCGGCGTATGAGCCGGAATAGAAGAAGTAACCAATATCAAGCTGTTTCAGATATTCATAGCCATTGAGTTGCTCATAGTAAGTGTAGGTAACGGTATCGAACTTCGATTCATCCTGTGGAGCCAGCACTGCCTCGGCATCACCCCGGAAGTACGAGCCGGTCATCGCAACGATATGCACCCGGTCGCGGGCAATGAACTGTCCGAGATGCAGGCCAAGTTTATTGTCAGGGTTGATCGAAATGTGGTGAAACTCGTCCACGGCAATCAGCCGGTTATCGAACGCCTCTACCCCGAACTGATCGACAGCAAAACGGAAAGTGGCGTGGGTGCAGACCAGGATCTTGTCATCGCCTTCGAGGAACGCGCCCACCGACTTGACCTTCCCGCCATTGTCCGTACCAGGGGCGTTACACAGGTTCCACTTCGGCTCCACGCGCCAATCGGCCCAAAAGCCGAATTGGGTCAACGGCTCGTCGTTGAAACTCGAACCGATGGATTTTTCCGGCACGACAATGATCACCTGTTTGAGCTTTTGGTTGTGGAGCTTATCGAGGGCGATAAACATCAACGCCCGGCTCTTGCCGGAGGCAGGCGGCGACTTGATCAGCAGGTACTGCTCGCCGCGCCGCTCATAAGCGCGCTCCTGCATTGGCCGCATGCCGAGTTCGTTTGACCTAGTCGAAGTGCCGTTGCCGGCATATTGTACGGAAACGGACGGTATTGATTGAACCTGGATCATGCAAGTTTCCTTTCAAGCAAAGCTCATAACGACTCATAACCGCGCATAACCGCTCATAAAGGCTCATAAAGGCTCATAAAGGCTCATTCTCGTCCAGCGTATAAAACGAGCCGCGCAACTTCCCATGCTGTTTCAACTTGCCTTCCTCTTTGAGCCGAGTTAACAGCTTTCTAGCCTGATCACGACTCAAATGGCACAAATCCATCACCTCGCTACGCCGGATTTGGCCATGATGCCGCACATGGCTCAGCACCATCTGTTCGTGCTGTAAACGGCTGAAACCCGCCTGCCTTGTGTACGCAACCTGTTGGCCTTTGGCTTGGTATACCTCTGCCGACAAGGTATAGCTACGGTTGCGCGTGTTGCCGTGTGGCTGCACCAGCCCCGCCTCAACCAGCCGCTCCAGTGTCCGTCGCGCCTGCGCAGTATCCCGGTGAATATGGCGGGCGAGTTCGTCCGTGCCGAGACGTTTCTGCTCACGCAGGACAGCCAGTGCAATCAGGCTGTCTATGGGCAACGAAGTTCCGTTTTGCCGGTTTTCCTGTTCCACGACCAGTTGCAGGAAAACCTCGTCCGCAGCCACAGTTGCCAGTTGCAAAACCACGTTGTTGTTATCGGTGCGACTGTAGTCCGGCTCGGGACGGCCAAACTTCAACATGCCACGATAAATCTTGTCCACGCCGCGCCCTGATCGCTCAACGATGCCGATACGCTTCATCGCATCGGCCAGGGCCGGGTTTCGTGGGCGCGGCTCGGTGGTCAGCAGATTGTACAGCGTGACACCTTCCACCAGTCCGCCCGGATTGCTGACGGTCAGCCCAAAGTCATCGAGCCGCACATGCACGGCGCCGAGCCGGTGATAATCGCGATGCACCAGGGCATTAGCCACAGCTTCACGAAAGGCCCCCATATCCACCTTGGGAACAGGCACCCGGAACAGCCCGATCTGCACCTCTTTTTCCGGATTGTAAGGGCGGAAATTGGTTTCCAGCCACTCCAGCGCCTTGAGCAGGGGAAAGCGCCGGAATTCGTTGAACGACACCGTTTCCCGCGCCAGCACCTGAAACGCCAGCTCATACGTGGGCACATGTTCGTGTAGTGCGCTTTCGCGGCCAATCACCAGCAGGCCGGTCAAGGTGGGAACACGCTCGCCGGTTGGCGTGCGCGTACTGAAACCCAGCGCACCATCCAGCGCTTCGTCATCCAGTTCGAGCAGTACGCGGTCACCACCGTATTGGCGTATGGCCTGGCGCAAACGCTCACGCTCCAGCGGATCAAAATCAGCCAGCGTTGCCCCGGCAACAGCTTGCGCGGAGGCATCCGCCAAACCGAAACGGCCGGCCCGGCTGCTGCGATCATGGGGCAGCATCGGCACGCATTCGGGCGTGCCGTCCTGCTTCAGACGGCGACGCAGATACAGACCAGCCGTGGTCGCCACCTCCGAGCGGGACTGGGGCACCACGATTTGTGCCACTCGGATGTTTGCAAACTCAACCTCATTGACCGTCACCGCCAAAGAGGGTGATGTTTTGGCCGCCACCATCCCCGGCAAACCAGCCAGATTCTGATGGGCCGCGTGCAGGCCGGTGGGTGTGCCGTCATCTTCCACTCCCAGCCAGAGCTCCCCGCCGTCGGTGTTGGCCAGACCTGCCAGAGCCTCGACCAGCTCATTGTCGGACAGACGCGTGCGGTCGCTCTTGAACTCAACGGTCAGGGTTTCCGCTGGCGGCAAGAGGGGCGATGGGGAAATACGTGCCGTGCTCATGCTGTTTTCCTCCCTCTCGGGGGCTTGGGGGGAACTTTAGATCCATCCGCCGTCATCTTCGTGTACAGCTCGAACAGCTTCTCCAGCCGCTCCGTGTCGTTGCGGAAGCGGCGGCCGATATAGATGCGCTCCAGTGTTTCATCGTTGCGTTCGTGGGCTTGGCGCAGGTCGGCGGGCATGGCGTCGGGATCGTAGAGATCGGCGATGGTTGCCGGAAAATGCGCCTCACGCGCCAGCAGGATCTCCTCGGCGCAGCGGGTCAGGTCGGCCTTGTTCTTTTCGGTTAGCGCTGGAATTGGAAAGGTGTTCCATCCTAACGTGTTTGAATATGAATATCTCATTTCCAATCGACCACAAATGGTGCCAATCCATACCAAGTGAAGTCGCGAGAGGATTATCCCTAATGCCCAAAGTTCACCGCTAGGAGCATAGAAGGCTTTGTTGGTTGGAATTACGTCGGCGCCCACGAGGCCAGCAGGAAAATACTCTCGACTCTCAGAGCTAACAATTGGCACAAAAATCTTCTGCGTCTCATCTCCTTTGAACTCTCGAAACTGATGAGGTCGCGCAGCTAGCTTGTTTACCGCTTTATCTTCCGTTGATAGTCGGTCATTCTCAACTTCCTTAATCCTTGCGGCGATACCAGGATGAGATAGAGCGTCCTGTAAATCGTCATCGGAAATCCAAAGACAATATCTAATATCGCCGTTGATAAACTCATGGGAGCCAATGAACTCTCTTAAGTATCTTCCAGGTACACCGGAATCCCGAATCTCTTGGGCCTCTTCGGTAGATAGTATCAGGCCCGCCGATTTCGAGTAGTAGACTCCATACTCCAAAGAAACCTCAGAAAATGCCGGTATTCTGAGCGCTGTGACAATGTCCATTCTGTGCGATGTCAAGTAAGGATTGATGTGATCAACCATCGCCTTTGTGTCGTTGTAATAAATCGTTCGCGTTCCGCTCTTACGATTGTCGACGCCTGCAATTACTACCGTGACTCCGGCCTTGTTGCTTGCCAAATTGCTCCACTTGAACGGAGTGTGCGCGAAACGAATCGAAAACCCCATTGATATTATGAGAGCCCATGTAATGGGAACTTGCTGTCCCTGGCAAATGCTATTTGTTGCAACAAATGCAAACGGCGCTTCACAATGACCGTTATATTGAGCCGCTTTGAGGAACCATGCTCCCACATAGTCGACGTTCTTCCATTTCGTTGTGTACCGCGAAAAGACCGCTTGAAGATCGCTCTTTTGCTCAACTGACTGCTTTCGGGTACCCGTAAACGGCGGGTTCCCACAGATGTATGTCTCCCCCCCCTCATTCTCAAAATCAATCTGCGCCTGATCCAGTGGCGTACTGAAGAGATCGTCACCCAGCAACCTTACCCCTGTCCCGGTCGGCGGGCAGATACTCAGCCAGTCGAGCCGCAGGGCATTGCCGCAGGTAATCCAGTTCTGAGCATCGAGCGGCAAAAACTCGGCCAGTGCTTCCTTCTGCCCGCGATAGAGCAGATCACACTGATATTCGGCAATGATGAGCGCCAGCCGGGCGATTTCGGCGGCGAAATCCCGCAGCTCGATACCGCGGAAATTGGTCAACGGAATGTCGCTCTTGCGCCCCCCTTCACCGCGCCGCTCGTTGATGGTATTTTCAACCTCCCGCATCTGTTTGTATGCGATGACCAGGAAGTTGCCCGAGCCGCAGGCCGGGTCGAAGACCCTGATCCTCGCTATCCGCTTGCGCAGGTTGAGCAGCATGCGCGGGTTGTCGCCCGCCTCATCGAGACGTGCCCGCAGATCGTCGAGAAACAGCGGATTAAGGACCTTCAGGATGTTCGGCACGCTGGTGTAGTGCATGCCCAGCTCGCCACGTTCATCATCATCCGCGACCGCCTGGATCATCGAGCCGAAGATATCCGGGTTGATCCTGGTCCAGTCCAGGCTGCCGATGTGCTAAAGGTAGGAACGGCCAATTTTGCTGAAGCGCGGCACCTCCACACTGCCGGAGAAAAGCCCGCCGTTAACATAGGGAAAAGTATCGGCCCAACGCGGGACTTTCTCCTCCGCACGAACGGCGTACCTGGTATTCATGGCGCGAAAGATTTCGCCGATCACCTCGTGGGTGTTCGCAGAGTCCCGCTCGCTCATCCGCTCGATAGTGCCGGAGAACAAATCTTTGCCACTGAAGATGTCAGTATCCTCGGCAAAGAAGCAGAAAATCAGCCGCGCCATGAAATGGTTCATCTCATGACGCCGTTCGGTGCCCCCCCATTCCGGGTTGTCTTTCAGCAACTCGACATAGAGTCGATTAAGGCGGCTGGTTGCCCGGATGTCAAAGGAGCTGTCCCGAAGCTGTTTGACTGTGGTGATGCCGGCTAATGGCAGGAAAAACCCGAAATGATCGGGGAAGTCTTGATAGGCGCAGGCAACTGTCTCGCCGGACTCCAAATCCTCGGCCTCAAAGTCCACTCCGTCGGTAGAGAGGATAAAGCGAGCCTTGGCCCTGGTTGTGGACGGGCTTGCTTTCAGTGCCGCGAGGATTTTGGTCACTTCGCCAGGTTGAGCGATTGCGATGTGGATGTTGTTTGTCTGTAGAATGCCTCCGAGGTCGGACTTGTTCGACGCTCCCGAGCGCAAGCGCTTGATGGTCGTCTCTTTGTTGCCAAATGCTTGGAGAAAGGAAAACGGGAACTCCTCCCCGTCAAAAGGTTGAAGCGCCAACTCGGATACAGCTGTCTCAATTTCTACTGCATTCATGGAATCTCTTGCCTATCTGAAGTCATCGGATCTTCCGGCTAAGGGTGGTGCGGTAATGGATGTGCGGGAGAACACAGGAGCGGAATTCCGGAGCGGAATTCCGGGGACAGTTTACTTAATTCCCTTTACGATCCCCTGAACAGCATCCATAAGCAGCGGTAAATCATCGCGAATAGTGTTCCAGACAATCTCCAGATCGACACCGAAATATTCGTGCGCCAGCAGGTTACGAAAATCCTTGATGTCCTGCCAGGGTATGCCAGGGTATTCATCCTTCAATGCCGCTGACAACTTGCCCACGGCCTCGCCGATAATTTCAAACTCGCGGATTACCGCCGAGTAACGCATGCGGTCCTGAACAAACGTCTCACGGGTAAGACCCTTAACATACGACTGAATGGCTGTTCCGGAATCGAGAATATCCTGGCAATAGAGGAACTGCGGCCGCTCAGACATGGATGATTTCCTTGGCAATTGTTTCCCTCGCCAACGGTTTTAAGGTGCTCTCGATCCCCAGATCGACCGTCTTGCCGAACTGCTGTTCAAGGTAGCGCCTGATTCCGAAGAAGTTACTCAAGGATTTCTTTTCGGGTCTCAGTTCTATGGCAATGTCGATGTCAGAATCTTCACGTGCCTCTCCCCGGGCATAACTGCCGAAGAGACCGACACTCACCACACCGAAGCGTTGCGCCATTTCATCCTTGTGCGCCTGCAGGAACATGATGATTTCGTTTTTGTTGCTGACCATACTGCCGCTCCTTGTGATTTCTTAACGGGAGTATACGTTTGACACGGGTAAAAAGCAAGAAAGGCAACCAATCGGCTACCCTTCCTTTAGTTCCATCATCTTCTCCAAAGCGGATCGAAGCAAATTCGGGGGCAAATTCGGGCCAAATTCGGGGGACACAATACTTATTTCCATCATCAATGGCCGAAAGGTGCGATTGCTCGTTTGGTAACTACCGCGGTATTACACCATAGCCGGACAGTTCAGCACCTCAATCACTTCCTTTGCCACAAAAATCCTGTTTCGTTCCTGTTTGACCGGCTGAACCAGAATGCCCATTTTCTCCAACTGCGCCAGGGCTGCGCTTGCGGCCGGGAAAGAAATGCCGAGCGCGTTTCTGGCATGATGCGCCGTCAATACCGGCGTCCCGATCATCAGTTCGGGGAATTTGAGTACCGCCGAGTGGGAGCGAAGCCCCAGCTGGGCAAGCTGCCCCTTCCATCTGTTCAGGATACCTTCGAGGGCCAGGACGGTCCGCATTGATTCCTGGACCGCGACCTCGACTCCATAGGCAAAAAACTCCACCCACTCCGACCACTCATCCCGAAGCTGTACACCGGCAAGGCCATCATAATATTCCCGCTGATTGTCTTTAATGTATCCGGCCAGATAGACAGGGGGGTAGCCTTCCGCGGCGAGCATGAGGGGGAGCAGGATTCTTCCTACCCTGCCGTTGCCGTCGACGAAGGGGTGAATCGTCTCGAATTGTGCATGGACAATTGCCATCCGCATAACAAGGGACAGCACCATCTGCTCTTCTTCACCAGGAACATACTTCAGCAGCAGTTCAAGGTCGTCCATGCACGCCGGCACACGATCGGGCGGTGGCGGCACGAAGCGGGCCCGATAGATATTGCCCCCGCCCCCGATCCAGTTCTGCTTTTTCCGGAATTCTCCGGGCGTGCCGCTGTACTCCACGCCATCCGTGAGGTGCGCGTGCAACTCTTTCACCAAGGTGCTGTCAAGTGCTGCGGTGCCGCTCTCTCTCATTTTCTGCAAGCCATATTCGAGGGCGACCACGTAATTGCGGGTGACCCGGACATCCGGGGGGAGCCCCTCGCCGCTCCCCGTTGCCTCGTATGTCAAAAGGTCGTTCACGCCGGCGTTGGTCCCTTCGATCTGGCTGCTCCGGACCGCTTCCCGCCGATCCGCGGTTCGCATGATGAGATCGGGGTTAGGGAGCCGTGAAGATAGGTCCTTCAAGAGTTCAAGGGCATTCGAGGCACGACGCAGCTCATCTCCCACCCCCTTCAGGCCGAGAACGCGAGGCGTTGGCGGCGGAACAAGCGCAAGAGCCCCGGGGTAATCCCCACAGGGGACGAGCAGTTTCTGTCGTGCAGGGGAGAGGTCACTCGTTTTCATGGCATAACCTTTAATTGCGGATAATGTAGTTTAAGGTTAGCACTGAAACCTTAAATAAGCAATGACGTTATTTAAGGTTTTTGTTTAAATCTTTAATAAGATGGCTGGTAATTAAGTTTTTAATGCTGGCGGAACACCTTCATCTTGATGAAATCTTGATACCTTCCCTCCCCATTTTGACCCCCCCTTTATGCCGATGGCGCTATGATTTCCAATTATGGCTGGAAAACCGTCCAGCCGCGCAATTCAAGGGAATTGAGGTATATATGCCATCGGAAAAAACTCCCCCCAGCAGCAAGCTGTTCAAGAAGCTCTCTCATGCGATCTTCGGCGCCCCCAAGCGCCTGCAGGACACCCACCTCTTCCACAAGATGGCGCTCATCCCGGTCCTGGCGTGGGTGGGGCTCGGCGCCGACGGCCTCTCCTCTTCGGCATATGGCCCGGAAGAGGCGTTCAAGGCCCTGGGCGAACACAGCTACCTGGCGATCCTTCTTGCCGTCATGATGGCCTTGACGGTCTCCATCATCTCCTATGCCTATACCAAGATCATCGAGCATTTTCCGCACGGCGGCGGCGGGTACATCGTCGCCACCCACCTCCTGGGGGAAAAGGCCGGTGTCGTCTCGGGGAGTGCCCTGCTGGTGGACTACGTGATGACCATCACCATTTCCATCGCCTCCTGCTGCGACGCCATCTTCAGCTATCTCCCGGTCCATTACCACCATCTCAAGGTCCCGGTCGCCTGCGTTCTGACGATCCTCCTCATTGTACTCAACGTCCGGGGGGTGAAGGAGTCGGTTACGATCCTGGCGCCGATCTTCATGGTGTTCGTGGCGACCCACATCATCATGCTCCTCTATGGGGTATTCACCCATGCGGACCGCTTTGCGCCCGTGGTAAGTGATCTGGGTGCCGGCATCCAGCGTGACGTCTCATCCATCGGGGTGATGGGCATTATCCTCCTCTTCTTGCGTGCCTACTCCCTGGGTGGCGGTACCTACACCGGGATCGAGGCGGTCTCCAATGGTCTCCAGATCATGCGCGAACCCCGGGCACAGACCGGCAAGCGGACCATGATCTACATGGCCACATCCCTTGCCTTTACCGCCTCGCTCCTCCTCCTCTGTTACCTCCTTCTGGCCCTCAAACCGGTGGAAGGGAGGACCCTCAACTCGGTCCTGGCCGATGCCCTCTTCAGCGGCTGGCCCATGGGGAAGACAATCGCTTTCATCACCATCTTTTCCGAGGGGGCGCTCCTGCTGGTAGCGGCCCAGGCCGGCTTTGTCGACGGCCCGAGGGTCATGGCCAACATGGCGATCGACTCCTGGTTCCCCCACCGCTTTGCCGCCCTGTCCGAGCGCCTTTCCATGAGAAACGGCATCCTCCTCATGGGGGTCGCCGCCATCGCGCTCCTGTTCTACACCAACGGCTCGGTCTCGGCCCTGGTGGTCATGTATTCCATCAACGTCTTCATCACCTTTTCTTTCTCCCAGTTGGGGATGTCACGCCTCTTCATCCAGCGCCGCAAGGAAGACCCGAAATGGAAACGGCACCTCTCCGTCCATCTGGTGGGTCTGGTCCTCTGCGTCACCATCCTGGTCATCACCACGTTCGAGAAATTCACCGAAGGTGGGTGGATAACCCTCCTCATCACCTCGGTGGTGATCGGGCTCTGCTACATGATAAAGAGCCATTACACCAAGGTGCGCAAGGGAATCGCCCAGCTTGACGAGACCCTCCTCGATTTCCCCACCTCTGGACCGGTCAACACCGACCCGGTCAACCACAACGAGCCGACCGCCATCCAGCTGGTCTCGGGATACAGCGGCTTCGGGGTCCATACCCTCCTCTCCATTCTCACCACCTTCCCCAAGACCTACAAGAACGTGATATTCGTCTCGGTCGCCGTGATCGATTCCGGGTCGTTCAAGGGGGCCGAGGAGATGGCGGCCCTGGAGAACTCGGTGAGAGAAGGGCTGGAGAAATATGTGGATCTCGCCCGCAGACTCGGCTTTGCCGCGGAGTACCGGATGGCGGTCGGAACCGACGTGGTGGAGAGCGCCACGGAACTCTGCTGCCAGATTGCCGAGGTCTTCCCCCGCTCGGCGGTCTTCACCGGCCAGCTCACCTTCCGGCTGGAGAAGTTCTACCACAAGATGCTCCACAACGAGACCGCCTTCGCCATCCAGCGCCGCCTCCAGTGGGATGGCATCACCAGCGTTATTCTCCCGATCCGGGTCAGGGTATGACCATCCCCGTTGCCGGGAACAGCCCGACGCCGGCAGCAACTAAAAAGGCCGCATCCTCCGGGATGCGGCCTTTTTGCGATCTTAACACTTTCTTAACGCTTTTCGCCCCCATTTTAACACCTTCTTTAGCTCGAACGCGCTAGGCTGATAATCAGAGAAACACAGCATCCCGAGAATCCTGGAGCACAGCCATGAAGATTTACCTTTTCGATCCAGAAACCGGTGTTTACCTTGGACAAGATTTCGCCGACGCGGCTGCAATGGAGCGGGGCAAGTTCGTACTACCTCCCGACGCAACGACCATTGCCCCGCCGCAGGTCGAACCGGGGCAGATACCCTGCTTCAATCCCCGGGAAGGACGGTGGGAAGTGCGCAGCCGATCCGATTTTTGTCGCGAAACCGAATGAGTGATAAACTTGTCGATATCACCTGACCGGAGAAATAGTCATGAACCTGTATGAATGGCTGGAAACGATCCTCTTTTTCATCGTCCTGCTGGCCATGGTCAAGCCATTCGGCGCTTTCATGGCCCGGGTCTACCAGGGTGACAAGACCTTTCTGTCGCCAGTTCTTGTCCCGTGCGAGAACCTCCTCTACCGGGTCTGCGGAGTGGAGAGGGACGAGGAGATGGACTGGAAGCGGTATGCCGTGGGCCTCCTCCTCTTCAACCTGCTGGGGGGCGTTGCCCTCTTCTCCATCCTGCTCCTGCAGCACCTTCTTCCCCTCAACCCGCAGAAATTACCGGCCTTCTCCTGGCATCTGGCCCTCAACACCGCCACAAGCTTCATGAGCAACACCAACTGGCAGAACTATGCCGGCGAATCGACCACCAGCTACTTCACCCAGATGTTCGGCCTGGCGGTGCAGAATTTCCTCTCCTCCGCCACTGGCATGGTGGTCGCAATCGCGCTGATCCGGGGCTTCGTCAGGAAGAAGACCTCCGCCATCGGCAACTTCTGGGTGGACTTGACGAGAAGCACCCTCTATATCCTGCTGCCGCTCTCCCTTGTCTTCGCCATCTTTCTGGTCTCCCAGGGGGTGATCCAGAACTTCTCCCCCTACAAGACGGTACCGCTCGTCCAGCCGGTCACCGGGACGACGACGGTCAAGGAGGTCACCATTCCCATGGGGCCGGTCGCCTCCCAGGAGGCGATCAAGGAACTCGGGACCAACGGGGGCGGCTTCTTCAACGCCAACTCCGCCCACCCCTTCGAGAACCCGACACCCCTCACCAACATGGTGGAGATCTTCCTGATCCTCCTGATCCCCGGCGCGCTCACCCAGACTTTCGGCCGGATGGCCGGGAACCCCCGCCAGGGGTGGGCGCTCCTGGCGGTCATGCTCGCCATCCTGATATTCGCCATGGGGGTACTTTACTGGGCGGAATCGGCGGGCAATCCGCTGGTGGCAAAGCTCGGCGTCCACGGCATCAACATGGAGGGGAAAGATACCCGCTTCAGCCTGGCCGGCAGCTCGCTTTTCGCGGTCGCCACCACTGGCACATCCTGCGGCGCGGTCAACACTATGCACGACTCCCTCACCCCCTTGGGCGGCTTGATGCCCCTCTCCCTGATTCTGCTGTCCGAGGTGATCTTCGGCGGGGTCGGCACCGGGCTCTACACCATGCTCGCCTTCGTGGTGATCGCGGTATTCATCGCGGGGCTGATGATCGGCCGGACCCCGGAGTTCCTTGGGAAAAAGATCGAGGTGCGAGAGATGTGGCTGTCAATGATCACGGTCCTCACCTCCGGCATCCTGGTCCTCGTCTTTTCAGGTATCGCGATGATGGTGCCCTCCGCGGTTGCCTCCATGGCGAACCCCGGCACCCACGGCCTCTCGGAGGTCCTGTACGCCTTTGCCTCCATGTCCAATAACAACGGGAGCGCCTTTGCGGGCTTGAATGGCAACACCGTCTTCTACAACCTGACCGGCGCTCTCTGCATGTCCATCGGCCGCTTCGCCCCGATCGTGGCATCACTCGCCATGGCCGGATCGCTGGCCGGGAAAAAATACGTCCCGCCGAGCCTCGGGACCCTCCCCACCGACAAGGCACCGTTCGCCCTCTGGCTCGCCTTGGTGATCCTGATCGTGGGGGCGCTCACCTTCTTCCCGGCCCTGGCCTTGGGGCCGATTGCGGAGCAGTTGATGATGATTCGGTAGGGGCGAATCTTGTATTCGCCCTGAACAGACGCCCGAAGCAAGGGCGATCACAAGGATCGCCCCTACAAGAGGAAAACCCATGTCTAAACACGCACCTCAACCCATATCCATCTTCGACCCACGGATCATGCGACCCGCGCTGGTCGATTCCTTCAAGAAACTTGATCCCCGCGCTCTCTGGCGCAACCCGGTCATGTTCGCGGTGGAGATCGCGAGTGCCATCACCCTGGTGACCTTCGTCATGTCCCTCACCGGCGCGAACAAGGAGCCTGCCTGGTTCACCGGCCTCGTCTCCGTCTGGCTCTGGCTGACGGTCATCTTCGCCAACTTTTCCGAGGCTCTGGCGGAAGGGCGCGGCAAGGCCCGCGCCGCATCGCTTCGCAAGACCCGCACCAATGTGACGGCCAAGCGCCTGAAGAAGCCGGAGTTTGGCAGCAGCTACGAGACGGTGCCTGCCCCGGAGCTGCGTAAGGACGACTATATCCTGGTCGAGGCGAATGACCTGATCGCCGGAGACGGTGACGTTATCGCCGGCGCGGCCCTGGTGAACGAGTCGGCCATCACCGGCGAATCGGCCCCGGTGGTGCGGGAGTCGGGGGGGGACCGGAGCGCGGTCACCGGCGGCACCACGGTGATCGCCAACGCCATCATAGTCAGAATCACCGCCAACCCTGGGGAGACCTTCCTGGACCGGATGATATCCCTCATCGAGGGGGCCAAGCGGCGCAAGACCCCCAACGAGGTTGCCCTGGAAGTGCTGCTGATCGCCCTCACCCTGGTCTTCCTCCTGGTCTGCGCCAACTTGAGTCCGCTTTCGATCTATAGCGTGAAAGCGGCGGGGCAGGGAACGCCCGTATCGCTGACAATTCTCGTCGCCCTGTTCGTCTGCCTGGCGCCGACCACCATCGCCGCGCTCCTCCCCGCCATCGGCATCGCCGGAATGGACCGCCTCTTCCAGAAGAATGTGATCGCCCTGTCGGGGCGGGCCATCGAGGCGGCCGGCGACGTGAACGTGCTGCTCCTCGACAAGACCGGCACCATCACCTTGGGGAACCGCGAGGCGGTTGCCTTCGTGCCGGTGGGCGGGCACACGGAACAGGAAGTGGCCGAGGTCGCCCTGATGGCTTCACTCACCGACGAAACCCCGGAGGGGCGCTCAATCGTCTCCCTGGCGAAGAGCAAGCACGGCCTGCAACTGGCTCTCCCGGCCGATGCGGAAAACATACCCTTCAGCGCCGACACCCGCCTCTCCGGGCTCAATACCGACGGGAAACAATACCGCAAGGGGGCCGCCGACTCGACGGTCGCTTTTGCCAAGGGCCTTGGGGCGCAATCCATCCCGGCCAACCTGGGCGAGGTGGTGGACAAGATCGCCCGGGCCGGGGCAACCCCCCTGGTGGTGAGCCGGGATACCGAAATCCTGGGTGTGGTTAACCTCAAGGACATCATCAAGGGAGGCATCCAGGAGCGATTCCAGCAGCTTAGGAGCATGGGGATCAGGACCGTGATGATCACCGGCGACAACCCCCTGACTGCTGCCGCCATCGCGGCCGAGGCCCAGGTGGATGACTTCCTGGCCCAGGCGAAGCCGGAGGACAAGCTCAGGCTCATCAAGGAAAATCAGGAGGCCGGCTACATGGTGGCGATGACCGGCGACGGGACCAACGACGCCCCGGCCCTTGCCCAGGCGGACGTGGCTGTGGCCATGAACACCGGCACCCAGCCGGCCCGGGAGGCGGCCAACATCATCGACCTCGACTCCAACCCGACCAAGCTCCTGGACATCGTCGAGGTAGGGAAGCAGATACTGATGACCCGTGGGAACCTGACCACCTTCAGCATCTCCAACGACGTGGCCAAGTATTTCGCCATCATCCCGGCGATGATGCTCTCCATCTATCCCCAGCTGGAGACGCTGAACATCATGCGCCTGGCAACCCCGCTCTCCGCCATCCTGTCGGCGGTCATTTTCAACGCCGTCATCATCCCCCTCCTGGTGCCGCTGGCCCTCAAGGGGACGAAATTCCGCCCCATGCCGGCCGAGAAGCTCCTGATCCATAATTTGCTCATCTACGGCGTTGGTGGGATGGTTGCGCCATTTGTGGGGATCAAGGGGATAGATCTGGTGGTAGCAAGCTTTTTGTAAACCGTCCGACCTGTCGGACTGTTCAGACTTGTCCGACGAAATGAGGAAACCATGAAAGAGTTGAAACCCGCAATCCTGCTCCTGATCATCTTCACCATCATCTGCGGCGGCATCTACCCCGCTGTGGTCAGCGGCATCGCCTCGGTCGCCTTCCCGAACAAGGCCAAAGGAAGCCTCATCACCGACAAAAGCGGGAAAGAGATAGGCTCCAGCCTCATCGGCCAGCCCTTTTCTGACCCCAAATACTTCTGGCCCCGCCCTTCGGCAACCACCGAGTTCCCATACAACCCCCTCGCTTCCGGCGGCTCCAACCTCGGGCCGACCAACTCCGCTTATCTCAAGACGGTGGCCGAGCGGGTCAAAGCAATCAAGGATTTGGGGGTTTCCGGCACGATCCCGGCCGATCTTGTCCAGGCCTCGGCGAGCGGCCTTGACCCGCACATCTCGCCGGAAGCGGCGCAGGTGCAGATCGCCAGGATCGGCAAGGCGAGGGGGCTGGCGGAAGATACGGTCAGGAAGCTGGTAGCTGCCCATACGGAAGACCGCCAACTGGGCATTCTCGGGAATCCGCGGGTAAATGTGCTTGCATTGAATCTGGAACTGGATAAACTGGCGCAATGACAGACCGGGAAGAAGAAAATCGCCCCTCCCCCGAGGCCATGCTCAAGCTGGCCAAGGCGGAAGAGGAACAGGCCGGACGAGGGAGGCTGAAGATCTTCCTCGGCTATGCCGCCGGTGTGGGGAAGACCTATGCCATGCTGGAGGCGGCATGGGAGCGGAAGCTGGAGGATCGGGACATTGTGGCCGCTTATGTGGAGACCCATGGCCGCTTCGAGACCGACTCGCTCCTGGCCGGGCTGGAGATCATCCCAAAGGCCCAGGTCCAGTACCAGGGAGTAATGCTCCCGGAAATGGACATCGACGCGGTACTGGCCAGAAAGCCCCGGATCGCCCTGGTGGACGAGCTTGCCCATACCAACGCCCCCGGCTCTCGCCACGAGAAGCGATGGCAGGATGTGGAGGAGCTCCTGGCCGCCGGAATCGACGTCTACACCACAGTTAACATCCAGCATTTCGAGAGCCTGAACGACATCGTGGCCCAGATCACCGGGGTGGTGGTGCGGGAGACGGTTCCGGACCGGCTGCTGGACATGGCGACCGAAATCAAGCTGGTGGACATCCCGCCGGACGAGCTCTTGCAGCGTCTGCAGGAAGGGAAGGTCTACATCCCCGAGCAAGCCGCCTGGGCCAGGGAGAAGTTTTTCAAGCCCGGCAATCTCATGGCCCTGCGCGAACTGGCCCTGCGCCGGGCCGCCGCCCGCGTGGACGACCAGATGCGGGCTTACATGGAATCACGGGCCATAGCCGGCCCCTGGCCAGCAGCGGAACGTCTTCTGGTCTGTGTCAGCGGCAGTCCCTACAGCGAACGGCTGATCCGCTCGACCCGCCGCCTGGCGGATGAACTCAACGCCGAGTGGCATACGGTTTTCATCGAGACTCCCGGCGGAGGCAGGCATCTGCAGGAGAACCGGGAGCGGGTCTGGCACGACCTGCGGCTTGCCGAAAGCCTGGGGGGCAAGGTTGCCACCGTGACAGCCACTTCGGTTGCCGAGGCCCTGATCGAATATGCCGTCAAGCACAATGTCACGAAGATCGTGGTGGGGAAACCCTCCAAGCCGCGCTGGCGGGAATTCCTCCTTCCCCCCCTGGTGGACCAGGTCATCCGCCTGAGCGGGGCCATCGACGTTTATGTCGTCAGCTTCGAACCTTCGGCAGAAAAGCCGGCTGCCGCGATCGCCAGGCTAAAAAAGCCGGTTCTCTGGTCAGGATACATGGCTGGGGCGTCCCTTGTGGCCGCAGCCACGGTTGCCGGCCTGCTGGTCCGGCCGTTCATCACCCCCACCAACCTGGTCATGATCTATCTCCTGGCAGTGGTCCTGGCCGCCGTCCGCCTCGGGCTCCGGCCGGCGATCATGACCGCGTTCCTGAGCGTCCTTGCCTTTGATTTCTTTTTCGTCCCCCCCCGTTTGACCTTTGTCGTGGCCGACACCGAATACCTGATCACCTTCGCGGCCCTCTTCACCGTCGGCGTGGTCATCAGCAAGCTGGTGGCTACCGCGGGCGAACGCGCCGTGACCATCCGGGAACGGGAGGTCCAGACCGCCAGCCTCTATTACTTGAGCCGCGACCTGGCGGCAGCCGCTGACATCACGGCAATACTCGATGCCATTATCAGGAATTTCGGCGAAAGCTTCAACGGCCGCCTGGCAATCCTTCTCCCGGAGGGGGAACGCCTGGAAACAAAGGCCGCCAGCCAGGATCTGCAACTCGATTCCAAAGAGCTGGCAGTGGCAGACTGGGCTTTCCGTAACCGCCAGGCTGCGGGGCAGGGAACCGGGACCCTCGGCTCGGCCGCTCTCCTCTATCTGCCGATGCAGACAACGGCCAGCGTCCTGGGCATAGTCGGGGTACAGCTGGAAGAGGAAACCGATTATACCAACCCCTTGAGCCGCAGGCTCCTGGAGGCCTTTGCCTCCCAGGCAACTCTGGCCATCGAGCGGGTCCAGCTGGTGAAGCAAGCGGAGCAGACCCAACTCATCCAGGCCCGGGAAAGCCTGGAGCGCGCCCTTCTCAATTCCGTGTCCCATGACCTGCGCACCCCCCTGGTTTCCATAACTGGCGCCCTGGGAACCCTTCGGGACAAGGGGAGCAGACTGGGCGATGAATCCCGGCGCGAGCTCCTTGAAGCCGCATGGGACGAGTCGCAGCGGCTGAACCGTTTCGTGGGGAATCTTCTGGACATGACCCGCCTTCAGGCTGGGGCGGTCAAGCTGAAGGAAGAACCGTCCGACATTCAGGACCTGGTCGGCTGCGCCCTGGCAGCCATCGAACAACGGCTCGGCAACAGAAAGGTGGATGTCCATCTCCAATCCGACCTCCCCCTGGTCAGCATGGACATGGCGCTGATGACCCAGGTGCTGGTGAACCTCCTGGACAATGCCCTGAAATATTCCCCTCCGGAGAGCGGCATCACCCTTGCGGCTTGGGTGGAAGGCTCCCTCCTGACCATGGAAGTGGCCGACCGAGGCCCAGGCGTTCCCGAAGCGGACCTGAAAAGGGTCTTTGACAAGTTCTACCGGATTCCGGTGCCGGAAGGGGCAGGCGGAACCGGGCTCGGACTCGCCATCTGCAAGGGAATCGTCGAGGAGCACGGCGGGAAGATCCGGGCCGAGAACCGTGCGGGAGGCGGGTTGCGGGTGATCGTTACGCTGCCGGTCAAGGTGGATAGGCTGAATACTGAACACCTGTAAAAAGAGAGACAACCATGCCGACTGAAAAAACCAGCACCAACCTCCCGCGCATCCTCGTGGTCGACGACGAAGCCGCTATCCGGCGTTTCCTCCGCGCCGCCCTCGATACCGGGGAATTTTCCCTGCACGAGGCGGAGAATGGTCACGCAGCGCTGGCCGCGGCCACGGCAGTCAGGCCGGACATCATCCTCCTCGATCTGGGACTGCCTGACATGGACGGAGTCGAGGTCACCAGGAGGATCCGGGAGTGGTCCCAGGTCCCGATCATCGTCCTCTCCGTCCGGGAGCGGGAGGACGACAAGGTGGAGGCCCTGGATGCCGGCGCGGACGACTACCTGACCAAGCCGTTCGGCGTTGCCGAGCTCGTGGCGCGCATCCGGGTGTCGCTGCGCCGTTCCCTGCGAGAGCCACAGGAGCCGGTCTTCAGGACCGGCGGGCTGGAGATGGACCTCGCCCGGCGCCGGGTCCTGGTGGAAGGCGGGGAAGTGCAGCTGACACCGACGGAGTACGAGCTGCTCCGCCTCCTGGTGACCCATGCGGGCAAGGTGCTGACCCATGGCCAGATTTTGCGGCAGATCTGGGGAGTCGCCTATATGGAACAGCCCCACGTGCTGCGGGTCAATATCAGCAACCTGCGGCACAAGATAGAAAAAGACCCTTCCCGCCCCCGCCATATCCTCACCGAACCGGGAGTCGGCTACCGGCTAAGGTCCGACGACTGACCTCCCCCCATCAAATCGCTTCCCCCGCTTGCGGAATCCGGAAAAGGCTTTAAGATTTTATTAAAGACTCCGGATTATCGCACCTGCTCAAGTCACCAAACGGGAGGAAGAACATGCCAACCAAGACTGCGCCCCTGATTCAGCACCTGAAGGAATACAAGGCAGGGAAGAGACGCTTCGAGAACGCATTCCAGGCGGTGTCGCGCATGATCCTGGAGGCGGGGATCGAGAAGGTGGTGGTGAACACCCGGACCACCTATGACTTCAAGATCTTCCGCACCGGGAGAAAGCACCCGGTCGGGATGTACGACGAGATCAACAGCTTCGTCTCCTTTGTCAAGGACGCCGCCGAGGGGGGCTCCTCCAAGGAGATGGCATTCGTTCTGGTGGGGGAGCCGGGGAACGGCAAGACCTTCTTCGTCGAGTACCTGTGCGGCAAGTACCGCCAGTTCCTTGCCCAGGAGGGGAACCGCAAATACTCCTTCCGCTACGTCGGTATGGACCGCCTCGGCTCCTACGGCAAGCTGTCGGTCATCGAGTCCCAGACCTACGAGGACCCGATGGTGCTCGCCATGAACCTCTTCCCCGATCCGGATGACAATAAAAAATTCCTCGCCGAGCGGGCCGGCTTGAGCGACGCGGAAATCGAGAAGCTGTTTCTAAGCTACCGCTCCCTCGGGGCCTGCAGCGGCTATATGTGGAACGACATCCGGAACTTCACGGGGGGCGACATCGACGAGATGCTGAAGTTCGTGGAGATCATCCCGGTTCCCCTCACCGAGAGCCTCGGCACGGTAACCGGCAAATACCCGGCCAAGGACAAGATCACCTCCTCCGCCGTTGACCTCCTGGGTGACGAATCGATCCAGCGGCTGCTGCACATCACCGACACCAACAATCCCTATCGCTTCGACCTGCGCCGCGGTGCCCTCGCCAGGGTGGCCGGCGGCGGCATCCACTTTGCCGACGAGATCTACAAGAACAAGAAGGACCTGGTGCAGGTCTACCTGGGGGTGATCCAGAACCGGACCATCGAAATCGACGGCTACCGCTGGCCGATCGACACCCTGATCGTCGCCACCAGCAACAACTCCGAGTTCAACCGCTTCCTCTCCGAGAAGGAGGAGGCCCCCATCATCGACCGCTGCCGGATATGCTACGTCTCCCACAATACCAACTACCGGATGCAGGAACAGCTCACCTCCTACGCCATCGGCGGCGAGACCAAGACCACCCTTCTGCGGGAGGACTGCCACCTTGACCCGAACCTGAACTATTCGGCCAGCGTGGCCGTGGTCCTCTCCCGCCTCCCCCGCTCGGAAAAGCTCACCCCGGTCGAGACCCTCAAGCTCGCTGCCGGCGAGGTGGCAGGGGAAAAGAGCATGAAAACCCTGGCCGAGGTGATCGATATCCTCAACCAGGACCCGGACATCACCAAGCGATTCGGCCAGAAGGGGATCGGCCAGAGGAACCTCGGAAGGACCATGCAGGTCCTGGCCGAAAGCTCGGAAACCAACGAGGGGCGCTGCATGGTGGCCCACGACGTCTTCCGGGCGCTGGAGCGGGTGGTTCTCGACTATGTGCCGGATTCCAGCGACCGGGCCAAGTACCTGGACGACCTGAAGATCGCCAAGGGGCTCTACCGGGAGCGGATCATGACCGAGATGTTCAACGCCTACATGGACGAGCCGTACGCCATCCGCCGGGACGTGATGAACTATGTGAACATGATCGTCGGCATTGACGCCGAGAGCCTGGGGCCGGACCGGATATGGAAGTACAAGGACCCCCAGACCGGCCAGCTGAAGGCACTGAAGATCGATGAGCGCTACGTGCGCAACATCGAGGACCGGCTGGGGCTGAAGACCGAGGAACAGCGGGAGAGCTTCCGCACCTCAATCCGGAAGATCTACGGCCAGAAGATATCCGTAGATCCCTCGTACGACTTCATGGACAACCTGGAACTGGTTAAGTCGGTGACCGACGTGCGCCTGAAATCCGACATCGCTGGGGCCGGCAGCCTGATCGGCGCCCTGGCCAACCGGACCAACGAGGAGAACCAGAAGCTGTACGACCGGATGATCACCACCATGCGGACCAAGCTCGGGTACTGCAGGACGTGTGCTGAGAAGACCATAGAGTATTTCTGCACGCAAGAGGATGAAGTCTGACAAAATCTTTACCGCAGAGGCGCAGAGACCGCAGAGAAGTCATATTTTCAGAATTTCCTCCGCGACCCTCTGCGTCCTCGGCGGTTCAGGATTTGAAAAGAAGAATTTATGGGCAAAGACCTCCAGACATATTTCGACGCACTCAAGGCCCAAGGCCTCCCCCCCGACCGCGAGGAACGCCTTCTGGCCGAGCTGCGCGACGAGCGGAGCCACGAGCCGCTCCCATCCAGTAGCGCGAAGCACGAGCCCCACCCCTTCTATGGATCGGGCGACCTGGCCGCGCTCCAGGATGTCGCCCCGCCGCAGACCCCTTATACCGTGGGCATCCGCTCCCTGGATGAGTTGCTGGAGCGGGACCGGATGCGGGAGCAGGACGGCTTCCCCCGCAAAATCCAGCTGGGACGATTGATCAAGCCCGCCCGGGCCGGGGGGAAGGAGCGCTTCGTCATCGTCCCGACCACGGTGGAGGAGAAGTTACTTCATGACCAGGTGCGCCTTCCCGAGGAAGAGGAATCGGCCGGCGGGAGCGGATCAGGCGAGGAGGGGGAAGTGATCGGCGAGCAGCCGGTCCGCCCGGAAGGAGAGGAAGGGGGCGAAGGGGCCGGCGCCGGCGGTGGCGAGGCCCACGAGCTGGAATCGACCGCCTACGACCTGGGAAAGATCCTCTCCGAAAAGTTCGAGCTCCCCAACCTGAAGGACAAGGGGAAGAAGAGCGCCTTGGTCCGCTACAGCTACGACCTGACCGACAAGAAGCGCGGCTTCGGGCAACTCCTGGACAAGAAGGCGACCCTGCGGCGCATCATCGAGACCAACATCGCCCTGGGGAATATCCCCGACATAAGCAACATCGACACCACCCGCTTCCTCATCGCCCCGGACGACCGGGTCTACCGCATCCTCTCCAGGGAGCTCGACTACGAGTCCCAGGCCATGATCTTCTTTGTCCGCGACTACTCCGGCTCCATGGACGGCAAGCCGACCGAGCTGGTGGTCTCCCAGCACATCCTGGTCTACAGCTGGCTCCTCTACCAGTATGCCAAGCAGGTGGAGTCCCGCTTCATCGTCCACGACAACGAGGCGAAGGAGGTCCCCGACTTCTACTCCTATTACAGCGCCAGGGTGGCGGGGGGAACCAAGGTGGCCTCCGCCTTCCGCTTGGTGAACGAGATCGTGGAGAAGGAAAAACTGGCCAAGGACTACAACATCTTCATCTTCCACGGCACCGACGGGGACGACTGGGACACCGAGGGGAAAGAGGCGCTGCCGGAGCTGAAGAAGATGATAACCTACGCCAGCCGGATCGGCGTAACCGTGGTGCGCCACTCCTACATCGGCAGCTCGAAGACCGAGGTGGAGAGCTACCTGGAAAACTCCGGGCTCCTCAAGGAGAAACCGGAACTGCTCCGGATGGATGCGATGGATATCGAAGCTGAAGAGGCGCGGGTGATAGAGGGGATAAAGCGGCTCATTTCATGACCGGTAGGGGCAGACCTGCGTGTCTGCCCCATAAAGGGCGAACACACAGGTTCGCCCCTACAAGAAAAAATCATGCAACTCATCGACCAACATACCAAGAAGATCATGGAAGGGTGCAAGGAGCGGGCGCGGGATGCGGGGCTCTCCTTTGCGGACGAAACCCTGGAGTATGTCGTCACCAACCGGGACATGCTGGAGCTCTCCCCCAAGGTGATGATCCCCACCCTCTACGACTACTGGGTCCACGACGTGGAGGTGCTCAAGGGAAAGGGGCGCTACGAGCTCTATCCCCACAACCCCTACGAGACGGTGATCAACACCCGTCCCGCCATCTCCTTCTACAACGACAACAACCCCGACTGGCTGAACGTGATGATCTTCTACCACGTCCTGGCCCACGTCGACTTCTTCCAGAACAACCAGTTCTTCCGCCACACCTGGGAGTATGACCTGGCCGGTCAGGCCCTGGCGGACAAGCGCCTGATCGCCAGGCTGCGCAGCGAAAAGGGGCGCTGGGTCGACTACGTGATCGAGTTCGCCCGCGGGGTCGACAACCTGGTCGACTACTTCGGGGAGCTCTCCCAGCTCGACCGCCCCCCTGCCACCCACCTGACGCGGCGCCGCGATTACTACTTCGACGTCTTCCTCCAGGCGGTGAAGAAGGTGAAGACCGCCGAATATATCCGGGAGATCGAGCGGTACAACGACTGCCAGAACAAGTACGACGAACTGGCCGACGACACCTTTTTCAGCGATGTGGCCGAGAAGTACCCGGAATTCGAGACCATGTTCCACAAGTACCTGGAGGTTCTGGAACCCGCCCGCCTCGACGTTTTGCAGTTCCTCCTGGAGTACTCCCCCTTCCTCAACCGGGACGAGAACAAGTGGATGAAGTCGGTAATTGACATCGTGCGCAAGACCTCGGTCTACTTCCAGCCCCAGATCCGGACCAAGATCATGAACGAGGGGTGGGCGAGCTACTGGCACGAAACGCTCTTCCTGCGGGACGAGCGGATAAAGGGGCACGAGGCCGATTTCGCCCGGATCCACGCCGGGGTGACCTCCATGCCCAGGGTCGGGCTCAACCCTTACGCCCTCGGGATGCGGCTGTTCCAGCATATCGAAGAGGGGGCCGGGCGGGGAAAGTACACCCATGACTATCATAAGCTCGCGGATGCGTGGCAGCGGGAGAAGTACGACGCAGCCACCGGCAAGGGTCCAGAGTTCATCTTCCACCTCCGGGAGCACATGGCGGACTTCCTTTTCCTCAACACCTTCGTGGACCAGGAGTTCGTCAACCGCCACCGCCTCTTCGTCACCGGCAAGCGCCTGAACCGCCAGCGGATGGTCTGGGAGTACTATGTGAAGAGCAGGAACGCCGACGAATACCGGCAGATGCTCCTGGAACTCCTCTATCACCCCCCCTCCATCGCAATCGACCGGCAGAAGAGCGACGGCGGGACACTGTCTCTGGTCCACCGCTTCGAGGGGAAGCCCCTGGTGCAGGAATTCATCGCCGGCACCATGCTCGGCATCGAGTTCCTCTGGGGGGGAAGGGTGCAGCTGGAGACGAGCGAGGTGACTCTCCCGCCACCGCAGGAAGGATGGGCGCCAGCGGAGAAGAAAGAAGGAATCCAGTGGCAGCGGGTGGTTTATACGATGGAAGGCAGGAAGCTGAGAAAGGAAAATCTGCAGTAGGCAACAGGCAACAGGCAACGGGCAAAGGATAATGACAGTTTTTCCCCTTTGCCTATTGCCTAATGCCCATTGCCTAGGGTTATTCATGGCCAACATCGACGACGCACTTCGACATATCGACCGGAGCATGAGCGAGTGGGAGCAGCGCGCCCCGATCCCCTTCGACGAGTTTCTGAAGGTGGTGGCGCAGCGGCCGGAGAAGGTGGTGCGCAACATCTTCCAGGTCTTCCACGACATGATTACCGGCTACCTGAAGGAGGGGCTCGACGAGTATCCCGACGACCCGGAATCGATCCACTTCGTCTCCTACGACTGCCGCCGCCTCTTCATCGAGGGGACCGACAACCCGTTCTTCGCCGATCGGCTCTTCGCCAACCGGTTGGTGAACCTGGTGGAGGCGTGGATGCGCGGCGCCCAGCAGAACAAGATCTATATCTTCGAGGGACCACACGGCAGCGGCAAGAGCACCTTCCTCAACAATCTGCTGATGAAGTTCGAGAAGTTCGCCAACCTGGAGGAAAACGCCCGCTATGAGACGGTCTGGCGCATTTCCAGGGAACAACTCGGCACCATCCCCGCCCACCAGGTGAACCAG
The DNA here is from genome assembly GCA_016177775.1 of Geobacter sp. Taxonomy (GTDB): domain Bacteria; phylum Desulfobacterota; class Desulfuromonadia; order Geobacterales; family Geobacteraceae; genus JACOUQ01. The sequence continues at coordinate 183,172 of JACOUQ010000004.1, forward strand.
TTCATGGACAAGCTGGGCAGGCTCCTAGACGAGTACGAGTTGGGAGAGAGTCAGCTACTGGAAGCGAGGAGCGCCCTTGCCGCCGGCGAGTACGTGGAGGTTCCCTGCGCCTCCCACGACAACCCTCTGCTCATGGTTCCCAAGCACCACCGCCGCCAATTCTTCGACGATCTGCTGAAAAATAACGAGTTCAAGTGGAGACTATTCACCGAAAAGCAGTACGAATGGGTCTTCAGGAGCAACCCCTGCACCATTTGCAGCTCCATTTACCAGGCCCTCCTCTCCCGCGTGAAAAGCCCGGCCGAGGTATTCCGCATGGTCTACGCCCGACCGTACCGTTTCAACCGCAGGCTCGGGGAAGGGATCAGCGTGTTCACCCCCGGCGACAGACCGATGAGGCAGCACGTCATGGGCAACGAGATGCTCCAGGGGAGGATCAACGCACTGCTCCAGGATTCCAATGCGGTCAAATACATGTTCACCAACTACGCCAAGACCAACAACGGGGTCTATGCCCTGATGGACATCAAATCCAACAACGTGGAGCGGCTGAACGAGCTGCACAACATCATCAGCGAAGGGGTGCACAAGGTGGAGGACCTGGAGGAGGACGTAAACTCCCTCTTCCTGGCAGTATCGAACCCGGAGGACAAGGAGCATGCCCATCTCTTCCAGTCCTTTTCCGACCGGATCGAGTACATCAAGATGCCCTATGTCCTGGACATCAACACCGAGGTGGAGATCTACCGCAACGTGTTCGGCAAGCATGTGGAGGCTTCGTTCCTCCCCAGGGTGCTGCACGACTTCGCCAGGATCGTCATCTCCACTAGGCTCAACCTGAACTCCGAAGCGCTCCAGGAGTGGATCCCCGACCCGACGAAGTACCGGCTCTACTGCGACGAGAACCTGCAACTGCTGAAGATGGAGCTCTACACCGGCTACATCCCCCCTTGGCTCAGCGAGGAGGACCGCAAGGCACTGACCGCCAAGCTGCGGCGCAAGGTCATTGCCGAGTCCGAAACCGATGGGGACCACGGCCTGTCCGGCCGCGACTCGATCCGGATATTCAACGAGTTCTACTCCATGTATGCCCGCAAGGACAAGCTGATCAACATGGCCGATCTCTTCACCTTCTTCACCCAGGTCCACCCGGAGCTCGCCTCCCAGATCCCCGCCGGCTTCCTCCCGTCGCTTCTCCGGATGTACAACTACACGGTCCTTCAGGAGGTGAAGGAGTCGCTCTATTACTACAATGAGGAACAGATATCGCGGGAGATCCAGAATTACATGTTCGCGGTGAACTTCGAGCCGGGGACAGCCGTAACGTGCAGGTTTACGGGGCAGAAGCTGGAGGTGAGCGAGGCGTACTTCGAGGCGATCGAGGCGCGGCTACTGGGGGCGGGGGTAGACCTGTACAAGCGGGAGACATTCCGCCGGGGGGTGCAGAAGGAGTATGCGGCCACGACCCTGACTCAGGAGATCATGGCCGAGGAGAAGCCGATCACGGAGACCCGGCTGTTCGCGGACCTGCATGACCGGTACGTCTACAACCTGAAGGAAAAGGCGCTCGACCCGTTCCTGGAGAACGAGAACTTCCGGCGCGCCATCAAGGATTACGACCGGGACACGTTCAAGACCTACGACAAGCGGATCAGGAGCGACGTAGCCTTCCTGATCGGCAATCTCGGCAGCAAGTTCCACTACACCAAGAACGGCGCCAAGGAGGTCTGCATCTACGTCATCGACAACGACCTCGCCCGCCAGTTCACCATTCCCACGCCAATCGAGCCGAACTTCCATCGGCGGGAAGAGATACTTTCCAGCGAGTAGACCCTCGTAGCCCTCCTACATCTCCACCCGCGTCACCACCCCTTGCAGCTTGCTGGCCGGCAGCTTGTTGAACTGCACGAAGTTCGGGGTGAGCTTCTTGATGGCGGAGAAGATGCGCCAGATCGGGTTCGGGGTGGCAATGTCCTCGATGCCGTAGAAGATGACCTTCTCCTCGATGCCGTTCTTCTTCAGCAGCTTCTCGATGTCGATCAACTCCATGTAGCCCGCCTTGATTTCGAAGGCGTCCAGCCCTGGTCCTATGGCTGTCCGCAGATGGGTCTTCACGCCGAACGGCTCGTCCGTGCGGATGATGGAGATGAGCACATTGCGCTCGTAGATGATGTTGCTCCGGATGATGCAGTGGATCACGTAAGGGGGGACCACGTTCCATTCACGGGTGAAGAAGAGGCCGGTGCCGGGGATGTTCCTGTTCTTGGCGAATATCTGCTGGTAGGAGAGGAGGAAGGTCTCCAGGTCAAGGGGCCGGAGCGCCCGGTACAGCGCCCGCTGCCCCCTGGTCCAGATCAGGATGGTGACGAACGGGATCGATGCCAGGATAATGGACCAGTAACCGCCGTGGGGAATCTTGTTCATGCAGGCCAGGAAAAACACGGTGTCCACCACCGTTATCACGGCAGCGAACGGCACCTTCCACTTCTTCTTGGTCCGGCCGTAGATCATGATCATCATGATCCCGGTGATGGTCATGGTGCCCGTGACCGCCAGGCCGTAGGCCGCGGCCAGGTTCTCGGACTTCCGGAAGATGAGCATGATGAATATGACGAGGAGCAGGAGCGCCCAGTTGACCGAGCCTATGTAGATCTGGGACTTCAGATGGCTCGACGTGTAATCCACCTTCATCAGCGGCATGATCCGGGTGGTGATCCCCTGGTAGATGACGGAGAAGACCCCGCTGATCATGGCCTGGGAAGCGATGATGGTGGCGCAGATGGTTAGGATCAGGAACGGGATGTAGAGGACCGGCGCCTCCCACTGGATCATGCCGAACAGGAGGTTCTTGTCGGTGCCGTGGTTGAGGACATAGGCCCCCTGGCCGAAGTAGTTGATGATCAGGGCGACGAAGGCGAAGTACCAGGCCCGGATGATCGGTTTGCGGCCCAGGTGCCCCATGTCCGCGTAGAGAGCCTCGCCGCCGGTGGCGCAGAGGATGACCTCGGAGAGGACGAAGAAGGCGGAGAAGCCGTTGTCCGCGAAGAATTTCAATCCGTAGTAAGGGCTTACCGCCTTGAGCAGCTCGGGGTGTGTGGAGATGGAAACGAGCCCCGAGACCGTGAGCGCCACGAACCAGACGACCATGATCGGCCCGAACGCGCCGGCCACCTTGTCGGTCCCCATGTACTGGAAGATGAAGAGGACGACCGCGATGACCGCGGCAATCAGGATCAGGGTCCACTGGTGGAGTCCTTCCAGTCCGGGGATGAGAACCATCCCCTCGACAGCGGACAGGATACTGATGGCCGGCGTGATTACGCCGTCACCCAGGAGCAGGGAAACCCCCAGGAACGACAGGAAGCCGACGAAGGCGATCTTTCTCCCCGGCTTCAGGAGCCGCACCAGGATTTCCTTGAGAACGATGGTCCCCCCCTCCCCCTTCCGGCCGAGGCTCATGGCGAGCCAGGCGTACTCGGCGGTAACCAGGATAGTCATGGTCCAGAAAACAAGGGAAAGGATACCCATGACGTTGTCGAAGGTCGGCTTGGTCAGGGCGAAGATAACGGTCAGGGTATAAATCGGGCTCGTGCCGATGTCGCCGAACACCAGCCCCATCGATTTTACGATCCCCCCCCAGAAGGATTCGGCGTGCTTCTGTTCCATGTGAAAATGTTCCTCCGACATATCGTTGTCGGCTTCCGCGACGTTGGGGAAAACCGCTTTGCCGGCGCTGCCCGGCACAATCAGCGAGACTTATACCACCAACCAGAGTGCAATACAACCTAAATCCCCCTTTTGCCTTGACTTTTCAATGGGTTCCGGATAGTTTAAACTGTTTTTCGCCATAAATTCATCCCGTGAAAAAGGTTTGCCATGGACTATAAAGATACCCTCAATCTCCCCGCCACAAATTTCCCGATGAAGGCCAATCTCACCCAGAAGGAGCTGGAAATCCTGGATGGGTGGGAGAAGTCCGGCCTGTACGAAAAGATGGAGCAGGCGGGCCAGGGGAAGCCGGACTATATCCTCCACGACGGCCCGCCATACGCCAATGGCCATATCCACATCGGCCACGCCCTCAACAAGATCCTCAAGGACATAGTGCTCAAAAGCAAGCGGATGAACGGCTTCCGCGCCCCCTATGTGCCGGGGTGGGACTGTCACGGCCTTCCCATCGAGCTCCAGGTGGAGAAGAACCTTGGCTCCAAGAAGCACGAGATCACCAAGCTGGAGATGCGCAAGCAGTGCCGGGATTACGCCTCCAAGTTCGTGGGGATCCAGAGGGACGAGTTCAAGCGGCTCGGCGTGCTGGGGGAGTGGGACAAACCCTACCTGACCATGACCCATGACTACGAGGGGATTACGGCACGGGAACTTGCCCGCTTCGCCGGGAACGGCGGGCTCTACAAGGGGAAGAAGCCGGTCCACTGGTGCTGCTCCTGCTCCACCGCCCTGGCCGAGGCCGAGGTGGAGTATGCCGACCATACCTCCCCCTCCGTCTATGTGAAGTTCAGCCTCAAGGAAGACATATCCGACAAGCTCCCGGCCTTGGCCGGCAAGAAGGTGTCGCTGGTCATCTGGACCACCACCCCCTGGACCCTTCCCGCGAACCTGGCCATTGCCGTGCACCCGGAGTTCGACTACGTGGCACTGGACACCGGCACCGAGGTGCTGGTAGTGGCCGAAGGACTGCTGGATGCTTTCCGCAAAGCCACCGGCATCGAAGGCACGGTCATCGCCACCTTCAAGGCGGATATCCTGGAGAAAAAACTCTGCCGCCATCCGTTCTATGACCGGGATTCCATCATCCTGTTGGGGGAGCACGTGACCCTGGAAGCAGGCACCGGCTGCGTCCACACCGCTCCGGGTCACGGTCAGGAAGACTATGTCCTGGGCCTTGCCCATGGGCTGGACATCTACAACCCGGTGGACAACCGGGGGCGCTTCTACGAGAACATCGAGTTCTTCGCCGGCCAGTTCGTCTTCGAGGCCAATGCCCAGGTGATCGCGAAACTGACCGAGGTGGGCGCCCTGGTGGCCCAGTCCAACATCTCCCACTCCTACCCTCACTGCTGGCGCTGCAAGAAGCCGGTCATCTTCCGCGCCACCGAGCAGTGGTTCATCTCCATGGAGAAGAACGGGCTGCGCAAAAAGGCGCTGGAAAAGATCGAGGAGGTCTCCTGGATTCCGCGCTGGGGGCGCGACCGGATCTACGGCATGATCGAGAACCGCCCCGACTGGTGCATCTCGCGCCAGCGCACCTGGGGGGTGCCGATCACCGCCTTCTACTGCACCGCCTGCGGCGAGGTGCTGGCGGACGGGAAGATCATGCACCATGTGGCCGACCTCTTCATGGAGCACAGCTCCGACATCTGGTACGACTGGGAGGCCAGCCGGCTTCTCCCCGGTGGCACCACTTGCCCCAAATGCGGCAAAGAGGAATTCGAGAAGGAGATGGACATCCTGGACGTCTGGTTCGACTCCGGGGTCTCCCATGCCGCCGTGCTGGAGCACCGGCCGGAGCTCGGCTCCCCCGCCGACATGTACCTGGAGGGGAGCGACCAGCACCGCGGCTGGTTCCATTCGTCCCTTCTGGCCAGCGTGGGGACCCGCGGCGAGGCCCCCTACAAAACGGTCCTCACCCACGGTTTCGTGGTGGACGGCAACGGACGCAAGATGAGCAAGTCGGTGGGTAACGTGGTTGCCCCGGAAGAGGTGATCAAGAAGTACGGCGCCGAGATCCTTCGCCTCTGGGTTGCTGCCCAGGACTACCGGGACGACATCCGCATCTCCCAGGAGATCCTGACGCGGCTCGCCGAGGCATACCGCCGCATCCGCAACACCTGCCGCTACATCCTGGGGAACTTGAGCGACTTCGACCCGGCCGCACACCTGGTGGCATACGCCGATATGCCGGAGATCGACCGCTGGGCCTTGCATCAGCTGGAGATCCTCAAGGAAAAGGTGCTGAATGCCTACGACGAGTGCGAGTTCCACGTCCTCTACCACGCGGTGAACGGCTTCTGCACCGTGGAGATGAGCGCCTTCTATCTCGATATCCTCAAGGACCGCGTCTACACCAGCCGCACCGACTCCAGCGAGCGGCGAAGCGCCCAGAGCGCCATGTACCTGATCCTCGACACCCTGGTCAAGCTGATTGCCCCGGTCATCTCCTTCACGACGGATGAGGTCTGGCGCTACATGCCGGGCAAGCGGGAGGAGAGCGTGCACCTGGCGGAATTCCCGAAACTCTGTCCGGAAAACAGGGACGACGCCCTGGTGGAGCGGTGGGAGAAGCTGATGAAGGTCCGGGCTGAGGTCTCCAAGGCCCTGGAGCTGGCCCGCGTGCAGAAAGTGATCGGCCATTCGCTGGACGCTTCCGTCACCATAACCGCGCCTGCCGAGTGGCTGTCGTTCCTGGGCGAGTACGCCGGAGAGCTGAAGAGCGTCTTCATCGTCTCCAAAGCCGAGCTCGTGGGAGAAATCACCGGCGAGAAATATGCGGCAGAGAGCATACCCGGATTGGAAATAGCGGTCAGCGCGGCGCCCGGCGCCAAGTGCGAGCGCTGCTGGTGTTACGACGAGGAGATCGGCAGGGATGCGGAGCATCCCACCATCTGCCCGAAGTGCCTCGAAGCTGTAAAATAAGCTCTAAATAAGGTTTTTCATGCCCTTCAAATACCTCATACTGCTTGTCATCACCACCCTGGTCGTCGGCATCGACCAGGGAACAAAGGTCTTCATCGACCGGACCATGGACCTCTACAGCACCATCCCGGTCATCGAGAACTTCTTCAACATCACCTACGTCCGGAACAAGGGTGCGGCCTTCAGTTTCCTGGCCGACTCCAGCTGGCGCCTCCCCTTCTTCATCATGATCTCGCTGGTGGCTATCTGCGTCATCATCGTCGTGTTAATCCGCCTGCGTCCTGACCAGAAGTTCACCGCCGTTTCACTCGCCCTCATCTTCGCCGGCGCGGTTGGCAACCTGATAGACCGGGTACGGTTCGGAGAGGTGATCGATTTCCTAGACGCCCACTGGCACACCCACCACTGGCCGGTCTTCAACGTGGCCGACACCGCCATCTGCATCGGCGTGGGGCTCCTGGCCATCGACATGCTCGTCGAGGAGAAGAGGCAGAAGGCGCTCAAAAACAAATAGGCCTGCCGGTTTTGTCCCGACAGGCCCTTGTCCGGGCAGACACAGGGGTCTGCCCCTACGTGTTAATTTTCTTCACGTCACACAGACAAAATCAACACCCTCCCGAAATCCCGCTCCAATCGCCCAATGCCGCACCGCATCCCGCGCGCCTCTCGTGCCCACCGTGAGTAACATCTTCCCTTCCCCCGGCATCACATCGGTCGTCCCCATCACCGGAGCTCCGTGCAGCATCCGCCCCACCTTGCGCGGGTCGACGTCGATCCAGCGACTGACCCTGATCCCTTCTGCTGCCAAGGTGCGGTACCAGGCCCGTCCTTCCTGCCCGGCCCCGGCCAGCGTCACTTCATCGGTCCCCCGGAGGAACTGCTGCTTGAGATGATAAACCTTGCAGGCGCGGAAGGCCTCGGCGGAGCAGCTGGAATGGGTGCGGGTAAAACGCTCCGGTCTGTCGCGCCAGAACAGGAGTGTTTCCGGGAGCCGGGCAAACCTGACGCCAGCCGCAGCCAGCCGCAGCCAGAGGTCGTAATCCTCGGCCCACCCCATGTCGCGGTAGCCTCCGACCCCATCCACCAAGTCTTTCCTGAACATCACGCTTGGATGCACCACCGGCGACTCCACGTAAATGTCGCGCATCATCTCCTCGTGGGTCATAAGCCTGTTCTGCCAGGTCTCGTAAGCCAGCATCCCCACCCGCAGATGGGCGCGGGGAAAGTGGCGGAAGCGGCTGGTCACCAGACCCACCTCGGGGTGTTGCATGAGAAAACGGTGCTGAAGTTCCAGGCGACGGGGGTGGGCAATGTCGTCCCCGTCCATACGGGCGACAATGGAAGAGCGGCAGTGGGCCAGCCCGGCGTTGAGGGCATTCACCAGACCGGGGATCGTCGGCGAAACCACCCGGATCCGTTCGTCACGGGAGGCAAGAGCCACGAGAATCGATGGAGTTTCGTCGTTGGAATGGTCGTCCACAGCCACCAGCTCCCATTCTGTGAGGGTCTGGCGGGAGAGGGAATCGAGAGCGGCAGTGAGATGGCGGGCCTCGTTCCGGACGGGAAGAAGGATGGATACGACGGGAGCTGTCATGAACCGGGGTGCTGGCGGCGGAATATCCCACAGGTGATGATGTGCCGGTCGATATTGACGTTGGAGCTGATCACCCCGCTAACCGGGACGGACGTACCGTCTCCGGACAGAAAGACCGTGGAGAGCTTAATCGACTGTCGTGATTCGGCGGCAAGCTGCAGCTGGCGGAGTGTTTCTTCCCTGGCGGAAGGGTGCAGAATCTCCTCGATGGAGAGGATGTCGAAATCCGCTGTCTGCCTTCCCAACGCCGCGTTGGAGGCGGGGTTCGCATAAACAATCGCCCCATCCGGAGCTAGATGAAAAACGAGGTCGTCGGAAAGATTGAAGAGCTTGCAGTACATCTCCTCGTTTCCCATCAGGATCTCCTCGGTCCGCCGCCGGTCGGTCACATCGAAGTAGACCAGCACCACCCGGCTTATCTCGCCGTCCCGATGCTTAATAGGTGTGCCGGCAACGTCGTAGAAGCGGTTGTTGTTGTACCAGTCCCGCCTGATGAAGGAGCTTTTCGTTTCGAATATCCTCTGGAAGGTGCAGCGCTCCGGCTTGGTTTCCTGGTTGCAAAGCACCCGGCAGCAGGGCTGGCCGATCAGTTCGGCAGTGCTTGCGCTCAACTGTTCGCGAAACTTCTGATTATAAGCCTGGATCCGCATGTCGCGGTCAACCACCAGAATGCCTGCTCCGGCGGTCGCCAGGATGGTCTGTATCTCTTCGTGGGCCCTGGCGAGGCTGTCGTTTGTCTGCTGAAGATGATCGACAAGCTCGGCAATGCCCTCGCTGACAACGCCCAGGGGATCGCGCTCGATCAATGATCCGCCCGCGAATTCTTCGGGAGGCATTGGCGCTGTCCCGGTCAATGTCAGCAGATGGTTGACCCTGTCCCGCACATACGCCAGCAACCTTTGCTCCCGCTCACCATGCTTCATTTCATCGGTCATGACATGCCTCCGCAGGCGAAGTGAATCAAGCGGGCAGGCAGGACCGCACAGATCTCACGCCGGGCCCCGTTGCCGCAAATGCGCGATTAATATACTACATTCCTGTACAAATATATACAATTTTATAACACGTCCAGCAGCGCCTCCGGCAACCGCTTCGCCTTCATCCCCGGCCCCACGCAGACCAATGTGACCTTCCCCTCCACGAGGAGCTTGCCGTCAGCAACCCGGCGCGCCCGCTGCCCGAGCGTGAAGGAGGTCCTTCCCACCTCAACGATTTCCGTCTCGATATTCAACAGATCATCGAGCACCGCCGGGGCGCGGTAATCAATCTCCAGCCGCACGACCGGGAAGATGCTCCCCTCCTCGTGCAGCTCCTTTACGGAAAGCCCCTTCTCACGGAGGAATTCGGTCCTGGCCCGCTCGAAAAAGCCGAGATAATTGGCATGATAGACGACCCCGCCGGCATCGGTGTCCTCGTAGTACACCCGTATTTGCATTATCCGTTCCTCCGCAGCTTCGATACCTTGGACAATGTACCAGCTGAAACTCCGCCAGCGCAAATAAAAAAGAGGCTAGAAGCCTCTTTCCATATCCCGTTTCCGGGGCGTTCCCATAGGTATGCCTGCGTGAATATTAGAAATCCAGGATCACCGTGCGCACCTTGCCGGTCTCCCTTTCCAGGAACTGCAACCGCAGCCCCTTGGCGGAAGTGGCTTCGCCAGGGAAAAAGATGAAGCCGTTTGCGATATAATCATCCGGGATGTCCTTCCCTTCCAGCCCCTTTGCCTTGATGTCGTCCGCTATCCTGTGCTCGCGTTCCCGGTCGGTCCCCGCCGACACGCCGCCGATCACGGCGCCGGCACCGGCACCGAGTCCGGCTGCACGCCATGCTCCCTCTCCGATGCTCCTGCCGGACACAATCCCGATCGCTGCCCCAAGGATCGCGCCAGCCGTCGCCCCAATCAGCGCACCCTTGGCGCCCCCTTTCACCACCTCACCGGCAGTCGTGAACTTGTCGACCCTTTCCACCGCCACGTTGTTCGGGATTATGTTCCAGTACCGACCCTCGTTGTCGATCAGAAACGTTTGTGTAGGGTCGATCACCAGATTGCTGCCGCTCTTGTTGTCCATCACCACCTGCACCGGCAGCAGTCCTGCCCCGCGGATATCGAAGCCGAATGCCTGCGCGGCCACATTCCCGTCGGCATAAGCCTCGCCGCCAATGGTTATCCCGCTTACCACCTGACTGTTCGGATAGGCGTCCGCAGGCCTGAAGCCGGCATACTGGGTCTTGTATGTGGCGCAGCTCGACAGGATGAAGATCGGCAGAATGAGCGCGGCTATTCTATTGATGGTTTTTCGCATTGCGGTTGCCCCCGTTCCGTTTTCTTTAATGATACCATCCAGCAGGGCCAGGGCAAGCGCTCAAAGGGCAAAAAGCGCGTCAATTTTCGCGGCGCAGATGAAGTCATTCTCGGACATCCCAGCGATGGCGTGGGTGGTGTAAGTGAGCCGGCAGCGGTTATAGGAAACCTCCATCACCGGGTGGTGGTTCTCCCGGTGGGAGACCCATGCCACAGCATTGGCGAAGGCCATGACCTGGTAGTGGTTCTTGAACTCGTACCCCTTGGAGATGGAGTTCTCGCCATATTCCCACCCATCCAGCTGCGTCAGATACCGCGCAATCTCCTCGCTGCCAAGCGGCGGCGTCCCTCCCTCGCACGGCTTGCATTTCCGTTTAGCGAGATCAGTTCCCACTTCCATGGCTCGTTTCCCCCTTTGCGTTTCTTCCAAGGGAAGTATAGCCGGCCAGCCGTCTTTTGCAAAACTTCGCCGTCGCCTAACTGGCGGGATGCACTCTTTCCGGCCTCTCCTTCAGCGGGGTGAGCAGAAACGGCATGAGCTGCATGGTGACCACCCCCCCCTCGGCCTGCTCAGGCCGACTTGAGCCAGCACTTTGTCAAGTTGTTCTCAGTTTTCCCGCTTGAGATATCCCATTTCCCTGCTAAGCTTATGAGAAAATCCGTCCTTACCGGCTGCTGTCATCGTTCCCTGTGAAGGAGGATCACCATGAGCAGAACCCGCGACGGCAACGAACACGATGGACTTCCCGACCCCGCTCTCCCTCCCCCCACCGTCTGGGAGGAACGCGGCATCTCCCGACGCGACTTCATGAAATTCTGCACCGCCATGTCCGCCGCTCTCGCCCTTCCACCAGCCTTCGCCCCGAAAATTGCCCACGCCCTTGACCAGGTTAAGCGACCGACCCTCGTCTGGCTGGAATTCCAGGATTGCGCCGGCAATACCGAGGCGCTGCTCCGCTCCTCCCACCCCACAGTTGCCGAGCTGGTGCTGGATGTGCTGTCAATCGACTACCACGAGACCATAATGGCCGCTGCGGGGCACCAGGCTGAAGAGGCGCTTGCGAAGGTGACGAAGGAGCAGAAGGGGAAATACCTTGTCATCGTGGAAGGATCGATTCCGATGAAGGACAACGGAGTTTACTGCTGCGTCGGGGGGAGGACGGCAGTTGACATCGCGCGGGAGGTCTGCGGCAATGCCTTCGCCACCATCGCGGTCGGCTCCTGCGCTGCTTACGGAGGGATACCGGCGGCGGCCCCCAACCCGACCGGCGCCGTCGGCGTGAAGGAGGCGGTTCCCGAGGCAACGGTGATAAATCTTCCCGGCTGCCCGCTCAATCCTGACAACCTGACCGCCCTGGTGGTGCACTACCTCACCTTCAACAAGCTCCCGGCGGTGGACAGCCATGGCCGGCCACTGTTTGCCTATGGCAAGCGGATCCACGATGCCTGCGAGCGCCGTCCCCACTTCGACGCCGGCCAGTATGTGGAAGAGTGGGGAGACCACGGCCACAAGAAGGGTTACTGTCTCTACAAGATGGGGTGCAAGGGGCCGGCCACCTGGCACAACTGCCCGACCCAGCGCTACAACATGAAGACCAGCTGGCCCGTTGGCGCCGGCCACGGCTGCGTCGGCTGCTCCGAACCGCTCTTCTGGGACAGCATGACCCCGTTCTACCGCAGGCTTCCCAATGTGCCGGGCTTTGGCATCGAGAGCACCGCCGACAAGATCGGCGCCGGCCTGGCCGTTGCCACTGCCGCGGCCTTTGCCGGGCACGGGGTGATAAGCGGTATGCGCCACGACAAGGGGAAGCCCGAGGACCACGAGGAGGCATGACGATATGGCAAAGATCGCTATCGACCCGATCACCAGGATTGAAGGGCATCTGCGGATAGAGGCGGAGATTTCCGGAGGGAGGGTGGCCGACGCCTGGAGCTCCAGCACCATGTTCCGGGGGATCGAGCGGATCCTCCAGGGACGCGACCCGCGCGACGCCTGGGTCTTCACCCAGCGCTTCTGCGGAGTCTGCACCACGGTCCATGCCATCGCCTCCATCCGCTGCGTGGAGAACGCCCTCAACATCACGATACCGCAAAACGCCGAGATCATCCGGAACATCATCATCGGCATCCAGAATGTCCAGGACCACGTCATCCACTTCTACCACCTCCACGCCCTGGACTGGGTCGACATCACCTCCGCCCTCAAGGCCGACCCGGCCAAAACCGCCAGCCTCTCCGCCTCCATCTCCGAGTGGCCCCTCAACTCCCCCACCTACTTCAAGGGGGTGCAGGGGAAGCTCAAGGCGTTCGTGGAAACCGGCCGCCTCGGGCCATTCGCCAACGCCTATTGGGGCCACCCTGCCTACCGCCTGCCGCCGGAAGCGAACCTCATGGCGGTGGCCCACTACCTGGAGGCCCTGGAGTGGCAGAAGGAGATCATCAGGATCCACGCCATCCTCGGGAGCAAGAACCCCCATCCCCAGACCTTCATCGTCGGGGGGATGGCCATTGCCCTCGATCCCGATTCCCAATCCGCCCTCAACATGGACAAGATCGCGGAAATCAGGAGCCTGTTGAAGAAGACCAGGGATTTCGTGGAGAAGGTCTACATCCCGGACCTCCTTGCTGTGGCCGCGTTCTATAAGGATTGGGCGGCCATCGGCGGAGGGGTGGGGAATTATCTGGCTTACGGGGATTTCCCCATGGACAACAGCGGCAAGCCGGAAAAACTCTGGATGCCGCGTGGAATCATCTTGAACCGCGACCTCTCCAAGGTCCACCCGGTGGACGACAAGAAGATAGCCGAGTACGTGGACCATTCCTGGTACGAGTACTCGGCCGGTGCCGGCAAGGGGGTGCACCCCTGGGACGGGGAAACTAATCACAAGTATACCGGCCCCAGGCCCCCCTATGAGTTCCTCGACACGAACGGTAAATACTCCTGGGTCAAGGCCCCCCGCTACGCTGACCAGCCGATGGAGGTCGGCCCACTCTCGCGGCTCCTTGTGGCCTACGGGGCCGGTCACAAGGAAGTGAAACAGGCGGTGGACGGGGTGCTGGCAAAACTCGGCGTCGGGCCGGAGGCACTGTTCTCCACCCTCGGGCGAACGGCGGCGCGGGGGATCGAGACTCTTCTCCTCGCGGCGGAGCTACCCAAGTGGCTCGACCAGCTCACTGCCAACATCGTTGGCGGCGACCTACACATCCACAACAGCGAGCGGTGGGACCCGAAAGACTGGCCAAAAGAGGCGAGCGGTTTCGGCTTGCACGAGGCCCCGCGCGGAGCGCTGGGACACTGGATCAGGATCAGGGACCAGAAGATTCTCAACTACCAGGCCATCGTCCCCTCCACCTGGAACGCCTCGCCGCGGGATGCTGCGGGTACGCGCGGCCCGTACGAGGCGGCGCTGATCGACACCCCCATCGCGGACCAGAACAAGCCGCTGGAGATCCTCCGGACGATCCATTCATTCGACCCCTGCCTTGCCTGCGCGGTCCATCTGGTGGACCCCGCCGGCAATGACCTTGTCCGGGTGCGTGTGCTCTAGGGAGGTGCGCCATGACAAAGATAACAAGCAAATACGTCTGGGAAGTCCCGGTCCGCGTGACCCACTGGGTGAACTTCCTTGCCATTCTCGTCCTGTCGGTCACCGGGATCTACATCGGCAACCCCAAGTCCCTGGCCCTCGCCCCCTCCGGCTACGTGATGGGGTGGGTCCGCTTCATCCACTTCGTCGTCGCCTACGCCTTCACCATCAGCGTCCTGGCCCGCTTCTGGTGGATGTACAAGGGGAACCGCTACGCCAACTGGCGCTCGTTCGTACCGTTCATCAACGCAGACGGCCGCCACAAGATGGGGAGGATGTTCCGCTACTACGTCTTCATCTCCAAGGAAGTCCCGTACGTGGAGGGGCACAATGCCCTGGCCGGTGCCACCTACCTGCTGGTGTTCGGTCTCTACCTCCTCAGCATCGTCACCGGCTTCGCCCTCTATGCCGAGTACGCCCCCGACTCCGTCATGTTCAAGCTGTTCGGCCTGATCTTCATCCCGTTCTCCAGCCAGGGTGTGCGGCTCTTCCACCACATCCTGATGTGGCTCCTGATCGGTTTTGCCATCCATCACATCTACAGCGCCTGGCTGATGGACGTCAAGGAGCGGGGCGGAGTGATGTCGGCGATCTTCGGCGGGTACAAGCCCCTGAGGGAGAAGGAGTAGCCGGTGTCGGTCCTGGTTCTCGGCATAGGGAACACCATCATGAGCGACGATGGCGTCGGCTCCAGGGTGGTGCAGCGCCTGCAGGACGAGTTCTCCTTCCCGACCGGCGTTTCCGTGCTGGAAGGTGGGACGCTGGGGCTCGACCTCCTGCCGCATCTGGAGGGGATTTCTCGGCTCCTGATCGTCGATGCCCTGGAAACCGGCAAGCTCCCCGGCACCATCGTCCGGCTCTCGGGGGAAGAGATACCCAGCGCCTTCAGGACCAGGCTGTCGCCCCACCAGGTTGGGCTCCAGGACCTTCTGGCCGTGGCCGCCTTTCAGGGATTCGCGCCGGAGGAGATGGTGCTCTGGGGTATCCAGCCCGCCTCCATCGAGCCGGGGACCGAGCTGACCGAAGCGGTGGCGCTCCAGGTGGAGATGCTGGTAGAAAACGTGCTGGCGGAGCTCCGGCGCTGGGGGATGGCGGCCGAGCCGTTTTAACGTTTTCCGTTTTCCTCCTCACTCCTTACTTCTCACCCCTTCAAGTAACTTCAGCTTCCTCGACCACCCCCCAGCCCCCTCCTAACCAAGGAGGGGGAGTTTGCTCCCCTCACTATTTTAGGAGGGGCCGGGGGTGGTAAGGTTGGGTGCTCACCTATCCAATGAAAAACCTTGCCTCCATGCCGGCAGTCTGTTATCTAATTTGGACTGATTCAAGGAAGGAGAAATGTACAATGGTTACCGGCATGAAAAACATAGTGGTCTTTGTCAGCGACTTCGACAAGGCAAAGGAATACTATACCCAGGTGCTCAAGCTCCCGCTGGCCAAGGAATCGGTGCCGATGCTTGAGTTCTTCTCCGGCACCACCACCCTCGGCGTTGTAGCCGCTTTTCACGATGATGCGAAAAAACTGATCGGCCGCCATACCGGCATAACCCTCAACGTGCAGAATCTCGACAGCTACTGCAAAATGCTGTCGGAGGCCGGCGCACGCTTCATCGAGCCGCTGGAATCGACCCCCTGGGGTAAGATGGCGGTCATCGCGGACCCGGATGGCAACCAGTTCGCCCTTGTCGAGGGATAACGCCCGCAATGCAAATCATCGATCGAAAGCTTCTTGATGAAGTAAGCGCCGAAGCCGTGGCATCCCCGCGCCGCCGGAAGAACCGCAACCTCCACCCGACCGACGAATTCCCCTGCCACCGCCTCTTCAACGCCATGGAACCCGGCTCCTACATCCGGCCCCACCGCCACCTTGACCCCGCCAAGGACGAATCCATGGTCATGGTGCGGGGACGCATGGGGGTGCTCTCCTTCGACGAGATCGGGACTATAGTTGCAGCGCGCGTCATCGGCGCGGGTGACGATTCCTTTGCCGTAGATATCCCCCACGGCGAGTTTCACACCGTAGTCAGCCTGGAGCCGGGCACAGTCTTCTTCGAAACCAAGGCCGGCCCATATCTGCCGCTGACCGATGCCGAGAAAGCCTCCTGGGCACCCGAGGAAAATAGCCCCGAGACTTCAGGCTATCTCTCGAGGCTGCAGGAAAGATTCCGTCCCTAGCCATGCGCAGGCTTGTCATCATCATAACCTTTCTCTTCTGCCTCCCGGTCATTGGAAGCACCGCACCACCGAAACCACGCCCCGACGCCGGCCAGGGGGTGCTGATGATAGCTCCCTTTCCGCCGGAAAGAACCGGCGAAAGGGGGACGCTCGTCATCTACCGCGAGCCGGGCATTGCCCGCCTGGGTGAGCTCCCTATCATCAGGCTGCCGGGACTGGCACAGATCGTCGGAAGCGAATCCGGCGAAATGCCGCTTGCGGTGCTGG
Source organism: Geobacter sp. (assembly GCA_016177775.1). Taxonomy (GTDB): domain Bacteria; phylum Desulfobacterota; class Desulfuromonadia; order Geobacterales; family Geobacteraceae; genus JACOUQ01. Next base: position 199,745 of record JACOUQ010000004.1, read on the forward strand.
CCAGAAAACGGGAGTGGGTAAAGGTCGCTTACGACGACTCCGGCCGAGAGGGGTGGATCAGGATGGAGCGCACCTGGCGCTTCGAGCAGTGGGAATCCTTCCTGAAAGGACGCACTGCCCGGCTCCTTCCGGGCCTCAAAAATGGCTATTCCGTGCTCCGCCGGGAGGCCGACGATGGCGCGGCCGAAGTCGCCACCCTCACCCAGCATAGCCGGTTCACGGTCTCGGAGATCAAGGGAGACTGGGCAGAGGTCAAGGTCAGCTTCGACATGTCAGGCTGGCTCCGCTGGCGCGATGCTGACGGGCGGCTCCTGATCTCCGCCAATACAAGATAAAACTATTGACTTGTTTACGCGCATGTGTTATTCGATTTCCCTATGAAAATCACCAAGTTCGCATACATTTCACAGGCAGCAGCACGAGCTATCGGCGCCGCGGCGTTTTACGCCGCAGGTGTACCCGCTGCCATGTGACATGTGCGGAAGCATAGACGTACAAGGGGCTGTGGGTTAAATTCCACAGCCCTTTTCTTTTATAGCCTGGAAAATATTCGACATATAACGGAACGGAGGAAAAATGAGAAGCGAGCTGGTACCAGCCGGGGTCGGCGAAATGACCTACGAGATCCGCAACATCGTCAATGTAGCGGAAAGACTCCAGAAGCACGGAGTGAAGATCAATTGGGAAAACATCGGCGACCCGATCTCCAAGCACGAGGATATTCCCCTCTGGATGAAGGAAATCGTAGCCGGCGAGGTGATGCAGAACGACTCCTGGGGCTACTGCCACACACGCGGCGTCCTGGAAACCCGCCAGTTCATCTGCGAGATGACCAACAAACGGGGCGGGGCACGGATCACCCCGGACGACATCATATTTTTCAACGGCCTTGGCGATGCCATCGCCAAGATTTACGGCGCCCTGCGCGCCGAGGCAAGGGTTCTGATGCCCTCCCCCACCTACACCACCCACTCCCTGGGCGAGGCCCAGCACGCCCATGCGGCCCCCATCTGCTACCGCCTCAAGCCCGAGGACAACTGGTACCCCGACCTGGATGACCTGCGCAACCACGTCAAATACAACCCCGCCATCGTCGGCCTGATGCTGATCAACCCGGACAACCCGACCGGCATGGTCCTGCCGGTGGAGATGCTGCGCGAGATCGTTTCCATTGCCAAGGAATACGACCTGTTCATCATCGCCGACGAGGTATACAACAACATCGTCTACAACGGCGAGAAGACCGTCCCCATCTCCGACGTTATCGGCGACGTCCCGGCCATCGCCCTCAAGGGGATATCCAAGGAATTTCCCTGGCCCGGCTCCCGCTGCGGCTGGATCGAGGTGTATAACGGCGCGAAGGACGAGCGGTTCGCCAAGTACGTGAACTCCATCCTCCACGCCAAGATGAACGAGGTCTGCTCCACCACCCTGCCGCAGAAGACCATCCCGGCCATCATGACCCATCCTGAATACGGGACCTACCTCCAGGAGCGTATCGAGCGCTACGAAAAGGTGAGCAACGTGGCTTTCGAGGAGCTGCAGAAGGTGCCGGGGCTCATGGTCAACCGGACCAACGGCGCCTTCTACATGGCGGTCGCCTTCGAGGATGGGCTCCTCAATGACAGACAGAGCCTCCCCATCGCCAACCCGGAGCTGCGCGAGCTGGTGGAAGGACTGGTAAACGCACCGGGGGTGGCGCCGGACAAGCGGTTCGTCTACTACATGCTGGCCCACACCGGCATCTGCACCGTCCCCCTCTCCTCCTTCAACACCAACCTTCAGGGGTTCCGCGTGACGCTCCTGGAGAAGGACGAGGTGGAGTTCCGCAAGATCTTCGCTACTCTGGCGGAGAAGATCAAGGAGTACCTGGCGTCGTAAATGCGGACGTAGGGGCGCAGCATGCTGCGCCCTTGCTGGACAACAAAAGGCCGCTTCCCGATAGAAAGGGAAGCGGCCTTTTGTGCAGATTACCTGGAGCTGTAGAAAGAGACTATCTACCTCCCCCGCCGTACCGCCAGCAGCACCACATTCCCGATGGTAAAGAGAAGCGCTCCGGCCAGGGCCGCGCCTGCCCCCGGCTCGCGGTGAATCTCCACCAGCGCAGCCTTGACCCGCTCCAGCCCCAGGTCCTTGAGGTAGACGCCGTAGCCGTTGTGGAATGCGGGGTGGTTGGGACTGATGGTGTGGGTTTTTTCGATACCATGGGCCGATATGGAAACGTCGGCGGAGAAGTCGGTCATCATCCCCATCTGTCCTATGCTCCCTTGGAAATTGTTGAACTGGACCCTGCTTCCGTCCGGGAACTCGATGGCGTGCCCCTCCATCACCTGCACCGCCCCCTTCTCGCTCCCGGCAGCGCTGAAGAGGTGGGCGAGGACGATGAGGAGGAAGCCGAGGTGCATCACCTGCGGGGCGATGCGGACCAGGAAGTTGTCCCGCTGCCACTTGGCCCTGAGCGACTCGATACTGCACAGCACCGTGTTGAGGGCGAGGATCGCCAGAAGGGCGACGGTGACCCATAGCCACCAGGATGTACCGAAGGAGGTCACCCGCAACCACTGGAGCAGCGCCATCTCGTTGATGCTGCTCCCCTCCTCTCCCCCGCCCCAGAAGGACCCGATGCCGAGGAAGAAGATGACCCCGAAGGTAAGCCAGAGGCCGAAGGTCAGGGAGGCAAGACGATCGTAAATGGTTCGAAACATGCAAAACCCCTTATTCACCGCAGAGCCCCAGAGGACGCAGAGAAAAATCAACTCTCTTGTTGTTATTAACCGAAAACATTTTTAGAGGTTTCGGATTTCCTCTGCGCACTCGGCGTCTCTGCGGTAATCAATCAAAAGCTGTGCGAGCTCTTCATCAGGATGCTGACGCCGAGGTAGGTGAAGAGCGCAACTGCAAAGCCGAATATCCCCCCCCAGGCGACCCATTTATCCCACTGGTTTCCTTTCAGTCGCAGGTGCAGCCAGAAGGAGTAGAAGAGCCAGAGGATCGAGGTCCAGAGCTCCTTGGGGGTCCAGAGCCAGTATGTCCCCCAGGCGTAATACCCCCAGATGCCGCCGGAGACCATGGAGGCGGAGAAGAAGGAGTACCCCACCAGGGCAGCACGGTACTGGAGATCGAGAAGCGGTCGCTCATTTTTCGCAAGGAAAAGCACCCCGAGGATGGCGCCTATTCCGAAGAGGGCATAGGCAAAGAAAGCGAGCGCCACGTGCAGCTCGAACCAGTAGGTGCGCAGGATTGGCGGCATCGGCATGTTGAAGGAGGGAAAAGGGAGCGAGAGGAGCGTGAAGATTCCGGCGCAGAGTCCCACGCCGAAAGTGAAGCGGGAGGACTCCCCGAGTGTCTTCGAGTAGAGAAACGGCACCCCCATCACGCCGATGGAGGTGGAAAAAAATACCAAGGTATCGTGGGGGCCGACCAAAGGGAGCCGCCCAAGGTCCATCCCCCGCCACGCAAGATAGAACAGCTCAACGACGACCCCGGCCAGCAGCAGCGGTCGCTTGAACGAACCGAAGAGATAGAGCCCGGCGACCCCGATCAAAACCCATTTCATGGCAGATCCTCAACGAGATGATAATTGCAACGCAATATATCCTTAACCTCGACACTTTAAAAGTGTAAAATAAGTATCACTTCCCAGGGAGTCGATACCCATGAAATTTCCTATCAGCGACCATATCCGGCAGGTCCACTTCCCACCCATCTCCGAGGTCAAGGGGTGGCTGGCGCAGCGGCAACCCGACGACCTCCCCCTCATCGACCTCTGCCAGGCCATTCCCGACTATCCGCCGGCCCCGGAGCTTGTGGAGCATCTGAGAGGCATGCTGGATGACCCGCTCCTCTCCCGTTATGCGCCGGATGAGGGGCTTCTCGAAGTGCGCGAGGCGCTTTGCATTGCTTACGCGCGCAAGTACGGCGCCCACATCAACCCGTCACAGTTATGCCTCACCATCGGCGCCAGCCAGGCCTTCTGGCTCGCCATGGTCACCCTCTGCCGTGCCGGTGACGAGGTGATCGTGCAGTTGCCGTGCTACTTTGACCATCCTATGGCTCTCGATGCTCTCGGCATCAGCCCCGTCTACGCCCCCTTCGACCCAGAGCACGGCGGGCTTCCCGATCCCGACACCATCGATCAGCTGATCACCCCCCGCACCAGAGGGATACTCCTGGTCACGCCGAGCAACCCGAGCGGAGCAGTGACGCCACCGGGATTGATCCATCGCCTCCATGCCCTGGCAGAAAAACACAATATCGCCCTAGTGCTGGACGAGACCTACAGCGACTTTATCCCCGGCGGCCCCCGTCCCCACGAGCTATTCACCCTCCCCGGATGGGGCGGGCACTTCATTCATCTCATGTCGTTCGGCAAGACCTTCGCCCTGACAGGGTACCGGGCCGGCATGCTGGCAGCATCGGAGACGTTCATCCACCATGCCCTCAAGATTCAGGACACCATGGCGGTCTGCCAGCCCCGCATCACCCAGCACGCGGTCAAATTCGGCGTCGAGAACCTGGACGCCTGGATAGCGGCGAACCGGGAGATGATGGCCCGTCGCCATGACCTGTTCAGGGACGGGTTCAGCCAGGCGGGGAACCCGTTCACCCTCGTGACCAGCGGCCCCTTCTTCGCCTGGGTGCGCCACCCTTTCACCGGCAGAAGCGGACGCGAAGTGGCAAAGGCATTGGTGCATGAGGCGGGCATATTGACGCTCCCCGGCGAGGTGTTCGGGCCGGGGCTTTCCGGTTATTTGCGGCTGGCGTTCGGGAATATCAGGGAGGAGACCATACCGGAGGCGATTGAGAGATTCCGCGGGTTCCGTCTTTAGTAGCTTGTGACATTTCATCGGCAGGTTGGGCAAAGCATAGCGTGCCCAACAGAACCCGCTCATCACGTTCAAAGCACAAAAAGAGCCGCAAAGAAAACGTTCCTTGCGGCTCTCCGTCTTTCCGATTTGGGGAATTTCTACTTGCTTGCAACCCCGCGGGAATCACCTGTTTTCCGGCCACTATCCACGAAAATCGCCTTAACGTTAACAACCTCAGAAACGCTGACCGTGCACTCCGGGTCGCTGCCGACGCATGCGCCCGACCAGAAGGCAAACTCCGAACCGCGGTAGGGATCGGCCTTCAAAACCAGCCGGGTGCCGGGGAGCACCGTGGCGCTGCATACTCCGCCGCAATTGATGAGGCCGTCAGCAGTGGTCACAACCCCGTAGCCGCTCCCTTCCCTGCTCACGTTGATGTCCGCCCGATACGGCGGGTTATGGCTCCACATGGAACGCACCTTGTTCGGCCCACAGCTCCCCATCCACGGATCAGCCAGCATAAAGCCGTTGGTCCCTTTCTTCATTACGCCGAAATGCAGATGCGGGACCAGAGCATCCCCCGAATTCCCCACCTCCCCCAGCTTCTCTCCCTTTTTCACCTTCTGGCCGTTCACCACCGCCACCGAGCCTTGTCTCATGTGTGCGTAAAGGGTGTAATACCCCGCCAGCGGTCCGTAATGCCGGAGCAGCACGAAATTCCCCGAATTAAACCGCAATGACAGGTCTTCTCCCGAGGAACCGGGTACAATGCTGATATTCTTGGGATCACAGTCCGGCAAGGTATCGGGACATGCGTCGGAAGCACCGTCCGCAGTCCAGGCCACCTCGCCATCAGCCGCGGCCAGAATGGGCACTCGGCTCTCCACCGAAACAACCGGGATATCGGTGCCGGTATGGCCGGTATAGCCGGGAGGGCCACAGTTGAAAGCCTTACCGTCACCGTCGATGTCGGGATAGCCGATACGGAAATGGTCTCCGAGGCAATCGACTCCCGGAATGCAGCCAATAGGCCAGGCAAGCTCACCCGCGGAAGCGGGAATCGCCAGGGAGGCAAGCGCAATAAATAAAAGGGAAGCGATGGGCTTCCGCATCATGCTGACAAAATTCATCCTTAACCTCAATGTTCCCCATTATACCCCCATGGGACAACCAAAAAGCAAGCAAAATACCTGACATCTTCCCTGCCAAGGCTCGACTTCCCATCCCTGGTGAAAAGCTCCATTTCCCTGCACAATCCGCCTGTTGTGGTACACTTTCTCAGTGCAGACAGCAGTCGAACACGTTAAGCAGGGAGTACCATGGGATCGAAGACTCTGTCCGGCATCGTCGAGGTGGAAAACGAGATCCAGCAGCAGGTCGACGCCGAAGATAAGCACTGGCAGGCATGGCTGGAAGATCTTCGCCGCAGCCTGAAGGACGAGGCCGCAGAGGAAGAGGAGCGCCTGAAACAGGAGCTGGATGCCGCCATTGCCAAGGCAAAAGAGGAAGCGGAGGAGGAAGCGGAGCAGATTCGGGCAGAAGCGGCGAAGTGGGTGGAGCGGATAGGTTCGCTGAGTGACGAAGCGCTGCGGGAACATGTAATGCGGCATCTGGCGGAGATCGTTACGGGGGCTGACAGTGATCGTCAGGATGTCCAAGGTTGAGATCATAGGGCCAAAGGAAAGGCTGCTGGAGGTCCTGGCACTGCTCCGGGAGCGGGGGACGCTCCAGATCGAGCCGGAGGTGAGGGAGTTCGCCGGGCCCGAGGAAGAATGGAAGCCGCAGCCGCTGGTCCTCCATGGCAGAGAGCTGGCCGAGCGGCTCTTCCTTGAGCACATGCTGCAGAGGATCGACGAGCTCCTCCAGTGTCTCCCCCCGCTCCAGGTGAGGAAAAGCTATCTCACCCCCATTCCGGTGCTGGATGCCCTCGCCGGCCTGGTGGAGAAGCATGCGACAATGTGCCGGGAGTGGCAGGGGAAGCAGCGGTTGCTGCTCCACACGAGGGATGACCTGGAGCGGAGCATAGCCTTTCTGAAGGTGGTCGAGCCCCTGATCCAGACCATGCGCGGCAGGACCAGCCTTGAATTCATCGGCATCACCATCCGGGACAAGGACGCGGCGCAAGAGATGATGGAGCACGTGGCCAGGATGACCAGCGGCCGCTGCGAGTTCGCCTCCACACTGGCCGAGGACGGGACCCTGGTCGGCGTCATCGCCACGCCGCGGGAGCTGGCCGAGAAGGTGCGGCAGACCCTGAGCGCCGAGCATGTGCCGGAGCTCCCCTTGCCTGGGGAGATCAGGGACCTGCCGCTCCCCGAACGGATCAGGGTGCTGAAGGAAAAGCAGGAGAGCATCCCGGCCGAGCTGGCCGCGCTGCAGGCAAAACTTGAGGAATTTACCCGGCGGTGGCGGGCCATCTACCTGAGAGTCAGGGAATGGATAGACGAACGCCTGACCCTGCTGGTGAGTTCCACCGCCGTCCATGCCACTTCCATGTGTTTCCTGATTCACGGCTGGACCCCCTCTGCCGGCGTGGAAGAGCTGCGCGCCACATTGGACCAGAGATTCGGCGGAGCTGTGATGGTGGAGGAGAAGGAAATCTTCGAGGAGGAACTGGACAATGTGCCGGTTTCCCTGAAAAACCCCGCCTTTTTCCGGCCGTTCGAGCTGTTCGCCCGGCTCCTCCCCCTCCCCCGCTACACCTCCTTCGATCCGACCCCCTTCATCGGCACCTTTTTCCCCATCTTCTTCGGCATGATGCTGGGGGACGCGGGGCACGGGGCTGTTGTCCTCATCCTCTCCCTCATTGCCGGTCACCACTTCGCCAAGCGGCAAATCGTGCGTAATGCGGCGCAGATCATGGTCGTCTCCTCCCTCTTCGCCATCTTCTTCGGCATCCTGTTCGGAGAATTCTTCGGCGAGTTCGGCGCTGAAATGTTCGGGCTCAGGCCCTTGCTTCTTGAGCGGCGCAGATCCATCAAGCCGATGATATTCTTCACCCTTTCGATAGGCGTCATGCACGTGGTGTTCGGCCTGCTGCTGGGGGTTAGCGCGGCCATTCGCCGCCGGACCCCCAGGGAAGCCGCGGTGAAGCTGATCAACATCGTGGCGATCGTGGCGCTGGTGCTCATTTCCCTGTCCATATTCACCACCTTTACCCCCCACGCCCTCATCCGGCCGCTCATCGTCATGGTCGTGGCCCTTCTGCCGCTCCTATACATTTTCGGCGGGCTCATTGCCCCCCTGGAACTGGTCAAGAACGTCGGTAACATCATCTCCTACGTCCGGATAATGGCAATAGGCCTGACCTCGGTATTCCTGGCCACGGCTGCCCACCGCCTGGGGGGCATGACCGGCGACATCGTGCTCGGCACCATCGTCGCAGGAATCATCCACGCATTCAGCCTGGTGCTCGGCGTCTTCGCGCCGACCATTCACGCCCTCAGGCTGCACTATGTTGAATTTTTCAGCAAATTTTTGGAACATGGAGGCCGGAAGTTCGAGCCGCTGAAAAAACCCTGACCAGCATTCAAAGGAGGAAGCATATGGAAAAAGTCCTGTTGGGATTGGCGGCCGCACTGGCCATAGGGTTGAGCGCCCTTGCCACCGGATGGGCCCAGTCGCGGATCGGCGCCGCCGGAGTCGGAACCATTGCCGAGAAACCCGAAATGACCGGCACGGTTATAATCCTCCTCGCCATACCGGAAACCATGGTGATTCTCGGGTTCGTGGTGGCGACGATGATTCTCTACATGTGACAGGCCGGTCATGGGGTACGAGAAACTGATAGAAACGCTCCGGAAGGAAGGGGCCGAGAAGGTCGCGGCCATCCGGCAGGAGGTCGAGGCCCAGGGCGAAGACTTTAAGCGGGAAACCGCCGAAAAGAGCGCCGCCCTCAGGGAAGAGTTCGCCCACCGCGGGGAGGAGGAGCATGCGGCAATCCAAAGGGAGAGCCTCGCCGAAGCCTTGCGGGAAACGCGCCAACAGCGGCTGGCCGCCGAGCATGAGCTGGCCGGTCGCCTCCTGGAACTGGCCCGGCAGGCCCTCCCCGACCTGAGGGCCGAACATCCCGGGGAACTTTTCGCCACCCTGGTTAAGGAGCTGCCGCAGGGGCAATGGGAAGTGGTGAAGATCAATCCGGCGGACAGGAAGGCGGCGAAACGGTTCTTTGCCGACGCAAAGATCAAAACGGACAAGGCGATTGCCGGCGGATTCGAGGCCACCACGGATGATAAGAGGTTCCGCGTGGTGAATACCCTGGAAAAGCGCCTGGAACGCGCCTGGCCCGAACTCCTCCCCCGCATCCTCGCGGACATCCGGCGGGAGAAAGCGCCGTGAGCGAGTTCCTCTTCATGCCCGAGCAGCGGGGGTACCCCGCGGACTACCTGCGCGGCAGGATAAGCAGCCGCAAGGGGGGGCTGATAACGGATTGGGAACGGCTGCTGGCCACCACCGATCCCCTGCAGGGACTGGCGCTGGAGGAGCATTCGGACGAGGGGATCTGGCGTCGGCTCCTTGCGGAATATGCCTGGATCTGGCGCCAGATGGAGCCGAAGCTCCGCCAGGTCTTTGCGCCGTATTTCACGCTGCTGGAGTTTCAGACGCTGGTCAAGGTTCTGCGCCTGAATCAGGCAGGGGGAAGCGAGCGGGGGGCGCAACTCCTCGAGCAGAGCCAGCTCAACCCGGCCATCAAGGCCCACCTCCTTTCCGAGGCGGGGGTGGAGACCGTCATGGCCGGTCTTGTCCCCCTGCTTGGCGCCATTGACCGGAGATTTTATCGGCTGGAGGAGGCCTTTCGGGAGGAGGGGCTGAGCGGCTTCGAACTCCGACTCGCCGGCCTCTGCCTGGAATACCGGGCCGAGCGGAAAATGCACCCGGTAATAGAGACTTTCTTTCGCCTGAGCATCGACCACCGCAACCTTCTTGCAATCGCCAAGCATCAACGTTGGGGGGTCGATACTGCACCGGCCATGATCAGGGGAGGCCACCTGTCGCCGTCCCGGCTGGAAAATGCGGCAAAGGGGGGCGATGGCGGAGCGTTGGCGGAACTGGTGCGGCAGACGGCCGGCCGGGAGGTGTCGAAAGAGGATATGGAACAGCTGGAGCCGCTGCTCCTCGCCGCCCTGACCAAGGAGGTGCGGCGGATGGGGCGGTGCGACGACGAGATCGGGCCGATCCTCGACTACCTCTGGCACCGATTCATGGAGGCGCGCAACCTCGGGATCCTGTTTCACGGCACCCGGCTCGACCGCGACACAGTCAGGGCGGAGCTGGTCCAATGAAGAGCGTCGTATTCATCACCCCCCCCGATGCCCGCTTCGGCTTCAGCCTGAGCGGTGTCATCCAGCAAACAGTTTCGCCGGAACAGGCGCTGGAGACCTTGAAAACCGTCCTGGATGACCCGGAGACCGGCGTGGTGATCATAGACGAGCGGCTGCTTGGCGGCATCGGCGAGGAGCGCTTCCGCGAGATGGAGCGGCGCTGGTACGGCGTGCTCCTCATATTGCCGGCACCCGAAAAGCTTGCTGCTGAGGGAGAGGATTATCTGCAGCGCCTTATCAGACGGGCAATCGGATATCATGTTCGGCTGCAGGGGTGACAACCTTTTACCACCCCCGTCCCCTCCTAAAATATGAGGGGAGCAAACTCCCCCTCCTTGGTAAGGAGGGGGTCGGGGGGTGGTCGAGGACTCCCCCTCCTTGGCAAGGAGGGGGTCGGGGGGGGTGGTACATGAGCGGCCACATCATCGGCATATGCGGGCCAACCATAACCGTAGACCTGACGGAACTGAAGCTCTATGACATGGTCCTGGTGGGGGAGGGAGAACTCACCGGCGAGGTAGTTCGCCTGGAAGAGGACCGGGCCATCGTGCAGGTCTACGAGGATACCCGCGGTCTGGCGGTTGGAGAGCCTGCCAGGGGGCTGGGGGTGCCGCTCACCGTGCGTCTCGGGCCGGGGCTGCTCGGAAGCATATTCGACGGCCTGCAAAGGCCGCTGGAGCCTCTGCGGGAGGCACAGGGGCCGTTCATCTCCGGCGGCGCCACGGTTTCTGCCCTGGAAACCGGTGCAAAATGGGACTTCACGCCACTGAAGAAGGCGGGCGAAAAAATCGAGGCTGGAGCCCCCCTCGGCTTCGTGGAAGAGAAGGGGTTCCAACACACGATTCACGCCATGGAGGGCGGAAAGCTCGCGCGCCTGGCAAAGGGGGAAATCACGCTGGATGAACCGCTGGGAAGCCTGGACAAGGACTGCGAGCTTCACCCCCTGCACGACTGGCCGGTACGCAAGCCCCGCCCCTACCGCCGGAAGCTCTCCCCGAACCGGCCGCTGGTCACCGGTCAGCGCATCGTAGATTTTCTCTACCCCCTGGCCCGCGGCGGCACAGCGATCTTCCCCGGCGGCTTCGGCACCGGCAAGACGATCCTGGAGCAGACCATCGCCAAGTTCGCCGAGATCGACATCGTGGTCTACGTCGGCTGCGGGGAGCGGGGAAACGAGATGGCGGAGCTGCTGGAGGAGTTCGCGAGCCTTCGCGACCCCTGGACCGACAAGCCCCTCATGGACCGGACCATCGTGGTGGCCAACACCTCCAACATGCCGGTGGCCGCGCGGGAGGCCTCCATCTACACCGCGGTGACCATGGCGGAATATTACCGGGACATGGGGCACAACGTCCTCTTTCTGGCCGACAGCCTCTCCCGCTGGGCAGAGGCGCTGCGAGAGATCTCCACCTCCCTCGAGGAGATGCCGGGGGAGGAGGGTTACCCAACCTACCTCGCCTCCCGCCTCGCCTCTTTCATGGAGCGGGCCGGGGCCGTGGAGACCCTGGGGGGAGAGGAAGGCTCCCTCACCATGATCCTGTCGGTCTCCCCCCCTGGCGGGGACTTCACCGAGCCGGTCACCCAGGCCTGCCTCCGCACTGCCGGCGCCTTCCTGATGCTCGATACCGCCCTGGCCCACCGCCGCCACTTCCCGGCCATCAACTGGTTCCAGAGTTATTCCCTGTATGAGCGGGCCATGGCGCGGCATTTCGCGGAAGAGGTCGACCCGAAATGGGTGGATATGCGCAAGGAGTGCCGCAAGATGCTGCAACGGGAGGAATCACTTCGGGAGGTGGCGGAAATCGTGGGGGTGGAGGGGCTTCAGGACGCTGACCGCCTCCTCATGAAGGCGGCGGAACGTGTCCGACAGGAATTCCTCTCCCAGAACGCCTACACCGAGGACGCCTTCTCCCCTCCTGACAAGACCTTGGCGAAGATCGCCGAAATCGTCGAATTTTTCCACGCGGCCGAGAAAAGGCTGAAGGAAGGTGAATTGCTGGATGAGATACTGAAGGGGAAAAATGCTCGGGAATCTTCTTCGGAACAGGCGGAGGGGAAAAAGCAATCCAGCCGAGATGAAGAGGACAAGCAGGACGAGACAGAGGAAAAGCCTCAATAGGCAGCTAATCCCCTGCGTCCAATTTACCAGATTGTTTTTACGTGGGGATAATTCCGCAGTTTATCGTCCTTTGTCACCAAGGCCGCTCCTAGTGACAACGCGGTGGCTGCAATAATCCGGTCGGCCGGATCGGCATGAGGGAAGTCCGGCAGCCTGACCGATTCAACGGCAATGGCGCTATCAACTGGCACAAAGCTCAGAAATGGCAGTGCCTCGCAGCGACAGAGCCAGTCGCGGACATCAAGCACCAACCGCAGCCTGCCGCGCTCCACGAGCAAAGCAATTTCCCAGGAACTGATGCAGGATACGTGTACCGACCTTGACTTCATGGCTGCATCAATCGCCTTCTTTGCCGGCTTGCTCAGGGTTGTGGGGTCATTGACCCACCAGAGAAGGACGTGGGTGTCGAGCACGATCACTTCAGGGTCTCCCAATCTTCTGCCCCTACAGGCTCCAGGGGGGCTTCATATTTAAGGATAGTATTGCGCAGGCCCCGAAAACACTCCTCCGGATCCGCAACATAGGGGACAACCTTGAGGACCGGTTTGCCATGGTCGGTTATCACCAACTCTTCGCCGGTCTGCTCTATCTTGCGGAAATACTCCAGCGAATGCGGCTTGAACTGGGATTTTGATACAGATTGCGGCATGCTTCGCCTCCAACTTTTGAGTTATGACTATGGTAACATGGTCACAATGCAGATGCAACCGGGATCATGGAAACCACAAGAAGGAAGTGATTTTTTGAATGTTGGCTTGCGTCTTGATAACTTGATTCGAGTCCTGTTACCGCTCCATCCCGTCAAGAAATTCTTGCGGCCTCACGATCCTGACTCCGCGAAATTTCCCCAAATCAAGCAAATCCTTGTCGCCGGTCACGATCCACTCGGCCCTGGCGTTTATGGCAGCGGCAAGAAATTGATCATCATAAGGGTCGCGGCAGGCTCCAGTTACCACTTCTATTACATCGACCACCTCGAAAAACGGCAGGATCTCGTCTTCGACGATCGCCCGTATCTCGTCCGCCGCCAAGGCAAACTTCGGATAGTGAAGCACTCCATTCAACTCAGCGAATGTTTCCCTGGTGATAACGGGAATGATCTCCCCATTTTTCCACAGTTCCTCAAACCTTGCCAAGCGCCCCCTGAAAAGAAGTGCGGAAACCAGGACATTGGTATCGAGAATAACCCGCTTCACTGTTTCTTCTTTCGTGCCCATGCAACCGCGTCGGCTACATCCCCTTCGCTTATCCCGAGCTTTTCCATCTTTTCCCGGATGCTCTCCAGGGAGGTGACGATCGGGCTGACCTTGACAGGCACCAGCACTATCCGGTTCCGCTCTACCCGCGCATCGAAAAGGTCAACGCCGGGGAACCTGTCGGCTATCTCCTTTGGCAGGGTCAATTGGTTCTTGGCGGTTTTCTTTGCCAGCATATTCCTTACCTCCTTACTGTAAGGATAATCTAAAATAATGCGGTTCGCAAGAAGAATGGAGGACTGCCCTATCCGTATTTGCAGAAGCGAGCCCCGATGATATGCTTTGATTATGCGCCTTGCCGAATACGAATACCGCACCATCTCCTCCATCCGCGGCCCGCTCCTCTTTGTGGAGGACGTGTTCAGCGCCCGCATGGGTGAGGTGGTGCGCATCGCCTTTCCGGACGGGTCGGAGTCCGACGGCGAGGTGTTGAAGATCGACGGCCGGAGCGTGCTGATCCAGGTTTACGGCGAGACACGCGGCCTGGACATCGCCTCGCGGGTGGTCTTCACCGATGCGGTGAAAAAGGCCCCCCTGTCACCCGACGTGGTCGGCCGCGTTTTCAACGGGTCATTCGAGCCGATCGACGGACTCCCGGCATTCGTGCCGGAACGGTGGGTGCCCATCACCGGCCTTCCCATCAACCCGGCGGCGAGAGCCCGGCCAGAGGAATTCGTGGAGACCGGCTGCACTGCCATCGACGCCCTGAATACTCTGGTGAAGGGGCAGAAACTCCCCATTTTTTCCAGTTCCGGCCTCCCCTCCAAGGAGCTGGCCGCCACCATTCTTCGCCATGCCCGCCTCACGGGAGGGGGGGAGTTCGTGGTGGTGTTCGTGGCAATGGGGCTTACCCACCACGAGTATTCCCACTATATGGAATGCCTGGAGGAGATGAAGACCGGCTTCGTCGCTTTTGTGAACCGGGCCGGCGAGCCGGTGGTGGAGCGGCTGCTGGCTCCCCGCTTCGGCCTGTCCGTGGCCGAGTACCTGGCATTCGAGCGCGGCATGGACGTGCTGGTGGTGATCACCGACATGACCAATTACTGCGACGCCCTGCGGGAGGTCTCCACCGCCCGGGAGGAGCTTCCTGGCCGGCGGGGCTATCCCGGCTACCTTTATTCCGACCTGGCCTCGCTCTATGAGCGGGCCGGCCGCATCAAGGATATGCCCGGCTCGGTCACCATGCTCCCCATCGTCACCATGCCAGAGGATGACATCACCCACCCGATCCCCGACCTGACCGGCTACATCACCGAGGGACAGATCGTTCTCTCCCGGGAGCTGCACCAGGGGGGGATTTTCCCGCCGGTGGACGTTCTCCCCAGCCTCTCCCGGCTCATGCAGCGGGGTATCGGAGAAGGGCGGACCCGCGAGGACCACCGGGACGTCGCCAACCTCCTTTACCGGCACTACGCCAAGGGGCGCGACCTACGGAAGCTGGAGGCCATCGTCGGGCGCGAAGGGCTGGGCGAACGCGACCGCCCGATGCTGGAATTCGCCGATGCCTTCGAGCAGGAGCTAATCAATCAGGGGATGGAAAGACGCGGCATCAACCAGAGCCTCAATGCGGGGCTTGACCTCCTGAAACGCTTTTCGTTGGGGCCTTCTGAAGAGGTGCCTGAGGAAACCGGTAAAGAGCGAAAAATATCAAAGAGTGACGAATGATCCACCCGACGCGTACCAACCTGCTCCTGCTGCGAGACAAGACCCGCTCCGTCGTGAATAGCGTCGGCATCCTCAAGGGGAGGCGGCAGGCGCTCATTCAGGAGTTTCTCTCCTCCACCCTGCATCTGCTCCGCTCGCGTGAAGAAGTGCAGCGCCTCTACGGCAAGGGGATGGCGGAGCTTTGCCTGGCCCGCGGCATCGAGGGGACGACCACGGTGGCTTCCCTGGAGGCATCCATACCCCGGCCGGTGGGGGTGGAGATCGTGGAGCGAAACGTCATGGGGCTGCGGTACCGGGACGTGGTTGTCCCCAAATCCCCGGTCCGCTCGCTGGAAACGCGCGGCTATGACTACCGCTTCACCACCCGCCACATGGAGGAGGCCCTGGCGCTGTTCGAGACGATCGTGGAATCCATGCTGGAGCTGGCAGCCTTCGAAAGCCGGCTGAAGCGGCTGGGAGTCGAGATTCAGCGGATAACCATCCGCATTCGCGTGCTGGAGGAAAGGATACTCCCCGCCCTGAACCGGCAGGTACGGACGATCCAGCAGTACATCGGCGAGCGGGAGCGGGAGGCATACTACAGGCTGAAGAGGTTTAAGGAATTGGGGGAGAAAGGAGCAGCCGCGCGGGTCAGAAGATGAATCAGCGCTCTTTTCCCGGAGAGATGAAGGCCAAGAGGGCGATGCCCGTCCAGGCGGAGGCCAGCGTGATTATGACGAATTCCATGGTGGTTTCACCTCGCATAGCTGCATGCCACAGCTATTTTCGTTGTTGAAACCACCATAATCGATGCCGGGTCGGACTTCCTTGAGGCAAGTCAAAACCGGGCATTTGTTTGAAATTTCAGGAATCAGAACTCCTGCGGCATGGCCTTAACCTGCCGCGCGGTGAAAACCGGCCCGTCCTTGCAGACATAGACATTCCCCACGTTGCAGCGGCCGCACTTCCCCAGCCCGCACTTCATCCGGTTCTCCAGCGTCGTATAGATGGCGTCGTCGGAGAATCCCAGTTTCTCCAGCACCGGCAGGGTGAACTTGATCATCACCGGCGGGCCGCAGACCATCGCCACGGTGTTCTCTGCCGAGGGGGCCGCCTCATCGAGAATCGTCGGTACGAATCCCACCTTGCCGTCCCATTCCGGCCCGTTCCCGCCAGGGTCCACGGTCTTCACGAGTTTCACGTCGCTTCTCTCCTCCCACTCCCTCAGCTCCCGCTTGTACACCAGGTCTGCCTCGCTACGCGCGCCATAGACAATGGTGATGTCGCCGAACTTGTCCCGCTGGTCGAGGCAGTTCCAGATGAGGGTCCGCAAGGGTGGCAGGGCGATGCCGCCGGTCACGAACAACAGGTTCCTGCCGTAGAACTCCTCGATGGGGAAGGAGTTGCCGTAGGGGCCACGTACCCCGATGGTGTCCCCCGCCTCCAGACCCCGGAGCGCCTCGGTCACCCGCCCGACGGAGCGGAAGCAGCACTCGATGTACCCTTTTCTGGTGGGGGAGGAGGCGATGCAGAAGGTGGACTCCCCGGCGCCGAAGGCGGAGTACTCGGCAAACTGGCCCGAGCGGAAGGTGAAGTTCTCCCGCACATCCTCGTCCTGGAAGACCAGGCGCAGGGTGCGCACGTCCGGGGTTTCGTCGATGATTTCTTCGATGGTTGCGAGATGGGGGAGGTAGATGTTTTTATGATCGCACATGGGAAAGCCTTTTGCCACAGACGCAGAGGAAAAATCTAAAGGCACTTGGACGCGGATCGAGGCGAAAAAAGCAGATTTGAAAATCCAAAGTCTTTTGCATGTGCTTAATCCGCCTTTTTTGTTTTTATCCGCGTCCCATAAAGGTTTTACGCACTCTGCGCCTCAGTGGTGTGATTATTTTTTGCTTATTTCTTCAAGAACGGCGGCGATGTCAATCCCGACGGGGCAGGCGCGGATGCAGCGGCCGCAGCCGGTGCAGAGGGTCTTGCCGAACTTGTCGTCGTAGTACTTGAACTTGTGCATGATCCGGTTCCGGTAACGCTTGGGCTGCGCGTCGCGCGGGTTGTGGCCGGAGGCGTGGTTGGTGAACTTGCCGAACCCGCAGGCGTCCCAGCTTTTCCGCCGGCAACCCTTCGTCTCGCCACCTTCGTCGACAATGTCGAAGCAATGGCAGGCAGGGCAGACAAAGGCGCAGGCGCCGCAACCGGCACAGCGCTCGGATATCTCGGCCCAGAGGGGGTTTTCGAAGTTGCCGTCGAGCCAGGACTTGATCCTGGCCAGGTCGAGTTTCTCTCCCGCCGGTTCGGCCTGCGGTAGAGCCTTGGCAGCTTCGGCATCGGTGAAAAGCTGCGGAAATTCCGCCAGAAGCTTCTCCCCCTTCTCTGTTACCGCCTCGCAGGCGTACCCTCCGCCTTCCAGCGGCGTGAGAAAGAGGTCTGAGCCGCGCGGGTCAGCCGGAGACAAGCCCACGGAGGTACAGAAGCAGGCGTCATCACAGCTGGTGCAGGCAAGGCCGATGATGGTGGTCTTGCGCCGCCGTTCCAGGTAGAACTTGTCTTTGTAGTCCCAGGAGAAGACCGCGTCGAGGATGCCGGGGGCCGCAGCGTCGCACGGGCGCGCTCCCACGATCACCGTTTCCGGGAACTGGCTGGGGTCCACGTCTGCGACCTTCACACCCTCCGTCGTCTTCTCGAAGGAGAGGATGTTCTCGCAGAGCGGGAAGAATGCCTCCTTGGCGGAGCGTCGGGGAAGTTCGCCCAGTATCAGTTCCCCGCCACTGGCCAGCGGCTCGTAAAGGGTGATGCTGCCGGCCCGCCTGGGGCCCACAACCCTGGTCCCCTTCTTGACGAGGAGGTCGATGAGGGCGCGGAGGTTCTGTTCGGTGATGGTCTTTTGCATTCGGTTTCCATGTAGGGGCGCAGCATGCTGCGCCCTTTCGTCGTCTGTGTCCCAAAGGCGGGCGCAGCATGCTGCGCCCCTACGAAATCATTTGATGAAACTCTGATCGTCGTCTTCCCGGTATTCGTTCAGCGGCCCCTTCTCCTTTGGCTCCAGCCCCGCCTCGTGGCCGTATAGCTCCTTCAGCTCCCTGGCCATCTTCCGGTTGAGGAGGTTGAGCGGGATGTCCATCGGGCAGGCCCGCTCGCACTCGGCGCAGCCGGCACAGCGCCCCGCCAGGTGCATGGCCCGCACAATGTGCCACGCCATGTTTCCAGCCGGACGGGGGGTTGCTTCCACTGCCTGGGGGCGGTTCCGGTCGCAGATGCACTGCTCGCAGTAGCAGAAGGGGCAGAGGCTCCGGCAGGCCATGCAGCGGATACAACGTGAGAAGTGTTCCTTCCAGAAGGCCCAGCGCGCTGCCGGGGTCATTGCCTCCAGCCTGGCCAGCTCTTCCGCCTCGACGGGTGAGAATTCGGGAAGCGGCGGGAGGCTCCCTGCCACCACGTCGGCACCTTCAGGGGCGTGAACCCTGCACTCCCGGCATTTGCGCGCGATGTTCTTTTCCGCCAGCGGGGCATCCCTGTCCGCGCCGCTGCCGTACACCCCGGCGCAGGCCACGCCGATGATTACCACGTCCTCCCGTTTGAGCTGGGATTCCCCCATCAGCCCGGCCAAGGCACGCATGTCGCACCCCTTGGCCACCACGGCCAGCCTACCCTTTCCCTTGACCTCTTTCTTGGCGCGGGTGAGATAAAGGGCGAGGTTGTTGACGCAGGCGGGGGAGAAGATGAGCTCCTGTGCTTTTTCCGGTGAGGTGACGATGGCTGGGATGGCGGTCCCGTTTCTTCTGCCGGGAATGTAGCCAATCACTGCGGCCACTGCTCCTTCGGTGAGAAGTTTTGCCGCCTCGGCGCGGATCGCTTCGGTGGCGCCGGCGTAGGCTGTGATGTCGATGGTAGCCGGTGCTTCGATTTTCTTTGCAAGGTCAATCATTGAGCAATGCCTTCGTAGGGGCGAGGCATGCCTCGCCCTGGTTTAGCTGCCTGTTTGATGGGCGACGCATGCGTCGCCCCTACATTACGAAATCGCCTCGTACGCCTCTTGCAGCTCCGGAGTGTCCACCTTCCCCGACCATTGCTCCTCCAGCTCCAGCTCCTTGAACTCCCGCATCGGCCCCATACTTCGGACCCGCTCGGTGAGGCCAGTCACCACCTCCACCCACTTTCCCCCCTCGGCGGCTGAGACCCAGGAGAACTGGAGACGATTGAGATCAACGCCAACAAAGTCGAGAAGCTGCCGGAAGGCGGCGAAGCGCCGGCGAGCATGGAAGTTGCCCGCCATGTAGTGGCAATCGCCGGGATGGCATCCGGAAACCAGCACCCCGTCCGCCCCCTTCTGAAAGGCGCGCAGGATGAAGACCGGGTCGATACGCCCGGTGCAGGGGAACTTCAGGACCCGCACGTTTGGCGGGTACTGCATGCGGGAGGTCCCGGCGAGATCTGCCCCGGCGTATGTGCACCAGGTGCAGACGAAAGCTGCTATCTTTGGTTCGAAGTCGTGGTTTTTATGTGCAGCGTGCATATATGTCCTCGTAGGGGCGGACCTGCGTGTCCGCCCTTGTAGGCGTTGCATTGAATGCCGGGCGGACGCACAGGTCCGCCCCTACCGAATTCCCTACAGCGCTTCTATCATCGCCATCACCTGCTCATCCGTATATCCATCCAACTCCACGCTCTTCGACGGGCAGGTGGCCTGGCAGGTGCCGCAGCCACCGCAGACGCCGGGGTTGACCGAGGCGACCACGCGGATCAGGTTTCCCTGGCGGTCGCGGATCTCCTTCTCCTCCACCGCGCCGTAGGGGCAGACCTTTTTGCAGGCGAAGCAGGCGGCGCAGAACCGCTCGTTCACCCGCGCCACGATCGGCTCCCGCTCCAGCTGGTCTTTGGCGAAGAGGGTCATCACCTTGGCAGCTGCCGCGCTTGCCTGGCTGACCGTGTCCGGGATGTCCTTCGGCCCCTGGCAAGCGCCGGCGAGGTAAATCCCGGCTGTGGCGCACTCAACGGGCTTGAGCTTCGCGTGGGCCTCGGAGTAGAAGTTGTACTTGTCGTAGGAGATGCCGAGCTTCTGGGCCAGGGTGTCGGCCCCTTTGCGCGCCTGTACGGCGGTAGCCAGGACCACCAGGTCGGCCTCGATCTCCACCTGGATGCCGACGGAGATGTCGCTTCCCATCACCACCACCTTGTCACCCTTCTGGTAGAGGCGGGAGACCATGCCGCGGATGTAGACCGCTTCTTCCTCCTCGATGGCGCGCCGCCAGAACTCGTCGTAGTTCTTGCCGGGGGTGCGGGCGTCCATGAAGAAGACGTACGCCTGACCGTCATGTACCTTGTGCTTGTAGAGCATGGTGTGCTTGGCGGTGTACATGCAGCAGATCTTGGAGCAGTATGATATTCCCTTCTCTCTTGCCCTGCTTCCCACGCACTGGATGAAGACCACTTCCTTCGGCTCCTTGCCGTCGGAGGGGCGCAGGATCTTGCCGCCGGTGGGACCGCTGGCCGAGGCGAGCCGCTCGAAGGTCATACCGTCGATCACGTCGGGGATGGTGCCGTAGCCGAACTCGCCGTACCCCTGGATGGGTGAGTCGGCCGGCTTGGGTTCGATGGAATAGAGGTCGAAGCCGGTGGCGACGACGATGGCTCCAATCTGCTCCGTAACCAGCTCGTCCTGCTGTGTGTAGTCCACCGCGCAGGGACCGCAGACCTTGGCACAGACCCCGCACTTGCCGCTCTTGAAGTACGTGCAGTTCTCCCGGTCGATGACGGGGGTGTTGGGCACTGCCTGGGGGAACGGAACGTAGATGGCAGGGCGGGTTCCCATATCCTTGTCGAAGGCGTTGGGAATCTTCTTCTGCGGGCATTTTGCCATGCAGACCCCGCAGCCGGTGCACTTCGCCATGTCTACCGAGCGCGCCTTCTTTCTGACCGTGACCTGGAAATTGCCGATGTAGCCTCCCACTTCTTCGATTTCCGAGTAGGTATGGAGGGTGATTTTCGGGTGGTTGGCCACGTCCACCATCTTGGGGGTCATGATGCACTGGGAGCAGTCGAGGGTGGGGAAGGTTTCGGAGAGTTGGGCCATGTGGCCGCCGATGGAGGGTTCCCGCTCCACCAGGACCACCTCGTGGCCGGCGTCGGCGATGTCGAGGGCCGCCTGGATTCCGGCGATACCGCCGCCGATGACCAGCGCGCGCTTAGTGACCGGCACGGTGATGGCGGCGAGCCTGCGGTTGCGCCGCACCCGCGCCGCCATCAGCTTGACTATGTCGATCGCCTTGGCCGTTGCCTCCTCGCGGTCTTCGTGGACCCAGGAACAGTGCTCGCGGATGTTGGCCATCTCGCAGACGAAGGGGTTCAGCCCCGTTGCCTCGGCGGCCTTGCGGAAGGTCTTCTCGTGCATGCGCGGGCTACAGGCGGCGACCACTACGCCGTCAAGGTTGTGCTCGGCAATGGCCTTCTTCAGCAGGCTCTGGCCGGGATCGGAGCACATGTATTTGTAGTCGGTGGCATAGGCCACGCCGGGCAGCCTGGCCGCGGCCTGCGCCACCCGTTCCACGTCGACCGTTCTGGATATGTTTTCGCCGCAATGGCAGACAAATACGCCTATTCTGGACATCGATAATTTCCTTTATTTTTGCCACAGAGCCACGGAGGCACCGAGAAATGCCGTAACCAAAAGGGATGAATCAATCTGAGAAATCAGAGTCTTTCTCTGTGAAATCTCTGTATCTCCGTGCCTCTGTGGCAGATTACAAAAGGCTTTTCTCGCGCAGCAGCGGCATCGGACTCACAATCATGCTCTCCAGCCCCAGCCTTTCCGTCGAAACCCCGCAGGCCAGGGCCAGAAGTTGTGTTATGTAAAAGACCGGCAGATCGAAGCGAGTGCCGCTCGCCTGTTCGATCCCCCCCTGGCGGATGTCCAGGTTGCCATGGCACAGGGGGCAGGCGACCATGATGCAGTCGGCCCCGGCGGCCTTGGCGGAGGCGAGGATGTCGCCGGAGAGCTTCAGCACCACGCCGGGGCGGGAGAGGGTGAAGTTGGCGCCGCAGCACTCCATCCGGTGGCTCCAGGAGACCGGCTCTGCGCCGGTGGCCTTGAGTACCTCCTCCATGATGGTCGGCGCCTCGCAGTCATCCAACTCCGGCACCTCGGGGGGACGGGTGAGGAGGCAGCCGTAGTAGCAGGCGACCTTGAGACCGGCGAGCGGTTTTTGCACCGCGCTTTGCAGTCGCTCCAGGCCGTAGTCTCTCGCCAGGATCTCCAGGAGGTGCTTGACCTTTTTCCCCAGCGGAACCGGACCGTCGATCGCCTTCTCCACCTGCTGCCGCTTGGCATCATTATCGATCAGGCGGTGCTGGGTGGTCTTGAGCCGCGAAAAACAGGCGGCACAAGCCACTGCCAGGTCACCTGCAACGTTTTCCGCAAGGGAGAGGTTCTTGGCGCACAAGGCCAGGGACAACAGCTCGTCCACGTTGTGGGCAGGTGTGGCGCCGCAGCAGAACCAGTCGGGCACCTCGTGAAGACCAATCTTGAGCGCCTTGAAAAGCCCCCTGGTGGAGGCTTCGTACTCCTGAGCCGAAGCATGGAGTGAACAGCCGGGATAGTATGAGTAATTGAGTATATTTTTCATCACATGCCTTCCATTCTTTTACCGATCCCTAGTCCCTGGTCCCCGCTTTCAAGGTGCTTCGCCATTTTTCCGCATCTCCTCGATCCGGGAAAAAATCTTCTCGATCTCGCCGATGTTCCTGTTCTTCTGGTGGAACATCCTGAGCTTCCCCCTGGTGATCAGCTTGGGGCCAAGCATCAGGTCCTTGAGGAACTGGCCGCTTTTCACGTTGAACACTGCGGCAAGACGCATCTCGTACTGCCGGCCGTAGGTGCGGATGTTTTCGATGAAGAGGCGGTTGGCGAGCTGGACGTAGCTCTCCTTGGATGGCCCTTGGGCGTCCCAGGAGAGCTTGCGCAGGGCATCCATGATGGCGGCCAGGTCAACCTTGTTGGGGCAGCGGGTGGAGCAGGTTTCGCAGGAGGCGCAGTACCAGATGGAGCGGCCGGCCAGCACCCGCTCGTACTGGCCGAGTTGCAGCAGACGGACGACCCGGTTGGGAGGGTGCTCCATGAAGGAGCGCATGGGGCACCCGGCAGAGCATTTGCCGCACTGGAAACAGCGGCGCACCGAGCTGCCGGAGAGGAGTTCCACCTTCTTCACGAAACCGAGATTCATGGTTTCGGCGGAGAGTTGCATCTTGGAGTGCTTCACTGGGACTCCTTCCTGCGCCTTTGCTGGGGATCAAAGCTTCAAATTTCCGGAACCGGTCTACGGGGAAGGGATCTTACAGGGAGGACTGGAATTTCATGAAAGGAAAGCTTGCCCGAACGCCGATCTTTAGTTGCAATAAAAATCACTAAGAGTTGTGCCTCAATCATATACGGCAGTTATGTCGAAATTTTAATTTCAGTAAAATTTAAATACCATAAATAAAACATTGTTGTCAACAAATATAACATCCCGTATACGAACATGTCAAACCAATTATTGGCTTGACATGTTCTTTCCTCCAAACCCTTTGACTACCTCCCGAAAATGGTTTAAAAATAGGTAGTTCCCCGCATTTTCAAGGCCTGCGGACCTTCGCGCTCCCACAGAGGTGCCTCATCAACCAACTGAGAAGGTTATATCATCATCTCTTCTCCTGCAAGGGTTCATATATGCTTGGCGCCCTCTGGCTCGCCGGCACCAACGCCTTTGCCCTCGCTATCCCATGGCTCCTCAAGCTGGCCATAGAGGGTCTGCAGCGCCCGGCGACAGCCCAACACGCCCCCTCTTACTATGCACTCATGATCATCACGGCCGCCTTACTTCAAGGAATCATCCGGATATTCTCCCGCACCACCCTCCTCCACGCCGGGCGGCGGATCGAGTTTGCCCTGCGCGAGGAGCTCTATGCCAGACTCCTCACCCTCGACCTCCCCTATTTTCAGCGGGAGCGAACCGGCGACATCCTCTCCCGGTTTTCCAACGACCTGACCAACATCCGGATGCTGATGGGGTTCGGCGTTCTGAATGTCATCAACACCCTGATCCTCTATATCGCGGCCATCGTCCTGATGCTCCGCCTCTCCCCCATCCTCACGATTTGCGCCCTCCTCCCCTTCCCGGTGACGATCCTGGTGGTCAAGCGGCTCAGCGCCACCATGTACCGCCGCTCCATCCGGGCACAGGAGGAGCTGGCGCGCCTGACGAGCCGCGCCGAGGAAAGCGTTTCAGCCGCGGTCGTGGTGCGCGCCTATTGCCGCGAGGAGGGGGAGACCGACTCGTTTCGCACGGTAAGCAGCTCCTATCTCGATTCCAACATGCAGATGGCCAGGCTGCGGGGGATGATGATCCCGATCATGGCCGCCACCGGTGCAATGGGAACCCTCATCATTCTCTTCATCGGCGGCAGCCGGGTGATCAGCGGCGAGCTGACCCTGGGGGATTTCGTCGCCTTTAACGGCTACCTCGCCATGCTGGTCTGGCCGACCCTGATGCTGGGGTGGATACTGAACCTCATGCAGCGGGGCGCTGCCTCCATGGCCAGACTGAATGGCGTGCTGAACGCGCGCCCGACCGTGACCGAACCAGCAGCACCTGCGGATGTCGGGGAGATCGGCGGGGAGATTGAGTTCCGGAACCTGTCGTTTTCCTATGCCGCTGACTCGGCCATGGTACTGCAAAACATCTCCCTCCTCATCGGAAAGGGGACAAAGATCGGCATCGTCGGCGCCATCGGCAGCGGCAAATCGACCCTGGCGCGGCTCATTCCCCGCCTCTACCCGGTGCCGGACGAGACGATTTTAATCGACGGCACTGACATCAACTGCCTCCCGCTGGCGAGGCTTCGCGACGCCATTGGCTTTGTCCCCCAGGAAAGCTTCCTCTTCTCCCGTACCATCGGGGACAACATCGCCTTCGGCCGCGACGGAGCCGGCGAGGAGGAGATCGCGGCCGCCGCCAGAGTGGCGAGTCTGGATCAGGACATCGAGCGTTTCCCCGCCGGATTGCAGACCCTCGTGGGGGAGCGCGGGGTGACCCTCTCCGGAGGGCAGAAACAGCGGGTCTCCATCGCCAGGGCACTTCTGAAGGACCCCCAAATCCTGATCCTGGACGACCCCCTCTCTGCCGTTGACGCCCGCACCGAAGAGGCGATCCTTCGTGACCTGGAGAGCTACTACGCCGGCCGCACGGTCCTGATCGTCTCCCACCGGCTTTCAGCGGTGCGCGGCTGTGACACCATCATCGTCCTGGACCAGGGGCGGATAGTGGAGCAGGGGAGCCACGGCGAGCTTCTCGCCCTCAACGGGCGCTACGCGGCGATCCACAGGGAACAGCAGCTGCGGGAGGAGATCGAGCGGTTTTGATTTTTGCCACAGAGACACAGAGACTCGGAGAAAGGTAATACCCATGCTTTCTCTGAGCCTCTGTGGCTCCGTGGCAAAACTGAAAGGTATTCATGCACTTCGGCGGACTTTACGAAGACGAAATAGTCGGCAAGGCCTACGACCGGCGCCTCATGGCCCGGTTCCTGCGCTATGTCGCGCCCTACAGAAAACTGGCGGTGGTTGTGCTAGCCATCCTCCCCCTGGCTGCCGGGGCCAAGCTGGCCCAGCCGTGGCTTATGAAGCTCGCCATCGACAACCATCTGATCAAGGGGGAGATGACCGGGCTGCCGCTTTTAGCTACAGGATTCCTGGGGCTGATCCTGGCCGAGTCTCTCCTCACCTTTGCCGAGGTCTGGCTGCTCCAACACATGGGGCAGAAGGTGATGTTCGACCTCCGCATGGAGCTGTTCTCCCACCTGCAGCGCCTGCCGGTGCGCTTTTTCGACCGGACCCCCACCGGAAGCCTGGTCACACGCCTCACCTCAGACGTGGAGGTGCTGGGGGAGATGTTCGCCGCAGGAATCATTACCGTGGTGGGGGACATCATGGTGCTGGCCGGCATCGTCGGGATCATGCTCTGGATGAACCTGAAGCTGTCGCTTGTCACCTTTTCGGTCCTGCCGGTCCTGGTCTGGATCGCGTTCACCTTCCGCAAACGCATGCGCACGGCCTACCGGCAGGTGCGGGCCAGGCTCGCCAACCTCAACTCTTTCCTTAACGAGTCGATCCACGGCATGGCCGTGGTGCAGCTCTTCAACCGCCAGAAAACCGAGCAGCAGGAATTCACCCGGCTGAACGCCGACTACCGCGACGCCAATCTGCCGGTCATCACCTGGGACGCTTCGCTCTACGCCATGGTAGAGGCGCTCTCCTCCGTGGCCATCGGCCTGATCGTCTGGTACGGCGGGGGCGAAATCGTCCGGGGCAACCTCAGCTTCGGCGCCCTGGTCGCCTTCATCCAGTACATCGAGAAGTTCTTCTCCCCCATCCGCGACCTCTCCTCCAAGTACTCGGTCATGCAGGGTGCCATGGCCGCGCTGGAGAGGATTTTTCATCTGCTGGATACGGAAAAGGATGAAATGGGGACAGATCTAATTTCAACTCACCAAAATAGATCTGTCCCCATTTCTACCATCGACTTCCGCGACGTATGGTTCGCCTACAACAACGACGACTACGTCCTGAAGGGACTCAACCTCACCCTCCGCAGGGGAGAAAAGGTGGCCATGGTGGGAGAGACCGGCGGCGGCAAAACCACGGTGACCCGCCTCCTCTCCCGCTTCTACGAGGTGAGCAGGGGAAGCATCGCCATCGACGGAACCGACATCCGCGAACTTTCGCTGCACGGCCTGCGTCGCCGAATCGGAGTGGTGCTCCAGGATCCCTTCCTCTTCACCGGCACCATCCGCTTCAACATCTCCCTGGGGAACCCCGGCGCCGAGAGCCGGGTCGAGGTGGCAGCACGGATTGTGGGAGCCGACCGGTTCATCAGGCGCCTGCCGCTTGGGTTCGACGAGGAGGTGCGGGAAAAGGGGAGCAACCTCTCCGCCGGAGAGCGGCAGCTCATCTCCTTTGCCAGGGCCGTGGCCTTCGATCCGGAGATTCTGGTGCTGGATGAGGCTACCGCCAGCGTCGACACCGCCAGCGAGCGCCTGATCCAGGAAGGCCTGAAGGGGCTCATGGCCGGCCGCACCACGCTGGTAGTCGCCCACCGCCTCTCCACCATCCGCGACGCCGACCGAATCGTGGTGATCCACCGGGGGGAGAAGGTAGAGGAGGGGAGCCACGAGGAGCTGATGGCCCAACAGGGGCTTTATTACCGGCTGTACCAGTTGCAGTTCAGGGATTGACCTTCCTTGCAACGAGTCACCGCGCTGGCCCCAAGCTGGAGCCTTCCGGACAAGCATGAATTCAATTTATTGTATGTTTTGCGGTTAAATCGGTGTAATCTGCGGATAAAAGACCGATCCTGGAGTCCCATATCATGAAACACCTCATCCTCGGCACCGCCGGCCATATCGACCATGGCAAGACCTCCCTGGTCCGCGCCCTTACCGGCATTGACACCGACCGCCTCAAGGAGGAGAAGGCGCGCGGCATCACCATTGAGCTAGGCTTCGCCCACCTGGAGCTGCCAGAGGGGGTTCGGTTCGGGATTGTCGACGTGCCGGGGCACGAGCGGTTCGTCCGCGCCATGGTGGCCGGCGTCGGCGGGATGGACCTGGTAATGCTTGTCGTAGCCGCGGACGAGGGGATCATGCCCCAGACGCGGGAGCACCTGGAGATCTGCCAGTTGCTTGGGGTAAAGAAGGGTCTGGTGGCCCTCACCAAGAAAGACATGGTGGACCCGGAGTGGCTCGCCCTCGTCACCGAGGAGGTGCGGGACTACCTTGCCGGCTCGTTCCTGGAGGCGGCCCCCATTGTGCCTGTGTCGTCGCGGACCGGCGAGGGGATCGAGGAGCTGAAGAAGGTCTTGGGGAAACTGGCACAGGAGGTTGGGGAAAAGCGACACGACGGCCCCTTCCGCCTCCCGGTGGACCGGGTCTTCACCATCACCGGCTTCGGCACGGTAGTTACCGGCACCCTCCTTTCCGGCGAGATCGGTGTGGGGGATGACGTGGAGGTCCTGCCGGCCGGCCGCGCCTGCAAGGTGCGCGGCCTCCAGGTCCACGGCCGGAAGGCCGACAAGGCCGAGGCCGGACAGCGGCTGGCGGTGAACCTCCAGGGGGTGGAGCACACCGAGGTGCTGCGGGGCGACGTGGTGGTCCCCAAGGGGCTCTACCACCCCACCCGTATCGTGGACGTCCGACTCAATTATCTGCAATCCGCGCTCCGCGAGCTGAAACACCGCTCCACCCTGCGGCTCCACTCCGCCACCTACGAGGTTCCGGCCAAGGTGATCCTTTTCGACCAGGACGCTCTCCAGCCTGGAGAAACGGCCTTCGCCCAGCTCCGGCTGGAGCACCCGGTGCTCCTCCTCCCCGGTGACCCCTTTGTGCTCCGCACCTACTCCCCCCAGGCCACCCTCGGGGGCGGTGCCGTCCTCGACCCTTCCCCCCCGCGACGCCGCCGCCGGTCTACGGAGGCGATGGAACTCCTCCAGGCGATAGAGGAAGTAGACGACACCGGCAAGATCCGCCTGATGATCCGGGCAAGCCTCCTCTCGGGGCTCTCCTTCGACGAGCTGGTGAATCGCACCGGCATGTCCGCAAAAAAGATCGACGCAGCCCTTGCCGCTATTCTCACGTCAGGTGAAGTAATACAGATGGTGCGGGAGCCCCGCACCTTCCTCTCCCGCGAGGCGTTCGACACCCTGAAGGGGAAGCTTCTCTCCGAGTTGAACGCCTACCTGAAGGAAAACGCCTTGAAGGACGGGATCAGCAAGGAAGAACTCAAGTCCCGCATCCCGAAACGGAGCGACCCCCGCTTTTTCGGACCGGTACTATCCGTGCTGGAGAAAGAAGGGAAGGCGGTGGTCGACCGCGACCTGGTCAAGCTCCCCGGCCGCAAGGGGGAGGCGACCGTGGACCAGGCCGAGCTCCAGGGGAAGATCGAGGGGCTTTTGAAACAGGGGGGGATGGAACCCCCCACCATCAAGGAGATGTGCGACGCGCTCCGCTGCCCGGAGAAGGCGCTGCTGGAGCACCTGGCGTTCCTGGTGAAGGAGGGGAGGGTGGCGAAGATCAAGAGCGACATGTTCTACGCCCCGGAACCCCTCTCGCAGATCAGGGAAAAGCTGGTGACCTACTTGAAGGAAAAGGGGGAGATCACTCCCCCTGAACTACGCGAAGCAACCGGCGGCCTGTCGCGTAAGTTCATGATCCCGCTGCTGGAGTATTTTGACGGGGAGAAGGTAACCATCAGGGTTGGGGACAAGCGGGTGCTGCGGCGAGGGTAAACTTCACCAGATGTAATCCTTCGCGATCTCCCGCTTGTCATGGCCATGGAGTATATGCAGCACCCGGAGCTTTTTCAGCTGGACCGGGGAAAGGCTGCCCAGGGGGATGTAGACGATCTTCCTGCCGAGGCGGGAGGCGATCTGCCTGAAGATGCTGCGGGGCGGGCGGGGGGCGGTGTAGACCACGTGCTTCTCGGGGGAATAGTCGATGGCAGCAAGGAGGAGCACCTCCGCCTTGGTGCGGGCGAAGGCGTAGTCCCGGTCGCTCCAGACGTCGTACATCCGGCGGGGCGGGTAGGAGAGGAGAAAGCCGCCATACTCGCAGCGGCAGATGCCGGGACCGGCGATGTTCTCCGCAGGGTTGGTGGCGTAGAAGGCCATGTCCGACTCCTGCTCGTGCTCGCCGAGCCAGGTCATCCGGTAGGGGAAGCGCTCGTTTGCCCGGTCCTCGTCGAAGATCACCACCACCCCGCCGACCCCGCCCTTTGCCCTCTGCTGCTCCCGGACGTAGATCTTCCCTTCGTGCAGGTTGCGGATGGTCTCCCGCATGTCGATCCCGTCCAGCATGGACGAAGTGAACGGCTCAACTCTTGTCAGCTCCTCGGAGAGCTGCCGTGCCCCCTTTTTCTTCAGGAACCTCCCGTAATCCTCAATCACCACGTCTTCCGGAGGATAGGAACAGATGGACGGATTGTCGAACCCCTCCAGCCATTCGCCGGGGCGCTTCTCCTTCCGCCGCTTCAGGAACTGCAAGGGGGAGAGTCCCTTGGCGTGACGGCGCTCCCGGGGGCGGAACCGGATGCGGAGGCTTCCGCCCCACAGCTCCTCTGGGGAAAGCCGGACGGAGGGGAGGTCGCTTTCGGCCCGCTGCCATGGGTAGAAGGTGGCGAGCCGGGCAAAGGCATAGGCGAAATTGTCGTCAACGCATCCCCGGGCCGAGACCAGTAGCTGGTATAGGTCGGGAAGTAGCCGCCCAGCCAGGAGGGCGTAGTTGCGGGTGAAGCGGAAGAAAGCCCGCTTCTGCCAGATGTGAACCGGCTCTCCGGTTTCTTCGCGGTAGTGGCGGGCCGCTTCGTTGAAGAGATGGAGATTAACACGCTGGCGGTCAGGGAACTCTCCCGCCATCCCCAGGTGCCGGGCGCTCCGTATGATGGCACAGCGGAGGATCTCCTCCTCGGAACCCTCCCTCTTCCCCCCCTCGATCAGTTCCAGGGCATTGAAGCGCTTGCGCAGCCCAGACACGTCGCGGGTAGGTTCGTCCGGCAGCTCCCCCCGTCGCATCTCGTAAACCGCCGAAAGGAACGAAAACTCCCCCAGCACCTCCCGGCAGGAGTCGGGGTGGAGATTGCAGACCCGCACATTATCCCGCCGCACCCGCTCCAGGGGGGTCGCTTGATGGTAGCCGAACGCCTCCCGCACCCGCTCCAGGTGGAACATGCCGCAGACGAAGAGTATCCGCCCGTATTTTTCTGAAAGTTCCCGCAGATGGAAGGCCATTCCCTTCTCCCGCCGCATGTCTTCCGGGCCGGGCCGAAGCGAAACTGAAGCCTTCAGGTACTCGTCGTAATAGGCCTTAAGGCCGATCCGGTGGATGGCGTAGGAGTCGGGAAGGGGCTCGAAATGGAGGGGATAGTGACCGGTGTCCACGTCTACCAGGTGGAGGGGAATGCCGTTTCCCAGGGCAAGCCGCGCCGCTTCAACCAAGGGATCGGCGGGCTCCACCAGGAGATGGACCGTTGATGAGGCGCCCTCTTTGCCGCCAGTTTCGTATGAAACTACCGAAATCTCGGGGAGCCTTTGCACAGCCCGCACAAACTGCGCCTCGATGGTCGGCGGGAGCTCGATGGCAATGCAGTCGGGCTTGACCCGCTCGAACGCCTGCCGCACCAGCTGGGCGAACTCCATCCGGTAATGGAGGACCGGCAGGGCATGGACCGGGCCGAATTGTATCATGTGAAGGCGATGGGGCATGATGAATCCGCGGGCTACAGAAATTCCTCGAAATAGTCCAGATCCTTGTGGAAGGTCTCCTCAAGGCGGTAGAGAGAATAGAGGGCGACGGCGAGGCAGAGGATGCAGACGGTTACTGCGCCCCCCTCCAGGCCCAACAACTGGCGGGCCCACTGGAAGAAAAGGGTGATCGGGACAACCATCCCCCGCACGAAGTTGGGGACCGTGGTGGCGACCGTGGCCCGCAGGTTGGTGCCGAACTGCTCGGCGGCGATGGTGACGAAAATGGCCCAGTAGCCGCTGGCAAATCCCAGGAAGGCGCAGACCCCGTAGAAGGCCGCCGGGGAGAGGCTTCCCTGGAGGAAATAGGCCGCCACCCCGAGCACGGTTAGTGACAGGAAGATGAACACCACCTTCTTCCGGCTCTTCAGAAGCTGGCTCAGCATCCCGCTGGCAAAGTCCCCGAACACGAGCCCCAGGTAGCAGAACATGACCGCATTGCCGGCCGATACGGGGCCGGTGGTGCCGAGGGCCTTGGCAAATTCGGGGGAAAAGGTGATGAGGATGCCGACCACGAACCAGGTCGGCACACCGATCAGGATCGAGTTGGCGAAGCGCGAAAACCTTCCGGCATCGGTGAACAGGGCAAGGAAGTTCCCGGAGCGGACCTGCTGGTTCTTCATCTCGCCGAACATCCCGGACTCGGCCACGCTCACCCGCATGATGAGCAGGAGCAGCCCCAGCGCCCCGCCGATGAAGAAGGCGTTGCGCCACTCGAACGCCTTGGCCACGAAGTTGGCCAGTATCGCCCCCGACACCCCGACCGAAGCCACGATCATGGTCCCGTACCCCCGCACGCTCTTGTGCAGGACCTCGCTCACCAGGGTTATCCCGGCCCCCAGCTCTCCGGCGAGCCCGATGCCGGCGATGAAGCGCAGGGCCGCATAGGCCGGGAGCGAGGTTGCCAGGCCGTTGGCCAGGTTGGCGACCGAGTAGATGAAGATGGAGCCGAACATGATCTTGAGCCGCCCCTTCTTGTCCCCCAGCACCCCCCAGATGATCCCGCCGATGAGCATCCCGGCCATCTGCATGTTCAGAAGGAACACCCCCTTGTCGATCAGCTCCTGCCCGGCAAGCCCCAGCGATTTTAGGCTCGGCACCCGGACAATGCTGAACAGCACCAGGTCATAGATGTCGACGAAGTAGCCAAGGGCGGCGACGATGACCGGGAGGGAGATGACGGATTTGAGGACATTGGTTGATGTTGAGGAGAGGGCTGATTCGTTCATGGGCACCTCACATTGGTTGTTCTTTCCTGCGGCAACGAGCTACTACCTTTACTCTCTCTCGAATCAGAACGGCCCCAGGAGATACCAGTCAGTATTGCAAAATTAAAAGGATATATTGCAGGCACGATGAAACTAAAGATCATATCGCAGCTTTGCATGCCTGAGTTGGCGCGCTGCCCCAATTTTTTCCCATTTACTCCCCTGCCCTGCGCCCCAGATAAGCATGCACCGTCATCTGCGCCACGCCACGCATGAGCCCCGCCCCACCAAGGCTTTCCGCCGCGGCGACATGCTCGGCGACCAGCAGCATTTTCTCCGGAGCAAGCTGCGGCCTGCCTGTTGCCGCATTAAGCCAGAGTGTGGTGAGTGCCAGACGTTCCACCCATTGCGACCGCCGTGGTTGCAGTATCTCGCTGACCACTGCATCCGCCGCACGACCGCAAGCCGCGGCGGTGAGCCTTTTGGCGGTGAGCTGCCGGGAAAGGAGCTCATCCACGTCCCTGTCGTCCTCAAACCAGGATGCGGCAAACGGCAGCGACATCGGCCACGATTCGCTCTCGGCCAGCACCTTGCCGACCGCTGACG
This sequence comes from Geobacter sp., assembly GCA_016177775.1. GTDB lineage: Bacteria > Desulfobacterota > Desulfuromonadia > Geobacterales > Geobacteraceae > JACOUQ01. The sequence continues at coordinate 233,032 of JACOUQ010000004.1, forward strand.
GTATGCGCGGAGCAAGCTCCCCCCGCAGGGAAACGAGCAGTTTTCCCGGATCGACCGGCTCCGGCCTCCAGCCGGGAATTCCCATGATCTCCGCCACCTCCAGAAGGCCAGCGGGCACGGTAGTATTCCGGCAAAGGCCCGTCGCGAGGCCATGGGCGACCATTCGCTCAAGCAGCCAAGCCGCAACCGGCTGCGCTCCCCCGTCCATCTTGAAGGCCTGGGACATCCTCTTCATCTCGGCAGCAGGCAGGGGAGGGGTCACCCATGCGTCGACAATTCCCTCCGAAAGCTTGACCAGGAGGGAGGCGACCACATACTGCCCCTTTTCCCTGCCGATCATCCAGAACCCCTGGGCGGAAGCGCCATCCACCGGCGAAGCGAGGATCTCCGTGATTTCGGTCTCCCGGACCCGGGCGCATTGAACGCCGGCCCGGCGGGCATCGGCAATGGTCCTGTCGATGTCGGCCCGCACGGTGCCGGCATGCCAATTGCGGGTCAGGATCAGGCGGCGCAGGGTCTCCGGCGTAATCTTGTCCCCTCCCGCTGCTGCCAGGATCGCCGGAAACTTGTCGCGCACCCCGACCAGGGGATGGAATGACATCAATCCGGCAACCTCCCGCAGAACAGGCGATTTGTGAACAGCCATCTCGGCCGCCAGCTGCAGCTGCATCTCCTCGGGCGCCAGCCGGAACCGGTCGGTAATGATGGAAAACCGGTCGAATACGCTTTCCGCCCCCATCTCGGCCATGGCCTGCACGATTTCGGCGAGGGGATCGCCCCCGGTAAACGGCACGACCTTCCCATCAAAAGAATCGGACATCATCCGCTGAAATGCCTCGGCAAGAAGCGGCAGCGGCTCCAGCCGGCAGTCCGCCAGATTGCGCACCACCTCGGCGCCAAGAAACGACGCGGGGCCGGAATGGAACAGCTTGTCGGCGATATGCCTCTGGAGCGCCTCGTTCAGGGCCGCGCTTTCCGGGCGCCTCCGCTCCAGATCGACCCGCAGCCGCTCGAAAACGGCCCGCAGAAGGATGAGGCAGGCATGAATACGATCATCCTGGTCCTCTGCATCGCGCGCACCCTCCTCGGCGAGCAGATCGATGAGCGGGAAGGCAAGGTCGGGATTTCCATCGATCACCCGCTCGGCCTCGGAAACGCCCGAGAACTTTTTCCGCTTCAGTTCCCGGAGCATGTCGGAAAGAAGGGCCTGCGCAGTTGCCCGGCCGTCGCCCGGATCGCCTGAGGCGTCGCCGGCAATGGCGGGCTCCTCGAAGAGCAGAGGCTGTTTGCCTTTCCGTTTCTTTGAGTCGGGGCGGGGCTTACTGCGCACCATGGCCGAGAGAAGCTCCTCGAACTCCGCGAACATGTCGGAGTCATCCGGGGCCTCTACTGGGACGCGGACAACCGACCCCGGCTTGGGAAAAGAGCGCCCCTTGTACTTTTTGCCATCGATCTTTTCCCGCGCCAGCCGGTAATGGCTGTAAAGATGCTCCAGAAAAGCCGCTTCCGTGTTCACCAGCTCTGTGAAGATCTCCAGCAGCAGTTCCGCATGACGGGACTGGGGCATGAACGGCTCAAGATACGGCCCGGCTTCCTCCGCGTCAGGGTCGAACCCGAAGGCGATATGGGCGAGGTCCTTTCCCTTCTCGTTAAGCACCGAGACGGCTATGCGGCGGCAGTCGCATTTCTGTTCGGCGCAATGGGAATCGAAAAAACGGTACGTCCCCTTCGGGAGCGTGCCGGTCTTGCTGTCCAGGCGCAGACAGAAGGTCTCGTTGTCTTTGGGAAAAAGTTCCGAATATTGGATCATAATATCTCCGCTTCCTTTGCTACACTGAAGCAAATAATGATGCAAACAGGCATCTTTGCTTCACGATTTGCTTAATGATTGCTTCAGATGCCAATGAGCACTCTGCCCATGCCCAATTTGGTATATGAGCCCATCAGCCTCCAGTTCTTTTAAGAGTCGATAGGCTTGTTGGCGACCCAAATCAGTGAAGCCTCTTATGTCAGCGTTTCTCAGCGGGCGATCCTTGAGCAGGGAAAGAATTCGGACCTTAACCGCCTCCTTGTCCAGCCTCCTCGTCATGTCGTAGGTGACCTCGTACAGGGTGGCGTTCAGCGCCTCCAGGTCAGGCGCGAAGTCAATCCCGACAATGGCCTTGTCGCAGCCGAGGAGACGCTCACGGACGCCGAAAACAACAGTGCCACCGGAAGCGTTGCCGAGACAGATTGCCATCTCCTTGGCGAGTTCCCGCAGCTTGGTTTCGGTAGGACACTCCTTGAAATCGAGGGTCTCGGTTTCGAGGTCGTCAGCGATCTGCTCGTCAAGCAGTGGGAGTAAGGAGAGGATTTTTTCAGTGAAGTGGGCCACTAAGGTTCCTTTCTGTCAACCAATGTGTAGACGCGACACTATACTTTCCCCTTTTTCCCGCTCATGAATTTGCCTCTATGTAAGCCATGCCTGCATTTTCATCTTGCTCAATGGCGATTTCCACGGCGCGCTTGGCAATTTCAAGTAACGCAGTGGATTGTTTTTTGAGCGCAAGAGAGGAGATGATTTTCCCCCGGATTTTCAACTGGGTGTCTTTGTCAACAAAAGGGATGATGAATTGGGCAACATCTTTCGGGTATAGGTGCGGCTGTGCCGAACCGGTTCTCATTTTATCGGTTTGAAAACGCCCGATAAATGAGTTGATTACAAATGCGACATAAACCGGATCATCAATAACCCGAAGAATGATAATGTCCTGGCAAGCGACCGCTTTTTTCACAGAAAGATATGGCTGTGTCCTCCCGATATTCGCGCCTGTCCCATATATGAGAATATCATTCTCTGCAACAAAAGATGCCTCATCGGTTGAGAAGTGCTTTATATCGGTCTTGTCGAAGTTTTCGTAATCAAGCCCAGTTTCAAGTATGTGTTTCTGGGTTATCATATCGACGGTTCCGGCTTCATCATAAATAGCCGACATGCCGCGAGAATTATAGGTCTGAATTTCCTCAATACGCTTGAAATAGTCACCATTACTTTTGATCAGTTCTTCAATTTCGTCGAACTTCGGCTGGTAATACTCCGCGTCAAAGCGACCGGAGGTAGCAAAGGACTCCTTGAACGATTTGATATTGGTATTTTGGGTGGTGGGGGCATAGGTGGTGAGATTGAGAGCATCGAGGAGCAAAGTTTCGGCTTGGCTATAAGTTGATTGAGACTGTTCCAAAACGTCATATGTTTTGGTGACAATCTCAGTAATTTTTAGTCTAAATGCACTAGAAAAATCAGGAATAAGAATTTGATCGAAATCTTCAAGAATCAATCCCGTTTGTGCTGCTCCGCGCTTGTACTTTTGAATCTGGTTTTGTCCGTAATGCGATTTCAAATAAATCGCTAAAAAACTAGGCTCAATATCTTTAGGGCGCATGATTGCTAATTTACAGCTACAGGTTGCTTTAGCGTCAGTGGTAACCAAGGAGAGATTGCCAATAATTGCACCAACAATCGACATCAGCACATCTCCTTTTTTGAGGTGTGAACGTCGCATGTTGGGAATATCAAAAGCTCGCTGTTCAATCCTTAATGGGCTGCTCGCTTGCTCAATGAAAAAATTGTATATATCTGTTCCCCGATAATACGGCAAACCACCTTCATCACAGTAACCATCGCTGATGGTCATGTGATTGCCATCCGAAACCGATACAAATTTAGTAATAGGGACCGCACCCTTTGCTTCCAAATTCTTTAGGGCCTGAATATTATCGCGTGAATAAAATTCAGTATCCATGCGTTTTGTTCGTTCTAAGCTGCTTAATCTAACCTCGCTAGCCTCCAGCCCTTCCAACAACGCCCGATACCGGGCCTCATCGAAAGGGCCTAGCGAAAAAAACTTAGCTGCTCCTTCCTGGCAAACTCGATAAACGCTTCGGCAATGCCGTCCTGGGTCAGGCCGTCGTGATTGAACAGGTCGTGCTTGACGATCAAGTGTTCGTGGGCATCCAGCACAAAGTCGTTCAGGTCTTGTGGAGTGGTGTCGTAATGATTAATAACTTCGGCACCGATGTTTTCAACAGGCGTGTTTTCCGAGCTTCCCGATGCCTGCAAATCCTTGCGTTTCACGAATATCTTATCACCGCTGTTGTCCTTGCTCGGCTCCTTCATGGTGGCAAAAAAGATGGGATAGTCATCCACCCTGGGGCAGAGTTCATCGTGCCATTTCTGCACGAAAATCACGCTGGTCTTGGTGCCGGTGTGCGGCTTGAACACGTTGCCGTGCAGCCCCACCACGGCCAGGATACGGCAATGGTCCGCCAGGTATTCGCGGATGTCTTTATCGCTGGAATTGTTGAAGCGCCCTTGCGGCAACACAATCGCCATGCGCCCGCCCGGCTTGATGAAATTCAGGTTGCGCTCGATAAACAGGATGTCGCGCCCCACGGTGTTCTGGTCTTTGACCTTCACCTTGCGGAACGTGCCGTCGGCCATCTTGTAGATGGTCTCATGGCTTGTGCGCAGGAATTCCGGGAAGGTCGGGGTGCGCCGGGTCGCGTCCTCGATGTTGGTGCCGTTCTCATCGACCTTGCTGACCTTGTCCAGGCTCACGCTTCGGGCCAGTTCATATTTGGAGAGAATGCGGGTTTCCTTGATGTCGCCCGCAAAGGGTGGATTGGCCATGAGGATGTCAAAGGAGAAATCCCGGTTTTGATCCTTGACCTCGCGCAGTTTGCGCAGCTTCTTCCACCCTTCGCCGTAAATGTCCGTCCAATCTTCATCCTTGGTCTTTTCGTCCCAGCGTTCGTAATCCAGCGTGTTCAGGTGCAGCACGTTGGTTTGCCCGTCGCCCGCGATCAGGTTCAAGGTCCGGCCTACGCGCACGGCCTTCTCGTCAAAGTCGATGGCAAATACATTTTCCTGCACATAGGTTTCGCAACGGGCGGGCTTTTTCTCGGTGGTGAAGAGGTGGCTTTTGCTCAGGCCCTCGTCTTTCATAATCTGTTCCCAGACATGGAAGATGGTATGAACGGGGAAGCCGCAACTGCCGGCGGCGGTATCGATCATCGTTTCGTGCTCCTGGGGATTGAGCATCTTGACGCACATGTCGATCACATAGCGCGGGGTGAAGTACTGCCCTTTCTCGCCCTTGCTGCTTTTGTTGATGAGATACTCGAAAGCCTCGTCCACCACGTCCAGATTGGAGTTGAACAGCTTCACCCCTTCCAGTGACGATACGCACACGGCCAGGTGGCTGGGGGTGAGATCGATTTTTGCACCCTCGGGAAACACGCCTTCCCACTTGCCGCGCGCTTTGTCGAACAGCTCCTGGATTTTGGCTTTGAGTTCGGTCTCGGTGTCGCCGTAGTTCTTGAAAACGAGGTGGCGCTTCTTGTCGCGCCCGCTTTCCATTTCGTCATACAGCTTGGTGAAGACCAGCTTGAACAGCTCCTCAAACACGTCCACGCCAGCATTGGCCAGAACCTCGTCCTCCATCTCCAGAATCAGGTCTTTCAGCGATTTCTTCTGATTGACGAGCTTATCCATCTTTACCAGGTCGTCAATCGTCCATCGCGCTGTCAGGATGTCGGACAGTTTTTCGTGTGCCGAAGGGATGGCGGGAATGTCTTCAAAATAGTTCGGGTCTTTGCGGTGATAAAACGAAATACTGTCGCCGTTGCTCCACACCCCCATCGGCGCGCCCGTGGCGTTACAATATGACTTCAACTGCTCTTTGCCGTCTTTGAGCTTGGGTTTTTTCAGCTCCACCAGAATGTATGGGTCGCTGGTACGGATTACGTCAAAAATACAGATATCGGCGCGTTTTTTCTCACGGCCGAACGTGACGCCGTACTCAAGCTCCATGCGGCTCACGGGGTAGCCCAGGTCGTCTTTGAGCACCATTACATACAGTTGACGAACAGCTTCTTCAGGCGTGAGTTTGATCGGCTTGCCCCGCACCAGGCAAGTGACGTAAGGAGCGAGATTCTTCCCCGTGTCCTTCATCGTGATGTTTGACTCTAATGCATGAATTTGAGCAGGCTTGAATTGCGTGAGCTTGTAGGCGCTGTCTTTGAGAAGTTCGGCAAGTGAGATCGTCATGAAGTTTTCCTATGCTATGCTTGGTAAATTTGCACATACGAGGGTGTCACCCTATTCACCCAAAACCCCATCCAGGAATTCAGCCAGGGTAACAATCCGGCACCCTTCATAGGCTCCCAGGGAGAGGAGGTGGCGGTCGCCGGTGACGATGTAATCCGCTCCCGCTTCCATGGCGCACTCCAGGATGCGGTTGTCGGGGTCGTCGGTGAGGAGCGCGATGCGGCGCTGCGGCTTTAAAACGGCGGCAACGGCGGCCACATGCCGTACGGCCCTGGTGATATGCGCGTCGTCCCAGTGAAACTTTGCCCGTAGTTTTCCGGCCGTTTCCGTCAGGATGGGAATTGAGACGAAAAGAGAGAACCGCCCGGCCACAGCGGCGAGATATGCATTTTCGCCACGCCCGCCGCTGGTGATGAGGGCAGAGATGTAGACATTGGTATCGAAGACGATCCGCACTAGCGCCCTTCCAGAACCATTTTCTCGATCTCTTCCTCGGTCAGGGCCATCTCACGGACCATCCCCGCCCCATACTCCTGGATGGAATACAGTTCCTTCTTGAGCTTCTCCTGCTTGTAAAAAGCGAACATATCGCGGAAGAGTTCGCTGATGGTTTCGCCCTGCGACCGCGCCAAATCGCGATATTCTGTCGCCGTTTCAGGAGGAACGGAAATGGTTATGACCGCCCGATGCCGTGATTGCATATAACACCTCCGATAGTAATACCATGTATTACCATAGCAGGAAATCGATTGAAGAGCAACGGCGGACTATCACCAGGCTTACGGCAGCCGGGTCAATCCGCACACGTCACTTCAGATACCGCAGCGCCTCATCCCCCAATATCCGCTCCACCGCCAGCGGCAGGAGATCCTTCGGCTCCTTTTCCACCGCATGCATCATCTTCAAGGCATAGCGGGCGATGTTGATCCCGTCGCGTACCGAATAGAGCTCATCTGCGGCGTGGGCCTTCTGAAGGAAATCGACCACGTACTTCAGCACCCTATCCGGAGCGAAGGGGAGGTTCTCCTTGAGGATGTGGAGCTCCTCGTCCGCCTCGGGGAAGTCGATATAGATCTGGGGCTGGAGCCGGGAGTGGATGTATTCCGGAACCTCGAAGGTGGAGGCGTCCTCGTTCATGGTGACCACGATGCGGAAGTCGGCGTGGGCCGGAATGCGCAGGCCTGTGATAATCGACTCAACGTAGCGCCGGTCGTCCAGGAGCGGCGCCAGAGATGCCCACGCCTTCTCGCTCATCCGGTTCCCCTCGTCGAGGATCAGAATCCCCCCCTTGAGCATGGCCGAGACGAGGGAAGAGGCGGCGTACTGGATCTTGCCGTCAGGGCCGATGACCGGGGTGACGATCAGGTCCTCGGGGCGCGTGTCCATGGTGGCCTGGAAGAGGTAGACCGGCCGCCCGAGGGTGCGGGCAGCGGCATAGGCAAGGGTGGTCTTCCCCACTCCCGGCTTGCCGATGAGACGGGGATTGAATGGGATGTCCCGCTCGTCGATCACCATCCAGGCCGCCAGAAGCTGCTTCAGAAGCTCCTCCTGGCCGACCCACTTCAGCGGGAGCTTCACGGGCGAGGCTAGGGAGAGGGTGATGTTGTCGATGGTTGTACTTTCCATATCTTCTCCAGAAACGAACTATTGCGTGTTATTGATTCATCGTGCCAAGCAACCGGCAAAAGGCACTAGGCAATGGGCAAAAAATTCCGGCGGGATTTTCTCTTTTGCCTGATGCCCTTTGCCCTTTGCCTATGTATTATGCTCATGCAGATACATCATCGCCAGCCTGGCCCGGTTCTCCAGGCACTGGGGGCAGAGCTCGCCGGGATCGTTCCAGACCTCTTCCGCGAGCCATTCCCCGGCCTCGGAAAAGATCGTGGACGGCGCATTTTCGTCGAAATCGTTTTTACAGATAACACACATTTTCATGAAAGTTCCGCTACTCCTTCGGCGCAGAATCGTATACAGAATTGCAAATCAGCCTCCAACCCCTATACTTATCGGGAACCTCTTCAAGGAGAACCCCCATGATAACCATGCAGGAAATCAAGTCCCATTACTCCTTCACCCCTGAGGAGGAAGCGCTCCTCATCTCGCTGCGCCCCCTGGCCGAAGCGCACAAGGAGCAGCTGGCCGACCGGTTCTACAACTACCTCCTCGGCATCCCGGAGACCGCCGAGTTTCTCAGGGACGAGCAGCTCCTGCGACGGTTGAAGCAGACCCACAAGGAGTGGTTTGTCTCCCTCTTCACCGGCCCCTACGACAACCAGTACCTGCTCAACATCCAGCGGATCGGCAAGGCCCATGTTCGCGTCGGCCTCAAGGCCCATTTCGTCAATGCGGCCATGTATGTGGTCCGCCGCTTCGTGGTGGAGATGCTCCAGGAGAATTTCCCGCTGGGGGAGGAACGGCGGCGCCTTCGCCTGGCAGCCGAGAAGATCATCGATATCAACCTCGACATCATGAGCGCCTCGTACCAGGAGGAGGAGCTGAACAAGGTCTTTCTCTCCTACCGGCTGGAATCGAAGCTGATCCACGCCGCGGAGCGCTTCACCTACGGGCTCAATCTCATCCTCGTACTGGCCCTTGCCGGGGTCTCGCTGTCGGTGGTGGGGCTCTTTGCCTGGGACATCGTCCACGTCTTCCAGGGGAACATCGAGAAGGGGATACTCTCCGCACTCGGTTCGCTGCTGGTCCTCTGGATGATGATAGAGCTTATGGACAACGAGATCAAGTCCCTGAAGGGGGGGCGGTTCAACATCCTGGTCTTCATCGGGGTCATCATCGTGGCCCTGATCCGGGAGATCCTCATCTCAACACTGCGCCACGATGCCCTCACCACCCAGGGCTTCCTGGCCGGCACCCTCCTCATACTCGGCGTGGTCTACTTCCTGGTGGCCAAAAGCCAGCAGAACGCCGTGCATTGAACAACTACGGGCGGCCACACAGGGCCGCCCCTACCATTCACCATTCACGCCTCACCGCGCTCCACGCGCCTCACCATATCCTCCAGACAATCAATGAACGCCGGCGTGCTGTTGAGCGACGGCGAACGCTTGCAGGCGGTGTACCCCAGCTCATAGGCCAGTTGCCCATACTCGTGGTCGATCTCGTACAGGGTCTCGATATGGTCGGAGACGAAGGAGAGGGGGACGATCAGCAGCTGCCTACAGCCGTGCTCCGCCAGGTGCCGCAGCATCTCCTCGGTGGAGGGCTCCAGCCATTCCACCGGCCCGGCCCTTGACTGGAAGGCGAGGTGGTAGGGAATCTCCCCGAACCGCTCCATGACCAGCCGCACCGTCTCCTCGATGTGGGAGAGGTAGGGGTCCCCCTCGTCAATGAACGACTTGGGTAGGGAATGGGCGGAGAAGAGGATCTGCACCTCCGCCAGGGGGTGGAACGCAGCCAGCCCCTCTTTGATCTTCTCCTCCAGGGCGTCGATGTAGCGGGGATGGTCGAAGAAGCGGTCGATGTAAGTGATGTCGAAGCTGACACCCGCCTGGGCCAGGACCCGCTTCAGCTCGTTGACGCTGGAGCCGGTGGTGGCGCGGGAATAATGGGGATAGAGGGAGAGGGCGATGACCCGCGTGATCCCCTGCCGCCTGATCTCGGCCAGGGCCTCGATGGTGGAGGGCTTCCAGTAGCGCATGGCGACGAAGCAGCGGTAATCACCGCCGAGTTTCTCTTCCAATGCCTTGGCCTGGGCTTCGGTCAGCTCCCGCAGGGGGGACTTGCCGCCGATCTGCTCGTAGTATTTCTCCACTTTGGGCGCCCTTCTTGCCGCGATGATCCGGGCGATGAGCGGCTGGAGAACGGCGGGGCCGATCCGGATGATGTCCCGGTCGGAAAAGAGGTTTACCAGAAAGGGCTTGACGGCATCGAGGGAATCGGGCCCCCCCATCTGGAGGAGCAGGACTGCGGTTTTCGCGGACATGGACGTCTCCCGTTACGAAATTAGGAAACTATCTAACCCTGAAAACCGGAAAATTCCAAGACATTTTTTAGTTCTTAATCCCCGAACGGTCCCTCCGTGAGCGCCACCCTCTGGCCACCGTCAAGGACATCCCGGCACCAGTCGCAAAAGCCCGGCCCCTTGCGGTCGGTGTCCGTCAGGGCGTTGGAGAAAAACATGATGCAGCGGAGGTTGCCGCAATGCCCGAGGCCCAGGTTGTGCCCCAGCTCGTGCACCCCTTCCTTTACGGCCCGGAGCAGAAACAGGAGGGGGTCTGCGGGACGTCCGTAGAACTCCTCGCGCAGTCGCGCCAGGGAGATGACGGCGACCCTGCCGTGGGGTTGCGCTGCGCCGAACACGTAGTTCATGCCGGGAAGCCAGAGGTCGCGCTCCGTCACACCGAGAAGGAAGCAACCGGGCGCTGGGCCGCTTGCGGCAAGACAATCCAGAAGCGCCTCGGCCTGATGCTGTTCGCGGCCTGGGTCCCACCCTTCGGCCGGGAGCGGCAGGGTATCGGTTGGCAGCATCCGGCAGTGGAAGCGGCGGGAAATAAAACCGGCGAGCTCTGCGGAAATATCCTTTACCAGCATTCCCAGCCGCACAACGCGAATCTCCTCGATGGGTCCCATGTCCCCTCCAGACCGCGGTTTTTATGCTACTCCATCTCCTCCTGCGGATAGATCACCAGGTATCGCTCCGGCTCCTTGCCGCTGCTGATCGCCATCAGCTTGTGCCCGGCGATCAGCCGGTGCTGCATCCTGCGCAGCGAGGAACCGCGAGGGGAGAGGGGCACCTCGACTCCCTCCTCCAGGACCCGCTGCACCCCCTCCTCGGCCTCCCGCATCGCCTCCTGGACCTCGTCGTCCTCCATCCCCTCCAGCAGTTGGAACATCCGCTGCAGAAGCCTGCGCATCTCGTTGGCCGTGTTTCTCTTCAACAGCTGCAGCGGGATGCCGACAGAATGCACCATCCTTTGCAGGCGCTGGTCTTCGGCCCTTGAGCGGAGCGCCACGATCAGGTCGGCCTGCTCCGGGCCGCCGACCGTGCGGGCATCCAGACCGAGGCTGCGGATCACCCGCTCCAGCAGGTCACGGGAGAGGGCATAGGGATAGATGCGCATCGGCCCCTCCCGCTCCGGCCGTTCGGTCGGCGCCGGGGCAGTGGTGAACGAGGGCTCTTCCTCCCGGACATGGACCAGGCCGTTTGCGGCCTGCTCACGACGCTCCCCGCGCGGGGCGCGTCCACGCAGGATGGTATCCACCGCAACGGCCGTATCCTTGTGAACGATCACCTCCTGCCGGTCCACCATCTCCACCACGATATCGAAGGTCGGATGGGCTCGCCGCTCGCTGACCGTCTTGGTGGTCCGGCGCCGCCGCGCCTCCTCGTCGGAGAGGGTCACCACCTGCACCCCGCCCACCAGGTCGGAGAGGGTGGGATTGTTGATGAGGTTTTCCAGCGAGGTGCCGTGTGCCGTGCCGATCAGCTGCACGCCCCGCTCGGCTATGGTGCGGGCAGCCGAAGCCTCCGCCTCGGTCCCGATCTCATCGACGATGATCACCTCGGGCATGTGGTTTTCCACTGCCTCGATCATCACCGCATGCTGGCGGTCCGGGCGCGGCACCTGCATCCGCCGGGCGCTGCCGATGCCGGGATGGGGGATGTCGCCGTCCCCCCCGATCTCGTTGGAGGTGTCGATGATCACCACCCGCTTGTGGAAATCGTCCGCCAGAACCCGCCCCATCTCCCGGAGCTTGGTGGTTTTTCCCACCCCCGGCCGTCCGAGGATGAGGATGCTCTGGCCGGCCTCCACCAGGTCGCGCAGCAGCTCGATCCCTCCCAGAACGGCTCTTCCCACCCGGAGCGTCATTCCCACGATCTGCCCCTTGCGGTTGCGGATACCGGAGATCCGGTGCAGGGTCCGCTCGATCCCGGCCCGGTTGTCCTCGGAAAACTCCCCCACCAGCGCCGTCACGTGGGTGATATCCTCCTGGCTCACCGGCTTTTCCGAAAGCCGAACCGTCTTTTCAACGAAACGGGCCTCCGGCGGCCGCCCCAGATCCATCACCACTTCCAGCAACTGTTCGAGGGGAAGCTTGCGCAGCGCCTCCTGAAGCGCCACTGGGAGAGTGGCGACAAGAAGCGAGGTATCATCCGGGGCGGCTGCACTCTTCTTGCGGCTATTGGTCATGGCTTCGGCTCCAAATATAATATTCAGTTTAGCACGCTCAGGGCATGAGGTCTAATCAGCTTTTTCGGCCCCTTTTCACCGGCGCCATATCGGCTATACTTGAGTTACTCATGTGGATACGAATCCGGGACGGGAGGAGAGAAGGTCATGACATTCGCCGACAGGCGGCATGCCGGCCGGCAACTGGCACGGCGGCTGGAGCACTATCAAGGGAAGGAAGGGGTGATAGTCCTCGGTCTCCCACGCGGCGGGGTAGAGGTCGCCGATGAGATCGCCAGGGCGCTTGGCGTCTCGCTCGACATCCTCATCGTCCGCAAGATCGGCTTTCCCGGCAACCCGGAGCTGGCCGCCGGCGCGGTTTCCGAAACCGGCACCGTGGTGATCAACGAGGATATCGTTTCCGCCTACGGGGTGGGAAAAGGTTACCTGGACAGCGAAACCGCTACGAAGATGGAAGAAATCGTCCGGCGAAAGCAGCTCTTCCGGGGCGGCAGGGGGATTCCACCCCTGGCAGGCAGGACCGTCATCCTCGTAGACGACGGGATCGCCACCGGCGCCACCGTCAAGGCCGCCATCGCCACCCTTCGGGAGGAGAAGCTCGCCCGGCTTATAGTGGCCATGCCGGTCGCCTCCCCCGAGGCAGCTGATGAGATCTCCCGGACAGTGGACGAGTGGGTCTGCCTCCTTACCCCTCCCGGCTTCATGGCGGTCGGCGGCTACTACCACGACTTCACCCAGGTGGAAGACGACGAGGTGGTGGCCATCCTGAAGGAGAGAGTCGCTTCCGCATGAGCAACGAAATGGCAAATATGAAGCGCCATGAACGCGAGCAGCTGGTCTTCCTTCAGACCATGATCGATACCGTTCCGGCGCCGATCTACTACAAGGACCGCGAAGGACGCTATCTCGGGTGCAACCGCGCCTTCGAGGTGATCCATGGCAGAACGCGGCAGGAGTTGGTCGGCCGGACGATCTTCGACATCGCCCCCCGTGCCATCGCCGAGGAGATCGCGGCTGAGGATGCCGAGCTCTTTCAGCAGACTGGAGGACAGTTCCAGATCCTTGAAAAATCCCTCATCTATGCCGACGGTTCGCCCCACGACGTCATCTTCTACAAGGATGCCTTCCGTGAGGAGGACGGCACCGCGGCAGGCCTGGTGGGAGTAATCATTGACATCACCCGGCGCAAGACCGTGGAGATGGCGCTCCATGCGCAGCGGGAGTTTTCCGAGAACCTCCTCCAGAATTCGGCTGTCCCCTGTTTTGTCCTGGACATCAACCACTGCGTCCTCACCTGGACCCGTGCCTGCGAGGAGTTGACCGGCATCACCGCCGCCGAGGTCCTCGGCGCCGACGATCAGTGGCGCGCCTTCTACCCCAGCCAGCGCCCCTGCCTGGCCGACCTCATCCTGGACGGCGACATTGTGAAAACGCACGAACTTTACCTGACGATCTCCACCTCCCCACTCATTCCGGACGGGCTCCAGGCCGAGGGGTGGTTCCCGAACATAGGCGGCAGGCGCCGCTATCTCCTCTTCGAGGCGGCGCCGATCCGCGACGGCAGCGGCAATCTGATTGCCGCCATCGAGACGCTCAACGACCTTACCCGCCTGAAGCTGGCCGAGGAGGCGCTCAAGCAGAGCGAAGCGAGCTATCGTTCGCTGATAGAGCAATCTCCGGACGCAATCCTGGTCCACCACGGCGGAGAGGTGATCTTCGGAAACCTGGCAGCGGCACGGCTCTTCGGGGCCGGGAAACCCGACAAGTTTATCGGTGCCCGGATCATCGACCTGCTCCACCAAAGCTACCATGAGCCGTTCATGAATCTGGTCACGCAGGTGGAGGAGCTGGGCGAAGCGCGGCCTTATGTCGAGCAGAAAATCGTCCGGCTGGACGGCACGAACGTCGACGTGGAGGTGGGGCTGAGCCCGGTCTTCTATGGAGGGACACGAGCAGTGCAGACGATCGTTCGCGACATCACGGAGCGCAAGGAACTGCAGGAGCGGATCTGGCGGCAGGCGAACTTCGATCCTTTGACAGGTATCCCCAACCGTCTCCTGTTCATGGATCGGCTACAGCAGGCCCTGGACCAGGCGGAAAGGGGAAGGTATCACGTCGCGCTCTTTTTCATAGACCTGGACAGATTCAAGGATGTCAACGACTCGCTGGGGCACGGGGCCGGCGATGAGCTGCTGCACCAGGTTGCCGAACGCCTGACATCCGTGCTCCGCAAGACCGACACGGTTGCGCGCATGGGAGGGGACGAATTCACCATCATAATGCCGCGCATTGTTGAGCCTCCAACCGTAACTGCGGTGGCAGAACGGATACTGGCCCGACTGAGCGCACCGTTCCTGCTGCCGGGAGGCGAGGGGAACGTTTCCGGTTCCATAGGGATTGCCTTTTACCCCGAGGACGGCCCCACCGCCCCTGCCCTCCTGACCGCTTCGGACAAGGCGATGTACAAATCCAAGGAGAGCGGGCGCGCTACTTACACCTTTGCCACTCCAGGTCTCACCATCCGCGATGATGCGGAAAATAATCATCAGATCCCTGAAAAATAAAATCCGGTCGGCAATGCAAACAGTTCCGGAAGTGATATACTTTTATCAGGGTAGCTACCTGAAACAACCGCCAAAGGAGGGATGGTATCGAGGAGATAGATCCCGAACAAAAACCTTGGCAGTACCCGAGTCGGCAGTGCAAGCCGCCGGCATGACCCTGCGTGACAGGGTGCAAAGAAGCAAATGAAACGGAAAGACCCGCCGGAATGCCGGCGGGTCTTTCATTTGGCGGGTAGTCTTCACCTTTGTTCTTGACGCCGGGACCGTCAGAATCTAAGCTTGCAGAAATCAAACATATGTAGAGACGCCCCGGCGGGGCGTCTAAGACGGGCCACCGGCCCGTCTCTACAGTGATATTTGCATGATGCAGGAGAGCAACATGACCACCAACCCCCAGAGCCTGAGGATCGAGGGCGTTTACCAGCAGCGCCAGGCGGAAAACTTCATGATGCGGGTCAAGGTTCCGGGCGGGGTCCTTTCCGCCGAACAGGCGCTCAAGATCAGCGAGATCGCCGACCGCTTCGCCGGGGGGCGGGTCCACCTCACCACACGCAACAGCATCGAGTTCCACTGGCTCAAGGAAGAGTCCCTTGCAGAAATCGGGAAGATGCTTGCGGCTGTCGGGCTTACCTCCAGGGGGGCCTGCGGCGGCGCAGTGCGCGGCGTTGTCTGCAGCACCCCCTTCAGCGCCGGGTTTCCCGCTGCTCAGACTCTGGCCCGCAAGATACATCACCACTTCACGCAGAACCCCCATTTCGAGGGACTCCCGAAGAAATTCAAGATCGCGGTCAATGCAGACTATTCGGACCCGCGCCACCTCATCCAGGACATCGGGCTGGTCTATGCGGGAACAGCGGAAGAGAGGGATTACTATGATGTCTGGGCAGCCGGGGGTCTGGGGAGGGAGCCGACAGAGGGGTTCCTGCTTAAGGGAAAGGTGGCGCAAGAGAACATAATCCCCTTGATCGAGTCTGTGGTCTCAGTCTACAAGGAGCGTACACCACAGGGTAAACGGTTAAAGCATCTGGTGAGGGAGATCGGCAGGGAGGAGTTCCTGAGGGAGATTCAGGAAAGGATGGATACATGCGGCCCGCTAGCCCTTCCGGACGGCTTTGACAAGGGCCTCACTGCCCGTCCCGCAGCTGAAGCCTCTCTTCACATAGAGGCGCGGGTCTTTGCCGGCGAGCTGGAGGCAGCGGCGCTGCGAAACCTTGCCGGGATAGCCGCGAAGCATGCCGAGGGCTTCATGGTCCTGACCGGGGACCAGAACGTCGCCTTCATCATGAAGGATCAGGATAGCTGCGATGCCGCGGCAATGGCACTGGCCGCCGTCGGATTCGGCGGCAACTCACGGGAAGAGCGCGTATTGTTCCGTGTCTGCCCGGGCAACCACGAGTGCCGCATGGGACTGGCCCCCACGCGCGATGTGGCCCGTGCCTTACTAGAGTCCATCGGGCCGAAGGGGGAGGCACTCTCCTGGGCCATTGCCGGCTGCCCGAACTCCTGCTCTCAGCCGCAGCTGGCCCAGGCGGGCGTTGTCACTTCGAAGATCGAAAAAAGTGAGAGCGGGGAGCTTACCCCCCTGTTCGACCTCTGGCTGCGGAGTGACATTGGGGCAATGGGGAAGGTGGTAAGGCAGCGGATCAGCCTTGAGGAACTACGACAGGCGATAGGGGAGATGGGGTAGAAATAGTGCGGACAAGCTCTCAATAATGGGGCGGGGGCTCCTCGTCCTCCGGCGCCCTCACGAGCGATGGGGCAACCACCAGGAACTGCTCGCGCATCTCCCGCAATTCCTTCTCCAGCCGATCAATGGTCTGCTGCTGGCGGTAGACCACGTCGTTCAGCTCCTGTACTGAGCGATCCAGGTGCATGAAATGTGTTTCGATGTCGGTAAGTCTCTGTTCCATGTCTTCTCTCTTTTGGAATGAAGCGATTAGCAGCCATATTCGCTTCATGATTTGAAGCGTTCATTTTACTTCCGCAGGAACCCCTTGCAGAGTTCCCGTCGCACGAAGAGGAGCGCAAGCTCCACCTCGGGCACCCGCACCGCCACTGCCTTGCCATCCAGTTCAGCCGGCACGTTCACCTCGACCAGATGCCCCTTGCGGCGCATGTGCGCGACAAACTCGTCGGGACTCCCGATCTCTCCCAAGTCGGGGACCTCCCGCCGCAGCGTCCCGATCTCGGCACATTCCCCGTGCCGTGAGGCGAGGTACCATTCGGCTGCCTCCGCGGAAATGGCGGGGGAGGAGGCAAGGAGCGCCGTCTCAAGGAAAGCGAAACAGAGGCTTTTATTGCGTTTTGCTCTCATGTATATTCACACCCAGATGATCTTCACCAGATGCTCCACCTGCTTGAACTCCGGATCACCTGTCACCAAGTCGGCACCTTGCTCGATAGCCGAGGCGAGGGCAAAGGCGTCGGCGTATGAAACAGCGTAGCGGGCCTTGAGCTCGGCGGCGCGGAAAATAAGATCGTTGGGGCAGGGGAGGATGGTGAACTCTAGTGCTTGAAGATGTACAAGCATCTGCAACTTTTCCTGCTCGCCGAACCGTCGCTGAACAATGTAGATCAGCTCGCCGACATTGATGGCGCTGATCAGCCGTTCCTGTGCGCTCTCCAGGCTCTCCGCCAGCAGGCCCCGCACCTTCTCGGCTCCCGGCTCCCGGTGGAAGAACCGGAGCAGGGCAAAGCTGTCGAAGAGGAGCTTATTCACTTCGGAAACCCTTCTTCCGCTCTTCCAGTAGCTCTTCCGTCAGCAGTTTCCCCCCCTCCGGCAGAAAGCCGTAAGCCGCCTCAACCGGCTCCTTCACCACCGGCGCAATGCAAACCAGGTCGCCATACTCGAAGATCCGCACCTGAGCCCCCGGCACCAAGTGATGCCGCTTCCGCAGATCCGCCGGGATCACCACTTGGCCTTTGGTTGACACCTTTGCTGTATTGTCCATGCACGCCTCGCGAGGTAATACGTTTTAATAAAATGGTAAAACGTTTTGCATGGCAAGTCAAGGGATGTTGTGTAAAATAAAACAAAAAAGGCAGCGGGTTGCGCTGCCTTACCTGGTATCTCAGAAAAAAGGCGGCCATTCAGCCGCCTTTCTCATTCCCAGCGAATCTATTTCTGCGACAACCGATGCACGCATTCGACCATGTGGATCGCGTTCTCCGGCGGCACCGTAGGGAGGATGCCGTGTCCCAGGTTGAAGATGTGCCCCGGCCGCCCGGCGTTCTCGTCCAGAACCCGCTTCACTTCCGCCTCGATCACATCCTTCGGCGCGTAGAGGACGGTCGGGTCAAGGTTCCCCTGGACCCCCATGTCGGTGCCGAGGATGTCGCGGGCCTTGCCGAGGTTAATGTGCCAATCGAGCCCCATCACATCGCCACCGGCCTTCTTGACGGAGTCGAGCATAGTGCCGGACCCCTTGACGAAGTGGATGACCGGGATGTTGGTCCGGTTCAGGCCGTTGATCAGCTTGGTGGTGTAGGGAAGGACGTACTTCTCGTAATCAGTGGGGGAGAGGACCCCGCCCCAGGTGTCGAAGATCTGGATCGCCTGGGCGCCCGCCTTGATCTGAGCGTTCAGGTACTCCATGTCCATCATGGTCACCTTCTCCATGAGGGCTGCGTAGACGTCGGGCGCGGCATACATCATCCGCTTGATGGTGGCCCAGTCCTTGGAGCCTTTCCCCTCCACCATGTAGCAGGCGAGGGTAAAGGGTGCGCCGCCGAAGCCGATCAGCGGCACCTTGGCGGCAAGCTCCTTGCGGAGGATCTTGATGGTGTCCAGAACGTAGGGGACATCCGCCTCCATCTCGGGGATGCGAAGGGCCTCCACGTCGGCCATGGTGCGGACCGGGTTCTCGAAGACCGGGCCGGGAACGAAGTCGAGCTTGAGCCCCATAGGCTCAACCGGGGTAAGGATGTCGGAGAAGAGGATGGCGGCGTCCACACCCAGGATGTCCACCGGCTGGATGCTCACCTCGGCTGCCAGCTCGGGGGTCTTGCACAGTTCAAGAAAGGTGCACTTGGAGCGCACCCGCATGTAGTCGGGGAGATAGCGCCCTGCCTGGCGCATGAGCCATACCGGAGTCCGGTCGACCGGCTTGCCCCAGCAGGCGTCGAGAAAACGAGTATTCATTGCAATTCCTCCTTTGGAAATTTCAAAATCAAACAATCTTGACCACGGAGACACGGAGGCACGGAGAAAAGCAAAACCAAAAGATTTAGGGGTTTTCTCCGTGTCTCCGTGTCTCCGTGTCTCCGTGTCTCCGTGTCTCCGTGTCTCCGTGTCTCCGTGGTAGATATGAGGTTTAGCCTTTTTTCTGGATCCGGATAGGGACGTAGTTGCAGAACGGCTCCTCCGCCATATAATCCCCGTAGACCGCATCGGCCCTTGCCCGGCAACCGCCGCAGACGTTGATGTACTCGCACTCGCCGCACTTCCCCTTGTACGCCTTGAAGTTGCGCAGGTCCTTGAAGATCTCCGAATTTTCCCAAATCTCCCGGAACGGGGTGGTCTTCACGTTGCCGGCGGTGCGGTGGAAGTAGGAGCAGGGCTTGACGTTGCCGAAGCAGTCGATCAGGCAGATGCTCTGGGCCGCGATGCACCCCTTGCCGCCGCCGGTGGAGAAGGTCAGCGACCGGCGCTCGAACTTCACCCCTTCCGCCTTGGCCTTCTGGGGAACGATCCGGTAGTAGTGGGGCGCGCAGGTGGGGCGCATCAGGATGTCGTCCTCCTGCTTCTCCTGCTGGTAGTGCCAGTCCAGGATCTCCTCGTAATCCTCCTTGGAGATCAGCTCGTTCATGATTTCCTCGCCGCGGCCGGTTGGGACGATCATGAACATGTACCAGGCGGTGGCCCCGAGGGACTTGGCGACCTTGAAGGTGTTGGCTATGTCGTGCTGGTTTCTTTTCGTGAAGGAGGAGTTGATCAGGAACTTGATGCCATGCTTGCGGAAGAAGCCGGCGGCGCGGACAACGCCGTCGAAGGAGCCGGGGCAGGAGCGGAAATCGTCATGGACCGCCGCGGTGGAACCGTCCAGCGACAGGGAGACCATACGAATCTCCGCCTTTTTCATCTTCTCGCAGACCTCGTCGTTCACCAGCGCCCCGTTGCTGGCCATGCACATGCGAAGCCCCAGGGAAGTGCCGTACTCTGCCAGCTCGAAGATGTCCTTGCGCAGGAGCGGCTCGCCGCCGGAGAGGACCACGACCGGCTTGGAGAAGTCGGCGATCTCCTTGAGGAGCTTTTTTCCCTCCTCAGTGGTGAAATCCCCCTCGGACGAGGTCATGTCCGAGGAGCAGCGACAGTGGACGCATTTGAGGTTGCACTTCTGGGTGGTTTCCCAGGCGATCCATTTCGGGATGAAGTCTTGTTCGGCCATTCACTTCTCCGTTTCATGCAACAGGGACAGACCAACGATCTGCCCCCGAGGAGTTCACGCGATATTTTTCTAATCCTACTATGAAAAGGGCGGAAAACTCAAGGAGTTTCACATTTGGGGAGATCCACCGGCATTCCGGAAACCGTCACTCCGCCATCTTCCGGTCGAATATCCAGACCGCGAGGAGGAATGTGACAGTAGCCGATACCACGAGATTGACAGCGTACACAGGTTCCATTATCCCGTGCAGAAGGGCCTGTCGCGCGCCATCGAAGGCAGCGGTGGTGGGAAGGAGCTTGATGAACGGGACCAGGGCTGCGGGGTAGGAAGAGAGGGGGAAGAATATTCCGGACATGAAGATGAGCGGCACCAGGACCACGGCCTGGACCCGGCCGATGTTCTCCGGCTTGTCGATAGTGCTGCCGCAGATGGTGCCCAGGCAGGAGAAGATCATGGAACCGAGAATGATGTAGAACAGGTAGAACGCCAGGTGGAGCAGGGAAAAGCGGAATGGGGTGAAGACGAAGATGACCGCCGTGACCGCAACACCCTTGAAGATGCCGTGAGAGAAGCCGCAGAGGATCTTGCCGATGACAATGTCGTACACCGTGATCGGGGTGACCCGGTACTCCTCGATGGTGCGCTGCACGCGGCGGTGGAACCACATGCTCCAGGCGCTCTCGTCGAAGGCGGCATTCACCGCGGTCATGGAGATGAGCCCCGGAGCGATGAAGACCGGGTAGGGGACCCCCTCCACAGCAGAGATATACCCCTTGAGCCCGACCCCGAAGGCGAGATAAAGGGTGAGGGGATAGGCGATCACCGCCAGGAGCTCGGAGAAGAGAGCCCTCCGGAGCACCAGCATGTCGCGCCACCATATGGAAAGAGCGCCTCTGAACACATTATCTCCATTGTTGATGTAGGGGCGAACCTATGTGTTCGCCCGATTTTGGGCAGACACACGGGTCTGCCCCTACGACGGGAACTGCCTATTCCCGCACCTTGCTCCCCGTCAGCTCGATAAACACATCCTCCAGCGACGGCTCCCGCAGGCAGATCTTCCGCAGATCCGCCCCGGCGATGCTGTCCATGAGGGGCTTGAGGTCCTCCTCGGCGGTGAGGGTGAGCCGGAAGGTGTCGCCGACCTTTTCCAGGGACTTCACGAAAGGGAGTGCCCGCAGAACTTCCTCGTACCTGTCGCCCCCGCTCCGGAACTCCAACTCGTAATGGTGGGCATGGGCCAGCCGCTCCTTCAGCTCCGAGGCAGTGCCGTCCACCAGGGAGCGGCCGTGGTCCATGATGACGATCCGGTCGCAGAGCATTTCCGCCTCTTCCATGTAGTGGGTGGTGAGGAAGATGGTCATGTCCCGGCTGAGGGAGCGGATATGGTCCCAGACCGCGCGCCGGGATTGGGGATCGAGACCGGTGGTCGGCTCGTCCAGGAAGAGGACGCGCGGGGTGTGGACCAGAGCCCTGGCCACCACGAGCCGGCGCTGCATGCCGCCGGAGAAGGTGTCGGGAAAGTCGTGCTGCCGGCCGGAGAGACCGGTCAGCTCCAGAAGCTCGTCAATGCGGCGATTATACTCCTCCGGCTTCATCCCGTGCATCCGGGCGTGGAGCACCAGGTTCTCCCGGGCGGTGAGATAGCGATCCAGGTTGTTCTCCTGGGGAACCACGCCAATCAGCTCGCGGACCTTGCGCCCCTCGGCCTGGGTATCGAGCCCCTCCACCAGGGCGCGGCCGGATGTGGGGCGGGTGAGGGTGGTCAGGATCCGGATGAGGGTGGTCTTGCCGGCGCCGTTGGGGCCCAGCAGGCCGAAAATGGTGCTCTGCCGCACCTGGAGGGAGAAGCGGTCCACCGCCGTGATGCTGCCGTACACCTTGCTTACGCTGTCGAGGACCACGGCGGCCATCGGTCATTCACCCGCCTGGAGGTCGTCCCCCGGCATCGGAAAGAGGACGTGAAAGGTGCACCCCCGCTCCTCGACGCTCTCGGCCCAGATGAAGCCTCCGTGGACATCCATGACCTTCCGGCAGTAGGCAAGTCCCAGCCCTGTCCCCTTGGTCTTTCCTGCCCGCCGGTTTCGCGCCTGCACGAACCGGTCGAAAATCAAAGACAGCGCGTCCGCGGGGATGCCGACGCCGGTGTCCCGGACCGCGATATGCAGGTATTGCCGGTCATCCGAGAGGGAGTCGGGAGGATAGAGTGCCTCGGGGATGGCCGTACGAAAGGAAGCGACTGTCCGGGGACAATCCGCGGTGATCGCTATCTCTCCGCCTGCCGGCGTAAACTTGAGTGCGTTGGAGAGGAGGTTTCCCATCAATCGGCCAAACATGTTCCTGTCGAGCGGAACGAGAGGGAGCGTCTCGTCGATGACAAGAGAAAGCCTTATGTCATCCCGGTCTGCCACTGTCCTGTAGGTGGAAACGGTCCGCTGCAGCAGGGTTGCCGGAAATTCTTCATGCTGCAACATCTTCATCAGCCCAGCCTCGAACTTGTGCACGTCAAGGAGGGTATTTATCATGTCCACCATTTCCTTGCAGCTTTCCACAGCAGAGTCCAGATAGGCGCGCTGCTCGCCGTTGATCTGTCCCAGGTGCCCGTCCCGCACCAGGTCGATGGAACCAACTACCGCAGTTATCGGGGTCTTGAGATCGTGGGTCAGCATGCTGACAAAATCCTCCCGCTCCTGTTCCAGCGCCTTGAGGGCAGAGATGTCCCTGATTATCTCCACGCTCCCGAGCAGCATCCCCGATGTAGTAATCAGCGGAGTGGCGCTTGCCAGCACAGGAATCTTGCGGCGGCGGGAGATGATGGCGTACTCCGTGTCCAGACAGGGGGCGCCGGTCCGCAGAGTGACCATGCAGGGAAGCTGTTCGAGGGCCAGGTCCGCCTTCAATACTTCATTGATCTTCTTTCCCAGTGCCTTTTCCCGGGAGACATGCAGCACCTCCTCGGCCCTGCGGTTCAGGGAAATGATCGCCCCGGAGCTGTCCACGGCCACAAGCAGGTCGGCCATCCCCTGAAGGATGGCTTCCATTTTGTTGCGCTCATCCTCGATCTCCCGCTGCAAGCGCATGTTTTCACGATGGGCACGGCTGAACTGGAGCGAACGCTCCACTTTCTTCAGCAGCTCGTCCACTGAAAATGGCTTGGCAATGTAATCAACCGCCCCCTTCTTCATCGCGTCCACTGCGATTGTCTCGCTGCCATGCGCGGTCATCATGATGACAGGCAGCTCGGGCCGGAGCTCGCTCACCTTCTGCAGCACCTGAATGCCGCCCATGCGGGGCATTTTGATGTCCAGGAGCATCAGGTCGAACCGCTCCCCTTCCAGAAGATCGAGCGCCTCCAGCCCATCCCTGGCCCGGACGGTCTCATACCCCTGGTCCTCCAGGTGCAGCTTGAGTATCAGGGCGATATCCGGCTCGTCATCCACGATGAGTATTCTTGATTTCACGATTTCTCTTCCTCATTAGCCGGCAGGGTGAATACGAAGGCATTCCCCTGCCCGTTGCCCGCCCGGTAATGGATTCTTCCCTGGTGCCTCTCCACTATTTCCCTGCTGATGGCAAGCCCCAGGCCGGTCCCCCCCCGGTCCAGGTGGTCGGCGCGGCTGATCTTCTCGAATTTCCTGAACAGCTTGTCCCTCTCGGCGGGTTGGATCGTCTTCCCCCGGTCCGCCACCGCCACCGCGATCATGCTTCCCTCGCGCTCCGCGGAAATGGTGACCGTTTCCCCCTCCGGAGAAAATTTTACCGCGTTTGCCAGCAGATTGTTGATGACCTGGATAATCCTGTCATGATCAGCCCGCACCGGCGGCAGGTCTTTGGAAATCTCATTGTGAATGCTGATCCGGCGGCTGGCGGCAAATGCCCCTAGCTCCTCCGCGGAATAGGCAACCATTTCGAACATAGAGTGGGGCTTGAAGCTGAACTCCATTCGCCCCGCTTCGATCTTGGAAATATCGAGAATGTCGCTGATCAGGCGGATGAGCCGGTCCGTGTTGCGCTCGCATATCCTTAGGAGCTCGCGCTCGGTGTCGTTCAGGGACTCCCCCCGCTGCATGATCAGCTGCAAGGCCCCCTTGATAGAGGTCAGGGGGGTTTTCAGCTCATGGGAAACCGTGGAGATGAACTCGGTCTTCATCCGGTCTATCTCTTCCTCTGCAGTCACATCGCGGATCGACATGACTGCGCCGGCAAAATCCTGTTGCTCGTCGAAAAGCGGCGAGATATTCACCTTCAGCTTTTTACCGCGCACCTCCATCTCCTCTGCGCGGGGGAGCGTCGTTTCGGCATCTTTCCGCAATTCGCGGAGATATTCCACCAGCCGGCAGAATCCGCCCACCTCGCAGATCTGCTCGATATGGCTCCCTTCAACCTGGGTCGAAAGCGTATCGAAAATTTTCCGGGCCGCCGGGTTGAATAGGATGATCCGGTTCTCCCGGTCAGTGACCACCACCGCCTCGGCCATGCTGCTCAGGATCGCTTCCAGCCGCCCCTTTTGCACCAGAAGTTCGGCGGTCCTTTCCTCCACCCGTTTTTCGAGCTCTTCATTCAGCTCGTGCAGCCGCAGGTTGACATCCTCCAGGTCGAGGGCCTTCTTCATGATGGTGGCGTCACGCTCCTCCAGCGTGTCGGCCATCTTGTTGAAGGCACTGGCCAGCATCTCGTACTCCTCGCTGCCGCTAATCTTCACATGCTGCGTCAGGTGTCCCTGCTCAATCTGTTCTGACGCATGCCTGAGCTTCCTGAGTGGGTCGGCCAGCCTGCGGGAAGCGACATATGCCATGCAGAAGGAGAGAAGAATCCCGACTATTGCGGAAATCTCGATGTTTTTCAGGCTATCGACCTGAATATTCTTGAAATTCTCCTTTGAAAGGACAACGGCAAGAGAACCGACAAACTCCCCCTTGAAATTCTTGATCGGCTCGAAGGCTGTTTTGAATGCCCTCCCACCTATCCTGGCCTCGCCGCGGTACGGCACGCCTCTTTCCAGAGAAGAGAGCACCTCCTTTGGGAGTGTGGCGGGGATAGTTCTTTCGTCCGCCAAGCTGCTGGCGATCCTCGTTCCCCGTTGGGTTATGGTTACTTCGCCTTCCTTGCCGAAAATCTGCCTGACTCGAAATGGCACATGCGGATCGCGGTTGATGATGTCACCCGCGATTATGCAGCCAAGAAACTTTCGCTCCTTTGTAATGATCGGCACCACGGCAACCACCACCATCGATTCGCCCGTGCCGGCCGATATGATCGGCTTCTCCGGGCTGAGGAGGCTGTTGGAGACGAGTTCAGCCGAAATGACCGGCTTCCCCGTTCGCTTTGCCTCGTCGAAAAGATGGTACAGCCTCAGGCATTCCCTGGTTCCGGTGCCGCCGGTTCGCGTCAGCACTTCCCTGTTGCTGTCTGATATGATCAGGAAATCCAGAAAGGGGAGATTCTGTTCCCAGCGTTGCAAGGCATCCCCAAGAAATGTTTCATCCCGGTGAATGACAGCCTGCTGAACAAATGGTGAGCCCGCCGGTTGCATGAGGGCGATACGGCTCTGGTTTGCCCGCACCCAGTACTGATCCAGGGCGTAGCGGAGATTCATCTCCAGTTCTTTGTCGATTTCTTTTTCGAGGGAGGCGTTGACGTTCCTGATGGTGGAATAAAGCAGGATTGCATAAGGAATGAAAAGAATCAGGAGAAAGGAAAACAGGAGTTTTGTTCGTATGCTCGGACGCAAACGCATTGAACGGAGCCTCGTCGCGCCGTTACCGCCCGTTGCTGGGTGGCGGGGATTGGTCGCGCTTCGCGGGGTTGCCGTGTTGCAGGAAAAGAACAGACTACGACAGATTTGAGATGATCACAGCCCTTCCGCTTTCAGGTCCCTGGTCATCAGCTCTATCACCGCTTCCCTGGCGGACTTTCCCGCATACAGGATCTGGTAGACCTTTTCCGTAATGGGCATATCAACGCCAAGGCGCTTGGCCAGCCCGAAGGCGGATTCGGTGGTCTTCACTCCTTCGGCGACCATCCGCATCTCCCCCAGGATATGCTCCAGGCTCTGTCCCTGGCCGAGCTTGATGCCGACCGTTCTATTACGCGAGAGGTCGCCGGTGCAGGTGAGCACCAGGTCACCCATCCCGGCAAGGCCGGAAAATGTGGACTGCTGGGCGCCCATGGCGCGCCCGAGCCGGGTGATCTCGGCCAGGCCGCGGGTGATAAGGGCGGCGCGGGTATTGTAGCCGAAGCCGAGGCCGTCGGAAATGCCGGCAGCAATGGCGATAACGTTCTTTATCGCCCCCCCGAGCTCCACTCCGACCATGTCGTTGTTGGTATAGACCCGGAAATAGCTTGTGGTGAAGATTTTCTGGACGGCTTTTGCCACGGACTCGTCATCAGCGGCCGCCGCCACGGCGGTCGGCATCTCCTGGGCTACTTCCCGGGCGAAGCTGGGGCCGGAGAGGACGGCAAAGTTGCGGTACATTTCCGGCGGCAGAACCTGTTCGAACACCTGGGAAACCATGCAGAGGGTTTCCAGCTCCACACCCTTGGAGGCGCTCACTATGAGCGTATCTTTCCCGAGAGAGGGAAGGGCGGTTTTCAGCACTCCCCGCGCTACCTGGGAAGGGGGGACGAAGAGTACCAGCTGTTTTTCGGCAACCGCTTCCGCAAGGTCATTCGTAAAGGAGAGGCGGGGGGAGAGGGTGATCCCCTGGAGGTAGACGGAATTTTCCCGCCGGCTTTGCATCTCCTCCACCAGCTCTTTCTCGTATCCCCAGAGGACAACGTCGTGCCCCTTCTTGGCCAGCAGGTCGGCCAGGGTGGTCCCCCAGCTCCCGGCTCCGATGACCCCGATTGATTGCGCATTTTTCACGCTGCTGTCACTCATTCTCTTCTTCTCCTGCTGCCGAATCGTCCCCATCTTCCTTCTCGGCCAGCTTGGCCACGGCCACGATCCGCTCATCCTCCTCGGTGACCATGAGCCTGACCCCCTGGGTGTTGCGGCCGATGACCGATACGCCGGCTACCGGCATCCGGAGAATCTTTCCCTGGTTTGTGATCAGCATCAGCTCGTTGTCTTCGTTCACCTGGTGGATATCGACCACGCAGCCGTTGCGCTCGGTGGTCTTGATGGTGATGACCCCCTTGCCGCCACGTGACTGGCAGCGGTATTCGGCCAGCTCGGTCCTTTTGCCGTAGCCGTTCTCCGTAACGGTGAAGATCGTGGAGCCCGAAACCTGCGGGTCAAGGATCTCCATGCCGATCACCACGTCGTCATCCTCCAGGGTCATGCCCCGCACGCCGCGGGAAACCCGGCCGACAGTGCGGACATCCGCTTCCTCGAAGCGGATCGATTTGCCGTTCATGGAGGCGAGCAGGATGTGCTGGCGGCCGTCGGTGAGGGCCACGGAGATCAGCTTGTCCCCCTCGTCCAGGTTCACCGCCCTTGTCCCCACGGAACGTGGGTGGGAATACTCGACGAGATTGGTCTTCTTGATTACCCCAAGACGGGTCGACATGACCACAAAGCGGTCGTCGGTGAACTCCTTGACCGGCATGATGGCGGTGATTTTCTCCCCGGCAGCCAGGTTCAGCAGGTTGACGATGGCCTTCCCCTTGGTGGTGCGGCTTCCCTCGGGG
The DNA here is from genome assembly GCA_016177775.1 of Geobacter sp. Lineage (GTDB taxonomy): Bacteria > Desulfobacterota > Desulfuromonadia > Geobacterales > Geobacteraceae > JACOUQ01. Next base: position 260,852 of record JACOUQ010000004.1, read on the forward strand.
ATCTCGTACACCTTGAGCCAGAAGACCTTGCCGGCGTCGGTGAAGAAGAGGAGGTAATCCTTTGTGGAGGCGATAAAGAGCTGCTCCACGAAATCCTCTTCCCTGGTCTTCATACCGCTCTTACCCTTCCCTCCCCGGCGCTGGGCGCGGTAGAGCGTGACCGCGCTCCGCTTGATGTAGCCGGTGTGGGAAACGGTGACAACCATCTCCTCATCCTCGATGGTGTCCTCCAGGGTTATCTCGGCGGTGCGGCCGACGATCTCGGTGCGCCGGTTGTCGCCGAACTTTTCCCTGATCTCCCGCAGTTCCCCCATGATGATGTTGAGGATCTCGGTCTCGGAGGCAAGTATCTCCTTGAGGCGGGCGATGTACTTGAGGATCTCATCGTACTCCTGGACGATCTTGTCCCGCTCCAGGCCGGTGAGGCGCTGCAGGCGCATCTCCAGGATCGCCTGAGCCTGGGTCTCGGAGAGTTTCAGTTCCTCGGGTGCGTACCCCTTGTCCATCACCGCGATGCCGAGCTTTTCCAGCCACGCGGGATCGGCGAACCGTCCCGCCATGAGCCCCTGTTTTGCCTCCTCCGGATTTTTCGCGGCCCGGATCAGTTCGATCACCGCGTCCAGGTAATCCAGGGCGATCTTCAGACCGGCCAGGATATGGGCGCGCGCCTCGGCCTTCTTCAGGTCGAAGATGGTGCGGCGGGTGACCATCTCCCGGCGGTGGTCGATGAAATTGGTGATGAAATCCTTGAGGGCCAGGAGCTTCGGCCGGCCGTTCACGATGGCGAGGTTGTTTATGCCGAATGAGCTCTGGAGTGGCGTGTGCTTGTAGAGCTGGTTGAGGATGACCTCGGGGCTTTCGTCTTTCTTCAGCTCGATGACAATCCGCATCCCTTCGCGGTCCGACTCGTCCCGCAGGTCAGATATCCCCTCGACCTTCTTTTCCTTGACCAGTTCGGCGATCTTGATGATCAGGTTCGCCTTGTTCACCTGGTATGGGATCTCGGTGATGATGATCGCCTGGCGATCGCTCTTTTTTATCGGCTCGTAGTGGGCCCTTGCCCGCATCTGGATGATGCCTCGGCCGGTCTGGTATGCCTGGACGATCCCTTCCATGCCGTAGATGAAGCCGCCGGTGGGGAAGTCGGGGCCGGGAATGTGCTCCATCAGCTCTTCGAAGGAGATGGAGGGATTCTGGATCACGGCGATGATCCCGTCAACAACCTCGCTCAGGTTATGGGGCGGAATATTGGTGGCCATACCCACGGCAATGCCTGCCGAGCCGTTCACCAGCAGGTTCGGGAACTTGGCCGGCAGGACCAGAGGCTCCTTGAGGGAGTCATCGTAGTTCGGCCCCATCGGGACCGTTTCCTTGTCCAGGTCGGCCAGCAGTTCGTGGGCAAGCTGTTTCATCCGGATTTCGGTGTAGCGCATCGCCGCCGGCGAGTCGCCGTCCACGGAGCCGAAGTTCCCCTGGCCGTCCACCAGCGGGTAGCGCAGCGAGAAGTTCTGGGCCATGCGGACGATGGTATCGTACACCGCGGTGTCGCCGTGGGGGTGGTACTTACCGATGACGTCACCGACCACGCGGGCAGACTTCTTGTACGGCTTGTTCCAGTCGTTGCTCATGTCGTACATGGCGTACAGGCAGCGCCGGTGCACGGGCTTCAGGCCATCGCGCACGTCGGGCAGCGCCCGGCCGATGATGACCGACATGGCGTAGTCCATGTAGGACTTCTTCATCTCGTCTTCGATGTTGACGGAGGTCTTGTTTATCTGGTTTTCAAGCATTACGGTTCCTTATGCTATTGTTATTACATTTGTCTCTCGTTCTCTTCACCCAGCCTTCGCGAGAAGTTCATTCCCTTCCTTCACCGGCCTGCTTTCCAGGTAAAGCGTGTCATAACTCAGATCAATCCCGCCGGACCACTCGACCGACCCAGCAACAACCCTGACTGTCCGAAATAAAGACTTTTGCAGGAGTTTGGCAAAGACCCCCTTACCCAGGTAGGGTTTTACATCAAAAATCCTTACCTCACCGTTTTCAAAATGAAGTTCCAACAGGTAATCGTCAAGCGTTCTGACGTCCGTTACATAGGGATTCATAATCGCCTCCTAGCGAAGCGGCTCAACCTTGAAAACCTCTTCACCCTTCACCGCCAAGTCCCAGTCAGCCATCAGCTCATCTCGGTGAATCTCGATCCATGCCTGCACCATGCGGGCTTTTCCAGGCGGGAGCTTTCCGCTCAGTGTCTCACCGTCGATAATGCTGAACACCGCCAGCTCGCCTGAGAATTCAGCATGAATATGGGGAACGTGGTGCTGTTTGTCATCATAGAAGTATATGCGGACGATAATTCCATAGAACATAGAAATGATCGGCATGTCAAAACCACCTGCTCCTCACTCACATCAGATATCCAGATTGGAAACGTTCAGCGCGTTCTGCTCGATGAAGTCGCGGCGCGGCTCCACCTGGTCACCCATGAGCACAGTGAAGACGCTGTCCGCCTCGATGACGTCCTCGATCTTCACCTGCAGGAGGGTCCGGTTGGTCGGCTCCATGGTGGTCTCCCACAGCTGCTCCGGGTTCATCTCACCCAGACCTTTGTAGCGCTGGATGTAGAGCCCCTTCTTGGCCATGTCCATGAAGAAGGAGAGGAGATCCAGCCCCTTCGTTGTTTCGAAGAGCTGCTTCTCCCCCTCGGAGACAATGGCCCGGCCGTCGCCGAACATCTCCCGGACCTTGCGATAGCTCTCCAACAGAAGGCCGTATTCGTATGAGCCGAGGGCCGCCATGGCGTGGTGGTCAATGGCGCTTCTCAGGTTGCCGATCCGGACGACGATCCGGTTCTCACTGATGCTGAAATCCACTCCCTCGCAGACCTGGGCGGCATTTTTCAGGTAGGGCGCCAACTCCTCCACGTCCTCGCAACCGGCCTTCACACCGCAGCGCAGTAATACCCGCACAAGCTCCTCGTTGATCCCCTTCTTCACCACCTTGTCGAAGAGGTTCCTGAACTCGGTAAGCCCCTTTATGACCGGGATGATTTCCTGGCCGGCAAGGGTCCTGGCGCCGTTCTCTAGGAAGAGGGTCATGCCGTCGGTCCCCTCTTCGAGGAGATAATTCTGGAGTGCGGCTTCGTTGCGGAGATAGAGTTCCTTCTTCCCGCGCTTCACCTTGTAGAGTGGGGGCTGGGCGATGTAGAGATACCCCCGCTCCACCAGGGCCGTCATCTGCCGGAAGAAGAAAGTGAGGAGCAGGGTCAGGATGTGTGAGCCGTCAACGTCCGCATCGGTCATGATGATGATCCGGTGGTAGCGGAGCTTGGCCGGGTCGAAGTCATCCTTGCCGATCCCTGTGCCGAGAGCCGTGATCAGAGTGCCGATCTCCGCCGACGAGAGCATCTTGTCGAAGCGGGCCTTCTCCACGTTGAGGATTTTGCCCTTGAGGGGGAGGATCGCCTGGAACTTCCGGTCCCGCCCCTGCTTGGCGCTGCCGCCGGCCGAATCACCCTCGACCAGGTAAAGCTCGCACAGCGCGGGATCCTTCTCCTGGCAGTCTGCCAGCTTACCCGGAAGGTTGGACACATCCAGTGCCCCCTTGCGTCGGGTCAGTTCCCTCGCCTTGCGCGCCGCCTCCCTGGCCCGGGCCGCCTCGATCGATTTGCCGATGATGTCCCTGGCGATTTTCGGGGTCTCCTCCAGAAATACCGCCAGCTTTTCGTTCATCAGGGCCTCGACGTACCCCTTGACCTCCGAATTTCCCAGCTTGGTCTTGGTCTGCCCCTCGAACTGCGGCTGGGGGATCTTCACGGATATTACGGCGGTGAGCCCCTCGCGCAGATCTTCGCCGGATATGGCCACTTTCTCCTTCTTCAGAAGGTCATTGGCCGCGGCGTAGGCGTTCATGGTGCGGGTCAGCGCCGCCCGGAAACCGAACAGGTGGGTTCCCCCTTCGTGGGTGTTGATGTTGTTGGCAAAGGTGAATACCTTTTCGTCATAGGAATCATTGTACTGAAGGGCGATCTCCATCTCGACCCCCCCCTTCTCCCCCCTGATGTAGATGGGGTGAGGGTGAAGCGAGGTCTTGTTGCGGTTCAGGTATTCCACGAAGCTGTTGATGCCGCCCTCGTAAATAAATTCGTGGCGCTTGTCCGCCTCCCGCTCGTCAACGATGGTGATCTTTACCCCGGCATTCAGGAAGGCCAGCTCCCGGAGCCGCTGGGAAAGGACATCGAATGAGAAGTCGGTGGTCTCGAAAATAGTGTCGTCCGGGAGAAAAGTGACCTTGGTCCCCCGCTTCCTCGTCTCGCCTACTTCCTCCAGAGGACTGAGGGGGTTTCCGCATGTATAGGACTGGTGAAAGACCTTGCCATCGCGGCGGATCTCCAGGTCGAGCTTTTTCGACAAGGCATTCACGACCGACACGCCGACGCCGTGCAGACCACCGGAAACCTTGTAGGCGTTGTTGTCGAATTTGCCACCGGCGTGCAGCACGGTCATGACCACCTCTGCGGCCGACTTTCCTTCGGTCGGGTGCATGTCGGTGGGAATTCCCCGGCCGTTGTCCACCACGGTAACTGAGCCGTCCACGTTGATGGAGACATTGACTTCGTTGCAGTGTCCTGCCAGGGCCTCGTCTATGGAGTTATCTACTATCTCGTACACCAGGTGATGGAGCCCCTGGGCCGAAGTGGAGCCGATGTACATGGCCGGACGCTTGCGCACGGCGGAAAGCCCTTCAAGGACCTTGATCTTGTCGGCACCGTAATCCTGTACCTTTTCTTCGGTCATTAACTTACCTCACTGCAGTATTTGCCCGCCCTCCAGGCGGAACTTGCGACAGCCGGCCAGGCTGGCAAGCCTGATGTTGGCCAGATCCGTCGTGGTGATGAAAACCTGCATGGAGTGGGTAGAAAGAAACTCCATGAAGTTGCGGTTGCGATGCTCGTCCAGCTCCGAGGAGATGTCATCCAGCAGAAGGATCGGCGCAATGCCGAACCTGCGGCGGATATGGGCGATCTCCGCCATCTTGAGCGCCAGCACGAAGCTGCGTTGCTCCCCCTGCGAACCGGTCAGCTTCAGGGGATGGCCATTGAGCAGGAACTCGATGTCGTCCCGATGCGGCCCCAGAAGGGTCATGCCGCGGCGGCGCTCTTCCATGGCCGACTGTTGCAGCGCCTTGATCACGTTGCCAACATCCCCTGAAGCCATGCCTGCCTGTTCAAGGCGTGGCGTGCGGTAAGAAAGCCGCACCTCGGCGTCGGAGCCGGAAATCTCCCTGTAAAAGGCCTGCACCCCTTCCCGGATTCCCTCCAGAAATGCCAGTCGCCTGTGGACCAGTTCCACTGCCGCAAGCGCAAAGCGTTCGGTCCAGGTTTCCAGTTGTCCATCCTCGCCGCTTCGGAGGAGGGCGTTCCGGTGCTTGAGTATCTTCGCATACTCGTGGTGGACAAGAAGATAACCGGGGTCGCTGCTGAATACCGCCCTGTCCAGGTAGCGCCGCCGCGCATCCGGCATTCCCCGTACCATGGTAAGCTCGTCCGGAGAGAAAACCACCATGTTCAGGGTGCCGAAGAAATCGGATAGGCGGTGCAGAGACTTGCCGTCCAGCCTGACCTTTCTCCCCTCTCCGCAGAGCGCCAGTTCGATGTCGCGAACAACGCCGTCCCTCTCCAGCACCCCAGATATCCGGGCCTGGGACGAATCCCAGTTGATCAGCTCGCGGTTTCTCGCGTGCCTGAACGACTTCAGGGTCGCCAGGAGGTAGATGGATTCGAGAAGATTGGTTTTTCCCTGGGCATTGTAGCCGAAGAAAATGTTGAACGAATCGCCCGGCTCAATGTCGGCCAGGCGAATGTTCCTGAAATTCTGCAAACGAATCCTGGAGAGTTTCATCTAATGGGCGGCACACAGTTGAAAAGCCTCTCACTCGAGAGGCCTTCTCGCTTTCGGGAATTCAGAGCCTCATGGGCATTATCACCGAGGTGAAGTCCTCTTTTTCAGCAGCTCTTATCAATGCTGGTGAAAGCTCATCCCTGAGGCATAGCAGGATAAACTGGCTGTCCACGACTCCCAGCACATCGAGGAGATACTTGGCATTGAAGCCGATCTGCAGCGGTTCGCCGTCGTAATCGCTTTCCATATCCTCGCGGGCCTCCCCGAGTTCCGGGTTGCTTGAAGAGATGATGATCTTTTCCCTGTCGATCTCCAGTTTGACCCCCTTCGATTTCTCGGAGGAGAGGATGGCCATGCGTCGCAGGGAGTGGAACAGTTGCTCGCGATCCACTTTCACGATCCTGTCGTTATTCTGGGGAATGACCCTGGTGTAATCGGGGAATTCGCCATCTACCAGCCGCATCACAACGACCATGTTGTTCTTCTTTATGACCGCGCTGTTGTCGAGAAAGCCGAGAAGAAGCTCGCACGGCTCATCTTCGGTGAATTTTTTGATCTCAAAAATACCTTTTTTGGGAAAGATGACCCCCTTGGAGAGCTCCGGGCCGAAACTCCCTTCCAGGGTTTTCTCCATGAGGGAGAGGCGGTGACCGTCGGTGGCAACCATTTTCAGGGCGGTTTTCTCTCCTGCTTCCGCTGCCTTGAGAAATACCCCGTTCAAGTTGTACTTGGTTTCGTCGTGGCAGATGGCGAAGGATGTTTTCTCTATCATGTCCCGCAGCAGCTCGGATTCGATTTTGATGAAGTTGTTTTCCTGGATGCTGGGAAAATAGGGAAATTCATCAGGGGAGAGTCCCACGATGTTGAAGACTGCCTTCCCGCAGCGAAGTTCGACCCAGTCATTTTCCTTGGTGGAAAAGGTGATGTCCGCATCCGGGAGCTCCCGAATGATCTCGAAAAGTTTCTTTGCGGAAACGGTTATTTTGCCTGGCTTGACAGTGGTGACCGGGTAGGAGCTTTTCATGCCGACTTCCAGGTCGGTTGCGGTGATGTCGAGTCGGTCGTCTACGGTTTCAAGCAGCACGTTGGAAAGAATCGGCATGGTGTTCCGTTTTTCCACGATGCTCTGTACCCGCTGCAGCCCCTTGAGAAATATATCCTTTGTCACGGTGAATTGCATGGTTCCTCCGGTTTCAACAGAAGAGTTCTTTATACGATATTAAATCTTTTAGTTAGTAGATTTAGTATATGCCTGTGGATAAGTTGAAAACATCCGAAAAAGCCTTTTGTTGTCGAAAATTAGGTCTTCCTGTGGCCGAAGATATTATTGTGTAAATTTGGATCGTTATTCACAGGGGCGCAGGATATCCACAGTTGGTCCCCTTTTTTGCACAGGTTTATTCAGTTCAGTTCAACAACCCTTTTTTCAGCGTATCCATGGTGCTCTTCAGGTCGAGGTTCTGGGATATCTGTTTCTCCATCTTCTTGACCGAATGGATGATGGTGGAGTGGTCCTTGCCACCGAATTTATCACCTATCTCAGGGTATGACGCCTTGGTAAGGTCCCGGCAGAGGTACATGGCGATCTGCCGGGGAAGGACAATGGTTTTGAGGCGTTTGTCCGATTTCAATTCGGATACCTTGATGTTGAAATGCTCTGCCACGGCCTTCTGGATCATCTCGACCGAGATTTCCTTGTTCTTGTCGACAATGATGTCCTTCAGCACCTCGCGGGCCATGCTGAGGGATATCCGGCTGCCGGTCAGGCTTGCGTATGCGCCGAGTCTGATGAGCATTCCCTCCAGCTCCCGGATGTTGCTGGTCACGCTCGAAGCCAGGAACATGCCGACATCATCCGGAAGGGAAGTACCATTAAGTTCCGCCTTTTTCTTGAGGATAGCCACCTTGGTCTCAATGTCGGGGGGCTGGATATCGGCTATGAGTCCCCATTCGAAGCGTGAACGGAGGCGTTCCTCCAGCTGGGGTATTTCCCTGGGAAACTTGTCGGAGGTGAGAATTATCTGCTTGTGGGATTCGTAAAGCGAGTTGAAGGTGTGAAAGAACTCCTCCTGGGTGGCCTCTTTCCCCGCCATGAACTGGATGTCGTCAATTATCAGCACATCCATCTTGCGGAACTTGTTGCGGAATTCTTCCATCTTCTTGTAACGGAGCGAGTTTATCATCTCGTTCATGAATTTTTCGGAGGAGTAATAGCAGACCCTGGCCTTTGGGTTGGCCGCGAGGATATGGTTGCCGATGGCCGTGACCAGGTGCGTTTTGCCCAGACCGACGCCGCCGTAGACAAACAGTGGGTTGTAGTTGGACGCCGGCTTGTTGGCCACGGCCTGGGCAGCGGCGTAGGCGAACTGGTTGCTGGCCCCGCAGACGAAATTGTCGAATGTGTACTTGGGGTTGACGTTGGAGGAGAATATATTCTGCGTCACCTTTTTCGGAGGAGCAGGCGGCGTATCACTGGTCTTTATTCCGTCAGCGGACTTGGAATGAAGGGACGCATGGTTGCCGGAAACCTTGAGATCCAGGGAGACCGGTTCCTGGTAGAGGGTGGCTATGGCTTCTTCTATGACCGAGACGTACCTCTCCTTGACCCAGTCCCGAAAGAACTTGTTCGGGACTTCAAGGGAAAGGGTACCGTTGCGGAACTCCAGAAAACGGATCGGCTCGATCCAGGTGCCGTAGGTCTGCGGAGTCAGCACCTTCTCTATGTTTTCGAGTGCTTTGAACCAGATCGATTCCATGGCAGACCTATCAGAAATATTCACAGGTTTTCAACATCTGTTGATAATAGAGAAACAAAATGAAAATCAAAGGGTTACAGGTGAAAAACGCGGGTTTTACAGAAGAAGATTTACGGATAGTGAAGACTAGCAGAGGCATGGCCAATTTGCAAGGGAAATTTTGGATATGAAAGGAAAAATAGGCTTGACAGATTCGTCCAGATATGTTTAAAAATAACACTTTGCATTATTTGGCATTGCCGTAAAGGAGATCTAACGATGAAACGCACATATCAGCCCAGCAATACAAGCAGGAAGAGGACCCACGGTTTTCTCGTGAGGATGTCGACCAAGAACGGCCGGCTCGTCATCAAGCGCCGTCGTGCCAAGGGGCGCAAGCGTCTTGCCGTGGGCATCGCCACCAAGTAACAAGCGTGTCGGACCGGTCTTTCCCGAAAGCCGAACGGATCGTGCACCGGCGTGAGTACGAGGAACTCGGAAAGCACGGCACGAAGCTCCATACCAAAAACTTCATAATCATCTGGTCAGTCTCTGGTGAGGGTATGGCAAAGATAGGCATCACGGCCAGCAAAAAGGTCGGTTCAGCCGTTCAGCGTAACCGTGTCAAGCGACTGATCAGAGAGTACTACAGGCTCCACAAGGACAAGTTCGCTGGAGCCTTTTTTAATATCATAGCCAGGAAGGGTGCTGCAATGCTGGATTATCCGGCGCTCTGCCGGGAATTTGATGAAATGCTCCCCAGGATTGCGAAGCAGATATGAAAATGCTGCTCCTGAAAGCAATGCTTGCCATGGTCAGCGGATACAGGACGTTCCTTTCTCCGCTGCTTCCCCCTGCATGCCGATTCTATCCCACATGCTCCGAGTATGCTGTCGGCGCCCTCCAAAAACATGGACCAGCCAAGGGGCTGGTGCTCACCTTTTGCCGCATCTGCAAATGTCATCCTTTCAACCGGGGCGGTTTCGACCCGGTTCCCTGATTCAGGAGAAGTAAATGGAAAAGCGTACAATAATAGCCGTGGGTTTGTCGATAGCCGTATTTCTCCTCTTCAATTTTCTGTTCCCGACTCCCAAGCAGAAGCCGGCCCCGGTGAACCCACCTGCTCAGACAGCACAGGCCGTGACTACAGCCCAGCCCACAGGAGCGCAATCATCGCAAACGGCCCCGCCGGCTGCCCAGGACGTGACAGTGGAAACCGATCTTTATACGGCGGTTTTCACGAGCCAGGGGGGACGGCTGAAGAAATTCGTGCTGAAGAAGTACAGCGAAACCCCAAGTCCCAATGCCCGGCCGGTAACCCTGTTCGAGGGGAAGACCCCGGATGCCTATGCTCTCGGCACCCAGTCGCGGGAGCTGGCGCTTGACCCGAACGCTCTCTATAACGTCAGCGCCGACAAGCTCCTGGTGAAGCAGGGGGAAAAGAAGGAGTTGGCGTTCACCCTCGCAACCCCGCAGGGGTATCAACTCCGCAAGGTTTACACATTCGACGGCTCCGGCTACGGCGTTTCACTGACCCACCAGTTGCAGGGCGCCGCAGCGGCCGGCAAGGTATCCGACCTGGGATTGACTCTTACGTTCCAGCCCGATCCGAATGTCAAGGTAAGCCAGTTTGATATCTATGGCCCGGCGACTTTCTCGGAGGAGAAGGCCCGTTTTGACACCCTCAAGGACCTTGGCAAGGGTCCCAAGGCCTATGACAAGGGTGTGCTCTGGACCAGTTTCGGAGACAAGTACTTTCTTCAGGCTGTAATTGCCGATAACTCCAGCATTGCCTCCACGCGTATCACCCAGCTTCCGAACAGCAACGTTCAGACCCTGATTGCTCTTCCGCCCCTGGCTTTGAATCCCGGCCAGGCGGTCTCCGTCAACCATCGCCTCTATTTTGGGCCGAAGGACCTGGATATTCTGAAGGCCCAGGGCAGCAGGCTGGAGTCTGCCATCGATTTCGGATGGTTCTCCGTCATCGCGAAGCCGCTTCTGTACGGCATGAAGTTCTTGTATGGTTACGTGCAGAACTACGGCGTGGCAGTCATAATCATCACGGTCATCCTCAAGCTCATCTTCTTCCCGCTCACTCACAAGAGCTACAAGTCGATGAAACAGATGCAGAAGCTCCAGCCGAAGATGACGGCAATTCGCGAGAAGTACAAGAGCGACCGGGATGCCATGAACCGCGAAATCATGAAGCTCTACCAGGAGCACAAGGTGAACCCGCTCGGCGGCTGTCTCCCGATGCTGGTACAGATTCCCGTTTTCTTCGCACTCTACAAGGCGCTTATGTTCTCCATCGAGCTTCGCCATGCGCCGTTCATGCTCTGGATCACCGACCTTTCCGCCAAGGACCCCTACTACATCACCCCGATCATCATGGGTGTCACCATGTTCGTCCAGCAGAAGATGACCCCCTCGAACATGGACCCGATGCAGCAGAAGATCATGCTGGCGCTGCCGGTGGTTTTCACCTTCATGTTCCTCAATTTCCCGTCAGGCCTGGTCCTTTACTGGCTGGTCAACAACATCCTGACCATCGGCCAGCAGTACTATATCAACAAATCTCTCGGTACCTGAGAGGGAGGCACGGTTAGCCCATGTACTTGCGGGACACCATAGCGGCGATCAGCACCCCGGCAGGGGAGGGAGGGATCGGCATTGTCCGGGTTAGCGGGCCGGATGCCGAACGGATTGCTGCTCGTATATTTAGGAAAAAAGAGGGTGGCTTTCAGAGCCACCTTTTTTATTACGGCGCCATAGTCGAGCCCGAAACCGGGTTTTGTCTCGACGAGGCAATGGCCGTCCTCATGCATGCGCCCCGCTCATACACCCGTGAGGATGTGCTGGAGCTTCACTCTCACGGCGGCACGCTTGTGGTGCAGAATGTGCTCCAGCTGGCGCTTCGGGAAGGTGCTCGTCTGGCAGAACCTGGTGAGTTCACCCGGAGGGCTTTCCTCAACGGTCGCATCGACCTGGCCCAGGCAGAAGCCGTGATCGATATCATCCGGAGCAAGACCGACCTTGCCCTGGAGGTCGCCCAGAGCCAGAGGGAGGGTTCCCTTTCTCACCGGATCGGGGAGATGAAGGGGGGGCTGGTCCAACTGCTCGCCCTGCTAGAGGCGCATATCGACTTTCCAGAGGAGGACATCGAGCCTGCCTCGCGGGACGAGATTTCAGCGCGGGTAGCGGGGTTCACCCTGGAGATCGGTGAGATGCTCGCCACCTACGGCGAGGGGCGGATTCTGCGGGAGGGCATTGCTGTCCTGATAGCCGGCAGGCCGAACGTCGGTAAATCCAGCCTCCTCAACTCGCTTCTTCGGGAAAAGCGCGCCATCGTCACCTCCATCCCTGGAACGACCCGTGACATCATCGAGGAAGTGGTAAACATCCGTGGCATCCCGCTGCGTCTCATGGACACCGCAGGGATTCGGGAAACCGAGGACCTGATCGAGCAGGAAGGGGTGCGTCTCACCAGGGAGCAGATCCCCAGGGCCGACCTGATACTTTTCATTGTCGATGCCTCGCTTCCGTTAAGTGACGAGGACCTGGCCATATATGAGGTGATACGAGCCAAGCCCCATGTCGTGTTGCTGAATAAGTCCGACCTTCTTGAGCAACCTGTTGCATCGTTTCCCCGTGATGCGGTAACATGTTCCATATCGGCTCTGACCGGGGAGGGGCTCGATGCCCTCAAGGACCAGATTGCCGATATGTTTTTGCACGGCCGGATCGATGATGCCAGGTCGCAGGTTCTCATCAACAATTCCCGCCATCGCGATGCGCTGGAAAGGGCGAGTATTCCGCTCCAGCGGTTCAGTGAAAATTACACGCTGCTCGGTGGGCTGCTGGAATTGCTGGCCGCCGATCTGCGCGAGGCGGTGAATGCTCTGGGGGAAATCACCGGAGAAACCTCGACGGACGATCTTCTGGATTTGATCTTCAGCCAGTTCTGCATAGGAAAATGACAAATGTTCCACGTGAAACAAAACCCGTAGATCGGCATGAAATCAAAATTCACGGCTGGGATACAGTATCCTTCAACAGGGTTTGTGGAACAGGCGCAAGGAACGAAGCAGGGTAGGGTAGCATGGTTGTATATGACAACACATACGATGTGATTGTGGTTGGGGCCGGGCATGCCGGGTGCGAGGCGGCGCTGGCCTCGGCGCGGATGGGGTGCGCCACGCTCCTTCTCACCATCAACCTCGATGCGGTGGCCCTGATGTCGTGCAACCCGGCAATCGGCGGGCTGGCCAAGGGGCACCTGGTGAAGGAGATCGATGCCCTCGGCGGCGAGATGGGGAAGAATATCGATGCCACCGGCATTCAGTTTCGCATCCTGAACACGCGCAAGGGGCCGGCGGTGCGCGCCTCCCGCGCCCAGGCCGACAAGCAGCAGTATCGATTGCGGATGAAACGGGTGCTGGAGAACCAGGAAAACCTCCACCTCAAGCAGGGGGAGGTGACCGGCCTCCATGTCGAGGATGGCCGGGTGGCCGGTGTCGATACCCGGCTCCAGGTGCGTTACCTCGGCAAAACCGTGATCCTAACCACCGGCACCTTCATGCGGGGCCTGATACATGTCGGCCTCACCAATTACGCCGGCGGCCGCGCCGGTGATCTCCCCTCCATCGGCCTCTCCGACCAGCTCCGCGATCTGGGCTTCGAGGTGGGGCGACTCAAGACCGGGACCCCGGCAAGGCTCGACGGCAGGACTATAGATTTCTGCCGCCTGGAGCCCCAGTACGGCGACGATCCGCCGGTGCCGTTCTCCTTCTCCACCGAGCGGATCGACCAGCCCCAGGTTCCCTGCCACATTGCTTACACCAACGAACGGTCCCACGACATCATCCGCTCCGGTCTCGACCGCTCTCCGCTATACGCCGGGGTGATCGAGGGGATCGGCCCGCGCTATTGCCCTTCCATCGAGGACAAGGTGGTCCGCTTTCCGGAGAAGAACCGCCACCAGACCTTCATCGAGCCGGAAGGGCGTGATACCGTGGAGGTCTACCCCAGTGGCCTTTCCACCTCGCTTCCCATTGACGTGCAGATCGCCTTCTATAGATCCATCGAAGGGCTGGAGCGCGTAGAAATAATGCGTCCGGCCTACGCCATCGAGTACGATTACGTCGACCCGATACAGCTTCATGCCTCCCTGGAGACCAAGCTTCTGCGCAACCTCTACCACGCCGGCCAGATCAACGGCACCTCCGGCTACGAGGAGGCGGCGGGCCAGGGGCTGATCGCCGGGATCAACGCGGCGCTCCAAGTGCAGGGGAGGGAGCCGCTCGTGCTCGGCCGGAGCGAGGCTTACATCGGCGTGCTGATCGATGACCTGGTGACGCTGGGGACGCGGGAGCCATACCGGATGTTCACCTCCCGGGCCGAGTACCGGCTGTTGCTCCGCGAGGACAACGCGGATCTGCGCCTGCGGGAAAAGGGACACGCCGTGGGGCTGCTGCCCGAGAATGAGTACGTGCGTTTCCTGGAGAAGCGGGAAAGAATCGAGGCGGAGCTGGCGCGTGTGCGGCGGGAGAAGCTGCTGCCGTCAGAGGCAGACCCGGTGTTCATGGAGGAGTTCGGCCTGGTAGGGATGCAGAACGCCCTGACCTACGAGCAGCTGTTGCGCCGGCCGGACATCACATATGCCGAACTCTCCCGTCTGGACAGCCATGCGCTTGAAGTTAACCCGGCGGTGCGGGAGCAGGTGGAGATCCAGGTCAAGTACCAGGGGTACATCGACCGGCAGCTCGACCAGGTAGAGCGGGCGCGCAAGATGGAGTCGACCCGTATTCCGGATGACTTCGAATATTTTGGCCTGTCGGGGCTCTCCACCGAGGTGCAGGAAAAGCTCCGGAAGTTCCGCCCCGACACCCTCGGCCAGGCATCCCGGATCCCCGGCATCACCCCGGCCGCCATCTCCATCCTCTCCATTACCTTGAAAATGAGGGGGGAGAAGTGAACGACCGGGCAAAGGAGCAGCTGAACAGGGGAACAGCCGAACTGGGGGTGCACCTTGGCCAGGGCGAACTTGGCAAGCTTTACGCCTTTGCCGCGGAGCTGAAGAAGTGGAGCCGCAAGATCAACCTGACTGCCCTGAAGAGCGACGAGGATATCGCGGTCAAGCACTTCGTCGACTCCCTATCGATCCTGAAGGTCGTGCAAGGGGAGGGGAGCCTTCTGGATATCGGCTCCGGCGGCGGCTTTCCCGCCATCCCCCTGAAGATTGTCTCTCACCACCTCTCCGTCGTTTCCGTCGACGCTGTGGAAAAAAAGATCCTCTTCCAGCGCCACGCCGCCCGCCTCCTCGCCCTGCATGGCTTCGAGGCCGTCCACGCCCGCGCCGAGGAGCTTCCCGGCAAATACGCCGGCCATTTCGACTGGGTCGTCTCCCGCGCCTTCTCCGATATCCCCACCTTCGTTCGCCTGGCGCTCCCGCTTTTAAAGGGGAAGGGGAAGATCGTTGCCATGAAGGGGAAGGGAGGGAAGGAGGAAGCGGACGCAGCCGGTCCCTCTCTTCTCGACATGGGGATGCAGGTAAGCGACATCGTCCGGTTTCGCCTGCCGATCACCGGTGACGAGCGGAGTCTGGTTGTGATCAAGCGGATTTGAAAAAAGCAAGCACTTTCAGGGGCGCTCGATGGTAGCCGTGGGGATTAATCCCACGTACCACAGACATCATCCGTTCATCCGTCGCGTACGCGACGGGGGGGATTGCTCACCGATTTCCGGGGAATGAATTCCCCGGCTACCATTCATTCGTCCCTACGGGACGCCAACAACAGCTAATAGTTTGCAACGTCGCCTTGAATTTCACGCCCACAAAAACCCACCAGCGCTCACGGCGCCAAATTCTCAATCTTAGCCTATTTGGCCACAAAGCCAACCTTGTCCCAGCCTGGGCACACAAAAAGCGATTGCAGGCGAAATATGCCAGCCCACCTTTCGTCCTCCCGCCGCCAATCTGTTAAAGTAAGCCAACCGTAGCGCAATCAACTCTGTCACCGCGAATATCTCTGTTGAAATCCCTTCATAAAGCTCGCTCATGCAGGGGACGACGAACGAGAGCCAAATTGAAACCTGGGCTAGGAGTGGCCAATAAAATCGCGGTTGAATCTTAAACCCGGCCAAAAAGGGACGAAGAAGCTGGTCGAGCAATACGGCAAGTCTCTGCTCTATGTAAGGTATCGGAATGACGAGAGCCGGGGCGTGCGGTTGTTTTTCGCACTCAGTAATAGCACAAAAAAGGGCGGGAGAAACCCTGTCTTTTTAATGGGTTTTTGTATCTACATGACTGCCGCAACTTCTTCGGACACATACTGCCGGTATTGCTCGAAGTTCCTGCGGAAGCGCTCCACCAGCATTTTCGCCGTTTCGTCATACTTGGCCCTGTCTCCCCAGGTGTTCCTGGGATTGAGCACCTCGGAGGGAACGCCGGGGCAGGCCTTGGGGATCGCGAGGCCGAAAAACGGCTCCTTTTCGAACGCGCCACCGGCCAGGGTGCCGTCCACGGCGGCATTGACCAGGGCGCGGGAGTAGGCGATCTTCATCCGGCTCCCCACGCCATAGCCTCCGCCACTCCAGCCGGTGTTGACCAGCCAGCAGTCGACCTTGTGCCTGGCGATCTTCTCTCCCAGAAGCCTGGCGTAGACCGAGGGGTGCAGAGCCATGAACGGGGCGCCGAAGCAGGCGGAGAATGTGGCCTGGGGCTCGGTGACTCCCGCCTCGGTGCCGGCCACCTTGGCGGTGTAGCCGGAGAGGAAGTGATACATCGCCTGGTCGGGGGTGAGCCTGGCGATCGGTGGCAGCACCCCGAAGGCGTCGCAGGTGAGCATGATGATGTTGGTCGGGTGTCCCCCCATCCCCGACTCGATGATGTTAGGGATGTGGGTGATGGGATAGGAGGCGCGGGTGTTCTCGGTGAAGGAGGCGTCGTTCAGGTCGATCCGGCGGGTTATGGTGTCGATGGCCACGTTCTCCAGGATGGTGCCGAAGCGGCGGGTAGTCTGGTAGATCTCCGGCTCGGCCTCGGGGGAGAGGTTGATGATCTTGGCGTAGCAGCCCCCCTCGAAATTGAAGACCCCCTCGTCGTCCCAGCCGTGCTCGTCGTCGCCTATGAGGGCGCGGTTCGGGGCTGCGGAGAGGGTGGTCTTGCCGGTGCCGGAGAGGCCGAAGAATATGGCCACGTCCCCCTTTCCCCCCATGTTGGCCGAGCAGTGCATGGAGAGTATCTTCTTGTCCTGGGGGAGGAGGTAGTTGAGGATGGTGAAGATCGACTTCTTGATCTCCCCGGCGTAGCTGGTGCCGCCGATGATGATGACCCGCCGGGCGAAGTTGACGATGATGAAGGTCTCGCTGTTGGTGCCGTCGATGCTGGGCACGGCGTGGAAGGCTGGCAGGTCGATGACCGTAAACTGAGGCTTGAAGCCGTTCAGTTCCTCGGGATTGGCGCGAACGAACATGTTGCGGGCGAAGAGGGAGTGCCAGGACTTTTCGGTGATGACCCGGACCGCCAGTCTGTGACTGGCTGTGGCCCCGGCGAAGCACTCCTGGACAAAGATGTCCTTGCCGTGCAGGTAGGCCATCATCCGGTTGTAGAGGGCATCGAATCTGGCGGGGTCGAACGGCTGGTTCACCTTTCCCCAGGCGATGTGGTCGTGGCAGGTGGGCTCGTCGACGATGAACTTTTCGTTAGCTGCGCGGCCGGTGTAGTGGCCGGTCTTGACGGCAACAGCACCCAGGTGGGAGACGAGCCCCTCTCCGCGCTTGATGATCTGCTCGTAGAGGACCGCGGTCGGCGGCGTCCAGTAGATCAAGTTGGCGTTGGTGATACCGTGCTCCTCCAGCCCGGTCCCGCGGGTGATGTCGTTGAATTTCATGGCGCGTTCCTCCCCTGAGCAATAATTGCCGCAAAAAAAGCCGGGCGAACATTCCGTCGCCCGGCTTTTATTTTACCACCCTTCTCGAATTTTACTCGTTCCAACCCTCCGGATGGGCTTCGGCTATCTGCTCCCAGTGCTCCGGCGAGCGCCAGAGGCTGGAGAGAATCAGCTCGCGGATGTGGAGGAACTCCTTGGGGAGGCGGTCGTACAGCTTGACGAACAACTCCTCGTGGGAGAGGACCTCGTTCTGCCAGACGTCCCGGTCAACGGACATCAGCTCGTTGAACTTCTCGCGGGTCATATCCAGCCCGTCCCAGTCCATGTCCTCGTAGCGGGGCATCCAGCCCAAGGGAGACTCAACGGCGCCGCTCTTGCCCTGTACCCGTTCAACGATCCATTTGAGGACCCGCATGTTCTCGCCGTAGCCGGGCCAGATGAACTTGCCGTCGCCATTTTTGCGGAACCAGTTGACGCTGAAGATGCGCGGCGGCCGGGGGATGGAACGGCCGAACTGGAGCCAGTGGGCGAAGTAGTCGGCCATGTGGTAGCCGCAGAAGGGGAGCATGGCGAAGGGGTCGCGCCGGACATTGCCGGTGGCGCCCACCGCAGCGGCAGTGGTTTCGGAGCCAAGGGTCGAGGCGAGGTAGACGCCATAGTTCCAGTTGAAGGCTTGGTAGACCAGAGGAACGGTATCCTTGCGGCGCCCGCCGAAGATGAAGGCGCTCATCGGCACCCCTTTGGGGTTTTCCCAGTCGGGATCGATGCTTGGGCACTGGGAGGCGGGGGAGGTGAAACGGGAGTTGGGGTGGGCAGCAGGACGGCCGCAGCCGGGGGTCCACTCATTTCCCTGCCAATCGGTGAGCGTGGCAGGCAGCTCGTCGGTCATCCCCTCCCACCAGACATCGCCGTCACCGGTGAGGGCAACATTGGTGAAGATGGTATTGGCCGCACAGGAGGCCATGGCGTTGGGGTTGGTCTTGACGTTGGTGCCGGGGGCCACGCCGAAGTAGCCGTACTCGGGGTTGATGGCGTAGACCTGACCGTCGGGGCCGGGCTTGATCCAGGCGATGTCGTCACCGAGTGTGGTGACTTTCCACCCCTTGTCTTGCAGCGGTTTGGGCGGGATCAGCATGGCAAAATTGGTCTTGCCGCAGGCGCTGGGGAAGGCCGCACCGACGTAGGTCTTGTCACCCTGTGGCGACTCGACGCCAAGGATCAGCATGTGCTCGGCCAGCCATCCTTCGTCCTTACCCTGCTTGGAAGCGATCCGCAGTGCCAGGCACTTCTTGCCGAGGAGGGCGTTGCCGCCATAACCGCTGCCGAAAGACCAGATGGCGCGCTCTTCGGGGAAGTGGACGATGTACTTCTCCTTGTTGCAAGGCCATGGGACATCCTTCTGTCCAGCCTCCAGGGGTGCCCCTACCGAATGTAGGCATGGCACGAAGTCGCCATCGCCAAGCACTTCCAGCACCTTTGCACCCATGCGGGTCATGATCCGCATGTTCACCGCGACATAAGGGGAGTCGGAGATCTCGACGCCGATCTTGGCAATGGGGGAGCCGAGCGGCCCCATGCTGAAAGGGATGACGTACATGGTGCGCCCCTTCATGCACCCTTTGAAGAGCCGGGTCAGGGTCTCCTTCATCTCCTTCGGCTGGACCCAGTTGTTGGTGGGACCGGCATCCTGCTTGGAGAGGCTGCAGATGAAGGTCCGGTCTTCAACCCGCGCCACGTCGCTCGGGTCCGACCAGGCCAGGTAGCTGTTGGGGCGCTTCTCCGGGCTCAGCTTCCGGAAGGTTCCGCTCTTGACCAGCAGGCTGCACAGTTCGTCGTACTCCTCCTGCGAACCGTCGCACCAGTGGATCCGATCAGGCTGACAGAGTGCAGCGACTTCCTCTACCCATTTGAGCAACTTGTCGTTCTTCGGTACGTCGTAACTCATCCCTTTCGTTCCCCCCATCAAGTTCTGTCTTATGAATGACTACTGCATTGTAGAATTCATGAAACCGATCGCCGTTTTTTATTAACACAAAAAATTATCAAGTGCCAGTAAAAAGACGTGAAGCCTGCTCAAGCGGTCTTTCAGAGGAGATGTGGAGGATTGACATCGGAGGGCTTGATGCTAAACTTCCATTCAATTATGCGTCGGGAGGGAAGACCAATGGCCAGAGTGCCTTATGTGGATAAGGATTCCTGCATCAGTTGCGGGCTGTGTGTGTCAACCTGCCCGGGTGTGTTTCGTTTTGGCGAGGACGGGAAATCGGAAGTTTACGACCCTGCGGGGGGAAGAGAGGCGGATATTCAGGTGGCCATCGATGGCTGCCCGGTGCAGTGTATCTCGTGGAAGGAGTAACGAACTTTACGCAAGGAGAAGAAGCCATGCAGAAATGGGTATGCACGATCTGTCAATACGTCTACGATCCGGCCCAGGGAGACCCGGACAACGGCATCGCGCCGGGTACGGCTTTCGAGGACCTCCCCGATGGCTGGGTCTGTCCGGTGTGCGGCGTGGGGAAGGAAATGTTCGAGGCGGTATAATGTGCCCTGTTCGGCTATACAAAAGGCCCGCTTGCCGGGCCTTTTGTCATGCTTTCCTTTTTTTCCCGTTCTTGATGAAATCCACTTCCGTTTTGTCCCCCACCCGCTTGACGCGCCAGACAGCGCCGCAGGCGCCGCATTCCTTCACGGGGAACTCCTCTCCCGAGAACCCCTCGGAATGGAGATCTATCTCCACCGCTTTTCTATCTCCGCATGCCGGACACTTCATGTTTACCCCCAGAACGTATTACATATCCATATTATACCAGCAACAGACTAATATGCACGGTCAGAGCGAGGGAAGGATCTCTCCTATGGCAGCGAGGAACTCCGTCAGGTCAGCCATCTGCATGTCCCCCATATGGGGGATGCGGAATGTCTTCCCCTTGATCTTGCCGTAGCCATCGTCAAACGCAAAACCCCTTGTCCCCATCTCCTTCTTCAGGAGCGCCAGGTCGATATTGCGTGTATTTGCGGCGCAGGTCAGGGTGACCGAGCGGCAGCTCTCATCCGGGAAGAAACCGAAGCCGCGGTCCTTAACCCATTTCCTGACAAAATTTGCCAATTCCTCGTGACGCGCCCACCTGGCTTCCAGCCCTTCGGCGAACATCCTGTCCAGCTGGCAGTCCAGGGCATAGATGTGGGAAATGGAAGGGGTCGAAGGGGTGTTGTCCTTTTCGTCGTTTTTCGCGAACTCCTCGAAATCGAAATAGTAACCACGCCCTTCCACGGTCCGGCACTTTTCCAGGGCCTTTTCGCTGGCAGTGAATACCGCCAGTCCCGGGGGGAGGGCGAACGCTTTCTGGACTCCAAAGATGCAGCAGTCGATCCCGAGCTCGTCAACCGGGATCTTGAACGCGCTCATGGACGACACCGTGTCGACGATGAAGGTAACATCCGGGTATTTGCGCATGACCTCTGCGATCTCGGGGAGAGGGGACAAAACACCGGTGGAGGTCTCGTTGTGAATCAGGGTAATGGCGTCATACTTGCACGATGAGAGGGCCTCGTCCACCAGGGTGGGTGTGATCGGCTTCCCCCATTCAACCTTGAAAGCGTCGGCCTCCTTGCCGCAGCGCAGGGTTACGTCGTGCCACTTATCGGAAAAGGCGCCATTGCAGAAATTGGCGCAACGGGTTTTCACCAGATTGCGTACCGCCCCCTCCATGACGCCGAAGGCGCTGGAGGTGGAGAGAAAAACCCGTCCTTCCGTGAAAAGCAGTTTTTTCAGCTTACCCTTGACGCGGGCATGTAACGCAGCATATTCCGGCATCCGGTGTCCTACCATGGGGGTCGCCATGGCTTGCAGGACCTCCGGAGATACCTCGACAGGGCCGGGGATGAAAAGCTTCTTGTGCATATTGAGATTGCTCCTGAATGAAATCCGTGGCTGGAAATGCTTGCAGAAAAGCGGCTGTTACGCAGTAGTGAAGCTAACAGATGGAAGCGGGAAAGTCAAGCCGCAGCAAGAGCAATTCCCTACACGTCATACACGAGATTGTCGCTATTTCGCGAATGAATTCCGCTGTTTACCGGATCGGGACTTGGTGCAAATCACCTGATTGTGTTGCACGCTGCAACACTTGAAGCGGGAAAATATTAAATACTAAAATACAAAAACACTAATTTTCTTGCAAATAAGATAAGAAACGATTAATAATGTTGCAAAATGTTGCAATCCTTTGCGCATCGGTGTGGCAAGACAACCAGCTTTGTACTATGAAGAGGGAGGCAGGAAATGGAAAGGGCCGAAGAACTGTACAGTCAATCGGTTATTCTCGATAGCGTGGCCGACGGTGTCTTCACCGTCGACAAGAACATGCGGATCACCTCGTTCAACCGGGCGGCAGAGGAGATCACCGGCTTTTCCCGGCAGGAGGCGCTTGGCCGATACTGCCACGAGATTTTCCGCACCGGCAACTGCTTCTCCCTCTGCCCCCTGCGCGAGGCGCTGGAATCGGGGGAAGCAGTGGTCAACCGGGAAGTGGATATCCTGGACAAAAGCAGCCACAAGGTCCCGATCTCTATTAGCGCTTCGGTCCTGCGCGATAGCCAGGGCAGAGCCATCGGCGGGGTCGAGACCTTCCGCAACTTGTCGCTGCTGGTGGCGATTCGGCGCGGGATCAAGGAAAAATACACCTTCCGCGACCTGGTGAGCCGCAACCCGCAGATGCGGCGTTTGTTTGACGTTCTGCCCGACATTGCCGCCAGCGACGCCACCGTGCTTTTAAATGGGGAGAGCGGCACCGGCAAGGAGCTGTTCGCCAAGGCGATCCATGATCTCAGTGCCAGAAGCGGCGGCCCCCTGGTGGTTATCAACTGCGGTGCCTTGCCTGAAAATCTCCTTGAGTCGGAGATATTCGGTGCCAGGCGGGGGGCCTACACCGGGGCCGTGGAGAACCGTCCCGGCAGGCTGGAGCAGGCCCAGGGGGGGACCCTCTTTCTGGACGAGATAGGGGACCTCCCTCTACCGCTCCAAGTGAAGCTTCTGCGCGTGCTGGAGAACAAGGAGTACCAGCCCCTGGGCGCCAGGCAGCCGCTGAAGGCAGACGTCCGGTTCATCGCAGCAACCCATCGTGACCTGGATGGCATGGTGGCCGAAGGCTCTTTCCGTCGCGACCTCTTCTTCCGGCTCAACGTGGTGACACTGAAGATACCGCCGCTACGGGAGCGGCCAGAAGACATCCCGCTGTTGATCGACATGGCGCTGGAGCGGTTCAACCTGCGCTACGGCAAGAAGATCAGGGGATTCTCCTCGGAGGCGCTGCAGCTGCTCCTCAGCCATAGCTACTCTGGCAATGTGCGGGAGCTGTTGAATATCGTGGAGCAGACCGTGATCCTCTGTCGCAACGGCGAGATCGAGGTGGAGCACCTTCCAGCTGGAATGTTGCACTGCATCGACAATGGTGGTGCTCCTGCAACAGCAGGGCAACCTTCACGGGAAAAGCTGGCCGAGCTCATCTCCCGCCACAACGGCAATCGTTCCCAGGTGGCCCGAGAACTGGGGGTGGACCGGACTACTCTCTGGAGATGGATGAAAAGGCATGAAATAGAAGCCAGGACGGCTGTGGGATCGTTGTTACCGTCGTTCGCCAACTATGGAACTGCGTTGAGACGGACGCTGCACATCGCCATACAACATGGAGCAACGGACATGGTGCATCGCGCCGGCTATCTGCTGCACCATGTAAGGTTTTAATTCGGGAGTTCGAGTTGCGGCCGGCTAGCGTTTGCCGATGGCGTATCGCAGCGCCGCTGCTCCGCCAGCGGCGACCCACTGGTAAATCGGGACCATGACGTAGAGGATCCAACTGCGGGGGTCGCGATGGACAAAGAACCCCTCGAAGAGGATGGTTATGCCGAAGACGGTAAGGCCGAGCGAGCCGAACAGCAGCACCACCTTCTGGCGGAGGGAGTTGGACCGCTTCAGGATAATGGCGCTCAGGGCCGCATAGGGCGCAATGAGCCAGATGCCGGTGAGCGGAAGCTTCAGCAGCCACCAGTTGATTCCCTGCTGCCATCCCTTGTCCACATAGATTAGCACTTCGAGACCGAATGCCGCCCCGCCGCTCAGCAGGTAAAGGGAAAGGCCCGATACGAATTTGTCGACTCTCTGCTGTTCCGGCTGTTCCATGGTGGGAATTATATCCAAAATCGTTTCCGAGCGCCAGTGACAGTTGCTCTTGACGCGTTGTTAATGATAAAAAAATCCGCTCCCGGAATGAGAGCGGATTTTTTTATTGCGTCCGATGAAGGGGAAGTAACGTCAGGCCAGCTGCTCCGCATCCTGCTGGCGGACGAGAAGGTTATACAGATACGAGCCGACAAGCGGAAGGAGGAGGATCAGCAATGCCCATCTGATTTTCCTGACCCGCTCTATCTTTCTGAGGGACAGGTCGACAAGAGCCCACCAGATCGTGATGACCAGGAAAATGACGGTAAATGGGATAATTGACAACATGAGGCCGAATTTGACGGTTTCCATAATATATCTCCTCTCTCTGCCTTTGTTGACGCGGTCAGGATGCGGATCTAACGACCCGCAAGTGATACGTCATAGTTCTTTATGAGATTGCGCTGCTTCACCAGAAAATTATAAAGAATCGACCCGACCGGCGGGAACAGGATCACCAGGATGGTCCAGAGAGCCCGCTTCGCCCTGGAGATCTCCCTGATGGACATGTCCACCAGTGCCCACCAGATGGCGATGAAGAGAAAAATCGCTGTAAACGGGATGATTGTCAGCATCAGTCCGAATTTGATTGTGTCCATGGCTCTCCTCCTTGTTCCCTTTTGTGTGCTTGACTATGATCGTGAGTCCGGTATCAGTGGGCTGATGCCGCTGCCTGCTCGCCGGGCTGCGTCTTGTATCCCTTAACGCCAGTGTGGCAGGTGGCGCAGCGGCTGTTGGAGGCGAAGGCCATAGTGCCGTTGTGGCAGGCCCCGCAATATTTGCCGTCATACAACGCCTGCATCTTGAAGTCGCCATTTTCCTGGGCGCTCAGGGCCTTCATTTCAAAGGTGCGGGCGTGGCACATGTCGCAGATAAGACCTTTATCCTCTACGTGGACCTTGTGGGAGAAGGTGACCGATTTGAGCGGCTTGCTGTAGACAATGTCCCCGCCATGCTCCTGACCGACGGCCGCCCCGGCGAGAAGGAGGGAAAGGGCCAGTATGGCGGCGGTCATGGGATTGATAATATAATTCTTCATCTTGCACCTCGTTTATAAGTAATTAGGTCGAACACGGTTTGCGGGGTTTCTCTCAGCCCCTGGTATAAAAGACGTTGGGCTTTGTCCCGGCTTCGGGGCGCATTACCCAGACGGTCTTTTCGATCTGGTGAACGGTACGGTACACCATGCTCGATGGGTCGGAGAGGTCGCCGAAATTGCGGCACCCTGCCGGACAGGCCGCTGCGCAGCCGGTAAGGGACTCCCCTTTCGACAACCTGGTGTCGAAACAGAAGTTGCACTTGTCCACGGCCTTCTTTTCCTCGTTGAAGTAGCGCGCGTTGTAGGGGCATGCCTGCTGGCAGGTAAGGCAGCCGATGCATTTGGTGATGTTCATCATCACGATGCCGTTTGTCGGGTTCTTATAGGTCGCCTTGGTGGGACAGACCCGGGTGCACTGGGGGATGTTGCACTGGTTGCAGAGGACTGGGATGAATTCCCGCTGCTGGCCGATGGCGTCAGGTGCGTCATGCTCCAGGATCCGGGTGCGGTATCCCCCTTCTGGCACTTTGTTGGTTTCGGCGCACGCCTCGATGCAACGTTCGCAGTCGATACACCGGTTCTGGTAGATGACCATGGCGTAATGAGGTTTGTAGGGGTATTTCTCCTTAAACTCCTCGGTGGATGCGAATACCCGGTCGAAGCTGGATACGGCGGAGAAGATGGTGCCGCCGGCGAATATGCCGGTCAATGCCAGCCCCATCTTCAGGAAATCGCGCCGTTCCTTCATGGGCACATTTTCAAGCCCTTCGTTCTTCAGTTTGTCGAAATCTATCTTTTTGAACATGTCAATTTCCCCTGTCTGTATTGTGATTTGTCAAGAGATACGCAGCGCTCAGTGCTCTTCCACCTTGTGCCCGTCGAAGAGTTTTTCGCCCAGCAGGAAGAGGAAGGCTGTGATGCCGAATCCCCCGAGGGTGATGACCCATTCGTACAGCGACGGGAAGTAGCTGAGATTGTGCTTGTATTCGTTCACGCCCAGCTCATGGAACACCGGCACAATCTGGCCGACTATGACCAGGTCATAACGCATGACGAAGATCCCGACGATCATGGAGACCGCACCAATAAGCATCATGTTCAGGTTGCGCCCCCTGGAAAGGTAGAAAAGAATCAGCGGGAACACCATCCCCATTCCTATTTCAAACAGCCAGAAATTGAGAGCATACTCCCCCTTGATGAGAGCCATGACAGCTTCGTACTTTCCGGCAGGATGGCCGGCCAGGCCGGAGATCATTTTCCATGTCGTGAAAAAGAGTATGACGCAGATCAGAAGAATCCCGATTTTGCTCGTGACCTCGAGAGCGCGCTGCATGTCGGGTTTCATTTTCTCGCCGTTGATCTTGTAGCCGATTATGTGAAAGAGGAGTATGACGGAACAGCCGGTCATCATAGCGGAAGCGATAAAGTATATCGGCATGTAGGGACCGTGCCAGAACTCGCGACCCATGAGAAGCCCGAACACCGCGCCCAGGTTGCTGTGGGCGGCGATCCCGGCCACTGAGCCGCTGAATCCGCAGGCAACTGCCGGTTTGTGCCAGTTGAGGTTAAGGAAAACAAACTCGGCGAACATGAAGGCGAGATAGATGCCGTATAGTGTCCCCATCCACCAGATGTTGGAAGTGAGGTTGGGAGAGATCACGTTATAGATGGCCATGCGCCAGGGTATCTTGATCTCGAAGGCGATCACGAAGAAGCCGGAGAGGATGGTGGCGATGGACAGAAACACCGACCGTTTAGCAATCGGCATGAAATCCTGAACCCCGAACACGTGACCGATGGAGGAAACGAGGCATAATCCGGTGGAGGTCACCACAAAGAAGACGTAGGTGGAGATCAGAACCCCCCACGAGATTTCCCTGGTAACATTATAGTAGTGTTCATGGCCGGCGATCATTGCATGGATTCCGGCAGCGGTTGCAAGGACCGCAAGTAGGCCAAATATGGCCAGTAGAGCGTAGAAGCCGATGCCGGCCGCTTTCAGGCGGCCTACAATCGCGCTCTCGATGGCATTAAGGGAAATGCTTGATGTGCTGGTTCCGTTACTCATGATTTCTTCCTCTCCTCCGGTTTAATGGTATTGACTGACTGCTTCATAATCCGTTTCTTCCGCTCAATTCCGGGAACTGTAGCGTTGCAACCGTGCCTTGAACTTTGGGTTGACCGCATCCGTACACGCCGGTCCGTAGGATCTCGCCTCGAGCCCAGCGCTCCGCGAGGTCGGCGGCCTCTCCTTCTTGTTGAAAAATTACCCATATCCCCTCGGAGTCGAGCGCAACGTGGGACGGGGTCGTGTTGTCGTTGCAGATTACACCGGCCACCCCTTGCTCTTTGAGCCAGCGTGAGATGTCAGGTTCTTTCCTGGGGTTCCAGACTCTCAGTTTCATGCTGTCAACCGACTTTGATCTCGGGTCGATGTCGGCTACGAAGTAGATCCGCTCCAGTCCTGAAGGTGGGAGGCAGAGGGAACCGTAATAAGGAATCGCTATGCATGTTCTGATGTTTTGCTCATGGTTCGTATTCATGCTCTGTCTATTCCAAGGGTTGTGCCCAATATGCAATACTGCTGCAACATGTATTGAAAGTTGTAATAATATCGATGTGTTATGCTGTGGGGTGTGGTGGCAGGACGGTGGGATATGGGCACAAGAGGATGTTGCAGTGCAACAAGTGATGTGACGTTGATTAGATTAAATGATTATAATTATCTTGGATCAAGATAATGGTGAGGCTATGGAGATGTGGGCTTTGCGCGGTATTGCAGAGAGCGGATGCATGGGTGTTGCAGATATTTGTTGCAGATGTTCGGGCGTTGCAACGCTTGCAACGTATGTCAGGAAGGGGTGAGGTCGAGGCGTTTCATCCACCTCCAGAGTGTAGTCCGGTCGACCCCCAGCTCGCGCGCCACCTGGGAGCGGCTGCCGTTGTGACGGGCGATGAGCTCGGCCAGTTTTTCCCGCGAAGGTTGCCCCGTTGTTGCAGCTGCACCACCATTGTCGACGCTCTGCAACAACCCCCCAGGGAGGTGCTCCACCTCGATCTCGCCGTTGCGGCAGAGGATCACGGTCTGTTCCACGATGTTCAACAGCTCCCGCACGTTGCCCGAGTAGCTGTGGCCGAGCAATAGTTGGAGCGCCTCCGAGGAGAATCCCCTGATCTTCTTGCCGTAGCGCAGATTGAACCGCTCCAGCGCCATGTCGATCAACAATGGAATATCCTCGGGTCGCTCACGAAGGGGCGGAATCTTCAAGGTCACCACGTTGAGCCGGAAGAAGAGGTCGCGGCGGAAAGAGCCTTCCGCCACCATGGCATCCAGGTCGCGGTGGGTCGCTGCTATGAACCGCACGTCGGCCTTCTGCGGATGCCGGGCGCCCAAGGGCTGGTACTCCTTGTTCTCCAGCACGCGCAAAAGTTTTACCTGCAAGGGCAGGGGCAGATCCCCGATCTCGTCGAGAAAGAGGGTCCCCCCCTGGGCCTGCTCCAGCCTGCCGGGGCGGTTCTCAACCGCCCCGGTGTAAGCTCCCCGCTTTGCCCCGAAGATCTCGGCCTCAAGAAGGTGTTCAGGCAAAGCCCCACAGTTGATCACCACCAAGGGGCCGCCACTTCTGGCGCTCAGATCATGGATCGCCTTGGCGAACAGCTCCTTGCCGGTACCGCTTTCGCCGTTCAAAAGCACCGTGGCGTCGCTGGAGGCGATGTCGGGCAGAACGTCGAACAGCCGCCGCATCTGCGGATTGCGGCTCACCAGATCGCGGAAGGTGTATTTTTCCTTGATCTCGCGTTTCAGGACGTAAATGAGGGATAGATCGCGAAAAGTCTCGACCCCCCCGATGGAATGGCCCTGACTATTGCGCAGGACCGAAGCGCTGACCGATATGGGGACCTTGCGGCTATTCTTGTCCATGATGTCGACTTCGCGGTTGACCACCGCCTCCCCGGATTCCAGCGCCTCGCGCAGGGGGCAGAGGGAGAAGCAGACACCGGCCCGTAGGACCTCGTAACAGAAGCGGCCGATGGCCTCCTCCCGGGAAAAGCCGGTGATCTCCTCTGCCGCGCGGTTGAATGAGGTGATCCGCATCTCGGCGTCTACGGTAAAGACCCCATCGGCTACACTGTCGAGGATGGTTGCAATCTGTTCGCAAGGGTTGTCATCAGGGGGGTGCAAATCGTTCATGATACTCAATAACCTCAAAGCGGCCCGCAAACAGCGGGTTGGCCGAAAAATTCCGACAAGAATGGGTGTGCAGCCTTGATTCTTGCCCCGAATGTACTATAACACAATTGAAGCATCTTTTAGGAAGCATATTTTCTGATAAAGGGGGTAGCTAGTTAGCTCCTCCTGCCGAATGGTTCCAATTATATCCGCAAGTTACATCAGATAATGTGACCGGCTTGGTCGCCATGGCCTGTTCCATAAGGCGATAGAAAACGAGCCCACGATTTTTTGAGGTCC